>NZ_JBDVGW010000017.1:0-2055 GCF_039940335.1 Marinomonas sp. | reverse complement strand
TAGAGTTTCCTTCTTTAAATCTTGGATAGAAAATATTACTAACGAGGATGAGGGTTCTCAATTGGCGTCATCTAAACTAAATACACTTCCAACGGGTCTCACTGAGGAGATTTTACCGGAGGTATGCGCAGATATTGGATTGAAGCCAAATGCAATTTAACAAGCGCATAAACTCGCTCGCTGGCTCGCTGGGACAATAACACGTAGGCTCAGTCGCTTCGCTCTAATTTTAGCCTACGTGTTATTGCCCGTTATGCGAGCGTTGGTATGACTCCCCTTGTCAATAAAAACCGAATGTCTCCCTGACATTTTTTCGGTCCATAATTAGCTGTGTTCTTACTCATATTAAATGAGCTAACGCACCGGATGAGGCAGTAATGTCGTCGGTTGTCATGCTGGTATTCGTGGATTATTCACCTTTCAGTGAACAGCGCCTACCTTACTCACTCCGCCGTGGTCACCTTCTCATCAGTCTATGTTCGTGGATCAATAACCGTTAAGTTATTGCCGTCATAACGCCCTAGTAGGTTGTGCCACATTCCGCGGCCTGATCCGAATGCATTAGCTCGAACTCTTTTATCATGCAGGTACTCTGCTCAATCTCAATTTTGGATTAACTGGCGTAAGCACCACTTCTTTAGCGATAGCCCATATGTAGGCTGCCATCTCTCTGGCTATTGCGGTGATAATGAGGTTGTAATGCTTACCTTTTTTACTCATTCGCTGGTAGCGTTTGCACAGTCGAAGCTGTGCTTTCCACGCAATATCGACGATGTCTTTGGGTAGCCCTTCTTGACGAATTTGAATATTAGTCGATACATTTGCTGGATATCGATAGCTGTGCGCCCCCTCAATTAACAAGCGTCTAGCTCTACCGTTACCAGACTTCGTAATAGCGCCCAAATGACGTTTTCCACCAGAGGAATGTTCGCTGGGTACTAAGCCTAAATAAGCCATAAGCTTTCTCGGGTGGTCGAATCGGTGTAAATCACCAAGTTCCGCAACAACCCCAACCGCCACTAGCAGCCTCACACCACGCATGGCTTGGATCGCTTTAACGACAGGATAATAACGCCACTGGTGTACATGATGGGTTAGCTCATTATCCAGCCTTTCTAAGCGGCGGATCCGCTCTTCAATAGTCTGCAACTGTTCCTGCAATACGATTTGCTGCGCCGGATGAGGTAATATCAGTTCAGTCAGCCACCGCAGATGTTTCTTCGACCAGTTAGCAGTTCCTTCATACCGAATATTGTTTCTCAGCAGCAGCGCTTTGAGTTGGTATTTGGCTTCTTTTAAATCTTTCATCGCAAGCTCTCGAGCGCGGGATAAATCTCTTACCGCTTCATCTTCTGGCTCAGGCACATAAATGGGCGTGAGATCTTCCGATTTTAACAACTTCACCAGCTTTAACGCATCGCGCCTATCAGTCTTAATATGGTCACCAGGCTTTTTGGGTATAAGGGACGGCGCTACAACATAGCAACAATGCCCTAAACTCGTGATAAGTCGGTAGATCCAATATCCACAAGGCCCAGCTTCATATACGACGTGAAGTGTTGCACCAGGATATTTAGATTCAAACTGACGGATAAGCTTTTTGACGCTGACTTTTGTAGAAGGAATGCGGCCATAGTGCACCGCACTTGCTCCACGCTGCTCTTCACAATAAGCCACTTCATGAAATTCTTTGTGAGTATCTAATCCTAAAAAAACTATGCTATGTTTGTTCATGCTAGCCTCCAAATGATTTAGTCTTAAGCAAACTAATTATGGCACTGGCTGAAAAGTTAACCCACGAAAATGCGGAGGCTAGCATTTCTCAGGGAGTCATTGTGTCTATACCCACAAAGCTAAATTTCATTGAATTATTTTTTGATGAATAGTAATGTCACCAAATGCAAGAAAATACTTCATACAATTTTAATTCAATTTCATGGTGGCGCTCTATTTTATAGAGCGGCGCTGGATCACATCTATTCAAAGCCGTCGGAAGACTGCTTGTGAATAATGTCATTTATGTCTCCGATGGTATAACTATTAGGAGGCATATTA
>NZ_JBDVGW010000016.1:0-157061 GCF_039940335.1 Marinomonas sp. | reverse complement strand
GTAGGTACCGCTTTAGCGGGACGCGGAAAACCTCTTGAGTGCTTTTTCTAGTGAGTTTTCGCTCTGAGCCATGGTACAACGCAGGTTGTGGCCTTCCATTTACTTGCGCCTGTCTCGTGCCTCGACGCGTCAGCGTAAATGCAAATCCACAACCTTCCCTCCTTCAAAGCAACAGATCCAATAAATGCTGATGACTAACCGTAGGTCACGCTTCAGCGTGACGCGGAAATCATTTTGAAAATAAAGCATATTTTTCATTAGCCACACTTACCGATGATGTTTGAGTTAATCTTTGGATTGCATGTTTGCGCTGGACTACCATCAATTCCGCCTTCGGCTAAAGCCGAACCTACAAGATAAGCTTCACATATACTGTTGATCAACCGTAGGGCCGCCTTCAGGCTGACGCGGAAAACCTTTTGAAGATTACGTAAGTTTTTAATTAGCCGCGGTGACTGAAGATATTTGGGTTAATCTTTGGATTGCATGATTGCGCTTGATTGCCATCAATTCCGCCTTCGGCTAAAGCCGAACCTACAAGATAAGCTTCACATATACTGATGATCAACCGCAGGTCAGCCTTTAGGCTGACGCGGAAAGCCTTTTGTAGATAACGTAAGTTTTCATTAGCCACGCTTACCAATGATGTTTTAGTTAATCTTTGGAGTGCATGTTTACGCTTGATTGCCATCAATTCCGCCTTCGGCTAAAGCCGAACCTACAAGATAAGCTTCACATATACTGATGATCAACCGTAGGGCCGCCTTCAGGCTGACGCGGAAAACCTTTTGAAGATTACGTAAGTTTTTAATTAGCCGCGGTGACTGAAGATATTTGGGTTAATCTTTGAATTGCATGATTGCGCTTGATTGCCATCAATTCCGCCTTCGGCTAAAGCCGAACCTACAAAACCAACCTGGCTTATACTGATGACCAACAGTGGGTCAGCCTTCAGGCTGACGCGAATATCATGTTGACGATAACGTAAGCTATCAGCGGGTATTCGTTCTGGGTGGCGCTACAAAGTAGATTGTATTGAGCCTGTCTCGTGCATCGTCATGTCAGTGTAAATGCAAACTTACCAAGTATCATTTAGCAAATCTAGTTCATGCTGAGGGGCAACTGTAGGTTTGGATTTTGCTGAAATAGTTCCGGAAGAACCGCGGTGAAAAGTGATGTTTAGGATAATCTGTTGTGCCGAATGTCACAAATTTAGTTTTCGGCTTTAGTCAGGCTAAGTGATAAGTCACTCATTAATCTTTATTATAAGACAGGTTCGGAAAAGTACCGTTCTGTGTACCTAATGTTACGAAGTTGGTTTTGATATATCAAAAGGGCTCGTTACATTATAGGTTTCGAAGTTTATAATGTTGCTCATATCACTTACTGTAACTTTTATAGGGAAAAAATTATGACAATGAAAGCGTCTTTGCTTGCCTTAATGCTCGCGGCGGCTACTTTGGGTTCGACTAATGCCTTGGCGTTGGATGATTATTGCACACCTAAGCTAAACGACTATTTAGAAAAATTACAGGAAACCGTAGATTCTAAATATATGCCAAGTAGCAAAAAAGAAACGGCACAAAAGGTATTGGATAAAGTTAGCGAAAGTAGAAATGAAGAAGGCGACTGCATCTTGATGAAAGAAATCATGTAGTGGTATTCTGGCCAAAAAAGACCGTCTCATTCAGTTATTCGAATGAGGCGGTTTTTTTGCTTATGGTCTATTACTGGGTAATTTTTTGGTTAACCGTAGCCAATAATGCCTGAATCGAGGCAGATACGATGTCGCTGTTAACAGCGGCACCATTGAATCGCTCGCCGTCAATGTTCGCTTGAACATACGCAATAGCTTGAGAATCACTACCAACAGTTAAGGCGTGCTCTTGATATTGAATGATATCAACTCGTAATCCAAAGTGTTGGCCTAGAGCTTCACTGAAAGCTGAAAGCGCTCCATTACCCGAACCGGTAATTTGGATGTTACCCGCTTCAGCTATCAGCTCAGCATTGACAGTATCGCTTTCATCTTTAGTTAAATCATAACGACCTAGTTGATACGGCGTAGTGCCCGTCATAAAACTTGATTCAAACAATGCTTTCATAGATTCGCCATTTACCACGCCACCATCTTGCTCTGCAAAGCGTTGTACAATTGGACTGAATTCAACTTGCAACCAACGTGGTAATGCTAAGCCAAATTCTTGCTCAAGTGTATAAGCTATGCCGCCTTTACCGGATTGGCTGTTAACTCGAATAACTTCTTGGTAGCTACGGCCCACATCACGAGGGTCGATTGGCAAGTAAGCCACATCCCAAGGTTTGTCATCTGTTTGGTTCGCCAAGCACTTTTTAATAGCATCTTGGTGAGAACCGGAGAAAGCGGTAAAGACAAGTTCACCGGCATAAGGATGGCGTGGATGGACCTGTAATAAAGTACAGGCTTGAACAACACTGATGATACGGTCCATATCACTCAATTGAAGCTCAGGGTCAACACCTTGGCTGTATATGTTCATGGCCATGGTGACCACGTCCATATTACCAGTGCGCTCACCGTTACCAAGCAACGTGCCTTCAATACGATCGGCACCGGCCATAAGGCCTAATTCCGCTGCTGCAACACCACAACCACGGTCATTATGGGTATGCAAACTAATGATCATGCTGTCACGCTTT
The DNA here is from genome assembly GCF_039940335.1 of Marinomonas sp. GTDB lineage: Bacteria > Pseudomonadota > Gammaproteobacteria > Pseudomonadales > Marinomonadaceae > Marinomonas. The sequence goes on along the minus strand of NZ_JBDVGW010000016.1, from coordinate 154,382 downwards.
TCGACATTACGACAGAAATATTCAATTTGGTCCGCAAAACGATTCGGGGTGGCTACTTCGACTGTCGCAGGTAGGTTAATAATGATTTTGTTTTCAGGGCTAGGCTGCCAGACTTCTGCTACAGCATTAACCACTTCTACAGCATAATCGGTCTCTGTACCGGTAAAACTCTCAGGCGAATATTGGAAAACCCATTCTGTTTCAGGGTGTTTTGCCGCATGGTCTTTAACACATTGAGCACCATTCACAGCAATTTGTTTGATGCCTTCCATGTCCATGCGGAAGACTTGCTCACGTTGGGTTTTAGACGTTGAGTTATAAACGTGAACGATGGCTTTTTTGGCGCCTTTTAAGGACTCGTAAGTACGTTCAATAAGCTCTGGGCGAGCTTGGGTTAACACTTGGATGTAAACATCATCCGGTACTTGCTCTTCTTCAATCAACCAGCGAACAAAGTCGAAATCTAGTTGTGAAGCAGCTGGGAAGCCCACTTCAATTTCTTTAAAGCCAACATCCACAAGTAGGGCAAAAAACTGCTTCTTTTGTTCCACTGTCATTGGTTCAACTAGGGCTTGGTTGCCATCACGAAGATCAACGCTAGACCAAATTGGAGCCTTAGTGATTTCTTGATCTGGCCAAGTACGGTTTTCCAAAGTGACTGGTTTGAATGGCGTATATTTAGTGTGGTCAAAAGATGTCATTTGCTATTCCTTTTTATGGTGAGGCTGGGTAAGCCTACAGTGTTATTTTGCGCGATTTATGGCTCGCTTTGTTATGGGAATATGATAACGAATTAAATGAGGTAAAAGATTGCGTTTTTTAAAGAAAAATAAATCTTTATGGCATAATATTGCGTATTATGGCTATTAATTGGTTATTAAGAGGTGATACGTGAGGTTTGACAAAATTGATCTGAGTATACTGCGAGAATTACAGCAAGATTCTAGCTTAACTAATCAGGAGTTGGCCGATCGAGTTGGCTTGTCGCCTTCTCCTTGCTTACGACGTGTTAAAGCCTTGGAAGAAACTGGGGTAATAGACAGCCAAGTAATGTTGCTTAATCAGAAAATGCTGGGCTTAAAGCTAACAGCTTTCATACAAATTAGTATGGATAGGCATACTCCTGAGCGTTTTGAGGTTTTTGAAGCTGAGGTAGAGTCTTTCCCTGAAGTAATTGCCTGCAATATGGTCACAGGGCAATCCGCTGATTATCTTTTAGAGGTCGCGGTCGAAGACATGGATTACTACCACGAGTTCTTGTTAGGTAAGCTTACTCGTATTCCTGGGGTGACAGGTGTTCACTCGAGTTTTTTACTTCGCAGAATCATCAATCGGACTGCGTTACCTCTAAACCATCTTGCATGAGGGTTAGTTTCTACTAGCACTAAGCCTTAAGTCACGTTAAAGGTATTTTTATTCATCCAAATTAGTCGCCAGTACGTATTGAAAAATAGGATTGTGCCCAAATAATGAGGCGATGATCTGTAAATGCATATTTTGAAAAGAATCTTCAAAGAGAAATCGTTATGAATGAGTTAACAATTAAGCGTCGAGTAGTGATCCCGGTTCGGGCTGGAGACGTGATGGCGGAATTTATTTCTTTTGATGGAGATGAATCTGGCAAAGAACATATTGCTATTTTTTGTGAAGGTAAAGAAGGCTGTGTGCCAAGTGATGCGCCTCTTGTACGTTTGCATTCTGAGTGTTTGACTGGCGACGTTTTTGGATCGGGTCGTTGTGATTGCGGTGAACAATTAGACGAAGCCATTGACCGCATCCATGAAGAAGGTGGCTATATCTTATATTTGCGCCAAGAAGGTCGTGGCATCGGTTTGTACGCAAAGTTGGATGCTTATGCATTGCAGGATCAAGGCTATGATACCTACCAAGCCAATGAAATGTTGCATTTACCCCAAGATGATCGTGATTTTGGTGTCGCAGCCAACATGCTAAAAGCGTTAGGTGTTCATAAACTAAGGGTATTAACCAATAACCCTGATAAAGCTCACCAATTGTCTGATAACGGTATTGAGGTGGTTGAAGTTATTCCCACTAAGGTTCATGTCAATAAGCATAACCGTGGTTACCTCCTTACCAAAGCAAAACGCAAACAGCACACCATTAATTTGGAAGATTTTTAACAGGCATTATATTTTACTCATAAAAAAACCTGCTATGTGCAGGTTTTAATATGTCTGACGGTGCTATGTAAATTATTTTTTTGTGGTAGGTTTTTTCTTCTTCTTTTTCGAACTAGCGCTGCGTAAACGAGCTTTGGTTTTCGGTTCGAGTCCTTCGATTCGGCCAAATTTCACATTGGTTTGCATGAAGCGTTGTATCTTCTCAATCATTGGTAAGTCATTAATATCGATTAATGAAATACATTCACCAGGGGCGCCTTCACGAGAAGCTCTGCCAGCTCTGTGTATATAAGCATCTGCTTTACGAGGTAGACGAAGGTTAATGACGGTATTGATTTCTGGTAAATCAATACCGCGAGAGGCCACATCCGTTGCTACTAAAACTTGTAGACGGCCGCGTTTCATTTGTTTCATGTGTTCGCTGCGATCACCTTGTTTCATGTCTCCATGAAGACCATCACACATTAGGCCCATTTTACGGATGCGTTGTACCCAAATGTCTACATGTTCGCGATTTGAGACAAATAGAACTGCTTGTTGGACTCTCTCTTGGCCCAGTAAGTGTTTTAAAATGGCTTCTTTGTGTTCGTCGCTGTCTACGCGGTAGGCAATTTGACGAATTTGCTTTGGAACAGTTCTGGAGGACTCTCCTAAACGAATTTGTTCTGTGTCTTCTTTCAATAATTGGGAGGCAAAACGTCCCATTTTTTCGCCTTCTAGAGTGGCGGAAAACATTAACGTCTGGTGCTCTTGAGGTAGCTCTTTCGCTAAATGATTGATGGCACTAGAGAAGCCCATGTCGAGCATACGGTCAGCTTCATCAATGACGAAGTAGGAAACATCGGTTAAATCTAGCCATTGCTTTTGGTCAAGCTCCACAAGGCGACCTGGGGTAGCAACCAGAATGTCGCAAGGCTCGCTTAGCTGTTGCTGCTGCATGCCATAAGGTGTGCCGCCAATAATAAGTTGACTTTGAATTCGCGTATGTTGCGTTAATTGTTCTACAACATTGTATATCTGGCGAGCAAGTTCACGGCTTGGTGCCAGAATCATGACTTTCGGTGCGGTTGTTGATGACTCGTCACGATCAAAAATATGTTGAATTGCAGGAGCGCAAAAGGCAATAGTTTTACCTGTACCTGTTGGGGCTGTTGCAAGTAAATCGGAACCGTCTAGTGCAACTGGAATGGCTTGTTCTTGGATCTCGGTAGGGTTTTCAAAACCTAGGTCGTTAATTGCTTGGACAATAGTAAAATCAAGATCTAATTCAGCAAATGACATGTAAACTCTCTGTTACGGAAGTAGAGGAAAGTTCAAAGATTAAATCCTCTACTAAAATGGACTATAACGTCCATGATAACCTGTTTTCAAAGGTTAAGTTAGACCCTATGTGGGCTTTGCTTTAAAATGATCTAAACATTGATAAGAAGACGGCTATGCAATTAACGGATGAGTTGGTTACCACCCAGACCATGAAATGGGTGAATGAATTTATTATCAAACATAATGTTTGTCCGTTTGCGAAACGAGAAGTGGAGCGAGAGACAGTCAAAGTAGTCGTGTTACGTTCTAAAAAGCCTGATGTTGCTCTTGAAGAGCTGATCGCAGAAGTACAATGGCTTGACCAGCACCCAGAAACGGAAACCACGCTTTTAGTATTTCCTACCTTATTTAAAGATTTTTTCCGGTATCTAGACTTTGTCGACCTAGCGGAAAACCTCATGTATGAACAAGGTTGTGAGGGTGTGTATCAACTGGCGACTTTCCACCCTGAATACTGCTTTTCTGGAACTGACCCTGATGATGTTTCAAATTATACTAATCGTTCTCCATATCCTATGCTTCATCTGCTGCGTGAAGAAAGTCTTGAAAAGGCCATTGAATATTATGGTGATACTGCAGACATACCAGAAAATAACATAGCCAAAATGGAGTCACTGGGCCGTGAGGTGTTAGATGAGTCCTTTGCCTCTTGCATGAAAGTGGATGAGCAATAAATAAAATTGATCGCTCTTAAAGGTGAGGTCTTGTGCTTCTATTTTAAGTGCGTATAGTGCGCAAAAAAGCGAGTTGGAGAAACCATGACAGCAAATATTGGACGCTTAAATACTTTAAGAGTCGTAAAAGAAAAAGATTTTGGCGTGTACTTAGATGCTGGGCAACTAGGTGAAATTTTACTGCCAAAACGCTATGTACCCAAAGGTCTTAAGTTAGATCAAGAGATTGATGTTTTTGTTTATTTGGATTCTGATGATAAATTGATCGCCACGACGGATTTACCCAAAGCACAAGTGGGAGAGTTTGCGGCATTAACCTCTGTAGCCGTTAACCAAGTAGGCGCGTTCTTTGACTGGGGCTTGCCAAAAGACTTGTTAGTGCCCTTTAGTCAGCAGAAAAACCGTGTGGAAGAGGGTGAAACGCACCTACTTTTTATTTATTTGGACCAGTTTACCAATCGTATTGTTGCTACAACCAAAGTAGATGCCTTGCTTAACCGTGAAGAAGCGCCATACAAGGTTGGCGATAAAGTTTCTATCATTATTGGTGATAAAACCAATATCGGTTTTAAGTGTGTAATTGATAACCGCTTTTGGGGTGTGCTGTTCTTTGATGATGCCTTTAGACAACTGCGTAAAGGCGAGAAAACCACCGGTTTTATCAAGCAGATGCGTGAAGATGGCAAGATTGATTTAAGCCTACAAGAAGTAGGTTATAAAAAAGTTAAGAATATCTTAGATGATATTTTGGATTACTTAGATAAGCATGGAGGAGAGTCGCCGTTAACCGACAAAGCCTCTCCTGAAGCCATCTATGCGGTTTTTAAAGTGAGTAAAGCAACCTATAAAAAAGCTTTAGGTGCGCTTTATAAAGACAAGAAAATCCTGCTGACGAAAGAAAAAATCACCAAAATATAATAAAGGTTTGGTGTCTTTTAAAAAGCTCCTAAGCAACGCTTAGGAGCTTTTTTTTGAGCTTCTCTAAAGGCTCGTGTTCTTCGCATTTAATCGCTTGATACAGCAAGGTCTGTATAGGCATTTCAATAGGGCTGTTGTCGATAAGAAAACCAGAAATAAATTGGTTTTCGGTGGGGCGGTGTAAACGAATGTCCTCATGCATAGATGAGCGGTTTAGGCGAGTCAGCTTGGCGACATTACTCACTCTATGAGTCAGGGTGTCTAAGGTGAGGTGTTTGCTCTGCTCGGAGTAAAGAAATTTTGGGTGACTGAAAAGCTGGTCGAGCTCTGCAAGAGCCTGATGGAAAAGATTTGAGTAATCATCATCTAATACTTCACCATTATAAAGCCCAAATACGGCAGTGATGGGGTTGATTACGGCATTGATCGCGAGCTTTTCTATGAGTTTTTGATGGATGTTGGTGATTTGTAGTGACTCAATGGGGAAATTAACCGCTTTATGTTGGGCATCCCAAAGACCGAAATAGGTGTCGCCAAACCCTGTGTGCTTAACTCTATTCGAATCTAACTTTAGTGCGCCTTCACTGGTCACGCCAGCCCAAAGTGTTTGAGTTGGTTTAAGTTGTTTTTGTACCAGTTGTTGTGCGCCCAAACCATTGCATAAACAAGCGATGGTCGCCTGCTCTGTGAGGTAGTGCTCGACGCTTTGGAATGCCGTATTGAGATCATAGGCTTTGGTACAAAACAAGACCTGATCGTATTGTTTGGACAGTTCATCCACTTTAAAGCTTTTGATTTTGTGGATAGACGTCACAGGTTGCTGAGGGTCATCCTCATCAAAACTATCCAAAGTGATTTTCTTGCCAGGTTTTTCGCTTCGATAAACAAGATGCACTGGGTACCCTAGTTTTTCGAGCTTACAGGCCCAGAATAAACCAATGGCGCCCGCGCCAACCACGAGCCAAGGTGTTTTTTTCATGTGGTGTTTTCCATTAGGTGTTTTCTTTGAATCCCTGTTATCATCCCGCAAAATTCCATTATCTAAATTGCAAAGGAGCATAATATGCCATCATTTGACGTAGTTTCCGAGCTTGACTGGCACGAAGTCACCAACGCGGTGGATCAAGCTAACAGAGAAATAACAACACGATATGATTTCAAAGGTGTTAAAGCCGGCTATGAGATCAAAGATAAAGCGGTTGTTATGGAGGCTGAGGCAGAACCTCAACTTCGCCAGATGTCTGATATTCTAAATCAAAAATTGGTCAACCGTGGCATAGATTTAAAAAGTTTAGAAAAAGATGATATAGAAAAAGGTAACATGCGTGCCTCTCAAGCTGTAAAAATGAAAGAAGGCTTAGAAACCGATGAGGCCAAGCGCATTGTTAAAATGATCAAAGAAAGTAAAGTGAAAGTGCAAGCACAAATTCAAGGTGACCAATTACGTGTTACTGGTAAAAAACGTGATGACTTGCAGCAAGTGATGGCACTGTTACGCGGTGCGGATCTAAAACAGCCTGTTCAATTTACTAATTTTAGAGACTAGTTAGATAGGGCTGCTTTGTTAAGTGGCCCTTTTTTCTCTTGGAGGGTGAGCTTAGTACCTACGATGAGCCAACCTTCTTCTTCCAGCTTTGTTCTCTGCCTTACATAGGCGTCTGTGTTTTCCGCAAAACTAATGCGTTTCTGTGCATTGACCACCCGATGCCAAGGCAACTTGGTGTCTTTGGGAAGTTTTTTTAGTAATTGCCCAACTTGACGGGCATAGCCTGGGAATCCAGCCTGTTTGGCTACTTCGCCGTATGAAATGCATTCACCTGTCAGAGTTTCGCTTAAAATAAGGAACACTTGTGATTTAAAGTGTTCCATTGCTTGATTAGTCATTACACTGCCCATAGATATTTATCTGAACTCGATACAAAGAAGGTGATCATGAGATTTGCTCTGTTACTGTTTATTTTAATACCAATTATAGAAATGACTGTGTTGATCAAAGTCGGTGGTCAAATTGGTAGCTTGGCCACAGTAGGTTTGGTTTTCTTAACCGCTATTGTAGGTGTGACACTCATTCGTAAGCAAGGCCTTGCGACCTCCCTAAAAGCCCAACAGAAAATGCAACGAGGTGAATTGCCTGCATCGGAGATGGCGGAAGGGGTTATGTTGATGTTTGCTGGCCTGTGTTTATTGATACCAGGATTTATGACTGATGCACTGGGTGCGTTGTTGTTGATTTCCCCTTTGCGCAAACTTTTTGCAGCGGGCCTAATTGTTAAATTCATGAGCAGCATTATGACTCGAGGACGTCATTGGCGAGGCGGACCCACCGCTCAGCAAGGTGACATCATTGAAGGTGAATATGTGAATGAAGAAAATGACCTGATAAATAAAAAATAATTTCGATATATGGGGTTGAAATGCGTTTTGTTAGCCGTATATAAGAAGTCGATATAGTTTCTCGCTATAAGCGAGAATATTCCCGCCAGGGGAGTCCTGGTATTGTTTTAATTGGAGAGAATGATCAATGAATATTCGTCCTTTGCATGATCGCGTTGTTGTTCGACGTAAAGAAGAAGAGACAACAACTGCATCTGGTATCGTACTGCCTGGATCTGCGACCGAGAAGCCTACTCAAGGCGAGGTCTTGGCTGTTGGCACTGGCCGTATTCAGTCTAATGGTGATGTGCAGGCATTGGCTGTTAGCGTTGGTGACACTGTGTTATTCGGCCAGTACTCAGGTCAAACCGTTAAAATCAATGGTGAAGAATTGTTGATTATGAAAGAAGATGAGATTTACGGCGTAGTAGAAGCCTAATCATATTTTTCACAATGCTAATTCGTTTTATCGTATTTAAAACAGTTTAAGGTATATAAAAATGGCAGCTAAAGAAGTTAAATTTGGCGATAGCGCTCGCCAGCAAATGCTGAAAGGCGTGAACGTACTTGCTGATGCAGTAAAAGTAACTTTGGGCCCTAAAGGTCGCAACGTAATTATTGAAAAGTCTTTTGGTGCGCCGCTTGTCACCAAAGATGGTGTGTCCGTAGCAAAAGAAATCGAACTAGAAAATAAGTTCGAAAACATGGGCGCGCAAATGGTTAAAGAAGTCGCATCTCAAGCCAACGATGTGGCCGGTGATGGTACGACAACGGCAACGGTTCTTGCGCAAGCTATCGTTGTTGAAGGTCTTAAAGCTGTTGCTGCGGGTCGTAACCCAATGGATCTTAAGCGTGGTATCGATAAAGCAACTGAAGCGGTTGTAAAAGAAGTTGCTGCGTTGTCTACACCTTGTGCCGACACTCGTGCTGTTGAGCAAGTTGGTACTATTTCTGCTAACTCTGATGCTTCTGTTGGTAAAATCATTGCTGAAGCGATGGAGCGTGTAGGTAAAGAAGGCGTGATTACCGTTGAAGAAGGTTCTGGCTTTGAAGACGAGCTAGCAGTAGTTGAGGGTATGCAGTTTGATCGCGGTTACCTATCTCCTTACTTCATTAACAACCAAGAGACTATGAGTGCTGAGTTAGAAAATCCATTTATCTTGTTGGTTGATAAGAAGATCTCTAACATCCGCGACTTGCTACCAGTATTGGAAGGTGTTGCCAAGGCTTCTCGTCCATTGCTTATCATTGCTGAAGATGTTGAGGGCGAAGCGCTTGCAACACTGGTTGTGAACAGCATGCGCGGTATCGTGAAAGTTGCCGCGGCTAAAGCACCTGGTTTTGGTGACCGTCGTAAAGCTATGTTAGAAGACATTGCGATTCTAACGGGTGCGACAGTGATCTCTGAAGAAGTTGGTTTCTCTCTAGAAACAACAAGTATCGAGCAGCTAGGCACGGCTAAACGTGTTACTTTGACTAAAGAAAGCACAACGATTGTTGATGGTGCAGGCGATGCTCAAGCTATTACAGGTCGTGTTGATCAAATTCGTGCAGAAATCGCTAGCTCAACTTCAGACTACGACAAAGAGAAGTTGCAAGAGCGCGTTGCGAAGTTGGCAGGTGGTGTAGCGGTTATTAAAATCGGTGCGGCGACTGAAATCGCGATGAAAGAGAAAAAAGCTCGTGTAGACGATGCGCTTCACGCAACACGTGCTGCGGTAGAAGAAGGTGTCGTTGCTGGTGGTGGTGTTGCACTCGTTCGTGCACTAACTAAAGTATCAGGCCTTCTAGGTGATAACGAAGATCAAAACGTAGGTATCGTTCTAGCGCTACGTGCTATGGAAGCTCCAATGCGTCAAATCGTTGCCAATGCTGGCGCAGAAGCATCAGTTGTGGTTGATAAAGTGAAGCAGGGCGAAGGTAACTATGGTTACAACGCAGCTTCTGGTGAATACGGTGATATGCTAGATATGGGTATCCTAGATCCAGCAAAAGTTACGCGTTCTGCGCTACAAGCAGCAGCGTCTGTTGCCGGTCTAATGATTACTACTGAAGCTATGATTGCTGACATTCCTGCACCTGAAAGTGCACCAATGCCTGATATGGGTGGCATGGGCGGAATGGGTGGCATGGGTGGAATGATGTAACCCAAGCTCTACCAATTATTGTTCGCAATAATCGAACCTCGTCAGATGTTATCTGGCGAGGTTTTTTTATGTCGAAAAACTTACTGCTTTGCATCTAACTATGGGGCATTAAAGCCAAGCAACTTAGTGGTTTTCATTCTTACGTCGGGTTGCAATGTATATGGGGTGGTGAGGTAAACGGTGTGTGGGATTTAATGATTAAAAGAGTAGGATATGGTCACTAGAAGAGCAATTATTCAGTGAAAATTGTCTTCATGGGAAGACAATACAAACCATTGATTCTAAAGCTATTGATAAATAGTCACCTGTGTAAGATACTTATAAAATTCACATATCCACTTTTGTTAATTAAGGGAAGCATATGCTTAGGAAAACCCTCATTAGTATGGCCGTTTCAAGCTTACTATACGCGTCCAGTAGCCAAGCTCTGGAATTGGGTGAGTTAACCTCTAATTCAAATGTGGATGAGCCCTATCGTGGCCAAATCGTTATCTCTGATGCCGCAGGCCTGACCAGCAATGATATTTTAGTCCGTCTTGGTAGCGAAAGTGAGTTTCGCCAAGCCGGATTAGCGCCTACCCGAATACTTTCTGAATTGAAGTTTGATGTCACTCAATCTAATGGTCGCTTGGTCGTGCAAGTTAGTTCGGATGCCCCTTTGCAGGCCGAAGAACTGCATTTTGTCTTGGCCGCACGCTGGCCTAGTGGGCAGGTGGTTCGTGAATATCTTACGCCATTGCAACAATCTGCTCGTGTTGAAAAATCTCAAAGCGAAGTGGTTCAGGCAGCTAGTTTAGCTGGTGCAACTGACACACCTAGTAGTGTTTTCAAAGATGCAGTATCCAGTGCAAATCAATTGCCAGTTCGTGCAGAGCTTGATGTGGTGAAGGGTAATACGCTGTGGTCAATTGCCAATCAAAATCGTCAAGGCAACCAGTTAACTATTTATCAAACTATGATGGCGATTCAGGCTCTTAACCAAGAAGCTTTCTATGCTAACAACATTAACTTGCTGAAAGAAGGCGCTATTTTAAGGTTGCCTACTGAAGATCAGATTGCTTTGTTTAATCAATCTATGTCTCAACAAGAGTTCGAGCGCCAACATCAAGCTTGGATGGCACTTAAATCCAATAATGCCTCACGTGGTGTTGAGCAAGCTCAGTTAAATACTCAAGCTCAGTCTAAGAGCGCTTCCGGTAATAAAACATCAACAAGCGACAAGCTAACGCTGGCTTCAGGGCAAAGTGTTTTACCTCAATCTAACGCTAGTTCTAATGCTGGTGGCGGTCAGGCTGTTGCTGAATTAAAAAACCAATTATCGGCCTCTCAAGAGTTGTTAGATAAAGAGCAGCGAGAAAAAGCAGAGCTATCAGACAAGCTTGGAGATTTAAATCAGCAGTTAGCGACACTTGAGCAGTTAATTAGTCTAAAAGACAAGCAAATGGCGGAATTGCAATTGCAATTTAGTCAGGCGCAACAAGCGCTGCAAGAACAGAAAAACACGGTGGATCAGCTTTTAGAGGCGGATCAAGTGCGTCGTGAAAAAGAACTAGCGGAAGAAAACTCGCTTTTCAATAAAATTTTTGGTAATTCGATCATCGTTTCCATCGGTGCCGTGGTCCTAATGTTACTTGGTTTCTTAGGTGGTATGTTGCTGCGTAAAGGCGGCAAAAAGAAAGAAGATGAACGCGCAGCTGATGAATTTGATCTCGCCAGAGGTGCGGCATTAGCAACAGTTGCGGCAGCACCTGTTGCGGAAGCGGTTACTGAAGAGGAACCAGAGCCTGTTGTTGAAGAAGATCCATTTGCCTTTGATTTTAATGATAACTCTGAAGTTTCTGATGACTTAGATGTTTTTGAAGAAGAATCCTTTGAGGTGGAAGAAACTGAGTTAGCAGATGAGTTTGAATTTCCGGAAGACGATGAACCAGAAATGGAACTTGCTCCAGAAGTTGATGAGCTTGAAAACGACTTCGGGGAAATTGATTTCGAAGATGAAGACGAAACAATTGAAGAAGAATCTGTACCAACGGTTGACCCACTTGAAGATGTTATTGATGAACTGGACGGACTTAATGATCTTGATGAAGAAGAAATTAGTGAAGAAGAATCTTTTGTTTCTAGTTTGCTGAATGACGTTGAACAAGATGATGTTGACGAGTCTGCAGTCTTTGATCAAGACCCCAATGAAGCACTTGCAAATTCAATTGAAGAAACGTTAGCAGAAGCACAAGAAGAGATTGAAGCTCCGTCCTTTGGTGTTGAAGATGCCATTGAAGACGAAGTAGAAAGTGATGATGAAGAAGAGTTTGATTTCTTTGACGCCAGTGGTGATGAAGTGGCCACTAAACTGGATCTAGCCCGTGCCTACATGGATATGGGCGATGATGAAGGTGCGCGTGTGATTTTCGAAGATGTCGCAAAGACGGGTAATGAGCAACAAGTAGCAGAAGCGAAGAGTATGATGGAGCGGATGTTCCCAAGTGACTAGAAATAAAGTGGTATTGGTTGTTGAATATGATGGCAGTGCTTACAAAGGCTGGCAAGCTCAGAAATACGGTGTGGCAACAGTTCAGGAGAATTTAGAAAAAGCACTAAGTGTGATCGCAAATCATCCCGTCACGGTGATTTGTGCAGGACGAACTGATGCAGGCGTACACGCCAGCGCGCAAGTTGTGCACTTTGAAACCGACTGTGATCGTCCTATGCGCGCGTGGACATTAGGCGTTAACTCTCATCTTCCCGCGGATATCGCCGTAGTCGCAGCAAGAGGGGTGAGTGAGGACTTTCATGCACGTTTTAGTGCTATAAGTCGTCGTTATCGCTATGTGATATATTCTTCAGCGATTCGTCCTGCGGTTTTGTCTAAAGGTGTAACTTGGACTTACAAACCTCTAGATGTCACCGCGATGCAGCAGGCGTGTAAGGTCTTTTTAGGCACTCATGATTTCACTTCATTTCGTGCTATCGGTTGTCAGGCGAACAGTCCAATTCGAACCATTTTAAATTTCGATATTCAGCAAATAGGGCATTATATTGTCTTAGATGTTCGCGCTAATGCCTTTTTACATCATATGATCCGTAACTTTGCGGGTGTGCTGATGAGTGTCGGTGCGGGCGAGAAGCCAGCTGCGTGGGCTGAGCAAGTACTTAATGCTAAAGATCGAGCTCAGGGTGGGGTGACAGCCCCACCAACAGGTTTATATTTTGTCGATGCACAATATCCGGAGCACTTCGACGTCCCCCAAGTCCCTCTAGGGCCGCATTTTTTACCCTTCATTCAAGAGCCTGCTTATGACCTGTCGAGTTAAGATTTGTGGCATCACTAACCTGGAGGATGCGCTGCATGCGTGCGAAGAGGGAGCTGATGCTTTAGGTTTTGTGTTTTATCCGCCAAGCCCCCGTTACATCAGTCCAGCGCAAGCCAATGCTATTGTTGAGAAATTACCTCCTTTTGTGACGCCTGTTGCTTTGTTTGTCAATGCCAGCGAAGAACAGGTAACACAAGTGGTGTCCCAAAACTCACGTTGGTTGATTCAATTTCATGGTGATGAAGTAGAGTCTGGCTGCGTAAAATATGATCGACCTTACATAAAAGCTTTACGAATGAAAGACGGTGCGGATATTAAAACGCAAGCCGAATCTTTTCCAAGTGCCTTAGCTATCTTACTCGATGCCTACAAGCCTGGAGTTCCGGGAGGTACAGGAGAGTCTTTTGATTGGGGGGCTATACCAAGTGAAATGCCTAAGCCAATAGTGCTCGCTGGGGGATTAACTCCAGAAAATGTAAAATTAGCAGTAAAAGCAACTAAACCATACGCTGTTGATGTCAGTGGTGGTGTAGAATTGTCGAAAGGCATTAAAAACAAATTTAAAGTAAAAGAATTTATCAGTGGAGCAAAAAGTGGATATTAAAGATATCAACCAAGAATTGCCGGATTCCCATGGCCGTTTTGGTCAGTATGGTGGCGTATTTGTGTCGGAAACCTTAATGGCCGCACTTGATGATCTGACTGAGATGTACGAACGCCTTTCTAAAGACCAAGAATTTCAAGCCGCTTTTGATAAGGATTTGGCGCATTATGTTGGTCGTCCTTCGCCTTTGTACTTTGCAGAACGTCTTACTGAAAGGGCGGGTGGCGCAAAAATCTATCTAAAGCGTGAAGATTTAAATCACACTGGTGCTCACAAAATTAACAATACCATTGGCCAAGCTTTGTTGGCTAAACATATGGGTAAGCCGAATATTATAGCCGAAACGGGCGCAGGTCAGCACGGTGTTGCGTCAGCAACGGTTGCAGCACGCCTTGGTCTTAAGTGTAAGGTATTCATGGGGGCAGAAGATATTCGTCGTCAGTCTCTAAACGTTTATCGTATGAAACTGTTAGGCGCTGAAGTGATATCGGTTGAATCAGGTACGAAAACCCTTAAAGATGCGTTAAACGAAGCCATGCGGTATTGGGTGGGTAATGTTGATGATACCTTCTACATTATAGGTACTGCCGCAGGGCCGCATCCATACCCTAAATTGGTTCGTGATTTCCAAGCCGTGATCGGTCGTGAGGCTAAGGCGCAATGTATAGAGCAAGAAGGGCGCTTACCGGATGCGGTCGTCGCTTGTGTTGGTGGTGGTTCTAATGCTATTGGCATGTTCTACCCCTTCATTAAAGATGAATCTGTTGCCATGTATGGTGTTGAGGCTGGCGGCGATGGAATCGAGACGGGTCGTCATGCAGCACCTTTGTCTGCGGGTCGTCCTGGGGTGCTACACGGAAACCGTACCTATGTAATGGCGGATGATGATGGTCAGATTATCGGCACCCATTCTATATCGGCAGGTTTGGATTACCCGGGCGTGGGCCCTGAGCATGCATGGCTAAAAGATATTGGTCGTGCCAACTATGTGGCAATCAATGATGATGAGGCGATGGATGGCTTCCGTGACTTAACCCGTCTTGAAGGTATAATGCCTGCCCTTGAGTCAAGCCATGCGGTTGCCTACGGTATGAAACTGGCAGCGACTATGGATAAAGACCAAATTGTCGTGGTGAATTTATCGGGCCGTGGTGATAAAGATATTCTGACAGTAGCGCAATTGGATGGTATTGAAGTATGAGTCGTATAAAACAGTGTTTTGAAAATTTAGAAAAATCTGGTAAAAAGGCGCTCATTCCGTATATTACCGCTGGCGACCCAACACCGAACCATACTGTCACCATTATGAATGAGTTGGTGGCTGCGGGTGCCGATGTTATTGAAATTGGTATGCCGTTCTCAGACCCTATGGCAGATGGCCCGGTTATCCAATTAGCGTGTGAGAGAAGCTTAGCTGCGGGTACAAGTGTTCGTAAAGTACTTGATATTATCCGTGAATTCCGTCAAACGGATAATGAAACCCCAGTGGTTTTGATGGGCTACTTGAACCCAATTGAATTCTTCGGCTATCAAGCATTTTCCGATGCAGCAAAAGAAGCGGGTGTAGACGGTATTTTATTAGTCGATCTGGCTCCAGAAGAAGCGACAGATGTAGTAGAATACTTCAAAGCAAATGAGATTGACCTGATTTACCTATTAGCGCCGACAACAACACCTGAACGCGCTAAAAAGATATGTGACCTAGCTTCAGGCTACGTATATTACGTTTCGGTAAAAGGTGTCACAGGTTCTGCTGAACTTGATGTGGATAGTGTCAAGCAGCATGTAGATTCATTGCGCACGATTACTGACCTACCAATTGGGGTGGGTTTTGGTATTCGTGATGCAAAAACAGCCGCAGCGGTTAGCCGATGCGCTGATGGTGTCATTGTAGGCAGTGTGCTAGTAAATGCCATTGCTGAAAATCAAGAACGCGAAAAAGAATACATTGCTAATGCGTTAGGGGCGATTTTAAAGCCTATGCGTACCGAAATGGACGCCTAAGCATTAGCTTACAAAGATATGGAGAATTAAATGAGTAGCTGGCTAGATAAATTTGTTCCTTCGATTGTACGCAGTGAGTCGAAGAAATCTGCAGGTTCTGTACCTGAAGGCTTATGGAAAAAATGTCCTAAGTGTGAAAGCGTACTGTATCGCCCAGAGCTTGAAAAAAACCAAGATGTTTGTCCTAAGTGTGAACACCACCTACGTGTTGGCGCGCGCCGTCGCTTAGATTTGTTCTTGGACAAAGAAGGCCGTCAAGAAATCGGTGCTCACTTAGAGCCAGAGGACAAACTTAAGTTTAAAGATTCTAAGCGTTATAAAGATCGTATCGTTGCCGCTCAGAAAGCAACAGGCGAGAAAGACGCTTTGGTCGCAATGGAAGGTGTGTTAAACGGCATGCCGGTTGTTGCCGTTGCCTTTGAATTTAGCTTCCTAGGCGGTTCTATGGGAGCCATCGTTGGTGAGCGTTTTATTCAAGCTGTGAATGTTTGTCTTGAAAAACGTATCCCGCTTGTGTGTTTTTCTGCAAGTGGTGGTGCTCGTATGCAAGAAGCATTAATTTCTCTTATGCAAATGGCAAAAACCAGTGCAGGTCTTGAACGCATGAAGCAAGAAGGCATTCCGTATATTTCGGTAATGACTGACCCTGTGTTTGGTGGTGTTTCTGCATCTCTTGCTATGCTAGGTGATCTAAACGTCGCTGAGCCAAATGCCTTGATTGGTTTTGCTGGCCCTCGCGTTATTGAGCAAACTGTTCGTGAAAAACTTCCAGAAGGTTTCCAGCGCAGTGAGTTCTTATTGGATAAAGGTGCTCTTGATATGATTATTACGCGCAAAGACATGCGTCAGCGTTTGCATAATATTCTTTCATTGCTTACCAACAAGGCGGCTTAATTAAATGACCCAACCGTCATTGGATGCCTGGCTTTCATATATTGAAAGCCAGCACCCCACTGAAATTGAGCTTGGTCTTGAGCGTGGTGCTAAGGTGCTGGCCAAATTAAATATTGGCCGGCCTAAAGCAAAAATCATTACAGTCGCTGGCACCAATGGTAAAGGCTCTACCTGTACTTTATTGACGCAATTTCTCACCGCACGAGGACATCGTGTTGGTACCTATACTTCTCCTCATTTTATCGCTTTCAATGAGCGTATCGCCCTTAATAGCATCCCTTGTGATGATGCATTAATTTGCCAAGCTTTCGAAACTATCGAAGCCTTAAGAGGTGATATTTCTCTCACTTACTTCGAATTCAGTACCCTTGCCGCATTATGGATTTTTGATCAGCAACAGCTTGACTATTGGGTGCTTGAAGTTGGGTTAGGTGGTCGTCTTGATTCCGTCAATATGGTTGATACCGATGTGGCGGTCGTGACCTCCATTGCTCTAGATCACACCGATTGGTTAGGAGACAGTTTAGAGGTTATTGCTCAAGAAAAAGTTGGAATTGCTCGTGCCGGAAAACTGCTAGTAAGTGGTGTGAACGCCCCCCCTGAGTCTTTGGCTGAAACTGCTAAGAAAATCGGTGCTGACTTATATCAAAAGGGCGTTGATTTTCACCTTTACCAAGGCACTAAATCTTGGTCTTGTGCAGTAGGGGAGTCAAATTACACATCCCTGCCAATGCCTAAATTGCCTCTAGAAAATGCGGCAACTGCTGTCGCTGTATTGACTTATATGGGGCTAGTTCCAAAAAATGCTGAATTAGTGGATTTGTTTACGAGCTGTCAAATGACGGGCAGATTTCAACAAGTGTCGAGTGAACCATTAACTTTTTTAGATGTTGCTCATAACCCTGAAGCGGCTCAGCAGTTGGCGATTAAGCTGGCTGAGTTAGATAAGCCTGCTATTGCTGTGTGTGGCATGTTAAAAGACAAAGACATTACGAAAGTTGTAGAGCACTTAAATGGCTCGTTTGGTGCTTGGTTCTGTGCAGATTTGAATGCTCCGAGAGGATCGAAAGGCGAAGAAATCGTAAACATGTTGCCAGCCAATGTGGCAGCTAAAAGTCAAGCCTATGCAAGCGTAACGTTAGCCTATCAAGCGGCGTATCAAATGGCACAAAAAGAGAACTGTGCTCTAATCGTATTTGGGTCGTTTGTAACGGTAACTGACTACCTTTTATCGCAACGTACTCAGGATGAACTATGATCGATAACACCATTAAATTTAGATTGATTGGTGCCGGGATAATGGTTTTGTCGGCAGCGGCGCTTTTACCTTTGGTGCTAGATGGCGAACGCCCTGCAGAATTAGACAGGCAAGTTGAGTTAGCGAAAGCGCCCGAATTTGTCGTACAAAAAATTGACCCTGTACAAAGTTTAGAAGAAATAACTCAGGCACCCAATTCGACTTCCGAAAACACTACCAGTGATGATATTCAGCTTATTCCTGTTCCTCAACAGACTAATGCTCATAAAACCGTTACCAACCTAATTGAAAAACCAACCGCTAAAGTCCCTGTTATTGAAAAGGCTAAGCCCACTAAGAGCACTTCTGTTGCGAAAGGGACTTCGGCACCTGTCGTTACGACTAAGCCTGCGGAACGATGGACGTTACAAATTGCTACCTTTAAGAGTCAGGAAAACGCTCAGCGCTTGGTCGCTAAATTAAAGAGTGCCAATTATGACGCCTACAGTATTACAGTTAACTCTCTTTATAAAGTCTATGTAGGACCTGAGTTTAAACGTGAAGTATCGGATAAGGCTCGTGAGCAAATTAAGAAAGATTTCCGTTTAAGCGGTTTTGTTATTAAGTATTCTGTGAATTAGTAGAACATAATTTGTAAGCTCCCGTTATAGGGTTTACTAGGACGTATCATTGAGATGAGGTTTTGATGGATCAGTTAAGTGCGATTTCCACCTTGGATTGGTTAATTATTGCGGTGGTAGTGATTTCTACCTTGTTAAGTTTGAAGCGCGGCTTTGTTAAAGAAATTCTTTCATTAGTCACTTGGGTCGTTGCTTTTGTTGTCTCTGTAAAATTTTCCGATCAGATGCAGGCCTTATTAGTCGAACAAGTACAGAGTGATCAGATTCGATACATTGTCGCTTTTGTCTCCTTGTTTATTGCAAGTTTGGTAGTGGGTGCATTGGTTAGCTTTTTGTTAGGCTCTTTAATTCAAGTTACCGGGCTAAGCAGTACTGATAGAGTGCTCGGAATGGTGTTTGGGTTTGCGCGTGGCAGTATGGTTGTGGTGGCCTTCGTTTCGCTATTAAGTTTGAGCCCCGCTATTGAAAAAACAGATATGTGGAAATCCTCTCAGCTGATTCCACAGCTAGTACTATTAAAAGATTGGACAAGAGAAATGCTTGGTAAAGGTTCGGAGTTTGTTAATCCAAGTCTAATTGACCGAGCCTTAAGCAGTTAGTTGTTAGTCAATTAAATCAAATTGTTAAAACCTGTTGCGGCTGAACCAGCCGCCGTTTCCCAATACGAGGATCTAGAACATGTGTGGTATCGTTGGTGTCGTAGGCACGTCTATAGTTAACCAAGCAATCTTTGATGCGTTAACGCTTCTTCAGCATCGTGGGCAGGATGCTGCGGGTATGGTCACAAGCCATAATGGACGTTTATGTTTACGTAAAGACAATGGTCCGGTCAGTGAAGTGTTCCGTACACGTCACATGAAAAAACTACTTGGGAATATTGGCATTGGCCATGTTCGTTACCCAACGGCAGGCACTTCAAGCTCCGCTGAAGCTCAGCCTTTTTATGTAAACTCTCCATACGGCATTTCGCTTGCGCATAACGGCAACCTTACCAATACGGCGAAGCTAAAGCGTGAAGTGTTTGAGTCAGACCTACGTCATATCAATACCACTTCAGATTCCGAAGTGCTGGTCAACGTATTAGCTCATGAGTTACACGAAGAAGGCAAATTAGTGCCAATTCCTGATGACATCTTTAATGCATTGGAGCGGGTTTATCAGCGTATCGAAGGTGGTTATGCTGTTGCCGCCCTCATTACTGGTTATGGCATTCTTGCGTTTCGTGACCCAGATGGGATTCGCCCATTGATTTATGGATCACGTGAAACAGAACAAGGTATTGAGTACATGGTTGCTTCTGAAAGCGTAGCACTGGATGCTGCTGGCTTTAAAGTGGAGCGTGATATTCAACCAGGTGAAGCGATCTTTTTAGACGTTAATCATAAGGTGCACATGCGTCAATGTACGCCTAAAAAAGTGCCTCGACCATGTTTGTTTGAATACGTTTATTTTGCTCGTCCAGATACTGTCATTGATAGTATTTCGGTTTATAAAGCCCGTATTAATATGGGTGACCGTTTGGCTGAAAAAATTCAGCGCGAATGGATAGGGCATGATATTGATGTGGTTATCCCAATTCCGGACACCAGCCGCACAGCAGCGCTACAAATTGCTCAGACCCTTGAGATTCCATTCCGTGAAGGCTTAGTGAAAAACCGCTACATTGGCCGTACCTTTATTATGCCGGGCCAAGCGGTGCGTAAAAAATCTGTTCGCCAGAAACTTAACCCTGTGCCATTTGAATTTAAAGATAAAACCGTTCTGTTGGTGGATGACTCTATCGTCCGTGGTACGACCAGTAAGGAAATCATTGAAATGGCTCGTGAGGCAGGCGCTAAGAAGGTGTATATCGCCTCAGCAGCCCCTGAAGTTCGTTATCCAAATGTTTATGGTATCGATATGCCAGCAGCCCATGAATTGATTGCTCACAATCGCACTGTGGATGATATCTGTGAGTTAATAGGCGCTGATAAGCTGATCTTCCAAGATCTTGATGATCTAATTGAAGCATGTATTGATGAAAAACACTCAGAGGTACGCGAATTTGATACCTCAGTTTTCGACGCGACCTACATTACTGGCAATATTGATGCGGACTATTTGGCCAATTTAGAAGGCAGCCGTAATGATATTAATAAAATCAATGTTGAAGTGACGACATCCAGCGATATGATGCACCCAATGTAATCTACACTAAATTATGCATTCAACGTTCAGCGAGTATTTAAGGATAAAAAATGTCGAATTTTAAAGATGCGACAAATGCTATACATGCAGGTGTTGCACAAACCCAAGAGCAGGAGAATAGTGAAGCTATATTCATGACTTCTAGCTTCGCCTATGCCAGTGCTGAAGAGGCCGCCGGTAAGTTCTCTGGTGATGATGACGGTAATGTATATTCCCGTTTTACTAATCCAACCGTAAGTTTGTTTGAAAAGCGTTTAGCCACTCTAGAGAAAGGTGAGGCCGCCATTGCAACAAGTTCGGGCATGGCTGCGCTTATGACTCTGGCGTACAGCTTACTAAGTGCCGGCGATCGCGTGGTTTGTTCACGTAATATATTTGGTTCTACCGTGAAGTTTTTCAATACCTATACGGTTAAGTTTGGTGTTGAAGTGGTCTATGTAGATGCTACAGATTATGCCGCATGGGAAGAGGCCATTACAGATAAAACGCGACTGTGCTATTTTGAAACACCGTCTAACCCGCTTTACGAAGTGGTTGATGTGGCGAAAGTGTCACAATTAGCACGCAACAAAGGTGCTTTACTCTGTGTTGATACGGTTTTGGCGACCCCAGCATTACAGAACCCTCTTACTCAGGGTGCGGATATCGTCATGCAGTCGGCCACCAAGTTTATTGACGGCCAAGGTCGTTGTTTGGGCGGGGCGCTTATTGCAAGCCAAGAAATCGTTGATGTTTTCACTGCCTTTATGCGCAGTGCTGGGCCTTGCATGAGCCCATTTAATGCTTGGATATTACTCAATGGTTTAGAGACCTTGTCATTGCGTATGACAGCACATTCCGCTAATGCAATTAAATTGGCGAAATACCTTGAAGCTCACGAAAAAGTGAAGAAGGTAAATTATGGTGGTTTGCCAAGCCATAAGTACCATGAGCTGGCTAAACGACAGCAAAAAGACTTTGGCGGACTGCTATCTTTCGAGCTAGAAGGTGGGCGTGACTCGGCTTGGCGCTTTATTAACAGCACCAAGCTGATGTCTATTACTGGTAACTTGGGCGATACTAAAACCTTAGTGACGCATCCTGCTACAACAACCCATGGACGCTTAACGGACGAAGAAAAACAAAAAGCAGGTATTGCTGATGGCTTAGTAAGGGTATCAGTCGGCTTGGAAGATATTGACGATATTATTGCGGATGTTGAGCAAGCCTTAGGTCAACTAGATTAGTTTATGTTCTTAGAATAACTTAGCTCAAAAAACCCTCAATGTTTTGTTAAGTCAAACATTGAGGGTTTTTTATGTCTTAATCAAAGTGGATTGATTCCAGCTGAGCTTTTTCTTTTTTACGATAACCCAATACCAGTAGGCAAGGAGTCAGTATCAGTGTTAAAGGTGTAGCAAAGGTTAGCCCGCCAACAATGGCTGTAGAAAGTTGAGTCCACCATTGAGCCGAAGGGGCGCCGACACTCATTGCCTGATGTGTAAGATCAATATTGAGCTGGAACACCATGGGTAATAAACCGAGAATAGTGGTAATGGTGGTTAACATAACGGGTCTTAAGCGTTGCACCCCTGTACGAATGGCCGCTTCACGAACAAGCATGCCTTGTTTACGTAAACTGTTAAAAGTATCAATCAAGACAATATTATTGTTAACTACTATACCCGCTAAGGCAATGACACCAACACCACTCATAACCACGCCAAAAGGTTCGCCTTTTGCCATTAAACCAATAAATACACCCATCGTAGAGAAAATAACCGCACTCAAAATCAATAGGCATTGGAAGAAGTTATTGAACTGAGTAACCAGGATAATAGCCATAATAAAGAAAGCCACTCCAAAGGCTTTCATTAAGAAGATCATGGATTCCTGTTGATCTTCGGTGTTACCACGGAACTCATAAGAGACATTATCACCTAGGTGAGAAGCATCAAGTTCAGCTTTGATGGTTTGAATTACCTCGTCGACTACCAGTCCATCTCTAACATCCGCCTCAATAGTCACCGTTTTTTTGCCGTCGGTTCTATTGACTACTCCTTGCTTTGGCGCAGCGTAGCGGTGGATAAAGTTACTCGCAGGAATGCTACCTTGAGCTGTTGGGATTTGTAACTGATCTAGTTGCTCTAGGTTTCGCTGCTCAACAGGATAACGTAACACAATATCAATTTTGTCATCTGCGCCCTCGGGAAGGAAGTCACTTAAAGTGATTCCTGTAGTGACTAGTTTAGTGACATTGCCCAGCATGTTGACATCGACACCATATCGACTTGCTTGAGCGCGATCGATGTCGATCCGCCATTCAATGCCCGGTAAAGACCGGCTGTCACTAACGGTTAGAATTTCATCCCTTGCTAATAGTTCGGCATTGATTTTGTCAGTGGCCGTATTCAATGCCTCTGTAAAGTCAGAACTTAGTTGTAGTTGTATGTCTGCACCTGATTGAGGGCCGCCTTGTTGAACTTCAGAACTTACTTCGATGCCTGGGATCTGATTTGTCCTTGCTCGAATTTTATCAAGTATGGCACTTGCAGGCTCACGACTATGCCAGTCGGTAAACTCTAAACTCATACTGCCTATACTATCAGTTGCAGCATTGTTTCCAGGTGTAGAATAAACCGTGACTACGGTGCTTTTAAGGCCTGGAAAACCAAGAACTTGTTGCTCAACTTGTTTTACTAATGAATTTTTTTCATTAAGAGATAAGTCTCCGCGGGCGCGAATATCAAGGCTTGCTGCCTCGGGCTCTACATTCGGGAAAAACTCTACACCCTTACCAAACTTACCGTAGCTAATAAAAATGCCTATCATAAGGGTGATGGTGAAAAGCAGCACCCATACTGGACGCTCAACCAATTGAGATAATAGGCGACTATAAAAACCAGAAGCGCCTTTTAGTAATCCTAAATCACCTGTTTCGGTGATACGAAGTGTATTAAGCATCTCAGCAGAGTAGGCGCCTTTCTTACCTATAATAGAGCCGATAGTTGGGATCACGATTAACGCCATAACTAATGAAGAAGCCAAAGTGGCAATGATAGTGATGGGCATGTAACGCATGAATTCACCAACAATGTCCGGCCAAAATAACAATGGCATAAATACCGCCAAGGTCGTTGCGGTAGAGGCGGTAATAGGCCAAGCCATACGTTTGGCAGCTTCACTGTAGGCTTGCTGCTTGGACGCTCCTTCGGCCAGTTTTCGGTCGGCGTATTCGGTCACTACAATGGCGCCATCTACCAACATGCCAACACTTAATATAAGGGCGAACAATACCACCATATTGATGGTATAGCCTTGGATGTCGAGTAACAGAATGCCGGATAAAAAGGCACCAGGGATTGCAAGACCAACTAAA
Organism: Marinomonas sp.; assembly: GCF_039940335.1. Lineage (GTDB taxonomy): Bacteria > Pseudomonadota > Gammaproteobacteria > Pseudomonadales > Marinomonadaceae > Marinomonas. The sequence continues at coordinate 130,570 of NZ_JBDVGW010000016.1, read as the reverse complement.
AGTGCACTACGAATGCCAAGCGCCCACACAATAACGATCATGACGAGTAAAGTAGCAGCGAGCACATTGTTGAAAAGATCGTTGAGTGAGGTTTCTATTTCTTTGGATTGGTCTTCCGTGAGCTGATATTGGACACCTTCTGGCCAATGTTGACTCTGTTCAGCGACCACCTCCTTAACGCCTTCGATGGTTTCTATGATGTTAGCGCCTACGCGCTTGGATACAGCAAGGGTTATGCTGCGTTGTCCAGCAACTCGAGCATAACTGGTAGCATCCTCGAAGGTGAGTTCACCTGTTGCGATGTCTCCTAGCAATACTACGTCATCACCGCTAACTTTTATGGGTAGGTTTAGAATATCTTCTTTAGTTTTTAGGAGTCCCGGGACTTTTAATGCAAATTTACCCGCACCAGTATCAAGATTGCCGGCGGCAACAAGGCGGTTATTGTTGGCGACGAAGCTGGCTACATCCGATAAAGATAAATTGTATGCTTCGAGTTGTTCCGGGCGAATAATAATTTGTGCTTGTTGCTCGCGGTCACCACTGATGGCGGCTTCAAGTACGCCATCAGTGGCCTCGATGGTATCTTGTAAATTGTTAGCCATTCGACTTAATATGGCAAAATCTACATTGCCTGATAAATTAACTCTTAAAACTGGGAACGTAGAGAGGTTGATTTCATTGACACTAGGCTCATCAGCGTCATCAGGCAGTTCACTTTTAGCGCGCTCAACTTTTTCCTGAGCATCAATAATGGCTTGATCAATATCTGTTCCGGATTCGAATTCAAGAATAATCGAAGCATGACCCTCGGATGCAGTGGAGCGCAACTCTTTAAGCCCTTCTAATCCTTTTAGCTCTTTCTCTAGTGGGTGTACCAGTAAACTGTCCGCATCTTCTGGAGATATACCTTCCAGTGAAATCGATACATAGGCCATCGGAATAGTAATATCAGGATTACTTTCCTTTGCTATTTCCACGTATGAAACCGTACCTGCAATGAGTATCAGAACAAAGAACATCATTACGGTTCTTGAGCGAGCTAAAGCCGCTTCAATAACTTTTTGCATCGAATCTATCCTTAGTCTTGATAATGAGCGTTCACTTTATCGCCTGGGGCAACAAAACCTTGCCCAACGGTAATAATATTTACGTTATCTGGTAGGCCTGTTACCCATACTTTGTCACGTTCTGATTTCACAATCTCCACTGGCATGAGAGTGACAATATTATCAACATCTAAAATCTTCACAGCTGTATTACCGCTATCATCCAGCGTTAACAGGGCGGGTGAAAAAGCTTGTGCTTTCTGATCATCCAATAAAAAGTCCACGCTAGTCGATAATCCCGCCGGAATTTTGTTGTCGGGGTTATCGACTAATATTTCCACACTGATCGTGCGGCTTGCTTCGTTGGCGGTAGTGCTTATGTAGGAAACGGTGCCTTCAGCACTTTTACCTGATTCGAAAGTAATGTCTGCCAGTGTCCCGATATCAATTTTGGTGACTTTGTTTTGCGGTATATTGACTTGAACTCTAATGGGGTCGAGAGAAACCAAGGTACCAACTGAAGCATCGTTGGTTAGAAACGCACCTTTTTGAGCATTTAAAGTATTTAGAACACCAGTAAAAGGCGCCGTTAGATTGGCGTTTTCTAAGTCAATTAATAAAGATTGATAGTTTGCTCTAGCGGTGGCTAAATTTGAATCCGCCTGTGCGAGGTTCACTTTAGTTGAGTAGTTACTCGAAGACAGCTTTTTGATGCCTTCATACTCTAAAGTTCTTTGTTTCAGAATCAACTTGGCTTCTTCAATTTGGCTATTTAGGACGCGTGTGTCGATTTTAAGAATAGAGCGCCCTTCGGTGATGGTATCTCCCTTGGATGCGAACAGTTGTACGACCCTACCTTGAAATGTGTTTCTTAGTTCTAGGGTTTCATTCGCAAGCGTTTTACCGCTCAGTGGGAGGTGCAATTGTATTGGGCGAGCTGAAATGGTTTGAGCTTGTACTGAATAACTGATTGCAGATTCGGCTTTTGCGGCATTAACTTGAGTGTCTGTCGTTTTACTTTGATTGGCTTGGGAAGGCGCGGTGGTTAAACCCGTATCACCCGTTGCCATCCAGACTATAGCGGCCCCTGTGACCACTACCGCTGTGATTGGACCAATTTTATTTTTTAATTCCATTAAATACTCCGCTTTCATGCATACGGCTAATGTGACACAGACTTAGCTGAAAATAATTAAAGATTATTATCAGTAAGATAACACAAGACTTATCTGTTTATACGGCAGCATTTGGAATTTTTATCAAATTATTTACACAATTACTAACAGTATAATATGCACGAGTTTTTGTGAATATATGAGCGTAATTGCTGAATCTGTGCTCGGAAGAATGCTAATATACGGCCACAAAATTTTTACATTATTTGGATAGATATGAGTCTATTGTCATTAGAGCAAGTCAGTGTCGCATTCGGGCACAACCCATTGCTTTCAAAAATTAGTTTTTCTGCCAACGCTGGTGAGCGTGTTGCTATAATCGGCCGAAATGGTGCTGGTAAGTCTACTTTGCTGAAAATCATTTCAGGTGAGCAGGTAGCCGATGAAGGCGTAGTGCGCTTAGAAGGAGGTATGCGTCTAGCTCAATTACCTCAAGAACTTCCGGATGCAAATGATAAAACAGTACGTGAAGTGGTAAGTGAAGGTGCCGGTAAAGCTCATGAACTTATGTCTCGTTACTATAAATTGCTAGAAGATCTAGATGCAGATCACAGTGATGAACTTGGAGATATTCAAGTAGAGTTAGACAAAATTCAAGGCTGGGATCTTGAACAACGAGTGAATCATATGGTTCAGCGTTTGGCGCTACCTGCTGAAAAGCTAATGTCGGAGTTGTCTGGGGGATGGCGTCGCCGAGTGATACTCGCGCAAGCCTTGATTTCAAACCCAGATGTCTTGCTACTAGACGAACCAACCAACCATTTGGACGTACCCACGATCGAATGGATGGAACAGCAACTTCAGCAGTTCCGTGGTTTGATCCTATTTATTACCCATGACCGTCGTTTTCTTGAAAAGCTGGCTAACCGTATTGTTGAGCTTGATCGCGGTAATTTATTGTCATTCAGCGGTAATATTAATGAATTTTTAGTCTTTAAAGATAAACTGCTAGAGGAAGAAGAGCGCGCAAATGCTTTGTTCGATAAGCGCCTAGCAGAAGAAGAAGTTTGGATTCGACAAGGTATTAAAGCACGTCGTACCCGTAACGAAGGCCGTGTTCGAGCGTTGAAAGCGTTGCGGGTTGAGCGTTCAGAACGCATTAACCGTCAAGGCAATGCCAAAATGGCGATTGAGAGCAAAGAGAAATCAGGCAAGATGGTGGCTGAATTTACTCAGGTTGCTCATGCGTTTGATGACAAAGTTATTTTGCAACCGATGGATCTTGTGGTTTCAAGAGGCGACCGTATTGGACTTATTGGACCTAATGGTTGTGGTAAAAGTACCTTCCTAAAGATTTTATTGGGTCAACTTGAGCCGGCTGAAGGGGCTGTGCGCATCGGCACAAAACTTAATGTGGCTTATTTTGATCAGCTTAGAGAGCAGCTAGACCCTGAACAAACCGTTGCTGAGAACGTAGGCGAAGGCAAAGAAACTATTGAAATCAATGGTCAGAACAAGCATGTAATCGGCTATCTAGGTGACTTCCTATTTCCCCCGGAAAGAGCTCGCACCCCAGTTAAAGCATTGTCTGGTGGTGAACGAAATCGAGTTTTATTAGCCAAGCTGTTTACCAAACCTGCCAACTTGCTGGTGATGGATGAACCGACCAATGATCTCGATGTAGAAACGCTAGAGTTATTAGAAGAGCTGTTAATGAATTATGACGGCACCTTACTGTTAGTTAGCCATGACAGGGCATTTCTAGATAATGTTGTAACCAGTGTGATTGCTTTTGAAGGGCAAGGCTGTGTTCGAGAATACGTTGGTGGCTACCAGGATTGGATTCGACAAGGTGGTAAATTCCCAAGTGAATCTACCTCTCAGACTGACGAAGTAAAGGTTGCAAAGCCAAGTGCCGTTGCTGAAACACCAAAAACACCTGTAGAAGCCAAAGCTGCCCCTAAACCAAAAGCTAAATTAAGTTATAAGCTACAACGAGAGTTTGATGGTATGCCAGAGTTGATTGCCAGCCTTGAAAGCGAAGTGGAAGCTTTACAAGAAATCACCGCCGGGGCGGATTTCTACGCAGGTGATGCACAACAAGTACAAGATACGTTGGCCAAAATGGCTGAAAAAGAACAACAACTTGAGAACACTATGGAAAGGTGGCTTGAGCTTGAAGAAATGCAGAATGGGTAAGTTATGAGTAATGAATTGAAACCTATATCCTTTGCCGCTCGCTTTGTTGGCGCGTTTGGGCAATTTTTTAAATACCTTGGTGATGGCGAATATGCGGCCCGTTGTCAGCAGCTTAGCCATGGCGAGCTATTGGCCAATGAAGTTGAAGCAAAAATCATTACCGAGACAGTAGAAGTTATCCGTGAAATCGAAGTGCCAGCACCCGTACTAGACACAGTAAATACGGATGGTGCATTACATTTACTGCAGCTTCTGCAACAAGAAGCACGCTTCATCGATTTTCTACAAGAAAATATTGATGATTACAGTGATAGCGATGTGGGGGCGGCCGCTCGTCAAATCCATAAAGGTTGTGCAAAAGTCTTGTCTGGGCACTTTACGCTAGAAGTGGTGAACCATAGCCCTGAAAACAGTCGCATAGAAGTGGCAGCAGATTATGACAACAGCCAAATCAAACTAGAAGGTCGCGTCACTGGTGAAGGCCCATATCAGGGCACGCTAGTGCATCCTGGTTGGCAGGTAACGGATATTCGATTGCCTAAAGTAAGTCGAACCGACCGTTTGCACATCATTGCTCCTGCACAAGTCGAGGTGTAATCATGAGTCAGTATTTCATTGGTATCGACCTCGGTACCACGCATTCGGCCGTGTTCTATTCTGCTAAAAATGGTGACAATTCAGGGCATATTAAAGCTTTAAAAATTCCTCAATTGGTTGCCCCAGGGCAGGTTGATGAATTGGCATTATTGCCGTCATTTGTTTATTACCCTCATAAAACAGAATTTCTAGAAAGTGATTTGCAACTACCGTGGGGAAAAGCCTCTAGTGTGATTGGCCAATTTGCTCGAGAGTTGGGAGCAAAGTCTTCTGGACGTATGGTACAGAGTGCAAAAAGCTGGTTGTGCCACGCAAGTGTTTCAGTAGATGAGGCGGTTTTACCGATAGATGCTTTAGACGAAGTTGCTAAGGTTTCTCCTCAGCATATTACTCAAGCCCTGCTAGAGCATTTGGTTCAGGCATGGCATCTTGCCTTTCCAGATGCTGTTATGGCTGAGCAAGACGTGGTGATTACTGTGCCTGCTTCTTTCGATCCGGCGGCAAGGGCTGCGACAGAACAGGTCGCGCAACAATTAGGACTACGTGCGCGCTTAATTGAAGAGCCGTTAGCGGCGTTTTATGCCTGGTTAGGGGAGCAATCTAACTGGGCAGATAAACTCACGGTTGATGATCAGGTTTTGATCGTGGATGTGGGTGGCGGTACAACCGATCTGTCCTTGATCCAAGCGGTTGAGAAAGACGGTGCGTTAGGTCTTGAACGTGTCGCTGTAGGTAGACATATCTTGCTTGGTGGCGATAACATGGATATGACTCTTAGTTATCATCTTGCCGCACAACTGGCTCATTCCGGGACACAACTGGAAGCGTGGCAAATTAGTGGTTTAACCCAAGCTTGTCGACAAGCCAAAGAACGTTTATTGGCGGATGCTTCCCTCGCTGAAGTCAGTGTGGTGGTGCCCAGCCGTGGTCGTAGTTTATTCAATAACAGCATCAAAGCAACACTGACTCAAGCGGATGTAGAAACCCTACTATTGCAAGGTTTTTTTCCAGAGGTTAGTTATGGTGAGCGTGCTCATAAAACGCCTCGTAGTGGTTTCAGCACTATTAACTTAGATTATGAAACAGACCCTGCTATCACTCGTCATATTAGCGAATTCTTAGCCCAGCATGATGCCAAACCTAACAAAGTATTACTTAATGGTGGTGTCTTTAATGCCAGCATGATTCGCCAGCGCATCGAAGCTCAATTAGCCGCTCTTCTGCAGGAAAACTCTCCTGTTATGTTGGTGCCAAGTCACTTAGATTATGCGGTGGCTAAAGGCGCAACTTTTTATGCACAGACTCAGGCCGAGGGCGGCGTTAAAGTTAAAAGTGGTCTAGCGGCTAATTACTATATTGGTATCGCCAGTCCTATGCCCGCTATCCCTGGTATGCCAACACCTGTCGATGCTTTGTGTGTTGCACCATTTGGCTTGGAAGAAGGCTCAAGTGAGCTTATGTTGCCTAATGAATTTTCATTGATTGTGGGAGAAACGGTGACCTTCCGATTCTTCCAATCACAAGATGGTGAAACGGATAATATTGGCAAGGTGATTAGCTCTTTCGCTATTGGTAAGCTATTGGAATTGAGTCCTTTGTCAGTAAGCTTAGAAGCGGGGCATTATCAGGCGGGGGAAATGGTGCGCGTGTACTTAACCGCGCAAGTGACAGAGCTCGGTTTGCTATTGTTGCAAGCTCACGACAGTCAATCTGAGCTAAGTTGGACAATCGAGTTTTTAGTTAGGGAGTCTTAATGTCAACAAGTAGCTATCGAGTGGGTATTGATTTAGGTACCACGAACTGTGTGGTTTCTTACCTTACAGCGGGAGCATCAGACCCTCTGCTATTATCGATACCGCAAGTGATGGCGGATAACTCCGTACAGGTGTTTGAATATCTGCCTAGCGCTATTTATCTATTGGCAGAAGATGAAACATCCTCGGCTGTTTTGCCTTGGACAAAGGCAGCATACGATAATCTCGCTTGTATTGTGGGAACTGGTGCCTTGGCTTTAGGCCAGCGACGAGCGGATCAACTCGTACAAAGTGCTAAGAGTTGGCTAAGTCATAGTAAGGTCGATAGAAGAGCAAAAATTCTGCCTTGGGGCAGTGAAAACGGCCAAAAACTTAGCCCGTTGCAAGCCAGTAAAATCTTGCTGGCGCATATTCGGGCAAGTTGGAATCAGCAATTCCCAGAGGCCTTATTGGAAGAGCAAGAAGTGGCTTTGACGCTGCCAGCATCCTTTGATGAAGAAGCTCGTGCATTGACGCTGGAAGCGGCGAACCTAGCAGGTTTGAAACATTTATACCTATTAGAAGAGCCTCAGGCGGCTTGTTATCATTATATGAATGATGAAGCCAAGTTGGCTGCGATTGCCGATAAAAAAATGCTCTTAGTGGTGGATATTGGTGGCGGCACAAGCGATTTCAGCTTAGTAGAAATAAAACCATCTAATACCCAAACCGATGAGATCACCCTAAAACGGATTGCTGTTGGGGACCACCTCCTGCTTGGGGGGGATAATCTTGACCAAGCTCTAGCTTTCCAATTGGACCCTCAGCAAATTTCTGCGTTGTCTACCAGCCGATTGGCCGCACTGGTACAACAAACACGCCAAGCGAAAGAGCAGTTGTTAGCCGCAAATGCTCCTGAAAAAGTCAGTATTACTGTGCTGGGTGGCGGTCGCCGTTTAATTGGCGGTTCGCAAAAATTTGATGTGTATCAGCAGGCCTTACTCGAACAAGTGGAAACAGGTTTTTTGCCTAACGTGACCCTGCACGATAAGGTCGTGAAAAGTAGCTATGGCATGCATACACTAGGCTTACCGTATGAAGCGGATGCCGCCTTCACTCGTCATCTGGGTGCATTTTTGACCCAGCACCAATCATTAATTGTTGCTGCGACAGGCCACAGTATGCCAGACGCTGTATTATTTAACGGTGGACTGTTTAACAGCCAAATTTTAAAGCAGCGCTTTCTTGATCAACTGGCTTCATGGTCTGACCATCCTTTACTGAGCTGTTTAGCGCCAGAGCCTAATGCAGCAGTGGCTAAAGGTGCCGCCTTGTACCTAAGTGCTCTAGCAGGAGACGGTAAGGGTATAGAAAGTGGGGCTGCTCATAGTTTATATCTACAATTGGCTGATGATCAGTTTGTGGGCATTTTGCCGAAAGGAACCCATAGTGCCCAAGTGACCACCCTAGAGCAGACATTTTATGTGGCTGTGGATGAACCCGTACAATTCCCTTTATACCGCGCTGAAGATTTCATCGAGTGTCTCCCTGGGACGATTCATGACGCTTCAGGTATGCATTATGTGTCGAATCTAACTACTGAGCTTGATAGCCAATGCCAAGATGAACAGGTGGCGGTGCAAGTGAGCGCCCAGCTTACTGAAGTAGGTGTGTTGCAGGTTAGCCTTGTGGCAAGGGATTCTAATGACCAATGGCAGTTAGATTTTTCTACACAAGCAAAAGAAGAGTTGGCTTCTTCATCCCAAGAAGAGTTGCTGCATGCTAATACCGGCGCCGCCGAAGAACACTTGATGAAGTGTTTCTCTAATGTTGGGCAGAAACAATTCCCTGATTTGGTGAAATCTTTAAAACAAGATTTAGATCAACTATTGGGAAGCCGTGAGACTTGGAATCTAGCCACTTCAAGGCGCTTAGTTGATAAGTTGCTGAGTCTTAAATCAGGCCGCAGTAAGTCCCCTGTCCATGAACGCCAATGGTTACAGCTAGTAGGGTTTTGTTTACGACCCGGTTGTGGTGATGCCGCAGATAAACCTCGGGTAGACCAGGTTATTAACCTGACTAAAGCGGGGGCGCTGCATGATTCTGCACCAGTATGGGGGCAGTACTGGACATTGTACAGGCGTATCGCTGGTGGTCTAAGTGTAATGGATCAACAAGTTTTATTAAAAGAGTTTAATCAATTCTACTCGCCAGCAGGGCAGCGTTCGCGTGAAAAGATGAAAGCGCTAACGACTCGATCAAGCGACGATCTCATTCGCTTGGTGGGGGCTTTGGAAGCTTTGGCTCTTGAGGATAAGCAAGCTTTATTGGCTTGTTTGCTCAAACGATTAAACAAATCGTCTGAGCCTGATACCGCATGGTGGAGTGTTGGGCGTTTGGCTTCCAGACATTTACTCTCAGGGCAAAGTGCTGACAAACTGCCTGAAACACAGCTTTACCCTATTTTAGATGCTTGTCTAAAAGAAGATTGGAAAAAGCGTAAACAAGCAGGTTTGGCTGCTGTTTTGATGTCTCAAGTGTGTCTTGATGAAACCGATAAAATGCCGATGTATCGTAAAAAAGTGGCCAACAAACTTAAGAAAGATAAATGCCCAAGCCAGTGGTTAGAGCGCTTAAACAGCTTAGATGAAATCAATGATGATGAGCTAAATGCCTTGTTAGGGGAAAGCTTGCCTATAGGTTTGCGCCTCTAGATTGCTCTAGAGGCCATGGCTTTCTCCTAGGGCTTAATCCAGTGTAAAGCCAAACACATTGATGTCTGTCTTGTAGGTCACTTCTTGAGACTCTTGCTGAAGCTCGTTGAGCTTAGCAAGATATGTCATCATTTTATGTGCTATTAAGTTCTTTTCACTAGGAATGCTACTGCCGAATTTAGTGGCACGTAGCATGCTTTTTATACCTGTCGTAAGCGCATACTGATTTTTTCCTTGTAAAATTATCTCATCCCCCATGTGCCAAAATATATCAAGGTTGGTTATTTGTAACGGACTAATGGGTGGCACGAGTGGCACGATATCTTCTGGAGTAACAACCCGTAGCAAGGGGAGGGCGATAAATTTTTTTGCGCCACTAACGTTGGTGACTTTAGGTTGACCAAAGGTAATGACCTGCTGTAAATCGTAACCATCCTGTTCAAGATACATAGCTAAAATAACGGCAATGGCACCACCCAAGCTATGTCCTGTGGTAGAGATTGGCATGTCTGGGGCTAAGAAGGGTTGGACTTCTTGATAAACCGCACGGGCGGCACTGGCAAAACCTTGATGCAAACTTATGGCTAAAGTGGTGTCTGTTTGCAGCGCAAGGTTAAGGTTCAGCATCACGTTCTCAAGATTAGCGGTGCCACGAATGGCAATGGTTTGTATGTCGTCATTTGAGCTTAGGTAAAAGCTTACCTGTGAGTTTGTAAAGGTTGCCTGATGTACTAGTTGGCGCTGTTTCTCTTCTAAAATCTGTCCGAGTGCTTCGTCGTTTAAATAAGTTCCGTTGGATAATTCTGCATAGTCTTTAATAGTAGAAAAATTCAGTTTGGCATGGGCATCATTACAAACGATGAGTAGTAAAGCTAAAAATAATAAGGTGCGCATCAGTTAGGATAATCCACATCATGAAATAAACGTGAGAGGTTACTGAATAAATAACCTTCATGAAACAAGAAAGTTGTTTACTTAAGTAGTATGGTCAGACAATAAGGAAGAATTGCACAAATTTATTCATTTAAGTGACTATTGTATGATTATTTGTGACACTCAAAATCCAATAATTAAAATACTGGAGAATGATAGATGACAAGTCATAAAGTTGATGCTGGTAAGGCACTTCCTAACTTCACAGCAAAATCTGTGTTGGACGGTGAGCAAATAACAATCGGTCAAGCAAATGGTAAGTGGCAACTGGTGATTGTTTACCGCGGCAAGCATTGTGGGCGCTGTAAAAAATATTTGAATATTTTACAGGGGCAGCAACAGGCTTGGGCAGATGCAGGTTTCGATATCATGACTGTCTCCGCAGATTCTCAAGCCAAAGCTCAGCAGGATGTTGCTGAGTTTAACTGGACTTTCCCAATTGCTTGTGAGCTAAGCATTGAGGATATGAAAAAGCTTGGTGTTTATATCAGTGAGCCTCTGAGTGCTAATGAAGCGGATGGTCCTTTCTCTGAACCGGCAGTATTTTGCTTGCGACCAGATGGTAGTGTCCAAATTGCGGCGATATCCAATGGCCCAGCAGCACGTCCGGACCTTGCAGAGCTTCTAGACGGTATGATCTTTACCATTGAAAACGAACGTCCAGCTCGCGGCACTTATCAATAATATTTCCAGTTTGGATGCCGTATATAAACGGTATCCAAACCTATTTAATTCTTAGATTATTTTACGCTTCTTGAATATCCTCTAGGTTTATAAGCTGATGATCTGCCGCAACTTGTAGCAATTGCATGATCAGTTCATCTGGTGGTAAAAGATGTAAGGGTGTATGGATTCCCATGTCATTGATTACTTCATCTAGTTGTACATCGCGCTCATCAAACCAGTTATAAATACTTTGTACTTCAAAACTAGGCTCTAAACCTTTAGCATCATAAGTCGCTTCAATCAAAGGTGTAATCATTTCAGGCTCAAGTGCGTACACCACATCCGTATCGAATTCGTTTATCCATTCCGCTAAAATATCACTGGCTTCATAACCAAACTCATAGAGCTGTTGCTCATCCAAATCTAATGCGTTGGATTCAATTGTGTGATTTTCCAACCAAGCATCATCGGGTATGACTAAAACTTCTTTAACTTGTGCTTCGTGAGTAGACCAAGTAAAGAGTAATGGGAAAGCTGGCTCATCGGAAGAATTAGCGACAGCCGTTATGAATATAGGTAAACTTGCCATAATATAGAATCACAATTTAAGTGTAAGGAATAAGCGAATGACCAGCCGAATCAAGATAAGTAGTGAATTTGATGGCGGTAATATTTCCGTTATTGACGCGACGGAACCAGACAATATTAGAGTAAAAATCCCTAACGATACAAACTCTAAATTCCTACAGTGGTTTTATTTTCGATTACAAGGCGGAATGGGCGAACAATGTGTGATTCATTTTGAGAATGCCAGCCAAGCGGCTTATCCAGCTGGTTGGGTGGATTATCAGGCTGTTGCTTCTTATGATCGTGAATATTGGTTCCGTGTACCTACAGAGTACAATGACGGAAAGCTGGTTATACATCACCAGCCAGAACAAGACAGTGTTTACTACGCTTACTTTGCCCCTTACAGCTATGAGCGCCATTTAGACATGCTGGCTTGGGCGGCCAGCCATGAAGATTGCATAACCGATCATATTGGTGAAACCGCTGAAGGTCGCGATATTACGCTTTTAGAAGTAAGTAAAACTCAAGGTTTAGCTAAGAATGTTTGGATTATTGCACGCCAGCATCCCGGTGAAACGATGGCAGAGTGGTTTGTCGAAGGGCTGTTAGAGCGTTTGTTTGATGAGTCCCATCCTATTGCTCGATCCTTACTGAACCAGTGTCGCTTTTACGTTGTCCCCAATATGAACCCAGATGGAGGGGTTCACGGAAATCTAAGAGTCAACGCCAAGGGCGTGAACTTGAACCGCGAGTGGAAAAATCCGAGTAAAGAGTTCAGTCCAGAAGTGTTGGCCGTACAGAAAAAAATGGCCGAAACAGGCGTAGATGTCTTCTTGGATATACATGGAGATGAAGCCTTAGCCGTCAATTTTGTGGATGGGTGTCAGGGCGTGCCTTCTTTCGATGAACGAATGGCCAGTCTGGAAAGTATTTTCAAAGATGCATTTTGTGCGGTTAGCCCAGATTTTCAAACGGAGATGGGTTATACCCCAGACCAATTTGGTGAAGCGAATTTAACTGTTGCAACCAAATGGGTGGGGGAGACTTATCGTTGTTTGGCGTTAACCTTAGAGATGCCCTTTAAAGATAACCAAAACTTACCCGATGAAATCGTCGGTTGGTCACCTGAGCGGGCTAAAATCTTAGGAGCTGATGTGCTGTATCCTTTACATCAAATAATGGCCAGTACTGCTATGAAGGCTGAGGATTGATTGGCGATATTTAAGGGCGAAGTCTAGATGACAGTATCGTTTGTTTTGCGACACTAGGCGACAGACTTAAGTTTGTATTGCGTGTTTATTTTAATGGTTTTTATCAGGATATAGAGAATGCCAAAAGCATCTGAAATTAAAAAAAATGTTGCCATCGATCATGATGGAAAGACTTTTATCGTAAAAGATATTGAGCGCTCTGTGCCTCAAGGCCGAGCTGGTGGAAGCCTGTATCGCATGCGTATGTACGATGTGGTAACAGGCAGAAAAGTGGATGAGACTTTTAAAGACTCAGATATGATCAATTTGGCTGATCTTGTGCGCCGTCCGGCGATGTTTTCTTATTTGGACGGTGAAGAATATGTCTTTATGGATACAGAAGACTACACACCGTACAATCTGAACAAGGCATCCATTGAAGAAGAAGTGCTTTTCATTAATGAAGAAACCGCAGGTATCCAGGTTATTTTGGTCAGCGACTCACCTGTCGCGCTGGATATGCCCACCAATGTGGAATTGGAAGTGGTTGAAACAGACCCATCTATCAAAGGTGCCTCAGCGACATCTAGAACAAAGCCTGCGGTACTTTCAACCGGTGCAACAGTGCAGGTCCCCGAACATATCTCTACGGGTGACCGCATTAAAGTGAATGTGGAAGAGCGTAAATTTGCAGGTCGTGCTGAAAAATAGCACTGACTGTATTTAGATTAAAGAATGCAGCCTTAGTGCTGCATTTTTTATGCAAAGATTCTTGAACCTAACTGTGCTCTAAGGTGTAATAATTCACTTATCAGCTTAATAAGCTTCGTAGTTAAACATGTTCAATGACGATGTGAGAAGACATAATGAGTGAAGCAAAGTATCCGATTAAAGGCGCTTGTCAGTGCGGGCAAGTCACTTATGAGCTATTAGCCGCGCCAGCCATGGTGGCGGCTTGCCACTGTCGTGAATGCCAAAAACTTTCTACGAGCGCCTTCAGCTTAACGGCATTTGTAGACAGTAAAAATATTCGTTTTGAAGGCGAGATGGCTGAATGGCAACGTCCAGCTGATAGTGGTAATATCAGCGCTGCAAAGTTTTGCACAAATTGTGGTAACCGTTTATATCATTATAATCCTGCTGAGCCTGACAGCATCAAACTGAAACCTTCAACACTAGAAGATACCAGTATTCTTGAGCCCGCCATTCATATTTGGACCAATGAAAAGCAAGATTGGTATCAGATACCTGAAGGTGTAAAAACCTGCGAAAAGCAACCGTAGCAATGTTCGTGAGCACGTTATTTTTGATATCAAGCGCCCTATAAGGGCGTTTTTATTATATTAAGGAAAATGAGTGTTAAATGTTTTAAAGGACTTAAGCGTTAGCGCTATTGTGGCAGGCTTTGTTGCCGTCTTAATCGGTTTTGCAAGCTCTGTTGCGATTGTTTTCCAGGCGGCTCAAGCGGCAGGGGCTGACTCCGCTACAATCGTTTCTTGGATTATGGCGCTTGGACTTGGAATGGGGTTGAGCTGCTTCTTTCTGTCCTTATGGTATAAAGCACCCGTAATTACTGCGTGGTCGACACCAGGGGCTGCGCTCTTGGCGACCAGCCTAGGTGCGATAAGTTATCCCGAAGCCATTGGTGTATTTGTATTCGCTAGTGGCTTAGCTGTTATCACAGGGTTGACAGGTGGCTTTGATAAACTGATGCGCTGGGTGCCATTACCAATAGCCTGTGCCATGTTAGCAGGGGTTCTGTTTAATTTTGGTCTTGCTGTTTTCACATCCTTTGAAAGTAACTTTTTCTTAGTGGGGGCTATGTTGTTGGCTTACTTGGTTAGCAAATTAGTAGTCCCTCGTTATTCAGTGTTAGTGGTGTTAGTGACAGGTGTCGTTTGGGTTTTATTGAATGAAGGTAGTGCTAGTATGGGGGAGATTCCCCTGGCATTGGGTAGCTTTCATTGGGTGTGGCCAGAATGGAATCTAGGCGCCATTATTGGGATTGGTATTCCTCTTTATATTGTTACCATGACCTCACAGAATATTCCGGGTGTGGTGGTAATGAAAAACGCTGGCTATCAAGCACCAGCTTCTCCCCTTATCTATTGGACGGGTATTGCTGGGGTTGTCCTAGCCCCTTTAGGCGGTTTTGCCTTTAATTTAGCTGCCATTACCGCCGCTATTTGCTCAGGTGACGAGTGCCATAAAGACCCTGCTAAACGTTACATTGCAGGTTTGTCTGCGGGAGTTTTCTATATGCTTGCGGGTATGGCAGGTGCCACAGTTGTCGCTATGTTTTCTATCTTTCCTACTGCAATGATCGCAGCCTTAGCTGGGATAGCCTTGTTTGGCACCATTGCAACCAACTTAAAAAATGCACTGGGTGAAGAAGTCACTCGTGAGGCCGCATTAGTGACTTTTTTAGTGACGGTGTCTGGATTGTCATTCGCGGGCATTGCTTCCGCATTTTGGGGGATTTTATTTGGTGCCATTTTCCTAGTGGTGAGCAATATCAAGCGCTAGGTATTAGATAGGTATTAAAAAGGTCCGCATTAAAACCATAGGCGGACCTGATTTATCATGTGTTGTAAAAATTTTTATTGAGGTAAGTAAACCGCTAAGCGTGCGCCACCAAGAAGTGATGATGCTTCACGTTTAACATAACCTTTCTTCTCTTTAAGCTGATGGGCATCTGCCGAAAGGGCAGAGAAATAAAGCCCTAAACCTGTATTGGATTCATCAAATTCACTGTTACCTTCTAATAAGTCACTATCAAAGCCTTTGCCATCATCATCAATAGCGAGCACTAAGAAGTCATTATCCAGACTAGCGTTAATCAGGATTTTAGATTTTGCAAAGCGAATGGCATTATAAACAGCCGTACTTACCACAGCAGTCATTAATCTTTCATCAAATGTACCAATGAGCCTTGAATCACATTGGTAATCTAGTTCGAGTGACTTAGCATTAGCGGAAGGCTGTAAAGCAAAGGTCTGATCGTCTAGGAATTCGTCCATTAAAAAAGTATCTATATGTAATTCATAACCATCAGAGGCAAGTTTATAGAGATACAGATATTCAACCCATTCATCATTGAGCTTTTTTAAAGACTCCTCAATGGTAACTATCTTGACCTGGTTGTGGTCACTTTGAGGAAGAGTATCTTTTAGCGATTGTAACTTGTACAACAAAGTGCCAACTTGATTTTTGCTCTCGTGAATGGCACTGGCTAATATGGTACTGATATCCAAGTTTTTCATAGTCAGGCTCCGAAAGCAGTTTGGTAAGCAGCTCTTTGTTCATCACTTAAAGGGGTAGCTTGTTTTGAACTGGATTCTGTACTCCAAGCATTGAATACTTGTTTAGCATTTTTCTTATCATCTTTGGCAAGGAGCAAGTCGATTTCATAAGAGTAGCAGGTAGCTCGCACAGAAGGTTGGTCAAAAAACAAGTTGTGAAGTTTTTTAAGTGTATTGTTAAAATTACCCTCATGTCGACTGAGCAAGTGCTCTTCCTGAGCTATTTTAACAATAGAATTAAGATGTCCGAAATATATTTCTGGGCTGTTATAGCAAGAATTTTTCGCTAGGAAAACCGCTCGACGGTAGGCTGTCTCAGCAATTTCGTAATCTCCTAGAGAGAGACTAATCTTGCCCAATTCTATTTGACGCATCAGGTTTTTTGGTGAACGTTCAACAGCATCAATTAAAACTTGCTGAGCTTCTTGTGGTAAGTTCTGCGCCATCTTGATTTTGGCTAACCAGTCATAAGCACTTACAAAGAAACGGTTGTCCATCATGAGTTGACGGAACATCTGTTCCGCTTTATCTAACTCGCCAATGTGAAACTTTGCTTGCGCTTTACCGAACAATGCCCAAGGCATTTTCCGCTCATTAAGGGTTTTATTAAAGACAGCAATAGCATTACGGTAGTCTTTAAGTTTTAGGTAGCTTTCACCAACAATACGCTGGCATCTACCCGCTAGCTGTGGATGTTGCTCAGCAATAATTTTTGCTTCTGCGATGGCTTTCTTAAGGTCGTCCGCGTCTAAAGCTAGATTAACCGGAAGTAATTTTTCCTTCATGGTTAACATCTTATTGAGTCGACGTTGTAATACTGCTTGAGAGAAGGGTTTAGTAATGTAGCCGTCTGGTTGGAATTCAATAGCGCCCATTACCATTTCAATAGACGTTTCAGCGGTTACCATTAAATAAGTTGTGGTGTGAGGAATAAGATTAGAATGGCGCAACTCTTCCAAAAGTTCCTGACCATCTTTACCACGACCAAGATTGTAATCTGACAATATGACATCGAAGGTGGTGTTTTGTAGTAATTCGATGGCAATTTCTGCCTTCATGGCAATCTCAATGGAGCCAAATCCAAAGTCATTAAGCATTTTTTTCTGCATAATACGCGCTTCAGCCATATCTTCTATCAGCAGTGCTTTTTTCTTTGAAAAGTTTTGAGAATGCATGTTTTGTAAACTTCCTGTTTAAGAATTATAAAAATGATTTATTCGCATCAACCCTCAGATCTTCTGAAAATATCTCGTCCTCTTCTGAGGTCTGTTGGGGGATTGCGTAAGATTCATTTGCCCATTCGCCTAAATCAATGAGTTTACACTTCGAGCTGCAAAATGGTCGATCCGGATTCTCTGTGGACCAGACCACTTTTTTATTGCAAGTCGGACAAGCAATTTTTGCTTGTGATATTTTGTTATCCGTCATAATAACTCTAAAATTTCTTTGTGTAATCTATGAACTTTACCATTCAAATCAATAATATTGCCAGTATTTTCCAATACAAAGTCAGCTTTAGAGAGTCGTTCATCATTACTTAACTGAGAGGCTATTATTTTATCCGCATCGACTTCACTGGTATTGTCGCGATTGACGACACGTAACCGCTGTAATGACAATGGCACATCAATAGCGATGGTGAATCTACATTGACTATTTTGACCGGTTTCAAAAAGAAGCGGATGAACCATTAATACATAGTGTGAAGTGGCTTGACGGAGCTGCTCTAGTAGCTGCTTTCTAATGGCGGGATGAGTGAGTTGTTCAAGCCATGTTCTTTCGTTACTGTTATTGAACACGATACCCCTGAGTTTACCTCTATTGAGTGACCCATCGTCTAGCAAGATGTCATCACCATATCGTAAGTGTATTTCTGCAAGGCAATCTGAGCCGATTGCAACCGTTTCTCTCGCCACATCGTCAGCGTCTACGGATTGAATGCCAAGGTCGTTAAACAGATTTGCAATGGTGCTTTTGCCGGAACCTATACCACCAGCAAGACCAATAATAGGGGGATTATGTTGCATAATAAAAGAACGCTATTATTCCTGATATTGCCAAAAAGGGCCCAAAAGCTATCTGGGATGATCTGCTTATTCTTGGATTAGCGATAAGCATAACTAAAGTGTACAAGATGCCCAAAAGGCTTGCACCCAGTATCACTCCAGTTAAAGCATTAAGACCCAGCCACGCTCCCAATACTGAGTAAAGCTTTACATCACCAAGCCCCATGACTTCTTGCTTTTTTATCATTGAAAAAATGTACCTCAATGTAAGCAGTGACACAAAGGCAATGATCATAGCAAGAACGTGGTTAGACAATGAGTCGTTGTATAACCTCAAAATTAGGGCACTAATAAGGATAGCTAGACAACATTCGTCGGGTATGAGCCCAAGCGTAAAGTCGATTTGAGACAGTGTTAACAAAGCGCTAATGATGAAAAAATTTAAAAGAAGGCTGGTCACATCGGGTGTGACTAGACAAAGTAGAACGGCAAACATTAAGTGTGTCACCTCCAAACAAAGGTAAAGTTTATTAAGTGACTTTTTGCAAAATGGGCATCTACCGCGGTTAAAAAAATATGCAATGATAGGAAGACGATGTTGAATATGGAGTCTGTGTTTACAGCAGTCGGTATTCCAAAAAGCCCCAGAATAGCTAGACGGCTTGAATTCTAGGTTGAGAATTTCGTGGGCTTCCTTGCGCCATAGAAAATTCTGTTGTTTGGGCCAGTTCAGACAAAAATAAGCACTATAACCGCCTAGAAAAGGGCTTAGGAAGATAATAGCTAAGGTTAGTGCTTGATCCGTCATGGTGAAAGACTAAACATAGGGCTGTATAGCGCCAGTAGTGTCTTAGTTACAAAGCCGCCTGCTATCAACAGGCAGATGACAGGGATGGTTTTCTCAAAAAGGTTGATGTTTTGCTGCCAGCGCTTTTCATGCTGAGACGCCGCTAGAGTTAATGCACGCTCAATATTGCCATCTTTAGTTGCACTATGAAGGGCTAGTTTAGCGTGCGCTGGAAACCAATTTTTAGGGAAGCTCTCTGCGTAACTTTTACCAAGTTTTAAGGCGTAGTAGGTTTTGAGTATTTCAGTTTGTAGCCCCTGATGAACAAAATAATTAGGCATCTGTTGCAGGGCTTGCTGAAAGGCGTAACCGGATTTTCGAAGGGTGTTGATAATGATAAAAAGTTTAGTTAACCGAAAGTGCTCATTGTACTTTTCAAGGTAAGTGCAAGCATGACCCGTTATAAGTGATCTGAATAACAGGGTTTGGAAGCCTGTAATCAAAGCGTATTGAGCGAGGAGAATGGTTGAGTCCATATTGCTATCTGGTCGATCAGTGGGTAGTAGTATTTGGTTTGCCAACATCATGATGAAAGCAATCTGAATGATACAACTAGGATACATCAAGGTTTTAATTAGCCTACTAGACCAAGAAAGCAGCGCATCCAATTGAGAAATGGATAATTCGAGACTCGCGATGCAATCTTCTCTGGAGCCGCGTTCATTGATTAATTGACAAAAGGCTTGAGTTTGATCATGAGATAATCGTGTGAGGATTGTGTTTAGGCCTTTGCCTCGGTGTATTTCATCTAAAATTGCTTGGTTGATATCACAGAAGCTTTGGTTGGTATTAGATCCAGATAAGTGTTTAAAGGCATCAGTAAGCTGAAGCCCTGAGAGCATCGCGCTGTGTAATTCTCTATAAAAATATAACAGGCCTTTATAATGAAAAAGTTTTGGCTTCCACAGGCGGATCTTAACATGCCAAAAACCAAATCCTAGGTACTCATAAAGTAGTGTTTCTTGATCCTCTTCGAAACGAAATTCGTATTCATTCTTAGCGGTATAAACTTTAAACCACGGCATGGGTAAGCTCACTTTTATCTTTCTAATAGCCATTCCAAAGGGAAGGTTGATCGATTAACTCTTCATAGCTTTTGGGTAGCGTGTCATTCCAGTTAGGTTCGATGGCACTAAAAATTGCGCTGGCGAATGTGCTCTTGTAATACATGGTTTGGTGGATAATAAGGTGAAGGGAACTGACCAAGGAGAAAAAATCCACGTTCCAACCTCTACAGCGATGAATGGCATCTAGAGGTGAATTTGTGTGTAGTGTGGCAAGTACTAAGTGTCCAGTTAGGGCGGCGCCAACCGCTAAATTCGCGGTTAGTGCGTCGCGGATTTCACCGACCATGATGACATCTGGATCCTGTCGAAGAAAAGACTTTAATAAGTTAAGGCTACTCATTTCAATGGCATCGTTGGGCTCACATTGAATCAATCCTGGAATTTCATATTCAACTGGGTCTTCAATAGTAAAAATACTTCTTTTTCCTGTGTTTAATTTATCCAAGCACGCGTATAACGTTGTACTTTTTCCAGCCCCTGTTGCCCCGCACACTAAAATTAAACCATGGGCGAGACCAAGAGTGGTTTCTAAACTGTTCAATAAAGGTTTTGTAAAACCAAGTTCAGCCAAGTTTCGTCTTTGTTTGTCTGGCAATAACCGTAATGCCACTTTTTCCCCTTTTATTGTTGGAATGATGCTGACACGAACAAAGCAGTGGCAGTTGTGGTCTTCGTATAAGAATTGACCTTCTTGGCTGCGCCGAGTTTCCGATAAATCCAAGTTAGCCCGCATTTTAATTCTGTTGACCAATTGGCAATCTCGCTTTTGCTGCTCGACAGCTTCTAGCTGGCCATAAATCCGCTGAGATATATAAGTAAGATCGTTCATGTGGGCTATATGAATATCTGTCGCTTGAGACGAAATAGCGTTACTGAGAATTTGCTCTAGAGTCATTCTGTATTCTCCTGACAATGACCAGGAAGTAGGGCTTGCTCAAGGTCTGATGTACATTGCCAGTTTTGAGCGCTGTCTCGTTGGTAATCAAAATACTGTCCATCATCAACCCCTGTGTCGGCATTTAAGCTAATGACGATATGACCAGTAACCCCGTTGTTGTCATTAACACTAATTGATTTGACGATGGAGTCATGTGTGAGGCTCCGCTTTAAAAGATCGAATTGTGTTGAGGAGGGAAAAACGCCATTAATTAGTATGAACTCTTCTACTATGGCTTGATGCTGTGTAGCGATGTTTTGTGCTTCAACTAATTTGGCCTTGGCGATTTGACGAACAAAAGAAGGAGCGGATAGGCTGGCAATGATTGAGATGATCGCGATAACGACCATTAGTTCTAATAGGGTGAAGCCACCCTGTAAGCGTCGGATTCTCATTCTTCTCTCCTTGAAGATATACGCTCTAGCATCCTGCTTAAGCGTAGATATGGATTAGGCTAATGTATCAAGCCGATCTCCTATTCTGGTTTGCTGTTGGTAGCGCTCTAGCTGTTGTTGCTCTTCAATAAGCAGTTGCTCACGAGCAAGGTATTCTTCTCTTTGACGTTCTAGCTGTCGTTGTTGATTAAGTTGTTCTGCTTGTTGTTTTAGCTCATCAACTGACAATTGACGATTTTGTTCGGCGAGGGCCTGGCTTTCTTCGGATACAGTAACGACCAAATCACTGGATGCTTTGGCATTTCTGGAGTGTTGGGCAGCAAGACTGGTATCGTCATCAGTTCGTTGATCGAACTGCTCCTGTATAGGCCGTTGGTTAACACTTAAGGTGCTTGAAGCGGCTATAGCATGAGGAAGGCTACCTGACATTTAAATCACCAAATGAGTAAATGAAACAATTTAAGTTTAGTCACCATATTAAATAAATCCAACTCAGTAAACGGCTGAGTTGGATTTATTTTTAAGGGCCAAATTAATGGGCAACCTGTCCTGCCTGAATGGCAGTAATGGCAATGGTGTAAACAATATCGTCTACTAAGGCGCCACGAGAGAGATCGTTAACGGGTTTGCGAATACCTTGCAGCATAGGTCCAATACTGACCACATCAGCGCTTCGCTGAACGGCTTTATAGGTCGTGTTACCAGTATTCAAATCAGGGAAGATAAACACGGTAGCTTTACCTGCCACTTTACTGTCTGGTGCTTTTTGTTTTGCTACCTTTTCCATGATGGCGGCATCGTATTGAAGCGGACCGTCGATTAACAGATCAGGGCGCAATTCTTGAGCTATGCGTGTTGCTTCACGGACCTTATCCACATCATTGCCTGTACCCGAGCCGCCAGTACTATAGCTGATCATGGCAACTTTGGGTGCAATACCAAATGCTGTTGCCGAGTCAGCACTTTGAATTGCGATTTCAGCCAGTTGCTCTGCTGTTGGGTCTGGATTGATGGCGCAGTCACCATAAACGAGTACTTGATCCGGCAAGCACATAAAGAACACTGAAGAAACAAGAGATGCCGTAGGAGAGGTTTTCACTAATTGTAATGCAGGACGAATGGTGTTGGCTGTGGTGTGAATGGCACCCGATACCAGACCGTCAACATCGTTGGTTTGGAGCATCATGGTACCCAATACAACATTGTCTTCAAGTTGTTCTCTGGCAACAATATCCGTCAAACCACGATGTTTACGAAGTTCAACCATAGGTGCCACATAGCGATCACGAATACTGGCAGGATCAAGTATTTCTACACCATGACTCAATTCAATGCCGTTGTTTTGTGCGATACGAATAATTTCTGCTTCATTGCCTAATAGGGTGCAGCGGGCAATGCCACGCTCTGCACAGATTGAAGCGGCTTGTATGGTGCGCAGTTCTTCTCCTTCAGGCAGGATGATACGTTTGTTAAGTGAGCGAGCTTGCTCAATTAAACGATAACGGAAAGCAGGTGGTGAAAGTTTGCGTTCATCTTGGTTAAGGGCAAATGAATTGATCCAATCATGGTCAATACAACGCGCAATATGCTCTTTAACATTCAAAATACGCTCTTTGTCATCAAGCGGTATTTCTTGGTTAAACGATTGCATATTAATTGCAGTTTCCCAGCTATTGGATGCGACAGAAAGAATTGGTAGGCCTTTTGCCATGGCTTTACCACACAAAGCCATAAGTGCTTCGCTTGGTTGGTAATTGCCGGTTAAAACGAGCGCGGCAATCTTGGTATCGTTCAAAGCAGCAATAGCGGTGGCCATGATGATATCGGTTCTATCTCCTGGAGTGAAAACTAACACTCCAGGTTTTAGTGCTTCTAGCATATTTTCAACACCGCGGGCGCATAAAGTATAAGAATGCACTCGACGGCTTTCCATCTCACCCGCATTAACCACTTTGGCTTGAAGAAAATCTGCTACGTCTTTTACTCTTGGGTAGGTAAGTTCCTCGGCACGTGGTATTTGACCTAATAGGCTAAAGTTGCGTTTAAAAATACTGCGTTGGGCAAATAAGTCACCGTAGGATTTAACTCCTAAAGAACCTGGTGTAGTTTTGTTTAGAATACAGCCAATAACATCTTGATCTTTAATGCCACCATAAGAGCCTGCGGCAATTTCCACATGATGCTCCAACTCATTAACGCGCATATCTTTCGGTGCGGTTACCAATACCAAGCCGGCATCTAGCGTACGAGCAATGGCTTTATTAAGGCGTGTTGCGTATGGGTGGCCCGGAATCTGGGCAAGGCCTTCCACAATGACTGTTGAGTCAGCTTCAACGCAGGCCTGAAAACGACCAACCACTTCTTCCATGAGTTCATCAATATTGTCATTATAAAGATAGCGCTCGGCTTCATGAAGTGGAATAGGCTCGGAAGGGGATAGCGTTGAACCTTGTGCGACCATAGCGGTAGATTTGTCAGGCCCCGTGTCCCCCGGTTGTGGTTGAGCAATTGGTTTGAAAAAACTGGCTTTTAGACCTTGTTGTTCTAAAGCTCTGACCAAGCCAACCGAGACTGAGGTCAAACCAACACCAGGTCCTGTCGGAACGGTCATTAGTACATTGATTGACATAGTTATAAATCCTTATAAGACGACAAATCAGTCGTCCCGGTTATTTCTGAATAAGTGAAATAGTGTCTAGGGCAATCATCAACTCTTCATTGGTTGGAATAACCCAAATTTGGGTTCGACAACCTTCAAAAGTTAGATTACTAATCTCGCCTCTAGGTGCTTGTTGGTTTTTGCTATTATCAAGTTTGATACCAAACGCTTTTAAGCGCTGACAAATTTGCTCACGTAAGTAGATTGAGTTCTCACCAATACCACCCGTGAAGACCAAATGATCAATACTATCTAATGTAGTGGCTGTACTGGCCAGATATTTCGCTGTCCGAGATGCAAAAATATCTAAAGACAACTTAGCTCGTTCGTCCCCTGAGAGCATGGCTTCTTCAAGGGTTCGGCAATCATTGGACAATTCTGAAACACCTAATAAGCCGCTTTGTTTATTGAGCACATCTAGAGCAGCGTCTTGACTGATGTTTTCGGCTTGGCTAATAAAAGAGATAAGACTTGGATCGAGACTGCCGCTTCGAGTGCCCATCATCAGCCCTTCTAATGGGGTGATGCCCATGCTGGTGTCACTGGATTGACCACAGTTAATGGCACAGGTACTGGCACCATTACCCAAGTGTGCGACCAACACACCTTGTTGTTCACTGCCTGGGGAAGTTTTCGCTAATTGATGGCTAATGTATCGGTAGCTAGTGCCATGGAAACCGTACTTACGAAACCCATGATTACGGTAGTACGACATGGGAATAGGGTAGAGGTATTGTTCCGCCTCTAGTGACTGGTGGAAAGACGTATCGAAAACCGCCACCTGTGGAATGCCCGGAAACAGTTCAAAAGTAACTTCGATACCCTTAATGTGAGCTGGGCTGTGCAGAGGAGCAAATTTAGCACACTCTTCAATGCCATTGATAACGTACTCATCAATTATGATGGAGGAGGCGAAGGTTTCACCGCCATGGACAACTCGATGTCCAATACCAACGAGACCCTGTAAGATATCAGGATGCTGATCTAGCCATTGTTTAATCACAGTGACCGCTTCTTTATGAGTGCCTTCTATTAATTGTGATTGAGTTTTTTCACCCTCATACTTAATACTTATAACGCTTTCATCGCTACCCAGTCTTTCGGCAATGCCTTCAACCAGAGTTAGCTGACCTGCATTAGCAAGCACTGCAAACTTCAAAGAAGAACTGCCGCAATTAACGACTAATATGTTGTTTTGCATAATGACTCCTAAGCTACCCTTAAAGAGAGGTCAATGGCTTGTACGTGCTTCGTAAGAGCGCCAATGGATACAAAGTCCACTCCGGTTTGAGCGACCCTGATAAGCTTATCTTGATCCATGTTGCCGGATGCCTCGAATTTAACCCCATGGCCATATTGTTTCACGGCAAGGGTCATATCTTCATAAGAGAAATTATCTAACATGATGATGTCGACACCAGCGGATACGGCCATAGCCACTTCAGATAAATTTTCAGTTTCAACTTCAATAGGTTTGCCTGGGGCAATTTCTTTGGCCATGGAAACAGCATTAACAATAGAACCCGCTGCCATGATGTGGTTTTCTTTAATTAAGAATGCATCATAGAGGCCAAGGCGATGATTTTGCCCGCCACCGATTCGAACGGCATATTTTTGTGCGTGGCGTAAACCCGGTAGTGTCTTACGAGTGTCAAGAATGGTTAATTTACTGTCGGCCACTAAGCTTGCATATTTATGAGTGACCGTAGCGGTTGCCGAAAGTGTTTGTAAAAAATTAAGGGCGGTTCTTTCAGCGGTTAAAATACTGCGTGCATTGCCCTCTAGGGTTAAAAATACCTGATTTTCACTAAGAGCATGACCTTCTTGGAAATGCCAAGTTAGTATTACGGATTCGTCTAGTTGACGAAACACTTCTTCTACCCAAGGCTGACCACATAAGATTGCAAACTCACGGCTAATAACGTTGGCTACAATGTGTTGAGATTCTGGAATCAATTGGGCGGTAATATCAAGATCACCAATATCCTCTTGAAGAGCGAAAGCGACTTGTATCTTCATGTCTTCCGTTGTTTTATTGTCCAGCGAGGCCATGATTTATCCTAATTCTTGTTAAGCGAAATCAAACATTGTAGCCGTATATTTATCTATAGTCAGTTACGAATGTTTCTTAGTGATCAATTTACACTAAGTTTTCTATGAAAAGCTTGCTGACCATTGCAATTGTGGGATCTTGCTAATTTATGGATGGAAATACTGGTCGTTATTTGTACAAAAGTGCGATGTTTTAAAGATCAATATGGATCAAAAACTCACATAATCAATTTTTATGGCTGCTATCTATTGTGTGAATGTTAGTGTTTGCTCGCAATTTTGCATCGGAACGGTAAGGATCACAAGTCGTAATGAAAGCGCTATCTGTATGACAAATAGCCATTTTTATGGGGGGGGTGAATGGATTCTTAGGCTGAGTGGCTAGGCGATTTCTTGATTAGATGGTAGTCTTACGTCCGAATGCCCTATATATCGTAAAATATTGACCGTATTTTTAAGTAAAAATCCAGTGGATATTTTATGATTGGACCGCATCTAAAATAAAAAACGATGCAGGTTTTAGTGTTCACTTTGATAGAGATTTAAGTGTTTTTGTTTCCATGCAGTACAGCTGTATGTTTTGCAAAAGCGTATTTACGGGTTTGATGAACCAAGCCCAATAGGAAGCGAACCGACTAGATCTTTTGGTGGTCGATGCAGTGACGCCGTAAGTCAAAATAATAAAAAAATGTCATTGAAAAAATAAACAGGCATCTTGAATTCAGTAGAGATCCGTTTTGTTAGTTGGCTGGAATAGTTATGGCTATTCATACTGTTCCGACGGTTCGTTTAAGTAGCCACCAAGGCTTTAAAAAATAGATTGACCTTGGTTGGTTAAGTACTGTTCTAATAGCGGGAGTTATTAATACAATGACTGAGCAGCATATTCTCGAAGACATTGATCCAATTGAAACCAAAGAGTGGATTGATGCGCTTGAGTCTGTCCTTCGTGAAGAAGGCCCTGAACGCGCGCAATATATTTTAAATAAATTGTCGAGCGAAGCGTCAAAAGCGGGTACAAATTTACCATCTTCAATCACAACACCTTATTGCAACACGATTTCACCTAAAAGTGAGAAACCATTGCCAGGTGATGTATTTATGGAACGTCGTATACGTTCTATTATTCGTTGGAATGCATTGGCGATGGTAATGAAGGCAAACCGAGTAGATTCTACTTTAGGTGGCCATATCACGAGTTTCTCATCAGCAGCAACGCTTTATGATATCGGCTTTAACCACTTCTTCCGTGGTGGTGACGGTAAACAAGAAGCTGATATGGTGTTCTTCCAAGGCCATATTTCTCCAGGTATTTATGCTCGTTCATACATTGAAGGTCGTTTGACTGATGAACAGCTTGATAACTTCCGCCGTGAGGTTGATGGTAAAGGCATTTCCTCTTACCCACATCCTTGGTTGATGCCCGATTACTGGCAATTCCCAACGGTTTCTATGGGGCTTGGACCACTACAAGCTATTTACCAAGCACACGTAATGAAATACCAACATAGCCGTGGCTTGATCGATCAAGGTGATCGTAAAGTTTGGGCATTCCTAGGAGATGGTGAGTGTGACGAGCCAGAATCTCTAGGCGCCATTGCCCTAGCGGGTCGTGAAAGCCTTGATAACTTGATCTTTGTTATTAACTGTAACCTTCAGCGCCTAGATGGTCCTGTTCGTGGTAACAGCAAAATTGTACAAGAGCTTGAAGGCGTCTTCCGTGGTGCTGGCTGGAATGTTATTAAGTGTTTATGGGGCCGTCATTGGGACCCATTATTTGAAAAAGACACCAAAGGCTTACTTGTTAAGCGTATGAATGAAGTCTGCGACGGCGAGCTTCAGAACTACAAAGCGAATGGTGGTGCCTACACTCGTGAGCATTTCTTCGGTAAATACCCAGAATTGCTAGAGATGGTTAAAGACATGACTGACGATGAGATTATGAATCTTAATCGCGGTGGTCACGACCCTTACAAAGTTTATGCAGCGTATGCAGAAGCGACGGCCCACAAAGGCCAGCCGACTGTTATCCTTGCGCAAACGGTTAAAGGTTACGGTATGTTCAAGGCGGCTGAAGCACAAAATACCGCCCATCAAACTAAGAAACTGGATGAAGAGTCTTTGGCTCAGTTCCGTGACAAGTTTGGCATCCCTATCAGTGATGAAGAACTTAAAGACCTTCCTTACTACCGTCCTGCTGAAGATAGCCCAGAAATGCAATACTTGCGCTCTCGTCGTAAAGAATTGAGTGGTGATTTCCCAGTACGTCGTCGTGATTGTGAAGCGCTTGAAGTGCCTTCACTAGAAGCATTCAAAGCACAGATCGCCGGAACTAAAGGTCGTGAAATTTCGACGACTATGGCATTTGTTCGCGCATTGAACGTGATGGTAAAAGATAAGAAGATCGGTGAGCGTGTTGTGCCTATTTTGGCCGATGAAGCACGTACGTTTGGTATGGAAGGTATGTTCCGTCAGCTAGGTATCTACAGCTGTGAAGGGCAACGTTACACGCCACATGACCACACTCAGATAATGTACTACAAAGAGTCTAAAGACGGTCAGATCCTTCAAGAAGGTATCAATGAAGCCGGTGCATTCTCTTCATGGTTAGCACTTGCGACGTCTTACAGTAACAGTAATCTACCTATGATTCCTGTGTACATTTACTACTCTATGTTTGGTTTCCAGCGTGTTGGTGACTTGGCATGGGCAGCAGGTGACTCACAAGCACGTGGTTTCTTGATCGGTGCGACAGCAGGTCGTACTACGCTAAATGGTGAAGGTCTACAGCACGAAGATGGTCATTCTCACATCTTGGCAGGTACGATCCCTAACTGTGTATCTTATGATCCTACTTACTCATACGAAGTAGCGGTAATCGTTCAAGACGGCTTACGTCGTATGTACCAAGATAAAGAAAGCGTTTTCTACTACCTAACAGTGATGAATGAAAACTATGCCCATGAAGATATGCCTGAAGGCGTTGAAGATGGCATCATCAAAGGTATGTACAAGCTGCAAACGAATCAGAAGAAAACGAACAAGAAACAAGTTCAATTGCTTGGTTCTGGTGTGATCTTGCGTGAAGTTGAAGCCGCAGCGAAAATTCTTTTCGAAGATTACGGTGTGAATTCCGATGTATGGAGTGTAACGTCTTTCAATGAGCTACGTCGTGAAGGTTTAGACGCTAGTCGTTGGAGCATGCTCCACCCAGAAGAAGAAGCACGTTTGTCTTATGTTGAGCAGTGCTTAGAAGGCAATGGTCCTGTTATTGCGTCAACTGACCACGTTAAATTGTTTGCTGATCAAATTCGTCCATTCATCAAAGGCACTTATAATGTCCTTGGTACAGACGGTTTCGGTCGCAGTGATACACGTGAACAATTGCGTCACTTCTTCGAGATCAACCGTTATTGGGTTGTTGTTTCTGCTTTGAATGCGCTGGTAAAAGACGGTGTGATCGATGCATCTGTAGTTAGTGAAGCGATCGCTAAGTTTGGCTTAGATCCAGAAAAACCAAACCCAGTTACTTGCTAATTACATAACAAGCTAGTCCATCTAGCTAAGGTTGTGCCTTAGCTAGATAAGTTTTTAAAGTTTGATGCGTCTATACGACAAAGGAGATTTCCGTGAGTACTGAAATCATTCGAGTACCGGATATTGGTGGTGCAGCTGATGTTGAAGTTATTGAAATCAGCGTTCAGGTTGGCGATGTAATTGCCGTTGACCAATCCATTATTGTGTTAGAAACAGATAAAGCTTCCATGGACGTTCCATCGTCTATGGCAGGTAAAGTTGTCAGCATTTCCGTAAAAGAAGGCGATACCGTCTCTGAAGGTGATGAAGTGTTGGTAATTGAAGTTGAAGCCGCAGCAGGTGCTACAGCAGAGAAAACTGAAGCTACAGCACCTGTAGAGTCTGCTCCTGCGCCTGTCGCTGCAGCAGCTTCCAGTGAAGAAAAAATTACTATTCCAGACATTGGTGGCGCAACCGATGTTGAAGTTATCGAAGTTTGTGTTGCCGAAGGCGACAAAGTAGAAGAGGGTGATTCCATCCTTGTTCTGGAAACAGATAAAGCTTCTATGGACATTCCTTCTCCATTCACAGGTACTGTTGGAAAAATCATTATCAGTGTCGGTGACACGGTATCTGAAGGTGCTGATGTCCTAACCTTGGTTACAGAAGGTTCTAGCGCCCCTCAAGCGGCTGAAGCTCCAGCGGCTGAAGCGGCGACACCAGCTGCTGTTGCCAGTGGTGTTGAAACGGTCAATGTTCCTGATATCGGCGGCGCGGAAGGTGTTGATGTTATTGAGGTAGCGGTTGCTGTTGGTGACAAAGTAGAAGAAGGTGATTCCATCATTGTTTTGGAAACCGATAAAGCTTCTATGGAAATTCCTGCTCCAAAAACCGGTGTTGTTAAGTCCTTGTCTATTAAAGAGGGTGACACGGTTTCTGAAGGTGATCTAATTCTTGAATTAGAAGTTGAAGGTGTAGCGGCTCCTGCAGCAGCTCCAGTTTCTGCGCCTGCAAAAGCAGCAGAACCAGCTCCTGCTGCCGCTAAGCCAGCTTCTGCTCCAGCAGTAGATTCATCTGCTGTGCTTTCTACACCGTCTAAGAAAGTTCATGCGGGCCCTGCGGTACGCATGTTGGCTCGTGAATTGGGCGTTGAATTGTCTTTGGTTCGTCCTACCGGTCCTCGCGGTCGCATCCTTAAAGAAGACTTGCATGCTTACGTTAAAGCCGCTGTTCAAAAAGCGACTTCAACGCCTGTTGCAGGCTCTGTAGCCGGTGCCGGTTTACCGACTGTACCAGATCAAGATTTCAGTAAGTTTGGTGAAATCGAAGTTGTTAAGATGAGCAAGATACAAAAGCTTACTGCACAGAATATGGTGCGTAATGCTCTTGTTGTTCCTCAGGTTACTCAATTCGATAAAGCAGATATTACTGACCTTGAAGGATTCCGTAAGGGTCTTAAGGCTGAAATGGAGAAGCAAGGTGTTAAGCTAACGCCACTACCTTTCCTAATTAAAGCTGTTGCTCAAGCCATGGTGGCTAACCCTGCATTTAATGTGTCTTTGACTGCTGATGGCGAAAGCTATGTACAGAAGAAATATGTGCACATTGGTATTGCGGTGGATTCACCAGCTGGATTGGTTGTTCCTGTGTTACGTGATGCGGATAAGAAATCTGTTGTTCAGATTGCTAAAGAAGCGAACGTTCTGATCAAGAAAGCTCTTGATAAACAACTTAAGCCTGCGGATATGCAAGGTGGTTGTTTCACTATTTCAAGCCTTGGTGCGATTGGTGGAACTGGCTTCACACCAATTGTTAACTGTCCTGAAGTGGGTATTCTTGGTGTTTCTAAAGCGGACATTGAACCACGTTGGAATGGTAAAGAATTTGAACCACGTACTATGTTGCCTCTGTGCTTGTCATACGATCACAGAGCGGTGAATGGTGGTGATGCGGGTCGATTCATGACCTTCTTGAACTCTCTTCTAAGTGATCTACGTCGCTTAACTCTATAATCTAATTAGAGTGTAAAAAGCCGCTTTTACTGGGTAAAAGCGGCTTTTTTGTTTCTTAAGTTTACACCGTTACACTGTCTATTTAATCTTATCAATTTCTAAAAAATCTAAAATCTTATCTTTCTCCCACATGGCATCTTTTTGCCCAAGCTCTATAAGTGCTCGACAGTATTCTGGAGTAAATAGCAGGTAGCTAGCAGCTGAACTCGTTCTTTGTGATGAAGACCCTCCTGCGGCTTTAAGTAGAGTACGGACGTTTTTGGGTAAGGTAGTAATATGTTGGTCAGCAATTTCATTTATCTCTTGTGAAGGGGAGATGATTAAGGTTTCAGTGGGGAGCTGATGCTGGGCTTTCTTGTCATCTGGAAGGTCACGTAAAATGTCATTGAAAAGCTCTAATTGATTGATGTCGTCTTCTAGGTTATCGATAAAAGCACTGTTTAGCAGCTGTCCAAGAATTTGCGTCATACTGGGGGCGGATGACGACGCTTCGACCGTTTTGCTTGGCCACTCCTTGACTCTGCGATTTCCGCTTACCCCAATGATCATAATTTTTTTCGCGCCTAATTTCATTGCAGGATAGATAGCGGATTTTTGTCGAATGGCACCATCTCCGTAGTAGTGTTGATCAATCTTGTTGGCAGGAAAGATGGTTGGGATCGCACTTGAGGCGAGTAGATGGTCAACATTAAGTTGTGCTCTAACCCCTTTGCGCCGATTACCTTGCCAGGGCTCTATATTCGACAAGGCTTGAAAAAATGTGGTCGACTCGCCAGTGGAGTAGCTCATGGCCGTAATGGCGAGGGACTTAAGTTGTTGTTGGTCAACCGCTGTCTGAATGTCAGCAAAACTTAAATAATTTTCCAAGAGTTGCTTAAGAGGAGTGTTATCCATAAGCGCAATGGGGTCGTTATGATTATGACGATGAAATAAACCAAGCAGCGTTTTTGTGAGCGAGCTGGTCATGGGCCAACGACTCATAGTGTAAATTTGATCTGGTGTAAGATGACGCCATACGAAGGCTAAAGTGGACACGGCGCGGGTGAAATTACCCGCATGGCTGGCCAGCATACTAGCATTTAAAGCGCCCGCTGAAGTGCCACATAAAATCGGAAAGGGGAGTTCACAGCCTTTGGGGAGTAATTTACCAATCGTGGAAAGAACGCCCACTTGATAAGCGGCCCTCGCACCACCGCCAGATAGAATTAAAGCCGTATCCTTGTTGTGATTGTTAATCATAAT
This sequence comes from Marinomonas sp., assembly GCF_039940335.1. Lineage (GTDB taxonomy): Bacteria > Pseudomonadota > Gammaproteobacteria > Pseudomonadales > Marinomonadaceae > Marinomonas. The sequence continues at coordinate 97,769 of NZ_JBDVGW010000016.1, read as the reverse complement.
GGACTCAAAACCGAAAGATAATCAAATATAAGCTACAGTTATCTAATAGTAAAACAAGCGCTAGAATCAATTTATTTTCAAACAAAATGAATATCACAATCTGAACAGTATAAATAAATGGTATAGTGGTATATGGCGAATATTTGTATCGGGTAATTTTTTAAGCCTAGCGTTGGCGCGATAATTACAATAATAAAAGGATAATGAAATGGCGAATTCTGTTGTTATCAGTGGGGTTGGTCTATGGACCCCAAAGTACAGTGTTAGTAATGAAGAGTTGGTGGCGAGCTATAATGCTTGGGCGGCAGACTATAATGAGCAGCATGCTCAGGGGATAGAGCTGGGTGATGTTTCCCCAAAGCCGTTTTCTAGTGCTGAGTTTATAGAAAAAGCATCAGGTATTAAGAGTCGATACGTCTATGTAAAAGATGGCATTTTAGACATCGATCGAATGCGGCCATCCATCACGCCTAGACAAGATGATGAACTTTCTCACCAAGCAGAAATGGCCGTTGAAGCGGCAAAGAAAGCCTTATTAGCCGCTAATAAGACAGCCTGTGATATTGACATGGTGGTGGTATCTTGTGCTTACACCCAGCGTTCCTATCCGGCCATTGCTATTGAAGTACAAGCTGCATTGGGTATTGAAGGTTTTGCATTTGATATGTTAGTAGCTTGTTCAGCCGCCACCTTCGGTCTGCAAAGAGCTTATGATGCTGTTCGCTCTGACAGTGCGAAAGCGGTGTTAGTGATCAACCCTGAACTCACGTCTCCTCAGGTGAATTATAAAGACCGAGATTCACATTTTATTTTTGGTGATGTAGCCACCGCTATCGTTGTTGAAAGCGAAGAAACTTGTCGCTCACAACACGCATTCAATGTGCTGGGTGTAAAATGTGTGACATCCTATTCTAATAATATTCGCTCCAACTTTGGCTATGTTAGCTTTGCAACAGATGAAGCACCCTATGGTGTGGATAAACTCTTTCATCAAAATGGCCGCAAAGTGTTTAAAGAGGTTTGCCCAATGGCGGCCGAGCACATTGAAGGGCATCTAACGTCCCACGGGATTGACGTGTCTCAATTAAGGCGTTGGTGGTTGCATCAGGCCAATATAAACATGAACTTATTGATTAGTAAGCGCCTTTTAGGGCGTGATGCGAGTTTTGATGAAGCCCCAATTGTCTTAGATGAATACGCTAATACTGCCTCAGCGGGCTCTATAATTGCTTTTGCAAAGTATCATGAGGATATGCAACCCAATGACATAGGTGTGATTTGCTCCTTTGGTGCTGGGTATTCTATAGGTAGCCTCATTCTACAAAAGAGATAGTGTTGTAACCGTTAAGTCATTGAAACTATTGTTCAATTAAGGGAGACTGTAGGCACTTAGTTTTAATGACTTAGAGGCATTTATAATATGGCAATTCACCCTCAAGCAGGTAAGCTTGCTCCACTCGATTCATTGGTTAATATTCCTAAACTAATGAGCGCCTATTTTTTGCAAAAACCCGACGTTAGCCAAGCTGTGCAACAAGTGGCTTTTGGCACATCAGGACACAGGGGGAATGCTTTTCATACCAGTTTCAACGAAGATCATATTCTGGCGATCAGCCAAGCCATTGCAGAATACAGGCTACAGCAAAAAATCACCGGGCCTTTATATTTAGGCAAAGATACCCACGCTTTATCAGAAGCAGCTTTTCAAACGACATTAAGCGTATTAACTGCCAATGGTGTGAATGTAAGGGTTCAGTCGGATAACGGCTACACACCTACACCAGTCATTTCCCATGCAATTCTGACCCACAATGTTTCCAGTAACGAGTTAAGTGACGGCATTGTGATTACACCTTCTCATAACCCACCCACAGATGGCGGCATTAAATACAATTCTTACAAAGGCGGGCCTGCAGATAAAGAGATTACCGATTGGGTCGCGTCGCGAGCCAATCAGCTGTTAGCAGAAGGGCTAAACGGCGTAAAACGTTTGTCTGAGCAAGGCCAAACTGACTCTGGGTTGATCGAACCTTTTGATTTTATTCATCACTATGTGAACGATCTAGAAAATGTCATTGATATGAAAGCCATCGCTAAGGCTAAGGTTCGTATCGGTGTCGACCCTATGGGTGGCTCTGGCATTCATTACTGGCAGCCTATTGCGGATAAATATGGTCTAGATATTACCGTTGTTAATACAGAAGTCGACCCAACCTTTCGATTTGTTCCCCTAGATAAGGATGGCAAAATCCGTATGGATTGCTCATCACCTTATGCCATGAATGCCTTGTTGAACATCAAAGATGACTTTGACATAGCAGTCGGCAATGACCCGGATTATGATCGTCACGGTATTGTTTGTCCCAAATCTGGCCTAATGAACCCAAATGCTTACCTAGGGGTGGCCATAGAATATTTATCTCAACATCGTGAAGATTGGCCTGCCGACATCAAGTTCGGTAAAACCCTAGTTTCCAGTGGCATGATTGATAGAGTAGTCAATGGACTTGGTAAACAGTTAAGTGAAGTACCTGTCGGTTTTAAATGGTACGTGGAAGGTCTATATCAAGGTGAAATGGCGTTTGGAGGTGAAGAAAGTGCCGGTGCCTCTTTTTTGCGTAAAAACGGTCAAGTATGGACTACAGATAAAGATGGCTTCATCTTGGCACTGTTGGCCGCTGAAATTTTAGCCGTTACCGGTAAAGATCCGTCAGAGTTTTATGAAGAGCAGGTATCTAAATATGGGAGACCTTTCTACCAGCGAATTGATGTAGCGGCTACGCCAGAGCAAAAAGCCGTTCTCTCTCGCTTAAGCTCAGAAGATGTTAAGCAAACAGAATTAGCAGGCGAGGAAATCTTGCAGGTTTTGACCCATGCCCCAGGTAATAATGCGGCCATTGGCGGTTTAAAAGTTGTTACCCAAAACGGTTGGTTTGCTGCCCGTCCTTCGGGCACCGAAAATGTTTATAAAATTTATCTAGAGAGTTTTATTTCGGAGCAGCATTTGGCCGAATTAGAACGGGCGGCGAAAGCCCTAGTGGATCAAGTGTTTTCGGTATAAAAAGATGAAAACCCCAACCCTGATAAGGGTTGGGGTTTTATTGTGGTTATTTTTTCTTAGCTTCGTCTAAAAGATAAGCAATGAAATTCTTAATGCCGACGATGTTAAGCTCTGCGCTTTTCATATGATGATCCAGATCGTAAATTTCATGCTCTTGTTTTAGTTGCTCTCGACGCGTGACTTCTTTTTTAAGTTCGGTAAGTGTTTGATGGGTCTCATCAATCAGCTTGTGAAGCCTTTCATTGGTTAATACTTTTAAATCACTCATAAATACTCCCTAAATTAGATTGCGCTACTGACGCCAAGGCATAGTGCTGGAAAGACAAAGAACACACCCAATATATAACCAAGGGCGGCAAACTTATTGTCTGCCGCTGTCTGACCTAGAGTTTCAGCGGCCTTAATAGGTAGGTTACGAAGCATAGGGGTGCCATAAATCACCAACACTCCCAAGATATTGTATATCAGATGAATGAAGGCTATTTGTAGAGCGGCCTGAGCGTTCCCCGTCACAGCGGTAGCGGCAAGAACCGCCGTGACACAAGTGCCAATGTTAGCCCCTAGAGTGAATGGGTAAATATCTTTCAATTTGAAAGAGCCAGAGCCTGCAAGAGGCACCATCAGCGATGTGGTGGTAGAAGATGACTGAACTAAGATAGTCACTAGGGTACCAGAGGTGATACCGGAAATTGGTCCACGACCAATCGCGGTATGCATGATGTCTTTGGCTTTACCCACCATTAACTGCTTCAATAATTTACCAACATAGGTAATAGCGATAAAGATCAAAACAATGCCGAGAACGATAAGGGTGATGCCACCTGCTTGGTCGCCTAGCGTCTGCGTTGCGCCTTTAAAGGTATTTACAACCGGCGCAGTAGCGGCTTTTACGAAGTTGAGCCCGCTTATTGAAGTATCACCAGCCCCGTAAAATAAACTTGTTAACCATGCGCCTGCTTTTTCTAAAATGCCAAAGGCGATTTCTAGAGGCAGAAAGATGAGTACAGACAAAAGGTTGAAAAAGTCATGAACGGTAGCCGCGGAAAAAGCTCTTTTAAACTCTTCTTTAGCTCGAACGTGCCCTAAAGATACGATGGTGTTGGTGATCGAGGTGCCAACGTTTGCCCCCATTACTATAGGAACCGCTAGCTCAACGGGTAAACCACCAGCCACAAGGCCAACAATTATAGAGGTTACCGTCGAGGAGGACTGAATGAGTGCGGTGGCGACAATGCCGACAACCAGACCTGCAAAAGGATTGCTGGCGAAAGCAAACAACTCTTTAGCGTGACCGCCAGTAGCCATTTTAAAACCACCACCAATCATGCCTACGGCGCAAATCAGTAAATAAACCAGTAGGGCAACCATGGCCCACTGCATATAGTTTTGGTATTCACTTCTGTTAGGAAGTGCTGCTTGATTGTTTTCCATAGTGCATTCTACCTATTGGTTTTAAGATAAAATGCATGTTACGTAGACATTCTTACAGTGATATGACAGCAAGACAGGCTTAACCCTGAGGAATGAGTGGTTAAGAAAGTTCCGTCAACCGAGATAGCCATTTGGTCAGCGGAATGTCCAGACTAGCGCCTAACTTTTGCGCGATGGCTTTCATGGCTTTTGCATTCACGGTGTGAGTTTTCTTACAGGCAATGACCACCCAATTCCCCGTGCCAGTGTCCAACGCCCTAACGTCTACAAAGTTTTCTTTAAGTAATTCAGTGAGCCCTTGATGGTTCTTGTAGTCACTCCAGCAATTAAGTACGAGCCAGCCGTTTTCTTTAATATTACGGGCGCAGTTTTCAATGAAACTGGTGGCTAAAACGGATCGGTCCATACCTTCTGTATGATAAATATCCGTCATCAATAGATCGACTTTCTTGTCTAAGCCTTTATCGAGGAAGCTTGCGGCATTTTCCACCACGAAGTTAATACGTTTGCCCTGGGGAAGCTTAAAATACATTTGCGCGGTGTCCAGCACTTCTTGGCGAAGTTCTACGGCTGTGATTTGGATGCTCGGCACACTATGATAAAGAGCGTTCACCAGTGCACCCCCCCCTAACCCTAAAATACACACTCGCTTTGGTTGCATAAAGAGTAAGGGTAGCATCATGGCTTGGGTATATTCGTGCTGTAGAACGTGTGGGCTGGAAAGTCGGATACGGCTTTGTTCATCACCTTCTGCAAAGGAAAGAATGCGATATTGACCGTCATCTATTACCCGGATGGGACCATACTCGTCCGCACTGTCATGGATAAGGTTATGTTGATTCATGCTTTTCCTGATAAAAAATTGGCCCCTTGAAGGGGCCAATAGCTAAGCAACTAGGCTTGGTTGGAAGTAATTGGTTGCTGGGCTTTTTTAAGATGAGATAAAAGTACCTGTGCTGGATGAGGCAACTTGGCATCATCTAGGCGTTTGGCTTGGCTACGACATGAGTATCCGGTGGCAACGAGCTTGCCAGACAAGTCGGCATCGGTAACCTTTTCATGCCATGACAGCTCATAAATGTGCTTGGATGTTTCTAAGTTAGCACTTTCATGACCATAAGTACCCGCCATACCACAACAACCCACATTTTCAATTTTAAGCTCAAGACCTAATGTACGATAAACCTTTTGCCAGTCACCAATTGAGCCTGCAGCATTGGTCTTCTCTGTACAGTGGGTCATTAAGTGATAGGTCGAACCTTCACAAGTAAGCGGTTGCTTAGTGAGGTGCTCGGTTTTCTGTGCTAGCCATTCTTGCATCAACTGAATATTAGGGATTTGGCGTGTATCGGCAAAAACCTTGGCGTACTCAGAGCGGTAGGTCAAAGTCATGGAAGGGTCAATACCGACAAATGGCAAACCATAAAACGATAGGCTTTGTAACATATCCAGATTTTTACGTGCGGTCTTGTGAAAAGCACGCATAAAGCCGTGAACATGCAATGGCTTGCCATTCGGCATGTATGGAGCGAGGTAGGCTTGAAAGCCTAATCGGCTCAGCATTTCCATGGTATCCAGTACCAACTCTGTTTCAAAGTAACTCGTGAAAGCATCTTGTACTACAATGACGGCGCGTTGTCTGTCTTTAGGACTAAGGCTTTCGATGGCAAGAGGGGTCGCCAAACGAATGCCGCGCTTAGACATTTCTTTCTTTAAATTGAACTGGCTGAATTTAGGGTTATCCGCCAGTCCTAGATATTTGCTGCTAAAGTGATTGATCCAGCTGCGACTCACTAACCAATTGTAAGGCTGAGGCAAGACCGCAAGGCTTGGTAGCATAAATTCTAAAGAGCCGATGAGGTAGTCTTTCACAGGGCGTAAGTAACGACCATAGTAGAGTTCTAAAAATTTAGCGCGAAATTCTGGGACGTCGACTTTGATCGGACATTGACCAACACATGACTTACAAGCCAAACAGCCCATCATGGATTCATGAACCTCATGGGAGAAGTCGTACTCACCACGTCTCTTTGCCAAAGTGTTTTTAAGTTTGGGGATGAAGCTGAAAAGGAAATTACTGTGCTTAACATCTTCGCTAGCTTTTTGAGTATCCACCCCTTGGTTGCTCATGCCGCGTAACCATTCGCGCATTAAAGAGGCTCGGCCTTTCGGGGAGTGGCGTCGATCCCTGGTGCCTTTCCAAGAAGGACACATTGCATCGTTCGGGTCAAAGTTATAACAGGCGCCATTGCCATTACAGTACATGCCTTCCTTGAACTGGTCACGATTATGCAAGGGTATTTGGCGATCAAATTGCCCACGTAGGGGGACTTCGTCAATTTTGAGAAGTTCAGCCCCTAGCTCGAAAGGGGTGGCGATTTTTCCTGGGTTTAATTGATTACGTGGATCGAAAGCCCCCTTAACTTGCTGAACGCTTGGGTATAGGTCACCGAAAAAAGCAGGAGCGTATTCAGAGCGAACGCCTTTACCGTGTTCACCCCATAATAAACCATCGTATTTTTGTGTTAGTGCTACCACCTTATCGGTGATTTCACGAATCATTGGCTCTTGGCTTTCATCTTTTAGATCCAATGCAGGGCGGACGTGAAGTACCCCAGCATCTACATGGCCAAACATGCCATATTGGACTTCATAGCTGTCTAATACGGCACGAAACTCCATAATGAAATCCGCTAAGTTTTCCGGTGGTACGGCGGTATCCTCAACGAATGGGATAGGGCGCTTTTCACCTTTAGCATTACCTAACAGACCCACAGACTTTTTACGCATGGCCCAGATTTTATTGACGTTACTGTGGCCTTTGGCAATGGTGTAGCCTAATGCGCTGCTATCACCTTGTTCCGCGAGTTTATCCAATTGGTCTGTTAAGACTTTAATACGCTCTAAAACTTCTTGCTCGCTCTTGCCGGTATATTCAACCAGATTGATGCCTTGAATATCTTCTCCGGCTTTTTCTGGGAAAAACTCAGAGACCGAGTTCCAAATAATGTCACCTTTGGCAAGACCCAAAACTTTTGAGTCAACAGTTTCGATAGAGGTAGGCTTGGCTTCCAATAGCTCTCTGGCGTGACGCAATGAACCTTCAAAGCTGTTATAACGAATGTTAACCAAGGCAGCATAGGTTGGAATGGTAAGCAAATTGACTTTCGCTTCGACAATAAAGCCCAGCGTGCCTTCGGAACCACACAACACAGAATTCATATTGAACAGACCTTGTTCAGTACGAATATGAGCAAGGTCATAACCTGTTAGGCAACGATTAAGCTCTGGGAAGGTTTTCTCAATTTGCTCTGCCTTGTTTTTTTGAATGCTATCGACCAATTTGTGAGCATGAGCGGCATAACCCTCACCAGATTTAATGGTTTCTAAGGTGTCGTCATCTATAGGAGTCGAATCCAACAAACTTCCGTCGAGCAAAACGGTTTTCAGAGACAAGACATGATCGCGGGTTTTGCCATACATAACCGAGCCTTGTCCGCTGGCATCGGTATTAATCATGCCGCCAATGGTCGCGCGATTACTGGTAGACAACTCTGGAGCAAAGAACAGCCCATGGGGCTTGATGGCTTTGTTCAACTGATCTTTGACAACGCCGGTTTGGACTCTTGCCCAGCCTTCTTCGGCATTGATTTCAAGGATTTTGTTCATGTGTTTGGATAAATCAACAATCAGACCATCACTCAACGACTGACCGTTGGTACCCGTACCACCACCGCGAGGACTAAGTACTATGTCATGAAATTCGGATTCATTGCTGAGTTGGCTAATCAGCTGGATGTCTTCCACGGTTTTTGGGTAAATAACCCCTTGTGGTAACACCTGATAAATAGAGTTATCGGTAGAAAGGACAACACGGTTGGCATAATCTGGATTGGTGTCGCCGGTAAAACCGGAAGCTTTTAGTCTCTCAATAAAAGCTAAGTACTTGGACTGAAGTGGTGACACTTCAGAAAGCGTTGGAATCATGTTTCATCTCCACAAATGATGAGTGCGCAGATTTTAACAAAATTTATCCCATAAAAGGCAGATTTATCAGGGATATTCTTCGTCTATAAAGAGTAAAGGGTCGCCTTTATAGAATTTTGCCTAGCTTAAAGAGAAAAGTGCTTTCAACGAATGGGGGTTGCCTATGATATTATGCGTAAAAACCTGATGTTAAGAGACTTTTCACTTCGTGCTTGAACCTATTGTTATCCCTGCTACCCCTTCAAACTCACTTCTGAATTATGAACTGTATATCTACCGGGGGGATTTAGAGAATCAAGCTGCCCCTGGTAATAAGTGGCATAAGCTCAAACATCATCTGTGTGCAGCTAACCAGCAAAAAGCTAAGGTGATAGCAACTTTTGCCGGACCTTATTCCAATCACCTGCACGCATTTTCAAACACTTTAAAAGCACTAGATGAAAAAGGTGTTTGTATCGTACGTGGTGAGCTACAAGCTAACCTTACACCCACTTTAAAAGATGCCGCCAAGAATGGAGTTGAGTTGTGGCCATCGAGTAGGGCTGATTATCGTCTTGGGGTGGACTCTCTGGTCGCAGCGAAAATTCAAAATGAATATGACGATGTGTATTGGGTGCCAGAAGGGGGTGGCGGCATGCTTGGTGCTAAAGGTTGCCAAGAATGGGCTCGAGATATTGCAAGGCAAGATAACGGCTTTGATGCTTGGGCGCTTGCAGCAGGCACAGGTACAACCGCCGCGGGTTTTTTATCCGCACCTGAGGTTCCCTTTTTACATGTGTTCAGTGCGTTAAAAGGGGCGGCTGACCAACAAGGGGAAATTGTTCAGCTTGCTTGTAAACTTAACAGCGCAAACTGTTCTGACAGGTTGAGATTTCATAGTGACTGTCATCATGGTGGTTATGCAAAGCACAGTGAAGAATTACGGGATTTTATGAAGCAAATAGCCCAGCTAAATCCTAACCTGATACTCGACCCTGTTTATACCAACAAAGCCCTCTTTGCTATTATCAAAGCAATACAGTCCGGTCAGTGGCCTAATAGGCGAACATTATTTATACACACAGGTGGTATTCAGGGCTGGCGAGGCTACAAGGATGAGCATAATCCATTTTTGAAAGTCTGTTCACATAGCGAGAGCTAGAGACTTCGTGTTAAAGTGGCGACAACTTAGATAACAAACCCTGAGCCTTGGCGCATCGAGTTTGTTCGTAATTGTATTGATTGCATTTGATTGATGATAAGAGAATAACGCATGAGTCTTTTTACACGTGTGGGCATTATTGCAAGATTGGATAAGCCTCAGGTTCTAGAAACAGTCAAAAAATTAATGGAATACCTTCAGGACAAGAATCTAGTCCCTGTGTTAGAAACCGAACTGGCTACCATGATGCCAGGGGTGAAGATTGACTCATCCCCGCTTAAAGAACTGGGCGATCACTGTGATTTGGCCATAGTTGTGGGGGGCGACGGTAGCTTTTTAGGGGCCGCTCGAGCAATTTGCAGTTATGATATTCCTGTCTTAGGCATCAACCGAGGCACACTAGGTTTCCTAACGGATATTTCTCCTCATCAATTAAAAGAAGAATTAGACCCCATCTTTCGTGGTGAATTTCATGAAGAAAAGCGCTTCATGATTCAAGCCAAGGTGAAGCGACAAAACCAAGCCCGTGGCGAAGGGATAGCATTAAACGATTTGGTACTTCACCCAGGAAAATCCGCTCGTATGATCCAATTCGATCTCTTTATCGATGATCAATTTGTGATGAATCAAAAATCCGATGGTTTGATCGTGGCTACACCAACGGGATCCACCGCTTATGCTCTGTCTGCTGGTGGCCCAATTATGCTACCAACACTGGATGCCATAGTATTGGTTCCTATGCATCCCCATACCTTAAGTAATCGACCCATTGTGATTAATGGCAACGCTAAAATTCGAATTGTTGTCTGTGAATCGAATCTTACTTACCCGAGTGTGAGTTGTGATGGTCAGTTAAACATTACTGCTGCGCCAGGTGATGAAATACATATTACCAAGAAAGAGGGTGGCATCCGCTTAATCCATCCTATGAATCATGATTTTTATGATGTTTGCCGAGACAAGTTAGGTTGGCAAAGCAGTTATAAATCCTAACTATAAACCTAACTTCATATTACTAGAGGGGACTCCCAGTAAGGGTTAGATGTTTCCAATTTATCGTTTTAAACCCGATGCCGACCCAGCGGTGCTTAGCCGTTTTTTATGGCAACAGAAAATTGCCCATCGTATCGAATTTTCCAATGGTCACAATGAGCTTTGGCTTGTTAATGCTCAAAATCAAGCTTATGCAGTAGAAATTATTACGGCTTGGGAAAGTGGCGAGGATTTGTCTCAAATTGTGTCATCCGCAAGCGCAAAACCCATTCGTAAAGCCTCATCAAAAAGTCTAGTGGGTTTCTACCTAACTTATCCTGCCACCATCACAACTATCGCGCTGGCGGCTATTGTCGCTTTTGTCACCCAGTTGGGGGCAGATTTAACCAGCGTTGCGTATTTTTCTATTAGTCCGTTTGAAGTGTTTGGCAGCCAAGTGCGCTTTTTACCACTAGAAGAAGTCTTAGCACAGGGTGACTATTGGCGACTGCTGAGCCCCGCTTTTCTTCATTTTAGTCTGCTGCACTTTATTTTTAATGTTCTTTGGGTATGGGATGTGGGACGTAAAATTGAGCATCTACTGGGCTCTTTTTTATGGGCGGTCGGTGTGCTGGTCACCGCATTACTTAGCAACGTTTTGCAATATGAGATTAATGGCAACCCATTGTTTGGTGGGCTGTCTGGTGTCGTGTACGGACTGATTGGCTTTGCATGGCTGACACCTTTACTACACCCACGCTGGCCAAGATTGATAAGTAAACAATTAATGGTATTTTTTGTCGTCTGGTTGGGTATTGGCTATACGCAAATACCTGAAATGGTGGGTTTAGGCAGTATTGCTAACACAGCCCATACGATAGGTTTGGTTACAGGTTTGATTTTGAGTGGCCTGTATTGTTTAGCAAATACCCTATGGACTAAGGCAAGCCGTTAGCCCTCGCGATTGGTTAAGAGAGAAGTGATATGAACTTTAAAGAAATGATCGACAATATGTCGCCCGAAGTTTACGCCAGCCTAAAACAAGCGGTTGAACTGGGAAAATGGCCAAATGGTGTACGTTTAACGCCCGAGCAGAAAGAGCTGAGTTTACAAGCGGTCATCACCTACGATTACAGCAATAAATCAGAGACGGACAGGGTTGGGTATATTAATACCGAGGTACACTCTGGTTGTGACAGCAAACAAACGACCGCAGAGCATGAAACCATCAAGTGGGTAGATAACTCGACTAAGGAAAACAATTAATGCTAACGGGTGATCTGAAAAAGATGCAGACCGAGGCTGTCGATGGCAAGGTTCAATACCGTCTGCAATTAGGCCAAGATAGCGTTCTCATGAATGAGTTATTAGGGCAAAAAGTACGTTTGGATTTTGCTGGCGTCATTCATTGTGTGAAGTGCCAAAAGGTGACAAAAAAATCTTTTAGTCAAGGTTACTGTTTTTCTTGTTTCAGAACTCTGGCAGCTTGTGATACCTGCATTATGAGCCCAGAGAAATGTCATTTCCATTTGGGAACTTGTCGTGATCCACAATGGGCCGAGCAGTTTTGCATGCAAAGTCATTATGTTTATCTCGCCAATTCGTCTGCCTTAAAGGTCGGTATTACAAGAGGGGATCAATTACCCACCCGTTGGATTGATCAGGGCGCAACCCAAGCAAGACCTTTATTTCGAGTGAGTAACCGCCGTATGTCTGGTTTGGTTGAAATGCTGTTTAAAAACGAAGTGGCAGATAAGACCAATTGGCGCAATATGCTAAAAGGATTGGATATCACCATGGACCTGGAGCGGGAACAAGAGCGCTTAATTGGACTCTTGTATGAAGGATTAGATGCCTTACAAAACGAGTTTGGTTTGCAAGCTATCACAGATTTGTCCGATGAAAATGAAACCCACGAATTTAGCTATCCCGTTCTAGAATACCCGACCAAAATTTCTAGCCTTAATGCCGAGAAAACACCAGTAATAGAAGGGACGCTAATGGGCATTAAAGGCCAATATTGGATGCTTGATACAGGCGTTATTAATATTCGTAAATATACTGGCTATCAAGCAAGTTTTACATTTTAGGAGAGAGCCCATGAAAGAGAGTCAACCTTCAGCGATATACTTAAAAGACTACCAAGTTCCTCCATTTTTGATTGATAAAACAGAACTTACTTTCGATCTTGATGAAACCACGACAGTTGTCACCTCACGCTTACACATGCGCCGTAACCCGGCTCGTGGTAAATCCACAGAGCCGCTAATTCTAGATGGCGGACCGGATGTAAAACTCGTAGCTGTGGCCATGGATGATTATCAGCTACCCCCTGAAGAGTATCGCTTAATCGGTGATAAACTCATTATTACCGCGACCGCCGATGAATTTTTGCTGACGTGTGAAACTCTCATTGAACCGCAGAACAACACACGCTTAGAAGGCTTGTACCGCTCCTCTTCGATGTTTTGCACCCAGTGTGAAGCTGAAGGTTTTCGCCATATTACCTATTATTTAGATCGCCCAGATGTGATGTCGGTTTTCACGACCACTATCATCGCAGACAGCAAACGTTATCCTGTCATGTTGTCTAATGGTAATGAGCTTGAACGAGGCATGACGGATGAAGGCAAGGCCTTTGTTGTTTGGCAAGACCCTTTTCCTAAACCTGCCTATTTGTTTGCCCTAGTGGCGGGTGATTTGGCAGTCAAAGATGACCATTTCGTGACCATGAGTGGTCGCAAGGTGGTGCTGCAGATATTCACTGAATCTCATAATATCGACAAGGTTGATTATGCCATGGAGGCCTTAAAACGCTCCATGCGTTGGGACGAAGAAGTCTATGGTCGTGAATATGATTTAGACATTTTTATGATAGTGGCTGTAGATGACTTTAATATGGGCGCCATGGAAAACAAGGGCTTAAACATATTTAACTCCTCTTGTTTGCTAGCTAGCCCAGAGACAACCACAGACGATGCGTATTTACGCGTAGAAGCCATTGTGGCTCACGAATATTTTCATAACTGGTCAGGAAACCGTGTCACTTGTCGTGATTGGTTTCAACTGAGTTTAAAAGAAGGCTTTACAGTATTTCGTGATCAGACCTTTTCTGCGGACATGCATTCAGAAACGGTTAAGCGTGTTGAAGACGTTTCCTTTCTGAAAACGGCTCAATTTGCCGAAGATGCAGGTCCAATGGCCCATCCGGTTAGACCTTCTTCTTTCATTGAGATTTCCAACTTCTATACGCTAACCGTGTATGAAAAAGGCGCTGAAATTGTGCGCATGATACATACCTTATTGGGTGAAGAGAAGTTCCGCCAGGGCTCGGATCTATACTTCGAACGACATGATGGGCAAGCGGTTACCTGTGACGATTTTATTGCAGCGATGGAAGACGCTTCTGGCGTAGATTTGAGCCATTTCTCACGCTGGTATTCTCAGGCCGGCACACCTGTGGTCACTGCTAAGGACGAATACGATGCTGAACAAGGTATCTACCGCCTCACTTTAGCGCAAGAAACCCCTGAGACGCCAAATCAACCAACCAAACTGCCTTTGCATATGCCGGTAAGAGTCGGCTTATTGGATGAAAGTGGAAATGAGTTGGAAGCTAGCTATCAAGGTAAAGCGTCTGTTGAGCATGTTTTAGACTTCACTCAGGGTAGCCAAGTATTTGAATTTACAGGTGTCAGTGAGTGCCCAGTGCCTTCTTTATATCGAGGTTTCTCAGCACCCGTTAAATTGCGTTATGACTACAGCAGTGAAAGTTTACTCACGCTAATGTCAGCTGATTCTGATGGCTTTAACCGTTGGAGTAGTGCGCAGCAGTTGGCAGTCAATGAACTCACGCAACTTATTGAGCAGGCAAAGAATGGGGTAGAGCTGTCAATTGACTCTCAACTCGCAAAAGGTTTCAAACGACTTCTTAGTGATGAAACCCTAGACCCTGCTATGGTCGCGTTAATTTTAGCGTTACCAAGTCAAGCTTACTTGTCTGAATTAGCAACCAGCATTTATCCGGCTGAGATCAAACAAGCCCGCGCCCATTTAAAAGCGTTATTAGCGAACAGTCTTAAAGATGAATTAAAGAAGACTTACCAGTCGTTGAATGCTCAGGTTGCCTATGAAGCAACCGCTACCGAGATTGCTCGTCGTAGTTTGAAAAATACCGCGCTGTCTTACTGGTTAGAAACCGCGGATGAGCAAGCTTTGGTCGCTGTAGCAGAGCAATTTAGTAACGCCAATAACATGACAGATCAATTCGCAGCCCTGTCTATTGCGGTTCAAAATTCTCATCCGCAGGCGGATACCTTCATGGATACTTTCTATCAGCAGTGGCAAAATGAGCCATTAGTGGTAAACAAATGGTTGATGTTAAGTGCAAGCCAAGAACGTCCTGATGCTTTAGGCGTCGTGACCGGCTTAATGAATCATCCAGCCTTCGATCTTAAAAACCCGAATAAAGTACGTTCGGTATTGGGTGGTTTTGGGCAAAGTGTTTCAGGTTTTCACAACCTTGATGGCAGTGGTTATACCTTTCTTGCCGATCAAATCATTGTCTTGAATAAGCGTAACCCACAGATCGCTTCTCGCTTGTGTACACCGCTGACCCGTTGGAAAAAAATGCAGCCAGAATTATCAAGCAAAATGAAAGCTCAGCTCGAACGCATTATGGCCGAAGAACTGTCTAAAGATGTTTATGAGGTGATCTCTAAAAGTTTGCTATAAATAAACCTTAAGCAATACCCTGATAAATTAGGGTATTGCTTTTCTCCTTACCTGAGGTTTTTTGCAATCTTTACAGAAATCTGGCATAAGAGATAACTTATTGTAGAACTTACGTTTATTTGGGAGTGAATAATGAACAAGTGTACGGCAGCGTTAATTCCTTTTGCTTTAGGTCTATTGGCGACAGCCTGTTCTACAAATTCCTCCCAACAGCAAACTGGTGTGGGTTCAACCGCGAGCTTGGAATCTAGTCAGATCCAATCTGAAACACTTTCCGACCTAAATTCTGCGCTTCAGAGCAAGAATCAAGAAATTGCCCAGTTAGAGCAGCAACTCAATGACAACACGGCACAACTCACTGAACTGCACAAAGCTTTAGATGAAAAAGATCAGCGGATTGCGGCGCTCGAAAAAGCCAACATAAATGCTGAAACCTTAGCAGAGCTAGAGCAGGAGAAGGGTCGTAGGCTTGAGTTAGAGGCTGAGTATGCTCAGTTAAAAGTTGAGAATGCCTCGCTCGTTGAACGTATTGCCGCATTAGAGCAAGAAAAAACTCAAAGCATAGTAACGGCTGTTCCGCCAATAGACCAACAAGCCGATCAAAGCCTTATTGCACCCGATTCAAAAACAGAGTTTCTTGCGTTAAATAAGAACTTTCAAACCTTAGATTCCGCCCATTATGCACTAGGGCAAAAATACCAGACCTTATTGACTGAGAACTCTCTGTTAGAAAGAAAGTATGCAAATTTGCAGGCTGAAAATCAGCATAACCAAGAAAGGTTAACGGAACTA
Organism: Marinomonas sp.; assembly: GCF_039940335.1. GTDB lineage: Bacteria > Pseudomonadota > Gammaproteobacteria > Pseudomonadales > Marinomonadaceae > Marinomonas. The sequence continues at coordinate 81,651 of NZ_JBDVGW010000016.1, read as the reverse complement.
CAAGCCGAAAATTTAACGTTAGGCGGTGCGTTATCGGATGCACGAGCCCAGCACCAGCTTTTGTGGGACGAAATAAAAATCCTCAAAGCAAGCAATAATTCCGGCTTGATTGCAGCTAAGAATGATACGTTACAAGTGCAAGCGTCCGAGCAGCCATCAGTGAGCGAATCGCCTGTACAGACTTCCACTCAAACAGAAAATGAGTTATCGCTTCAGCTAGAGCAAAGTCAGTTGCGTGAATCGACTCTTAGCAAACAATTGGATGCATTAACTCGTCATACGAAAGATTTAGAACGCGCCATCATTGCGTATGAAAACGAACTGCAACTGGTCAATACAGAGCTAAATGAAAATGAACAGGCGGCCAGTGAGAGGCTGCAAGCACTTGGGGAGCAACGTGATCAGTTGTCTCAAGCTCAGCTAGCATTGCAAGAGGAGCTTATCGAAGCGAATCAGCGCCTTGCCACGAGTCAAACGGAACTGACAGAACTTGCTGAACACTTGAAAATGGTCGAACAAGCGTTGCAGACTCAACAAAACGAAAGCATCTCTTTGGTTGCGGCCATGGATGCTTTTGATGCCCAGTTAAACGCTAAATTAACGCCCCTACAATGGCAATTGCCCAATGAAATGGTGTTGCACAATACCTTTGAAGTGGTGGTCGCCACCCAAGTGGAGGGCGGCGTGTCAGGCCAAACCTATACGGCTCAACTCATTACCGACAGTGCCATCAACTTAATCAGCTCTGCCAGTGTCGACTCAGTGGTGCAAGACGGTAAGTTACAGTGGCGTTGGCGTTTATCGGGGTTGAATGAAAAACCTGAGGCCAGCCTACATTTATTGGTAAACCAGCAAATGAGTTATCAAAATCAAAAGGTCAGGCGACAGGTCTTGAATGAAAGTCGCAGTTTGGCACTGACTAACGATAACCTATTAGATAAATACGGCTATTGGGCCGCAGCCATATTGGCTGGATTGCTGGGTGGCTTCCTAGTTGGCCGGATCAATAAACGTAAAAATTAATCTGCTTAGCGAGTCTTTGTAAGGCCGAAGGTAGCGTCTCGCTATTTTTGGCCTTTTTTGATTAGATCATTCACTTTCACATTACTAATTTTCAACACTTTTTTATGCGCTTTTAGGTATAGTTACGCTGCATATTATTTTTTGAGGTAGTGACAGTGGTAAAGTCCGATTCGTATTCGATTATAGAAAAACGCTTAGCTGAAAATGTTCTGATCCTAGATGGTGCTATGGGTACCATGATTCAGGACTACAAGCTCGAAGAGGCCGATTATCGTGGTGAACGCTTTGCGGATTGGCAAAGTGATTTGAAGGGTAATAACGATCTACTGTCTTTAACTCAACCAAAAATCATTAAAGATATTTACAGCAGTTACTTAGGGGCTGGTGCGGATATCATAGAAACCAATACCTTCAACGCCAATGATATTTCCATGCTGGATTATCATATGGAAGCGCTAAGTTATGAGCTGAATTTTGAATCGGCACGCCTCGCTCGTGAAGCGGCGGATGAGTTCACGGCTCAAAACCCTAGCAAGCCAAGATTTGTTGCGGGTGCCGTTGGGCCTACCAGTCGTACTTGTAGTATTTCTCCAGATGTAAATGATCCAGGCTATCGTAATGTTCACTTCGATGAACTGGTGGCGGCTTACACCATTGCCGTGGATGGTTTGATTAAGGGGGGCGTAGACCTCATCTTGATCGAAACCATTTTTGACACCCTAAATGCAAAAGCGGCTATCTATGCGGTGCTGGATTATTTCGAAAAAACCGGTGTCCGTTACCCGATCATGATTTCAGGGACTATTACCGATGCGTCGGGTCGAACTCTCTCTGGTCAAACAACTGAAGCTTTCTGGAACTCTATTTCACACGCTAAGCCACTTTCTGTAGGCCTTAACTGTGCTTTAGGGCCTAAAGATTTAAGACAATATGTAGAAGAACTTTCACGTATTGCTGATACCCATGTGTCCGCACACCCAAATGCGGGCTTGCCAAATGCCTTTGGTGAATACGATGAAAGCCCAGAAGAAATGCTTGAAGAGATTCAAGAGTGGGTTGACGCTGGCTTCTTAAACATCGTGGGTGGCTGTTGTGGTACTGACCCAAGCCATATTCAAACCTTTGCTGAAGCTTTCGCCGAAGCCACGCCTCGGACGATCCCTGAAGTTAAAAAAGCCTGTCGTTTATCAGGTTTAGAGCCCTTTAATATTGATGGTAATAGCCTGTTTGTTAACGTTGGTGAGCGAACTAACGTAACTGGTTCTGCTATGTTCAAGCGTCTTATTAAAGAAGGGGATTTTGATACAGCACTGGATGTCGCTCGTCAGCAAGTAGAAAATGGCGCACAAATAATAGACATCAACATGGATGAGGGCATGCTGGACTCTCAAGCGGCCATGGAGCGCTTTTTGAAACTGATCGCTTCAGAGCCGGATATTTCTCGTGTGCCTATTATGTTGGATTCGTCTAAATGGGAAATTTTAGAAGCAGGTCTCAAATGGCTGCAAGGTAAAGGGGTTGTTAACTCGATCAGCATGAAAGAAGGTGAAGATAAGTTCATCGAACAAGCTCGTACATTAATGAAGTATGGTGCTGCGGTGATCGTAATGGCCTTCGATGAAGTGGGCCAGGCCGACACCCGTGAACGTAAGATAGAGATTTGCCGTCGATCTTATCATTTGCTTGTTGATGTAGTTGGCTTCCCACCAGAAGACATAATTTTTGATCCAAACATTTTCGCCATTGCTACGGGTATCGAAGAGCATAACCGTTACGCATTGGATTTTATCGAGGCGACGGGTGACATTGCTCGTGAGCTGCCTTATGCGAAAGTGTCAGGTGGCGTATCCAACGTCTCTTTCTCCTTTAGGGGAAACAATCCTGTTCGGGAAGCGATTCACGCGGTGTTCTTATACCATGCCATAAAGCAAGGTATGACCATGGGCATAGTGAACGCTGGCCAATTGGCACTTTATGAAGACATCCCTGTTAAGTTACGTGATGCAGTAGAGGATGCGGTACTAAACCGTACACCTGATGCGACGGATAATTTGTTGGCTATTGCCGGTGAGTTTGCTGGAACGGGAGAGGTTGTCGAAAAAGAAACCCAAGAATGGCGTGCTTTACCTGTCAATGAGCGTTTAAGCCACGCTTTAGTGAAAGGCATTACTGAGTTCATTGATGAAGACACTGAAGAAGCGCGTTTGTCTCACGATCGTCCTTTGCAAGTCATTGAAGGGCCGTTAATGGATGGTATGGGCATTGTTGGTGATCTTTTTGGTTCCGGTAAGATGTTCCTTCCTCAAGTGGTAAAGTCAGCTCGCGTCATGAAGAAAGCGGTTGCTTATCTGATGCCGTTTATTGAGGAAGAAAAAGCTCGCAATCTCGATACGGCTTCATCCAGTAATGGCAAGATTGTGATGGCGACCGTAAAAGGGGATGTACACGACATCGGTAAGAATATCGTTGGTGTTGTATTACAGTGTAATAACTTTGAAGTCATTGACCTAGGTGTCATGGTACCAGCTGAAAAAATCCTCCGCACAGCAAAAGAAGAGGGTGCAGACATGATTGGACTGTCCGGACTTATTACGCCTTCGTTGGATGAGATGGTTCATGTGGCGAAAGAAATGGAACGTCAAGGCTTTGACCTACCTGTACTTATTGGTGGGGCGACTACTTCTAAAGCGCATACCGCCGTTAAAATTGAGCAAAACTACAAACGCAATCAAGTTGTTCATGTTACCAATGCTTCACGAAGTGTTGGGGTTGCTAGCGCGTTATTATCAAAAGATGCGGATCGTCGTCAGGCGTTTGTGGACGACATTAAATCTGATTACGAAAAAACACGAATTCGCTATAAAGACAGAGCGAAAGCCGGTCGTCGTGTTTCCTTAGAAAAAGCAAGAGCCAACAAAACGCCAGTAGACTTCACCCAAGGTATCAGTGTGCCTAAGCAATTAGGGGTTACCGTACTGACAGAGAAGGATATTTCTCTTGAGGAAGTAAAGAGCTACATTGATTGGACACCTTTCTTCCAAACATGGGAATTGGCCGGTGCCTACCCTCGCATACTCACTGATGAAGTCGTCGGTGTAGAAGCTACTCGGGTTTATCAAGATGCATTAGTTATGTTAGAAGAGGTAATCAGTCAAGCAAGCTTGCAAGCACGTGCAGTAGTGGGTTTATTCCCTGCCAATCAGGTGAATGATGACGACATAGAGTTATACAAGGATGACACTCGTGAAGAAGTCATTGAAACCTTGTCTTTCTTGCGTATTCAAAACGAACTCACGGCACCGGGGAAATATAACCAGTGTTTAGCGGATTTTGTTGCGCCTAAAACGGCTAATATTCCAGATTACATGGGGGCATTTGCTTGTGCCGCAGGTTTTGGTATTGATCCGTTGGTCGAAAAGTACGAAGCAGATCATGATGATTACAACTCCATTATGATTAAAGCGGTAGCCGATCGCCTAGCCGAAGCGACAGCTGAATATCTGCATGAAAAAGTCCGTAAAGAGATCTGGGGGTATGCGGCAGATGAGTCCCTATCCAATGCGGAATTAATTAAGGAAAAATATCAGGGTATGCGTCCAGCTCCGGGTTATCCAGCTTGCCCAGATCATACCGAAAAAGCCAAACTTTGGTCGTTGTTGGATGTGAAAGATAATATTGATATGGAAATTACGGAAAGCTTTGCAATGTTGCCAACCGCTGCAGTTAGCGGCTGGTACTTTGCCCATCCTGATGCCGGCTATTTTGGTGTTGGCAAAATCGGCCCTGATCAAGTCGATAGTTACGCTGAACGTAAGGGCATGTCGAAAGACGATGCTGAGCGTTGGCTAGCACCAAACCTAGGTTATGATCCAGAAGACGATCGAATCTAGAAAATACTAAAAGGCGTCTTTATAGACGCCTTTTTTATGCACCTAAATGTAAGGTAATAACCGTGGCAAAAACCATTAAAGATCCAAATCTGCACCAAAAGCGCATGCAGGCCATTAAAAATCATGTGGATAAACGCATTGCTAACGCCCAAGAAGATAAAGGTACCTTTGTACTATTAACAGGTAATGGTAAAGGCAAATCCAGTTCCGCTCTAGGTATGGTTGCACGAGCGTTAGGACACAATCTTAAGGTGGGAGTCGTGCAGTTCTTGAAAGGTGATTGGAATACTGGCGAGATAGATTTTTTCCGTACTCAGCCAGGTGTTGAGTGGCAAATCATGCCTTCAGGTTTTACTTGGGAAACCCAAAACCGTGAGGCTGATATTGAATCTTCTCAACAGGCGTGGCAAATGGCCGCTAGAATGTTACAAGATGCTAGTGTTGATTTGGTTGTTCTAGATGAACTCACGTATTTGCTCCATTATGAGTATCTTAATGAAGATGATGTGCTAGCGGCATTAATGGCTCGCCCTGAAAATCAGCATTTGGTGGTGACAGGTAGAGGGGCTAGTGATGCGTTGATCGCATTGGCGGATACGGTTAGTGAAGTAAAAGAAGTGAAACATGCTTTTAAAATAGGCATTAAGGCGCAGAAAGGTCTAGAGTTTTAATAAAATACAGAATTAAGTTTCTACGTTTGCTTGCAATACAGTGCTAAATTCTAATAATGGCTTGTTAGAATTGTTTTTTTAATAGATCAAAAAGGGTGATGAGAAGATGACGATTGAGCGTATGGAAGTAGGTCAACGTATGAGCCGTATTGTTAAGCACAACGGTACAATTTATCTGTGTGGCCAAGTGGCAGCTGATGCCTCTGCAGGTGTTCAAGAGCAAACGAAAACGATGCTTGATAAGGTTGAAACGCTACTTGAGCAAGCTGGTTCAGACAAATCTCATATCCTTTCCGCTACAATTTACATCCGTGATATGAAAGATTTCTCTGCTATGAACGAAATCTGGGATGCATGGGTGCCAGCTGGTGCGGCACCTGCCCGTGCTTGTGTTGAAGCTCGTATGGCACGAGCTGAACTTTTGGTTGAAGTTTCTGTGGTGGCTGCAGAGAAATAACTGACGGCTGGGTAATCGCTCGATTGCCCAGCTACTCAAAATTATAGAGCTCTAGTATTTTCCTTTTTCACAATCGTATTACCTAGAGAACGAATTGTTCTCGCCATTTCTCTTGAAAGGTTGAGTAATAAAATCCCAAAGTCAAAAGAGTGGTGGTCATGAAAATCACTAAACAATTGACTGTTTACTTCCAACAATATCCCGTCTTCAATGGCAACACCTTTTCCCACTCTGTCGTGTAAAGCTATCATGGAGACAAACCCCATGGCCTCGCCAAAACCGATTTCACGGGTAAAAGCCGTTTGGTTGTTGTGTTGTTTAAAATAGTTAACCTTGCCTTTTAGGATGATAAAAAAATTATCGCCTTTCTCGCCGTGCCGAAAAATAACATCATGCTGACTGGCTTGATATAGGACGCCATTTTCTAACAGATAGTTGATAGCATCATCGCTTAGGGCGCCAAACACCGAACCTTTTTTTAACTGCTCAATGGTTAGGCTTGAATCGAGCTCTACTTTTTCAATTACATTCATAGGTACTCCTTAAACCGCAGGAGGTAGAAGCCATTATTAGGAAGTCTGATGGCATAATATTTATTTATATTAATTTTATTGTAGGACTCAACTTACAAAATATCAGATTATTTTTACAAAGTTTTGTTTTCTTATAGGGTTTCTCTGTATGGTTTTGAAAACTTGTGTATTTCGTCAGTTTATCTCTTTTCTAGGTTAGTGCTGTGTGAAAACTATGCGATAATAGTGCCAATCTATATGGCTTGTTGATCAAGCTAACCACTCATTATGTTAAACGGAAGAATGCTTTGTTAATTACTGCCAATATCACCATGCAATTTGGTGCCAAACCTTTATTTGAAAATGTTTCTGTTAAGTTTGCTGAAGGCAAGCGTTACGGTTTAATCGGCGCCAATGGCTGTGGTAAGTCCACCTTCATGAAAATCCTTGGGGGTGATTTAGAGCCCAGCGCTGGTAATGTATCGAAAGACCCTAACGAACGCTTAGGTAAGTTGAAGCAGGATCAATTTGCTTATGAAACATTTTCTGTGATCGATACAGTTATTATGGGTCACACTGAGTTGTGGGCAATTAAGTCTGAAAAGGATGCTATCTACGCCAACCCAGAAATGAGTGAAGAAGATGGTCTGCGTGCCGGTGATCTAGAAGCAGAATTTGCTGAGATGGATGGTTACACAGCAGATGCTCGTGCCGGAGAGTTGTTACTCGGCGTTGGTATTCCAACAGAACAGCATTATGGCTTAATGAGCGAAGTGGCACCAGGTCTTAAATTACGTGTATTGCTGGCCCAAGCATTGTTCTCAGATCCTGATATCCTGTTACTTGATGAGCCGACCAACAACTTGGACATTAATACTATCCGTTGGTTGGAAGGTGTTTTGGTTGAGCGCAACTGTACCATGATTATCATCTCCCACGACCGTCACTTCCTTAACTCGGTTTGTACCAATATGGCGGACTTGGATTACGGTGAGTTACGTTTGTTCTCTGGTAACTATGATGAATACATGACAGCTGCCACGCAATCTAGAGAAAGACTGTTAGCGGATAATGCTAAGAAGAAAGCGCAAATTAATGAATTGAAGTCTTTTGTGAGTCGATTCTCAGCCAATGCGTCCAAATCTAAACAAGCCACTTCACGAGCCAAGCAGATTGATAAAATACAGTTAGAAGAAGTGAAACCTTCTAGCCGCCAAAACCCTTTTATTCGCTTCGAGCAAGAAAAGAAGCTTCATCGTCAGGCGGTTCAAATTGAGAATTTGGCAAAATCCTATGATGAAGAATTGTTCAGTGGCCTGAATATGATGGTTGAGGTAGGTGAACGCATTGCCGTAATCGGACCCAATGGTATTGGTAAAACCACACTGCTTAAATGTTTAGTGGGTGATACTGAACTAACTAAAGGTGAAGTGAAGTGGTCAGAAAATTCAAATATTGGCTATTACGCACAAGACCACGCCCATGAATTTGAAAAGGATGTCGATCTTATTGAGTGGATGGGCCAATGGGGGCAAGAAGGGGATGATGAGCAGGTAATCCGCGGCACTCTAGGTCGCTTGCTATTTTCCCAGAACGACATCAAGAAATCGGTGAAGGTTCTGTCGGGTGGTGAACAAGGTCGCATGTTGTTCGGTAAGTTGATGTTGCAACAGCCAAACGTTTTGGTAATGGATGAACCGACTAACCACATGGATATGGAATCTATCGAGTCATTGAACTTGGCGTTAGAGCATTACCCTGGCACCCTTATTTTTGTCAGTCATGACCGTGAGTTTGTATCTTCATTAGCAACACGTATTGTGGAAGTGACTGCTCAAGGTATTGTTGATTTTCACGGCACCTATGATGAGTATCTCGCTAAGCAAGAAGCTTAATTCTATTATTTTTGAGATGAAAATTTTTCTCATAAAAAAGGAAGCCTATTTGGCTTCCTTTTTTGCTTCTGCATTTTACTTTTTGCGCCTATCTAAATAGCTTGGTGCTGCTTGGTATTCAAGAACCTCTATACTGTCGCCAACATTTATTATACCGCTGTTTTCAGCGACCAAATTAATGCCGAAATCTATGGTTTTATTTGCTGAAAGCCGAAATTTAGCCAAGGTTTTCAGTGGTTCGCCTTTTCGACTACGCTCTGCTGTTTGCGGGTTTAGTGTCGTGAAGATACAGCGCTCGCATGGCTTAACATTCTCGAAAATCACCTCGCCAATTTTAATCCGTTTCCATGTATCTTCTGCAAAGGCTTCATTACTATCAACCACAATATTTGGCCTAAATTGAGCCATATTGATCTCTTCTGCAGCAAACCTATTAACTTCCGCTAAGGAGGCATTTGTCGTCAATAAAAAAGGATAGCCATCGGCAAACTCAACAGGAGTGTCAGGTTTCCTATTGGTGAAGCGATGAGAACTAGAGCCAAAATAGACCAGCTTAACTTCAATGTGAAGGATGCTGTTAAACCATTGATCTATTTCTGTACTGCAATGGTGGCCTATGACTTGGTGGTCCCAAATTTTACATTCAAGCGTCAGGTTAGAAAAAGTCTGTCCATTGATCAGGAGGTTTTCTGACATACTAGGGTGGCTGAGTTGCCAGTGCTGTTCAGCCAGTTGCTCTGCTTGAACAAGAGAGAGTTGCGGGTAATCTCGGGCAGTAACAGCAACACCTTCAGTGTCAATTAACATATAATGCCTGTCGTTGACTAAGCCACTTAATGCCACTTTAGCCGAGGGTAGAGAAATACCTTGAATAGATTTAATCGGGTAGATGTTTAATTGAGACAAAAATGGTGACACTATGACCTCCGTTTACATAAATGCAGTAAGAATCATTTTATCAGTAAAAGTCATATAGTCACTAAACTATCCATGATTGTCAGTTGTTTGTAAGGGCGAATGTATTCTTTAGCTAAATTAGGGAATTAAATTTGATTGCCTTGATCTTACGGCACACAAGTAAATAAAATCTTCGGATTAACTTGCCTCTTAACGCAGGTAAACCGAACATTTCAATGTGTAAAACAATATGAGATACCATTTTGCTAAACGAAATGTGGTTAGGGCCTAGGGCAAGTTTAAACTATGTGTTTTTATTGCCTAACCCCCCTTTATTAAGAGATGCGCCCGATCATGGTTGGGTCGATTGTCCCAATGTTGCGCATTTGATTGAAGACAATGGAAATCACTGGCGTAAAATAGTGACCATCATGGCGAAACTCATTGCAACGGATGAGCTTGATTGGCGGCGTTATCGTGATGCACACTTGTTTGATCACTGTGCTTTAGTGTTCTCGTTAGACCAGCTTAAGCAGATTGAAAATGAAGAATACACTCTGTTTGTGGTGGGTAACCTTTTTCGCGCTGAAATACCGGTATCTAAAAACGCTCAAAAGCTAGGTGAAAAACAAATTGCCTATGTTAATCAAGATCGCACAATATGGTGTCCTTATTTAGATTATCGGCAGTTTCCCAACGCATTAGTTGCCGCTATTCGATCAAAACTGTAGGCAGACTCTGGAGAATATATGTTACAAGTACTGAAAAAACTTTTTACCCCGCCTGCCGAGCAGCAAGAAGGCATTAGTTATCATCGTGCTGTGGCCGCCCTTTTAATGGAAGTGATGTTGGCGGATCATAAAATCACGGAAGAAGAAGAAAAGCAGGTAAAGGCGTTACTAAATGACGTGACAAATTTGGGGGAAGATATTGATGTGTTGTTTGAGCATGCCAAACAAGGGGTGGAAGATGCTAATGATCTGTATCAGTTTACCAAGGTCATCAACGCCCAAGCGTCATTAGATGAAAAGATTAACTTACTGAAAGGGTTGTGGCTGGTGGCTTTGGCGGATGGGGATTTAGATGCCTATGAAGATCATCGAATTCGTCGTATAAGCGAGCTTTTATTTTTGTCTCACTCAGAGTTCATTCAGAGTAAATTAGCGGCACAAGCTGAGTAGTGTTTTGCCATCAAGGTGCACAAAAAAACGCAGCCAATTGGCTGCGTTCTTTTTGACTGGTCTTTTTTAGCTTAGGCTGCGAAATTTGCTGCAGCAAATTCCCAGTTAGCTAGCGCCCAAAAACCTTTAAGGTAATCAGGGCGTACATTGCGGTAATCAATGTAGTAGGCGTGTTCCCAAAGATCTACAGTGATTAAAGCAGTTTGGCTATTAGTCGCTGGGGTGCCGGCATTGCTAGTGTTAACAATTTCCAAAGAACCGTCAGCGTTTTTAACCAACCAAGTCCAGCTAGAACCAAAGTTGTTAACCGCTTTATCGTTGAAAGCTTCTTGAAACGCAGCGAAAGAACCCCAAGTTGAATTGATCGCATCTGCCAATGCGCCAGTAGGTTCACCGCCACCATTAGGGCTTAAGCTATTCCAGAAGAAAGTATGGTTCCAGATCTGTGCAGCATTGTTGAAAACAGGGCCAGCAGGGGCGCTAGCTATGATTTCTTCCAATGATTTGTTTTCGAATTCAGTGCCAGGAACTAGACCATTTAGTTTAACAACATAAGTGTTATGGTGCTTGCCATGGTGGAATTCCAATGTCTCTACAGACATGTGTGGCTCTAGTGCGTCTTTAGCATAAGGAAGAGCTGGTAATTCAAAAGACATTTCTTTTCTCCTTGCTTATATTTAACGAAAAATGCTTGTTATCAAGCAGTTATTGGTGCTTATATGATAGCATTGAACTTATTAAGATAATATTCTTTAAGTAATCTGTGTGACCAAGTTCACCTTAATTTAACCAAAGGGATGATGTAAAGTTCCATGCATAGAGATGATGATGTTGAGATCCCAAGCCTAGTCTTGGATCAAGATGAAGTTAGTGAAAGAAGGCCGGCTGGTGCAACGACTCCTGCCCCTAAGCGTCGATTAAATCCAGCGCCTGCAAAACCTGTACAGGCAACAGCAAAACCTCAAAAAACAAGTTTAGCCGGCGTTTACTTCTTATTGCTTTTAATACTTGGGGCGTCTGGTGGCGCTGCATTTTGGTTATGGCAACAGAACACTCAATTGCGCAATGAATTATATGGCGCAAAAAGCGAAATTCAAAATCTAGATCATCAATTATTAGCGGCTGATGTTTCGGCAAATAAGCAAGGTGAAACACTAGAAGAAACACTTAAAACCCATGATAGCGAAATTCGTAAATTATGGGCTGTAGCGTATGACCGTAACCGTGGTGCGATTGCAGACAACCTTGCGGCGATTAAAGCGCTAGACAGTAAACTGGCGGCCACGCGTGACAGTCTATCAACACAATCTAAGCGTATTGCCATTCAAGCTGATGCTTTTAATGATGTTGAGGAAGGTTACAACAAACTCCTACCGGCAGTTGCGAAGGTAGAAGAAGAGTTTAACGGCGTTAAAGTCGAACTGACGGATTTAAAATCCAGCGTCGAAAGCCAGTCTCAAACAGTTGAAAGAAATGAACAGGGTATGGCAGCCTTGACGGGTAAGGTTGAAGCGCAAACCCTTAGCCTTGAGCAAGTCGCGCAAGAATTGGCGAGCCTTAAAACCCAGTTAGATAAAATTGAATCCACACCTGTGGAGTCAAATACGACTGAGCTGACAGCAATTACCAGCCAGTTAACTAAGCACCAAGAAGCCATTGACTCAAGCGATGCGTTTCGTAAACAAGTTAATGCAGAGCTCATCCGTTTGCGTCAGCAAGCAAACGAATTTTTACTGCAACAACGTTTAGATGCTGAGAATTAATCCCAAACGCTTAGCGAACGAAGGGGTCGATTATGTCGGCCCTTTTTTTATGAGTGATGCTTAGCAGCACATATAAATCACTTTTTATTGCGCGACATAAGTTAATATCCTTATGCAATAAAAGTTTAATCGGGGTGGTTTTTATAACCAATAGGCATGTTATAGTAAATAAAACTGCCTAAGCCTTTAAAAAGAGATGGGGAATTATGAACGAGGCAAGACTGACTCACTTAAAACAACTCGAAGCGGAAAGTATTCATATTATCCGTGAAGTAGCGGCCGAATTTGACAATCCGGTTATGCTTTATTCTATTGGTAAAGACTCTGCGGTGATGCTTCATCTAGCAATGAAAGCTTTCTACCCAGGTAAATTACCCTTTCCACTGATGCATGTGGACACAGATTGGAAATTTAAAGAGATGATTTCCTTTCGTGATGAATTGGTCGCCAAACTTGGTTTAGAGCTAATCGTTCATAAAAACCAAGAAGGTATTGATCAAGGCATCGGTCCTTTCACTCACGGTAGTTCCAAGCATACTGATGTGATGAAAACTCAAGGCTTAAAGCAAGCTTTAGATAAATACGGTTTTGATGCAGCTTTTGGTGGCGCTCGTCGTGACGAAGAGAAATCGCGTGCCAAGGAGCGTGTGTATTCTTTCCGTGATAAACAGCATCGCTGGGACCCTAAAAATCAGCGTCCTGAATTGTGGAACATCTATAACGGTAAAGTTAACAAAGGCGAAAGTATTCGTGTTTTCCCATTATCTAACTGGACCGAGTTAGATATCTGGCAATATATATACTTAGAAAGCATCCCAATTGTACCGCTTTACTTCTCCAAAGAGCGTCCAGTAGTTGAGCGCGATGGAACCTTGATAATGGTTGATGATGAACGCATGCCATTGAACGGTGAGACACCGCAGATGAAGTCTGTACGTTTCCGTACACTTGGCTGTTACCCACTGACGGGTGCGGTTGAATCTGAAGCAGCTTCCTTACCAGAAATCATTCAAGAAATGCTATTGACGAAGAGTTCTGAGCGTCAAGGTCGCATGATTGATCATGATTCATCAGGGTCAATGGAAGAGAAGAAAAAGCAAGGTTATTTCTAAGTTTGGAGTAAAGAAGAATGTCTCACCAGTCAGAATTGATCAGCCAAGATATCCTTGGCTATCTAAAACAACATGAAGAAAAAGATCTGCTGCGTCTTCTTACCTGCGGTAATGTGGACGATGGTAAAAGTACCTTAATTGGTCGTTTGCTGCACGACTCTAAGCTGATCTATGAAGATCATTTAGATGCAGTAAAACGCGATAGTAAAAAATCCGGTACACAAGGTGAAGAGGTGGATTTGGCCTTGTTGGTCGATGGCCTGCAAGCTGAGCGCGAACAGGGTATTACCATTGATGTCGCCTACCGCTATTTCTCAACGGAAAAGCGTAAGTTCATCATTGCCGATACTCCTGGACATGAGCAATATACTCGCAACATGGCCACAGGTGCTTCTACTTGTGACCTTGCTATTATCCTGATAGATGCTCGTTACGGTGTGCAAACTCAGACTCGTCGTCACAGTTACATTGCAGCATTGCTTGGTATTAAGCACATTGTTGTAGCGGTCAACAAAATGGATTTATTGGATTTCTCTGAAGATAAGTTCAATGAAATTCGTGAAGACTACTTGAACTTTGTTGAGCAACTTGGCGATCGTAAAGCGGAAGATATTCACTTTGTGCCTATGTCTGCTTTGCAGGGCGACAACGTGGTAAACGCTTCTGAGAGTACTCCTTGGTACAAAGGGCAGCCCCTTATGGCAATCCTTGAATCTGTACAAATTAATCGTGATGTGAAGCAAAGTGCTTTCCGTCTGCCTGTGCAGTATGTAAACCGTCCTAACCTAGATTTCCGTGGTTTCTCAGGCACTATCGCATCGGGTGTTGTTAGCCCAGGTGATGAAGTGGTTGCCTTGCCTTCTGGTAAAAAGTCCAAAGTGGCTGAGATCGTAACTTACGATGGAAATCTAGCCTCTGCCCATGTTGGGCAAGCCGTTACTATTACCCTAGAAGACGAAATTGATATCAGTCGTGGCGATATGCTTGCCCACCCAAGTCATCAGCCGTTGATCGCGTCAACTTTGCGTTCTTCCGTGGTTTGGATGGCTGAGCAACCATTGGTGCCAGGTAAGCTGTATGACTTTAAATTAGGTACGCAAACTGTGCCGGGTAAAGTGCATCACTTTAACCATAGGATTGATGTCAACACCTTGGAAAAAGCGCCCATCACAGAGCTAGAGCTTAATGGCATAGGTGATTGCGTTATTCAGCTGGATGCTCCTGTAGCATTTGATGAGTATCAACAAGTTCGACTAACGGGCGCATTGATTATCATCGACAGATTAACCAATGTAACCGTTGGTGCGGGTATGGTTGAAGAAGCGGTTGCTGATTTAGATGAAGAAGGTTCAGTAAGCGCTGAAGACCGCGCGGCACGCTTAGGTCAAAAACCTGCTGTCATCGCATTGGCTTCGGAAGTCTTTGAAAAAGCGAATGCCCTTGAGCGATTATTGCTTAAGCAAGGTATTGTGGCACTGGCGAAAGCAGATGCAACACAAGAACAAGCCCACCTTGTTCGCAGTACAGGTGTGACTTTGTTAGTAGGTGATACTAACATTGCCGATTCTGCTATCAGTGAAGTGGCTATTGATGAAGTGGTTGAGCGAGTGATCGAAAGCGTTCGCTTATAATTGATTCAAGCTTTAAAAAAGGCCAGTTTAGTTTTCTAAACTGGCCTTTTTTTTGTTGAAGAGTTTACCGATTAGCTGATGGCTTCAGCGTCTTGGCGTTTGACGACTTTATGCTCTTCTTCATTAATCCCTAACTTCCAGTAGCTTGAGAGGTATAGGTTTTCTTTGCTGATAGCTTTTTCAACTTTGAAATACTGGCGCAATACCTTCATTGAGCTAAACTCGCAGGCCGCCCATGCAGCAGCTTCGCCCTCTAGCCAAGGTAAATCTTTTACGTGATTGTATAGGAATTCACTGTCTACACCAGGGTTGGGGTTGATTACCCACTTAACTTCCACCCCTGCAGGAGATTTAATGGATTGAATGTCTTGTTCGGACATAACTTCAATCACAGCGTAGCCTTTAGCATCGTCTGCAAGGCTTTCTAAATTAACACTAATAGCGGGTAGGGCAGTCATGTCGCCAGTAAAAATATGCCAGTCAGCAGTTGAGCTAGGTAATTTAGCTGGACCGGGACCTCCAACAAGAATGGTATCACCAAGCTTTGCATTCATCGCCCAGCTACTAGCAGGTCCGCCGTCATGGTGAGCAACAAAGTCTAAATCGATTTCATTCACGCGCTGATGTCTAATGGTATAGGTGCGCATGTCACGACCATCAGCCTTGGGGAAAATAAGTTTTACATAGCCGCCTTCATGTTTGTCTGGAATGCTAGAAATCTCAGCGCCCCCTAAGGTTACTCTGATCATATTAGGGGTAATAAATTCCTGATGGGTGACAACAAGCTCTCTAATTTTTGGTGCGCTCATATCTGGGCTCCGTAGTGGGGATAACAAGGTTATAATTCATTTAAGTTGTTAATCATTTTTTCAGCAATGTTCTTGAAAGACTCAATCTCTGCAGGTGTTAGGCCATAGGCAAGTTTTTCCTGGCTTTTCAGTTCGAGCTCCCTAAAGCGTTTAAACACCTCTTTGCCTTCAGAACTTAAGGTAAGTATCTGGCTGCGCTGATCATTAGGGTTTTTATGCTTTTTAATTAAGCCTTTTTGAGCAAGCTCACTGATTACTCGAGTGATCTGGGCTTTGTCTCTATCTAGGCGATTGCTAATCAGCTGAACAGTACAAAACTCAATGCCATTAACACATTTAAAAATTCGTATATAACTAGCGGGAAGGTTTAATTGAGCATCTATGGTTGCTTGCTGTAATTGTCGCCGATAGCCGTGAATAAGTTTTAGTATTGGGTCGGACAATGGTGTGTTCATGCGCTTCTCAAATGTTAATGATTATCATAAATTATCAGGTGTTGTTGATACTGTCAACTAAATGCCTGTACGCAAATGAGAAACCATCTTGTTTGCAAAATTGGATGCAACAAGTGTTACCCTAGCTTTTATTGCATAAGATGAGTAAAAACAGGATTCCATAGTGAATAGCACTACGAAGCAAGCCAAGATGATTGATAAGTCACAAGTGTACGAAGAGGTTCTTAAGGTTCTGGCTGAGCGCAATAATACAGCTCAACTTGCCGCTAAACAGGCTTATGAAGCCGCAACCAACAGTGAGTCAGTCGCGGAAAATAAATACGATACATTTGGCCTAGAGGCTTCTTACTTGGCTCACGGTCAATCACAACGATTGCTAGAGTGTCAGCAAGAATATTTAGCCTTTACAAAATGGCAGCCTGACTCTTTTGGAAGTGACGATGAGATTAAACTTGGGGCGTTAGTGTCTTTGCTGAACCCTGATTTAGGTTTAGAAAAGCATCTTTTTATTGCCCCCATTGCGGGCGGTTTATCAATTAATATTGGAGATAAAAAGGTGCTGATTATTTCTCCATCTAGTCCTGTTGCCAGAGCAATATGGCATAAAAGCTTAGACAGTGAGGTTGAGTTGCCCGTGAGCGGCCAAAAGGTAAGCTTTTGTGTGGAATATATTGCTTGATAATCAGTGAGAGCAAGACAATTTTTCGTCTTGCTCTAGTGACGAGCAGCGTGTTCGCATATAATGCTGTGCCTAAAAAATTTAGAGCCTAGGATTTTGTTGATAATTAACATGGTTTTCTAGAAGAAAACCAGCTAAATCCTAGGTAGCAAGAACACATCACTCTTACGAAGACAGTAATAGGATACAAATTATGCGCAGTCATTATTGCGGCGAGCTTAATGCTTCAAACGTTTCACAAGAAATAACCCTTTGTGGTTGGGTTCATCGTCGTCGAGATCATGGTGGTGTTATCTTTTTAGATGTACGCGATCGTGAAGGTATTACTCAAGTAGTATTTGACCCAGATCGTGCTGATAGCTTCGCACTAGCTGACAGTGTGCGTAATGAATACGTGATTAAATTAACTGGTTTGGTTCGTGCTCGCCCTGAGGGAACTGTAAACCCAAATATGGCAACTGGTGAAATTGAAGTGCTAGGCACGAGTTTAGAAATTCTAAACGCCGCTCAAACACCTCCATTCCAGCTTGACGAACACCAAGCCGTTGGTGAAGACATTCGTCTTAAGAATCGTTTTATAGATTTACGTCGTCCTGAAGTGCAACAAAAAATGCGCTTCCGCTCTAAGGTAACGTCAGTGTTACGTAGTTACCTTGATGACAATGGTTTCCTTGATATTGAAACACCAATTTTGACACGTGCAACGCCTGAAGGCGCTCGTGATTACTTGGTGCCTAGTCGTACCCAACAAGGCAGTTTCTTCGCATTGCCTCAGTCGCCACAGCTGTTCAAACAATTATTGATGGTATCTGGCTTTGACCGTTATTACCAAATTGCCAAATGTTTCCGTGATGAAGATTTGCGTGCCGATCGTCAACCAGAATTCACTCAGGTAGACATCGAAACATCCTTCATGAGCGAAGAGCAAATCATGGGCATGACGGAAGAGATGATCGTTGGCTTGTTTAAAGAGCTATTGAACGTCGATCTTGGAAGTTTCCCTCGTATGCCTTACTCAGAAGCAATGGAAAGCTACGGTAGTGACAAGCCTGATCTACGTATTCCACTGACGATACAAACCGTTTCTGACTTAATGCTAGGCGTTGATTTTAAAGTCTTCTCTGGTCCAGCGGCGGACCCTAAGGGTCGTGTTGCAGCCCTTAAAGTACCAGGTGGTAGCTCATTAACTCGTAAGCAAATTGATGAATACACAAAGTTTGTTGGTATTTACGGTGCCAAAGGTTTGGCTTATATCAAGGTTAATGACAAATCTAACCTAGAAGAAGGTTTGCAGTCTCCGATTGTTAAGTTCCTTCCTGTTGAAGTACGTGCCGCTCTATTGGAGCGCGTAGGTGCAGAAGATGGCGACTTAATCTTCTTCGGTTCCGATAGTGCGAAAGTAGTAAACGAAGCATTAGGGGCCTTACGTTGCAAAGTGGGTGAAGATCTTGATCTTTACACATGCGAGTGGGCGCCACTTTGGGTTGTAGATTTCCCAATGTTTGAAGAAACGTCTGACGGCGGCATCACTGCTATCCACCACCCATTCACTGCGCCTTCATGCTCTCCAGAAGAGCTGAAAGCCAATCCATTAACAGCGCTTTCACAAGCCTATGACATGGTATTGAATGGTACAGAATTAGGTGGCGGCTCTATTCGTATCCACCAATCTTCAATGCAGGAAACAGTATTCGAGCTTCTTAACATCAGTGAAGAAGAGCAGGAAGAAAAATTTGGCTTCCTATTAGATGCACTGAAATTCGGTGCGCCACCACACGGCGGTTTGGCATTTGGTTTGGATCGTCTAGTGATGCTAATGACTGGTTCTCAGTCTATCCGTGACGTTATCGCTTTCCCTAAAACTCAGAGTGCAACTTGTTTGTTAACACAAGCACCGGGTGAAGTGAGTGAGAAGCAACTTAAAGAACTTAGCATTCGTGTTCGTAAACCCGTTGTTGAGTAATTACAATTTGTAAACGACCTAGCTTTGCAGGCGTTGAAATTGTTAACAGATTGAAAAATATCTGTAAAAGGCCGCTTTAATGCGGCCTTTTTACGTTTTGACGTTGCATAGTTTGCTCAGGGCTGTTGAAATATACAGTAATTAGGTTAATGGATTATTATTTGTGAGTAAGACAAGAATATTGGCAATTGATCCAGGCTCTCGGGTAACCGGCTTTGCCATTATTGATGTAGACAAAGGTAAGAATCAGTATGTAGACAGTGGCTGCATTCGTTTACCAGAGGGTGAGCTGTCGGTTCGCCTCAAAGCAATTTTCATAGGTGTTAGTACTTTATTAGAAAAACATCAACCAGATGAGTTTGCTATTGAAGAAGTTTTTCTGGCTAAGAATGCCAATTCTGCCTTGAAACTTGGGCAAGCAAGGGGGGCAGCTATCGTAGCCGCCGCTATGCAAGGTTTACAGGTAAATGAATATGCAGCTCGGCGTGTGAAGCAATCCGTAGTGGGTAATGGTAATGCCGATAAAAGCCAAGTACAGTCCATGGTGACATTATTGCTTGGTTTGTCTTCCACACCCCAAGCGGATGCCGCCGATGCCTTGGCGATTGCCCTTTGTCATGCAAACACACGTACGTCAGGTGGTTTAGAATATGGCGTTGGTAAACGTGCTGGTCGCAGTTCTAAACGCTGGTCTGAACAAGATGTAAGGAAGGCCTTGTGATAGGTAGAATTGTTGGAACTCTTATTGAAAAATCCCCTCCAGAATTATTAGTGGATGTAGCCGGCATTGGTTATGAACTAAGTGCCTCTATGACAACTATTTATGACCTGCCACCTGTGGGTGGTGAAGTGGTTTTATACACACATTTTCAAGTAAAAGAAGATTCCCAGACCCTTTATGGTTTTAGTGATAAGGGGGAGCGGGCGTTATTTCGTGTGCTGATTAAAGTTAACGGTATTGGCCCAAAAATGGCACTTGCCGTACTATCAAGTATGTCTTCCGAGGAGCTGGTTGCAAATGTCCAAGATTCGGATGTGACGGCTCTGACTAAAATCCCAGGTGTCGGTAAAAAAACCGCAGAGCGCTTAATTATTGAATTGCGAGATAAGCTCGGCCAAGCGGCTAAGAAAGACTTATTTACGGCGCCGGCTGTATTGCGTCAGGTTCAAGCAGATCCTCGACAAGAGGCCGAAGCAGCGCTTATTTCATTGGGCTATAAGCCTCAAGAAGCGGCCAAAGCCGTGGCGAGCGTACCAGTAGATGGCGCCAGCAGCGAAGAGGTAATTCGGGCCGCGCTGAAGGGCATGTTAAGGTAACTTTATGATAGATCATGATCGAATTATCTCAGCAGAACTTAAAGGAAATGATCGGCAGGTCGATAGAGCTATAAGGCCTCAGGCGCTAGCGGAATATATTGGTCAACCTGTTGTGCGCGAGCAAATGGAAATTTTTATCCAAGCGGCACGCCAGCGAGATGAGCCATTGGATCACACTTTAATATTTGGACCGCCAGGCTTGGGTAAAACCACTTTGGCCAATATTATTGGTAATGAAATGGGCGCCGAAGTGAAAACCACTTCTGGCCCTGTGTTGGAGCGAGCGGGGGATCTTGCGGCCTTGCTCACCAACCTGGGGGAAGGGGATATTTTATTTATTGATGAAATACACCGACTGAGTCCAGCGATTGAAGAAGTGTTATATCCAGCCATGGAAGACTATCAACTGGATATTATGATAGGTGAAGGGCCAGCGGCTCGATCAATTAAAATTGAACTCCCTCCCTTTACATTGGTCGGAGCTACGACAAGAGCGGGGCTATTAACGTCACCTTTGCGTGATCGTTTTGGCATTGTGCAACGCTTAGAGTTTTATGATGTTGAGTCTTTGACCACCATCGTGGCACGCTCAGCAAAAAAAATGGGCATGAACCTAGACCACTCTGGAAGCTTTGAGGTTGCCAGACGATCCCGAGGTACACCCAGGATTGCCAATCGATTATTAAGACGTGTGCGAGATGTTGCGCAGGTGAAAAATGTCGACCTAGTAGGGCAAGCAGTTGCTCAGCGGGCATTAGATATGTTAAGTGTAGATAGTCAAGGTTTTGATCACCTTGACCGTCGTATGTTATTGACTATGATAGAGAAATTCGATGGCCGCCCAGTAGGCTTAGACAGTGTTTCGGCTGCCCTAGGAGAAGATAAAGATACCATCGAAGATGTCATAGAGCCTTTTTTAATACAGCAGGGCTTTGTTATGAGAACACCTCGAGGTCGTCAAGTGACGAAACGAGCGTATGAACACTTTAATTACCAATTACCGTCAGAATTAGAATAGAGGTTAAGAATGTCAATTTGGGGACTGATCGCCAGTGCTAGTATCGTAGTTCAACTTGTTATGTTGATATTGTTAGCTGCTTCCGTTTTCTCTTGGGTGGTTATTTTTCAACGCATTAGAGTGTTGAAGCTGGCTAAGAAAACCCGTGCAGAATTTGAAGATCAATTTTGGTCAGGTATCGATCTTAGCCAACTTTATCGTAAGCTCACCACGGAAGGCCGTAAGGTGCAAGGGGTCGAGAGCATCTTTACCGCCGGCATTAAAGAATTCACCCGATTACGTCAAAGCCACAATGTCGACCCAGATGCAGTAATGGAGGGGGTTCAACGTGCCATGCGCGTCGCCTTATACCGTGAAGAAGAAAAGCTGGATCAGCATTTACCGTTTCTTGCCACTGTAGGCTCTACCAGCCCATACATTGGTCTGTTTGGGACAGTTTGGGGGATTATGCATTCCTTTATCGGATTGGCAGAAGTACAGCAGGCAACCTTAGCAACCGTTGCACCGGGTATCGCCGAAGCCTTGATTGCCACCGCGATTGGCCTAGCCGCTGCAATTCCAGCCGTCATTGCGTATAACCGTTTTTCTGCCAGTGCTGAATCTTTAGCATCAAGCTACGAAAATTTCTCCGATGAATTTAGCAGTGTCTTGCACCGTAAAGTGCATGTGCGTGAGGGAGGGGTGGCATAGTGGCTCGCTCCAGAAGGCGTAACAAACGTCGCCCTATGGGCGAAATCAATGTGGTTCCTTACATAGATGTCATGTTGGTACTGCTGGTGATCTTCATGATCACAGCCCCAATGTTAACCCAAGGGGTTGATGTTGAATTACCCAATGCCAACGCTTCTCCCATCCAAGATACAGAAGACGATGTGATGATTGCGTCGGTAGATTCATCGGGGCAGTATTATTTAGACTTCGGTGGCGAACAAACGGCAATCAGCCTAGTTCAACTCCAAGATCGAGTGCGTAAAGTGATCACCCAAAATTCAAAAATATCTGTGTTGGTTCGCGGCGATAAAAACGTTTCCTACGGAGAGGTGATTGGTTTAATGGTTGCCTTGCAAGGTGCTGGGGTACCGAATGTGGGCCTAGTAACTGAGCCGGATAATAAATAATGAAATGGTTTAAGCATGATGGTTATGGCTTACCTGCCACCTTAGCGGTTGGTTTGCACGGTGCTATTGCTATTGCTACTTTAGTGGCGGTGGATTTTTCTGAAGAGAAAAAACCAGCACCAAAGCATCCTCCTGTGGTCAATGCTAGGGTGCTTGATGTTTCGCAAACAGTCATTGGTCAGCGCGAAGCGGAAGCCGAGAGGCAAAAGCAAGCTGATCAGCAAGCCCAGAAAAAGAAAGCGGAAGCTCAGCGTAAACGTCAGGCGGATGCTAAGGCTTTAGCTGAGCAAAAGCGTAAACTTGCTCAAGCTAAGAAAGAGAAAGAAGAGGCGGTTCGAAAATCTCAAGAAGCCAAACGCTTGGCTGATCAAAAAGCCTCAGCGCAGAAAAAACGTGAGCAAGAGCAGAAACGTTTAGCGGAAAAACAGGCCGCCGATAAACGAAAAGCCGAGCAACTCAAGCAAGAACAAGCTGCGCTGGCTAAGAAGCAAGAAGCTGAGCGTAAGGCAGCAGCAGACCGTAAACGTGAGGCCGAGCGCCAACAAGCTGAACAGGCTCGACGTGAAGCTGAGATTCAACGAGCAGAGCAAGCTGCTCGTGAAGCAGAAGAGCAACGCTTAGCCAAAGAGGCAGCTGAGAAAGCGGCTGAAGAGCAAAAGCAGAGACAAATTGCAGAAGCTCAGATGGTGCAATCTATTAGTGGCTTGATTAATAGCCGCATAGAAGCTGTGTGGAGCAGGCCAGCGAATGCGAGAAATGGTATGCAAACTACCTTGCGTATCTATTTTGTACCAACTGGTGAAGTCATTAATGTGGAAGTACTTAAACGTAGTGGTGATGACTTATTTGATCAACGAGCAGTAGATGCTGTTTATAAAGTGGGTCAAATTGAAGAGCTTGCAGATGTTGAGCCCTATGTGTTTGAGCGTAACTTTCGACAAGTAGAATTGTTATTTAACCCAACAGATTTGAGAAATTAATAATGTTTAATAAATGGGTCGCGATTTTAGTATTTGGTCTTTTTTTTAGTAGTGTTTCTAAGGCGCAATTGGTCATTGAAATTAACAGTGGGGCAGATCAGTTGTTGCCTATTGCTGTAGTGCCTTTTGGTTACACTGGTACCAGAGCATTGCCAGAAGACATTGCTCAAATTGTTGAGAATGATTTGGTTAGAAGTGGCTTATTTGACGCCATTCCTCGTGCCAATATGTTGAGTATGCCGAGTAAAGAAGCGGATGTTTTTTACCGTGATTGGCGTTTATTAAAAAGCGATTACGTTGTCATTGGCAGCGTCCAAGCTTTAACTGACGGTAAGTTCCGTATTGGTTTTGAGCTGCTTAATGTATTGAGCCAAAAACCTGTACAGAAACACGCTTACATAGATGTATCTGAATCTAATTTTCGCGATGCCGCTCATTATATTAGTGACAAAGTTTACGAGTTACTGACGGGTATACCGGGTGCATTTAGTACGCGAATTCTATATGTTACTACAGAGGGCGACCAAAAAGCCCCAACCTTCAAGTTGCAGGTTGCAGACGCAGACGGGTATCGTCCAATTGTTGTGGTAACATCAAAAGAACCAATTTTATCACCGTCTTGGAGTAGTGATGGACGCAACATAGCTTACGTAATGTTTCGTAACCGTCGACCAAATATCTTTATCCAAGAGCTAGCTTCTGGTAAAAGACAACAGATAGCTCAGTTTCGTGGATTAAATGGTGCACCTGCTTGGTCTCCAGATGGTAAGAAATTAGCGTTAGTATTGTCTAAGGATAATAACCCAGAGATTTATACATTAGAGATAGCGACACAGAAGCTTGAGCGTATGACAAATCACTATGCCATCGATACTGAACCAAGCTGGGAACCTGATGGTAAAGGTATAGTGTTTACATCTGACCGTGGTGGTAATCCACAAATATATCGTTTAGATGTAGATAGTAAGAAGGTAGAAAGGGTAACCTTTGAAGGTGACCTAAACACAAGAGCAAGAATGACCCCAGACGGTCGTTACCTTGTTACCGTACAGAAGAATGGTGGTAGCTACCACGTGGCTTTGCAAGACATGAAGACAGGTCGAGTCCAGGTTTTAACAGAAACATACTTAGACGAGTCACCAAGTATTGCGCCAAATGGTAGCATGGTTATATACGCCACAACTCATCAAGGACGCGGCATCTTGGCTGTAGTTTCCGTTGATGGGCTTGTCAAGTATAGGTTACCATCAGCTGACGGTGATGTTAGGGAGCCGTCTTGGTCTCCGTATTTCAAATAAAGATAGTTAGGAGTGAATAATGAGTGTAAATAAATTAGGTAAGTTCGCTGTAGTTGGTTTATCTGCGGCTTGGATTGTAGGTTGTAGTACTTCTGCATCAGACACTGATACTTCTACTTCTGCTGAGTCAGAAGCAGCTGCACAAGAAGAAGCGGTTGCTGGTGAAACTGACCAAGCATTCGGCGCAGGCACAGATAGCTCTTTAACAAGCGTAATTGTTGACGAAGAAGCGGCGGCAGCAGCGGCGGAAGCGGAAGCTAAACAAGCAGCTATGGATCTATTAAACAGTGCTCAAACTGTTTTCTACTTTGATTTTGACAAATCTATCGTTCGTCCAGAGTCTCGTGAAGCACTAGCAATTCACGCTCAATACCTAGTTGCAAACCCATCTGCACGTGTTGTGCTAGAAGGTCATGCTGATGAACGTGGTACTCGTGAATACAACATGGCTCTAGGTGAGCGTCGTGCTAAAGCGATCAGCCGTTACCTTACTATCCAAGGCGTTGCTGCTTCTCAAATCGAAACAGTTAGCTTCGGTGAAGAAGTGCCAGTTTCTTTCGGTCATGACACTGCTTCTTGGCAAGCAAACCGTCGCGTAGAAATTCGCTACGAGCAATGATCGTTAAAGCAATGAGAGTTCGCTCTTTTGCAATGGCGCTGTGTTTCACAGCGCCATTTGCGCTTGCAGACACTCTGCCAGTGTCCGCAGGTGGGCTTTCTCCAAACGCCGCGGCAGATTTATTGTTTCAGCTCGAAACGCTGCAACAAGAAGTACAACACCTGCGTGGTAAGCTAGAAGAGCAAGAGTACGAGCTTAACAAAATGAAACAGCAGCAGCGAGATCGATACATCGATCTTGATAAGCGCATTTCATTAGTTATGGCAAATGCCTCTAAAAATCCTCAGCCTGCAGTGCAAAGTACACCGGCGATCGCCGCCACACCAGCGACGAATCAACCTACCGTACAAGCTACCCAAGCGAATATTACCCCTCTTATCGCACCAATTAAGTTAGAGCCTACCTCTGCTGAAGCAAAAGCAGCATATTCAAGCGCTTATGGATTGATTCGCCAAAAACAATATGAAGCCGCGCATGCTGCTTTTATTCAATTTGTCGCAGATTATTCTAACAATGCTTTAACAGGAAACGGCTACTATTGGTTAGGTGAGTTAAAACTTGTGTTGGGTGATCAGCAAGGTTCATTGAACGACTTTAAAACCGTGGTACAAAAATTCTCTGGCCACAGTAAAGAAGCCGATGCCCTCTATAAACTCGGCATTGTTAATGACCAACTTGGTTCCACCGCTGACGCTAAGCAATACCTGCAAGACGTTATTCGACGCTTTCCAAATACCAACAGTGCAAAACTCGCAACAAAATACTTGGCCGGCTTAAAATAGCTTGCAATTCTCAACGGGCTCTGTAGTATACGCATCCCGTTGGGTCGTTAGCTCAGTTGGTAGAGCAGTTGACTTTTAATCAATTGGTCACTGGTTCGAATCCAGTACGACCCACCAACAACTTCTTTTATTCCATAGTGATTTTTGGGTCGTTAGCTCAGTTGGTAGAGCAGTTGACTTTTAATCAATTGGTCACTGGTTCGAATCCAGTACGACCCACCAAAAACACCTCATTATTGCTCCCCGTATTTAAGGAGTTATCACATGTCCGAGCTTTACAACAAAGCGGCTCTTCGCGAGACTGTTCAACAGCACCTGTCTGCTGCCGAAAATACACTCAAAACACCTTCTGTTGATAATCAATCTATCCGTGATGAAATCAAATCTTTGCTGAAAGAGAAGAATGCAGTGCTTGTCGCTCATTACTACACAGAAGACGCTATTCAAGAGTTAGCAGAAGAAACCGGTGGCATCATTGCAGACTCCTTAGAAATGGCGCGCTTTGGCGCTCAGCATCCGGCACAGACATTAGTAGTGGCTGGGGTGAAGTTCATGGGTGAAACCGCTAAAATTCTTAGCCCAGAAAAAACCGTGCTAATGCCTACTTTAGAGGCGACATGTTCTTTGGACATTGGCTGTCCGATTGACGATTTCTCTGCTTTTTGTGATCAATACCCTGACCGTAAGGTTGTGGTCTATGCCAATACATCTGCAGCAGTAAAAGCACGCGCCGATTGGGTGGTGACATCCAGCATTGCTCTAGACGTGGTTGAACATTTGAAAGAGCAGGGAGAAAAGATTATCTGGGCGCCAGACCAACATCTTGGCGGCTATATACAGCGTGAAACCGGTGCGGACATGGTACTTTGGGATGGCGCATGTATTGTTCATGAGGAATTTAAAGCCAAAGGTATATTAGACCTGAAAGCGGTTTACCCTGATGCGGCCATTTTGGTTCACCCTGAGTCGCCAGAATCAGTGGTTGAAATTGCCGATGTGGTGGGTTCTACCTCTCAATTGCTTAACGCATCTAAAAAAATGTCCAACAGTACTTTTATTGTGGCGACTGACCGGGGTATTTTCTACAAAATGCGTCAAGCATCCCCAGACAAGCGCTTTGTCGAGGCGCCAACAGCTGGCTCTGGTGCAAACTGCCGCAGTTGTGCGCATTGCCCTTGGATGGCACTAAATAGTCTAGAGATGCTTAGAGACTCTTTAAAAGCCTCTACGGGTGAAATTCAAGTCAATGAAGAGGTGAGGGATAAAGCGCTTATTCCATTACAGCGCATGCTGGATTTTAACGTCGCTAAATAAAGCACCAATCTAGGGGCAACAATTATTGATTGATTACCCCTAGATACTTCCTCTCTAAATCCGCAAAGGCTAATTGTAAGCGGTCATATTCTAGGTTTTTCTTGTTGTACTCTACGCGCAGCGCTTGATGGTCATCTTTTGTGATGGCTTGCACATCCTGCGCCTTAAGTTGCGTGATTTTCTGTAATAAATCCCGGTTTTTAGCTCTTTGTGTCTGCAAGCCTTCAGGCACTTGATGTCCCATAGAATCCGCCAATTTGGCTTTTAGTTCATCGTTGGCTTTTTCGGCCGTGGTGAGTTCTTGAGCAAGAAGCTCCACGCAGGTTTCAGACTCGTGCAGTAAGCGCTCTAGCATCTGACTATCTTTATCCTGCTCTCGTAACGCATCGTTAGGGGCAGACTCTAGAGCGGCGCTAAGGCCTTTCTGAAGCGAGTCAAGGGCGTCGCGTTTATCACTGTTAATAGATTGTAATGAACTAATAGCAGACTCATTTTTTTCTACCAGTTGCTTTTCTAACTCCTCTAATCGCTGATCTTTTTTACTAATAGATTTCTTTAGGTTCTCAATGGACAAGTCAGTATCTTTTAGCTCATGTTCTAGTTGCTGCACTATCATCTGGGATTCAGCTGATAACCTCTCCAATCGGCTTAAAGCAATGCGCTGTGCTTCTTCTGTATCCATTGGAGTAGATTCTTTGTCACCAATTTGATTTTTTAGCTGATCGATAACAATTTTTTGACGATGGGTGAGGCTCGCTAAACTTGCCGCCTGTAATGCGGAGACTGGTTTGTCTTTGTTCGCTTTAGAGTATTCCGCGGCATTATGTTTAATCAGCTCTGGTGTATCAATTTCCTGTCCATTTAGTTTTGCTATTTTCTTTTGTAATTCGCTGAGTTCTAACTTCAGCCTTTGGTATTCAGTATGTTTAACCCCCATGCGGCGTACTTTTGTTTTGCTCTTCTCAATGCTCTTACGCAGGTCCTCATTAAGTAATGCCTGATTTGTTTGCAAAGCTTCTTTAGAAATAAGGATCTCGGTGGTTTGTGTAAACTCTTGTTCTGCGAGCTTGAGCGATTTTTTTAAATCTTCACTGTCTACTTTTTGTAATTTTGGTGATGTGATTGCATACAGCAAACTGGACAGAAAACGATTTAATGTTGGCTTAGGTTGTTCGGTCTGATTTTTTAACAAAATCGAGCGTTCAGCTTGTAGCAAACTCCCCCATATTTTGAATAAATTAATTTGAGAAGGGGATTTGATAGTAGGTAACACAGCCACTGCGTAGGATATTTGCTGATTAATATAGTGTACTAAGCCATGGTAATTTTCAGTATCTTCAAAATCTTGCTCAAGACTTTGCTGGCTTTTAGATGCCTCAGCTGCCTTTTTGGTATTTTGATTACGTATATTCTGTCGACGTATCAACCATGCCATAAGCAAGCTCGCGATGAGTAATACGGTGTTAAATTCTACTAATAACCAGATAAGCCATTTTGGCATAAAAACTCCCATTTGGTGGGTGTAGAGGTATCTTGCTCTAAAGCCATATTGATATACTAACGATTATAGTGCCTTTTAATGGATTTTGGATCTAGCTTTATGAGTGATGAAATTGTTAACTTTATCCGTCAGCGTGCTTCCCATGCTGATTTGTCTTTACCAGCACCTAGCCAAGAAGAGTGGTTAAAAGTACTTGATGCAGCCAGTCGAGCACCTGACCATGGCAATCTAAAGCCTTGGCGCTTCAGAGTTTACCAAGGGGAAGGGCGTCGCAAAATTGGTGAACTATATTGGCAACACGCACTAGCGGAAGTGCCAGGCCTTAGTGAAGAGAAAAAAGAAGCTTTCATTAAAAAAGCCTACCGCGCTCCTAGTATTTTACTTGTCTATGCTAATGTGAAATCTCACCCTAAAGTGCCCGATTTCGAACAAGTCATGGCGACTTCCGCTGCCACGCAACTTGCGTTATTAGGCTTGGAGTCTTTAGGTTATGGCGGTATTTGGCGAACTGGCCCTGCTTGCTTTACAAGCCAAGCAAAAGAACTTCTGTCATTGGCAGAAGAAGATCGACTCATCGGTCTTATCTACGCTGGCACGCCAAACAGTGCCAACAGAGAAGTGAAAGATACTCAGGTTGAAAATCACATTGAATGGGTAACAGATTAATTTTTAAGACTATTTGTAAAAAATAGTTGCATTGAAATAGCGACATCATTATTATACGCGGCACAAATTACGCACTGCGTAAATTTTGGTGAGCTGTCCGAGTGGCCGAAGGAGCACGCCTGGAAAGCGTGTATGTCGAAAGGCATCAAGAGTTCGAATCTCTTGCTCACCGCCATTATTACCAAGTCATTGATTAGTAAAAACTTTATGTTTATCAGTGAGTTGTCGCAAAATGTCCTCAACCGTGCTGGTACGAAAGGCTGGTACGGTTGACATGCTGACTACTGCGAGCCATTCACAATGTCTACTATGCCAAAACCGTGGAAACATCCCAAAAGCGGTATTTATTATCACCGCATCGACGTACCAAAAGATATTCGTCACATTATCGGTAAAACTTCAATTAAGTATTCCTTACGAACAAATAACTTTGCTGAAGCTAAACGTCTCTTTGCGTCTAAATATGCTGAAACTCAAGCGATATTTGCCCAAGCTAGAAATCGAGTTAATCTAAACCCTAGAGATATTGAAATCTTATCTCAGCGTTGGCTCAAAGCTAAGGTTGAAGAGGTAGAGAATGGTCAGGCGTTTGCAACTTTCATTGTCTATGAAGGCTCTGATAGTGATGAGGTATACACTGCTAGCTCTCTTATAAGTGATGCCTTGGAGTCAGGGTATCAAGCACAACTCAAATGGGTTGAGCATCATGTCGATGACACTCTGTCTAGTAATGGTTTACTCATTGTTAAACATAGTGAAAGCTATCGAATGCTTACGGAGAAAATATGTTGGCGTTTGCTAGAGCTTAGTCGATTGTCATTAGACCGAGATAATGGAGATTGGTCTACAACACCGTCTAATCTTGTGAGTCGATCTGATGAATCGCTAAGTATAGAATCTACTAACAAACAAAATATGCCCAACCCTATGTCTCAATTGACATATAAGTCACTGAGTGAAGTTATTAATTCATTTATAGCTTATAAGACACAAAGAGGTGACTGAGATGCTAAGACTCTTTCAGATGTTCAAGGTGTTTGCACTCAGCTTATGGAGTATCTAGGGGAGAGCGTGAATCTCCGAAAGGTGTTGATAAAAAAACACCGTTCAAGAATTTGACTTTGTCAGCTATAACGACTGGAAAGTTTGTTAATAATAAATACAAATACGTTGAACTAGATATTGATAGTGACTCATATCTTTGGGTTAAAAATGGTGATATTTTAATTCAAAGAGCTAATACCATAGAATATGTGGATGTTAGTGCAATTTACGAAGGTGAAGATGATAAATATGTATATCCCGATTTAATAATGAAATGCAGGCCTAATGGCTTTGCCTTAGGCAAATACTTACATATGACCCTTTCAACTGGAGAAGTGCGGAAATACTTTAGAAAAAATGCTACCGGCACAGCTGGCAGTATGCCCAAAATTAACCAGCAAGTGGTTTCAAACACACCTATAAGCTTGCCGGAACTGCATGAGCAAACTGAGATAGTCCGCTGTGTTGGCGAGCTATTTGCTTTTGCGGATAGCGTGGAAGCAAAAGCCAGTGCAGCTCTAGAGCGAGTGAATAAGCTGACTCAGTCGATTTTAGCGAAAGCCTTTCGCGGTGAGTTGACTGCTGATTGGCGTGCTGAACACCCTGATTTGATCAGTGGTGAGAATAGCGCTGAAGCCTTGCTAGAGCGCATCAAAGCAGAGCGAGCGGCGCTCTAGCATTGCAAAACGAAAAAGAAATCAGCCAGAAAGAATTAAGAAAGACGCTTAATTGCATCAAGTATCTCGTTACTTGAAGGAGGTGTGTTTTGAAGGGTATCGAAACAATCTTTATCTTCGCGGTCACCAAGTTGACCGCATCATAATCGATGTTATGCAGACGTAACATCCCACATCGCTTAGTAATCATCAAAAGACTGATGGGTGTATCGAACTGATGCACCCAGTTAAAGAGTTAGGTAATCGTAATGACTGTAAAACCCATAGATGACAGTATCTGCCAGTTATCCGTTAATTTGGTTGATAAAATCAACTTTGCTAGCCATCAAAGTGCGTTCTCAGTGCTGTGTGAATTACGGGTAGAAAACACATCGGATACCACGTTAGAAAATATTGAGATTCGTCTTACGTCATCGCCTAGTTTTTTAAAGGGCAAGACTTGGACGATTGATCGATTAGCCGCTAACGGCGCATTGCCGATCAAAGATCGCGATCTAGAGTTAGATGGCGGTTTTCTAATGGGCTTAACGGAGTCGATCTCGGGCAGTGTTGTCATTGAAGTGCGCAAAAGCGATGAGCTGCTGGCAGAGAGTGAGCATAAGATTGAGCTGCTGGCCCACAATGAATGGGGCGGTTCAGAGTACATGCCTGAGCTTTTGGCAGCGTTTTGTATGCCAAATAATAAAGCTGTGGATCGTATCTTAAAAGATGCGAGCCGTGTGTTACGTAATGCTGGCAAAGCAGACCAAATCGATGGTTATGTTTCAAAAAGCCGCGAGCGCGTTTGGTCGATAGCGTCGGCGATCTACTCGGCTATTGCTAATCTTCAGCTAAGTTATGCACTACCGCCTTCAAGCTTTGAGCGAAATGGCCAAAAGATTCGTTTCCCTAACCAAGTATTAGAATCAGGTCTTGGTACGTGTTTAGACACGACCATGTTATTTGCCGCTGCGTTTGAGCAAGCAGGCTTAAACCCTCTAGTTGTTCTAAAAGAAGGGCACGCTTTAGTAGGTCTTTGGCTACACCCAGAAGAGCTGTCTGCGATCAGCGCCGATGAAGCAGAAGTACTGCGTAAGCGTTTGCCTGATCATGATTTGATTTTGATCGAGACAACACTGGTAACTAATCATCCAGTTGTGTCGTTCTCAAAAGCCATCGAAAAGGGTAATCGAGCAGTCGCGATTGAAGAAGAAAGCCAATTCAATATGGCGATTGATATTCGCCGAGCGCGAGCGCATCAAATCAGACCGTTGGGTTTTGTGCAAAAAGATACCAGTAGCGATTCTGAAGTAGACGCTTCAGAGGTCTATGAGACCGCCTTAGAAGAAGCGCCGACTTTACCCAACTTTGCAGGTGAGTCGGTTGAAGAGGAAGCTGTTACGACGCCTGCGGGACGTTTAGATCGCTGGCAGCGTAAGCTACTCTCTTTAACAGCTGTAAATCCACTGCTGAACCATAAAGACAGCAAATCGAGTCTGTCGTTTGTTGTTCCGGATGCTGGCCTATTAGAAGACTTATTAGCCAGCGGCGCACGTATTTCAGTGGAGCCATTTCCAAAGCTTTCATCAAGTAGCCAAGACTCAGATATTCATGAGCAGCGAACAGGCGATGATATTAAGCGTGAATATGCGTTAAATGCATTACGTAAAAAGCAGCTGTTGGTAAGTCTAACCGAAGACGAGTTAACTAAACGTTCAGTTGAGATCTACCGTAAGACGCAAACTTCGATGCAAGAAGGCGGCTCTAATACCTTGTTTTTAGCGGTTGGCTTTTTGTTTTGGAAAAAAGATAAGAACGATGAAAAGCGCTACCGAGCGCCTTTGATTTTATTACCGGTATCGTTGGAGCGTAAATCGGTTCGTAGTGGTATCAAAATCATCGCGTCCGATGATGAGCCAACCTTTAACACGACTTTGATTGAGATGCTAAAGCGAGACTTTGGCATTGATTTGAGTAAGTTGGCAGGCGATCTACCTGAGGATGAATCCGGCCTTGATGTCTCACAGATCTTTGCTTGGGTGCGTTCTGCCGTAAAAGATGCACCAGGATTTGAGCTAGTGGATGAGGTGGCATTAGGGCACTTTTCATTTGCTAAATATCTGATGTGGAAAGACTTGGTTGAGCGTGCGGATCAGCTAAAACAAAATGACGTTGTGAAGCATTTGCTCGAAACACCCCGTGAGCGTTACGAGTCTGATATTTCTTTTGTTGAGCCGAATGAGCTGGACTATCAGTACAGTCCTTCGGATTTGTTAACACCGCTACCTGCTGACTCATCGCAAATAGCCGCTGTTGCCACGGCGGATCGAGGTAAAGATTTCGTTATTATCGGGCCGCCAGGCACGGGCAAAAGCCAGACTATCAGTAACTTAATCGCTCACATGCTGGGCAAAGGTAAAAAGGTTCTATTTGTTTCTGAAAAAACGGCTGCACTTGAAGTGGTGCATCGTCGATTAAAAGACATTGGTCTAGGTTCATTTTGCTTAGAGCTTCACTCAAACAAAGCGAAGAAAGCCGATGTGCTTGCTCAGTTAAATGAGTCTTGGACGCAAAGTGGCGCTCAAACTGCGGAAGCTTGGCAAGCAAAGTCAGAGCAACTAAAACGCAGTCGAGACATGCTAAATGGCTTAGTAGAGGCCCTTCATCGTCAACGCTCAAATGGCATGACTGCTTACTATGCAATGGGTGTTAAGATTCGAGATAGCGCACTTCTAGAGAAAGTAGAGCTGTCTTGGCCAAGTGCGGATCAGCACAGTGTTCAAGAATTGCAGCATATGCGAGAGGTTGTAGAAAACCTTACGGTACAAGCCAACGCGATCGGTTCTGTTAATCAACACCCATTAGCCTATATTCAGGCTGATGATTGGGGGCCTGCATGGCAAGATGGCCTAATCAAAAGTGCTCAAACTCTAAAAGTTGCCTCAAAAGATGCGAAACAGGCCGTAGATGGGTTTGTTAGTGCGCTAGGATTTGAGTTTGGTGATATTTCCATTAGCCAGTTGGCTTTATTAGAAGAGCTTGGGCAAGTCTTATTAGACTCGTACAGAACCCAATCTGGCTATGCTTTAGAGCCTGACGGACAAGACCTGATTGAGGCGTTAGAGCAGGCA
Organism: Marinomonas sp.; assembly: GCF_039940335.1. GTDB lineage: Bacteria > Pseudomonadota > Gammaproteobacteria > Pseudomonadales > Marinomonadaceae > Marinomonas. The sequence goes on along the minus strand of NZ_JBDVGW010000016.1, from coordinate 47,269 downwards.
GTCACACTACTGCAAAGCTACATTCGTCTACAAAGCGAATTGAGCTGTGACTACTCACCGTTGGCATGGAAATCAATTGATCCAGCTGGGCTTAAGAGCGAATGGCAAGCGGCTAATGAGGCTTGGTTCTTAAAACGTTTTTTTGCGACACGCAAAATCATCAAAGATGTCAAAGCAAAAGGCGCCCAAGGAGAGCCAAACCTAGATCAAGACATCGTAGTGTTGGCTGAGCTTAAAGAGAAAGGTGAAGCCATTGCTGGGCTTGATAGACAGCTTTCTAATTTAAAAGATTGGAATAGTCACGATACTAACCCTGAAGCTGTTGCAGCATTGCAGCTGATTGGTGTGCGTGCTCGTAAGGTGGTAAGCCAGTTAGCACCAGATACTGAGGCATTGATGGCGCTTCGTAGCAAGGTACGTAGCCTACTTCATGATGGTAATGATTTACTGGCATCTGATGGGCCTATCGGTATTGCTATTATACGCATGATCGAGAATATCTCGCAGTTTGATTTAGCGTTCACCGATTTTAAATCTAGAGCGGCTTCTGAAAGTGTGGATGCATTAGATAACTTTGATGCAATCGCTGAAATGGCAGATGTCATTTTATCTAAGCAAGTTGAACTTAAAGCTTGGTGTGCATGGAATAAGCGTAAGCACGATGCTCAAGATCTACAGCTGGGCTCCCTAGTCACCGCTATTGAGAGCGGTGCCATCACCCCTGAAGAAATTGAAGATGCATTTGAGGCGGCTTATTGCGCCTGGTGGTCCAAAGCGCTTATCAATGAAGATCGTGTGTTGCGAGAGTTCTCTTCACCCGAGCATGAGCAAACGATTCTTAATTTCCAGGCGTTAGATAAAGAATTCTGTCGGCTGACTGCTCAATATATTGCTGCAAAACTGTCAGGCCAGATCCCAAGTAAAGACACTGGAACGAAGGCAAGCTCTTGGGGCGTGTTACGTCATGAGATTCAGAAGAAAACACGACATAAGCCAGTACGTCAGCTTCTTCAAGAAGCTACTGATGCAGTCACGACATTAGCGCCCTGTATGATGATGTCACCGCTTTCCATTGCTCAGTTCCTTGGTACAGAGCAAGCTTTGTTTGATGTGGTGATTTTCGATGAGGCTTCTCAGATTACTGTTTGGGATGCCGTGGGTGCTTTAGCGCGAGGCAAGCAAGTGATTGTGGCTGGTGACCCGAAACAAATGCCGCCTTCTAACTTCTTTGGCCGTTCAGATGAAGACCCTGATGGCGATTACGATACCGAAGGTGACCTTGAAAGTATCTTGGATGAATTGCTAGGTGCTTCGATTCCACAGCGACTTTTGAATCTTCACTATCGTTCTCGTCGTGAAAGCTTAATAGCGTTCTCAAACAGTAATTACTATGACAGCTCGTTGATTACCTTCCCTGCGCCGGTGCATCCAGATAATGGTGTTAAATTGGTGAGACCAGAAGGGTTTTATGCCCGTGGTAAGTCTCAGCAAAATCAAGGTGAAGCGAAAGCAGTGGTTGCTGAAATCGTGCGTCGTTTAACAAGCGAAGATGCAATGGAACGCAATCAGTCCATTGGTGTAGTCACATTTAACAGCAAGCAACAGACCCTAATCCAAGATTTACTTGATGAAGCACGCCGTGAAGATCCTACCGTTGAATGGGCGTTTTCTGATGATCACTTGGAACCGGTATTTGTTAAGAACTTAGAGACAGTGCAGGGTGACGAACGTGATGTGATCTTGTTCAGTATTACCTTTGGACCTGACGAAGCAGGTCATGTCACCATGAACTTTGGCCCAATTAACAAAGTGGGTGGAGAGCGTCGTTTGAACGTTGCAATGACTCGTGCTCGCTCTGAGATGGTAGTGTTCTCTGCCTTAAGTCCTGACCTTATCGACCTTAAGAGAACATCAGCGCGCGGTGTGGCTGATTTGAAGCATTTCTTGGAGTACGCTGAACGTGGTCCAGTTGCACTTGGATCGCAAGCAAGAGGCTCTCAGGGAGACTTTGAATCACCGTTTGAAGTGGCTGTGGCGCGAGAACTACAAGCGAAAGGTTGGCAGCTACACCCACAAGTAGGTGTCTCGGCTTACCGCATTGATATGGGGATTGTTCACCCAGATTTACCTGGTCGTTACCTTGCTGGCTTGGAATGTGATGGCGCGATGTACCACAGCTCAGCTTATGCCCGTGAGCGTGACAAGATCCGACAGTCAGTCTTAGAGAGCTTAGGTTGGACTATTGTTCGAGTATGGTCAACAGACTGGTGGGTTAACAAGCAAGCTTCATTGCAGCTTCTTCATGATCGCCTTACAGAGCTACTAGAAGACAGCAGAGCAAAAATCGCTTTAGAAAAAGCCAAACATGAAAAGGAGAAAAGCCTAACTGATGGGCCAGAGGCGGAAGATGCTGAATTTGTAGAAGAGGTTTAATTAGAGCAATAACTGCCAGAATTTGAGGGAAGCTACTGTAGCTTTCCTTAAACTCAATATCGTTTAAATTTAGATTTTAATAGTTATGAGCTATTCATATGTTTGGACTTCCCAGAGTTCGCTAGACTCCTATTAGGTAAAAAAGAGAAAGTGAAGTCGACGCCTTTTTGTGATTTTTTCGATATGCGAAGTCTACAGAAAACGTGAATTTTTTGATCGTGTCTCAAGAGAAGTCATTAAAGAACAGCAACAAATGATCGAAAAAACGATAAAAATGTCATAATAAACATATAAATATCACTTGTCTGGGAGCCGCTTAATTGCAGCTTTTTTGTACTATCAAGAGGAGTGGTAAATCTACTCATGGTTTAGTTGCTAACCTACCGCAAATTTCATTACTATCACTCACCAAAATAATAACTCAGGATGAGTCCGCATGACCTTAAGTTTCATCATTACGCTTTTTACCATTTGTCTTTTGGGGGCTATGTCTCCAGGGCCTAGCCTTGCTGTCGTGGCGAAGCATTCTCTAACGGGTGGGCGAATATACGGTATCGCAGTGGCTTGGTCTCATGCGTTGGGCATTTTGATTTATGCCTTTTTGACAATGAGCGGCTTATCGATTTTGCTCACACACTCTCCAATGTTATTCAAAGCGATTACTTACCTTGGAGCAGGTTATCTTGCTTATTTAGGAATACGTTCGCTGTTATCGAAAGGCGGGCTTGAAGATAAGCTAAAATCAGGCAATAAAGTCAGCATCAAGCAAGTCATGATAGATGGCTTGGCTATTTCATTACTCAACCCAAAGATTGCCCTGTTTTTTATCGCCTTGTTTAGTCAATTCATTAATGAGGCAAACAGTGCATCCATGAACCTAGTGATCGCGTTTACGCCAGCTATTCTTGATGGGTTGTGGTACACCTTAGTGGCCATTATTCTTTCTAACAGCACTATCATTCAGCATATTCGCAGCAAAGCAGCGGTCATTGATAAAGTTACTGGGTTGCTGCTTATTTTGTTGGCTTTAAAAGTTGTCTTTAATTAACCGTCATTAAATGGCCATAGAGTCACGAATGTCATTTCTGGCATCCATCACGATCTTTAAAAACTCTTCAATCGTGGTGTTTAAACGGGTGGTTTTATATTGAATTTCCATGGGAATTTCAGTATTAACCTTTTCCAAGCGGATAAAGTCACAGCCATCGTTATAAAGCTTTCGGGTACAGTAGGGCGCTATGGCCGTTCCAAGCCCTGCGGCAACTTCTGTTACTAAGGTTTGCATATGTCTTGGTTGGCTTACGATATTAGGTGAGAAACCAGCCTGATGACAAAGTGTAATGGTTTCGTCAAACAAACCTAGTGCTTCATTTCTATTAAAGATAATAAACTCTTCATCTTTCAATTCACTCAGTTCTACGTGTTGACGACCAGCTAACTTGTGATGTTTGTTGACGATTAGTACCAGTTTATCGGTATAAACGTTATAGGTGCTGTAATCATTTCTGAGAGTATCTGGAAGTGGCCTTGAGAAGGCAATATCGATCGCGTCGCTTTGCAATGCTTCTATATTATCTGTGGCCGTCATTTCAAACAAAGTTACATGGACATTGGGAAAGCTCAGTTTATAGCAACGAATAATTTGTGCTAAGAAAGATAAACAGGCAGATCCAAGGTAACCGATATTGAGATGACCGATCTGGCCCTTATGAGCGCGCTTTGCCTGCACTTTGGCTTGGTCATTTAATTGCAAAATTAAGGTGGCGTCTTTTAATAGCTGATCTCCCGCTTGGGTTATGGATACATCTCTTGAATTTCGTCGAAAAAGCAACACGCCAAGCTCTTCTTCTAAGCTAGAAATATGACGACTAATGGCGGGCTGAACCGTGTTTAGTTCTCGAGCCGCTTCAGAAAAGCTCTTATGCTTAGCAACACAAACAAAGCTTTTAAGGGGTTTAATATCCATTGCTATGTCCTTTGGAGCACTTTGCTCAATCGGGAATTTATCTATTCTAGATTAGTATCGAATCAATCAAATAATAACATTTTTGTTATTAATAAATAGACTTTATGATTCAAGCTTAATTAATTGAAAGAGTGTTTCATGAGTCAGACATCCCCAACACTAGGTCGCTTTTTACTATTGCTGATGACAACTGCCATCGCAGCCAGTGCAGCTAATTTGTACTATAGCCAACCCATATTGCCCTTAATGAGAGCAGAGTTCGGTCTTACGGATACCCAGATAAGTGGTGTGCCGGCACTCACACAACTTGGCTATGCCGTTGCATTACTGTTTATCTCACCATTAGGGGATTCTATACCTAGAAGAAAGTTAATTAGCATTTTGTCATGCTGTTTGGTGATTTCATCACTTCTAGCTTTTGTGACACCAAGTTATTGGCTGCTGCTTGTCGCAGTATTCGTTATTGGCGTTAGTGCGAATATCACGCAACAACTGATCCCGTTTGCAGCGTCATTAGTGAGTCAAGAAAATCGCGGTGCAACATTAGGCACGTTGATGATGGGATTAACCATAGGTATTTTGTTGTCGAGAACCCTAAGTGGATTTCTTGGAGAGCAAACAGGTTGGCGCACTGTGTTTCTGATGTCTGCTATGCTGGCAGCGCTGTTTGGCATCTTACTTCAGTTGTATCTACCCTCGAACACTCCGCAAACTAATCTTGGTTACTGGGCATTGATTAAAAGCTCAATCAATATTTTGGTAAAAAGCAAAGCCTTGCAAATTTATACTTTCTCGGGTGCATGTTGGTTTGCAGCCTTTAATGCTCTTTGGGCCACATTGGCCATTTATGTTAGTGATGTGCCATTTGAGTATAACGCCCAACAAGCAGGTTTATTTGGTGTGATCGCACTGGCTGGTGTGATTGGCGCAAAATCCTCTGGGAAGTGGGTGCATAAAATTGGCTCGAAAAAGCTCATTCATTGGGTGCTAGTGGTTGGCGCGGTCGGATTTATTGGTAGTGGTGTTTTCGCTGGAGAACTCATTCCATTAATTATCGGCATTATCTTAATTGATTTTGCAATTTTCAGCGCTCAAGTGGCAAACCAAGTACGTGTTTTTAGCATAGACCCTAAAGCTCAGAGCCGTATTAATGGCTTATACATGCTGGGTTATTACATTGGTGGTGCCGTGGGTTCGACCCTTGGCGTCATAGCGTTCGACTACCTACATTGGTTGGGTGTCGTAATAGTAAGTGTGGCGTTTATCTTAATGAGCATGATCATTAACTCTTTTGCAAAGTATTAATATTCAATATTTATTTATAGAGAAGAAACTATGACAAGATTAACAACAGCAGGACAATACACATTGTTATGTATTGCCAGCCTAACCATCATGGTGGGTTCGGTGGTTGCACCAGGGCTTATCAGCATTGCTACAGGTTTAGGTATTACGGAAAATTCAGTTCTATTAATCACTTTGCCCGCTTTAGGTGCCGTGTTATTTGCCCCTATTGCTGGCAAAGTAATCGATCGATATGGGGCGTATCCATCCTTGATGATTGGCTTGTTTCTATACGGCCTGATTGGCGCCAGTGTGTATTTATTACATGGACCAACTCATGTATTTGCTAACCGTATTCTACTAGGTGGTGTCACGGCAATTGTCATGGCAGCCTGTACCGTGCTTATTTCACAATGGTACTTTGGCCACGAAAGGCTAGGGATGATCGCTAAGCAGGGCATGGCGATAGAGTTAGGGGGTGTCATCTTTTTGTTTGTGGGAGGATTATTGGCAGCGCAATATTGGGGCTTGCCTTTAGCGATCTATTTACTAGCATGGCTATTTTTAGTCATGTTGGTGTGCTTGGTTCCACGGAATCACCAAGCTGAGCCAAAGGATGAAAATCCAATTATTGATACAGTCCAACAAGTTGGCATGTCACTTAAGGCGGTTTACTTGATTGCGGTATTGGCGATGGTGATATTCTTTACCAGTACGGTATCTCTTCCATTGGTATTGCATGAAAGGCATTACTCAGAAGAAGAAGTAGGGATACTACTTGCCTTTATCTCTATGGTAGCGGTTATAACCGCACATTTTCTTCCTAAAATGACAGGAAAATTGGGTGAGCAAAACACCTTGCTGGTCGCTTTTATAGGTTTAGGCATTTCTTATATGTGTTTTATTCAGCCTAATTATTTCGTTTCTTGGCTAGGTGCCGTTGCCAGCGGTATTGGTTTTGGGTTTAGTATTCCGCTGCTGAATCACATGACGGTAGAAAGAAGCCCATTGGCAGTACGAGGCCGCAATTTGTCTTATTTCACCATGGCAGTGTTTTCAGGGCAGTTTCTGACGTCCTTTGTAGAATACATACCTGGAGATCTAACGAATGTTTATAAATTGAACGTGATAACCTGCGTTATTATTGCTGTGGTTTTATTTATCACAGGAAAGAAGGGTATGGCTTCTAAAGTGGCAGAAGCTCAATAAATCGGACTAGAGCAATTAAGGCCTTAGCACCAACCGCCCCTGTGACCACCTTCATAGGGGCGTGCATGGCCCGAAGTAATCAGTTTATCTGTCAAAGACTCGCCATCAATATAGACATCCGCAATCAAGCGAAAATACTTGCCGCGTTTTAGGTCTCGTAACTCAATGTCTTTACTATTGGATAAAAGGCTTCTAGTGAAATCACGAGCGGCTTTTGCTTGAACTTTTTCACTCTCGCATTTACCACGAATCTCAGCGGCGTCGACACCGTTCACCCGAATAGACATGTTTTTACCAATAATATCTGGCCAGCCGTTAATGTCGACACGAAAGGTATCAGCATCGTAAACAGAGATAACCCGTTCTACGAAAACAGACTGACTGTAGGAATGGATAGGGAGCAATAAACAACAAAGTACAACAAGACGATTCATTAAAAGCCTTACAATGTATTTAGCACACTCCTTGTGCGATAAAATATTCGAAAACTAATTAAGCCAGTTTACTCTTTGAACAGCAATTCGGCTTCTTTAAAAATGACAGGCTTGCCTTCCGTATTCGTAGAGGTAACCGTCATATTCGCTGTTAACACCAGCTGGTTGGTCGTGGCGTGGTAGATCTCCTGAACAAAGATAAGTTTTAACTTTGACTGTCTTTCAACGTGGGTTTGAATGTAGAACTCGTCGCCACTTTTTAAAGAACGCTTGTAGTTTAACTCAGCTTTAATAAGCACAAGATGAATACCTTGTGCTGTGATCTTGGCAAAGTCTAAACCTTTTAATTTGATGAATAGATGTCGGGCGTGCTCAAGATAGTTTTGGTAAACAGAATTATTAACAATACCCTGCATGTCACACTCATAATCACGAACTGAAAAGAAGGTTTGTTTAGGAGTAATTAAGTTTGTCATCTTGGCACCTACGTTAAATTAAGCGCTTAAACCATGGGTAGAAACACAATTTTTACCCGATGCTTTAGCCATGTTTAAGTTTCCTTCTGCCCGCGCCATAAGCTCTTGGCAGGTTTCATCACCAAAAATGGTCACTATACCTACTGATACGGTAACCGGCTTTAACAAAATCTTTGTTTGCTTATAGCGAATCTTTTGAATCGACACCTTTTCACGGATTTGTTCGCCTAAATGGGTGGCGCTTTGCAATTCCATTTCATTGATTACGATGGCAAAACGGCCACCTTGTAATCTAGCAATATAACCATCCTCAGGAAGGCAAGATTTGATGGTTTCTGCAACAAAGCGAATAAGGGCGTTACCAGCTCGCTTGCCGTATTCTTTATTAACAAGCGATAATCCGTCTATGTCTGCTACCAGCAAGCTCAAATCTTCTTCTGCTTGAGGAATAGAGTCCACAAGGTGTCTTTCCAAACCTCTAAAATTGGCCATTTTAGTGAGTTGGTCCAATTCCGTATTCTTTTTCATTTCATTTAATTCTGTATTCAATTTGTCCAATTCCTTTTGAACATGTTGCAATGAATTACTAAATTGAATGGCGGCTTTGTTAGCTTTTTGTGTGCCTCTTTCCAGATATTTAATGACTTTCTCAACTTGATTTGGCTCATCGGTGTTTTTCAAGGCATGACGGCTTTTGCTCAAGGTTTTAGTCAATAGTTGGATTTCTTTATTCATTTCATTAGAGGAAGCACCAATATCACTGGTCATGGATTCCAGTGTTTTTTGATGTTCTCTTTGATAGGAAAACTCATCGGATAACAGAAAGTCATGAAAAAGCTCTCTGGCAACATAACTTGGGAAACTGCCAAAGTTTCTGAGGGTGCTGTCCATGAGTTGGTTAAGTTTTTGATTGCGATTAGAAACGTATTCGTACCAAACTCCATAGTTGTAAGGAGTGGGAGCAATATCGAGCTTTAACATTAGTGGGACTGCTTTGCGCATTAGCTGATTTGCTTGCTTGTTGTTTTCTTGGTACATGAAAACCTCATTTTTACGACTTTACTTAAACATCCCGTATTCAAGAAAAGAGCAATGATTAATATGAGTTTCTAACTCATAGCTATATTATTGATATTAATCGTTTTTTTGTAAATTTGTAAGTTCTAACCACCAGATATTTTTGCGCTAATCCCTTGTTTTTGTAATAAATCTTTAATTTTTTCGCGGTTATCACCTTGTATCTCTATCTGGTTGTCTTTTACTGCTCCACCCGTACCACACTGTGCTTTGAGTTTTTTAGCGAGCTGTTTCATTTCGTCTAATGTCATGGCTAAACCAGAAACAAGGGTGACGCCTTTTCCTTTACGGCCTTTAGTTTCAAGTGTGATTCGTACCTTGCCATCGCCTAAAATAGAAGATTGGTTACACTGACAATCATCAATAGCCTGTTCACATTCTGGACAAGTACGGCCTTGGTCTGTTGAATAGACTAGGTTTCTTTTCTTCATTATTATGCCTTGATAATTTAAAACGATATTCAGCTATGCATTTTTTATCGACCCGAATGGTTAATTCTTTAGAGGCCAAGAGATAATTAAATTTTATAACAGATTAAACTTGAACAGCAGGTTAACATTCATACGAGGCAAGGCTGTCTAAGATGGTTTGCAGCTCTGTTGATAAAGGGGCTGCCACCGAGACACTCTCGTTCGAGGTAGGGTGCTCAAAGGTAAGTTGAGAGGCGTGTAACATTAAGCGGAGATCTTGTGTCCATAATTCTCGACATGCTTTATTAATGTGTCGACAACCATAGCGAGTATCGCCCACTAAAGGGTTTAAGAGGTGTTTGAAATGACGGCGTATTTGATGCTTGCGGCCTTGTTTTGGGATCACTTTTAGCCAGCTGAGTCTCATAGAATTATAGCGACTAACAGGTACGGGCAGCTGAAAACGTTTAACCAATTCGTATTCTGTTATGGCTTCTTTCTCTGTGCCTTCGATCTTAAAGCGGGAACGGCCTTTAATTTCATTAAGCTTAGCTAATGGGTAGTCAATAACTCCTTTGGTGTCACAAAAGCCTCGCACTAAGCAGTAGTAATTTTTACTGACTCGCGCTTCACTAAATTGCACGGATAATTGGCGTGCAATCTCAGGTGAAAAGGCAAGTAACAAGGCACCAGAAGTACCTCTATCTAAACGATGAACAGGAAACACCCATCGGCCAGTTTGATCACGAAGACGCTGTACAACAGCGTCTTCTTCCTCTTTAGCAAGCTCGGTACGATGAACCAATAAGCCAGAAGGTTTATTGACGACGATCAAATCCTCATCTTGATACAGTATTTCTAGGCTCATGAAAGGTTTTCTATGAAGGCGGTCATCTTAGCTTTAGCGATTCCTACCAGCTTACGCATGGCATCGTCACTGGCCCATGCAACATGTGGCGTTAGTAAGAAGTTGGGCATGTCCAGTAATTCATTCAATGGGCTGTCAGCAGGCATGGGCTCGGTTTGAGAAACATCAAAAGCGGCTCCTGCGATCAATTGGTTTTTTAGCGCTGCTACCAAGGCTTGCTCATCCACTAAGCAACCACGACCAATGTTGAGAAGTAAGCAAGAAGGTTTCATTTGCTTAAACTCTTCCGTTGAGATGAGGTTTTGCGTCGTCGAGGTCAAAGGGCAGTTCAGACTAATCACATCCGCCACAGCAATGGCGTCTTCAAAAGGAATATAACCATCTCGAATGGTTTCAGCATGTTTATGATCCGCAAACACCACCTTCATACCGAACGCTTGCGCAATCTTCGCAACATGAGTACCAAGGGTGCCTTTACCGAAAATAGCCATGGTAGTACCCGCTATATCCGTTATTGGGTAATCCAAGAAGCAGAAATGCTTTGAATCACTCCATTTGCCGGCTTTTACATCACTAATGTATGAAAGTAAATTCCGGCGTAACGCTAAAAGCAATGCGAAAGTGTGCTCCGGCACACTGTCTACGGAATAGCCCTCGACATTTTGCACCGTTACATGAGCTTGTTGGCAGGCTTGGTGGTCAACATTATTAGTACCCGTTGCCATGACTTGAACAAGTTTAAGATTCTTCGCTTGAGCGATAGCCTCAGCGTTCAAAATGGATTTATTGGTGAGTACAATGTCTGCGTCTTTAATGCGCTCTATCGCTTCTTCCGGTGTCGAAATTGGGTATTCTATACATTCTCTAATTTGTTCAGGAAGAGCGATATCAATGTAGTTTGGGAAGGTTTCACGGTCTAAAAAAACAGCTTTCATTAAATTTTCCTTATTTCTGAAGCATTTCGTATAAGGTTGGCTCAATATTTTCCAGTACAATAATTTGACCTTGAGCATTTGGGTGCAAACCATCACCTAGCATTAGGTCTTTATTTAAAGCCACATTTTCTAGCATGAAGGGTAGGTAGTCAGTTCGGTATTTTTGAGCGATGTCTTTATACAAATTAAAAAACATTTGGGTATAACGTTTACCATAATTTTGTGGAATTTGATTACCCACCAGCAAAACCTTTGCATCTGTTTGCTGAGCTTGCTCAACCATGGTTTCTAAGTTTGTGATCGTTTGCTGTAAAGGGTAACCTCTTAATGCATCGTTCGCACCAAGCTCTAGTATAACCCAGCGAGGTTTATATTGATCAAGCAGTGCTGGAAAACGCGACAAACCACCCTGAGTTGTTTCGCCGCTAATACTGGCATTTATTAAGGTGGTTTCTGGGTGAGATGAAGAAAGTTTATTTTCCAGTAAACTAACCCAACCATCTTGTTGTCTTAAGTTGTAAGCGGCACTCAGACTGTCCCCCATGACCAGTAAGTTCGCTGCACTCGCAAAACTACTGGTAAGAATTATTAGAATGGCGCTTAGCCAATACCGAGTTTTATTAATCATATTTAACCTTTAGGGTCTTATAGATGAACAGCAACAATGCTATTAAAGTGTCTAATCTAACGCATTCCGTATCATCAAATACAGGAAATTTAACCCTATTAAAGGGAATAAATATGGAAATTAAAGAAGGCGAGTCCGTTGCCATTGTCGGATCTTCTGGTTCCGGTAAATCTACTTTATTGGGATTGTTGGCTGGCCTTGATGTAAACACCTCGGGTGAAATCTATTTATACGACCAATTATTCTCTTCGTTAAATGAAGAGCAAAGGGCGCTACTGCGAGGCCAATACGTTGGTTTCATTTTCCAGTCTTTCCATTTATTACCCAGTTTGCAAGCTATAGAAAATGTCATGTTGCCAGCAGAATTGAAAGGTGACAAACAGGCGAAACAACAGGCTAAAGAATTATTAGAAAAAGTCGGCTTGGGGCATCGTTTAGATCATTACCCTAATCAGCTTTCCGGTGGTGAACAGCAGCGTGTTGCCATTGCCCGGGCTTTTGCTTCGAACCCGAAGATCCTTTTTGCAGATGAACCGACAGGTAACCTAGACGAAGCCAATGGTAAAACCGTCATTGATTTACTGTTTGATCTAAATCACTCAAATGGCACGACCTTAGTCATGGTGACCCACGATAACGATCTAGCCGCAATGTGTGATCGCCAACTTGTCATGTCTGCAGGCCAGCTAACGGAAAAATCCTCATGAGTTTAGCGCTTAAATTATTAATTCGAGATATTCGTAGCGGAGACTTATTAACACTCGTTATGGCCTTAGTGATCTCTGTTAGTACGGTCACGGCCATTGGGTTATTTGTCGATCGTTTGCAATTGTCTTTTGAACAAGAGTCTGCCAATTTACTTGCGGCAGACCGTCAAGTACGAACAGACGAAGAGATACCCAATGATTGGCGTGAAAAGGCACAATCGCTCTCCCTGCAGCAAGGTCAAAGAACCTCCTTTTCCACCATGCTTTTTTCTGACGGTGCTTTACAGCTAGCACAGGTTAGTGCCGTTACAGACTCTTACCCATTGCGTGGAGCATTCTTAACGGATGAAACTCTGTTTGGTACCGGTGCGCCGGATACACAATCCCCCAAGCCGGGTGAAATTTGGCTGTCCTCCAGACTGTCTAGTTTAATATCCGCCTCCATTGGCGACAAGGTTGAGGTCGGCGATACCGAGTTGACAGTTAGCCGCTATCTAGTTCGTGACCCAGGCTCGACAACTTCTTCGTTTGCTATTTCACCTCGAGCCGTGATGAATATGGCGGATTTAGCGGCGACCAACGTCATCATACCTGGCAGTCGTGTCAGTTACTCTTTATTACTGGCTGGCGATAAAGAAGCACTAGAGGATTATGAAGCGTGGATCACACCTCAACTTGGCGATGGACAACGCTGGCGTACACCAACTCAGAAAGGCGAAAGAATAGGCGATACCATTGGCAGGGCCGAATCCTTCTTATTACTAGCAGGCACCTTGGCGGTAATCATGTCAGGGGTTGCCATGGCCCTTGCCGCCGCTCGTTTTGTAAAAAGACATCTAATGCAAGTTGCGGTGCTTAAAACCCTTGGTGCAACCCCTAAACTGCTAAGAAAAGTGTTTTTTATCCAGTTGGTTATTTTATTTGTACTTGGCGCAAGTCTTGGCTTGCTGGCAGGTTGGGGATTGCAGCAAGTAATTTCGGCACTTCTAAGTAGCTTGATGTCTACCCAGCTACCGGAACCAAGTTTAACGAAACTCTGGATTGGTGTGGCCACGGGGCTGATTTCGATGGGTGCGTTTTGTTTACCGTTAATCAGTCGTTTAATTGGCATCTCGCCGTTGTCGGTATTACAACCCAGTGCTCGGATTGAACAAAACACCTTACTCATTTATGCGGTAGGTTTTGTGGGCTTATACGGCTTGATGTGCTTGTATACGAATGGCTTTTTACTACCAACTGTGATGACTCTCGCTATCGCTTGTGTCGGGGTGGTAGTTTGTTTAATTGGGTGGGCTGGCTTCCGTCTTGGTCGACTTTTATCGTCTGGTGCGAGTAATGGTTGGCAAATTGGCTTAGCATCCTTGTACCGTCGATTAACGCCAAACCTCTTTCAGCTATTGGTCTTTACCCTAATCATCATGTTGGGCTTAATATTATTAGGAATTAAAACGAGCCTTGTATCGGACTGGCAGAGCCAGCTACCAGAAGATGCTCCTAATCACTATTTGTTTAATGTACAGGCTAATCAAGTCGAACCCATAAATGACACCATTGCACAGCTCGACGTGCCAGCGTCTGAATGGTTCCCTATGGTAAGAGGGCGTGTTACAGAATTTAATGGCGTTAGTGCTAAAACCTTGTACCCAAGGGAACGAGACGAACCGGAATTATTTGAACGTGAGCTTAATTTAACTTGGGCAGACAAGATTGGTGATGGTAATAAGCTTATCTCAGGGGATTTTGATGGTGAAGGACTTTCTGTCGAACAAAGTGCCGCGGAAGAGGCCAATATCCAGATAGGTGACAAGTTAACGTTAAACATTGGTGGCGTGGATTATACTTTGCCGGTCACATCGATACGCTGGGTAGATTGGGGGTCTATGCAACCGAATTTTTATCTAATCTTGCCAAAAAAAGTTTTGCAAGATTACCCTGCAAACTTTGTCAGCAGTCTTTTTGTTGACGACAATAAAGCCCAAGGCTTTTATCAAAAAATGGCCAATTACCCAACGGTTTCCATGTTGAATGTGGGTGACCTTCTTAAGCAAATACAGTTAGTCATCGGTCAGTTAACACAAGCTATCCAGTTAGTATTGGTGTGTATTTTGAGTGCTGGCGCGCTGGTGTTAGTGGCCAGTGTTCGAGCCACACTAGAGGAAAGGCTAGAGGAAGGTGCGCTATTAAGAGTGTTAGGAGCCAGAAAAGCGTTAGTTCAGCAAGCGTTGCTGGTGGAATTTGGTGCGCTGGGTTTCTTCTCTGGTCTAATTGCCGCGCTGGGTGCTGAAGCTTGTTTATTTGGTCTTCAAGTTTTTGTGTTTAATTCTCCGGCCAGTTTCCACGGTTTGCTTTGGTTGATCGGACCTGCCATTGGCGTTGGGGTAATCACTGCTATTGGCTTGTTTGCTAGCCGTAAGGTTTTGAGCGTCCCTCCCATGCTAATCCTACGACAGTTATAAGGCTAAATGCGTGACTAAAATGATAGAAGGCAAGGGCTACATTATTAGTCGGCACACTAAAGAGGTAGAAGGGCGTATAGAGCAGAGTTTCTTTGTTAAAACGCCCCAAGGAACGGTTCAGCTTTTCCCTGAAAAACAATTTAGTATTTTTTTTACCAATGCTCCTTTGGATATATTTGGGCGGATAATAGACGGGTTAGAGATTACCGCAAGCCCTTATCGTTCTTTTAGCAAAGAGAGCGTTGCAGCCATAAAATGCCATAGTCTAACGTTGCAAAAACAAGCCATTAAGTTAATAAAATCTCATGGCTATGAAGTTTATGAAGAAGACATTAAGGCCCACAACCGTTATCTCATGGAGCGGGATATTCGAGGTGCGGTGCGATTCATTGGCGAACCCGATTTAGCCCAGCAACGTTACCATCAAGCTCGGCTCATCCCAGGTGACTGGCAGCCACAGTGGCGCGTTTGGTCATTAGATATTGAAACATCCGTCACCAATAACACCTTGCTGTCTATCGGTATTACTTGCGATGAAGAGCGCTGTGTATTTGTCGTCACTGATTCGGCTTATGATGCACCAGGGGTCTATGTTTTTCGTGATGAAAAATCCCTGTTACTGGCCTTTATCCAATTTGTGAAAAAGCATTCGCCAGATATCTTTATTGGCTGGAACCTCATCAGCTTTGATCTACATTTCATCGATCAACGTTGCCAAATACTTGGCGTTAGGCCTGCTTTTGGTGTGAATGGTGAAACGTGGCAACTAAGAGCATCCGATAATCAGGGTCGATACTTCAT
Organism: Marinomonas sp.; assembly: GCF_039940335.1. Classification (GTDB taxonomy): domain Bacteria; phylum Pseudomonadota; class Gammaproteobacteria; order Pseudomonadales; family Marinomonadaceae; genus Marinomonas. Next base: position 31,585 of record NZ_JBDVGW010000016.1, on the reverse strand, counting down.
CAGCATTCCCGGTCGTGTTGCTTTAGATGGCATCACCTTATTGAAAGTGGGAGGCTATCACTTTGAATCCTACAGTTTAAACCATGTTAGTCAGCAAATATTACAAGACTCTAAACTGCTAAAAGGTTCAAGTCGTTGGCAGGAAATCGAGCGTATGCACGCCGAAGATTTACCCATGTTTATTGCCTATAATTTACAGGACTGTGATCTTGTCTATCGAATTTTTAATAAGCTTAAGCTCATTGAGCTACAACAAACTCGGGTAGATTTAACGGGCATCCCCTTTGAGCAGCCGGGTGGTTCTGTTGCCGCATTCGAGAATTTATATTTACCCAGATTGCATAATAAAGGCTGGGTAGCGCCAGCATGGCGAGATGAAGCGTTTGTTGCAAGTCCTGGCGGCTTTGTTATGTCCTCAATCCCTGGCCTGTATAAAAATGTCTTAGTGTTTGATTTCAAAAGCCTGTACCCCAGCATTATTCGTACATTTTTTATTGATCCGTTGGCGCGTATTTGTGCTCAAGGACATCCTGAGGGTGCTGAGGGTCAAAATGTCCCCGGTTATCTTGGGGCAAGTTTTAGCAAGTCCGAGGCAATTTTGCCCGAACTTGTCAGTGAGCTTGCTCACGCAAGAGAGGCAGCGAAGAAATCCTCAAATGACGTTTTAAGTTATGCCATTAAAATCATCATGAACTCTTTTTATGGGGTGTTGGGCTCTAATGTCTGCCGCTTTTATCATGCTGAATTAGCCAGCTCCATTACTATGAGAGGTCATGAACTACTGGGCCTAACCAAAAAATGGATGGAAGAGAGCGGAGCTAAGGTCATTTATGGGGACACAGATTCGCTCTTCGTCACCTTGGTTGATGATGTTGAGGACCCGCAAAAGGAAGGCTCTAGACTTTGCCATGCTATGAATGTGCGACTAAAAGACTGGTGTGCAGATTACGCGCAACTTGATTCGAAATTAGAGCTCGAGTTTGAACGTTTATACAGTCGCTTTTTTATGCCGACCATTCGTGGACAAGAAGAAGGCAGCAAGAAACGCTATGCTGGGCTTGCTAACGATGAGTTAGTATTTAAGGGGTTGGAAGCGGCTAGAACGGATTGGACGCCTCTGGCTCGCAATGTTCAACGCAAGTTGTTTGAACTAATTTTCAATGATGAAAACCCAATTGGCTATATTCAATCGGTTATTGCCGATTTACTGGCTGGCAAGTTTGATCAAGACCTTATTTACAGCAAACAGCTGAGTCGACCGCTAAGCGCATACACTAAGAATAAGCCACCCCATGTTCGAGCGGCCACCATGATAGACGAAGAGCGAAAAGCCCTAGGACAACCCTTGGAGTTTGATAAAGGCCGCAAGCGTGTCGCTTACTATTATCAGCTATCGGGAGTAAAGCCTTATAACGATGCAGAAAAGCCAACCAACATTGATTATGATCATTACATCGAAAAACAAATTACGCCCATTGCCGACAGTTTGCTACCCTTCTTTAATACCAATATGGAAACCTTGCTGTCTAAACAAATGACACTGCTGTAATTAGATCGTTCGGGGCTTTATCCCAAATAAGGTTTGGCTGTTTTTTCGGGTTTGCTGAATAAGCTCATTAACAGACATGTTTTTGAGTTTGGCGACTTCCTCTGCAACATAGGGCAAATATTTAGGGTGGTTACGTTTTGGCCTTGGTCGTATGTTCCTTGGCAACAAATAGGGGGCATCGGTTTCTAGGTGCAATTTATCCAGCGGTATAAAGGGTAGGGAATCTTGTAAATCTTGTCCACGACGCTCATCACATACCCAGCCCGTGATGCCGATGGACAAACCGAGTGAAACATAGTTTTTCAATTGTTCAGGATTACCCGTAAAACAGTGCACTATGGATTTACTGGTAAGGGCCGGATACTTTTCTAGGTGTTTCAGCATTTCATCGTGGGCATCACGCTCATGTAAGTACAATGGCAAATCGAACTCTAGCGCCAACTCAATTTGTTGCTCAAAAGCGTATACTTGTTGTGCTGGTGTCGAGTAATTGCGGTTAAAGTCTAGGCCAGTTTCACCAATAGCCACAGGGTTACTTTGTGCTATTAGTTTTCTAGCTTGGGCTAAGCTGTCCTGTTGCCAATCTTTAGCGTGATGAGGGTGGCAACCTATGGTGTACCAAAGCATGTCGTGTTGTTCACACAACACCATAATGGTTTGGCTTTCCTCTAGATCCGATGCGATACAAACTAGATCACTCACACCCGCTTGTGCAGAATCGTATAGGGTTGTCGCAAGATCATCTAGGTAATAGGAATGGTTGATGTTCACACCAATATCGATCATGTAACAGCCCTTAAAATTAAGCTAAGATGGAAGATTACCACGTCTGCACCGAGTGGCTTATAAGCCCAACTGGTACAAAAAATGCCTAACTCATTATATTTGATCAAAAAAATACTGCCACATTTGTATTAATGCAATATCATAGGTCTATGATAACTGGCAAACATTAGAACTTTGGAGAAATGTATGGCGAGCATGCTAGAGGCCGTTGACCAACGTACCAAACTGGTAGGTGAAAACCGCTTAGAACTGCTGATGTTCAGAATGAATGGTATGCAGATGTTTGCTATCAACGTATTTAAAGTTCAAGAGGTCGTACAACTACCTAAATTGAATTTAATGCCCCACCGTCATCCTTCTGTAGCTGGTGTCACACATTTCCGTAATCGAACCATTCCTGTTGTTGACCTGTCTGAATCCATCGGAATGCGCCCGATTAATCGTGATGAGCCCTGTAATTTGATTGTTACTGAATACAATAATTCTGTACAAGGCTTCATGGTGGGTGAGGTTGATCGCATTATTAATATGAATTGGAATGAAATTCTTCCACCACCAGATGGAACCGGCCGACAACATTACCTTACTGCAATTACTCGTGTGAAAGAGCGGATTGTTGAAATTATTGATGTGGAAAAAGTGTTGGCTGAGATTTCACCTTACGATAGTTCAATTAGCCCAGACGTCATTGACGAGGATTTGTTAGCCCTAGCCAAAGGCTTAGAAGTGCTTATCGTAGATGATTCTTCTGTAGGTTTGGCTCAGTGTCGATCTACCCTCGATTACTTGGGGATAACGGTTCATATCGCCACCGACGGTAAACGAGCCCTCGAGAAACTGAAAAAATGGTCCGCTGATGGTGAAGTTGTCCCAGAGAAACTCTTAATGATGATTACGGATGCCGAAATGCCCGAAATGGATGGTTACCGTTTAACTCGTGAAGTAAGAGAAGACCCAAAACTTAAAGATCTATATATTGTTCTACATACGTCTTTAAGTGGTAGCTTCAATAAAGCCATGGTTCAAAAAGTAGGGTGTGATGATTTTCTCTCTAAATTCCAACCCGACAAACTTGCTACATTGATCCAAGAACGTATTCGAAGCGTAGTCTATCGAGAATAGTTGTAACGGATTTAACCATTTTAAAAAACAGGCGATGGCCTGTTTTTTTTTTGAGCAAGTTGAGTGATTATCTGAATGACAGAATACTATATCTTATTGCTAATCGTTGGCGCCGCCAGTGGCACTTTAGCGGCGTTAATAAACACCTGCTCAACATTGTTGATCATACCCAGCGTGTTTTTTTTCATGTCGCTACTTGGCTTTAAGTCTGAAGAAATGTTGTTGCCCCTCATTGCTAGTACACTGGTCGCGTTATTGCCAAGCCACTTGTATCAATGGTTGCAAAATATTCATCAAGATACCCAGGCTTACAAAATTATTTTTGCCTATGCTCCAGGTCTTGCTATGGGTGGAGTGATAGGTGCCCAGACATTTTCGTTCATGCCTTATGCTTTCGTTATTTTGGCCTTAGCCATAATACTAGTGATCTCCAGTATCAATTTAGTTTTATACCGACGCCAAACTTCACTAAGCCTGCTTAAGGCAAAAAACCCTCTTAAGCTTTTCATTGGTCTTGGTATAGGGGCTTTAAGTATTTTGGCTTCTAATTCATCAAAGACCATAAATCAGACGTTATTGCCGGTGAGGTCAAATAACTCCTTGGTGGGTAATGCATGTGTTAGTGGGCTCGCTGTATTCACCAGTATCGGTGCTCTAGTTGGCTTTGTGTATCCAGCAAGCTCGTCAGGCTTACCAATGGGTGAAAACTATATTGGCTTGTTACATATACCAAGTGTGGTCATTCTGATGGCAAGTCATTTTATCGGTTATTGGTTGTTTAGCAAAAAAAGTACCCAGCTGGATACTATAATTGTCAGTTGGTTCGCCATAGGCTTATATCTTGTTACCAGTGTACGGTTAGCTTGGCGCCTAATTTAAGCAAGTAATGTCAGAGCAGTAGGCCGTTTTAAGGCGCTACTGCCTTGAATTTTATAGTTTTAGCGCTATTTACATAGTATTAGTTTTTATCGAAAGGGTTGTCTATGAAGAGTAAGGTCAATTACGGTGTATTGCTAATCAATCTTGGTACGCCAAAAGCTCCAACAGCACCAGAAGTTCGACAGTTTTTACGAGAGTTCTTGTCAGACCCTAGGGTTGTCGACCTTAACCCTTTACTCTGGAAGCCTATCTTAAATGCTGTAATTTTAACCATTCGACCGCCAAAAGTTGCCAAGGTGTATCAACTGGTATGGATGGAGGAAGGGTCACCCTTATTGGTTTATTCTCAGCGTTTAAAGGAAAAAGTAGCGACTGCGCTTATTGAGCAGAACGTACCGGTTGAACTGGCTATGACCTACGGCGAACCTAGTATTTCTGATGGCATAACAAAACTGCGTCAAGCTGGTGCTGAAAAGATTTTAATACTGCCCATGTACCCTCAGTTTTCATCAACTACCACTGCAGCCGCTTACGATAAGCTTATGTCTGTACTAAAAAACAATCCGCATTGGCCAAGTTTACATTTGATCCATGATTATGCCGACCATCCTTTGTACATTAAAGCTTTAGCAAACAGTGTGTCTAAGCAATGGGTCGAGCAGGGAGAAAAGCGCCATTTGGTGTTTTCTTATCATGGCATTCCAAAACGTTATGTACAGAATGGCGATCCTTATGCAAAAAGATGTGAGGCAACGAGTCAAGCTGTGGCAGAACTTTTACAGTTGGAAGACGAGGATTGGACTCATGTTTATCAGTCTCGCTTTGGCCGTGAAGAGTGGCTTAAACCCTATGCGGATGCGACTATTAGATCCTTACCCGACATGGGCATTAAAAAGATTAACGTCATCAGTCCTGCTTTTGCTGCCGACTGTATTGAGACACTTGAAGAAATTAAGTTAGAGCTTGGTAATGAATTTGGCGATCACGGCGGTACGGCATTTGATTATGTGCCTGCACTGAACGATGGTGATGACCATGTGACTTTATACCTTGCTCTTATTGAGGCAAATACTCGCCAATGGCAAACAATAGGCTAACCATGTTGACCAATCAAATTAAAGTTATCGCTTTTGATGCGGACGATACGCTTTGGAAAAATGAAGACATCTTTGTCCATACACAAGATGCGTTCGTGAGTTTACTCCTGCCATATCACGAGGATGCCTATATACGCGAACACCTTGCGGCCGTTCAAATCAATAATTTGAAGCATTTTGGCTACGGCATTAAAGGTTTTACGTTATCCATGATAGAAACCGCCATAGAACTGACAGAAGGGCGCATTACAGGCACTGAGATTCACCGTATCATTGAACTCGCTAAGGAAATGCTGGCGTATCCAATAACATTATTAGGCAATATTGAGTCGGTACTCAAAACCTTGAGTAAACATTATAAATTAATGGTTATTACGAAAGGCGATTTGTTGGATCAAGAAGGTAAAATTGCTCGTTCAGGCATTGCAGAATTATTTGATTATGTGGAAATCGTCAGTGATAAAACGCCAGTGGCTTATGAGCAAATATTGCAACGTTACGAGATTCCAGTGCAGAACTTCCTTATGGTAGGTAACTCTCTTAAATCCGATATATTGCCAGTGCTAGAACTTGGCGCGCAAGCGGTTCATATTCCCTATCACATGACTTGGGATCATGAGTGCGTCGATGAGAAAACGCTAAAAGAGTATCCTGACCTAATTACGATTGAGGATATTGAGCAACTATTGCAGCTACTTTCCACAAAAAATACTGAGAAGGTGTGTGATGAAGCTTTTTAAAATTCTATTGATCGTCTTACTTTCTTTTACCACAGTTATCCATGCAGAGCAGACTTTTCTTGAAAAAACACAAGAAGGTGCTGCTTCCTTGTGGGAAAAGACTAAACAAAAAAGCTCTGAGGTGGCGGATCAGGTCTCAGAGAAGTCCATTGTACTCAGAGAGAAAGCAGGTGAAAGCGGATCAGAAGTTGCAGAGAAAGCAAAAGTGACCGGCGCTAAAGTTTGGAGCTCTGTTAAAGAGGCAGGACAAGCGGTGACTTCAAAAACCAAACAGGGTATTGAAAAATTAAAAGAAAGCACTCAGCATAAGGAATGTGAAGAAGATTCAGCCTTATGTTTTGCTGATAAAGAGTAAATGAGTGGACAAGAAATTACCGCCGTCAAATACGAGAGTTAGTGGCTGGGAACAAGAGTTTCTGGAGCAGGACGACGCTCATATAAAGGCGGCCAAAATACGCTATCGCTGCCCGAAATGCGAAGCATTACTAAGTTTAAAGAATGGTAGTAAAGGCAAATTCTGGGGCTGTGAAAATTACCCAAGTTGCGACTACACCGCCAATGATGAAGGCGGCAAACCGGTGCGCAGTAAGCGTTATTTTTGTCCTGCTTGCCAATCTGTGCTGAGAAAGAAAACATTTGGCGATAATGTATTCTGGGGCTGTTCGAATTACCCCGATTGCAAGATCACCTTAGAAGATGACAACGGCGTACCTTCAAGCTCAAAAAAATACCCTTGTCGTGTTTGTGGTCATTACTTGGTCAGGAAGAAAAGTAAAAATGGATACTTTTGGGGGTGTATAACCTACCCGAAATGCACTCATACTTTGAGTGATGACAACAACGCCCCTAAACTCAAAAAACCCAAGGCCTAACGCTAGCTTACAGACCAATGTTTCTCGATATCGAGAAGGGCTTCATCTATCGTTTTAAATTGAAAGTCAAAATTTTCTTCCAATAATCGCTTAGGGTACACTGCAGCACCTTGCGTCAACAAAACAGACATTTCACCCAATAAAAGATTCAGCAAGGCTTTCGGAGTGGTTAGCCATGATGGTCGTTTCAAGCTGGTGGCATAATGCTGGGCAAAAACGTTTTGTCGTATTGGTGTTGGCGCAGTTAAGTTATAGATACCATTGAGTTGATCCGTGTTAATTGCGATTAAAATTGCTTGCACTACATCCTCTATATGAACCCAGCTAAACCATTGGTTGCCATCACCAATTTTTCCACCAAGCGCCATGAGGTAAGCGGGGCGCATTTTCACTAAGGCACCGCCTTTACCCAATACAACACCTAGCCTAAAAATGATCTGTTTGTCAGCGTTTAAGGCTTCTACTGCTTGTTCCCATTGGTGGCAAAGCTGATGAGTAAAGCTTTCTTCAGCGGGCGTGAATTCATCAACTTGATCATTGTTAGTGTCTCCATAAAAGCCAATGGCAGACATCGAGATTACTTTCTTGGGTGGGTACTTGAGTTGCCTAGCAATTTGCTCTGTAAGCGTAACTCTGCTCCCATAAAGCTCTAGCTTTCGTGACTTGCTCCAAGGTTTAGCAGCAATGTTTTCACCCGCTAAATTGATAAAACAATCTATTTGCTCCGTTATGATGTCTATTTCCGACACTAATACTTGCTGTACCCCATTGGGCAGGGTGGAGGAATGCTTACGAACAACCGCGATCAGCTGATGCCGGTTAAGATTAATCTTTGAGAGTAAATGCTGGCCAATAAAGCCTGTTAACCCAGTGATCATAATCAGCATTATCGTTGCTCCTTTCAGCTCTAAAACTTAATACATACGTTAAAAAAATGATTTTGGATCAATGATTTCAGTAAATTTGATAATTAACGAATTAGTGGGTATAAGATTTAAAGGTTTTTATTATTGTGACTTCTTTTTCTCTATTAGGATGGCTAAAATGTGCTTATCAAGTGACACTAGGTATAACCATGCTACATGAAGAATACGATCATATAATATTACTTGCCCATGGAAGTCCAGACCCTCTTTGGAAGCAACCATTCGAGTCACTCTATGAACAAGCCATAACGCTTTATGGTCGTCAACGTTGCAGTCTCGCCTTTATGGAATTAACCACACCCACATTAGAAGAAGTAACATTCAACTTGCCTGCTAATGTGAATAAAGTAGGGGTTTTACCACTCTTTTTAGCGGTTGGTCGTCATCTCAGAAAAGATGTGCCATTACAAATTCAAGCACTTCAAAGTGAGCATTTAACGATGACGTTACTGCCCCCCATAGGCGAAGATGAAATCATCAAGCAAGCCATGCAAGAAGTGATCGCTTCCCATATTGGTAAGACCCTATGATAATGCAAATACAGACCCTGCCATGGAGCATGCTATATGCTGTTTAAACATTTGCCCGATGAGATTTTTCAGGCACTAAGTGGCTCAAACAAGGCATTAATCGAATCCGTTTTATTTGACCTGTCAGACGTTTTTTATGATCATGCGGAAGACCCGATCAAAGACAAATCAACCATTATTGAATCCATTGAAGATACCCTTCACAAACTTGATACGCTCGCGTGGCATGATGATCAAAAGGAATCGTTTGATTCACCAAAAACCATTCATGATTATGCCCTAAGAATTTATCACCGCTTGGTGAAAACGGGCTGGCTGGTAGAAGAGCAAGAGCTGTATCGTGTCAGTGTGTTGATGACACCACAAATTTCCATGTTGTTACGCTCGTTAGTGGAAATTAGCCGTCACGGTAAACGCAATTATGGCGCGACAGTTTTAAGTATTTTGAGCAACCTTGAATCCGTTGCTAATCATCCGAAAGAGCGAGGGGTGACTCTTAGCCAATCTGCTGAGGCGGCACGTGAGTTCTCTGCCCACTTGAACCAAATATTATTGGGTATTCGTAGCTTACAACGTGAACTTTTTGCGAGCCGAGACCCTAAAGCAATTGTTGCAGGTTTCTTCGATTTGTTTGTGGAAGGCATCTTAATTGCAGACTACAAAACTATCAAAACAAGCAATAACCCTTTCAGGTTTCGTCGCCAAATTCTTGAACATACCCAGAGCTTTCTAAGTGACCCTGAATTACTTGGGCAGATAGCCCAGTGCTATATTGATCAGCAACTGATTACCATGGCGCAAGCACAAGCCATGATAGAAAAAGATTGTCAGGATATTATTCAGACCTTTAGCAGCATTGAGCAGCGCTTGGAAAGAATCGATGAATACCGATACCGTTTAGAAAAGCGTGCCGCCGATACGGCACGTTACATGGACAGTTCGCGTCCTGGCATGGCCAATAAAATTGCCGGTGTTATTTCAGATGTGGCGAGCTATGAATCTCTTCCCACCCTGAAACAGGTTGTAGGGGCTAAATTCGTTGGCATGGAATCGGCTGCTCAACCCACCAAACGCCGTGAACCACCACCACCTAGGGTAATGACACCTGCAGAAATTTCGGTTGATGCCATTAAGTTAAGGGAGCAACAGCGCCGCTTCCATGAAGCTCGTCAAGTAACCGTTGTGAAGCTACAGAGCTACCTTGAAAGGCAAATGTCAAATCATGAAACGCGTCATATCCTCGATTTTAGCATTGAGTCCGTTGAAGATTTCGTGTGTTTTGACCATTTAAGATACATAGGCTCACTCGGTGTAAATGCCAAAAAAATCGAAAATCAATTCGAAATACAATTTACCGATCAGTATTTAGATGTACATAAATTTGTGGAATGCCGCGAATTTAACGTAGTACGTAGGAGCGAGAAAGCGGATGCTTAAAGAATTAAAAAAAGTCGTTGAAGAATCTGGTAAGGATGCGCAAGAGTTTCAGCAGACTGCTAACTTTATCATTGCCAATCAATTTGCCAGCGCCTACAAACACGGCCAGCGTAAACATTATTTGCTCATCGAATCCTACCAAGACTATTTCAGTATTTTGTTCGATGCATTAGGCATGAAGCTGTATGTCAATGAAAATGAGCGTTTAGCGGGTGTACTTCCAGTACAAAGAGAAGCTTTCGTACGCCTTAAAACCGATGAAACCTTATTTTTGCTTGTGCTCCGTCAGATCTATGAAGAGAAGATTGAGAACTTTGAGGTCGACAACGGATTTGTAGCAACCAACACTCACACCATTCTTGACCGATATGTACAGCTCGTAAAGCGTGAAATTCCATCAGAAACCCGTTTTAAAGACATCTTAGCTTTGTTTAGTCGTCATGGCGTCTTGATTCGTGGCAAGGTCTACGAAGAAGATAGTAAAAATATGATGATCAATATTACCCCCGTGGTTCGATTGATTGTCACGGAAGCTTACTTAAGACAGCTTGAATCGTTTAACGGCACAGATCCTGAAGATGATCTTGATACAGAGAACGACCTTGAAAACGCATCAGAATCTACTCAAGACTAGGGCCAAAATATGAAAAAGTTAAATCGAATCGTATTAGTAAATTGGTACCTATTGGGTGCAGAAGAAATTGAAATTCGCGGTAATACCGCCATTATCGGGCCTACTGGTTCGGGTAAATCATCACTGCTTGATGCTATCCAAACCGTGCTAACAGGTGCTAGCAAACGCCATTTGAATTACAACGCCAGTGCAAACGATGGTAAGGCCAGTGGTCGTAGCATTCGTTCCTATATATTAGGCATGATAGATTCCGGGCAGGCCAATGCTAAAGTATTTGGTACAGAGCCTCGCCAAGATGCTATGAGCTATTTAGGTTTGGTGTTTGAAGACAGTAATACAGGTAAAGAGTCGACTGTCGGTCTAGCATTGAGTGCTTCCTTAGCGTCCCCAGAAGAAGATATTCTTGGTCGTTTTGTATTGCCAAACTATGGTGCCCGCAAGACCGATTTCATTGACGCATTAGAAGGCAAAAGCTATCAAGCCAAACCTTGGATTGAAGTACGTGAGTCATTGAAAAAACAGTGTTTAGACCCATATATTAAGTCGGGTAGCGCCTCTGCAACTCAGTATATTAACCGCTATCTTGAAGAGTTAAGCCCAAGCGCAGATCAATTGATCACGTTAGATGGCTTCTTAAAGAACTTTAAGAATGCGCTTAAGTTTGTTCCCATCGCTTCACCAACACGTTTTGTTCAAGATTTTGTCTTGGCAGAAGCACCATTGCAGGTGGGAGCTTATCAAAAATCCCTTAATGAATACCGTCACCTTGAAGCCAAGACCCTTGAAGTTTCCAAGCGCATTGATGATTTAAAGCTCATACAGCAAGATTGTCTGAAAAAGCATCAGCAAGAACAAAGTGCAATCAACTATCAATGGGTAGCAACCGAAGCTCGGTTTGATGAATTGGGCAGCAAGCAAGACGACATTCAAGATCAATATGAATTGCAACAGGAGCGCGAAGAGGAGATAGAAGAAGAACTGTCCACTCAAGCCAGTTTGCTAAAGCAATTACAAGGTCAGTTGTTACGCTTAGAGCAACAGTACGAACATTCAGATGTTGGCCTTAAGCTACAGCAGCTTGAGCAAAATAAAAAGTTGCTCACGTTACAAGGTCAACAAGATCAAAAAGCTTTGCTACAAGTTCGTCAGTTAACGCTATTGCTGGACTCTTTAAAACAGTTTGATGACATCTTATCCTCTGATGTTAAGACATTTGTGACCGAGTTTTCTCAGTTTAAGGGCCTTATCGCTGACGACGGGCAAGTGACAGGAAGTTTAAAACCACTTTCACAAAAACTGAGCGCGCTTAACAAATTATTGGATGAGGAAAAATCTCAAGTTTTCCGTCAGCGCTCTGAATTAAACCGAAATATTCTTAATTTGAAAGACGAGTGCAAGCAGCTTGAAGCCGATGTTTTTTCCTTAAAAGGTGGCGTTAGCCCACTGTCACAAAATACAAAACGACTCATCAGTTTATTAAAAGACGCAGACATAGTTGCCACACCTCTAAGTCATCTAGCTGAAGTGACCGATAGAAAGTGGCAAGATGCCATTGAAGGTTATCTTGGTGCACAGCGAGAAGCCTTAATCGTTGAGCCAGAAGATGCTGAAGAAGCCATTCGAATTTTCCGTGCTCACCGTCGCCAATTAATGGGGTGTCGCGTCATTGATACCACCCAAACACGTTTATGGTTGAATCGCGGGGATCATAAGTCCGCTTTACGTTTTATTCGTTGTAATAATGACCACGCCCAGGCTTATTTGAATCGCCGTTTAGGTGGTATTAAACCTGTCGAAACGGAGCGTGAATTGTTACGTGAAGACAGCGCTATGACTGCTGACGGCATGTTAAAGCTATCTGGTACTATCTCCACCATACGCTCAGTTCCTCATATGATGGTAGGCATTAATACAGATGGTATGCGTAAGTCTCGAGAAGATAAGTTAGCAACGTTAAGTGCAGAATTGATGGATCACTTAAAAGTGGACCAGCGCCTTGAACAAGCTGACAATTTATTAGGCCGCGTTATGGCCAGCAATCAAATCGATGCAGAGGCCCTAAGCAGCGCCAATCACACTTTGACTCGCCTTAACCAAGAGCTTGAAAGTGTAGAAGCCGACATTCAGCAGCTACAAAAACATGATGATACAGAGCTTCAAGAACGTATTGAGGAACTCAAAGGACGCATCGCAAGTGTTGAACTTGATCAGAAAAAACTGGATCGCGAACGTCAGCAGATTGCCGAACAGTTTGGTTCATTAAACACCCAAAAGAACCAGTTAAGCACGGCTTTATCGGCATTAGACGAAGATAGAAACCGTCTCACCGCCAACCCTAAATTTGATGCAGAATTTGCCAGTGAACGCTATGCATTACTAGAAAGCAGCATGGTGAATGGTGCTGCCATCTATAAAGAAGCTATTAGTCGTTCAGAAAAAGCCAGTGAAAAAGCGCGTAGCTTTGATCAGAAGGTGCGAAAAGAAGTTGCCGATCACTATGGTAAATATCATCAGGCGAATTTAGACGACGATGTACAACTGGATTATCTTGAATCTAAATTCGAAGAGTTTGAGCACTATGTTTCATATCAAATAGATGTGTTAAGCGAAACTGAGTTGGCTAAATATTCTAAGCGTGCAGAGCTTGCCCGCCGCGAAGCGGAAGAAACCTTTCGCTCGGACTATGTATCCAAGCTGAAAGATTCTCTTGACCAAGTAGCTCACATCATCAGAGAGCTGAATCACAGCCTTAAACGTCGTCCCTTCAACCAAGAGATCTATCAATTCCGCTATTATGCGAATGGTGATATGAAGGATATCTTAGACTTAGTTGAAAGATTTAGTGCTCAAGATCAAGCTAACGTTGGGGGGTTGTTTGATCCGGAACTAGCAGGGGACCCTGAGCACATTAGGGCGATCACAGCCATTCAGGAACTCATTTCGGATGAAGATAAACAGCAGGACTTGGCCGACTATCGTAAATTCTACAACTTTGAAGTAGATATATTGGATAGCGAAGGCAATAAGAAAACGACTTTAAGCCAACGTATTCAAACGGGTTCTGGTGGCGAACACCAAATTCCATTCTACCTTGCTATTGCTGCCGCTTTGTCTACAACATATCGCCTACATGAGACCATGGATGGTGATATCGTGGGTGGTTTCTCATTGGCTATGTTTGACGAAGCCTTTAACAAAATTGATATGGTTAAAACTTCCACCTGTATGGGCTTTATGAAGGACATTGGCTTGCAGGTTATTGCTGCAGCACCGGATGATAAGCGTGCCGTTATGGCCGCCAATATGGATACGATCATCAGTGTATGGAGAGAAGGTGGGGCCGTTTCTATTGATGTAGCTTATCCTAAAGAGAAAGGCCAAGTGTTATTAAATGGTCAGACCGAGAATTTAGATAAACCAGCGTCTTAGAGAAAATTATGATAATTCAGCAACAAATCGAAGCACAATTAAAGTCTGCATTCAATGTAGAACACATTGAGCTTGTTAACGAGAGTTACAAGCATAACGTTCCTGCGGGAAGTGAGTCACATTTTAAACTAATTTTAGTTAGCGATGACTTTAATGGGAAAATGAAAGTGAAACGCCACCAGCTGGTTTACGGTGCCCTAGCGACAGAAATGGATTTGATACACGCCCTTGCTATGCATCCTTACACAACGGAAGAATGGGCTAAACTAGCTAAAAACGTTCCATCTTCGCCCAATTGTTTGGGAGGAGAGTAGTCGTAGGCACTACTTTAGGAGAATTTTATGAGTGTATCCGTTCAAGCTAACGAGTCACAAAAAACGTTGACCCTTCATATTATGGGGAGCTTTGATTTTTCATTGTTTAATGAATTCCGAGGCGCTTACAGCGACTATGCTGGCAAGTATGAAACCTACTTTGTGGACATGAGCCAAGTTGAGTATTTAGACAGTGCTGCCCTTGGCATGTTACTCAGTATGCGAAATGCTGTTGGCGAGCAGAGTAAAATCGAATTAATCGGTGCGAATAGCTTTATTAAAGACATTCTTATGATTTCTCGTTTCGACAAATTATTTGGAATTAAGTAAAGGATTTACAATGAAGCTTTTGTGCATTGACAGTGAAGCTGTATATCGTGAAATTGTCACCTTGTGTGCGGAAAGCGAAGGGCTTGAGGTAAAATCAGCCGGTTCTGTCGAACAAGCCTTGGCGCTTTTCGAAAACTGGCGTCCCGATATTGTTTGTTTAGATTATTTGCTGCAGGGCGGTAATGGCCTAGATTTGGTGAAACAGTTTAAAATTTTATCTGGTACGCGATATGTGCCGATGATTTTTTTAACTTCTCACGCGTCAGACTCTGTCATGGACTTATGCTTTAAAGCAGGGGCGGATGATTTTCTACCCAAGCCGTTCCATGAATTGTTGTTTTCTGTTCGCTTAAAAAAACACATTGAGCACGTTCAACTCATCAATGAGCTGTATGAGAAAAACACTACCTTAACCTATTACCAAACTATCAATGAACGTGAACATGAAATGGCCCATCAAGTGTTGGGGCATATCTTGCAACGTAATGATCAAAACAGTGATACGGTTGCGATTACCCACATATCAGCGGCCAGTTTTAACGGTGACCTTGCGTTAATTAAAACCCGAGCTGATGGCGCCAAATTGATTTTCGTCGGGGATTTCACGGGACATGGATTGTCAGCATCCATTGGCGCCTTACCCTTAGCACAAACTTTCTTTGACGCAGCTGACGAATGCCTCGACCTTGAGTCTTTAACCAAGCGTATTAACAGAATATTAAACAGTATTCTGCCTGATTATATGTTTTGCGCCGCCTACGTTTTACTTTTGGAGCCGAATAAACGTTTATCTTATTGGGGAGGCGGCATGCCTAACGCTTATATTCGCAAACAAACCGGCAGTATGACGCATTTATCTTCCCAACATATGCCATTAGGTGTGTTACCCAACCAAGTTTTTGAAAGTAACTTAGAGTCAATTCCTCTTAGTGATGGGGACAGTTTAGTCATTGTGTCTGATGGGGTACTTGAGCTTAAAGCCGAAGATGGTGTGATGCTAGGGCAACAAGCGACTGAAGCTTTAATTGGTGAGCACTATCAACAAGGTAATAATATCTCTACAGCTCAACAAGGCTTTCAGCAAGCTTTAGCCAATTATTCAATCAACGCTGTACAAGATGACGACATTACTATTTTTTCACTACGCGCTTAGTCATTTCCACAGCTGATACTGTGGTTTTCAGTATCAGCTGTTTGTCGTTTATTTGCGCTTATGTTTTTTATTGGTGTTTTTCTTGGCATTGTTTTGCTTAGGGAAAGGACGTTTTTCAGGTTCTGTTCTTAGTACCAAAAACAAATCCGTTACAACTTCTGGAATTTGAGCGATACAAGAGTTAGTAAGCTTTTCGCTTGAACGAATTTGTTTTACCTCTTCATCGTCAAAAAGATCGGAGGCTACCATCACAGGTAATAATAATTCAGCAACCACTTCTTCTTTCTCGGACTCGAACCAATCTTTCTCAGTCATGAAAACGCCTTCCATGAAACCAGTCGCCCATTCTTGAAGTTCGCTTAGTTCATCGTCCGATGTCCCCATTTCAATGTCGCAAGGAAACATGAAGCCTTCTTCAGATTCCAGCTCTTTTTGAATATCCGCAAACAAACGAGACAACAGTTGAAGGATTTGTTTTTCTTCTTTTTCAGAGCTAAATGTTGGTGTGTCTTCGAACACAACTGGCAACCAAGCTTCCTCAGGGATATCTGATGGACATATGGCCAAAGCGGTTAAAAAACCATGTGCCATGACAAAGTTCTGGCATTCTTCATGGACTTGATCGGAATCTAAAAAGTTTTCTAGCGTATCTAGTTCTAAGTCATCAAGAGGTTGGTGTGCCATGGGGGTTTCCTAATAAAAATAAGTCGCTTATTTTACCCAACTCAGGGGCAAAAATCGATGCAGAATAGTCGGCGATAAGAGATAATTGATTTATGATTTCAAAGCAGTCTCTCCTACATCAACTTGGTTATGACAAGTTCCGCCCCCTTCAAGAAGAGGCTATTGATGCTCTATACAATGAGCAAGACGTTTTATTTGTTTCGTCTACTGGTAGTGGTAAATCCTTAGTCTATCAACTCACAGGGATATTGAAGGATGGCGTTGCCATCATCGTTAGTCCGTTATTATCTCTAATGCATCAGCAGGTAGAGACGCTTAAGGCAAAAGGGCTTCGAGCTGAGTTTCTTAATTCCAGTCTTAACCCTGGGGAACAAGATGATCTGGTCACTTCCTTACGACACAAGCACATAGATTTACTGTACTTAGCACCGGAAAAGCTGATACAGCCATCTGTTATAGGCTTACTACATAGCATAGAGATCTCTTTATTTGCCATAGACGAAGCCCATTGCATTACCCAATGGGGAAGTGCTTTCCGCCCTGAATATAGTCAGCTTGGGCAACTAAGGAACAGTTTCCCTTCAGTCCCGATTATTGCTTTAACTGGTACGGCTGATAAACAGACCATTGAAGAGATCCAATCTTCTTTAAAGCTAAATGATTGCAAGCTCATAAAAAGTAAGTTTGATCGTCCTAATATCGAGATCAAAATTGCTCAAAAGCGTAAGGCCAAGCAGCAATTACTGCATTTTTTACATTATGAAGTCGCAGGGCAATCTGGGGTGGTGTATTGCCGCTCCCGAAAAAACACAGAATCACTTTCACAATGGTTAGGCCAATTAGGCTTTGTCAGTCACTGTTACCATGCGGGTATGAGTGAGCTCGACAAACATCAGAGCCATCAAGCCTTGTTAACCAAGCAAGGTTGTATTTTGGTTGCAACCACCGCTTATGGCATGGGTGTGGACATCACTCATCTTGATTTTGTTGTTCATATGGATCTCCCTAATAGTCCAGAAGCTTTTTTACAGGAAGTCGGCCGTGCTGGTCGAAACGGCCAAAAAGCTAAAAGTCTGCTGCTATATGGTCTTCAGGATATGATGAAGGCTTTGCAACTAACCTCTTCAATTAGTGACAGCAATGATAAAAACCAACAGCAGTTGCTTGATCTGTTCCAGGTGTTAGAGGGTAGGGGTTGTCGAAGGAAAAGCCTCATGAGCCATTTTGGTGAAGACATTAACCATTGCGGTCACTGCGAACGTTGCCTTACACCGAAAGCTGAACAAAACATGACAATTGCCGCCCAAAAGGTATTATCGTTAATTTATCATACCAAGGGATTACAGCCCTTTAGCTTGATCATACAGGTGTTGCTAGGCAAGAAAACCAAAGCGGTAACAGGTATCAAAGCGGAAAAGCTGTCTTTATTTAACAAAGGTCGCGAGCTCTCGGAAATTCAGTGGAAATCTGTCATTCGCTATCTCCTCGCTTATGGCTTCCTAAAGGTTCCCCCAGGTAGTGTGTTTATGGTGCATCTAACAGAAAAAGCAAGATGGATTTTGAAAGGTGAACATCAAGTTTTATTGTCACAAGAGCATTTTTATCCCTATATGGATGAAAAAACCATTAACTCAGATACGGCTATCTGGTACCAATTAATGCGCTGGAAATACGCTAACTCTGAACTGCCAATCAACGAAAAACAACTTAAGCAGGTCTATTTACACAAACCAAGTTCTTGCGCGTCAATGAGTCGACTGACAGGATTGCCTAAGGAAAGCATCACTCCTTTTTGGGACTCTTTACAGAAACAGTTTTGTGAACCAGCCAGTGGTCAAGAGTGATTGGTTAGGATGAATCATCAGGAAGAATCAGCGTTTGCCGAAATCAACCAACAAGTTGACATCTGTTTTGACAAAGCAGATCGTTTTTTCAATGGGCGCTTTAAACGCCCCAGCATAAACCTCAAGCAACGTGGTAGAGCAGCGGGTACCGCTTATCTAGAAAGAAATGAACTGCGCTTCAACTTCTACATGTATGAACAGGACCCTAAAAAATTCTTACAAACAGTCGTCCCTCATGAAGTGGCTCATCTTATTGTTCACCAAATTTATAACCGACAAGCCTCTGCGCATGGAAAAGAGTGGCGGGCGGTTATGGAAAAAGTATTTAACAGCCCAGCTGAGAGAACCCATACCTTTCAAGTAAAACCCCCTAAGGTTTCTTTTCACTATGCTTGCGATTGCCAGACACATATTTTCAGTCAGCAGCGACATAATAGAGCGTTAAAGGGAACTCAGTATTTGTGCAAGCTCTGTAAGAGAAATTTGGAATATCTGCCCTTAGATTGATTTATTTACCACATGACTGGGATTTTGCTTCTTAGAGTAGTTTTTACTGCTTTTTTAATGCGGCTATATCGAGCTTATAGTAAGATAGCCGCATTTCGTTTACAGCGTGATTATGATGGATTTATCGAGTCGACCCAAAGAAAAGTTAGAATTAAATAAGTTACAAAAACGTCTTCGTAGGATGACAGGGCAAGCTATCTCCGATTTCAATATGATCGAGGATGGTGATAAGGTAATGGTATGTTTATCTGGTGGTAAAGACTCTTTTACCATGTTGGATATATTGCTTAACCTACAAGCCAGCGCGCCCATTAACTTTAGTATTGTTGCCGTTAACCTAGATCAGAAACAACCTGGCTTTCCTGAGCATATTTTGCCCGCTTACCTTGAAGAGCTTGGTGTAGATTTCCATATCTTAGAGCGTGACACTTATAGCATCGTCAAGGAAATTGTACCGGAAGGCAAAACCACTTGTGGCCTATGCTCTCGCTTGCGACGTGGCTCTTTATACGGTTTCGCGGAAGAAATTGGCGCGACAAAAATCGCCCTAGGTCATCATAGAGATGACATACTAGAAACTTTCTTTTTAAACATGTTTTTTGGTGGTAAATTAAAGTCAATGCCTCCCAAACTGCTTAGCGATGACGGTAAACATGTTGTCATTAGGCCTCTTGCTTATTGTAAAGAAAAAGACATTGAAGCCTTTTCAATCGCCAAAGAGTATCCGATTATTCCGTGTAATCTATGCGGTTCGCAAGAGAACCTGCAGCGTCAAAACGCGAAAGACATGTTGAACGCCTGGGAAAAAGAATACCCCGGTCGTACCGATATTATGTTCTCTGCTATTAAAAATGTAGTACCATCCCATTTAGCAGATACGGAACTCTTTGACTTCAAAGGCTTAAAACAAAGCGAAGACGCCTTAAATAAATTAAACATTATTTCATTATAGGAAGATAGAAATGACAAAGCTGCAAAAAGCTCTATTAGTCGCTTTCGGGTTAACAGGTTCTACTTTAGTAAGCGCTTCAAATGCTAGCCTGAATTTAACAAATGATGTTATTAATGGCGATGCAACGGTTAACTTTGGAAATTTTGCTGTTAGCGGTGGTGGTACATACGATGAGGATAGTAACTCTAGTATTGCTTATATCGGCATTGGTGTTGAAGATGCGGAGCCAAATGGCCCATTACAAGCAGGTATTGGAATTCGCGGTTCAGTAATCGATACTGACACAGAGAATGACGAGAATAAATTAGCCGCCACGATAGGTCTAGGTGGTTGGTACCGTTACACACTTCCACAAGCTAACCGTTTAAGCATTTATGGCTCTGGTTATTACTCTCCAGAAATTTTAACACTTACTGAGCTTGATCATACCTACACATATGAATTGCGTGGTGAATACATGACCATGCGAAATGCTAGAGCTTATGTTCGTTACGGTAAAACGGTAGTCGTGTTTGATGATGGCTCCCATAAAGACATCAATGCAGGTATTTCTGTGGGTGCTTCTGTCGATTTTTAAGCAATAATACCTGGCTCAATTGACATAAAAAAAGGTGGCTTAGCCACCTTTTTTTATTTTTCTAGATATAGATTTTATTCGCCCTCATAGGCGCATAAACTAAATACCGGAACATTCGAGTCACGAAGTAATTGACTACCGTTCAGGTCTGGTAGGTCAATAATAGCAGCAACTTCTTTAATATTTGCACCTTGCTTCTTCAGCAGCTTGATCGCGGCAAACAATGTACCACCTGTAGCAATCAGATCATCAAACAGTAATACCTGATCACCTGATTCAACAGAACCCTCTTGAATCTCCAGTTCCGCTTCACCGTATTCTAATTTATAGCTTTGTGAGATTGTCTTGCCAGGTAACTTGCCTTTCTTACGGATCAAGATTAGCGGTTTTTGAAGTTCATAAGCGATAATAGCTGCAATTAAAAAGCCACGAGCATCAATACAGGCAATGTGACTAATATCACTGTCAATGTAGCGGTGGATATAAGCATCCGCGACCATTCTTAGGCCTTTTGGGTCACTGAAAATAGGGGTGATATCTCGAAAGCTGATACCTTCTTTTGGCCAATCCTCAACTGTTTTGATTAATGACTTAATATAAAAATCATCGTAGATCATAATACTTCTAAACCTTGTTACTATTATCAAATAGAATTAATTCTATCACAGTCACCCTGTATACCCACCAATTTCTGAACATCTGGTAAGTTTATAATAGTGATTTCTTTCCCTTCTACCTTTATTAAGCCGCTTTTTTGAAAACGAGTGATCACTCGACTGACAGTTTCAACCGCCAAGCCTAAGTAGTTGCCGATCTCATTGCGAGACATGGAAAGACGAAATGAAACGGCAGAGTAGCCGCGCTTTTCAAAACGATTTGATAAATTAAGTAAGAAAGAGGCCACTTTTTCATCCGCATTTTTCTTGCCCAATAACACCATCATCTGTTGGTCATCTGAGATCTTACGACTCATTATCTTAAAGATCTGACGCTTCAAGGAAGGGATTTGAGATGACAATTCTTCTAAGTGGCTAAAAGGAATTTCGCATACAGTCGTGGTTTCGAGAGCCTTAGCTGATACCGGATAAATGTCGGTATCAATTCCGCTTAAACCGACTAATTCACTTGGGCAATAAAAGCCAGTAATCTGCTCTTCGCCGCTACTAGTAATATTAAAAGTTTTTAATGTTCCAGTACGTACAGCATAAACAGCATCAAAGCTTTGTCCTTGTCGAAATAGTACATCGCCTTTTTTTAACGGGCGCTTTCTCTCAATGATTTTGTCTAGCTTATTAATATCTTCGTCGGCTAAAGCAATCGGTAAACATAAGGCACTTAAACTACACTGCTGACATTGAGCGGTGAGTTGACTAGTGAACTTAGGTGTAAGGGACGAACTAGACATACTTATCTCCGTGTTCCTACTAGATTACTTTTGAATAAGCCGCTCTTTGAGGTAAGTGCTTATCAAAAACCATACATATACATCGAATTATTTGGCGACCAGATGCTGATACAGACAATGTGTAAGACGATGTGGTGAAGTCTATATTCAGTATACCATCATCAATCATGGGTTGAAGCAATAACACTTCGTTTGCAAAGTATTCTTTAAAGCTAATGCCATAACTCGCCTCAATAGCATTAATATCAAGGCTTAGATTGCAAATAAGCTGCATTATGACGTCATGGCGGATCTTATCATCTCGATTTTTTATATAACCCTTTGCAATAGGCAATTGACCATTCAATATGCTGTTTTTATAAAGGTTCATATCCGTATGATTTTGTATAAAAGTATCATTAATATCACTAATAGCTGAACAGCCAAAGCCAATTAAGGACGTTTCTGCATGGGTCGTATAACCCTGAAAATTTCTCTGTAAACATCCCTGCGATTTGGCGATGGCCAAAGTGTCATCGTGCTTAGCAAAGTGATCCATACCAATATGCTCATAGCCCGCCACTAATAAACGCCTTGTGGCCAACTCAAGTAAATCGAGTTTCAATTTAGCATTAGGCAAAGTGTCTAAAGCAATTCTTCTTTGTGACGCAAACCTTTCTGGCAAGTGAGCGTAATTAAACACTGACACTCTGTCAGGTTCTAGGGCAATGACTTTATCTAGGGTAAGGTTGAAGTTAGTTAAACTCTGGTAGGGTAGCCCGTAAATCAGGTCGAAATTAATTGAATCAATTGGCTTTTGTCTAAGCAAACTCATTAGTTCCGTTACTTGTTCTAAAGATTGCACTCTGTGTATGGCTTTCTGTACAGTAAGATCAAAGTCCTGAACGCCGATACTGATACGATTCACACCTTTAGATACTAGAAATTCGATTTGCTCAGGACTTACTTGGCGTGGGTCAATCTCAACACTAAAATCATGGTTACCACTGATGTCTAAGGTGAAATGTTGTTCGATAATCTCGAATAGCTTCTGGAACTGACTAACCGTTAAAAACGTCGGGGTTCCACCGCCAAAATGTAGCTGAGTGACCTTATTATCATGATTTAAGATAAGGCTTTTTAAGCGAATTTCTTCTTCTATTAGCTCAAGATATTCATCCGCTTTGCTCTGTTGTTTTGTTACGATTTTATTGCAAGCGCAGTAGTAACAAAGATGAGCACAGAATGGAATGTGGAAATACAAACTTAAAGTACTAACCGATGAAGTCATCATCTTATCGATGAGTAAAATCCGCTTTATGTCTTTATTAAAGGATAAGGCCGTCGGGTAGGATGTGTACCTTGGTCCTGAAACATTATATTTTTCGATTAAATTTTGATCCCACATTGTTAAATACCCTTAATTTATCATGTGAGTATCTTAAAGCGCTTTAGAGCATTAGACGCTGACACGGGTCAAGACTTTGTCACTCTTAAAATATTGCCCAGCATCTCGTGTTAAACCCGTGCCTAAATATAGGGATGGCTTTATAATTATGAAATATCAATGAGGAAAATCGTCTTGAAAGAACCGACAATATGGTTATCGCATGGTGCCGGAGCAGGACATAGCAGTTGCTTCATGACTCAATTCAATCAAGTTTTAGCGGACCAATTTAGCACTGAAATCCAAGCCTATACTTTTGATTACATGTTACAGCAGGAGCTTACTGGCAAAAGGCGTCCACCTCCAAAATTCTCGTTGCTTGTTAGTGAGTGGCAATCTGATATTCCATCTGGCCAGAACCACCTTTTGATTGGTAAATCCATGGGGGGCAGGGTAGCGACTCAGTTAACTAAGGTTGATGGCGTAAAAGGGATTATCTGCCTAGGGTTTCCTTTTTACCCAGCTGGCAAGCCGGAAAAACATAGATTAGCTTTTTTTGAAGCGCTCAAAGTACCTTGTTTAGTTATCCAAGGTACTCGTGATCAAATGGGCAACTACGACTGGGTCTCGCAACAAACCTTACCAAACCAAGTCGACCTTGTGTGGGTAGAGGGTGCAGACCATGACTTTAAGCGGTTAAAAAAGCAGAATATTAGCCTGCTTGAGACCATACAAGAGCTGGCTTCAATTATCGCTGACTGGCGAATAAAGCACTCAATTTAATTTGGAGAAATAATGCAACACCAAGCCGTACTCGATGCAGAAGGGTTATTATGCCCAGAACCTGTCATGATGCTACATGTTGAAATGCGTAAACTCGCACCTAAAGATGTATTAAAAGTTATTGCTACTGACCCATCTACTACTCGAGATATTCCTAAGTTTTGTCAGTTCCTGGGTCATACTTTGCTGGATCAACAGCAAAACGACAATGGTTTTTATTTTTACTGGATACAAAAAAAAGAGGGCTAAATTAGCCCTCTCGCGTTCTCACCTTCTTTAACTAGGTCAATTACGCCACGCGTAACTTGTGTTCGTGTCTTGTCATACCGTGAATCGCAATATGGTAAGTGTTTGCAAAGTTTGAAGAAGCCACATCTAGATCAAGTTTTAACTGTCTCGCTACATCATTAGATGAAATCAAGCCTCGAATCGCTTTGCTTTCTTCGTCTAGCACCAGCAAATGTTGCTGAAAGTTTTCTTTCTGGCTGAACAATAAAGATTCTATATCGGCTTTCTGAAGTGACGTATAAGACAAGGCTAACAAATCATCTTTACTACGCATTAAATCAGCTACCAAAATCTCTGAACGTTTAAAGCCTTTCGCAATGTGCTTAATAAAAGCTTCTTCAGATAGGTCTTCTAAGCTGATAATCCCTTCAAATTGATTGCTTTCATCGACAACGATTTTCAAGCGAACATGCTCTTTGCGCATGAGGCGTACCAACTCATCGGCGCGAGTATTAGATTCGATCATACGAGGAGCATTTTCAATAAAATCTGTAAATACAGTCGTTGCAGGGCTGTATAAATTAATGTTTTCTACGCGAGCAGGAAAAGTAAGACCATGTGTGTTCTTAGTTGAAACATAAGTAAGTGTTTTCATAATACTGTCCAAAATAATGAATTTAAAATATTTAGGTCGAGTTATATGAAAAGTACTGGGGGAGCTCGCGGATGGATTTCTTCTAATGATAATGAAGAAACAGATGGGTTAGGGCGTAAAAAAGAACCTTTAACAGGTTCAACCAAATTAAGTGATCGAGAAAGGGCAACAACACTAGAATCGCTGTCTAGATCGAGTTCGCCAACACTAATATCAAAAAATAAGTGACTTTGGGCAGGCTCTAACCATTTTAGATCATGACCATCACTTGCTTTAGCCGTTTGACCAACTGCCAGCAATGATGCCAATAAAATAATGATATTGAAAAACCGATGTGTCATCACATCCCCCAAAGCCATTTAATCTTTTTACAATATAGACCTAAATGATCAGAAAGCCTAGCGACATTAAGGTGTTACTTGATTTTTGCTTTATCTGTTCAAATATGAAACAAGTCTGTAGTGAATGGACATAATCCCATGCATATATTACGCAGGCATCATTATGGTTGCTTCGCCAGTCACCACAAGCTTACCTTCACATAGACATTCTGTTTTCAGTGTCACACGTTTTCTACGCTGGTTTATATCAGCAACGGTAATCCGTGTAACCACTTCCTGACCTATAAAAACAGGGCCGCGAAACTTAACACTTTGGTCTAAGTAGATGCAGCCAGGCCCAGGTAACTTAGTACCAATCGCGGCAGAGATAAAGCCCGCACTAAGCATGCCATGAGCGATAGGTTGGCCAAAGGAGGTTTTGGCGGCGTATTCTGCATCAAGGTGTACAGGGTTAGTGTCACCCGTTATTCTGGCAAAATCCTGTACATCTTCTTGGGTAACTGTTTTTACATACTCAACGCTTTGATCTAAAGAAAGTTGATCTAATGTGTAACCTGTAGTCATGTTCCATCCTAATAGTAAATTTTACGCTATCTTACACCCTTGTATTTAAACGAGCTAGATGAGAAACAGAATGCTCATCCTGAAATAATTAATACATATAGTAAGCAGTGGTATAAAATTTGTGCTTAATCCCAGCCTTATCGTATTAAGGCTTTGAAACCAAAACTAAGACAGTGATTATTAGGATGATTTAATGAGTTGGACTGAACAAGAAGACGAACAACAAGCCCCAAAAAAACAGGTCGACAATGAAACACTTTCTACACAGCCTCAAGACTCACAAACAATTAGCTCAAAAGATAATAATTCGCAAGACAGCAAAATCTTGCAGCTACTTGAAAAAACATTGAATGAGAATATCGTTGAAAAACGTCGCGCCCGTCGCTGGAAAATATTCTTTCGTCTACTCACCTTTTCCATCATAGCCTGCCTAGGTGTCTTCTGGTTTACCCAGCAATCTCTTGATGTCATGTCTGTTGACCAAAACGAAGTAGCGCTAATGCCGATGAGAGGTACCATTGGTGCTAACGCAGAAATAGACTCCACAGAATACGTGTCTCTTATTGATGAAGCTTATCGCAATCCAAATTTAGAAGCTCTGGTCATTCAGCTCAACAGCCCAGGGGGGAGTCCGGTGCACTCGGGGTTAATCTATGACGCCATTAAAGATAAGCAAGTCCTTTACCCGAGTATCCCCGTAATCGTTGTGGTTGAGGATATGGCTGCTTCAGGTGGCTATTATATCGCTGCTGCCGCCGATGAAATTTATGCGAACAAAGCCAGCTTAGTCGGTTCTATTGGTGTCATATCATCGGGTTTTGATGCCACAGGCCTCATGGATAAAATCGGGGTAGAGCGACGCACTTTTACGGCAGGGAGAAACAAAGCCTTCCTAGATCCATTTAGCCCCATGACAGAGGAAGCTCGTGGTAAATGGCAAGCAGTCCTTAATGAAACCCACCAGCAATTTATTGATGCCGTTATGGAAGGTCGTGGCAATCGTTTAAAAATCAACGATGATGTTTTTTCTGGCCTTGTCTTTACCGGAGCTAAAGCTGAAAAAATTGGTTTAATTGATGGCCTCTCAAGTATTAACGACATTCTTAACAATCGTTTTGCCAACGCCAATGTAGTGGTTTATCAGCCATACCAAGAATCTTGGCGTGAGTTAGCGAAAGAGCTTGGTGTTGAAATTGCCACCAAAGTGTTTACGGATCTAAAACTCAACTAACAGTATTTAAGACATAAGATAAATAATGTAATATAAGCTCATTATTTATCTTATATTGTTAGTTGGAGTTCATCATGGCCAGAAAGGCGAACATCTCGAAAGAAGAAATACATCTCGCCTGCTGGGAACTGTTAGAAAAAAACACCTTCCCAAACATCCCCAGAATCGCCGAATACTTTATTAGCAAAGATGGGCGTAAGTGCTCTAACACCACACTTCTCAACGCTATCACCGAATGGGAAGAAATCTACAAAGAACACCAACAACATCAGCTCAAGCAATTAGATGATGTCATGTCGCCTGTGTTTCAGCGCTTCAATCGTGATGCTACCCAAAACCTTGGCAAACTTCTGGATGAAATCACCTTCGACCTTGAGCAAGGCCTGGACCGCAAGGATAAAGCTGTCAACGGAGGCTACCTCTCTCTTTCTAAGGCCCTCATCCAATGCCAAGAAGAACTAGACCAGAGTGAAGATAAATTAAATCAACTGACACAGGAAAATCAGTCATTACAAGAAAAAGTCGAAACATTAACACTGCGCAACAAAGACCTAACTGCTACCAATAATGTGCTCAATACTCAAATCAACCAGCTTCAAGAACAACATAAAGAGCTGGTCATCAACCTTGCTCAAAAAGAGGTAGATCTCGCAAAAATAGACAATGAACTCGCCGCTCGTAATGATGAGTGCGAGACTGCACTGCGCAAGCAGCGACAGCTGGAAGCAGACAATCATAAATTAGAGCAAGAGCATTGGCAAAAGATACGTCAGCAGTTGGATTCGATGAACAATAGCATTAACACTTTGAGCGCCAAGCATGGAGACAAAAAGGATTAACCGATATAATGAGGGAAGAAAAATCCAATCATTATATAAGTAGTTTACATGAGTTATAAGCAAAGCATTGTTCGTGATCTAAGCAGCATTAAAGACTTTATCCGCTGGACCTATAGCCAATTCCAGAAATCAGACATTTATTATGGCCATGGGACAGACAATCCATGGGATGAAGCGGTACAACTGGTTATGGGGGCATTAAAGCTGCCTCTAGATTTTGACCGTGACATGCTAGATTGCGCACTTTGCTATAACGAGAAAAAACACATTCTGAAGCTGGTTCATTTACGCACTACAAAACGCCAGCCTTTACCTTATTTACTGGGAGAAGCATGGTTTATGGGGCTGCCTTTTAAAGTCACTACAGACACTCTCATTCCTAGGTCCCCAATTGTCGCCTTACTTGAAAATGAGTTTTCCCCTTGGCTAACAAGCTATCCTCAATACATTCTGGATATGTGTACAGGAAGCGGCTGTTTAGGCATAAGCGCTGCGTTGGTGTTCGAAGACGCTGAAGTAGATATTACCGATATCAGCGAAGCAGCCTTAGTTGTGGCGAATGACAATATTCTGCGCCATGAAGTAGAAGATAGAGTGCAGGCCATACATTCAGATATGTTTACAGCACTCGATCAAAATAAAAAATACGATCTCATCATTTGTAATCCACCTTATGTTGATGCAGTTGACTTCCGTGAAGCACCAAAAGAGTTTCATAACGAACCGCAACTGGCACTCACATCTGGCGATGATGGTTTAGAGTTTACCCATAAATTCCTTGCCCAAGCCGCGCATTATCTCAGCGATGACGGTATATTAGTTTACGAAGTTGGCAATACGGAAGTCGCCTTACAAGCTGCCTACCCAAACACAGCATTTATGTGGGTAGATTTAGAGCAGGGTGGTAATGGGGTATTCATTTTGACCAAACAACAATTAAGTGAACTTACACAAGAGTAAAAATAACATTATGTCAGGCAACACATTTGGAACACTTTTTAAAGTCACCACATTTGGTGAAAGTCATGGGCTTGCTTTGGGTGCTATTGTTGATGGCTGCCCACCTGGCATTGAAATCTGCGAAGCGGACCTACAACGAGATCTAGATTTACGAAAGCCTGGTACCTCGAAACATACTACGCAACGCAGAGAGCCGGATGAAGTTAAAATTTTATCGGGAGTGTTTGAGGGCAAAACAACCGGCACACCTATTGGGCTAATGATCGAAAACCAAGATCAACGCTCGCGTGATTACGGCAATATTGCTGATACATTCCGCCCAGCCCACGCAGATTACACTTACGACCAAAAATATGGCTTCCGCGATTACCGTGGTGGCGGTCGTTCTTCTGCCCGAGAAACAGCCATGCGCGTGGCAGCTGGCGTGATCGCTAAGAAATACCTTCGTCAGCAATTCGGCATTGAAATTCAAGGCTTCTTGTCTCAACTAGGCCCAATTAAACTGGAAGTTAAAGATCTTAGCCAAGTTTATGAAAACAGCTTCTTTAGCCCGGACCCAGACGCAATTCCAGAGCTTGAGCAATATATGACGGCGCTTCGCCGTGAAGGCGATTCGATTGGCGCTAAAATCAGTGTAATCGCCAAAAACATTATGCCAGGATTAGGCGCCCCTGTTTTTGATCGCTTAGATGCCGACATCGCTAAAGCCATGATGAGCATTAACGCTGTGAAAGGTGTTGAAATTGGTGATGGCTTTGAGGTTATTGAGCAAAAGGGCAGTGAGCATAGGGATGAGATGACACCAACTGGCTTCTTAAGCAACCATGCCGGTGGCGTATTAGGCGGTCTGTCCTCAGGACAAGACATTATCGTTCATATGGCACTTAAACCAACGTCCAGTATCACCATCCCCGGCAAAAGTATCGACAGATCTGGCCAGCCAATTGAAGTGATCACAAAAGGGCGGCACGACCCCTGTGTTGGTATCCGCGCGACGCCCATAGCAGAAGCTATGTTGGCACTGACTCTGATGGACCATTTATTGAGACACAGAGCGCAAAACGCCGATGTTCAATGCCCAACGCCAATCATCACGCAAACTAACTTGTAACAATATTAATAAACAAAAGCCGCTTTAAATTCAAAGCGGCTTTTTTCTCTGTGTTAAGGATACAGATGACAGACATAATTAACTTGTGTGTAGGCTCCAACAATCCGGTAAAAATCAATGCCGCCATTGAAGCCTTTAGCCTTTGCTTTTCAAATTACAGCATCGAAGCAGCAGGGATGCACGCACCATCCAAGGTTGCGGATCAACCTATGACGGAAGTGGAAACACGCTCAGGTGCTGAAAACCGAGCCTTGTTTTGTGCCGAGCAAGATACACGACGCGAGTACGATTTTTACTTGGCGATGGAGGGGGGCGTTGACAGATTTTCAGAAGGTGCTGCCGCCTTTGCGTATGTCACTATCATTAATAATAAAGGCGTAATGACAACCGGTAGAACAGCAAATTTACCTATTCCAAATAGCATATACAATCAGCTAAAAAATGGTCTTGAACTTGGCGATATCATGGATGAGCGTTTTAACACAGTCAATGTTAAGCAAAAGGGTGGTGCAATAGGATTGCTCACCAATCAAGCCGCCACTCGCCAAAGTATCTACAGCCAAGCCTTAGTGTTGGCATTAGCCCCCACACTCCACCCAAATCACTACAAATAAGTAACCCCCCCATATGATGTACCAATGGATTTTCTTTGATGCAGACGAAACTTTATTTCATTTTGATAATTTCGCTGGTCTAGTACGCATGTTCAGTAAACATGGCATTGATTTTAAACAAACTGATTTTGATGCCTATCAGGCTATCAATAAGCCACTGTGGGTCGAATATCAAAACGGCAGCATTACAGCGGAACAATTACAAACACGTCGATTCAGACATTGGAGTGAAAAATTAGCCATAGATGAAATAACACTCAACAAAGAGTTTCTCGATGCCATGGCCGAAATTTGTGAAACCTTAGTCGGTGCAGAGCAGCTTGTTCAAAGTTTACGCGCACAAGGAATTAAGCTTGGCATCATAACTAATGGCTTTAAACAGTTGCAGAAAGTTCGCCTAGAGAAAACTGGACTCGATAAGTATTTTGATTCAGTGATCACATCCGAAGAAATTGGTGTGGCAAAGCCCAACCCAATCATCTTTGAAGCTGCTATGAAAAGTTTATCTGTGACAGACAAAACCAAAGTGCTCATGGTTGGCGATACACTGGAGTCAGACATTCTTGGTGGCATCAAATTTGGGATAGACACCTGCTGGTTAAATTCACACGACAGAACTGGCAGTGAGATTAAGCCAACATTTGAAGTTACTTCGCTAAATGAACTGCGCGCATGCCTTATCAAATAGAACTAACGCATAAATCAAAAAGAGCACTGGGTTAAACGCCAAGTGCTCAACCATGTGACCAGAGCACATAAAAAATGAAATCTAAACAAACAAACAACAAGTTTAGAGCAGTTATTCATACCGACTATTTCCGATAAATGTTATTATCGGAAATAGTGTATTAGGCATTATTAGCCTGTAATTCTGTAAATTTAAGGCCATTCACACTTGTCATTGTTCCATCCGATCTAACAATAGCTACTGTTATCAGTCTCGCCACGTCACTCACAGACTTGGTTTTCAAAAATTCAACTCTAGCCTATCTTGCTGACTTGCTGACTTGCTGACTTGCTGACTTGCTGACTTGCTGACTTGCTGACTTGCTGACTTGCTGACTTGCTGACTTGCTGACTTGCTGACTTGCTGACTTGCTGACTTGCTGACTTGCTGACTTGCTGA
>NZ_JBDVGW010000015.1:0-112287 GCF_039940335.1 Marinomonas sp. | reverse complement strand
TTGGTAGAGCAAATGACTGTTAATCATTGGGTCACTGGTTCGAGTCCAGTTCGAGGAGCCATCGGAGTATAGCGCAGTCTGGTAGCGCGCCTGCTTTGGGAGCAGGATGTCGGGGGTTCGAATCCCTCTACTCCGACCATTAGATATACCTATTAGTATTATCCTTTTATGAGCGGGTCGTTAGCTCAGTTGGTAGAGCAGTTGACTTTTAATCAATTGGTCACTGGTTCGAATCCAGTACGACCCACCATTCTTTGTAAATCCTTTTTTATCCTTTTGCTATTCTGATCTCAAAATAGTATTTTCTGCTATCTGCTATCTGCTATCTGCTATCTGCTATCTGCTATCTGCTATCTGCTATCTGCTATCTGCTATCTGCTATCTGTGGTGGCTTTTTGTGGTTTGTGGTTTGTGGTTTTGTTGGTTTGAATTGTGTTTGGGGGGGGGGTTACTTTCTACTGACTGACTGACTGACTGACTGACTGACGGACTGACGGGCTGACGGGCTGACGGACTGACGGGCTGACGGACTGATTGATGGTTGTGTTTATGTTGGTTGGAGTGTTTTTGTGTGTGTTGTGCGGGGGTAGGTAAATTGTGTTGGGTGTTGTTGTGGGTTGGTATAATAATATTTTTCGGAAAATGAGAGTGTGCTTAAATTAAAGGTTTTCGTTTGAAGTGGTGTTATAAGTGATTGTTTCTACAGGAAAAGTAGAAATGGTGGAGGGAGGTGGATTCGAACCACCGAAACTTTCGTGGCAGATTTACAATCTGCTCCCTTTGGCCACTCGGGAACCCCTCCACAGCAGCGCGGCATATATTATAAGCCGCGCTTAGTTCTGTAAAGCTTTTATTTCTATTTTTTTAATAATTTTTCAAGTTTTGCTTTCATGCGCTCTTCAGCGGATAAATTACCGTAAACATCCTCTTCTTGTTTCTTTGGGTTGCTCTTGTGTTTAGGTTTGTTGTTTTGTTTTACCGGAGGCTTGCTTCTTGGGCGTGCTGGTTGGTTTTTATCAGTCTTAGGACGATTTACTGTCGCTTTGCTTTTCTTCGGTAGCATGGCTTCTGGTAAGGCTGGCTCGTTGTTTACCGCTTGGCCTTCCAAGTCAATACGAGGCTGACCAGACAAAAGGCATTTTTTGTATCTGTCAGAGCGCGTGTAAGCCGCCAGAGCACGCTTTTGCTTGCTGGCGTTGAAGTCATCATCCAATACCATATCTTTATCGATACCAACTTTAAGTGGCTTTGGTTGGTTCCAGTCGAATGCTTTCGGATAACGGTCTTCCAGCATCTTGATTAGACGACGATTGTTTTTCTGGTTTTTTTGACGTTTCTTTTGCTCTGAACTTAATTCTGGTGTTGCAGCCGGGCTATTTTCACCCGTAAGTGCATCGGAGCTACCTTTTGCTGATACTTCTTGTGTTGACAAGGTTTCTTCAGCCAATGCTGTTACTTCTTCTTGTACTTCAGGTAGTTCGTTCATTTCTGTTTGAGGTTTAGTCATGTCAATCGTCTGTTTATCTATCGTGGCTTTTGCACTGGAATCAGCGCACTCAGGTAATAGGTTGAAGCTCAATTGAGTTTCAACCGGATAAGGGGTGTTCGTTTCTTGGGTGGCAGCGGGTTCCGGCATCAATAGATCAAGGGAGTCTTCTATGTAAAGCTGTAGTTGTTCCTCAGTTGAGCGATCTGCCATGTGCTGTAGTAGGTCCATGGAGGCGCTGTAATCTGAAGAGGGCACACTACCTTGACGGGTGAGTTGCTGGATTTGCTCATTGGCTCTGTCCAATTCTTCTAATAACTGGCTAACTCGATTTTCGAGCTGGGCGATAAGTTGTTCCATAAAACAAAGCTCAATATTTATAATGGAGTCAAGGGAATGGTAGGGGTCTTAGTTAGCCCTAGCATTTCCTGTTTCTGGTGGTCATTGGGTAAAACGAAAGCAACGTCTTCGCTGTCTTGCCACCAGAGATAGGCAAGAGACACGGTTAAGCTGACGACTAACATAGGTGTAAATTTCATTATGTTAGAAGGTTAACCCGGCACCAACCATGAAATGTTTGTCATAAACATCACTTTTACTATTCAATATTTTAATGAAAACATCTAGGCGAGTGGCGTCAGAGGTTGCGACGCGAAAGCCAGCTTCAGGGTAGTAAGTTAGCTCGTCATAGGTAGCAATACCTGCGCCAATGTAGGACCACATTGGGATGCCTGGAAATAACTGAAAAGCGGGAGTGGCGCTGTAAAAGCGCGTGCCTAACACCACAGCACTTTCAAAGGATTCACCAACAACAAATGAGAAGCCACCATATACCGATACGTTTGAAGGAGAGATTAATTCCATCGCAGTATTTACGATGGAGGTAACGTTTCGTTCATCGGTGGTTGGTCGTGCTGCGGTAGATTCAAAGGTGACCAAACTCGCGTATTGGTTTTCAGCAGCAGCTTGAGCGCTGAATAAAACTAATGCGGCAAGGACAAGTGATCTCATTGTTTTTCGTCCAATTGGTTGAGGCGCTCTAGCATTTGGGTTAAAGAAGACTCCCAATTTGACTGCTGCGCGTTGTTTTGCTCGATGTTTGATTGCAGTTCGCTTTTCTCTTCGCTCAATTCATAGTTTTGCATTTCTAGTTCAGAGATGCGCTTACGCAAAGAGCCGATTTCTTCAACTGCTTCGTTAATGCGTTGCTCAAGGTGGTGTAGTAATTCGTGGTTCATTATAAAATCCTAAAAAAATATGGTTATGTCTTTACCAAGCAATCACAACGTCTTGTTGTTGGACGTTGAGTATTTGAGCGTCTACGGCCAGCTCACCAATAGAGAAGTGAGGCTGAACCTGAGTGATTGTAACACTGATATTAGCGTTATTCAGCTGAGATTGCGCGTCTTGTAGCTGGTTGAAAATCTCATAGCGACGATAAACGTTAAATTTGTCCCCTTGCTTAACTCCAGCAAGGGATCCAGCTGAAATATGTATTCTATTTCCTTCGGTGCGAAAGATTTTGGCCATAAATGGCTGGCAACGTAATTTTTCGCTGGTGTCGATGGCGCTCTTCTTGACCACCTGCTCAATCACTCTGCCATAATGGGTTGACCAAAACCTAGCGGTGCCAAAACCTACACGGGCATGGTCCGAGATGTCCCAATTACCAGTTTCGTTATATCGTTGTTGAAATAACAGGGCGCCATTTAAGCTATCGTATAGGTATATGTCTACGACAAAATTACGCTCTTTTAAGCTCTCGTCTAGTGGTTGACTGTGCTTGTTGTCTGGTTCTCTTAGGTAGACTTCCCCCATGTCTCGAATGACACCGCTCACCAGATACTGAGCACCTAATTGATCGCCCACTAAAGAAATGTTGGAAAGTGTACGATCGTTGTTGCTGGTAATGGGAGCATTGATGCTATCCGGATAGAGAGCAATATTGGTCGCTGTGAGTGCGTTGAGGAAGCCTCGATTATTGATCTCATCGGCTAGGCTTTTGGGAAACTCTCTCGAAATATTGCCTAGGGCCCCTAGATTCGCCTGTTGAGGTGTTTGAACTTCGAAGCCTGTGATGGCGACCGATTTCTTATAGTAATGAGTGGAACCTGTGCTGCATTGAGTATCAGCGGTGACTTCCACTCGAGCAATAACTTTTAAGAAATCACCGTTGCGTTCTTCAGAGATAATTCGAGCTTTTTGTACTCGCCCCGCGCTTCTAATCTCAATGCTTGAATCGAGCTCGCCATTTTCTAAATGGTCTTTAACGCTCACTCGAGAGCTGGATTCAAGTACCGCTTGTTTAATGGCTTGTTCGGTAGCCCGATATCGGGCATCCACAAGATCATCATTGTAAATGACGGCTTCACCTACTGCCTGAACACTAAGCGCAAAGCTTAGGCTCGGTGTCAGCAGGATAAAAAGAAAGCTGGTTGCTAAGGCTAGAAAACGTACCATGTTATTCGATAGTGTAGAAATTAGTCGAAGGCTTGGCTGGACTTTCTATGTTCATTGATTGACTTGCAGAGCGAATCTGACAACTTGGGTTGCTGGTTAAGTACTCAGGTGAGCTAACACACTGGCGGAAGTTGTCTTGTAGTGCCATTTCAACCACGGTTTCAAAGGTGCCATCTTCGTGCTCTCGTTGAGATACTACTTTTGCGCCCACAAGGTAAGCATCTACATAAGTTCTCAGCTCATCGTGTTGTAGAACCATATTGCTCAAGGAGCTGGAACCGTCAATTTTAAGGCCGTATACACGTTCAGAAAGGTTACGATAAGCGTCTAGAGTGGAGCTGCGTAATGTCATGATGCGGGTTTGAGATTTTGAGTAGCGTTTGCTCGTCATCATCGCGGCATAACCTGTTGCGGTGACAATAATCGGCTCACTTTGGGGAATGTTAACGACTTGACTGTTGCTGTTGCTCTGGATGGTGTTGCTATTACTAGCATAGGATGTCGAGGTGTTGCCATTACAAGGTGCAACGCTAGTACAGTTCTGCGTTCCACTATTTAAAGACGTTGACTGGCAGCCATATAAAAGAATGCTTGTAACTGTGAGCAAAGATAAGCGTGTTAGTAATGTCATTGTGGCGTCCTGAATTTGGAAATCCTTATCATGATTTTTCGCTTTATTGTTTAAATAGCAGCAAACTTTGTGTCATTTCACTATGAGCCATTTGAAATACGGCCACCGTTCAAAAACTTGATAACCAGTAAAGCAACTTAATGTTGAAAATGTAAACTATTTTGAGGGTTAGCGTCCATGTTTGGGAGGACAAAAGTGAGGTTTTTATATCTTTTTGGCCATATAAAGCGGATATGACGAAAGAATTTCAAGAAAGTCAGTGTTAGGTAGGAAAAACGCACCATTATTTTTTGTTTACTATGGCTATGGTCGTCAGGGTAAAGTTAGATTACTATGCTGTATATTTATACAGTTTTAGAGGTTGTTTTGTCTCAGCGCAAAATTATCCACATTGATGCAGATTGCTTTTATGCCGCCATTGAAATGCGGGATGATCCAAGCTTATGTGAGTTACCTATTGCTATCGGTGGGCCAGCGGATACCCGCAGTGTCTTGGCAACGGCCAATTACGTCGCCCGTTCCTATGGGGTGCGCTCCGCTATGCCGACCTCTATGGCGTTGCGATTGTGCCCAGCCCTGAAAGTCTTGCCAGGTAATATGGCTAAATATCGTCAGGCTTCGGAGCAAATGCATGAAGTGTTTCGCGAGTTTACTACCATTATTGAGCCATTATCCTTAGATGAAGCTTACCTAGATGTCACTCATTCTAACGTTTGCCAAGGCAGTGCGACCCTCATCGCGCAAGCGATACGTGAAAGAATTTTTGCCCAAGTTGGGATTACTGTATCTGCAGGGGTAGCCAGTAATAAATTTCTCGCTAAAGTCGCCAGTGATTGGCAAAAGCCCAATGGTTTGACCGTGGTAACACCTGAACAACAAGATGAATTTGTTGCTGCTGTGCCAGTGAAGAGAATATCGGGCGTGGGGAAAGTTGCTCAGGAGCGATTTACTAAACTTGGCGTTGAAACCTGTGCTGATCTACAGAAGCTAGACTTTGCTTTGTTGCAAAAGGCTTTTGGCAGTATGGCGTTTCGCTTATCCCAATTTGCTCTTGGCGTAGATGATCGACCCGTAAGCACTTCGAGAGAGCGAAAAAGCATTTCTGTCGAACATACTTTTGCGAAAGACCTACAAGGCATAGAAGAAGGTGTCGCAGTATTGCCAAAACTCTTACAAGAGCTTGAACAGCGCATGAAAGGGCGCAATTTCGAAACCCGTTTAAATAAATATTACTTAAAACTGAAATTCGATGATTTTACGCAAACCACCATTGAGCGGCCTATTAAAGAAAAACTCTCCGTACAGATATTCAACGAGTTGTTTCAGCAGGCTTATCAGCGTCAGCAAAAGCCGATTCGGCTGGTGGGTGTTGGCTATCGTTTAATGACCGAATCCCCTCAACAAATGTCTTTGAGATTTGAATGAACGGCCTTCATTAAAAAGCTTTTATGGTAGGCTAGGGGTATTTATTTAAGCTTACGTCATAAGAGAGGAAACTATGTCAGAGTTATTGCCCTGTGTTGAGGTCGAGATAGGTGAAAAACCACAACATTGCGTAATATGGCTACATGGCTTGGGATCAGATGGTCATGATTTTGAAGGGCTAGTGCCAAGTTTAAACCTAGAAAAGAACTTATCTGTTCGATTCATTTTCCCCCATGCGCCGCGTCGTCCTGTCACAGTGAATGGCGGTAAGGTCATGCGTGCCTGGTACGATATTTATGAAATGACTCTTGATCGCAAGGTGGACATGGAGAATATCCAAGAGTCTTGCGAGCAAATTGAAGCCTTGGTTGCCGCGCAGATTGATTTGGGTATTCCGGCAGAAAACATTGTTATAGCGGGCTTTTCTCAAGGTGGAGTGATTGCTTACCAACTGGCATTACATTCCAATCATAAATTTGCTGGTGTTATGGCGCTATCGACGTATCTAGCTGACAGTGATCAAGTGCCCCTTTCACAAGAGTGTGTGAATGGTAAAACACCACTATTGATTCATCACGGCTCCCAAGATCCAATTGTCGACTCAAGCTTGGCGGTCAAAGCGAAAGACCTGTTTACTCAAAAGGGTTTTGATTTGGTCTACAAAACTTACCCTATGCCGCACTCTGTATGCCCTGAACAAGTCATCGACATTTCAGCTTGGCTGAATGAGCGTCTTTCCTAATTAGCTAGAGTAATAATTGATGATGACGGAACAATACCAAAACTGGCTTGCCTCTGCTTTACAATGGTCGAGGCAAGCTGGCGAAATGATCAAGCAAGCCCGTCAAGCTTCGGCTTTTGTCAGAGACTATAAAGCGGATCATGAATTGGTGACCACCACGGACGTCGCGGTGGATGAGTATTTGTGCGCAGAAATAGCCCGTACCTATGGTGATCACATAATCTTGTCTGAAGAGTCGTCGCCTTCGCTGGTGTTGAACGATCTTCCCAAGGGTACACCTGTCTGGGTGATTGACCCTATTGATGGGACGGTCAATTATGCCCATGGTCATCTTCATGTGGCCGTATCGATCGCGGTTTACTTAAATGGCGAGCGAGTGGTTGGTGTAGTGAATGCGCCTTTCTTGGGTGAGTGTTATTGGGCCACCAAAGATGGTGGCGCTTTTTGTAATGATCGTTCTTTAGCCGTGTCAGGCAATACAAACTTGCGTAACGCCCTAGTGGCCACGGGGTTTCCTTATCAGAAGCAAGCCCTAACCCCCATTATTGAGCGCGTTTCGCGTATTTTGCATGCTTGCCAAGATATACGTAGGAACGGTTCGGCGGCGTTAGACTTATGTTGGGTGGCATC
Source organism: Marinomonas sp. (assembly GCF_039940335.1). Lineage (GTDB taxonomy): Bacteria > Pseudomonadota > Gammaproteobacteria > Pseudomonadales > Marinomonadaceae > Marinomonas. Next base: position 104,913 of record NZ_JBDVGW010000015.1, on the reverse strand, counting down.
AGGTCGAATAGATGCTTATTTTGAAACCGTAAAACCTTGGGATATGGCTGCAGGTGCCTTGATAGCCGAAGAGGCTGGCGCTAGAGTTGGGCGTTATGCGCCGACACAAAATAAACTTCCGGATGCAATTGATGGTGAATCCCTACTGGTGACAACCCCTGAATTATTCATGGCGCTAGCGTTATTACTGCGCAGGGAAGTCTAGCTTATTGCATGGGTATTAAACGATAACGTTAATTAGTTTTAAAAGGTTGGATATGTCGTTAACTGTATTTTTTATATTTCTGGCTATAGCGATAGCCATTATGGCCGTTTCTACAGGTTTTATACTAAGACAACTAAAGCGTAATAAAGAACGTGCCAGACGAATACAAGAAGGCGAGGCTCGTATGCAAGAAGAGCGTCAAAAACGCATAGACAGTATTCGTGTGCTTTTAAAAACGGTTGGTTCAGAAGAATTAAATTGGATTGAGACAAGTATTCGTATCAAGAATCTCTTGGACCAATTGGGAGTGGATTTATCCGCTCATGAAAACATTTCGGCTTTCTATATCATAGAAGAGAAAACGCAGCATATTCCGACCCATGACCAATGGAAGTCGCTTCCTATTACTGCCCGAGCCAAATTTTTAAAAGAAATGGATGCTTATGAAGAAGAATATAGGCCCCAATTGTTGCGTGCTAAGGATGCTTTGGCTGAGTACTCGTTCCACTAATGTTGCTAGAGCTACTTGTGTCCGTAGGGTTGTGCTTCCTGCTCTTGCTAGTGCTGCTATTGTTTTATATTCGGCATATGTACCGAGTGCCCTATTATCGATTTACTCAAGCAGACGCGGTGAAACTTTTGGAAAGCGCCATTCGAGGAGAATTATCCGAACGTGAGTGGGCAGTTTTTATCGGCATGGAGATTCGAGATAGTCCTGGTTTAGAATCTTTACGAGAATGCTGTATATTTATTGATGAATCTTGTGTAAAAAGTAATAGCTATGTAAATGGGCAGTCCTGCGTGGTTTTTAATAAGGACGGCTTGGCTCAGCTAGAAAAATTACTGGATGAGTGGCGCTACAAATCACAATACGATGCTTGAATGAAATAAATTATTAAAAATGACTGTAAGGGGTTAATTGAGATGGATGATGTGCAAGGCTTGTTAGATCAAGGCGCAGAGTGGATGCCTGTTGTAACCGATGCTCTAATCAATGTGGCTATTGGTCTAGTGATATTCTTTGTGGGTAAGTTTATTGCCTCAAAAATATCGGGCTGGTGTGAAAAACGCATGCTTAAAGCGAATGTAGATAAAGCCGTTGCAGGTTTTAGTTCAAGTATTCTTTATGCATTGATGTTTGCTGGTGTTGTGTTAATGGCACTTGGCCAAGTGGGCGTAGAAACAACTTCTTTCATTGCTATTCTTGGTGCGGCTGGTTTAGCGGTTGGTTTGGCTCTACAAGGTTCTCTATCTAACTTTGCTTCTGGTGTGCTGATCATTATTCTTCGCCCTTTTAAAAGCGGCGATTTCATTGATGCCGCTGGTCAAATGGGTTCAGTTGATCGCATTGAGTTGTTCAGTACTTATCTAAAAACAACGGATAACCGTGTGGTTATTGTGCCGAACTCTGCCATTATGAACGGCTCTATTGTTAATTTCTCTCGCGAGAAAACACGTCGTGTTGATTTGGTTGTGGGTATCAGTTATGACGCAGATATTCGTGTTGCCAAGCAAATACTTGAAGAGATTGTAAGTGCTGATGAGCGTATTCTAAAAGATCCAGAGTGTACTATTGCTGTGTCTGAATTGGCTGATAGCTCCGTTAACTTTGTTGTACGCCCTTGGGTAAATGCAGAGGACTATTGGACAGTGCGCGCTGACGTGTTGGAAAAAGTAAAATATGCCTTTGATGAGCGTGGCGTTGGTATCCCTTACCCACAAATGGATGTTCACCTGCACAAACAAGAGTCATAAGCTGTTGCTATAAGCTTTTTTTGTAAGTGAGTGTTAACTAAAATGCTGCCAATCGAATGCTTGGCAGCATTTTTTTATGGTTTTGAAAAGGTTGTAAATATTAATGAGTCGTTATCGTCCCCCATCTGCCCCAAAATCTGCCTATATAACTGAGCAAGGGGCTCAGATATTGTTAGGAGAGCTAAAATACTTGTGGAAGGAGAAGCGACCTGCGGTGACCGAAAGTGTACGAGAAGCGGCAGCCCAAGGAGATCGCTCGGAGAATGCGGAAAACATAAAAGAACCTTATTTTATATACTATTTGTCTTTTTATTATTATTTATCAATAGTTTATTAATAGTACTTATACTAATTAGAGTATACTATATCTCCAATATTGTAGGTAACACACAAAGAATGTATTACCCATAAAGTCCAAAGATATACATTTACTATTAAAGCAACTGCCGCTTTACACCCCATTGAAAAGTTCATCAAGACACTCAAAAGTAAGCTGTTAGTTTGCTCTTTTGATCTCCTCCTTCATCTGCCTCGTCAACTTACACTCTAAAAATTTTCATAAAAAAGTGTCTCTTAAATCCACTTAACTGCCAAAAATCACGGTTAAACGAAACATAACTTCTTTTTATCCAATATAGAATTCCTACGTCAACTATTGAAATAGGAGCGCAGATTTTATGAAAAAAGAGTATTACGTATTTTTTGATGATCTCAATGACGTTGAGATTGATGTCTTAGATTACTATTGGCTAATAGATGATCAAAATGAGTTTTTTTATACTGTAGATAAAATTATTCTTATGTTCAATTTAGATGGGTACGGAGCCATAAAACGACTTTTAAAGAAAACGGCAAAAGTCAGGTTTTTGAACTATCCTGCATATTGCTCTAAATGCAACGTAGAGTATTATTTATATAATAGGAATGAATTTAGAAATAAGAAAATGGAGGGTTTTAATGATATTTGTGATGACTGCATTTCAAAAAATAAGAGCCAATATGCCATTCATGAATGGGAAAAAGTTAAAAAAAGAGTTTTAAGTAAAAATATTTATGAAAGGTTTGTATATCTTCCTTACCATTTGAAAATAGTAGTTTTTAGTTACTTAAATAAACTTAAGAACTCCGAGTTAGGTGATTTTACATGGTCTAACCTAAAAATTGTTGGAGAGAAAAGCTTTGATGATCTTATCTTTCAGCAGCTTGTTATGGAAGGTGTTATGTATAAATTTGAAGGAGGTCGAATTTTTGATGCAAGTAAGTATGACATAAAAAGAATAGATGATGTTTTAAATTCTTCATTAAAAGGTAGTGAGTTAGAAGAATATTTATTTATAAAAAAAGAAGCGAAAGATTCTGGTTTTATTAGTATTTATAATTTCTATGATTTTTTTGAAAATATTCATGATGATTTGAAGTTTTATGAAGAAAATATTAGAGTTCAGATTTTAAGAGATTATGATATTTATCAGCTTAAAGACTTTATTCTTGATTTGTTGGCTGATAGGTGTGTTAAGTTGTGTTTCTATAAAAAGAGTGAAACGAAAGTCGATTTTTGTCCTTCACAAAAAATATATGGCTTGTTTAAAGAGATGGTTTTGCGTTTATCAGTTTCTCAAGTTTACTCTATCATATATAACGCATTTAAAGATGTTGCATCTTTTTTATATTCAAATAATGTTAATGAATACTCTAAGCCGCATTTGATAAGAAAATTTATTTCTAGACGCTATCATAATTTTTTGATGGATGAGAAAAAGATCCCAAGTTTTGATTTATACTCTTTTGGTATGACAAGTATTTTTGAAGATGTTTTATGTAATTATATTTTTCATGGTGAAGTAAGGTCATTAAATGACTTTTGTGTAAATGATATTATTAGATTTTTTATGGACAAAACTTCATTTTATAAAAATAAAAAGAACCTATCCTATTATGGATAAAATCTTTTTCATAGCATGAGTTGTAGCTGTTGGGAGAAAAACTTCTCCCAAATCGTCTAAATATCTTCCGTAATTGTCCTCTGTGAGAATATTCTTTGATTTAAATGAATCACTTAATAGATATTCTATTGCTCTTTTTTCTAGCTCTGTGAAGTTTATATCGTTGTCGATTTGGCTTTTGTTGTCTTGTATGGTTATTAGTGTATCTGGTGGGATTGCTTCATTTAGTTGTTTGTTAAGTTTTTTGTTTTCAGCTATTAACTGATTTACTAATATTCTACTTGATGAGTCAGGTATTCGTTTTACCCAGTCGTACTCATCTGTTTTTTTAGGTTTTCCCTTTGTTTGGTTTTTAAAGAAATCTATGAGGACTCTGTATTTTTCTCCGGATTTATTTCTAATACTTTGTGGTTTTGGCACATTGAGGTGTTCGCCTAGCCTAGATATAGTTGAAAATGAAAAGTCATCATTTCCTTTTTTGACTTGTTCTAAACAGACGGTGTAAATAGAATCTAAGGTTTTTTGCGTTCTCTGGTTGCTGTCTTTTTTTAATTTATTTAATAATTTTTCAGCTGTCATATTAACCCATACAAAATTTATATATATTTTTCTATGCTAAGAGTCTTGTTGGTTTTTGGAAGGCGTTTTCTATTTCTGATGACTCAATTTTTTCCGAGCCAGAAAGGTCAACTAATCTGAGGTCACCATAAACAACTTGATTTACTCGCTTCCAACTGCCCAATCGACTTTTCAATAGGTTGCAGATCTCGTTTCCCACAGCAAGCTGCTCCTCTTCAGATAGAAGAAATAGAGAAGGTGCTAAGTTATTAATAGTAGCCATTCGATCTAAAAGCTGAGACCTTGGAAGTATAGCTCTTTTTGCACTAGCAGAATGATAAATAGTAGCGTTTTCACATATTTCATGTAGTTGTTCAAACTGACTAGACTCTTCAAGCTCAAGCCTAATTTCTGAGTCCTCAGATTTTATTAGTGATGGCTGTGAGCTACTGCACGATTTTGAGCGATTAGCTACTGCTAAACATTTTTTTGATAATGAATATGCTGATTGAAGATCACATAATAAAACATCGAGTTTTTTTGCTGAGCTTTCGTATTCTGATTCTTGTAATCTAAGTTCGTTTTCTAAGCGATTTCGTTCAGTATAATCATAACTATTACCACGGGCATTTGCCATAAACTCTTCTTCATCAAGACGATGTAAATGTTTCTCTACAGCATCTATTTCAAGTTGTTTTTTATGACATATTTCTGATTGGCAATTTGACTCTAAAAGAATTTCGTTTGTTATTGATAATAGTCCGCCAATGAATGCAGGCCCTGTAATAAAGTGTCTGCAACGTAAGCAATTTTGACTGCCAAGATAGCCTGATGGTGTTGGTGCATAAACTTGGGTGCTCCCAATAGGTTCACCGCCATCTGTACATCTTGAGGCTGCAAAAGGGCAGATACCATAATCTCTAAAAATATAGTTTCCAGCAGGGACTGAATTAGTCAAAGATGAAATTAATTCTTGATTATTGGAAACAAGAGTGTTTTTTACGGATTCAATTTTATTTTGCTCTATTAATTTTTGAGTAGCTAGTGATTGCTCCTGTAAAGCTTTCTTTTCTCCAATTTCCAGTTTTTTTCTGATGTCACTATTGGAAATTTTGCAGTAATAAATCGCCATAACAACAGAGCTATGCCCTGCAATTTTCATCACTACCTCTACAGGCATTCCCATTTCCATTATATATGCTGTAATCAAACTTACTCTCATAGAATGAGGAGTATAGTCAGATTTATAATGGCTGAGGTTTGATGAAATAGAGTTAAATTTAGCAATCTGTAGGTTATTGGGCTGAATATTATATAAAGTCGCGGCTAATCTAGTGGTGAGGGCTGATCTTGGGTCTTTCGGCTCATGGTCGTTGTAAGCACGAAATAAGAAACAATTTTCACCCTTAGCTTTGAGTTGAATTTCATTCAAATTTGTTCGTCGACAATCTATCCATTTTGTCGGTGCTGTTATAGGGTTATATTTCTTTTGCCATTTACGTAATTTTATTAACCAATAAGCTAAGTCTTCAGGCATCCATGGTATGGAGTATCCTTCCCCATTATTGCTAGTTTTGTTAGTAGTTACGAACATGCCTATTTCATCTGAAGGCAATCGCTGTATAAAAGACTTATTGTTTGTTAGCCCAGATAAATCACTTGGGTTGTCTATCCAGATGATCTTTCCTGAATCATCTAAGTCAGCAATTTTTTTATCAGCTTCTCCTGAATCGTTATAAGCTATTTGTCTTCCTCTGAGAGGGACTTTTAACAAAGCAAAGAGGTGAATCCAGTCTGTAGGGCACCATATATAATATTGCTGACCTATTTTTCTATATATGCAATCTGGATCAAGTGAATCAACATTATTTTTTGATATTTTTACCCAATCGGCATCAAATGACTGAATATGCTTTAAATCACGGAAATTTCTGGCTCTTTCTGGTATCAACCATAGTTGTGCCTTTTTAACGAAATGATAAGGTAAACAAGGTTTATTTGATTCTGATCGTTGAGGTGAAGAAATACTCTGATCTGTTAAAAATAAGGCAATTGGATTTCTAGCCCCCATGACCCTGATGATTTCACCAGTATCTTCATCTTCAATAGTTAGGTATTTGTCCAATACAAAGTCCAAGAATTCATTACTAGCAAGAATAATAGTACGCTTTGTATTGTCACTGAATTTATCTAGTGCGTGTTTTAGTGGTTTTAAATTTGGGCTTTCAAGACGAAGAAATGCTTCAGGGCTAGGGCTAATTTTGTTCTTTTCAATATATAAACGAACAAACCGACAGATAGCGGTGATTTTCGAAGCGCCGCCTTTCGCAATTTTCATGAATTCCTCAATTCTAACTTTCCAATCGACGTATTCGTTAGTTATATAATCAGTCCTAAATGGCTCTTCTTTTCCTAAGAAACGGTACCAATTTGTCCAATCATCGCCATACACTTCATGTGGAGTAAAAGGGATGGTTGGGTCATTTTGAGCCTTAACAAATGCTTTATATTCACGCTGGTTTTTTAGTTTAAGAGGGGCTATTAAGCCCTCTAAAGATGAATAATCAACAAATTCAGGTATGTCAAAAAAATGGTTGTAGCTAATCCATTCACTTGCGAAAACTCTTTCTGGGTGGGCAGGAAATCCAGGGTGATTTTTATATTTTCGTTTATATTCAACAGAATTTGTAATCCCTAGTGCTTTGCATTTCATTTTTAACTGCATTAAAGAGTATGTCTGTGTTGTCAATTCTCGATCCTTTATGAGTCTATATTGTCTTTTTCTGTTATTTGAGCGAGTAGAGTTTTCTTATTTTCTAGAGATAGCAGTTCTAAATGACGAACAATTTCTGCGGAGACTTTATCTTCATAGAAAAAGTAGCTTATTGGTACATTTAAAACTGCAGCTATTTGACGAAGTGTATCTATATCTGGCGTATGTCGTCCTTTTTCATATTGATTCATGCGTGGGCTCGCAGAGCTTTCATGTATCCCTGCTTGAATTCCTAGCTCTCGCTGAGACAGACGTGCATGCTTTCTTGCTTCTTTAAGTCGAGTAGGTATCGGGTTAGAGGGCATTTTTTGCTCTTATGGCTAGTATAAAACTAAATAATTCTTAGTTTTATACTAAGGATTTTTTAGTAAATCAAGTTTCTATATTGTTCAATATGGGTTTCTTATCTGTGTGATTTTTAAAAGATAGGGGCAATTCTGATGTTGGTTCGAGCGTGTTACTATCGCTTTCGTTTTTTATTCATTAAAAGGTGTTGGACGCTCTGTGATTAGTATGACTCTAACATCTGATTGTTAAGTATTGGTTCTGGAAGTTATTATGCGAGCAAAGCTCATTACCCGTGAAGGTCACCAAAAACTCAAAGACGAAGTCGATTTTCTATGGCGTAAAGAGCGACCTAGAATAACCGAAATAGTGACTTGGGCAGCAGGACTTGGTGATAGATCAGAAAATGCTGATTACCAATATAATAAACGTCGATTGCGTGAAATAGACAGAAGAGTTCGTTTCCTGCGCAAAGTTCTAGAAGATATTCAGATAGTTGATTATCACCCTCAGCAAGATGGGAAAGTATTTTTTGGTGCATGGGTTACGCTTGAAGATGATGATGAAAACACATTGCGCTTTCGGATTGTGGGTGGTGAAGAAATTTACGGCCGTGATGATTACATATCGATTGATTCCCCAATGGCCAAGGCGTGTCTAGGAAAACAAGTCGATGATGAACTTGTTGTTCGTGCTCCATCAGGAGACAAAACTTGGTATGTCTTAGGTGTTCAATACGAGAAGAAAGAGTGAAAGGAAAATCGTCTTAATAAATATCCTCTAAAGAATATTTAATTTCTAAAAATACCAATCCTAGCTTTTCTTTATAAAAATCAAATGATTATAAGATATAGATGCCACTTATTTTTGCAGTTTTATCGAAACTGTAAAATAAGTGATTGATTTTTATCCAGGCGTGATAGATACTGACCTTGAAATCAATACAGTTTCGGTGAAATTGTATTGATTTGGTCGCGGTAGGTGGCCGCCTACCGCAAATTCATTAACCCTCAGTATTCAAATCAGAGAGGTATAGAACAATGTCAGTATATCAGATTAATTATGATCTGCGTAATGAGCGCGATTATAAAGCGCTGTTTGAAAAAATAGAAAAATTAGGAGACTTTCATAGAGTCTTAGAATCATGTTATTTGGTTGTCAGTTCCAAGACATCAATTGAAATTGGTAAAGAGCTAATCAATGTTATGGATGAAGACGATGGTTTGTTTGTTACTCAATTAGTGGGTAGTGGTGCTAGCTGTGGTGTTGCCGATGGAACATCGAGTTGGCTTCAAAGCCATGGGGCTTCAATCAACTAAATTGAAGTTGGCCAAGGATGGCCATCTATTAATTGGCCTGTTTTATAAGGAGGCTTTATGACGCAAACATACAAATTATCAGATTTAGCCGACATTAAGTCGGGCTATACCTTCCGTGGAAAGATTGAAGAAGTATTAGAAGGTACAGCTTACATAGTTCAACCCAAAGAATTCCGTTATACAAAAGAAGTTAAGATACAAGACAATATTGAAGTGAAGGATCTTCCTCAAATTGTTTGGGAAGGAAGGCCAAGTGCCTTTATAGATCAAGAATGTGTATTGCTACCTATCAGAGGAGAGTACAGAGAAGCGCTGTATGTCTCCGAAAGCGATCTTGGCATCGGTCTTCCCATTATTGCGAGTGCGCAATTCGCGGTTATTTATCCTAAAAGCACAATATTGACTGCTTACCTTTGTTGGGTGTTAGGCCAGACTGATTGTCAGAATTACTTGTCACAGGCAGGAGAAGGTTCTGTAATTAAGACGTTAAAGTTATCTGACATCTCTGATATGCCTATATATCTACCAACGAAAAAGGTTCAAGAGCAGTTGGTTAATTTACATAAGTGCTGGCAAAAAGAGCGTAAATTGACACAGAAATTGTTGGATAATCGTGAACAGATGCTAAAGGGAATTTATCAACAAATACTTAAGGAGGAGCAATTATGAATGACTCACATCAGCCATTTGAAGCTTTAAAGCAGCTAGATGAAAATGGCATCGAATTTTGGTCTGCCAGAGCTTTAGGAAAGGTTTTAGGTTATTCCGAATATCGTCACTTTTTAACTGTTATTACTAGAGCAAAAGATGCGTGTTTTAACAGTGGGCAGAGTATAGAAGACCATTTCGAGGATATCCTCGAAATGGTACCAATCGGCTCCGGAGCAGAACGTAAACTTCCTAGTACACGATTGTCTCGATACGCCTGCTACCTCGTTGTCCAAAATGGTGATTCCACAAAACCTGTCATTGCCAATGGTCAAACCTATTTTGCCATTCAAACCCGCCGTCAAGAGTTAGCAGATGATGAGGCCTTTACTCAGCTTAAAGAAGATCAGAAGCGTGTACTGTTAAGAAACGAGCTTAAAGAGCATAACAAGCAACTTGTTGAGGCAGCACAGCAAGCTGGAGTTGAGACAAATCTAGACTTCGCGATCTTTCAAAATCATGGTTACAAGGGCTTATACGGTGGCTTAGATTCTAAAGGCATTCACCGTAATAAAGGATTAAAAAAGAGTCAGAAAATTCTCGATCACATGGGCTCGACAGAATTGGCTGCCAATCTATTCCGAGCTACCCAAACCGAAGAAAAGCTTCGACGAGACGAAGTGCAAGGCAAGCGACTAGCGAATCAAACCCATTATGAAGTTGGACGAAAAGTTCGAGAAACCATAGAAGAGCTTGGCGGTACTATGCCTGAAGACTTACCTGCGCCTGAGCAAAGCATTAAACAAATTGAATCTGCTTCTCGTAAACGTGAGCAGAGAATTAACAAGAATGATGAGGAATGAGCATGAACGATAAGATTAGCCAAGATAGCATTAACAAAGCATTGTGGAATGCCTGCGATACGTTCCGTGGCACCATCAGCGCAGACACCTACAAAGATTTCATTCTAACTATGTTGTTCCTTAAGTACATTTCAGATGTATGGCAAGACCATTATGACAACTACAAAGCGGAATATGGCGATGAGCCAGAGCTGATTGAAGAAATGCTTAAAAATGAGCGCTTTGTGTTGCCGCCTTCGGCAAGCTTTTACGCATTATGGGAAGCTCGCCATGAGCCTGGTAATGGAGAGCGTATTGATCAAGCGCTTCATGCGATTGAAGAGGCGAATGGAACCAAATTAAAAGACGCGGGTAAAAGTGTCTTCCAAGACATCAACTTTAATACAGATAAGCTGGGTGACTCTAAGCAGAAAAACGACATATTACGTCATCTGCTAGAGGATTTTGCCAAGCCAGAGTTGAGTCTAAAACCAAGTCGTGTTGGAACGCTCGATGTCATCGGTAATGCCTATGAGTATTTGATTAAAAACTTTGCCGCCAGCGGTGGCCAAAAAGCGGGTGAGTTTTATACACCACCGGAAGTATCGGATTTGATTTCTGAACTGCTTGATCCTCAGCCAGGCGACAGCATTTGCGACCCTGCTTGCGGTTCTGGTTCGTTGCTAATGAAGTGTGGTCGTAAAGTTGTTGCGAATCATGGTAGCAAGCAATATGCGCTCTATGGTCAGGAGGCTATTGGTTCGACTTGGTCACTTGCAAAAATGAACATGTTCCTGCATGGGGAAGATAACCACAAAATTGAATGGGGCGACACCATTCGTAACCCTAAATTGTTGGATCAAAATGGCGATTTAATGCTGTTTGATATAGTGACCGCCAATCCGCCATTTTCATTGGATAAATGGGGCCATGATGAAGCTGAGAATGATAGGTTTAGTCGATTCCGTCGTGGAGTACCACCTAAAACGAAAGGAGACTACGCTTTTATTTTGCACATGATTGAGACCCTGAAGCCAAGTTCTGGGCGTATGGGTGTGGTTGTTCCTCATGGTGTGTTGTTCCGTGGTTCCAGTGAAGGGAAAATTCGTAAGCAACTTATCGATGAAAACCTACTGGATGCCGTTATAGGTTTACCAGAAAAGCTTTTCTACGGTACAGGCATCCCTGCTGCGATATTGATTTTTAGCAAAACCAGAAGCGATGACGTGCAAGGATGCACTAATGCCGCAACAGGCAGGATGCCGAGAGCGGCGGACACTGTGTTGTTCATTGATGCCAGCCGTGAATTCAAATCTGGTAAAAATCAAAACCAGCTCAGCGACGAGAATATTCTTAAAATTGTTGAAACATACAAGGCCAATACTAACGTGGATAAATACGCCTACGTTGCCAGCCTCGATGAAATAAAAGAGAACGACTACAACCTCAACATTCCTCGTTATGTTGATACCTTTGAAGAAGAGGAAGAAATTGACTTGATGGCAGTGCGTGCTGAGCGTGAGCAACTTAAAACTCAAATGAGTGATCTAGAGATCGAAATGGATCAATATCTAAAGGAGCTAGGTTATGGTGCCTGAAGGATGGAGTCGAGTTCCTCTTGAGAAAATAGCAGAAGTTCGCTCAGGTGTTGCCAAAGGCAAAAAAGGTTTGAAGAATCCTGTAAAGATTCCTTATTTGCGCGTTGCTAATGTTCAAGATGGTCGTATTGATTTAACCGAAGTAAAAACAATAGAAATTGAAAAAGATAAACTTGAGCGTTACTCGTTGAAATTTGGTGATGTTCTTATGAATGAAGGCGGAGATTATGACAAATTAGGAAGGGGGGATGTTTGGCAAGAACAGATAACACCTTGCCTACATCAAAATCATGTTTTTGCAGTTCGCCCTAATCCTGAAGCTATAGATTCTTTTTTTCTTGCTGCTTTGGCGGCGAGTAACTATGGAAAGACTTATTTTCTGCGTTGTGCGAAAAGAAGCACCAATTTGGCAAGTATTAATTCAACTCAAATTAAAGAATTTCCTGTACTTGTTCCCCCGCTCCCCGAACAAAAGAAAATTGCCCAAATCCTTTCCACTTGGGATAAGGCCATCACCATTACAGAACAACTGCTCGCCAACAGCCAGCAGCAGAAAAAGGCCCTGATGCAGCAACTGCTCACCGGTAAAAAACGCCTATTGGATAAGAATGGCGTTAGGTTTAGTGGCGAGTGGGAGGCTGGTTACCTTAGCGAGATTGCGAAAATCAATAAAGGTAAGGCGTTGAGTAGTAAAGACCTTAAAGTGGGTAATTATCCTGTTGTAGCTGGAGGCAAGGCAAGCCCATATAACCATAGCCAATTCACTCATGAAAATGTAATAACTGTCAGTGCAAGTGGTGCATATGCTGGATATGTCGATTACCACCCCTACAAATTATGGGCTTCTGACTGCTCTGTTGTTTCTAATAAAAATGGTTTTGATATTGGTTTTATATACCAGCTGATGAAGTCATTGCAGATAAAGATATATTCATTGCAGAGTGGTGGAGCACAGCCTCATATTTATCCTAAGGACTTAGAGGTTATAAGAGTGCCAATTCTAGAGCTAAAAGAACAACAAAAAATAGCGTCTGTGTTGTCCGTTGCTGATCAGGAAATCATTGCCCTGAAGCAAAGGCTAGATGTATTAAAGCAAGAGAAAAAAGCCCTGATGCAGCAGCTGTTGACGGGTAAGCGACGGGTTTGGGTATAAGGAGAGCTATTATGGATTTGAATATTGATCATATTAAGAAAGCGTATCTCTTCGTTAAGAGCTATGCATACCATGAAAACCTCAATCTGTTTCTCAAGCAGCGTGTGGCAGAGTTCGAAACTAGCAACACTGAAATGGAAGAGGTGTTTGGATCCATACTAGAGGTGGTTGATCAAGAAACCCCTTGTAACCATAAAAGTTTCAAGGGTTGGCTGAAACGTATCAACTACCATTTACTGCCAAAGCTCATAGAGCGCAATGAAGATAAAGTAAACCAGAATAATGGATTATTCATCAGCAATGTCCGTGATTCTGAGCAATATCAGGTTTCCAAGGTTAACTATTTCATCAACGCCCCTGTAGAAATCCATATTATTGAAATGCTATGGTGTCTGTTTGTTGGCCCTGTTCTTGAGGAAGGCATGAGTAGGGACAGCTATGGTAATCGAATGCACTCCTCAGCTCTTAGCTTTTCAAAAGATAATGACCTTTCCGGTCAAGAGGTCTTCAAGCGATATATTGATCAATACAATCAATGGCGCGATCAGGCCTTGGAGGTTGCAACTCAAGTATCTAAGAATGGCGATGATGTGGCGCTTTTATCGCTCGACTTGAAATCATACTTCTATCATGTGGATTTAGATTTTGAAAACATCGAAGCTGAAATTCAAAAACACTATTCTGACAACGCCCAATTCACAGAGTTTGCGTTAAAGCTTAATCTTGTATTAGAAGCAATCTACACTCGTTACCAGCAAGTTATCGCGCCTAGAATCAAGCAAACTCATATTAAGTGCAAAGATAAAAAGTGTTTGCCTATTGGTATGGCATCAGCATCCATCATAGCCAACTGGTATCTTTCTGAATTTGATTTTTCTATTGGTGACGGTGTTAGGCCAGCCTATTATGGCCGCTATGTCGATGACATAATAATGGTCTTCAAACGCCCTAAGTTTGATGTAGAAAATCCAATACCATCATTTGTAAATCATTATTTAAGTTCTGTGCTCACTGCAACAGGCGATAATGCCGAGTATGTAATATCAGTAGCTAACAATACGTTGCCAATACAACAAGATAAGCTCATATTACAGTTCTTTGATAAGGAGCATAGCCGCGCCGGACTGGAAGTCTTTAAGCAAGAACTTGATGAAAGAAGTAGCGCATTTAAATTTTTACCAAGCGATCATATTGATAAAGAACTCGACAGATTTGCATACGATGTACTCTATGACGGGTCTGCCAATAAGTTACGCAGCATTGTTGGACTTGCTGAAAATGAGACAGAGCTGGCAAAGTATCTATCTAGCCATATAACGGCTCATCGACTTTGCAAACTGAACAATAGAGATGTGGTTCTTCCACAACTTAAACAGTTTTTTAAAGGGCAGAACGCACTTCAATTTTTCCGATTGTGGGAAAAGCTGTATCAATACTCGGTAATTACTCTAAATTACGGATTTGCGTCTTTCTTTTATAAATATGTTGGAGATGAAATAGACAAGATTATTGGCATTATGCCAATCTCTAAAAAACCTTCCGATCAGTTTACTAAAAAGCTAAACGAAGACCTGAGCTTATACAACCAGATTGCGTTAGCCATTACGATAGGGTTATTAGATGTAAAAGCTAAAACCTCTGATGGAGATATTAGTTTTTTACTGGATGAAGGAATATTTCACAACCCTAAACAAGAGCTAAATGGAGTCACTAGTAGCTCTCCGCTACTACATTCATTCTCATGGCAGTTCAGGTACTCGAATCTCATTCGGCACCATCTTGTTTCTTGGCCTCTTGCAAATTATTCTCTTGAAGAAGCCGACCTGACATTTGAAAGTGATTTCACAAGCAATGAGGATGTCGCTTTAGATGAAAACAAGCTTGCTTTTTCTCCTCGTTTTATACACTTCGACGAATGGCAAATTTTTCATTTGGGAAAACATTTCACCACTGAGAACGGTTTGAATGGCTGGCTAGCAGAAACCATAGAGACCTATAAGAATCGATTCTTCGGTCACGAATTTCCTGTTGATTTTACATCTGAGGGTGCCGGCGCCGGAAAGATAGTTAAATCCAGTCTATTGGTTTCTGACAAGGACTCTAAAAACCAGATTAACTTGGCAATTGCAAATCTGAAAGTAAACGAAGATGATATCAGCAGTGCTGTCCGTCGAGATCAACAGACAAACCTTAGCTTTAAGCGTCAGGAAGACCTTTATAATATCTTAAATTCGGCTCTTTATGAGAAAGCCGATCTATTAGTGATGCCTGAAGTTGCCATACCTGTAAGTTGGCTTCCGTTTATGGTGGCATTTTCACGTAGACATCAAATTGGTCTTGTTTTCGGACTTGAACACTGGGTATCGAATGGCGTCGCATATAATTTGATCATAGAAGCGCTGCCATTTAGAGTGTCTGGCAAGTACAAGTCCTGTGTAATGACAGCTCGCGTAAAAAATCATTATGCCCCTGCCGAACTAGAGCTTTTAGAATCAGTAAGACTTAAGCCTGGTAATCCTGTACTCAAGGAAAATGCTTCTGCTTATTATCACAAAGTATCATGGCGTGGTCTGTCATTTGCAACATACAACTGCTTCGAACTATCAGACATCACACACCGAGTTTTATTCAAATCGCAGATCGATCTTCTTTTTGCGTGCGTCTGGAATAAAGACACAAATTACTATCAACATATTCTAGAATCAGCTGTCCGAGATCTCCATTGCTACACAGTTCAAGCAAATACCTCGCAATACGGGGGATCTTGCGTATTAAGACCAACCAAAACCGAGAGCAAGATGATGCTTTATGTGAAAGGAGGTGACAACCCTTGTGTACTGACTACAAAGCTCGACATTAAAGGGCTTAGGGATTTCCAATACAAATCAAAACCAGGCTCAAAAGATTATTTTAAACACCTCCCCCCAGGTTATGACAGCGACTCGGTGCTTGGTCGGTGAAACTACTTAAATCTACAGATTATAAGGTGAGATATAGCCCATGAAACAAGGAATCCCCAGATTTCAGGAAGAATACAGCGCTAAGCTCCCCGCCTTAACGTTACTAACTAATTTGGGGTGGTCGTTTCTTTCTCCTGATCAGGCTTTAGCTGAGCGTGATGGTAAATTAGATCAAGTGATTCTTCGCTCTATCTTACGAAGAGAGCTTCAAAAACGTCGTTTTACTTTCGCAGGGAAGCGTTATCCGCTTTCTGAGAAGTCTATTGATAATTTAATCGCGGAAGTGTGTTCGCCAGCGCTCAATGAAGGTTTGCAAGTTGCTAACGAGAGACTTTATAACCATCTAATGTACGGCATTTCTGTTACAGAGTTTGTTGATGGTAAACGAGCAACCCCTACCGTAGCTTTGATTGATTGGGCTGATATCAATAACAATCGCTTTACTTTTACAGAAGAGTTTTCTGTGACTCGTTCAGGTGGTTCTCAGAATAAACGTCGACCCGATATTGTGTGTTTCGTGAATGGGATTCCTTTCGTTGTTATTGAAGCAAAGCGTCCCGACGGAAAAAAAGGTCCAACGGTTGAAGAAGGTATTTCTCAGAATATTCGTAATCAACTTCATGATGAAATTCCGCATTTATTTGCTTATAGCCAACTTTTGTTAGCAATTAATGGTTCCGAAGGACGATATGGTACTTGTGGCACCCCATCTAAGTTTTGGGCCGCTTGGCGCGAAGAAGATATTTCTGATGCAGAGATGTATGCCGTCAAGAATAAAAAGCTTACTAAGTTACAAAAATCAGCCTTGTTTAGCTATCGAAAACCGGATGATCTCGCATGGTATGAAAATCTGATTACGAGCGGTGATTTGATGGTAATGGAGCAAGACAAATTGATTATTAGTTTACTTCGTCCTGATCGTTTGCTTGAAATGGTTCGATATTTTGCCTTATTCGATAAAAAAGCCGGCAAAATAATTGCTCGTTATCAGCAATTTTTTGGTATTAAACGCTTGATTGATCGGATCGGTGTGAAGAACCCACAAGGTGGACGCGAAGGTGGGGTAATCTGGCATACCACTGGTTCTGGTAAGTCTTTTACTATGGTCTTCTTAAGTAAGGCGCTGATACTTCACGAGAGCCTTAAGCAGTGTCGAATTGTGGTTGTGACAGACCGTGTGGACCTAGAAACTCAGTTAAGCAATACCTTTGCTTCTGGTGGCGAATTATCGGGGAAAAAAGACAAGCAAGCAGCAATGGCAACATCTGGAAAACGTTTAGCTGAGCAGATTGGTCATGGTACAGAGCGTATTATCTTCTCGTTAATTCAGAAATTCAATTCAGCCACTAAGTATCCTGATTGTCGTAATCCAAATGAAGATATCATCGTTTTAATTGATGAAGGTCATCGTAGTCAAGGTGGTGAGAATAGTATTCGTATGCGGCAGGCGTTACCTAAGGCCTCGTTTATTGCTTTTACTGGCACACCTCTTTTAAAAGATGATAAAACGACCAATAAATTTGGCCCGATTGTTCATGCTTACACTATGCAGAGAGCCGTAGAAGATAAAGCAGTTACACCTCTGTTATATGAAGAGCGAAAACCAGAATTAAACGTTAATGGAAAGGCGATTGATGCTTGGTTCGACCGTGTTACGGAAGGCTTATCCGAAGATCAAAGAACCGATTTAAAACGTAAATATGCCAGAAAAGGCGAGATTTACGGTGCAGAAGATCGTTTGCAGTTAATTGCGCTAGATATTGCTAGTCATTTCATTAATAACATAGAAAATGGATTAAAGGGGCAGCTAGCTTGCGACAATAAAACATCAGCGATTAAGTATAAGCAGTATTTAGATGAGGCCCAAAAAGAGTGGCCAGAATCGGATCGTTTTGAATCGGCTGTCGTTATGAGCCCACCAGACACGCGTGAAGGTAATAAAGAGGTGGATGAAACGGCTAAACCAGAAGTCACGAAATGGTGGGAAGAAAATGTTGGTTCCCAAGACGAACAGGTTTATACGAAACACATTATCGAGCGATTTGCTGATAAAGATGATCCGTTAAAAATTATTATCGTAGTGGATAAGTTGTTGACGGGGTTTGATGAGCCCAAAAATGCAGTGTTGTACATAGATAAGCAGTTAAAAGCGCACAACTTGATTCAGGCGATTGCCCGAGTAAACCGCTTACACCCTCTTAAGCAGTTTGGATACCTAATTGATTACCGAGGAATTTTAGGTGAATTAGATACGACGATACAAGATTATCAAGACCTCGCATCACGTACTCAAGGTGGTTACGATGTGAATGATATCGCTGGTTTATATAGTCAGATGAGCACTGAATATAAGCGTTTGCCTCATTTATATAGCATTCTATGGTCTATCTTCGATGGCGTGAAAAATAAGAATGATATAGAGCAAATGAAATCGCCATTGATTCCAAAAATGGAAAATCGAAATGGTGAGTTTGTAGATGTTAATCAGAAGCGAAGAGATGACTTTTTTGAGGCGCTTACTGATTTTTCTAGTTGTTTGAAAGTTGCGCTGCAATCCGCAATGTTTTTTGAAGACACCAGTTTTAGTGATTTAGATCGACGACACTACAAGGAGACCGTGAAGCAGCTGTCATCATTACGTCAGTTGGTTAAACAAGCCTCTGGTGAGCAGGTGGATTATGACGACTACGCTGAGCGAGTTAAGAAGCTTTTGGACAAGCATGTAGTTGGTGTGGGAGTTGAAGAATCCGGTGCCCAGTATGAAGTCGGTAAAATGGGGCAAAGTTCTGATCCAAAAGACTGGAGTGATGATAAAACTCGTAATGAAACGGATATTATTAAAACCCGTGTAACGAAGATGATAGAGCAAGAACTTAGTGATGATCCTTATGCTCAAGAGTCATTTTCAGCCCTGCTTATGAAGGCCATAGAAGAAGCTGAGCTGTTGTTTGAGAACCCATTAAAGCAATATATGTTGTTTAGTGGGTTGGCTGAAAAGGTTGATAGTCGTCGACTTGATGATATACCTAGTGCATTTTCAGGTAATCGCCATGCTCAATCTTATTTTGGTGTATTTAAAAAAGTGTTACCTGAGGTCTTTTCCGTCACAGATGAGCAGGTTCTTAATAAATGGATTCAGTTGGCTTTTGATGTTGATCGTCTTGTAGATGTGTCAGTTGCAGAGCATTCTATTAACCCAGATAACATTGAATCTGATGTTCGTAAGAAGTTGCTGCCCAAACTTTTTCAAGAGTGCAAGGCTGTTGGCGGTGGGATGGATCAAGCTAAAAAAGTAGTAGAAATGATTGTTCAAATCACTCGAACTGGTTCATTTTAAGAGATATAGGGCAAAACAGTGGCTGTATCTATTTACCCAGCTCATCAAAAGCTTTCTTTCATTTATGGTGAAGAACGTATCGAATATGAGCTTTTAAAGGGTTTATTTTCCACGCGTAAAGTGATTATTAAAGTTTATCCTGACTGTAGAGTAGCGGTAACCGCACCTGAAAATACAGGTGAAAGTGATGTGCTGTTGGCTGTTAAAAAGAAAGGTCGTTGGATATATGAGCAACTGCGTGAGTTCCGACAGCAACAAGAACATGTTAGGCCTCGACAGTATATCAGTGGAGAGAGTCATTATTATTTAGGTAAACAGTATTTATTAAAGGTCGAAGAGCTCCCTAGAACTTCTCAATCTGTAAAAATGACTCGGGGTCGATTGGAAGTGGTGGTAAAGTATAAAACGGCAGAGAAAGTACGGGAGCAGCTCATTAGCTGGTACAAATTAAAAGCCAAAGATATTTTCTCAAAGCGTCTTGATGCAATGCTAGAACAAGCATTATGGGTAGAGCGTCGCCCATCTATTCGTGTACTTGCTATGAATAAACAATGGGGAAGCTGCTCTCCTAATGGAAGAATTACATTAAATTTACATCTCATAAAAGCACCAAGAGAATGTATTGACTATGTGATTTTACATGAGCTTTGTCATATTGCCGAACATAACCACAGTGAACGCTTTTACCGACTTATGGGGCAAGTCATGCCTAATTGGGAAAGTGTGAAAGAGCGATTGGATAGTATGTCCGGCAAGTTCATTTCTTAGATATTGATTTTTTTTGTATTTAAATATAGAGTTTTTGGTCGAATAAAATTGATGGTTTTTTAATATGCCTATAAAAGGAGCTTTATGAATAAGGTGTTAACTATTGTTTTTACTTCACTTGTTTCTTTGAATTCTTATGCAGCTATGAATACTTATAATACAATGGGGATGATTGTAAAATATCAAGAGCTTTGCGGTACAGAAGGGAGGTTTTTTAAAGTTAAAGTTCAAGAACTTTCAAATAGAATTAAAAATGAAGGGTTTGATGTAAATCAAGCAATAAAAGATCACTCAGAGTCTGTTAACTATGGTTATGGTGTGATTGAAGGGAGTTTTTTGTACGGTACTTTAGTTAGTAATCAATCAAAGAGTGAAGTTTGTGATTTGATTGATTCAGCTGTATTTGGTTGAGTGATTTTTAATAGTAGAAAAAATGAATACGCTAATTTTAGCTAAAATATTATAAGCTATTTTAGCTCCTTTATTTCATTTTAACTCTACCTAATTAATATATTATCAAAATTTATTTTCACTCACCTGCTTTACGTATAGCTTCTCTTAGCTCTTCATTCGTCGGTTTGATATAGACTAAACATGAATGTTCAGATTTATGGTGCATGGTTTTTTGGATTTCTATTGGTTCTAGACCAAATAGTCTACACCTATAGCCGTATGCATGTCTGTGACCATGCTCTGTTGTTCCGAATTCTTTTTTACACTCTAAACCAATTTTTTCAACGGCATTTTTATGAATTCGTTGAAAATTCTTTATGGTTTCAGGTGCGCCTTCACTGTTTGTAAATGCAAAAGGGTGGTTGTCATATCGAGGAGGTTCTACTCTTTGATATTTCAAGTAACTGATCCATGTATTTAAAAACTCCTTCGCTTTATAGGCAGGGTTGAAAATGACTTCAAAGAAATTTCTATTATCGGTAAGTAAAGCGCCTTTCCAGCCTGCATGCAGTCGCTTACTTCTAGGGTATTGGTTTCTTGGTTGATAGCTAGTTTCTGCAGATAAATACTCTATTCTATTTTTATATCGTGGATCTGGTGATTGGCCATGCACAGGGTGGTATATACGCACAAGGGCTTCATCGGGTCTTGTTGGGTGTAGTGTTATATCTGATGTGTATATGTGAAAAATTTCACTTTTTCTAACGCCCCCAAAATTCATGAGTATCGTCATTGCCTGGCATTTATAATCAGGTATTCCTTTTCGATTAAATCCCTCGTAAATAAGTTCTTCAATATATTTATCAGGAAATCGCACTACCTTATCATTATCTATTTTTAGGTTTGAGATTTTAGATACCCATCTTTGCCTCTGTGCATTTCTTTTAGCGTCATCCTTGCTGCTTAAGTGATTTAAAAAAACATTTTTTTGCTTGTTGTAATAAGCGCACCAGTTTAATCGTTCTTCATAGCTGGTTGCTTTACGAAAAGGGTTCACTCGTAAATGGTTGTATTCATCTTGCAGAGCTAGGAAATCTGTATAGTGATTCAGATGATGTAGAATATTGTTGATATCGTGTATTTTTCTTGGCCGCCAAAACAATCCCTTTGGGTCATCGCAGGTGTTGTGGTCGATGGTTCCTATAACTAAAGAGTCGCGGAAGGCTTTGAGGAGCTCGTAGCCTTTTTCTACCTTCTGAGAAGCATTGATGTACTCAACCAGTAATTTGAGAGAGAAAATAGACCGCTCCCTCCAAGAGGCACTTTTGGCGTTATACCAAGCAAGGTAGCGTACGTGAGAGATAATGATACCTTTTTCTGTTAACAATCCAGGTAAGTCATAGCTGATACCACTCTGGCAGTCTTTGTACTTTGTGTTAACTTTTCTAACGTATGCCATATACTATTTGGTGCTCTTAAAATTGCCTATATAGAGAATATTGTTCATATGATACCCAATTCAACCCACCTGAACTACTTAATAGTATGTTTTTATATGGGGTTCTTATATATATACGGCAAGAAACAGCTGCGTGAAATTGATCGTCGAGTACGCTATCTGGAAAAACGCCTAGATGCCTGTACTGTGGTAGATCGTTTGCCCGCAGATCAATCCAAAGTTTTTTTCGGCGCTTGGGTAACCTTAGAGGATGAAGAAGGCGTGGTGCGTCGTCATCGTCTGGTGGGGCCGGATGAGCTGGATCATAACCCTGCGTACATAAGTGTCGATTCCCCTGTGGCCCGCGCCATTCTCAAAAAGGAGCAAGACGATGAGGTTGTTGTGAAGCTCGCGGCAAAAGAAAAAATTTACACCATAGAAAAAATCGAATATTCAACGGAGTAAAAATGCCAATACATTATGGTATGGCTCAGTGGCAACATCCTGCTTGGGTAAACTGGCTATACTCTGCGGCGTTACCGGGAGCGGATAGGTTGGCAAAATACGCTCAGGTGTTTGACTGTGTTGAATTGGGCTCGACATTTTATACACAGGTTGAAGCCGGGCAAATGCGACGCTGGTGTGATGTTGTGCCAGAGAACTTCGGGTTTTCCTGCAAGGTGCCTCAACTTGTGACGCACAGGATGGCGGATCGAGCTTGGGTTGATGTGCTCTCTGATTGGTTGGCTTTTATAGAGTGGTTAGCGCCTTTTGAAAATTGGCTTGGGCCAACCATGCTGCAGTTGCCGAAGTCTTGTGATGAAAGTTATTTGAATAAAATTTTATCTCTGTGTGACGCATGGAACTTGTCTTCCTCTTTATCGGTAGAGGTTCGTCATTTAGCCTATTTCGATAAAACGAATGTGGAGGCGAGTTTACTTCGAGAGCTTTCACATCGTGGGTTAGATAGAGTGGTAATGGATTCGCGGCCTATTTTTTCTACGCCTGCGAATTCTGAGCGTCTCGTGGAGGCTCAGCAGAAAAAGCCCCGTGTGCCGTGTCATCCTGTGGCAACTGCCCGCCACCCTGTGGTGCGTTATATTGGTCATCCGGATTTGCCGCTCAATGAGCAATGGTTACAGCAATGGGCCAAGAAGCTATCTCAGTGGCTAGAAGAAGGAAGAGAACCAACCGTATTTGTACACTCGTCAGATAACATCGCTGCGCCAACACTGGCTGCACAGCTAGACGCGAAAGTCGCGGGTTTGTGTAAGGGTTATCAGGCAAAGCTGGTGTTACCTGAAGTGCAGGAACAAATAGGTTTATGGTAATGTGCTAAAGGCTTCTGGTTATGGGCTAAGGGCTTATTGAGCGCTTAACTGATTAATCTTTATCGTGTCTTCGTGAAACTCTAGTTGGCCTTTTTTTAAGTCTTCTAGGTAGAATTTTAGTGTCTTGCTAACACTGCTAAACGCCAATTCATCCCATGGGATTTCATCGAGAGCGAATAAGGCAACTTCGGAACTTTCTTCAGTGGCGTGAAAGTCATCTTTTTGAAGTTCGGCTAAGTAAAATATATGTACTTGGTTGATGTGTGGAATACTGATCATACTAAACAGCTGTTTGCAGACAGCCACTGAGCCGCTCTCTTCCAATGTTTCTCGAAGGGCGCCTTGGCTGCTGGTTTCTTGGTTTTCCATGAAGCCTGCAGGTAATGTCCAAAAGCCAAGGCGAGGTTCTATATTGCGCTTGCAGAGCAGGATTTTTCCCTTATAAAGTGGGAGTGTGCCTGTGATCATGCGTGGGTTGTCGTATTCAATATGATGACATTGAGGACAAACTTCACGCTCTCGATTATCCCCAGCAGGGATGACCATTTCGACAGGGTGACCGCATTCTCTGCAATAACGCATTATTTACCCTTAATGTTTGTGACGAAGTTTGGCGTATTTCACCACTTTATCTTCGATCTCTTGAATTTCAATCAAATAATGACCGACCCGTAAGCTGATCGGGCAATCTGGAATGAACTCCAGTGTTTCAATAATGAGACCGTTAAGAGTTTTTGGGCCGTCTGTTGGTAAATGCCAATCCAGCGCTTTGTTGATCTCACGAATGTGTGTTGTACCGTCAATGCGGAAGCTACCATCATCAAGGGTTTGTATCTCTTCCTCTTCATCTTGAGTAGGGGGGGTAAATTCCCCGACAATTTCCTCAAGAATGTCTTCCATGGCTGCAATGCCTTGTACATCACCATACTCATCGACCACAACAGCCATTTGTTGGTGGTCTTTTTGGAAATTTAATAGTGCGGTATTCAGTGGCGTGGTTTCTGGAATAAAGTAAGGCTCTACTGTGGCTTTTAGGAGTGCTGCCTTAGTTGGGTTTTCATCACGCAGGAAAACCGCTGCATGGCGTGCATGTAGAATACCAATGACCTTGTTGATTTCACCGTTGTAAACCGGCATGCGAGTGTGTCGACTGTCACAAATCTGGATAATGATTTCTTCGATGGAATCTTCAATGTCGATACCGATAACTTCGTTGCGTGGAATCATGATGTCTTCCACGGAAACTTTTTCTAAGTCCAAGATAGAGATCAGCATTTCTTGGTGGGCAGCAGGAATTAAGCTGCCAGCTTCGTTTACAACGGTTCTTAATTCTTCGGTGTTAAGTGTGTCTTGTTCGTTATGGCTGGCTTTTACGCCGATTAGGCGTAGCAGGCCGTTAGACAAACCATTGACTAGCCAAACTAAGGGGTAGAGTGCTTTGAGTAATACGCCTAGTATCCATGAGGCTGGGAAGGCGATGCGTTCGGGGTGGATGGCCGCTAGGGTTTTGGGCGTCACTTCAGCAAAGATGAGCACTATCATGGTTAGTGCTGCGGTAGCGATGGCCACACCTGCATCGCCCCAAATGCGTACGGCGATAATGGTCGCAATAGCGGAAGCTAATATATTAACGAAGTTGTTACCGATCAAGATTACGCCAATGAGGCGATCTGGACGCTTGAGCAGAGAGTCAACTTTGATGGCTGAACGATGCTTGCTTTTAACAAGATGTTTCAGGCGGTATTTGTTAATCGACAGCATGCCTGTTTCTGAACTGGAGAAAAAAGCAGACAAAAGAATTAAGCAAAAAAGTATTCCACTAAGAATACTTAAGGGGACATCGTTCAAGAAGGGATCGCCTCAATAATTTAGATAAATGGGATTATTAGTGCTTAACATCAGACTGTCAAACTACTTATTGTATCCCGCTTCAATGAAATAAAATTTGAATGGCGATTTTGCTGCCAAAATACCCCAGCATAAGGAGTACAAAACCGCTTAAGGTTATCTTCACTGCAAGCTGGCCGCGCCAGCCTAGGAAGTGTCTGCCGAGTAATAAGCCAACAAAGACACACCATGAACTCAAAGTGAAAAATGTTTTGTGAACAAGGTGTTGGGCAAACATATCTTCAATGAAATAAAACCCCGTTGCTATGGTGATGGTTAACAGAATAGAGGCGGCCCAAATAAACTCAAACATTAGGCGCTCTAATACCTGTAAAGGCGGGACGCGAATCAGTTGTTTCAGCTTATGGTGTTTTAACTGGTATTCCTGAATGGAGAGCAGTATGCCCACGCCACAAGCAGCAGTGAATAAACTGTAAGCTGCCGAGGCAATTAATATATGTATGCTAGCGCCCCACGAGCGACTGTGTAACTGGGCAAGCTGCCATGGTGCTATAGCATTTAACGCAATGATCACAGATGCCAGAATAAAGGCTGTACCCAATAAAAGAGAGAGATCCTTATTGCGATTGCTGAACCACAATAGAGTGTTGCCGATTACCGCTATGAGTAAGCCAATGGTCAGAAAATCAAAGCCGTCTCTGTTTAAAATAAGCTGCATTAATGAGAAGGCATGGATGGCGATACTGGCGGCGCCAATAAATTGGGTGGAAGGTTTTTTTGGCGCGAAATAATAAGCCGCTCCCGAGAGTAGACAGGCGATACAGGCAAGCCAAAGTGATAATTGCGTCATGAAACTAAAGGTTCCGCTGAGTAAAGGTATAGGGTGGTAAACATTTATCCGTTATAATAGGGGCAATTTCATCTTGGATAAACCGTGCAAGCGGGTTTTTTCCACCTAGAGCCAAATATTTGAGGGCAATATGTTCGACAATTTATCGAATCGCTTAACTTCCTCGCTTGATCGTATCCGAGGTCGTGCCAAATTAACAGAAGACAACATTAAAGACGTGTTGCGTGAAGTCCGTATGGCTTTGCTAGAAGCCGATGTGGCTTTGCCTGTTGTTAAAGATTTTATCGCCGCTGTAAAAGAGCGTGCTGTCGGCACAGAAGTATCTAAAAGTCTAAGTCCTGGTCAAGTCTTCCTGAAAATTGTTAAACAGGAACTTGAAAGTGTGATGGGGCAAGCCAACGACGAATTGAATCTTCGTGCGGCGCGTCCAGCGGTAATCTTATTGGCTGGTCTACAGGGTGCAGGTAAAACCACGTCGGCCGCTAAATTAGCCAAATACCTAAAAGAGCGTGAAAAAAAATCGGTTTCGGTTGTCAGTGCGGATGTCTATCGCCCTGCAGCGATCAAACAGCTTGAAACCTTAGCGGGTGAAATTGGCGTCGACTTTATTGCCAGTGATATCTCCCAGAAGCCGATCGATATTGCCAACAATGCGATCGATTATGCCAAGAAAGCGCATAAAGATGTTTTGATAGTCGATACCGCAGGTCGTTTGGCGGTTGATGAAGACATGATGGCGGAAATTAAGGCCTTACACGGCGCTATCAATCCGATCGAAACCTTATTTGTGGTCGATGCCATGACAGGTCAAGATGCGGCAAATACCGCCAAAGCCTTTGGTGATGTCTTGCCATTAACGGGTGTGGTATTGACCAAGACAGATGGTGATGCCCGTGGTGGTGCTGCGTTATCGGTTCGTCACATTACCGGTAAGCCCATTAAATTCTTAGGGGTGGGTGAGAAAACGGACGCTCTAGAACCTTTCCACCCTGATCGCCTAGCTTCGCGAATTTTGGGGATGGGTGACATGCTTTCCTTAATTGAGGAAGCAGAGCAAAAAATCGATAAAGAAAAAGCCGAGCAGCTGGCTGGTAAGCTAAAGAAAGGCAAGGGCTTCGACCTTGAAGATTTTAAAGAGCAGCTACAGCAAATGAAAAACATGGGTGGTATGAGCTCTATGTTGGATAAACTGCCAGGCATGGGGCAGTTAGGTAATATCCAAGATAAAGTCGACGACAAAATGTTTGTGCAAATGGAAGCCTTGATCAACTCAATGACAGTCAAAGAGCGTCGCAATCCAGATGTGATCAACGGTTCTCGTAAGAAACGTATCTCTGCTGGTGCTGGGTTACAGATTCAAGATTTGAACCGCCTATTAAAGCAACACAAGCAAATGCAGAAAATGATGAAAAAGTTCAGCTCAAAAGGCGGAATGAAGAAAATGATGCGTGGTTTGGGTGGAATGATGCCAGGTGGCGGTATGCCTGGTGGCGGTGGCTTCCCAAAAATGTAATCTTATCTGCTTGTTTTTATTAGTAGTTAGAGATTAAATGTAAAAATTAATGAAAGGGCGAGTAAATCGCCCTTTTGTTTTTCTGGTGAATCGACTAGAATATGCCGCCTTCTTGTAGTATGAGTCAAAAATCGACTCGGCAAGGGGGTGTTTCGTTAAGCAATAAGGAACCAATCATATGGTAACTATTCGTCTTTCTCGTGGAGGCTCTAAAAAGCGTCCTTTTTATCACTTGAACGTGGCTGATAGCCGTCGTGCACGTGATGGTCGCTACATCGAGCGTTTGGGTTTCTTTAATCCGATTGCTCGTGGTCAAGAAGAACGTCTACGCATCGATCTAGATCGCGTAAACCATTGGGTTAGCCAAGGCGCTCAACTTTCTGACCGTGCTGCTCAGCTTGTTAAAGAAGCTGGCAAAAACGCTTAATACTGAGGTAGTGCTATGTCTAAACTAAAGCAAGCTGCTGCTCCTGAGCAAGCTCTTGTCGTTGGACGCATTACATCAGTTTATGGTGTTAAAGGGTGGGTGAAGTTATATTCGCACACCGAACCAATGCAAGGAATCTTTGATTACCCGCGTTGGTGGCTGAAAACTCCTAGTGGGTGGAAGGTCGTAGAGTTTAGCCAAGGGCGTCTACAAGGACGTGGTTTGGTGGCATCCGTAAAAGGCTATACCGACAGAGATCAAGTAAAAGAGATTTGCGGTTTAGACATCTATATAGATGCCAAAGAGCTGCCAGCTTTAGAGGACGGTGATTACTACTGGAGTCAGCTGGAAGGTCTTAGGGTTATGACCAAAGAGGGTGTCCTCTTGGGGAAGGTTTCGCAACTTATGGAAACCGGTGCGAACGATGTGATTGTTGTCCGCGCGTGTGAAGGCAGTTTTGATCGTGAAGAGCGCTTGATTCCGTATGTTCCAGATACTTATGTTTTAAAGATAGATTTAGAGCAGCAGTTGATGGAAGTAGACTGGGATCCAGAATTTTAAACCAAGAAGCTGAGGTCACCACGTGAAGGTTAGCGTTATTTCGCTCTTTCCGGAAATGTTTCAAGCCATTACTCAATATGGAGTAACGGGCAGAGCCATTAAATCTGGGTTAGTTGAGGTGGATTTTATTAATCCCCGCGATTTTACTCATGATAGACATAAGACTGTGGATGATCGACCTTATGGTGGTGGTCCAGGGATGCTGATGAAAGTACAGCCTCTTAAAGATGCGATTGCGTGCGCTAAGTTATCAGTGCCCAACGCAAAAGTTATTTATCTATCCCCTCAAGGGCGCACACTGTCACAATCAGGTGTGCAGCAACTTGCTAATGAAGCAGAATTTATTCTGGTAGCAGGTCGTTATGAAGGCGTTGATGAACGTTTGATTCAATCTGAGATTGATGAAGAATGGTCCATTGGCGATTTTGTCCTAAGTGGTGGTGAGTTACCAGCCATGGTGCTGATGGACACTGTATTTCGTATGGTGCCCGGTGTGCTCGGAAAACAAGCGTCTGCCGATGAAGATTCATTTGCTGATGGTTTGTTAGACTGTCCACATTATACTCGCCCAGAAGTACTTGACGGTGTACCAGTGCCGCCAGTCTTGCTTAGTGGCAACCATGAGGAGATTAGACGTTGGCGATTAAAGCAAAAGCTCGGAAGAACTTTGCAGCGCCGACCAGACCTTCTGCAAGACATTGAGTTGGACAAAGAACAGCAGAAGTTGATAGAAGAGTTTATTCGCGAAACTGAAGATTCAACCTCGGCAGAGTAGGAATTGCGAGCTTATTGAACCGAAGAACCTTCATTCAATAAGAAACCAAATTATTAGGAGTCAAATCCATGAGTAATAAATCTAAGCTGATTCAGCAGATTGAAGCTGAACAAATGACAAAAGAAGTCCCAGCCTTTGGCCCAGGTGACACTGTTGTTGTTCAGGTTAAAGTAAAAGAAGGTTCACGCGAGCGTCTACAGGCCTATGAAGGTGTTGTAATTGCAAAACGTAATCGTGGTCTTAACTCAGCCTTCACTGTTCGTAAAATTTCGAGCGGTATCGGTGTTGAGCGTGCTTTCCAGACTTACAGCCCGTTAGTTGATAGCATCGAAGTTAAGCGTCGCGGTGACGTGCGCCAGGCTAAGATCTACTACCTACGCGAGCGTTCAGGTAAATCTGCACGTATTAAAGAGAAGTTGGCTAAACGCTAAGTTTTCTATTTTAAAAAAAGGCGACTTCGGTCGCCTTTTT
Organism: Marinomonas sp.; assembly: GCF_039940335.1. GTDB lineage: Bacteria > Pseudomonadota > Gammaproteobacteria > Pseudomonadales > Marinomonadaceae > Marinomonas. Next base: position 75,162 of record NZ_JBDVGW010000015.1, on the reverse strand, counting down.
TTATGGAACTTTGCGGCACTCTCGTGGCCTAATAAATTCTGGATTAATATTTCTTTAAGGTTGTGATATGTCTGTCTTTTTTAAAGTTTATATTCGCGCGCTGTGTTTGCCGATGGTTGCGCTCTTGTCGACGTTTTCACAGGCTGGCGAAAGTGAAGTGCGCGAAGCCATTCAAACAACTTTGCCGCAGTTCAATGTGGCCAAAATTACCCCGCATGAAGCCTCAGGTTTATATGTCGTTGAATTTGATAACGGCAATACTTTGTATGCAACGGAAGATGGTGGCTACTTTGTTGCTGGGGACCTGTACCGCATGGAGAGTGGTGGCTTGGTGAACGAAACTGAGCAGGTGAAACTTGCTAAACTAGAGGCTTGGCCTGCTGAAGATATGGTTATTTATGAAGCGGCAGAAGAGAAAGCTCACATTACCGTGTTTACCGACGTGGACTGTGGCTACTGCCGTATGTTGCATAATGAGGTGCCGGAATTAAATGACTTGGGCATCACGGTTCGCTACCTGGCTTTCCCGAGAGCAGGTGTCGGATCTCACTCATATAATAAAATGGTGAGTGTATGGTGTTCAGATGATCCTAAAGCGTTAATGGATAAGGCAAAGCAGGGAATCGATATTCCTGAAAACAAGTGTGTGAACCCTGTTGCGGAGCAGTATGCGCTAGGCATTGCTGTGGGTGTGAAAGGTACGCCGACGGTGGTTTTATCGACAGGTTCTATTTTACCTGGTTACTTACCAGCGGCAGAGCTAGCAAAAGAGTTGGGTCTATAAGCTTATAGCAATATATTCCACTAAACATGAGCGCTCTTCAGCCTAATCTACGTTGGGTTTGGGCGCCGGTAGAGGTATAATAATTCGGTTATTCATTCTATTTTTAAAATAATCGATAAAAAACACATCATCTCTGTGGGGTATTGCTTTGAAACCGGTAAAAGTCGGAATTTGTGGGCTGGGGACAGTAGGGTCCGGCACTTTTAATATTCTTCGTGACAACTCGAATGAAATTACACGACGTGTTGGCCGCAGCATTATGATTGAGCAAATTGGCGCTCGTCGTGATAATCCTTCTTGCGATACCACTGGCATTAATATCACCCGCGATATTTTTGATGTCGTGAACAACCCAGAAATTGATATTGTGATCGAGCTTATTGGCGGTACGTCTATCGCCAAAGACTTGGTTATGCAGGCTTTAGAAAACGGTAAGCATGTTGTTACTGCCAACAAAGCTTTGATCGCCGAATGCGGAAACGAGATATTTGCGAAAGCCCAAGAAAAGGGCGTTATTGTTGCATTTGAAGCCGCGGTAGCTGGCGGCATTCCAATCATTAAATCCTTGCGCGAAGGTCTATCGGCAAACCGCATTGATTGGTTAGCAGGTATCATCAATGGTACTGGCAACTTTATCATGTCCGAAATGAGCCAGAAGGGCCGTACCTTTGACGATGTGCTGGCAGAAGCTCAAGCGTTGGGATATGCCGAAGCTGACCCTACTTTCGATGTTGAAGGTATTGATGCCGCCCACAAACTTACTATTCTGGCGTCTATCGCCTTTGGCATCCCGCTACAATTCGAAAAAACCTACACAGAAGGCATTAGCCGTATTACGGCGGAAGATGTCGCCTTTGCCGATCAACTTGGTTATGTTATCAAACACTTAGGTATTGCCCGTCGTACGACGGAAGGTGTTGAGCTACGTGTTCACCCTGCATTGATTTCCAGCAAACAGCTGTTGGCAAATGTAAATGGTGTAATGAACGCTGTGATGGTCAAAGGTGACGCAGTCGGCCCAACCCTTACTTATGGTGCTGGTGCGGGGGCATTGCCAACAGGTTCCTCTGTTGTGGCGGATGTGATTGATGTGGCGCGTACCTTAACGGCCGATCCAACTAACCGTGTTCCTCACTTGGCTTTCCAAGCAGACTCTTTGTCAAACATTGATGTATTACCAGTTGAAGAAGTTGAATGTGGCTTCTTCCTGAATATGAGTATCCAAGACAAAGCTGGTGTGTTGGCCAACATCACCCAAATCTTGTCGAAAAACGGTATCAGTATTGAGTCTCTGATTCAGCGAGAGCGTGAAGGTAGCGAATTGGTGCCGCTTGTTGTTATGACCCACGATGTAAAAGAAAAAGCTATGAATGAAGCAATTAGTGCTATCGAAGCTTTGCCTGAGGTATCCGGTCCTGTTCAACGTATTCGTGTAGAGTCTTTGCTTTAAGGAGAGAGAAATGAAATATATTTCAACTCGAGGTAAAGCGCCGGCTTTATCTTTTGGTGATGTGTTACTAGCTGGCTTGGCTAACGATGGTGGTCTGTATGTACCAGAAACCCTGCCAAGTTACAGCAAAGAAGAAATTGCCTCTTGGGCTTCGTTAAGCTACCAAGAATTAGCCTTTAAAGTAATGTGGCCTTTTGTTGAAGGTGAAATTCCTGCAGATGCCTTTAAAACCATGATTGAAGACGCCTATGCGGGCTTCACTCATACCTCGATCGCTCCTATGGTGGAAGTGGCTAAAAACGAATGGGTATTGGAGTTGTTCCGCGGCCCAACGTTGGCGTTCAAAGATTTTGCTCTGCAGTTGCTAGGCCGTTTAATGGATTATGTGCTGTCTGAGCGCAAAGAGAAATTGGTGATTCTTGGTGCCACCTCTGGTGACACCGGATCGGCTGCAATTGAAGGTTGTCGTCACTCTGAACATCTAGATATCTTTATCTTGCACCCATTTGAGCGTGTATCTGAAGTGCAGCGTCGCCAAATGACGACAGTCATTGATAACAACGTATTTAACATTGCAGTGAAAGGCAACTTTGATGATTGTCAAGGTATGGTTAAATCGAGTTTTGCAGACCAATCTTTCCTTAAAGGGGCGAAGTTAGGGGCGGTGAACTCGATCAACTGGGCGCGAATTATGGCGCAGATTGTTTACTACTTCTCTTCTGCGCTGGCGGTTGGTGCACCTCATCGTAAAGTGTCTTTCTCTGTGCCTACTGGGAACTTTGGTGACATCTTTGCAGGTTACCTCGCGAAGAAAATGGGTTTGCCGATTGATCAACTTGTTGTGGCGACAAACCAAAACGATATTTTGCACCGTGTTATTGCTGAAAATGATATGAGCCGCCAAGCGCTTAACCAAACGCTTTCGCCAAGTATGGACATCATGGTGTCGAGCAACTTCGAGCGCTTGTTATTTGATGCTCATGAGCGCAATGGTGACGAACTAGATGAGCTGATGGCGCGCTTCAATCAAGGTGACATTAACCTGAAAGACAGTGCTTGGTCTTTTGTGAAGAGTCACTTTGACAGCTATAAGGTTGATGATGAACGCACCTGTGAGGTGATTTCTGAGGTCTTTGCTGATACGCAATACTTGCTCGATCCGCATACCGCTATTGGTTTAGAAGCGGCTCGTCAGTGCTGGAAGGATAAGGCTGTTCCTATGATTACCTTAGCGACAGCGCATCCGGTTAAATTCCCGGAAGCCGTGGAAAAAGCTGGTTGTGATTCGCCAAGTTTGCCTGCCCACATGGCAGACTTGTTTGAAAGGGAAGAGTCCTACTCAGTGATTGATAATGACCTCGCCGCTGTGCAATCATTTGTTGCTGAAAATATCTAGTTAATACCGTGGCCAGTCCCTCTGGCCACTTTTCCTATCCTCTAGGTTAAACCGCTATATGAATCTTATTTTATTAGACCCTCACTCTCAGTTGGCTGAAGGGCAATATGTCCTGTCCGAAAGGCAACAAGCACACCTGGATAAAGTGATTAAACCTAAGTCTGGTGATATGTTGCGGGTTGGCGTATTAAATGGTGAGATGGGACAAGGGGTTTATCAAGCGCCACAAGAGCTGCAACCAGGTTTCATTCATTCGCTAAGCTTGTCTCAATCTGCACCTGCGCCTTTACCCATAGTCTTAGTGATGGCGCTACCTCGCCCTAATATGCTCAAGCGTACTTTGCATAACATTACGGCGATGGGAGTGAAGGAATTGTATTTAATTCACTCCGCAAAAGTAGAGAAAAGCTATTGGCAAAGTCCTGTATTGGTACAAGAATCCTTGCAACAGTGCTTGTTGGAAGGCTTGGAGCAAGCGAGGGACACATTAATGCCAAAGCTGCATCTCGTACCTAGGTTTCGACCTTTTGTGGAAGACCAATTGCCTGATATTCTACGTGATAAGCGAGGTTTGTTGGCGCACCCCTATCAGGCTGAAGCCTGTCCTGTGGGCTTGCAGGAGCCTTGTGTGTTGGCTTTGGGTCCTGAAGGAGGCTGGAATGAATTTGAAGTATCTAAGTGGCATGAGGCAGGAATGGAGTCTGTGCATCTAGGTGATCGAATCTTAAAAGTGGAAACTGTCGTCCCTGTATTGCTCTCTCGTTTGTATCCTGTCACATAGCACATAAAATAAGATTTACACGTAACAAACTGTAATTAAATGTTTGTATATGTAGTTACCTAGAGGTTGAAAAACGACTTTGCTGTAACATGGTCATGATCTGAAAAGCATGCATTTTGTAAATGCATAGAAAGGACAGTCATGGACAGTAACGAACCACAGACGGTTTCCCGTGTAAGGGAACAGCCGAGTATTAAAAGTATATTAGATTTACGTCAGTTTCTTTATGTCGGCTTATCTGATGGTGCTAAGTCAGAAGGCTCTCGTCGAGTCTTTATGATTAACCTATTTTCACTGGTTGGTCTTATTTTTACCCTACCTTTGGGTCTTTCCTCTCTTTTTAACGGCAGGCTGTTTCTTGGGGTTTGTCTTGTTAGTGTGGCTGTCATCTATGGCTGCAATCACCTTTTATTACGCTTTACTCATAACCATCAATTGTCAGGTGGTCTCATCATCTACCCACTTTATGGATTGATGTTAGGCTTGTTCTATTTTGGCGGTATCGAGGGAACTGGGCATCTGTGGGTATATTGTGTACCTGCTGTGGCTTTATTCGTTAATGGCTTAAAAAAGGGCCTTATTGAAATAGCCGTGTTTACCGCCGCGTTGGCTGGAATGATGTATTTGTCACGCTTTGGTTTTCAAGCTTATGAATATTCAGACGCTTTAAAATTAAGAGTTTTGTTATCCTTTCTAGTCGTCGTGTTTTTGTCAGGTATTTATGAATATTCCATGACGGTATACAACGAGGCGTTGAAGAGTACCTCAAAGAAGTTAGAGCACTTAGCGGAAACCGATATGCTGACAGGTTTGCTTAATCGTCGCGGTTTACTTAAGCAGTTAGCAGTTTGTGATGGTGTTGGTCGGCACTTGCTATTGGTTGATGTGGACTATTTTAAAAGAGTGAATGATTCACTTGGACATGGTGTGGGTGATGTCGTTTTACAAGAGCTTGCTAAGGTGATTCAAGAGCTAGAATGGTCTGCCTGTGCTGCGGCACGGTGGGGAGGTGAGGAGTTTTTAATCAGCGTTGGTGGTGTTACTACAGATCAGGCTTATGAGATGGCCGAGGTCCTGCGTCGAAGCGTTGAAGCCCACAGATTCGTTTCCGAGCGTAAAAATTTACACCTCACAATCAGTATTGGTGTTGCTTCAATGGACAGAGAGACGCCTTTAGAAATGGCCCTTAAGTTGGCTGATAATGGTTTATATCAAGCAAAAGAGTCAGGACGAAATCAGACCGTTATTGGGAAAATCTAACCGTTGATTTTAGCTAATCCTTTTTAAATACGCTTCCAAAAATAGAAAACCCGCCAATCGACTTTAAAAACCGATTGCGGGCTGGGCAATGCAATAACTAGCCTTTTTAAAGATCAGCTGCTGCATTAATAACCAAATTAATGCTCTGGCAGAGGAAAGTCAACGTTTCTTTGTTTATTTGTATGATGAAATCTACAGCCTAATGAAAGTGTCAGGTGTTACGACGTTGCTCAGTATTCATGATATGCTTTCGGCGATAATCAAAATCCTATTTGCCTATTGAGTTTCCTATGCGCATTGAACGTCGCCCTGTCCCTTCTGTCGATACACAATTTCCCCGTAACATATCTAGTACCTTGCAACGAGTCTATTTGTCCCGTGGGGTGAGCTCAATGGAGCAGCTGGATTACCGCTTGCCGCGACTATTACGCCCTGATCCGCTGTTTGATTTGACCGCTGCCGCCAACATTTTGGCGGATGCTATTGAGGCTGGTGAAAAAATACTGATTGTTGGCGACTTTGATGCTGATGGAGCAACAAGTACTAGCTTGGGCATATTGGCACTTGAGGCAATGGGAGCGATCAACCCAGATTACTTGGTACCCAATCGTTTCGAGTTCGGTTATGGGTTAACGCCCGAAATTGTGGAAGTCGCGAAAGCTAAATCGCCAGATGTTTTGGTGACAGTGGACAATGGTATTGCCAGTATCGAAGGGGTATTGGCGGCCAAACAGCATGGTATGAAGGTGGTGGTGACAGATCACCATTTACCGGGGGATGCCCTCCCGGAAGCGGATGCCATAGTGAATCCTAATCACCCTAACTGCCAGTTTGCCAGTAAAAACCTTGCGGGTGTAGGGGTGATATTTTACGTCATGTCAGCTTTAAGGGCTGAACTTAATCGTCGTGATTGGTTCATTAATCAGCATATCCTTGAGCCAAAAATGGCTGATTACTTAGATTTGGTGGCTTTGGGTACAGTGGCTGATGTGGTGTCTCTGGATGAGAATAATCGCATTTTAGTTCAGCAAGGTTTGCGACGTATTCAGGCTGGGGTTGCTCGTCCGGGGATTCTTGCGTTACTTGAAATAGGCAAGCGTGAGGCCGATAAAATAAAGGCGACGGATTTAGGTTTTGTGGTGGGGCCACGATTAAACGCAGCAGGCCGATTAGATGATATGTCCGTTGGAATAGAATGTTTGCTCACCAATAATCCTCAGCAAGCAAGGCAATACGCTCAACAGTTGGATCAATTCAATCGTGAGCGTAAAGCCATTGAATCGGACATGAAAGAGCAGGCGGAAAAAGCGTTAGTAGACTTGATTAAAGAAGAGGATGCTTTACCGAATGGTATGTGCTTTTACGACGAAGATTGGCATCAAGGGGTAATTGGTATACTCGCTTCGCGAATGAAAGAGAAGTGCCACCGTCCAGTGATCGCCTTTGCCCGCACGGACAATGGTGATATTAAAGGTTCCGCCCGCTCCATACCTGGGGTGCATATCCGCGATGCTCTGGATTTGCTGGCTAAGCGCTACCCACAATTATTAAGCAAGTTCGGCGGTCATGCGATGGCGGCAGGCATGACGATTAAAGAAGCTCACTACGATGCTTTTCGTCTTGCGTTCGATCTCATCATTAGTGAGTGGGTGACAGAAGATCAACTGGAAGCCTGCATCTACACCGATGGTCCTTTGGCTCCAGAAGATTTTAGTTTGAGTTTTGCTGATCAATTACGTTTGGCTGGACCTTGGGGACAAGCGTTTCCTGAGCCTTGTTTTGATGGTGTATTTGAAGTCTTACAACAACGTTTAGTAGCAGAAAAACATTTAAAACTTATGTTAAGAGAGCCTGAGAGTGGTGTGTTGTTAGATGGTATTAGTTTTTTTGTCGATCTCAACAAGTGGCCTAATGAAACCGCCAAAAAGTTACGCTTGGTGTATAAAATTGAAATAAACGAATTTCGCGGCCAACGTAACTTGCAGCTATTAATCGACCATCTAGAAATGGCAGAGTGATTGGCGTGCAAGACTAAAAAATTGCCGAACAAATTGTCTGTGTACTGCATATCGTGGGAAATCTTGAGGTATAATGTGCACCTTCAAATATCATGCAATCACATTGGAGCTACTTCATGACTGCGTTACTGCTCGACGGTAAACTTTGCGCCAAAGAAACAGAAACTCGCCTACAAGCTCAAGTGGCTCAACTTAAAGAGCGCACGGGCGGCACCCCTATCTTAGCCACCATTTTGGTTGGTGCTGATCCAGCCTCTGCAACTTACGTGAAAATGAAAGGTAATGCTTGTCGTCGAGTGGGCATGGACTCTATGGCCATTGAACTGCCAGAAACGACCACCACAGAAGAATTGCTAGAGACCATTCAAGGTCTGAACGATAATTCAGATGTACATGGTATCTTGCTACAGCACCCAGTGCCTGAGCAAATTGATGAGCGTCTATGTTTCGATGCTATTGCCGCACACAAAGACGTCGACGGTGTTACTTGTCTTGGTTTTGGTCGTATGGCCATGCAAGAGCCAGCTTATGGCGCAGCAACGCCAGCAGGCATCATGCGCTTGTTGGAAGCTTACGATGTGCCTCTTGAGGGTAAGCATGTTGTGGTTGTTGGCCGTAGTCCAATTTTGGGCAAGCCGATGGCGATGATGATGCTAAACGCCAATGCGACAGTGACTATTTGTCATTCTCGTACTCAAAACTTGCCAGAATTTATCAAACAAGCTGATGTCATTGTTGGCGCTGTCGGTAAGCCTGAATTTATTAAAGCTGAGTGGATCAAAGATGGCGCAGTGGTTGTCGATGCCGGCTACCACCCAGGTGGCGTGGGCGATATCGAATTGGCACCTCTCACTGACCGTGTATCTGCTTACACCCCAGTACCTGGTGGTGTGGGCCCGATGACGATCAATACCCTGATTCTACAAACACTAGAGTCTGGCTTAAAGCAGATCGGATAAGCGGCTTGAATCTGCTTATGGCAAGACTCATATAAGTTATAAGCCAAGCAATGATAAAATAGGCCGTGCCGTGAGGTACGGCTTATTTTTTGCCCCAAATCAACAGCAGTGAAAAGGTAATAATATGTCCACTGAAATGTTAAAAGATGCGTTAGATTTTGATCTCATCGCGGACGTTTTTGTTGTGGAGTCTATCTCTGCGTCTCCCGCGGAGCTGCATGGTCAGTTATGTGGTTACCTAGCGTCTGGCGTGACCCTGCCGCTAGAAGATTGGTTGACGATGGTAGTGGAGTTCTGTGATATCGAAAGCTGGAAAGAAGAAGCGAGCCGAGCTGCGATTGTCGAGCTATACACCTCGACCTTAACGCTTTATCAGAACGGTGAATACGCCTTAATTCCATGTATTAGTGATGATGATGCGGAATTATGCGAACGAGGTGTTACCCTTTCTCAATGGGCTCATGGTTTCTTAGCGGGTTATGGCCTTTCTGGGCAGAAAAACGCCCTTACGGATGAAACAAAGCAAATCTTGCGTGATTTTGCCAATATTTCTGGAATGCAGGCAGAAATGCGTGTGCTAGAAGATAACAACGATAACGAAACGGATCTGACGGAATTGGTTGAGTACGTTCGATTGTCCGCTATGATGATGTACGCTGAACACTTTGATGTGAAACCCGACGTGGATCACAGCAAGCAAAACGCATTGCATTAAATTTATGACTGGGGGAAAACATGGAAATTAGTCGTCACACCTATTTAGAGCGACGCAAAAGCTTGATGGCGCAATTGCCTGAAAAGAGCGTTGTGGTGCTGCGAACGGGAGAGTTGGCTACCCGTAATAATGATTGTGATTATGAATTCCGCCCCCACAGCAGTTTTTTCTATTTAACCGGTTTTCCTGAACCGAGTGCCTATGCCTTTATCAGTGGCGAAGGCGAGCTTACCTTACTTACCCTCCCTAAAGATCCTGAGAAGGAACAATGGGAAGGCTTCCGTCATGGTCGTCAGGGCGCTATCGAAACCTTTGGTGCGGCTCAAGCCGCTGTTATTGAAGAACTCGCTCCAACCGCTTTCGACTTATTAAATGGCGCTCAACAAGTGGTTTATCTATTTTCTGATGCAGAGTTACAACAGCAAATAGCTCAATGGCGAGATGCTCTGGCTGCGAAAGCAAGAGCGGGGGCGATAGCGCCAACACACATGCAGGATTTGGAACCTTTGGTGGCAGACATGCGCTTAATCAAAGATGCCGAAGAAATCGCCATTATGGAACGCGCGGCGCAAATTAGTGTAGCCGCTCACCAACAGGCTATGAGCAGTGTGCACCCAGGCATGTATGAATATCAGTTAGAAGCTGAGTTGAATTATGTGTTCATGAAATCCGGCGCGCGTCAGCCTGCGTACAATAATATTGTTGCCTCTGGAGCCAATGCTTGCGTTCTGCATTACATTAAGAACGATGAAGAAATTGCAGAGGGCGATTTGGTATTGATAGATGCGGGTGCCGAGCTTGGTTGTTATGCGGCAGATATTACGCGTACCTTTCCTGCCAATGGTAAATTCAGTGAGCCTCAAGCGGCACTCTATCAACTGGTGTTAGATGCTTACCATGCCGGACTCAAAGAATTGCAGGTGGGCACGGCTTACGAAGCTTTTCATAATGCCGCTGTGGAGGTGTTAACCACAGGACTGGTAAATCTTGGTTTGTTGCAAGGCGAACCAAAAGCCTTGATCGAGAACAAAGCCTACCGAGACTTTTACATGCATAATACAGGGCATTGGTTAGGTTTAGATGTGCATGACTGCGGTACTTATAAAGTAGCTGGGGAATCTCGCCCACTGCAGGCTGGCATGGTGTTAACTATTGAGCCGGGTTTGTATGTCAGCAAGGATAATCTATCAGTTGACAAGAAATGGCGCGGCATAGGCATTCGTATCGAAGATGATGTGCTGATCCGTGAGCAAGGCCCTTATGTACTCACCCACGGCTTAGCGAAAGAAATTACAGAAATTGAAGCCCTGATGTCTAAGGGTTAGCAGAATTGACACTCTCAAGTATGGTTGAGTGGGGCGAATTAAAGAGGCAAAGATGGCAAAACAGTACGATTTGATCATAGTGGGCGCCGGTATGGTGGGCTCATTAGCGGCCGTTTTATTAGCAAAGTCGTCTATGCGTATTGCACTTGTTGATAAACACGACGGTAACTACCAGCTTGCTCAGCCACCTGCTTACGATACTCGAGTAAGCGCTATATCCAGCCAATCTAAAGACTTATTTGACGAAGCGGGTGTTTGGCAACATATTGACCCAAATCGCTACACGGGTTATCAAAGAATGGCCGTGTGGGATGGGCTAGGCCAAGGGTTCATTGATTTTGATGCCGTCACCACGGAGCGCTCAGTCTTGGGCTATATGATCGAAAATACCGTGTTATGCGATCAATTGATGACGCAAATTAAACGTTTGTCCAATGTGGATTTGTATCTAGGTGAAAGTCTAGCTGAGCATCAAATCTCTTCTGCCGGTGCAAAGATCACCCTTGCCTCTGGGGCTCTGCTGGGGGCTCAGGTGGTGATAGGGGCGGATGGAGCTTTGTCCAAATTAAGAGTGGGCAATCAGTTCGATACTCTCGAATGGGATTATCAGCATCATGCCATCGTTGCCACCATACAAATCGCTCAAAGCCATCAAAATACGGCTTGGCAAAGTTTTGGCGAAGAAGGGGTGTTGGCTTTCTTACCTTTGCCCAGTACCTCAGAGGGGCATTTTGTGTCCATTGGTTGGTCAGTCTCACCTGAAGATGCAGAACAACTGATGACCTTGGATGACGAAGCTTTTTGCCAGCGTGTGCATTATGCGATTAATCGTGAATTTGACGTGGTGGGTATGACTCGACCACGTCAAATGATTCCACTTAGGCAGCGCCATGCGAAACAATACGTGAAACCGGGCATTGCGTTGATCGGTGATGCTGCCCATACCATTCATCCTTTGGCAGGGCAGGGCGCAAACTTAGGATTCTCCGACGTGAAAGCCTTAGCACAGGTTCTTTCTAAGGCTTTTCGACGTGGAGAATCTCTCGCGGACGAAAAAGTATTACGCCGCTATCAACGTGCTTGTATGCTCGACAACATTAGCATGTCGATGGGTATGGAGTTGTTTAAGCGAGCCTTTAGTAGCCAGCACCCGCTCTTTGTACAAGGGCGAAATCTTGCTATGAGTTGCGTACATCGGCAGCCAGCCTTGAAGACCCGACTGATGTCCAGAGCGGGTGGTAAATAAGCCCAACTTAGATACCAATGATTTTTTATTTACGCTATATTATCGTTCAGTATCCATCTTTACATTTAAATTGCTGTGCTCTTAAAAAGGAGCTTTTTTGAGACAGCATAGATTTTAATTCATTAAGGCGGTAAATCATGCCCATGCAAGTTCAAGACTTACTAAAACAAAGTGATAAGCTCCCAAATGTACCTGATGTGGTTCGTGAGCTGGTTCAGTTGTTAAGTAATCCTGATGCCAACTACAATACGATCGCGGAGAGAGTTACCCACGATCAGACTATTTCATTGAAAGTGTTACGAGTAGTGAACTCGGCTTATTTTGGCTTATCTCGTAAGATTTCATCTATTGATGAAGCAACCGTATTGCTGGGCATGGATAAACTGAAAACGCTCGTGATTGCATCGGGTTTTGCCAACTCAGTCAGCGATGTGGAAGGAATTAAACTACCAGACTTTTGGTCAGACTCTTTTCATGTAGCTGAGCTAGCGCAATGGTTGGCGCATCACACTGATTTGGTTGATAAAGACGAAGCTTTTACCGTGGGTATTGTTCACAATATCGGCCGACTTTTAGTGCATCTAGCTGAGCCAGAATTGGCGATTCAGGTGCAAGATACTGTCGCCAATAAACGTGCCAGCCGAATGAAAGCAGAGGAAGATGTCTTTGGCTTTACTTCCCAGTTGGCCGGGCAAAAATTATTAGAGTTTTGGCGTTTACCAGAGTTATTAAGCCGAGCGGTTGGTGAGCACAAGCGACCTTTCTCTGCAGATGAGCCTATGCCGCTAGCCTGTGTACTGAATCTTGCTTGTTACTTGAATGCCTGTGTTCGTAATGAGCGTGATGCCGATCTTGTACGAGAAGGTTTTCCCATGGCAGTAGCAAAAGCCGCGGGTTTGCCCGAGAGTATTGTTTATGAACTTGACGATGCGCTGTCTCTTGATAATGGCCTAGATCAACTCATTTAGTCTGAGTATCGCAGGAAGACGAGATGCTTCTATCGTCTTCCTAGAGGTGCAATCTGTTAGATATCTCTATTTGCTTCCCTGCACGTTAAGAATTATTTTGAGTGCGATAACAACATATTTGGTTTGTAATGGTTCTTGTTTGTGATTTTATTTCTTTTTGAATTGGCGGAGCCGCGTTTTGTTTCATGGTTTGGTAGGTTTGCTTCATAGTGCTTAATCTCACGCGTACTCAGTTGGCGAAAAGATCTAAGATAAACGTTTTAAAAATCGCAGCCATTGTGACCGCCACTACGTTAATGCTCCCCATATTAGTAGTGTTAGTTAACCTTTTTAATGCCAATGATGCCGTTTGGCAGCACCTCTATGAAACTGTCCTTGCTGATTATGTTAGCAACTCATTATGGTTGATGTTTGGTGTGGGCTCTGGGGTGTTATTACTCGGCGTACCCTGTGCGTGGCTTACCAGCATGTGTGAATTCCCTGGACGACGTTGGCTGTCTTGGGCGCTGTTACTTCCTATGGCAGTACCAGCCTATATCATTGCTTACACCTATACGGGTGTGCTGGACTTTGCTGGCCCAGTACAAACCATGATTCGTCAGCTAACCGGCTTAGGCTATGGCGAGTATTGGTTCTTTGAAGTGCGCTCGCTAGGCGGCGCCATTGTTATGCTTACCTTGGTGTTGTACCCCTATGTATATTTAATGGCACGCGCGGCATTTTTAGAGCAGTCAGCGAACACCTTAGAAGTGGCAAGAACCTTGGGCTGTTCGAATGTGAGTGCCTTTTTTAAGTTAGGTTTACCACTGGCCAGACCCGCTATTGTGACAGGCCTTACCCTCGCGTTGATGGAAACTCTCGCGGATTACGGCACGGTGCAATACTTTAGTGTGAGTACCTTTACGACAGGGATTTTGCGTACCTATTATGGTTTTGGTGACATTGCGGCGGCGTCCCAGTTAGCGGGTGTGTTGCTGATGTTTGTCACGGTACTCATTTTACTAGAACGTTACTCTCGTCGACGCATCCGCTACCATACCTCTGGTATCAAAAAAGCCAATCAAAAGCATATTAAACTCACTGGTTTAGTGGGTATTGGTGCGATGTTCATGTGCCTCCTCCCCATTTCTTTTGGCTTTGCTATTCCTGCTGGAGTGTTGGCTTATTGGGCTGTTTTTCTTGCAGAGCCTATTGGTAGTGACTTTGTACAGTTGGCTTGGAATTCTTTTTATCTGGCCGCCTTAGCGGCTTTAATTGTGGTGGGGCTCGCCCTCGTTTTAAGTTACGCGGTACGTCTAAATAAGAGTCGTAGTGTGACGACTTCGGTCACAGTGGCTGGGCTTGGGTATGCTTTGCCCGGCACCATTATTGCGATTGGTACGATTGTCCCTCTTGCTTGGCTGGACCATCGAATTATCGAACTGGTAAAAAACTATACGGACGGCAAGGTTGGACTGATTTTCTCGGGTACGCTGGTGGCATTATTGTTCGCTTACACGGTGAGGTTTATGGCGGTATCGCTTGGGGCGGTGCAAAATGGCTTAGGTAAAATCAAGCCCAGTATGGACATGGCAGGTCGTTCGCTGGGGTTAACGCCGAGTAAAGTGCTGCTTAAAATCCATGTTCCTCTTTTAAAAGGCTCTGTGCTCACTGCCATCTTGATCGTCTTTGTAGATGTGTTGAAAGAACTGCCTGCAACCATGGTTCTGCGTCCTTTTAATTTTAATACTTTGGCCGTTAGGGCCTTTGAATTAGCGTCTGATGAGCGATTAATTGACGCCGCTCCGGCTTCTTTGATGATAGTGCTGGTGGGGTTGGTTCCAGTGATATTATTGAGCCGTTCTATCTCATCGCGCATTGAACAGTCGAAATAGGAAAAAATATGAGTCAGCCACTAGAAAACTCACCCCTAACAGACATTACTCTTGAAAATGTCGGTGTGAGTTATGACGATACTGCCATCGTAAAGCAGGTGTCTTTTTCATTAAAAGAAGGGACGATTGGCTGTCTTTTAGGTTCAAGCGGTTGTGGTAAGTCAACACTATTACGAGCCATTGCCGGTTTTGAACCTCTCACGTCTGGCAGTATTTCTTTGGATGGTGAGGTGATTTCCAATCCAGACTTTGTGCAGAGTCCAGAGAATCGAGGAATAGGCATGGTGTTTCAAGACATCGCGCTATTTCCCCATTTGAGCATCTCGCAAAACATAGCCTTCGGATTAAGCGCTTGGTCATCTACAGACGTTAAAGCCAGAGTTAGAGAGTTACTTAGTTTAGTCGGACTTTCTGGTTTTGAAGAGCGTTACCCGCACTCTTTGTCAGGAGGTCAACAACAGCGAGTTGCGTTAGCTCGCGCCATTGCCCCACGACCAAAGCTTCTGCTGATGGACGAACCCTTTTCAGGGCTGGATGCTAAGTTACGCGAAGAGCTTGTGCCCGATGTTCGCAATATTTTGTTGCATGAAAAGATGAGTGCTATTTTGGTTACCCATGATCAAATGGAAGCCTTTTCTATGGCCGATCAAGTGTCGGTGATGAGCGAAGGGGAGATCCACCAAACTGGCACGCCCTACGAGATCTATCACAAACCGGCTACTCGCTTTGTCGCAAGCTTTATTGGTCATGGTGATTTCTTGCCTGCCACAGTGTGCGGAGAAGACTGCGTACATTCTGATCTAGGGCAAATACGTGGCAAATTAAATCATGGCTTTGCGAACAACAGCAAAGTAGAGCTATTGGTGCGTCCTGACGACATTCTTCATGATGATGACAGTGAATCCCAAGGGTTAATCATCAGTAAATGGTTCCAAGGCTCGCATTTTCTGTATCGAGTGAAGCTAGCCTCAGGCAAAGTGGTGTTTTGTTTCGCTTCCTCCCATCACAATCATGCCGTTGGCCAGCAAATAGGGTTAACCGTTAAGTTGGACCATCTCGTGATGTTCGAAACAGAACAGTAAGCGGTATGCCGAGAGTGTTTTATATAAAGCCCACCCAGTGTGGGCTTTTTTGTGGTCAAAACCCTATATAGATAGCAATTGCCTGTGTAGCATTTATAATGGCCTTTTTAAATGAAACTAGGTGACACAATTGAGCGTTATTCGACTAAAAGGTCAGGCAGATCGCCGTATTAGAGCTGGGCATCAATGGATCTACAGTAATGAGGTAAACACCTCTGAAACCCCATTAAAACAATTTGCCCCAGGTGATCAAGTTGTCGTAGAAACAGCTCAAGGTAAAGCCTTAGGTATTGCGACTATCAATCCTAATACTTTGATTTGTGGTCGTTTAATTAGCCGTAATACAGATACTGTATTAAATAAATCGACTCTGGTTCATCGTTTAAAAATTGCCTTATCTTTACGCGATTTAACCTACCCTGCGCCTTACTATCGTTTGGTGTTTGGTGATTCCGATGGTCTTTCTGGACTTGTTGTCGATCGTTTTGCTGATATTTTGGTGGTGCAAATATCCACGGCAGGGATGGAGCGCGTAAAAAGCGAAATTATTGAAGCCTTGCAAGATGTTGTGAAGCCTTCTGCTATCTTGATGAAAAATGATGGTAAGATGCGTCAAATTGAAGGGCTGGATTCCTATGTAGAAGAAGCTTTTGGAACCGTGCCAGAAGTCGTTTATTTACAAGAAAATGATGTTCTTTTCCAGGCACCGGTTTGGGATGGTCAGAAAACGGGTTGGTTTTATGACCACAGAGAAAACCGTAAAACCATGCAGGGATTCTGTGACGGTAAGCGCGTATTAGACGTGTTTTCCTATGTGGGTGGCTGGGGTGTACAAGCCGCCTCAGCAGGGGCAACCGATGTGACCTTTATTGATGCTTCCCAAAGTGCGTTGGATCATGTCACAGAAAATTTAAATCTGAACCAATACGAAGGCAATGCCAATCTAATGCAAGGCGATGCCTTCGAAGCCATGCAGTCTTTAATTGAAGACAAAGAGCGTTTCGATGTGGTGGTGATGGATCCGCCGGCGTTTATAGCCCGTCGTAAAGACATTAAGGCAGGTGAAGGGGCATACCATAGAGCCAATCAGCTGGCGATGCGTTTGGTCGCCAAGGGCGGTATTTTGGTCTCTGGTTCTTGCTCTATGCACCTAGAAACCAGCCGTTTACACGATATAGTGCGAAGCAATAGTCGCCAACTTGAACGTTTCTCACAGCTTATTTACCGTGGTACGCAAGCGCCAGATCACCCTGTGCATCCTGCTATTGATGAAACAGAATACCTAAAGGCCTTGTTCTACCGCATTCATAATAATATGGGGTTGTAGCCTTCGCTTAGCCATAAAAAATGCGCTGCCAGGAGAAACTCGCAGCGCATTTTTTTGGGGTTTATTTAGTCGCGCAAAGAGATATGCGGCCAGTCTCGTTGCTGTGCAATTTGCGTCAATGTGTCGTCAGCATCGACGGCGATGGGGTGAGTTACCAGCTCTAATAGCGGTAAGTCATTACGAGAATCACTGTAGAAATAACTGCCTTCCATGCTATGGCCTGTTTGCTCTAGCCACTCATTTAAGCGCGTCACCTTGCCTTCTTGGAAGCTAGGAATGCCCACAATATTACCTGTGTATTGGCCGTCAATGACTTCTGGTACTGGGGCGATAATGTGATCCATGCCTAAGGTTTCACCAATAGGCCCTGTTACGAATTGGTTTGTTGCCGTAATCATTAATAAAAAGTGCCCTTGCTCTTTGTGGTGTTTGAGCAACGCATGGGCCTTTTCTTGCATCATTGGCTCGACTTTCTCGACCATGAAATCCTGGTGAAGTTGGCTTAGCTGGGTTGGGCTGAAGTCACGTAATGGTGCTAGGCTAAAGGCAAGATACTCATGAATGTCTAGAGTGCCGGCTTGGTATTGTTCGAAGAAGCGGTCATTCGCCTGCTTATAAACTTGTGTGTCGACTAAGCCTTTTTCGACCAAAAATTGTCCCCAATTGTAGTCGCTGTCGCCGCTTAGCAAGGTGCCGTCTAAATCAAATATTGCAAGAGTCACTGTTTGTCCCTAGTCGGTTGAAAGTGCCCAAAGTATAGCCTTGCAGACAATAAATAACACCTCTGTTAATTGTGAAGAAGGGGGAATTATGGAACAATGAGGGGAATTTATTCTTATCTTAAAAGGTGATTGCTCGTGATTGATGCGGACGGATATAGACCGAATGTAGGCATCATATTGATGAACGAGCGTGGTCAACTGTTATGGGCGCGACGTGTAGGACAAAATGCGTGGCAATTTCCCCAAGGTGGCATCAAGTCCGATGAAACGCCAGAAGAAGCGTTGTACAGAGAGTTAAAAGAAGAAATAGGACTAGAACCTCACCAAGTTGAGGTCGTAGGGAAAACCAAAGGTTGGTTACGTTACCGTCTTCCAAAGCGTATGTTAAGACACAATTCTAAGCCCCTGTGCATAGGACAAAAGCAAAAATGGTTTCTTTTGTCGATTCGTTGTGCAGACACATACGTGTGCGTGGATGGGGCTGAAACGCCGGAATTCGATGGGTGGCGTTGGGTAAGTTATTGGTACCCTTTAGGTCAGGTAGTTGCCTTTAAAAAAGATGTATATCGACGGGCATTAAAGGAATTAATACCCAATGCACATCGTTGGATTGAAAAAAACAAAAAATGATTGTAACACCCGATAACTGCTAAGCGATGGGAGAGCTATGCTAAGTTTGCTAAGACGAATAACACAAGAAGTAACGGCCGCAGAGTCTTTGTCGAGCGCTTTGGATATCATTGTCCGCCGCGTACGTAGAGCCATGCGCGCTGAAGTGTGTTCTATCTATCTAGTGGACCCAAATAGTAGCGAATATGTGCTCATGGCTACCCGAGGCCTCAATGCCGATGTAGCGGGTAGCGTTAGCCTAAAAGAAAACGAAGGCTTGGTGAGTCTGGTTGGTCGCCGTGCAGAGCCGGTAAACCTTGATGATGCTCATATTCACCCTTCCTTTCATTATCTTAATGGTACAGGAGAAGAGCGCTACCGCTCATTCCTCGGTGTACCGATCATTCACCATCGTAAAGTGCTGGGTGTGTTGGTTGTTCAGCATGAAGATAAGCGTCGTTTTGATGAAGGCGAAGAAGCTTTTCTAATCACTCTTTCTGCCCAACTGGCAGGCGTTATTGCCCATGCTGAAGCGACGGGCGCGATGACCAGCTTGAACAACAATGCTGAGCCGGTAGAGTCTGACCTTAAATACAAAGGCGTGCCTGGCAGCTCAGGGGTAGCAATTGGTCGTGGTGTGGTGGTCTTTCCATCGGCAGATTTGGATGTGATTCCGGATCGAAAAACTAGCCATCCAGAGGAAGAAATTCAAACTTTCCACCATGCCTTAGAAGCGACTCGACAAGATATTCGCCAAGCGAGTAGTCGTTTAAGTCAGCATTTATCGGAAGATGAAAAAGCACTGTTTGACGTTTACCTTAAAATCCTTAATGACAATTCCATTGCCAATGAAATAGAGAAGAAAATTCTTGAAGGCAATTGGGCTCAAGGAGCATTAAGACAAGTTATCCGTACTCACATAGCCTTGTTTGATCGTATGGATGACCCTTATTTACGTGAACGTGCGAGCGACTTACGAGATTTAGGGCGTCGTATACTGTCCCACTTGCAAGAGAAAGCCCCCAATATTGCGGAACAATTTAGTGAGCCTTCTATTATCATAGGTGAAGAGCTTACCGCGTCTATGTTGGGGGAAGTGCCTATTGAAAAGATCAAAGGTTTGGTCTCTGTGATGGGCTCTGGAAACTCTCACGTTGCCATCTTAGCAAGAGCCATGGGTATCCCAACAGTGATGGGAGCATTAGACCTTCCGTATGCGCAGCTTGATAAAGTGAACATCATTGTTGACGGCTATCAGGGTAAGGTTATTACCAGCCCTTCTGAAGCTTTGATTGAGCATTACCAACAAATCGTTGATGAAGAGCGACTCTTAGAAGAAGAGTACGAAACGCTAAAAGACTTACCTTGTGAAACCCTTGATGGTCAGCGCTTAGCTCTGTATGTGAATACGGGGTTGTCTGCAGATATTGCTCGCTCACTAGACCGTGGCGCCGAAGGGATTGGTCTCTATCGTACTGAAGTCTTGTTCATGGTACGTGACCGTTTCCCAACCGAAGCAGAACAAGTCCAAATTTATCGTCAACAGCTTGAGGGCTTTGCCCCTGCACCAGTAACCGTGCGTACCTTGGACATAGGTGGCGATAAAGCGTTGCCGTATTTCCCGATTAAAGAAGAAAACCCTTTTCTTGGCTGGCGTGGTATTCGAGTCACACTGGATCACTTAGAAATTTTCATGGCGCAAATTCGAGCCATGATTAAAGCCAGTGCTGGATTACACAACTTAAAGATCATGCTGCCAATGATTTCCAGTGTGGAAGAAGTAGAAGAGGCGTTAGCACTCATTCGTCGTGGGGTGGATGAGGTAATCGAAGAGGGCTTTGATGTGCGTATGCCACGAGTGGGTGTAATGATCGAAGTCCCCGCTGCTGTTTACCAAATCAAAGCTTATGCCGGCTTAGTGGATTTTCTTTCGGTTGGTAGTAACGACTTAACTCAATACCTATTGGCAGTCGATCGTAACAACCCTCGTGTGGCGGACCTGTACAGCTCTTTCCATCCTGCGGTGCTACATGCTTTGCAAAGTATTGCTTCACAAGTTGAAGGTTGTGATGTGGGCTTGAGCGTTTGTGGTGAAATGGCCGGTGATCCAATGGGGGCAATATTACTTATGGCTATGGGTTATGACGTACTGTCTATGAGCTCCACAAGTCTTCCCAAAGTGAAAGCCGTGATTCGCAATATCTCCATGGCTCAAGCGCAAAACATGTTGCAGCAAGTGATGGAACTAAATCATGCACAAAGCGTCAGAGAAACCATGACGCGATTAATGCGTGAAGCCAACATTGAGCGCCTAATTCGCCCAACCAAAACCTCCACTGTTCACTAATCGATATATTCCTCGAACACAGATAAGGCCTGTTTTACATTATGATTACTTACCCTTCTATTGATCCTATTGCTATTTCGATAGGTCCTTTATCTGTGCACTGGTATGGAATTATGTACCTTATAGGTTTCGCTGGAGCTTATTTGTTAGGCAGCTATCGAGCAAAGCGCTCGAATGGCCTGTGGACCAACGAAATGATCAGTGATGTGATTTTCTATGGTGCGATGGGGGTCATCCTAGGGGGGCGCATTGGCTACATTCTATTTTATCAATTCCCATCCTTTATAGACGATCCAATGATCATGATTCGAATCTGGGAAGGGGGAATGTCCTTCCATGGTGGCTTACTGGGTGTAATAGCTGCTATGTGCCTTTTCGCTCGTCGTTATAATAAACACCTTATTGATGTAACAGACTTTATCGCGCCTTTTGTGCCAATTGGTTTAGGTGCGGGTCGAATTGGTAATTTTATCGGTGGAGAATTATGGGGCAAGCCAACGGATGTTTCATGGGCAATGGTCTTCCCACATGACCCATTACAGCTAGCCCGCCACCCATCACAGCTTTATCAGTTTGCTTTAGAAGGTGTCGCGCTCTTCGCTATCCTTTGGTTCTTCTCGCAGAAAACTAAACCACGTTATTGTGTTTCTGGCATGTTCCTATTGTGCTACGGCATTTTCCGTATATTAGTAGAGTTTGTTCGTGAGCCCGATGCACAAATCGGATACTTGGCTTTCAACTGGCTAACACAGGGACAGCTACTTTCACTACCTATGGTAATCGGCGGACTCGCCCTAGTGATTTACGGCTTTAAAAAAGCGTCTAAGATGAAAAGTTAATTGCTTAGATAAACGGTTATTAATTGCTTAGAGCGAAATTTTTAAGGGTATTTAGGAAACTAAATACCCTTTTTACATGCTGATACATTGATGGTTACAATTATTTTTAACAGTAAAGTGTCCAATAAATAGTCTGTTTAAGTTCCACCTAGGGGGTTATTTGTTATGATAATGTAACAACTTGTTTTAGGTAGCTTGGTAGATTATGACGATTAAATCGCGATTTTTCATTTTCACGGCCGCTATTATATTGCTTACCGGGCTATTTTCATGGTTATCCATGAAAGTCTTAGCCGAAGAGATTATCACCAAATGGGTTGAGATATACGCTGAAAAACAATTGCGGTATGACAAGGTTCGTAACTTACTGCCTCTCATTCAGGAAGTAGAACTGTCAAAAGAGTTTGCGGAGTTAGCCTCATTAAAAGCTTGGGCGCTTCAGCCTGACAATGAAAACCTGCAACAACAAGCTTTTCACGATACCGAAGCTTTCCGGCACCGATTTGCAGATAACTCCTACTTTATTGCTTTACAAAAAAATAATCATTACTACTACAGTGATAGCGATAGTCAGGAATTAAAAAAAGATTTTTATCGTTACACTTTAGAGCAAAGTAAACCAGAAGATGCTTGGTTCTACAGTATTATGGAAAAGCAACTAGACCTTCACTTAAACGTGAATCCCGATCTTGAATTAGGCGTTGTTAAGCTCTGGAGTGACGTCCTTATTCGGGTGGATGGTGAGGTGGTTGGTGTAGTAGGAACTGGATTAGATTTGTCTGAGTTTCTCGGACGAATGGTGGCAAAACAGGATATCTATTCCGCTGTGATATTTACCAACTACGAAGGCTCCATACAGCTCCACCAAAAAGAAGAGTTAATTAACTTCTCCTCTGTTACAAAACAACTCAAGGACAAAAAAACCGTCTTTCAATTATTGGATGATGCCGACTCAAAGCTAAGATTGCATAGCAGCTTTGAGAATGCACGTAGTACGCCAAATACAGTGGATATGAGCATTGTTTATAAGGAAGGTAATAGGCTACTGGCAAGTGTCATATACATTCCAGAAATAGATTGGTTTCAGGTGAACTTCATAGACATTAACCAATTCTTGCCCTGGACCGAATTTTCAGACTTGCTAGTTGTCTTCTTAATTAGTTTTCTGAGTGCGCTAATTATTTTTTATTTTCTAGTGCGCATGATAATTACACAACCATTAGAAGCGCTAGATTTATCCATATCGACCTTAGAAGAAAACAATTATCGTCCTCCTAAGCTACATCGTTTCTCAGGGCTTGAAATCAAGCGCTTGATTAGCCACTTTCAAACAATGTCTGAAACCATCGTTGACTACCAAACAGGTCTGGAGAAAAAGGTCGCTGAACGTACCCAAGAACTCAATCGCTTATCTACTCTAGACCCTTTAACAAATTTGTATAATCGACGAGGTTTTGAAAAACATCTAACTGGTGCCTTAAAACAATGGCATGAGAGCCAGCAAGGGTTTAGTTTGATATCGATTGATGTGGATGATTTTAAGCGAGTAAATGATCAATACGGCCACGCTATGGGAGACCAGCTGCTTGTAGCGTTAGCCGAATACCTCCAAAGTACTGTGATAAACCATGGCGAAGCGGCGCGTTGGGGTGGCGATGAATTCCTGTTGCTTATTAAAGATTGTGAGCAGGACAAGAAGGAAGCAATATTAAAGCGTTTACTAAAAGATCGTGAGTCTTTTAGGCTTCAGCTTGGTGAGCAAGAAGTACACATTAGTTTTAGTGTGGGCTGCGCCAAGATTAAAGAGCAGGACTCCTTAGAACAGTTGCTTTCTAGAGCCGATAAAGAAATGTATCAGGAGAAGAAACAGCGTAATTAAAGAACGCTAGATAAATTCATTATTCATTTTTCTAGTTAATTCAATGCGATAGAACTGTCTGGAATCACGATTAATACCTATAATAAAAGAAATATATTACAGGTATTATTTGCTGGAGCCGATTATGAACATTTCTACGGAACGTACCTTGAAAAATGACTTATTTGTTTATCGAGCTTTGATGACGCAAATTCCCGTTTTACTCATAAGTGGTTTACTAGGCGCAGGACTTTTTAGTTTTTCTTTAATCGCCTCAGTATTTGTGTTTATTAGCACGCAGCTTATTTATAGCCTTTTCAAAGGGCGATTAATTTTTTCTGTATTAGCCGGCGTGATAATGATGCTGGTGTCTTCCTTACTGATACAAAGCCAGTTAGGTCTCACTGAAATGCATTTCCATATCTTTGCTTCCATGGTGGTCTTACTCATCTATCAAAAATGGCAGCCTATCGTTGCTGCACTCATCACCACTGCGGCTTACCATATTATTTTCATGTATGTACAAATGGCAGGTGTTCACCTAGGTGAAATGCCTATCAAGGTATTTTCTGGGCATCATAGTATGGCTATCATGCTAATTCATTGTGTTTTCGCGATAGCCGAAGCGGGTGTATTAATCTATATGGCTCGCATCATGAAAAAAGAGTCCTCTGCAAACATAAAAATTGCTGATGCAATCGAGCGTATATCCGTAGACAACGACCTCTCGATCCGAGTTGAGAAGCCATCCTCTAATGCCGAGCGTGCTTTGAACAATTTATTGACTCAGTTATCTAATTTGTTTGTGGAATATCAGCGAATAGCAATCACCTTAGTCGAGTCCAGTAATACCATTCACACGATCACTGACGAAGCGAGCATGAGTGTCGAAGCGAGCAAGCATCGTTCACAAACCGCTGCTGCAGCCTCTGCAGAAGTTTCCCGCTCAATGACCCAAGTATCACAAGATAGCAGTCAGTCAGCCCATGTGGTGATGGAGCTTGAGAAAGAGACGATAAAAGACAGTGAGCAAGCACTCACTATTATGCGAGATATGGAATTACTGGCCAAAGATATTGATAACGTCTCCACCCACTTAAACGCGTTGACGCAAGATGTGGGTTCTATCACCAACTTACTGCAGTCCATCCGTAGTATTTCTGAGCAGACTAATCTACTCGCGCTTAATGCGGCCATTGAGGCCGCTCGTGCAGGAGAAACCGGCCGTGGTTTTGCTGTGGTGGCGGATGAAGTTCGCACCTTAGCTCAACGCTCCAGTGAAGCAACCGATCAAATTGAAAGTGTGTTAGCCAAATTACATCAGAGTGTTGACCAAACTGTGGTTTCTATGGAGTCCGGAAAAGGACGTACCAGTGTTAACGTGGATCATGCGCTGAGCATTTCTGAAGGCTTGGCTAGAAGAGCTAAGGATGTCGCAAGTGTGTCCAGCTCTAGCCAATCAATTGCCCAAGATACCCTAGAGCAAGAAACGGTTATTGCCTCGATTACTGACAAAGTAAGCCAGAATGCTCACGCAATTCAGCAGCTTTCCGAGATGATGACCGAGCTTGACCGCAGTAGCGATGACATCTTCAAAGTTACCAAGGAATATGAAGCCAAAGCGGCTGTATTTAAGGTTTAGGTTAGTAAGTGAAATTTTGCTAAATGGTTTTAAAAATGGCATATGAAGTTAGCTTCATATGCCATTTTTACTGGGTTTAAACAGAGAAAGGGTAGGCGATGGCCTCGTGGTGTTGGTAGTCTTCGATCTCGAAGTCATCCATGGTGACCCAGGTTTCTACATCTTTTAAACTTTTAATATCGGGGTTAATTTTTAGCTTAGGTAATGGGTAAGGCTCACGTTTCATTTGCACATCACGCATGAGTTCAAGTTGATCTTCATAGATGTGTGCATTGACGATTTTATGGAAGGCTTGGCCGGGTTTGTTGCCCGTAATTTGTGCCACAATCGCCAGCAAAACGTAAACCTGTACCATATTAAAGTTTAGCCCTAGCGGTACATCACAGCTGCGCTGGGTGCTGTTTAAGTAAAGAGTATCTCCCAATAAAGAGAAATGGTGACTGTACATACAAGGGCGTAGGCAAGCCATGTGAAAAGCGCCCGGGTGATAAAAGGTTAAGATTTCCCCACGGTTATCCACACCTTTGCTCAAATCATCAATGATTTGTTTCAGCAGGTCTAAGTGGCCGCCATCTGGTTTGGGAAAATTACGGCCAATAGCTCCGTAGCACAGGCCCATGTCGTCTTCACCTTTACGATAAGGGTTGTTGAGCCAGACCTCATTTTGGTTGGCATTAGCGTCCCACGTTTTGGTGCCTAAAGCGCGAAAATCTGCGGCATTATCATAGCCACGTAAATAACCAATAATTTCGGCGATGGCGGATTTATAGTAACTTTTACGTGTCGTTACAAGTGGAAATTCACCTTGCGCCACATCATAGGTGAGGTCAGCATTGATCACGGTTAAACAGCGTTTTCCAGTACGTTCGTTATTGACCCACACCCCTTCGTTTACGATGCGTTCACACAGTGCTAGATATTGATTCATAGGACAGTTGGACTCTTTGTTGGCAGATTTGTGTGTTGCGTAAAAAATGCAATCTGCATGGCTATCAGTATAATGTCGCTGATTGTATCAGAAAAATAAGGTCATTTTATGCTATCTCTTATCGTTGCGATGTCGACTAACCATACTATTGGTATCAATAACGCTTTACCTTGGCATCTGCCAAATGATCTTAAATACTTCAAGCAAGCCACCATGGGTAAGCCTATTGTCATGGGGCGAAAAACCTTTGAGTCCATTGGTAAACCATTACCGGGCCGTCGCAATATTGTCATTTCTCGTGATGCGAATTACAGCGCGGAAGGGGTGGATGTGGTCAGTTCTTTAGAGGCCGCCATTTCTTTGGGAGAGGATATTTGCTTGGTGAATGGCCAAGACGAAGTGATGGTTATCGGTGGGGCGCAAATCTATCAACTAGCGTTAGAAAAAGCGGATCGTTTATACATTACCCATGTTGATGCGGAAGTCCAAGGGGATGCGTTTTTTCCACAAGTAGATTGGCCATCTTTCACTCTGTTAGCCGAAGAGGCGTTTGCAGCTGAAGGGCCGAACCCTTATGACTACCGATTTTCTGTGTACCAAAGAAGCAGTGGAGCGTAATAGTGATGTGGCAGCAAACAGAAATCAGTTTACCTACGAAAACGCGTGGTTTTCATCTGATTACAGAGCAGGTTGAGCAAGCCTTAGCGTCGCTCACACCTGTGTCTGTGGGTTTGTTGCATGTGCAAATCTTACATACCTCAGCGTCATTGACCATTAATGAGAATGCTGACCCTTCGGTGCGCCGAGATATGGAGCGTCATTTTCATCACATGGTGCCAGAAAATCAGCCCTATTATGAGCATATTTATGAAGGCAGCGACGACATGCCAGCACATATTAAGACCAGTATGCTGGGGTCGTCTCTAACGATTCCAGTGCGTAATGGACAATTGTATTTAGGTACATGGCAAGGCATTTATTTTACATAAGAGTCGTATGCTATTTCGCATAATAAATACTCATGAAACATGGACGTATATTGAGTAACCAACTATCTTTAAGTTTGAGGATTTTGATAAGGTGGTTGGTATGGCAAGACTAGAATTGATAAATGTTCAATCTATGAAACCTGTTTTGTCTAGAAATAATCGAAAGATTATTTGGCAAGAAACTAATGACTACCAACTCTCGAGAGTTCCGCAAATTTTCTTTTCTGATGGTGAGCCATGGAGCTCTGCCAATAGATATGCAATAGATCAACTAAATAGTGGTCTGAAAAAAAACTACAAAACTGTTTCCTCTTTTATGAGTCACCTTAAAGCTTACGCATCTTGGTTAGAATTAGAGGGGGTGGATTGGCGTTACTTCCCTAAGAAAAAGAAAGATCGGTGCTTAGTTCGTTATCGCGGTTTTCTGGTAAGACAGAGAGATCAAGGGGAAATAGCTCCCAGTACAGCTACAGCTCGAATGAGCTCTATTGTACGTTTTTATCATTGGGCCAAACTGAATGGTTTTATTGAAAAGAAAGAGTTATGGGAAAATAAAGTTAATATAGTCAAATTTTTCACGAAAGAGGGACTTGAACGCACTATAGCTGTTAATCATACTGAATTGTCTATCCCTAGTCGTAAGCCGCCAGGAGAGTTATTGGAAGGAGGGTTATTACCCTTAAGTGTGAGAGATCGCGATACCTTATTGAAGTTTTTGCTTGATAATGAAAAACATGAACTTTATCTCATGTTTCTTATTGGCTTTTTCACGGGAGCAAGAAGTGAAACTATACGTACATTACAAATATCGACACTTTATAATATACAAAAAGACCCTCTAGGTACTGAAATAGTGCGTATTAGTGTGGGTCCTGGGACAAAAGTAAAAACTAAATACG
Organism: Marinomonas sp.; assembly: GCF_039940335.1. Lineage (GTDB taxonomy): Bacteria > Pseudomonadota > Gammaproteobacteria > Pseudomonadales > Marinomonadaceae > Marinomonas. Next base: position 47,144 of record NZ_JBDVGW010000015.1, on the reverse strand, counting down.
GTGTAAAAGGGGATATTCTAATTCCTTTTCAGCTAATTGAGCAACTTAAGTATTACGCTAATTCAGTTAGGAGGTTAACAAGGCAAAGCCGATCATCAGGAAATGATAGTGCTACTCTCTTTTTAACCGAGAGAGGAAATACTTATTCAGATACATCATTCACAAAACTAATAAGTGATCTAAGGAAAGAGCTAATTTCCAGTGGTCTTTTACAGTTTAAACATTTGAAGTTTCACCAGTCACGTGCATCTTTTGGTACGGGATTAATGCAGATAGTCTTAGATACTCTCCCAAGAAAATCTGATGCAATTGTTTTTGTTCGAGATGCAATGCTTCACAAAAACGAATCTACAACTTGGAAATATATCAGGTTTATTGAAAATGAGCCAATAAAGGCAGCGCTCTCTGATGAATTTTTTGACTTTTTTATGGGGAATGATATTGGCCTTAATCGAAATAAAGTAATCGATGAGGTTACATATGATTCCTAATTATGATCTAAAAGTTGAAGTTAATAATGAAGATGTCATGGATTATAATGTTTTTGATCTTTCTCGGTTTTTGTATGAAGGAGGAGCAAAAATCAATGCAAGAAATTTCAAAAAAGCTATCAATGAAGGTATTGTAATAGATAAATGTATGGACCGATTAGACTTCCTGTCTGCTATTAAAGATGAATTGGATACTGTTATCGTAGGTGGTGGCAGTTATCGAAGCGTTCTATCTTGTATATCAGAAATAAAAGCATTTATTAAATATATGGAGGATGATGGATTGTCCTTTAAAATTTCAGATATAGTGATTAACTATATTAAATATTCAGAATTTTTGTTTTCGAAGTTTCAAGCTGAATTAATAAAGTCTTCAACTATATATGGAAGCCTAGCTGTGCTATCAAAATTATTTGGTGGTATTTTAGAGATACCGCATGAAGAAAGGTTGATTATAAGGGCTAGAATAAAGAAAAACGCTAATAGGAAAAGGTCGAAGAGTAAAACTTCTGAAAAGCAAAATCTTCAAGATGTTTTTAAATTTGGAAGTTTTATCGCTGGTGTTACATCAGCGATTACGATAGAAAAAATATTGGGTGAGCTACCCTTAAAATTAAATGATATTAATGGAGGGCCGTTGACATTATATGGTCCTTTGAAAGATGCTGAATGGATAAAACTGCCTCGCGATCAATGGCTTTCATGGCAGAAAAAGACAGGAGAAAGGACTTATAAAAAAGCTAGAAAATCTATAAACACTCCAGATGAAGCAATAAATTCTGCGGCAAGGAGATATTGTATAAATGTTCGAGTTTGTGCTGAGCTTATGATGTTTATTGCTCAGACAGGTATGAATTTTTCACAAGCAAAAAAATTAAAACGTGGTAGTTTTAAATATAGATCACAAAGTGATGACTGGAGTGTGACATGTTATAAGCCACGTAGGGGTGGAGAAGTAAGGTTTAGCATTTTTAAATCATATAAAAAACGCTTTAAGGAGCATCTAGCGTTTATTGACCTCTTTTTCCCTAACTCTGATGGTTTGTTTCCGTTGTTTGGTTCTGGCCCATATGAAGGTAGTGCTAGAGGGTTATCTGGTAGTATTCTTCGTAAAATAACTTCAGAGCATGGTGTTCCATGGATCCCGTCTAGCAGACTTCGTAATAGTCGAGTGAACTGGATACTTCGTCGGTCTGGTGATGAAAACTTAACTGCTGAGATGGCACAAAATACAACCCAAGTTTTATTGGACAATTACAAAGTTCCTAGTCAGCAGAGAGCAATGGTAGAGGTAACACAGTTTTGGAATAAACACGATCCTATTCTAACAGGGGCTCTGAAGGCATCAATTATTAATAGTAAATGTGATGGTATACCAATTGCTTATGATGATACGCCTGCTTCCATTGTTGAACCTAACTGCGTAGTACCTTCTGGGTGTCTTTGGTGTCAACATCACCGAGATGTTGATAGTTTGGATTATGTTTGGTCCCTTCTAAGTTTTCGATTATTAAAAATAGAGGAGTCCAAGTTTTTTGTTAAAAATAAATCATTATCACCACCTGTAGATATTGTAATAGATCGAATAACTCAAAAGATTAATTGGTTTAGAAATTCTAGTAAAATTCGTTCCGAATGGGTAGTAGAAAGTGAGAGTAGAGTTGATGAAGGTGACTACCATCCACATTGGAAAAAAATTATAGATTTTTGGGAAGACTAATATGGAAGCTTCTGATCTACATTTTATGTACCCTTCAGATTTGGTAACCCCAAAAACACCAATTTGGAGCTTGCCTTCACTTCCACCTCCTGATGACTGGTTTTTATCGATTGATACAAATGGAGCTAATTTATCTAAGTATGGGGATGACTATTGGGACTATTCAGCTTTTGGTTATTCCGGCTTTAATTTTGGCATGCATAACTTATCTAATAAAAATTTAAAGCTTGCTAAGATTGTTTTAATAACGGTAATTTATCATCCAAGGCTTTTTCCAGGAAAAATAATTAGCTGCAAACAAACCTTTATGTTACTTATAAAAATAGCAAAGGTTTGTGATATACATGGGATCTTGATCTCTGAATTGTCCAGGTTTCCACGTCTTCATGCATCTGTTTCAGATGCTCTTCAACGTGCGGATTATATTTCAGATATAAAGCTATTGCATAAATTAAGACTATATTCGGATTTGATTGGTTTTGAAATTGCTGATGAAAAAACACTGGCTTTTCTATCAGCAAAGGCTAGAAAAAGAGAAATTGTTCAGCATGCATATATTCCTCCAAGAATTTGGAGTTACTCTATAAAACGTTTAAATCAAATTCTAGATGAGTTTCATGAAATTCAAAGTTCTGTTGGAACTGCATTTAATTGGCTTTCAGATGCCTATAGACATAACTCATTAATAAAATCTATACCGTCTAATTATATTAGTCCAGTTGCAAAAATTGATAAAAACGATATTTCTAAAGTACAAAAGTTAATTTCTGAAGGCCGTATTGAATATGATGGGACTGCTTATAAGTTTTTAACTGACTATAATATAATGGCCCAAATTGAAAAATGGACTAAACCCACTAGAGTTACAATGTCCGTTTTTTCAGGGTATCTTAGTTTTATCCGTGACACTGCGCTGTTCTTCATCGCAAGTTTTTCAATTCAGAGACAATCAGAAGTAATCTCATTGCGTTCGGATTGTTTTTTGACGGAAAAAGATGATCGACTTGGAGATATATTTCTACTCGTTGGAGAAACAACCAAAACTGAGCAGGATAATGATGCTCGGTGGGTGGTTCCAGAAACAGTTAAGAAAGCTGTTGATATAGCTGCATTTATTTCTAAATTACGTTCTAGGCATCATAAAGAAATGAAGCATAACGAGTCAATTCCCCTTGCTCTTATTGGGCGTGAACCTTGGGCATTAGGTACAGGAAATAGCCAAAGAGCTGCCAAGAAACACATTTGCTACACCTCTTACTTAAGAAGTTTTCCCCATGTATTTGAACAAGAAGAGATTATGGTAACGAAAAGTGACTGGGAGATAGCTCTATCCCTTACTCCTAATTTAGGTAATCGTGACGAGTTTGGAATTGGTAAGCCTTGGCACTTTAGTGCACATCAATTGCGGCGAACTTCAGGAGTAAACATGTTCTCTTCTCAAAAGGTTTCTGTTGATAGCCTACAATGGAGCATGAAACATCATAGCCGAGCTATGACCCTGTATTATGGCAAAAATCATACTAATTTAAGACTGAATTCAGAGGTAGAGACAGCTCTAATAGTAGAGTCTTATCGTTCGGTAAGTAGGCAGTTAGTGCAATTGGTAAAGAATAGTACTGAGTTTGTGCGACCTCATTCTAAAGGTTCTAGCTCAAATGAAATTATAAATCTTATAGAGGAAAATGATGAAAAGAAGCTAACGCAACTTATAAAAAAAGGTAGCATAAACTGTCGACGCACTTTACTGGGTTTTTGTATGAAATCTGGGGCTTGTGAGTATGGTGGTATTGAATCAATATCAAAGTGTGCAGGCACTCTTGATACAGGGATATGTCAGGACGCTATATTTGATCGTAAAAACGAGTCTCGACTTTCAAAACTTAAATCTATGTATGAAGAAGAAATTAGTGATTTCGATACTGAAGAGCTTCGTCTTAAGGCATTGCAGCATGAAATTAAAGCTATTGAGGTCTACTTGAATGTCATTAAACAATAGTGAAACTGCCGAGGAAATGTTTCGGGACGCATTTGAGCGCTTAAAAATTAATAAGCCACTATTTATAGATAAAGGGTCAAAAATCACTCAAAATAATATTGCAAGAGAGGCAGGAAGAGATCCTTCTGCTTTGAAAAAAAGCAGATACCCCCTTCTCGTTCTTGAAATTCAAGCCTATATTAATTCAATTGAATGTGACTCTCTTAAAGTAAAGAAGACTAAAGATGCTAGAGTTCGATCTCTCAAGGATAGAATGTCTGATTGTAGAAAGCAGCGCGATAAATTGGCTTCAATAGTTGAAGCACAAAATTTCTATATTGAAGAGCTACTTGATGACATCGAGCGCTTAAAATTAGAAAATGTAGTTCAACTAAAGTAGATTTTTGACGGTTTCTGATTGATATTTTAAAATTTTTAGATTCGAAAATGGAGAAAAAATATTTTTATAGAACGATTGAAAATTTGGGGAAGCTCAAAACCATGGTTTTGGAAGCTACGAAAAATTTCGGGTAATATTAGCTTTGCCTACGAAAAAAACGCTTACAAGAGTCGTGTTTCATTTATTAAATCAAAGGAAAACGCCAACATTTTAGGGTCTTTTGCATTCGTGGGAGTGAGAAGTCTTCTTGGTGTTATTTTTTTCTTAGCGGTTTTGATATCTGCAGAATATTATATTAGAAGTAATTTTCCATTGTGGCTTCCAGCAATAACTCCTGATGAAAAAAAATTTAATATAGAACAACTTAGGCTGTATTCTCAATTATTAACGGCTATTTTTTCTATTTATTTTGCAACTATTGGGATTATAATAAGTGCAGGGTACACAAAACTTCGACGGGATATTATTTTAATGCTTACCAGCGAACAGGTTGGAAGTGTATATTCTACTGTTTTGGTTTTTTCTGCGATATTCTGTTTAACTGCTTCAGCTTTACCTACCTTTAATTTTGAACTTGGGTTGTTTGTCTATATTACTGGAACATTTTTGACTTTACTTAGTACTTTGGCTTTGTTTCCACTAGGTCAACGACTTTTTAATTTTTTTGATCTCAATCAGCTAATTAGTTCAGAGATACTTCTAAAAATAAAAAATGATATAGCAGGAGTAGTGGAAAGAAAAAATTCTAATTCATTAGCTAACCATTATTTTAAGCAAGCTCATAAATCTTTAGAGCAGTTTTCATATATTAATGAGTGTCTTATATCTAAGAATGAGGGTTTAAAAAACAACCTATCAGCATTGACTGATATTTATATGTATTTGCTTCTACATTACCTTCTGGTGAAACGGAAAATCGATCAAGACAGCTATTGGTTTCCAAGAAAAAAATCTCATCAGCAATGGTTTTTTGCAGGTGATACAGTAACTTCTATGGCAATTAATACGAAGAGCCAACAACCATTGATAAAGGAAAAAATTGACTATCAATGGGTTGAAAATGAGATCATAAGTAAATTAACAAACCATATCGATCTTGCATTTCAAATTGGTGACTTGGATCTTTCATTAAAGCTAATAACTCGTTTCTCTGATCGAGTTTCTGTTTATACAACACAGTTTCAATTTGAAACCGGTATGCGAGAACTTAAAAAAATCAAAGAAATTATTGAACTCAGTTTCTCCTCATCGAATTCCGTGACAGATCATGACACATCTAAAATAAAGATGACTATAGCGGATACTTGGGCAGCGTTAGGGAGTAATCTCTGCTTAGGAACTCTACGCCAAATAATGACATTTGATGGAGAACTAAAAAACTTTTTTGAGATAGACGAGTGGAATAAACAAAGTCTTCGTCGCTTACCTCCATTCCTACAAATAGAACTCGACTTTATCGTTAAGCGAATTGAGTTTGAGTATGAAATTGAAGGGGCTCGTCAATCTAAACCTAAATACCTCCAACAACTTACAGTCCAAATATTGTTGCAGTACTACGCAAGAATCCTGCCTATGATATGCGACTTTTATCAGAATCTTATTCCGAATTTTGTACATACGCTTAAAAAGCAAGGAATGAAAGAGGCCGCAACTCAAGTTGATTTAGCAAGCTTGCATAGCCATTGGAAATTACCTAACTGGTTAGGTGACATCAATGAACTCATAGAGAGATATAAAGAGTATGAATACTATGCAGAAGATCACTATAAGCTACCTGATATAAACGTTCTTGAAATGATCCAGCAACTTAATACTGCAAGAGAGAGTGCAATATATAACCTTAGTGATGTTGCTATGGTTGGTCATATATTTCAACCACACCTAAGCGATGAGTCGCCAGATCACTTTGGACAAATCTACTTTGAACTAGCTGAAGAATGTATAAATGCTCTTGAAAAAAATGATGTAAATAAATTAGATAAAATATTTCCGACGCTAATGAAGCTTGCATTTATTGCAGCGGATCTCAGGTTTGTTGACCCTAATTTGAAGGTAAATGATAAATACCGCTTTCATCTTATTTCAACTGTGATCAACGACCTTGCTTCAATCTTAGGCTTTTCTATTTTATATGGAGCATACTTCGATAATGAGAAATTGTCAGAGCATGTTCTTACTGAATTTGAGTCTTGGGTTGGAAGCATTAGTGATAAACAACAATACTTAAAACGAATGTTGTTTTTTTCCGATTCACGGAATGTGGACTGGGATGCATCTCCTCGAAGTATGATTAGAATTAATTGGAAACAATCGTTTGAAAACCGAGTAAGAAATGATGGGTTTGAAAGTCAATTGAGGTTTGGCAATGCCAAACAGCATAAAAATAAAATAGTGAGAGTATTTCTTCAATCACATTCTGATGCATCACATCTCTTTTTTGCTGTACAAGTTGTACCGCAAATCGAGGTCATTGACTCTAATATGGATCGTAACATAACCGATCTTGCTCGATACTTACTTGAAGGCGATGGTTAGGTTTAGCATGATAAAATTTAGGATTAACCCTCTACCCCCGCATAACTTTTATGATTTAGAAATTGAGTTAGTTGATAGGATTTTCTATAAACAACAGCAGAAGAGAATTGGTTTCTACCGAAGAATGTTTGATGAAGATTTTTCTAGGTTATTCCATCACTCAAATAATCGAAGTAGTAATCTATTTAACATATCGTCAAATGATGATGAGTTTATGAAAACGATTTTTGGCAATATTCACACTCGACGCACAGCCCATCAAATTGATGAGACAATACTTGAATTAGTAACAGACATAGCTCAATCGTTAATTTGGTATGGAAAAGCTTGTTACATTCTACAACAGGATGTTGACACTAATAAAATTCACACAGTTTCGTTTAGCTCAGAAGGTGTCATAAGTTTCTTTGGTAAATATATTCAGTGGGTTCCTCGGCGAAGGAACAGGCATAATGACCAGTTGTTTCCTAGAGAAATACGCGTTTTAGATTCAAAGAAAGTGATGTGCTTCGACATGCCTATACCAATCAAACACCTGTTATCAGAACAAAATAGAACTTTGGTTGTTCTTGATCAGCACCAATCTAGTGAAATCAAATTCCTCACTCAGGCTCAAGGTGATAGTCCTAGCTCGATCAACTATTTTAACTTCAGTGAATGGAATGACATACAAGAGTTGGCTCTTTATCGTGCCACAAAAGATACTGGTTGGAATTGTAGGAAATATGACTCATCAAAGCGCTCAGATTTCTTCGATTGCCACCGCTTGATACGGTTTCGAAGAAACCAACTAATGTTGAGAGACCAAATTCTGAATCAACTTAGCAATGAACTTTCGAGGGTTGGTAAAGTTTATAATCCTAAATTTTCTATCAATATATCGAGCTCTGATGAATTGCCAAGTATCGCGTTTCTAAACGAACTAGAGGTGAGGTTGGAGCGTGAAGACGTAAGTTTTGACGACATTATCGACTACTGTAATCGGCACTGAATGGCGGCTTTAATTATAACTGAGAATTAATTTAGGCTTCCACTACTGTGTAGTCGACTCCCTAGACTTTACTAAATACCCATTAACGTTAAACTCTAGTTAATTAAGCTGATTTAATAAAGTTACTTAAGGAGGTTATGTTCAGGATGGAACTACCAAAAAATAGATCGGAAGCATTGAATTTCTTGGCCTCAAAGAAGGTCAAAGTTCACTTAGATAAGATAAGTGCTACAGAAAGGGATAAAGTATTTAAAAAACTGGATCGTTTAGCGGCCATAGTGGGCCGTCATCTGTATCAGAGTTTGATGGCCCGAGTGATAGAGCAGACAAAAAAAACAGCCATCCCTCCTCTAGACAGAGGTCTTTTGATCTACCCAGAGTTGACATCCTTCGGAGTTGGCACACTGAGGAGCCAGCTGCCTTTTGCCTATCTTTATATTCTATCTTTGAAACATTATCATCCAGCAAAAGTTGATGAGAGGTTAATGCATAAGATCGATCAAAATTTAGACCTTATTTTCTCTCTTTCAGCATCTATTATGGCTGTAGAAGGTCATCAAACGTACAATAGAATGGAGCCGTTTGTGGGCTATTATGGAATGCACCGAAAATTAGAAGAAATCGCTATAAAAGATAGTATCTTCAATCCTGTGCAATATAATTATAGCAACGGCAAGAAGATGGTACATGGTCTATTTGGTAAAGAGGTGATCAATCAGATTACCGAGGGGCTACAAGTTAAGCTAGACCTGAGTATTTATATCGATATTTTTGATCATCTGCATGCATGGAATACTTATGAAATGAGTGATGATGTCAATCAAAGTATCATGCAAGCTCTTGAAGGCCAATATGACCAAATAGAAATTATTAAATCCGTAGAGGTTCTTACCAACGACATAAACCAAAAATCAACCTCACCATATGATTCCAATTTTTACTCTCTACTGAACAAGCCATTCATAAAAGGCCCTAGTGGAAATGCTGCTTATCCGACTTCCTTTTTTCATATTGTAGGCTTCATAAAATTTCTTCAGAGTGAATTAAAACGTCAGCTAGAACATGGGAGGATATCCATTCGGAAACAGAATGCTTTGAAGGGCGAGATTGCAGAAAGGTTCATCGAAAATGAGCTTCGAAGTAGCAACATTAATTTTCATCATAGTGCCACTTACACTATTAATAAAAATACCCAAAGTCATCTTAGAGAGTTTGGAATTAAGGCGACCCAAGGAGAATGCGATTTCATTATTGAGTCTTCTTCTTGTATTGTGTTTGTTGAACTGAAGACTAAGGAATTGGTTTCAGAGTCAAGGTCTGGTAATCAATCCTCAACGCTTGAGGATATCACCTATTCGTTTCTACATTCACAGAAGCAGTGTCTTGTCCATGAGTATGTGCTGCTAGACCAGAGCCACATAATGTTTAGTGATAACTATCAACTTGAGCATAGGGGGCGTGACATTTTAAGGGTATCACTAAGCGTTATGGACTATGGCACTGTGTCTGACCTCACTAATATTAATAGGATAGTCTATGATATGGCTTTCAGCGCTGATGATGGACATCTAGAAAGAGCTAGCGAGAACACTGATCAAAACGAGTTACTGAAAAAGATAAATGATTATAGAAGTATATGTAGAGCGCATGAAGAAAAACTCAACATCAATACTTCCAAGAAGCCTTTTATGCAAAGGTGTTTTACTTGGAATTCTTTGTTTTTAAACACAGATCAATTGTTAGAGTTACTCTATTATTATGCGGATACAGAAAAATTTGTACAGGCTTTATATAGATCCTCTAGAACTGGGAATTTCAGTCAGAATTGGTTAATAGCGTTCCATAATACAAGAAAACTCTTTAAATGAAACTATTAGAGAAAAGAGCATGTGTCTTTAATACACCTAGTACCAGCTGACACATGGAAGTTGTGATAAGGATTGAAAATGCCTTTAAAAGCTATTTTGGATGGTCTTTATATACAGGCATTCAATTTCAAAAAATGCGACTGGGATAAGCTAAAAAGGTCGTATAAAAACAGTTCTATGAAGGTTGCGTATATGGCGGGTTCCTATAAATAATACGAAATTATTTTCGATTTAAATGAAGACATTGTCAGTTCATTTAAGCCTGTCTGTTTCAATAGATCGTGATCATTACTCAAGATAAAATCATCAAGGTTAGTTTCTGGTGTTAAAACGTCGTCTCTGTAAGAGTCTCGACTACCACCATTTTTTGAGTTTGGAGTGTCTATACTATTCAGCAATTCTTCTGTTTTTTGGTAGTTGTAAGTGCCCGGAATTGCTTTATTTAGCCGGTCTGCGAACTCTACCAAGTTTGGCTCTGCCAACATATACATATTAGCGACAGGTGACTGATCTTTGGTCATTCGAATGATGCGCCCAATGATCTGACGAAAGTAAAGTTCGGTGGTAACATCAGTAAGACTACAACAAACTTGCAACCTTGGTATATCCGTCCCTTCGCTGATCATGGCGATACTGATGATCCATTCGCTGTTGTCTTTGCGGAAACGTTTAATAAGCTCTGGTGAGTCGTCATGCCTATAGGAAACTAAAGTAGACTTTTTATTGAAGTGGTCCAATAGAATCGATTGAATCTGTAAAGCATGTTCGTATGAAGATGCGACTATTAAACCGCCAGCACTAAATGATTTCTTTCTAAGAGCATTCAGCTGATTAACGCTTAATGACAGTAAGTGCTTGATGACTTCAGGGTGTCTGATTACAGTTTGATAGCTCACTTCACCTTCGCTTAGCAATGACTGCAAGCTAGTGTAGGTTTCAAATTTATCTAATCCTTTCACTGTTACTTTTTCAATATCAATTACGGTAATTTGAGGCCTCCGACAGACCTTATCTTTTATTGCATCAACAAGATTATACGAGTAGTCACAGATAATGTTACCTTCTGGATCTGAGTATTTAGCGAATGAAATAGGGAGCGTATCAGTGCGCCAAGGTGTGCCAGTAAGTGATAACGTATAAGTTGCTAAATGTTGTATCGTAGATAAAAGCTGCAACCCCCATGCATTAGCTGGAGAGTTTCCGTCGCCCGCACAGTGGTGTATTTCATCAAAAATGATCAAGACTCTAGTGGCCGCAAGATCATTGATTAGTTCAGTTGAGTTGCTAAGTGAATGATAAGTACGTGATGCTCCGATTGCTCCAAGTCTGCCATTAAACTTTCGCTTCAATGTTTTCTCAAATGTTTCTTCGATGCTCAGTGAAACGATTCGAGAAGGAGAAAAACATACTACATAGTCGATATCGCCATTGTTAATAAGATCTTTTGCAATATGTGCTGCAAGCACGGTTTTACCCGCACCAGGTGAAGCCAATACCAGGAATTGAGAGCGTTTCTTAAAAGATGTCACTGCTTGATATAGACACTGTTCTTGCCATGCTCTAAGCATTACACACTCTCCTCAGATTGAGTTGATTTAATGATTTTTTTTATGGCGTTTAATCGGCCGTAGAATTTTGTCGCTTTTTCTCTCGACTCATTAAGTAATTGCGCAATAGCTGGTCGCTTATGTGGAAACAGTCCTAAATATTCCTGATAAGCATCAATCTCTCCCAATAGTAGTTTTAATTCAGCATTAGCTTTCTTTTCTTCATTCAGAAGATGCACTTCATTTGAGCTTTGACTTGTATCTATAGTTTCTTCGCCTGACGGCTCACGAGCGCTTCTGTTTAGCATTAAAATCAATTCAGAAGTTAGGTGGTAGGTTCGAGCGTTACGCTCTCCACTGGCATTTAGAAGACCTTCAGATGTTAGTCTGCTAACGTTCCTTGCTACCAGCCTCGTTGATTGGGCTATATCTAGCTTTGTTGTACTGGATGCTAATTGAATGAGTTCTTTTCGTCTGATGCTAGTTCCTTCCATGTGTTGCAAGAGCTCTTTGAACCGTTTATTCAAAGAAAATGGTTTAGATGTCATGTTTGTGTCTCAAAAAACTATAAAACTTAGGATTGCTAAGTATACAGAAATAAGTAAAACTTAGACAATCTAAGTACATGAGACTTTAAAGATGAAACTATTTTGTCAGATAACCCTATACCACTACGGCTTAAACAAGCTCGTAATAAAATCGGTATATCCCAGAAAGAGCTTGGGATAAAAATCGGTATGGACGAAAGCTCTGCCAGCGGCCGTATGAACCACTATGAAAAGGGGCGGCATGCTCCTGACATCGAAACGTTGAGAAAAATTGCTCAAGAACTCAACGTCCCTTTGAACTATTTTTTATGTGAAGATGATCTAAGTGCTGAATTGGCGTGTTTAGTATTTCGTTTGGATGACACAGCTAAAAAAACATTAATCACTGAGCTTGAGAAGATGGAACGCTTAGAGATGGAAGCGGTTGTAGAGCAACGTGAAAAATTACCTGAGGTTACTATAGATATCAAAGAATTGTAGTTGCAATCTCCTATGAAACCGTTTTGAAATTGATACCTACGGGAACAGCACTTTAATAGCATTTCCTAATAGATAGTAAGGGAGTCGGTACAAGAGAGCCGTATATTGGGCATTGACTCATTTAGTTTATCTTGAATAATTGAGAATACTCCAACAGAGCAGGCCATTAGCAATAAAAATATCCCAGCTGAGAGTAATATATACCACTCACTCTCTAGTCAGCAGTTCTTTTAACTGATTAGCTATGTAATCTAAAGAGTCGATTACGCCATCCATCACGAAATCAAGTGCTTTCCCATACCCACTCCTAAGGTTGGCTGTATCAAAGCCTAGCTTTTGCAGTGTTGAAATGCATTTTTCTATCGCGTCATGAGCATCAGCTATTCTTAGGTCATTATTTAAAAAAAGTGGGGCTAAATTAACGTTTGAATCATCCCAAGCTTCGGGTTCTGCTTGAGATGGAAAATCATGAACTGATTCAAATTGACCGTTTAAGTATTCTAGCCTATTTAACAAGGCTTGAATAAGTTTTAGGCTCCCAAGACTTCCTATTTTACTTCGTGGGCAGCCAGCGTTAATGAGCAGGGATTTGAGGTGTCCATTTGGGATTTTTTGTATTAACTCGTGGATATTTTTACAGCGTGCTAAAAACATTTGTTGGGTCATGTCGATGGGAGCCACTTGAGCCAGACGCCCTAACGAGGGATATTTGAGCCATCCGTTATCCTCAATTTCTTTTCGACTGAACCCCGTTAGCTCTTCTGTTGTTTGAGCCAAACCTATCGTATCTCCAAGCTTAGAGAGACCATCGCCTAAATTTAGTAATGCTTCTAATAATCGTTGTACTTTATTGACAATATGTTCTTCCGCTAAATCGATATGTTCCAAATTCTCTGGGGCGATAACATGCTCGTATGCATGAGTGATTTCACGATCTGGTTTAGCCTTATAGAGCTCTCTCATAGGAACTTTTATTAAATTCCTACCAACCCGCTGGCATTCAGTGAAGCACCATTGCCCTCCGTAAGAAGGATCACAGTTCCATTGGCCCCAGGCTTGATAAGGGGTAGTATCGTAAAAATTACTTTGTTCGTATTTTTCTAAAAACTTGTCATCAAGATAAACTGGATTATGGTGCTGAATTATGGAATCAGCTCTGTCATGAGTCATTGGTCTTTGCTCGCCAGGCCATACCAGTGTTTCTGCATTTTGCTCTGGACATAATTCGGGATATACCGCTTCTACAGATGCCCAAAGCTGTAAAAGGAGCCCCTGTTTATGTTCACGAATGTCTAATTCAAACCACTTTACACCTTTGATAGGTTTTAAATTGATATGAGATTTACCTTTCATGACTTCTCGAATGTGAACGGTATCTTGAATATGCACTTGATAGAAAAAAACTCGAACACCTCGAGCTCCTCTTAACCACAAATATCGCCTTAAATATTCATTAGACATTCGCCAGCATACATTTCTTTTAAGAGAGCCATGGTAGCTAGTAGATATTTCACCATCTGCCACATCAGGTTCAGGAAGACCTAAGTCATCGTAAATTAGGCGTTGTTCATCATTACCAACACAGCGTGGTGATAAACCAAGAGCCATCCAGACTTTTTCAGACAGACTATACGAATAAAAAGAGCTTCCTCCCCATGCAGCAACAATGTAATCGTGACTTGATATAGATGGTATAAAGTTGCTTATACAGCCGATGGCATCTTCAACTGGAACTGAATACTCCACAACGCCATTATCAGCTTCTCTCAAAGTCTCGAGTGGTTGACTTGTTATTCCGTTCACAACTGCCATTTGAAGGTGAAGGTGCTCAGCATTTGGGCCGTATTGATCATTCTCTTGCATTGCAGCAACCTCTACTCTTACATTTGCTGATAGATCAACAGGAGTTAGGAGCTCACGAAGCTTTGTAGGAAGGTGCTCTTCAGGTATAGGAAATGCAGAAAGGTAATCGAATTTCATTTTATAGCCTATTTTGTGACAACATTGAAACCTAGTATGAAGTGGTCAACTCGTTGTATTTTCAAAATTGTAGGAGCAAGATACACAGAGGTTAAATTTCATCTTATGGGATATAAGTATCCCTAGAAAAAATCGTAATTGTTTTTGCCCCGCGTGAGAGTGCAACATATAAATTGTTTGCATTCATACCATTAGCTTGAGCATCCAAAATCATACAATGATCTGCTTCAAGACCTTTGAGTAAAAGAGTTGATCCAATAGCTCTATTTGGTATCCGTTTATCTCCCTGATGGCGCAGGCGTTCTCTTACTGAGGATGCTGCTTCAAATACACTTATTGTTGGCGAAGTTATGGCTATAGACACAGACTCTTTAAGCGCATCGAATGCATTTTTTCGATAAACACGAGTACCAGTTTTTAATTCGAGTTTTAGCATAGCTTCTAAGATATTAGACCTTGAACTGTCAGTAGCTACATCACAAAGTGCTTTCTCAATATTAGTAGCTGGAGTCCTATTTCGACCGTTGAGAATACTTTTTACTCGTTGTAATGTGGCTGTCTTTTCGACATTGGTCATCATTGTGCTAACAACGTCTAGAATAATAGCTGTAAGATCTAATCCTATTTTGTTATCGAGTTGAATAGCTGCTTTAGTTATGTCTGTAAGTTGGACAGGCTCAATGACTTCAATTCGTGAGCTTCCTTGAGCATAGTTATGCCTTGATTGATTGTTTATTGAGCTTCCAATGACTAATAAAGAATCTTCTGGATAGCTATTTAAGATAGAGTGTTGAAAGTTATACTGATTAGTTCTATCCGTTTGGTGTATGTTATTCAGTGGGTGCCATATTACGTGGGCAGGACAAGTTTGTAGATCAACCCTTGCCCCTAGCTTGAGGCTTTCTCTTGCTGCAAGTACCCATTCCCCAAGAGCGGGTGCTCCAGCATTTATCCAGCGCCATGGAGTATTTAATTCACCTATAAGTGGGAAATGCTTTAAAACTTCACCGTTCCAATTGGGCATTGGCCCCGCAAAGTTAAAAATACATTGCATTGGGTCTCCAAAAATAACAGTTGGGAGTACTGCAGAAAGAGAGGCGATGAGGTTATGCTGGTTAACATCGCAGTCTTGATACTCGTCGACAAGCAGCCTTGAATAAGATGCTTGAATGATGTCGCTAATGCCGCCTGAACTGAGCAACGTCAAGACAGATTGTCTTAGCTCTGGATAGAACTGCCCAGGGTTTTCTGGTGATGAATGAGTAGGGCAGCTATTTGGGAAACTATTAGCTATACGAAGAGCCCACCCATCAATAGTTGTAACAATGTAATGTTTTGTTGGTACTGACAACTTCCGAAGTCTTTTTTTTAATGCACTAACTCCAGCAGTTGTGTGTGTGAGTACTAAAATTGGCTTAGAATTTTGTATTAATAGTACCTCCGTTATCAAATGGGTTTTGCCACAACCTGCTGGAGCGACTATCGCTCCTCTCTCATTATTCAGAACGGCTTCCACATTCATCGAATATCCCCATTATCATTTACCCAATCTAGCATTTTTTTGAGGATACTTTGAAAATGGTTATTAAATAATGACTGATTGGGAGCCACAACAGATCTGATAACTGTTTCTGACTTTTCTATGTTTTTAAACCATTTATAGTGGCCAGCAGCAAGGGCTAAAGGCATCCTCATTTCTTCATGCGGTGTAGATAGGCATGTTGATAAATCATACTGGTTATTCGATTTATTTTTAATATGCTGATCGACTTCCTGTGGCCCATTCAATTCAGAAGCAGCTTTTACAAGAAGTGATAAAAGATCTACTCTACACCAGTTGAAAATAGCACCTTCGGTAGACATTCCGTGTTCCCATTCAAACACAGTGACGCCCGCACTTCTGCATTGCTCTGTTTGTGCTTGATGCGCAGGAGTATTTATATCGGAATCCTTAAGCAAGGCGACTGGGTAACCTAAGCTTGCAAATACCTTTGCTCTTTGAAAATAATTATCTCCGCCGCCGCCATCAGTACAAAAACCGCCTTTAGACTGAATTCCAAGTTGTTGGGAGTCTTGTAGATAAAGGTCTAAACCTCGAACAAAACCCACTTCAGTGCTCCCTTCACCTACAATTATTGCTTTGCTGAAAAATGCTTCAGCACAAGCCCTTAGTGTAGCTTGTTGATGGTCCTCACCTTGAAGGCTATATATTCTATGAGAAGAAGGGCATAGTGGTAATTCAAAAGACTGGGTTGCTAAAGACAGCTTCCTTACGACATGAAGCTGGTTAGCTTTCAGTTCTCTAAGAACATAAGGTGAGTGAGTAGTGATGAATACTTGCTTCTTTGATTCAGCACCTTTTGAACCTAACTCATTAAGAAGTCTAGTAATACGATATGGTTCAAGACCATATTCAGCTTCATCTACAAGAAGAATATTCGAACTACTAGCTGCTTTTTGTAGACCGCTAATTAGAAGGCGTGAAGATCCTGTTCCTAATTGTCTTAGGGGGGTGCCGTCATTATTATGAAGGCTTATAGCACCATTGGATAGGGATATTCCGTTTACATCGAGTAGAGCACTAAGTTGTCCAACTGACACACCAAGCCCATTAGCTATTTGGTGGGCTTGAGTTAGAACATCTGAGATTCCTTGTACTTGTTGTGCTGCAAAGGCTTGACGAGTTTCTCTTCCCAGTTGGGCTAAGATAGAAGATACATCTAATGTATCTTCTGAAAGCTTGTTAAGCACTGATCGATTTCCCCACGCAAGGTTTTGATGGGAGGTTGTACCAAGCCGAGCTGGCGACAATAGCTCTCTATGCTTCCAAGGGAGCCGACGTTCTAAATCATCTGCTTCTGCCCTGTCCGAATACAAGCTCCAATCAGGAGCTAAATCAGCGTCAACATAAAGCTTGAGGGTAAGAACGGTTTCTGCGCCTTGTGGCTCGTCTGTTATGACTTTAGTTTCGGGATTGAAACCTCTGAGAAAAAAACCATAACGTTCTATATTTTTTAATTCTTCATGAAGCTCACCAATTGTGACTGTAATAATTAGTGGCGATGATGTATCTAGTTGATAGAAGTCTGCATCATTAAATGAGTATGAATGCCGTGCTCCTAGGGCAAGATCTATAGCATCTAGAATTGTAGATTTGCCTGAGTCCCCTGGCCCTATTAGACAATTAAGGCCTGGTTTTGGATGCCAAGATAGCCGTTTAATTGCTCTAAAGTTTTGTATTTCTATGTGACGAATTACCGACATATCAAATCCTTTTAAATTAGAAGTTATTAGTCAACATTAACCCTATGTTGTATACCATTTAAAACTCCTTACGAGTAAATAGCTAATACATTTAGGTATTTACTCGTAAGGAGTTTTAGTAGCAGATTTTGTGCTGCATCAAAAAATATTATGAATATTCGGGCTCGTACTTATGGTTTTTTACTCCAATTTAACGCGTAGGAATAATGATGACTGTTATTGTTGCAAGATCGAAAGTGATCAGAAAGAAACTATGGACATAGAATCGCTTATTTTTGTGTTTTTAGAAACATATCCATGGACATTAACAAGAGCGGTTAAAGTCAGTTATATCAAGAGAAAATTAACGTCCATGGTTGGTATACTCGCATTTAATGTGTAGGAGAACACAGAGACTATGGTGGCAAGCGCCGCCTAGTGTTGACCCTGCAAGGGGATTAAGTCTTAAAGATGCATGACAGAAAAACTACCCACGAATTGATTTTCGCGGGTAGCTTTTTTATAGGTTAGTTCACCACAATTTTTTGCTGTTTGGACTGGCCTTCTTCTACCGCTTGGTTAGCACTTTGCGCTAACTCATCTATGGTTTCGCCATCTTCAGGGAAGGTGGCTAAACCTACACAGAAATCCGCCGGATCAGCATTGCCTTCAAACAGCGTTGAGCATTCATCTGAGGTGGGCACTATGATATTCATTAGCAGTTTTTGGGCATCTTTAATGCTGGTGTTCGGTAACAGTAGCAATAATTTATCTGCCTCCACTCGGGCTAATACGTCAGCCTCGCGAATCTTTTTATAGATGTGTCGAGCAGACGTTAAGATGGCGATGTTGCGTTCTTCTAAAGGTAAGCCTGATAAACGTTGATTCGCATCCAAATGGATTTTCGCCATGCTCAAAGGTGTGTACTGGCGTTTTGCCAACCCCAATTGTTTTTTGAAATGGGTGAGGGCGGCGGCTCGAGTCAGTAGGCCTGTTAATTCATCAAAGGTCGCTTGGTTGCGTAGATGCTCTTCCAGTTCTTTCTGGTGACTAATGTCCACCACAAAACCAATGATTTTCTTAATATCACCGTCGGTGGAGCGAGTATAAGTACGACCCCGTTCTTTTACCCACAGATACTCTTGATTGCTACGACGGATACGGTATTCCACTTCATAATAGTCTTTGTTCTCAGCGACATGTTGATTCACAAGGTTTGCTAATCGACGAACATCATCTGGGTGAACAAGATTGTGCCACTCTACTGTAGATCGTGGTGTTTGATCTTGTGGACAACCGAGTAATAATGCAATGGATTCAGAGCAGGCGGTAAGATCGGAATCTGTCTCCCAAATCCACAGACCTGCAGAGGACTCAGACAAAGCAAATTGCAGTAATGTGTTTTCAGCCGCTGCTAAATCCATGTGATCCGAGCTGTATACACAGCTTAGAATGCTATCTCCTTGTAGTTGGAAAGTTAGCTGCATGTGAACGGTCTTATCACCCACTCGAACATTACATTCACAGCGTTGAAGCGAGCCATCCGCTATTTTTTGACTTAATGTCGGCCATGGAGTTTCATCTTTACTAAGGGTATGCCAATCGTTACCCGGAGCAGTATTACGGTTTTCAAAAATCAGCGCGAAATTACGGTTGAAGGCACGGATTTGTCCTGTACTGCGATCAATAATGAAAGCAGGTGTCGGCATATTTTGAAACGCTAATTCGAAGTGGTTTTCCATGGGTACGCTCCTTTGTACGTGTTCTTACTCTGGTGTTATCCAGCGTATTTGATGGCTAGCACTGTTGTCTTCGGCCAGAATGCTTTTTAAGATCGGCAAGCATTCGTTACTTTCTTGTTCCAGAGTCCAAGGCGGGTTGACGATAATCATGCCGCTGCCAGCCATGCCTCTTTCTTTCTCTGTATCTCGGATGCAAAGTTCCACCAGCAGAACATTACGGATCTGGGTGTTTTTGACATCACGAATCAAATCGTCAGCTTGTTGGCGGCCCAGTACCGGGTACCAGATGGCATAAGTGCCTTGAGGGAAGCGTTGATGCCCATCTTTTAAAGCTTGAACCACATACTGATAGTCTTTTTTTACTTCATAAGGAGGGTCCATCAAAGTAAAACCACGCTTCTGTGGCGGTGGTAACATGGCTTTTACGGCAGAAAAACCATTGTCTTTGACGACGTTCGCTTTACGCTTGTTAGGAAACAAGGCCGCTAACACAGGATAATCATTTGGGTGCAGTTCACAAAGGTGTAATTTGTCTTTTTTGCGTAAATAATAGTCAACAACTTTAGGGCTACCCGGATAAAGCTGCAATGTGCCATCTGGGTTCATTTCCCTAACAATGTCTAAAAACTCGTCGATCGGCTCTGGCAAGTTGTCTTCATCTAATAGTCGTGAAATACCAGATTGGAACTCTTTGTTTTTCTGAGCTTGCTCAGAGTCCAACGCATATTGGCCAATCCCTGCATGAGTATCTAGATAGAAGAAAGGAGCTTCCTTTTTGACTAGATGACGACAGATTTGGCTGACGATTAAATGTTTTAAAATATCTGCGTGATTGCCCGCATGATAAATGTGCCGATAGCTAAGCATGTTGTGTCCTGTAATGAATGAAAAAGGTCGCAATGAAACATGCGACCTTTTGCGGTACTGTAAAATATCTTGTTACTTTTTGGAATTAATCCAATTGATCTAAATCACGAACCGCGCCCTTATCGGCACTGGTCGCAAAGTGTGCGTACACTTTAAGTGCTGGCGATACTTTACGTGGACGTTCTTTTTCAGGTTTCCAAGCATCACGACCTTTCGCTTCCATTGCGGCACGACGAGTAGCAAGCTCTTCATCGCTTAGCAATACATCGATGGTACGGTTTGGAATATCGATACGGATGATGTCTCCATTTTCAACCAAACCAATGGCACCACCGGCGCCGGCTTCTGGAGAAACGTGGCCGATAGACAGGCCAGATGTACCACCAGAGAAACGTCCGTCGGTTAATAGAGCACAGTCTTTTCCTAAACCTTTAGACTTAATGTAAGAGGTTGGGTAGAGCATTTCTTGCATGCCTGGTCCGCCTTTCGGTCCTTCGTAACGAACAATCACGACATCACCAGCCACCACTTTGTCTTCAAGGATATTAGACACAGCTTCATCCTGAGACTCGGTAATGTGCGCAGGACCTTCAAAAACTAGGCAGGACTCATCAACACCGGCACTTTTCACCACACAGCCATCTAGGGCGATGTTACCATAAAGAACCGCTAGACCACCTTCCAGCGAGAAAGCGTTTTCAATAGAGCGGAAACAGCCTTCCGCGCGGTCGCCATCCAGAGAAGGCCAGCGAGTTGATTGGCTGAACGCTGTTTGCGTTGGAATACCAGCAGGGCCCGCTTTATAAAACTCGATCACTTCAGGCGTTGGTGAACGCATGATGTCCCAAGTTTCTAGGGCTTCTTCCATTGTTTGAGAGTGAATGGTGTGCACTTGGTTATGCAATAGACCCGCACGATCAATTTCACCGAGCAAACCAAAGATACCACCGGCGCGGTGCACATCTTCAATGTGGTATTTAGGCGAGTTAGGGGCAACCTTACATAGTTGAGGCACTTTACGAGACAAACGGTCGATGTCAGTTAGTGTGAAATCGACACCTGCTTCGCGGGCAATGGCCAGCAAGTGAAGGATGGTATTCGTTGAACCACCCATCGCGATGTCGAGTGTCATCGCATTTTCAAAAGCTTCAAAAGACGCAATGGCGCGTGGCGCCCACTGAGGCTCGTTTTGATCATAGAAGCGTTTCGTAATATCAACAATGCGTTGGCCTGCTTCAAGGAACAAACGGTGGCGGTCAGAGTGGGTCGCTAGAGTCGTACCGTTACCCGGTAAACTTAAACCAAGCGCTTCAGTTAGACAGTTCATAGAGTTTGCAGTGAACATGCCAGAGCAAGAGCCACAAGTTGGGCAAGCAGAACGCTCGTATTCGGCAACTTTTTCATCCGAAGCGGTTGGGTCTGCCGCGATCACCATGGCATCTACTAGGTCTAGTTTGTTTTCTGAAAGCTTAGTTTTACCTGCTTCCATAGGCCCACCAGAGACGAAGATAACAGGGATATTTAAGCGCATCGCCGCCATCAACATTCCTGGTGTGATTTTGTCACAGTTGGAAATACAAACCAGTGCGTCCGCACAGTGAGCATTTACCATGTATTCAACGGAGTCTGCGATCAGATCACGAGAAGGCAAGCTGTACAGCATACCGTCATGGCCCATTGCAATACCATCATCTACCGCAATTGTGTTGAACTCTTTTGCCACACCACCGGACTTCTCAATTTCACGGCAAACTAACTGACCTAGATCTTTAAGGTGTACATGACCTGGAACAAATTGCGTAAAAGAGTTTGCGACGGCAATAATAGGTTTATGAAAGTCATCGTCTTTCATACCGGTCGCACGCCATAGAGCGCGAGCGCCGGCCATGTTACGGCCTGAAGTTGTAGTCTTGGAGCGGTAGTCTGGCATCGGTTTCCCCACAAATTATTTTTGCTTTATATAGACGAAGCATGTTAACAAGTTTAAGGCTTCTGCCCAATGGCAATTTGATCACAATAGGCCACAATTACAAAAATCACATTTTAAAAGTGAAATAGACATGACCATAAACTCAAGTAATGCCTCATATACCGCTATGGCGTTAGCCCGTCAGCCAATTGTTGATAGTCGCTTGGCAGTCATGGGGTATGAGTTGCTGTATCGAAAAACAGCCAATTCATTGAGTGCAGATATCATTGATGATGTAAGCGCTACGTCTCAGGTTATGTCGGCGGCTTTATTTGGCGTGGGATTAGGTAATTTGGTTGGGGCGCATCTCGCCTTTATTAAACTTCCTCGGGCTTATTTGTTAGAACCTACTGGCATTCCCTTTGACAAAGACAACGTGGTGATTGAAGTGTTGGCTGATGCGCAATTTGATCCTATTTTATTGGCCGCTTTAAGGCGCTGGTCGGCAGCGGGCTACCGGATTGCGTTAAGTGGTTTTGTCTTTGAAAGTAAGCTGGTGCCTTTTGTTCAATTAGCAGATTTTATTAAACTGGATATGCGTGTATTAGACCAAGAAGGGATACATCAGCAGGTGGAATCTCTTCGTGGCTTTAACGTAAAAATCATTGCCGAGAAAGTGGAAACTTGGGATGAGTATCAGTTTTGTCGAGTATTGGACGTGACTTTATTTCAGGGCTATTTTTTTGAAAAGCCAGAAGTGCTGGCGAGCAAAAGTTCTAAGGTCAATCACACCACCTTGCTGCAACTCATGGCGTCTTTAATGCAAAGCGCTAGCCTGAGCATTGATGAGCTTGAAAGGATTGTTAGCCAAGATGCCATGTTAGTGCATAAGTTGTTGCGCTACCTGAACTCTCCTGTTACCGGTTTAGTGGCGACAATCGACTCTGTTCGACTGGCTATTATGTTAATTGGTGCCGACCGACTCAAAGCCATTACCAATATGTTGTTGATGTCTGAAATGGTCGGCGACAGACCCGTTTTGCTCGAACAAACCATGGTACGAGCAAAACATATGGAGCTGTTTGCCGAGCGTTGTGGTTATGGGAATGAAGACAAATTCTTTCTCGCGGGCATGTTGTCTATGATAGATGCCTGTCTGGGGATGACGTTGGAAGACATTTTAGAGGAGTTGCCTTTACCCAGTGAATATATCTCTGCCATCGTCAATCGAACAGGGCGAGTTGGAGGAACTTTAGCGCATATCGAAAGCTACGCCACTCTGGGCCATGGTGTTATGGATGAAGACGCTGAGATTCTTAGTGAAACCTACATCGAAGCGGTGCAATGGGCGGACGAAGTGGTCGCTTGTTTCTAGCCATTGTAAGTTGTTTGAAATATTTTCGGTGAGCTGTGTAGGTGGATTCCTACGAGGCCGTAGGAAATGCCTTTGAGTGCTGTGGCTAACTGGATTCTTATGTTGTGGTTGTCTATTAAGCTATTGAATTTTATATGGTTTTTGTTGTTTTTGGGCTGCGTGTTAAAAGTTGCGTGCGAATTATTTTCTGTTAAATTAGAACCATCTTAATGAGGCACAGGGAAATGCTTCAGTAAAGCCTACAAACAGCCATTGATGGCAGTATGGTTTCGTCAGGATAAGATATTTAAATGGATGTAGCAGAAGGATCTGCAATAGTTTGAAAGGATCGAACTATTAAACAGGATGGCGAAGACTTCAGGACGAAGCACTCATGGAAGGTTCACTCATTGGATGAGTTGCTTAACAGGATGTGAGCAAGAATAAGAGCGATTAGTCGCTCTTTTTTTTCGCCCACAATTTGTGAAGTGCTAGGCAAAAAAAAGCAACTTGCTAGAAGTTGCTTTTTAAAAGAGTCGTGAACAGCGTGTGTTTAGCGTTCTAGGTGCTCTAGTTTATCTTCCACACCATCCCACTCTGCCGCATCAGCAAGAGCGTCTTTCTTCTCTGTGATGTTTGGCCAGATCAAAGCTAAGTCTTGGTTCAACTCAACGAAAATCTCTTGATCTTCTGGAAGCTCATCTTCAGAAAAAATAGCGTTTGCAGGACATTCTGGTTCACACAGTGCGCAATCAATACATTCATCTGGATTGATTGCCAGAAAGTTAGGACCTTCATAGAAACAGTCTACTGGGCAAACTTCTACGCAATCAGTGTATTTACAGCGAATGCAGTTATCGGTAACGATGAAAGCCATTCGACTTCTCCTTACAAAGTATAAAATTAATTGACGCTATTTTAGAGCCATGCCCATTCGTCAGCAAGTAACATTCGCAAATCGACTAAATTTATCTGCTATTAGCTTATGCCTGAGCACCCAAAATCCTTCACAGTTGAGACTTAATCTCATGCAGCGCATTGATTGCTTGCAGCGGAGTCATATTATTTAAATCGAGGGCCTCTAATGCGAGTCTCAATGAGTCTTGTTCCGCTTGCGCAAACAAGTCAGGTTGTTGAGGTGTTACGACTTGCGGCGAATCTTTGTCGTCATTATTAGCCAGTGCGCTAACTGGGCTTTGTGTAACTCCCGTGCTCACTTCCAACTCTTTAAGCTTTTGCTTAGCATGACTAATCACATTTTTAGGCACCCCTGCTAATTGTGCCACTTGTAATCCGTAGGACTGGCTAGCTGGGCCGGCATGCACTTTATGCAAAAAGACAATTTCGTCTTCGTACTCGGTGGCGGTTAGGTGTACGTTTTCAGCGTTTTCAAGCTGCTCCGCCAAACCTGTGAGTTCGAAATAGTGGGTCGCGAACAACACATAGCATTGTAAGCTGTTGGCTAAATATTCCACTGCCGCCCAAGCGAGAGACAAACCGTCAAAAGTGCTGGTGCCGCGGCCGACTTCGTCCATTAATACCAGACTGTTTTTACTGGCATTATTGAGTATGTTGGCCGTTTCTGTCATTTCCACCATGAAGGTAGAGCGACCGCCAGCCAAATCATCAGAAGAGCCCATACGTGTAAAGATACGATCCACCACGGAAATGGATGCCGCTTGTGCGGGAACAAAACAACCACTGTGTGCCAGCAAGGTGATCAGTGCGATCTGTCGCATATAGGTGGATTTACCGCCCATGTTTGGACCTGTGATCATGAGTAACGAACGTTGATCGTTAAGTTCCAAATCGTTGGGCACGAAAGGGTCGGAAATGACCGATTCAACTACAGGGTGACGACCACCAGTAATGCTAATACCGCCGCGCTGGTGTAGCTCAGGGCAGGTGAAATTCAGTGTGTCGGCACGCTCAGCAAATGTATTTAAAACATCTAGCTGAGACAGGGCTTGGCTGGTAGTTTGTAACTCTCCAAGAATTTCATTGAGTGCGTCCAGTAACTCTTCGTAGAGTTGTTTTTCGCGGGCTAAGGCCTTGGACTTGGCGCTTAACGCTTTGTCTTCAAAGGTTTTTAACTCTGGCGTAATAAATCGCTCGGCATTTTTCAGCGTCTGGCGGCGAATGTATTCCACTGGTGCTTGGTCGGAATGCAAGCGACTGATTTCAATATAGTAACCATGAACCCGATTAAAGCCGACTTTTAGGGAGCTAATGCCAGTGCGTTCTTTTTCACTACGCTCCATTTCTGCCAGATAGTCTGTGGCATTGCTTGAAAGGCTCAGCAACTCGTCTAATTCATCGTCGTAGCCTTTATCAAATATGCCGCCGTCTCTAACGACCGAAGGCGGGTTTTCTACTAAGGCTGAGGTCAGTGTGTCGGTAATGTTGGGCTGGGCTATGATTCGCCCATTAAGAGCGGCTAAGCGCGGTGCTGAGCCTTGATCGAGAATCTGTTTAATAACCGGTACAGCTTCTAGGGCGAAGCGCAGGCGTAACAAGTCACGTGGACGAGCGGAGCGTAAAGCCACTCGGGATAAAATGCGCTCAAGATCGCCGATTTTCTTTAGAGGTTCGTGCAAACTTTGGTAGAAGAAGCCCTGTTGGCACTCTGCGACCACTTGCTGACGAGCCTGAATTTCTTCGATGTCGCGAATGGGCGTATGTAACCAGCGCTTAAGCAAGCGACTTCCCATCGGTGTTGAGCATTCGTCTAGCACACTGATTAGGGTGTTACTGGTGCCACCAGTTAGGTTAATGTCGATTTCTAGGTTACGGCGTGTTGCCCCATCAATTAATACTGAGTCGTCCTTGTGCTCAACGGTAATGGAAAGAATGTGCGGCAAAGCAGAGCGTTGGGTATCTTTCGCATACTGAAGCAAGGCGCCTGCTGAGGCAATGGCGGCGGTTAGGGCTTCACAGCCAAAACCCGATAAGTCCTTAGTGTTAAATTGCTGGATCAGTTGGCGATAGCTCGACTCATAGTCAAAGTGCCAAGGGCCGAGCTCAGCAATGCCTTTTTCAAGTTTAAGGGCATCTTTTGCTGGGAAGTCTTCAGAAATGAGAATTTCCCTAGGGGATAAACGCTGTAATTCGCTGTTTAAGGCTTCATGACCATCCACTTCAAACACACAAAAACGGCCACTGGCCATATCTAGGTAAGAAAAGCCAAACACGTCCAACCCCTTGCGAGACTGGTGTGCCAAAGACAATAGTAGGTTTTCACGCTTTTCTTCAAGGAAGGCTTCATCACTAATGGTGCCGGGCGTCACAATGCGAGCAATTTGCCTTTCTACAGGCCCCTTGCTGGTGGCTGGATCGCCAACTTGCTCTGCCACAACCACGGACTCGCCCATTCTGACTAAGCGTGCTATGTAGTTCTCGGCCGCATGGAAAGGGATGCCAGCCATTGGAATGGGCTGGCCGCCAGAATGGCCTCGAGAAGTTAAGGTGATATCGAGTAGTTGCGAAGCGCGTTTAGCATCATCATAGAAAATTTCATAAAAGTCCCCCATGCGATAAAACAGTAACTGATTCGGGTGTTGAGACTTTAGGCCAAAATATTGACGCATCATTGGCGTGTGATTATCGCTCGCTGTTTTACTCATCGGGTGTACTCGATTGTGATCCAAAAATTAGAGCGTTATTCTACGGCATATTGCATAAGGAATTAAGGGATCACAAATAAGATGAAGCAAATACAACAAATGACGCTGGCAGCCGAGCAAGCCAGTCAGTTATTGCAGGCTCAAAATTTGCAATTAGTCACCGCTGAATCTTGTACCGGTGGCTTGATTGGCGCCGTGTGTACGGAAATAGCAGGCAGCTCCGCTTGGTTTTTCGGCGGCGTGATGAGTTATGCCAATGAAGCCAAAGAACGAGCCTTGGGTGTGCAACCGACGACCCTTGCAATCCATGGCGCGGTTTCTGAAGCAACGGTGCGTGAAATGTGCCAAGGGGCGTTGGCATTAGGAGGACAAGTGGCGGTAGCGGTCAGTGGTGTCGCAGGCCCAGGGGGCGGCTCTGTAGAAAAGCCAGTTGGCTGTGTTTATATCGGTTGGCAAAGGCTAGGCGGTGATGCCATCGTGACGCGTTTTCAATTTTCTGGAGACCGACAAGCAGTGCGAGAGCAAACAGTTTTAAGTGCGTTACAGGGCATTTCTCAAGTGCTAAATAGCGAGATAAAATAATACTGTTTTTATATACAGTATTTCTTGAGATTCACAAAAAAAAGCGCTAGAGTTACCAGCAACGAAAATTAGCCACAAGGATCACATCATGTCATCTACTGCAGACAACAAGAAAAAGGCGTTAGACGCCGCTTTATCTCAAATTGAACGTCAGTTCGGTAAAGGCGCCATTATGAAAATGGATGAAGGCGCTAAGCTTGATATCGATACGGTATCGACTGGCTCTTTAGGTCTTGATATTGCGTTGGGTGCAGGTGGTCTTCCTTATGGTCGAATTTGTGAAATCTACGGTCCTGAGTCTTCTGGTAAAACAACGTTAACCTTGAGTGTTATTGCGGAAGCGCAAAAACAAGGTAAAACCTGTGCCTTCATCGATGCTGAGCACGCCTTGGACCCTGCCTATGCAGAGAAACTTGGGGTCAACATCGGTGACTTACTGATCTCTCAGCCAGACACGGGTGAGCAAGCATTAGAAATCGTGGACATGTTGGTACGTTCTAACAGTGTTGATGTGATCATTGTTGACTCTGTTGCAGCCTTGGTGCCTAAGTCCGAAATCGAAGGCGAAATGGGTAGCTCATCGGTTGGTGTTCAGGCACGTCTATTGTCTCAAGCGATGCGTAAACTAACCGGTTCCATCAAGAATGCTAACTGCTTGGTAGTATTCATTAACCAGATCCGTATGAAGATCGGTGTTATGTTCGGTTCACCAGAAACCACAACGGGTGGTAACGCACTGAAATTCTACTCTTCCGTACGTTTGGACATTCGTCGTATCGGTTCAGTGAAGCAGGGCGATGAGGTCATTGGTAACGAGACTCGAGTGAAAGTGGTGAAAAACAAAGTTGCACCGCCATTCAAGCAAACTGAATTCCAAATTATGTACGGTGCAGGTATCTACCGCATGGGTGAAGTGATTGACCTTGGCGTGAAACAAGGCTTCATTGATAAAGCGGGCGCTTGGTA
The DNA here is from genome assembly GCF_039940335.1 of Marinomonas sp. Lineage (GTDB taxonomy): Bacteria > Pseudomonadota > Gammaproteobacteria > Pseudomonadales > Marinomonadaceae > Marinomonas. The sequence continues at coordinate 18,323 of NZ_JBDVGW010000015.1, read as the reverse complement.
TGCTTATGGTGGTAATAAGATTGGTCAAGGTAAAGCCAATGCTGCTCAGTATTTAGCGGATAACCCAGAAATCGCTCAAGAAGTTGAAGCGAAGATTCGCGAAGCGCTATTACCAAGTAAAGTGAAAGCAGAAGATAAAAAAGATGATAAAGAAGAAGCGGATCAACTAGAGTTTTAATCCACAAAACCTAGTATTCGTTGACAAGAAGCAGGCTTAGGCCTGCTTTTTTTGTTTTGTGGGTTGTGAGCAAGATTACGAGCTAGAAATACGCAAGATTGTTAATAAAAAATTAAAACTCATTGTTCAGTTTTGCTGATAATAAAGTAACGGCTACTAATCTAGTATGTAGGGAAGATTACTGAAGTACTCAGTGATGAGTATTTATTATCAACTTAAGGAACTTCCCCATGAGTAAGACAATTCTAATTACAGGTTCAACCGACGGGATAGGTTTAGCAACGGCTAAGTCTCTGGTTGAGTTGGGTCATAAAGTGTTGGTGCATGGCCGCAGTGAGGCCAAGCTGAAAGATGTTCTAAAGCAGTTGTCCAGTGTTGCGGCAGCAGAACAATTATTTGCTTATCAAGCGGACTTATCGAGCTTTGCAGAATTGCAGAAGTTGGTGGCAGAGGTGAAAAATGATCATCAACAAATCGATGTATTGATTAACAATGCTGGGGTGTTTGTGATTAATGACAAGGTCACTAAGGATGGTCTAGACACTCGCTTTATGGTGAATACTATTGCGCCGTATTTTCTGACGACGCAATTGTTAGACATCATGCCTAGTGATGCTCGGGTGGTGAACCTTTCCTCTGCCGCACAAGCGCCATTGTCTGCCCAAGAGCTAATTCAACCCAGCGTCCAATCCGACAATGCTGTGTATGCTAAAAGCAAACTAGCACTTACCATGTGGAGCCGTTCATTGGCTTTGTCATTAGGTCAGCAAGGGCCAGTGATTGTTGCCGTGAATCCTAAATCCTTTTTGGGCAGTAAAATGGTTGAACAAGCCTATGGGGTAGCAGGAACCGATTTACAAATTGGCGCCGATATTCTGATTAACGCTGCTTTATCAAAAGAGTTTGCTAACGCCACAGGAAAATATTACGACAATGATATTAACCGTTTCACAGCGCCTCACCCAGATGCTGAGCATGCAGAAAAAGTTGCCACGATTGAGCAGACCATCATTGATATTATCCGCCCTTATCTAGCCGCTTAATTATTTCGTTTTAAACTGACCAATAAAATCGCCACCAACATACTCTGTTGGTGGCGATTTTCGTTGGACTTTTTGACCATCCCTGAAAGCACTGGTTAAAAAGGGGCAATCTGATCTTTTGGCGTTGTGGGTGCATCTGCAGGCAATGTACTATCTGGTTGGGTGGCTTGGCAATTATTTAAACGGCGCGCTGGCGCCCTGAAGGCAGGCCAAAATGATTTTTTTAGCTTTCACCAAAAGGCAATGCTAATAGGGGACTAAAGGTTATGGCGCTTGCCACAAGGCAGATTTGAGAAAGGCTTAGGTGGCTTTTCTTCTTCCATCGTTTTATATTTTTAGCATAACGTTCATTCTAAAAATAAGGTGTAAAGCAATATGTTGATATGGCAATGGGGGCTGATTGGCGCAGCTGGCACCTTTTCTATCTTGGTGTTGTGCCTAGTTATTTGGTATTTCAAACTGAAGAACCCCTCTGCCCAGCCATCTGAGGCAGACGAGAGCCCTGTCTCCAACCCCTTATCTAGCTTGGAAACACGTGCAGTATCAGTGGAAGATAAGCTGCGTTGGTTAAGTCTTATTGAGCAGCAAAAAAACATTTGTTTCCAACTTCTCTCCGAACTGCCTGAGTCCGACGAACAGGGCGAAAATGCCTTAATTTGCTGGTCGATCTTCTTGGATATTGAAAAGATACTGATTGAAGGCGCCGTTCCCCATGACAAAGTGGCCGATTCTCTTGCGGCGTTTAATGAGGTGTTAGAGAAAATAAATAAGGCGCAAGAAGTCGATGCGCTGTTTAAGTGTCTGAAAGTGAATCAAGCAGTGCTTAAAGATCTTAATAGAATCTTGCAAGAAGCCAGTCAGAAAGTCTTTAAAGAGGTAGATGTTACCTCTACCCTGAATGCGGAATTAGATAAGTTACAGGCCAAGTTGATCAAAGATGAGGGGTTAGATAAAGCACTAGCCCAATTACGAACCGAAATTGCCAGCATGTATGAATTGGCAGATCGATTAAAACAACATCTTATTGAAATTAAGGCACAAGATAATGGTGATGAAGAGTATATAGAATCACTAGAGGCCTTCTTGGAAGATACAGACGAGTCCGCCTTCTTAAACTCGATGCGCACTGAATTGGATTATAAAGTTGAGGATTTAAAGGGCCTAGCAGCATCTCAAAAAGCCATCATTGCTGAGCTAAAAGCTAAGATTAAGAGCAGTAAGTCGGCCAAAGGAGAAGAAGGTAGTCACCTTAGCTTGTACGATATTTCTATGGTGCGGCTGGAAAAATCATTGCTTGAAAGTGGTCGTGTGGTTAAGGCTCTTGAGGCCAAACTAGAAAGCATGAACCGAGTGAAATACAACTTAAATATAGATTCTGCTAAGCGTGATGAGATCATAGATCAGAAAAAAGCTCAGCTCGATCAACAAAGAAATGGCGATGATTTACGTGGCGTTTTTGAGAAAGAGCATCAAACAATGCGTAGCATGGAAGATCTATTGCATCAGGGGGACTTAAGTGAAGAGTCTGAGCAGTTCGTGACGGAGCAATCCTCTAAGTTAAGCTCTTTAAGAACCATGGTACAAGAGTCTGAATTGTATGTGGAAATGCTGGAAAGGGATTTGGATAAAGCAAGAGATGTACGTGAAGACTTAGAGCAAAAGCTGCAAGGGGCGGCGGATCAAGCCAATGCTGGGCCTGTTGAAGCCACCAGCCAAGACATGGAAGAAGAGGAAAACCTTAGAGAGGTGAACGAAGAACTGGTGATGGAATTGCAACGCTTAGAAAAGGCTCAAGCAGATAACGAGATATCCTCAGAAACTCAAGCGTTATCGGAAAAAGTGACAGAGCTTGAGAGCAAAATAGATTCCGTACAAACGCGTTATGTGGCCATGGAAGAGCGCTATTTAAACGCCCTTATGTCCAAAGAAGATAAGCCATAATCACGAACTAATGGCTTTTGCCGCTTTTTTGAAAGGATTAAACCCTGCCACTAAAGCGGTACTTAAAATCACGATGAATGAACCAATAAAAGTGTGAATTACCACTTCTTCTTCGAGTCAAAATCATCCCTAACGTTAGAAAATGGCGCCAGTTGGTGAAAAGCACTCACTCTTTTTTAGTGTGAAAGCGATTAGCGGCAGAAACAATGCGGCTAATCCCACGCGCAATGCAATCAATACGACAAACCCTAAAACCAGCGCGGTCATGCGCATCAATAAGAATGAATAGCCCCAAATGGCAGATAGGGTAAGCAGAATCTTTTATTCATTAAGTGTTCCAGATGTTTATTAGGAGAGCGTTAGTCTTCTGCGCTTGCCGTAAGGGCATAGTTTATCTGGTCGAAGTCGAAGCCGCGATATTGTAAGTAACGCATCTGTTTAGCTTTCTCTTTGTAGTCTTGGAAGCGGCTTTCACCAAAGCGTCTATCTTTTAATTGTTTAGCGAGTTCGAACCAGTCAGCTTCACAATTTTGAATAGCTTGTTTAGCTTGCTCTGTCTTTATACCTCTTTGGATCAGTTCTTGCAGGATGCGTTGGGGGCCCAAAGGTTTTTGGGATCTACTGCGTACAAAAATTTCACAGAAACGCTCATCATTGAGGTAGTTCATGTCGAGGAGTCTCAAGCAAATGTCGTCAATTTCAGGGGCTTGGTAGCCTCTTTGTTGGAGCTTTTGTTTAAGCTCTTTTTTGGTGTGTTCTCTGTGGCTAAGCAGAGCTAAAGCTTGGTCAAAAACACTGAGTGTAGGGGGCGTCATTTTGTCTCTCCTAGCAAGCGGCAGATTCTAGCATTAGTTGGAATGTAAGCACTCTTTTTTTTGCTAGTGTATAAAACTATATATTTTGAAATAAATAGTTCTAATGTCTATATATTACTTAAAAATAAGATGATAATTCTTTCATTGCTATGAAAGAATAGTTGAAATTACTTTACTTATATTGAGGTTTCTCTATGCGTGTTTGTGTATTGGGTGCTGGTGTTATTGGACTAACTTCGGCTTACTATTTGGCGAAAAAAGGGTTTGATGTCACTGTAATTGAGCGCCAAGAAGGGGTGGCTTTAGAGGCCAGCTTTGCAAATGCGGGGCAAATCTCTCCTGGTTACTCTGCTCCTTGGGCCGCTCCTGGCGTGCCTTTTAAAGCGGTTAAGTGGCTCATGCAGAAACATGCACCGCTAAAGGTTAGCATGACACCTGAAGTTGAGAAGCTTAAGTGGATCGGTAAAATGCTAGCTCAGTGTAATGCTGAAAGTTACAACGTGAATAAATCACGCATGATGGCTTTGGCCGAGTACAGTCGTGATCAATTTGTCGCCCTGCGAAAAGCCATTGGCATTCAATACGATGATCGCCAGTTGGGTACACTGCAACTGTTCCGTACAGATGTTCAAGTGGAAGCTGCTGAGAAAGACATTAAAGTATTGAAAGCGCTTAATGTGCCTTACGAGGTACTGACACCAGAGCAAATCGTGCAGGTAGAAACAGGCTTGTCTCCTGTTCAGCACAAGCTTACTGGTGGTTTACGCCTAAAAGGTGACGAAACGGGCGATTGCTTTAGCTTCTGCCAGTCTTTGCAGAAGACTTGTGAATCTTTAGGGGTGACGTTTCAATTCTCAACCGATATTAATGCCCTAGAAGTTCAGCTTGGCAAAGTAACAGGTGTTCATACTGGGGCGGGCTTACAAGAATTTGATACGGTTCTGGTGTGTTTGGGAAGTTACTCGAAAGCCTTGTTGAAAGCATGCGATGTTAATATTCCTGTCTACCCAGTAAAAGGTTACTCATTGACGGTGCCAATTTCTGATGACTCTTTTGCACCTATCTCCACGGTAATGGATGAAACCTATAAAGTTGCGGTAACCCGCCTTGGTGGTCGTATCCGTGCCGCCGGTACGGCAGAGTTAAATGGTTATAATCTTGAATTGCCTAAGTCTCGCACGGAAACCATTCGTCATGTGGTCGCGGACTTATTTGGCCAAGGTTGTGATCTTGCTCAAGCAGAGTATTGGACAGGGCTACGCCCGATGACGCCAGATGGCACACCTGTAATTGGCGCTTCGAGTGTGAAGGGGCTTTACCTAAATACTGGTCATGGCACATTGGGTTGGACGATGAGTTGTGGTTCTGGCGCTGTGATTGCCGATATTATTGCAGGCAATAACACGGAAATTGATTCTCAAGCGTTAGCGGTTACACGTTACAACTAAATTTAAGGGGTAAAAATGGCTCGGCCACTCACTGCAACGGTAGATCTAAACGCAATTTTACAAAATTACCGTTACGCAAAAAAATTACAGCCAACGAGTAAAGCGTTTGCTGTTGTAAAAAGTAACGCCTATGGTCATGGCGCTGTGAAGGTTGCCAAGCACCTAGATGAAGAAGCCGATGCCTTTGCCGTGGCAGCGATAGAAGAGGCTTTAGCCTTACGCGAAGCGGGAATTAAATCTCCAGTTATGTTGCTTGAAGGCGTTTTTGAGGCACAAGAATGGGAGCTTTGCGAGCAGTACGGCTTTTGGGCAGCCATAGAAAACGAACAACAACTTGATTGGTTGTTGGATGGCCAAGCTAAGATTGGCAAGGTGTTCGTTAAACTGGATACTGGTATGCATCGTTTGGGGACAGATGAGTTAGGCGCTGCCAGCATGGTAGATAAGCTTAAAGAGTCTGGCTTGGTAGACGACGTTCTCCTGATGACGCACTTTGCTTGTGCTGATGATTTGTCGGATGGTGCCACGCTTGAACAATTGCGCTTTTTTGAACAGGTTCGCCGTCGTATTGGTGGTATTGAGGCCAGTGTGGCGAACTCTGCCGCCATTATGAAATGGATGATTCCAGAAGGTGGTTGGATAAGACCAGGCATTATGCTGTATGGCATCTCTCCATTTGCGGGTATCAGTGGTGAGCAACTTGGTTTAGTGCCAGCTATGAATCTAACGTCGAAAGTCATTTCAGTACGTCAGGTGAAAAAAGGCGATAAGGTTGGCTATGGATACTCTTACGAGGCTCAAGAAGATCATGACTTGGCGACGGTTGCCATAGGTTATGGGGATGGTTACCCTCGCCATACGCAAAGTGGTGCTCCGCTTACCATAGATGGCCAAGAAGCCAGTCTCGTGGGGCGGGTGTCAATGGATATGATCACCGTAAAATACCGCCAAAACAATCAGCCTCTTGCCATAGGTCAAGAAGTGGTGATCTGGGGGCAAGGTGTACCGGTTGAAGAAGTGGCTGATTACGCCAGTTCAATCGGTTATGAGCTGGTGACACGTATGACATCAAGACCTCATTATCGTTATATCACAGAGACAGAACCTAAGTCTTAATGTGTGTTAAAAGCGTCTTTTTCCCTTGAAAGACGCTTTTGTTTAAGCTTTATACAAAATAAGCCTAAAAATTCTACGGTTTCTTTTGAAAACACCTATCCTAAGCGTGTATTATTTTGTGCTTTTCATTGCCCCGTATTGGCTGCGTTAAATAGGCCAATCTCGCAATCCAATTTGTCTAGACATTACAGAGATAGAGACTCATCCCATTATGAAGAGTTCTGAGTTACGCCAGTCATTTTTATCCTTTTTCGAAAGTAAGCAGCATCAAATTGTGAGCTCAAGCTCCTTGATTCCTGCCAACGACCCAACCTTGCTGTTCACTAACGCCGGTATGGTGCAGTTTAAAGACGTTTTTCTAGGGGAAGATCTTCGCCCTTATAGCCGAGCGACAACCTCTCAGCGTTGTGTACGAGCTGGTGGTAAACATAATGATCTTGAGAATGTGGGTTACACAGCCCGTCACCACACTTTCTTTGAAATGCTAGGTAACTTTAGTTTTGGTGATTATTTCAAGTTTGAAGCGATTAGCTATGCTTGGGAGTTTCTAACACAAGTACTTAAGTTACCAACAGAAAAGCTTTTGGTAACTGTCTATGCAGATGATGATGAAGCATTTGATTTTTGGCATCAAAATATCGGCTTGCCAAAAGAAAAAATCATTCGCATTGGTGATAACAAAGGTGGTCGTTACCAATCTGACAACTTCTGGGCGATGGGCGATACTGGCCCATGCGGACCTTGTTCTGAAGTTTTCTATGACCATGGTGAGCACATTTGGGGTGGGCCTCCAGGTTCCCCAGAAGAAGATGGCGACCGCTTTATCGAGATCTGGAACGTGGTGTTCATGCAGTTCAACCGTTCCGCCGATGGCACCATGGCGCCATTACCAAAGCCGTCTGTTGATACGGGTATGGGCTTAGAGCGTATTGCCGCCATTCTTCAAGGGGTGCACAGCAACTACGAAATCGACTTGTTCCAAAACCTTATTGCGGCGTCAGCTAAAGCGGTTGGTACAGAAGATCTTGAATCGCAATCTTTGCGTGTTATTGCCGACCACATTCGTTCTTGTTCTTTCATGATTGTGGATGGTGTCATTCCTTCTAATGAAGGGCGTGGTTATGTATTGCGTCGAATTGTGCGTCGTGCGGTACGCCACGGTAATAAATTGGGTCAAAAAGGCGTGTTCTTCCATAAGTTGGTGGATGCTCTGGATGCCGAAATGGGTGACGCTTACCCAGAACTTCGTAAGCTGAAAGATCGTGTAGCCTCTATCTTGCTAAAAGAAGAAGAGCAGTTTGCGAAAACCCTTGATCAAGGTATGAAGATTCTTGAAGAAGCCATCAGTCAGTTGGGTGATGATAAAACCATTGCTGGTGAAACCGTCTTCAAACTTTATGATACCTATGGTTTTCCTGCAGATTTAACCAATGATGTCGCCCGTGAAAATGGTCTGGAAATAGATGAGGCAGGCTTTGACGCGGCAATGGACGCTCAGCGTGCAAGGGCGCGTTCAGCCAGCAACTTCTCTATGGATATGTCTGGTAGTGTGAAACTAGAGTCGGTGACCGAGTTTACTGGCTATGATCACTTGCAAAGTCAATGTGAAATCGAAGCCATCTTGGTGGATGGTGCTTACGTCGATACTCTAGCAGCAGGTCAATCTGCAGCGATCATTTTGAAGTCCACACCTTTCTACGGTGAGTCTGGTGGTCAGGTAGGTGATCAAGGTTGGTTGCGTGGCGCTGGTGCCTTTAAGGTAAGTAATACGACTAAGCAAGCTAAGGCGCATCTGCACCAAGGCGAGTTAAAAGAAGGGAGTTTGTCTGTAGGTGATTTGGTAACAGGTGACGTGGACCGTACGATTCGTATGGCAACGACATTGAACCACTCCGCTACCCACTTGATGCATGAAGCTTTGCGTCGCGTGTTGGGTGAGCATGTGACTCAGAAAGGCTCTTTGGTCAATGCTGAGCGTTTACGTTTTGACTTCTCTCATTTTGAAGGCGTCACTGCAGTTGAGATTGAGCAGATTGAAGACATGGTGAATGAGCAAATTCGCATGAACCGCTCTGTTGATACCGACATCATGGACATTGAAGCGGCGAAACAAAAAGGTGCTATGGCCTTGTTTGGTGAAAAATACGACAGCGAAGTGCGTGTTTTAACCATGGGCGCTGATTACTCCATCGAATTGTGTGGTGGTACTCACGTTAAACGCACTGGTGATATCGGTATGTTTAAGATCGTATCCGAAGGTGGTATCGCTGCAGGTGTACGCCGTATTGAAGCTCTAACAGGTAAAGCGGCGATTGATTATACCCGCCAGACAGAAGCCGTGCTGACAAGCGTAGCAAGTTTGGTGAAAGGTAATAAAGACAATGCACTCGATAAAGTGTCTGCTTTAAACGAACAAGCCCGTAGTTTGCAAAAAGAATTGGATGTTCTAAAAGGCAAGATGGCCGCTTTGGCTGGCGCGGATTTGGCTTCTCAGGCGACCGATATTGCTGGTGGCAAGTTGTTGGTAGCTCAGGTTGAGGTAAACGATCCGAAAGAGCTTCGTGATTTGTTGGATCAACTGAAGAGTAAACTGGAGTCAGCGGTTATTTTATTAGCTGCTGTGAATGCTGATAAAGTGAGTTTGATTGCTGGGGTAACGAAAGAGTTGACCAAGCAAGTCAGAGCAGGCGATTTGATCAAAATGGTAGCGCCTTTGGTTGATGGTAAAGGCGGTGGTCGTCCAGACATGGCGCAAGCGGGTGGTAATAACCCTGCGGCTTTGCCCGAAGCATTGGCACTAGTACCGGCATGGGTAGCTGAAAAAGTCTCAGGTTAGACGATTTTCTTTAATGGTTTTAAAAAATGCCGACAAATAGCCCCGATTAAAAGGGGCTCTTTTGTCGGTGCGCTTTCAGTATAGGTAATAAGACTATGGCGTTGTTGGTTCAAAAATATGGTGGTACTTCGGTCGGCACAATTGAGCGTATCGAAGCAGTAGCAGATCGCGTACTAAAGCATAAGCAAAACGGTGATGACATCGTGGTGGCCGTTTCTGCCATGAGTGGTGAAACGAACCGCCTGATCGCTTTAGCAAAAGAGGTAACGGCAACACCGAGTCCGAGAGAAATGGACGTTTTGTTGTCTACTGGTGAGCAAGTGACGATCGCTTTACTTTCTATGGCGTTAATGAAGCGTGGCTTAGATGCGCGCTCTTACACCGGTTCTCAAGTACGAATTACCACGGACAGTGCCCATACGAAAGCGCGTATTCAACATATTGATACGGAAGCCATGCAAGCGGATCTAAGCGCTGGTCGAGTTGTCGTGGTTGCGGGTTTCCAAGGCGCGGATGAAAACGGCAATATCACCACTCTTGGGCGTGGTGGCTCAGATACTACTGGAGTTGCTTTGGCGGCTGCGCTGAAAGCAGATGAGTGCCAGATTTACACTGATGTGGATGGTGTCTACACCACCGACCCTAGGGTCGTGGACAGCGCCCGTCGTTTAGATAAGATTACGTTTGAAGAAATGTTAGAAATGGCCAGCTTAGGGTCAAAAATATTGCAAATACGCTCGGTTGAGTTTGCGGGTAAATACCAGGTGCCACTGCGTGTATTGTCGAGTTTTGAAGATGGAGAAGGTACATTGATTACAACTGAGGGGAATAAAGATATGGAACAGCCAGCTGTTTCTGGTATTGCATTTAACCGTGATGAAGCCAAATTGACCCTTAAAGGTGTGCCGGATATTCCGGGTATTGCGTCGCGTATTTTAGGTCCGATCAGTGATGCTAATATTGAATTAGATATGATAGTGCAAAATGTTTCGGCTGATGGCACGACGGATTTTACCTTCACCGTGCATCGTAATGAATACGAGCAGGCGTTAGTTATCCTTAAAAGTATTGAGAAGGAGCTAGGTGCACGCGACGTATTATCGGACGCTAAGATTGCCAAAGTGTCTATTGTTGGTGTTGGAATGCGTTCCCATGCGGGTGTGGCAAGCTGCATGTTCCGTGCCTTGGCTGAGGAGTCAATTAACATCCAGCTAATCTCTACTTCTGAGATTAAAGTGTCTGTTATTATTGATGAGAAATACATGGAGCTGGCGGTTCGCGCCCTTCATTCAGCTTTTAAGTTGAGTGACGCTAGCATGGAAGTTAGTGAGTCTTAGTGGACTTTTGTCTACTTTTGTTAAAGATATAGATTAACCTGAGTATAAAAGATACAATATCTCTTGTAGGGAATTTCCTACACGATTTTGAGATCAAGTCGCTTGATTGAAAATTAATGAATCTCACAGGGAGATATTGTTATGCTTATTCTTACTCGCAGAGTTGGTGAAACTCTAATGGTTGGTGACGAAGTTTCTGTTACCGTGTTAGGCGTTAAAGGTAATCAGGTGCGCATTGGTATTAATGCCCCTAAAGATGTTTCTGTGCATCGTGAAGAAATTTATCTTCGCATTCAGAAAGAACAAGACGAAGTTCTAGAAAATTAATTTTTTTTAAAAAAATTAATTTAAGGGCTTTACATAGCGGTTAAGCAGTATATACTACGCCGCACTTGTTTGGAGAGTTGGCCGAGTGGCTGAAGGCGCGCCCCTGCTAAGGGTGTATGGGTTAACACTCATCGAGGGTTCGAATCCCTCACTCTCCGCCATTTCAAGTTTGAGATTTAGGGCTATCCTCCTATTTTTCAAAAGATACTGAAAAGTAGTTACGCACCCGTAGCTCAGCTGGATAGAGTACTCGGCTACGAACCGAGCGGTCAGAGGTTCGAATCCTCTCGGGTGCACCATTTCAGTATTCACTTAGGATGTTCTATCATCTTAAGTTGCTAATCAAATTTGAAGTTACGCACCCGTAGCTCAGCTGGATAGAGTACTCGGCTACGAACCGAGCGGTCAGAGGTTCGAATCCTCTCGGGTGCACCATTTCAAAACTCCTTAGGTATTATCCTCCCTTAGGTTTTCAAAAAAGATTATGTAGTTACGCACCCGTAGCTCAGCTGGATAGAGTACTCGGCTACGAACCGAGCGGTCAGAGGTTCGAATCCTCTCGGGTGCACCATTTCTTCTTGTTTTATATCTCTTTGTAAAATCTTTCTTCAAAAAACATCCTTGTTTTCTAAAACTTATCTCTACTCTTTTATCTAGTTTCTAGTAGTTCTTTAATCAGTTGATTCAGTGCCTGTGTTGATTGGCAGCGTCTCAATGACTGCAAGTTTGCTTTAATGACTGGAAAATTAAAACGTAAATGCCCGCACCATTGTTTTAGGCGTCCAAGCGTTGCTACCTCATCGTACTCTTGTTGTAGCTGTTGGCTGTAATCCAAAAACAATTCAACGAGTTGCTGCTGTGGCGGTGCAACTTTACCCGCTAAATGAGAGCGGATTTCCTGAAAAACGAATGGGTTGTTGAGGGAGCCGCGACCTATCATGAAATGTTGGCATCCTGTAATGGCCTGACACCTAATGAGTGAGTCAATATCAACGATGTCACCGTTCGCCACCACTTCCATTTTTGTTCTGTCTTGTATCTGTCCTATTTTTTCCCAGCGAGCCGGTGGTTTGTAGCCGTCTACTTTGGTTCTACCATGAACAGTGAGCTTTTCTGTTCCAGCGCTCTCTATGGCGTCGACATTATCAAATAGGCGCTCTTCATCTTCGTAGCCTAGGCGTATTTTGGCGGACAAATGAATATGGCTTGGCAGAGCTAGCCTCGTGACGTGCATTATCTCATGCAGGATGTTTGGGTCCTGAAGCAGAACAGAGCCGCCTCCATGACCATTAACACGCTTCGCAGGGCAGCCAAAGTTAATGTCAATATGAGTCGCCCCAGCTTCGCTGGCGGCCAGAGCACTTTGAGCCATTAGCTCGGCGTTGCTGCCTAACAATTGAGTGTAAACAGGGTGGTTGTGGGTAGTTCTAGCCTGATCTTGATTCTCGGGGACGAGACGCTTAAAAGTATGGCTAGGAATGGCGTATTGGGATACGCGTACAAACTCCGATACCAGATAATCCATGCCACCAACTTGCGATAATAGTCTGCGCATGGTGTGGTCCATGACGCCCTCCATTGGCGCAACAGCTAGGGTAATGTGAGGTTTTTGTGGGGTTGGGTTCACGCTTTTTGTCGATTTAGGTGGAATGTTCACGAAATAAGTTAAACTGTTATGTAAAAAAAATGTCAAACTGTTCTGGTTTGTGGTAAAAAATAGCATCAATCAAAAACAGTATCTATGAGTGTGCATATGAGCACATTCATCGCGGACAAACAAGGCAAGCGAAAAGGTATAAAAAACTATGAATGGATTGTTAGAAGAGGGTATCGGATTAATGGTATTGGGGATGGGTTTTGTTTTTCTATTCCTAATACTGTTGATCTTTGCGACAACCTATATGTCGCGCTTACTGAATCATTTTTTCCCTGATGCACCGGCTCCTGAAGCGACGGCATCTGCTGTACCACAGGCGGCAAACAGCACTAGGGTAGATGAGCATTTGAAGGCTGTTATTACTGCTGCTGTGCATCAACATCGTCAAAACAAAAAAACTAATTAATATTTTCTAACTGAGGCTGAAATATGACAACTCCTAAGCAACCTCTGGGTATAACAGATGTCGTCTTGCGCGATGCGCACCAATCATTGTTTGCAACTCGTATGCGTATTGACGATATGCTGCCAATCGCAGAAAAACTTGATCAAGTGGGTTATTGGTCACTTGAATCTTGGGGTGGTGCGACGTTTGACTCCTGTATCCGTTATATCGGTGAAGATCCTTGGGAGCGCATCCGTGAGTTAAAAAAAGTAATGCCAAACACACCTCAGCAAATGTTGCTTCGTGGACAAAACCTATTGGGCTACCGTCACTATGCTGATGATGTGGTAAACAAGTTTGTTGAGCGTGCTGCGGTTAATGGTGTGGATGTCTTCCGTATTTTTGATGCCATGAATGACCCTCGCAACTTGGAAACAGCTATCAAGGCGGTTAAAGCCCAAGACAAGCATGCTCAGGGTACGATTTCTTACACTAAGAGTCGTGTGCATACTACGCAGAACTGGGTAGATTACGCTAAGACATTGGAAGATATGGGGGCTGACTCCATTGCGATTAAAGATATGTCTGGCATTTTAACGCCATACGACGCGTACGAGTTGGTCAGTTTGTTAAAAGCGCAAACTCACTTAGAAGTGCAACTCCATGCTCATGCTACATCGGGTCTGTCTGATATGACGATCTTGAAGGCGGTCGAGGCAGGTGTTGACCGAGTTGATACAGCGATCTCTTCTATGTCGATGACTTATGGTCACAGTGCAACAGAATCTGTTGTGGCGGCGTTACAGGGTACAGATCGCGATACTGGTCTAGATCTCACATTGCTAGAAGAGATTGCTTCCTACTTTAGAGAAGTGCGTAAGAAGTACGCTAAGTTCGAAGGCTCGCTACGCGGTACAGATTCTCGTATCTTGATAGCACAAGTACCTGGCGGCATGTTGACGAATATGGAAAGTCAGCTGAAAGAACAAGGTGCAGCTGATAAGTTTGATGATGTACTAAAAGAAATTCCTAAAGTACGTGAAGATTTAGGTTTGATTCCACTAGTAACGCCAACGTCTCAAATTGTTGGTACTCAGGCGGTACTAAACGTTCTGACTGGTGAACGATACAAATCTATCTCGAAAGAAACGGCTGGTATTCTTAAGGGTGAGTATGGCGCTGCACCCGCGGAGTTCAATAAAGAGCTGCAAGAGCGTGTGTTAGCGGGAGAAGAGGCAATCACTTGTCGACCAGCGGATCTTTTATCTCCTGAAATGGATAAATTGACAGAAGAGCTCGTTGGCTTGTCCAAAGAAAAAGATATTAAGTTAGCAGAAGACAATCTTGATGATGTCCTGACTTATGCCTTGTTCCCTCAAATCGGTTTGAAATTTTTGCAAAACCGTGGTGATGCCAGTGCCTTTGAGCCAGTGCCTTCTGCTGATGATGTGGTCAGTGCGGCAGAAGCTTCCACCGAAGCGGGTGTCTATACCGTAACTGTTTCTGGGCAAAGCTATGTGGTTGAAGTGGCTGATGGTGGCGATATTAGCCAAATCCAGCCAACTGGTGCGAGTACCGCGGCGCCAGCTGCAACGGCTCAGCCAGCCCCAGTATCCGGTGGCGACCCCGTACCATCACCGCTTGCAGGTAATATTTTCAAGGTTCTAGTGGCTCCGGGTCAGCAGGTTGCAGAAGGTGATACTGTGATGATTCTAGAGGCAATGAAGATGGAAACAGAGATCTCAGCGCCTAAATCAGGAGTGATAGGTTCCATTAACGTGAAAGAAGGTGACTCTGTACAAGTGGGTCAGTCACTTCTTACTTTGTAATCTAGGAAAATTTAGAGATGGAAAATAAGCTACTAAATTTGCTTCATGATACAGGTTTTTACCAGCTTGAGCTGGGCCAGTTTGTGATGATGTGTGTGGGTCTTCTACTGATCTTTTTGGCCGTGAAGAAAGGCTTTGAGCCTTTGTTGTTACTGCCTATTGGTATAGGTGCTGTCATGGTGAATATTCCGGGAGCTGGTTTTATGGCGGCTCCCGTTTATGATGCAGCGGGCCACTTGGTTTCCCCTGGTGGTCTTCAGTACTACATCTATCATGGTGGTATTGAAACGGGTTTATTCCCATTATTGATCTTTATGGGTGTGGGAGCAATGACGGACTTTGGTCCTATGCTGGCCAACCCTAAAACGCTTCTGCTTGGTGCAGCTGCCCAGTTTGGTATCTTTGCAACAGTTATCGGTGCGGTGCTGCTGGGGGCTGCGGGTATTATGGACTTCACTTTAGCGGATGCTGCTGCAATTGGCATTATCGGTGGTGCTGATGGTCCTACGGCGATTTTTGTTGCCAGCCGACTTGCTCCTGATTTGTTGGGTGCAATCGCTGTTGCTGCCTATTCGTACATGGCATTGGTTCCATTGATTCAGCCGCCAATCATGAGAGCACTTACTTCTAAAGAAGAACGTGCTATCAAAATGGTTCAGTTGCGAGTGGTTTCGAAGAAAGAGAAGATCATATTCCCTCTTGTTGTAATTTTCTTAGCTGCTATGTTTTTGCCAAGTGCTGCGCCGCTACTAGGTATGTTCTGCTTTGGTAACTTAATGAAAGAATGTGGCGTGGTGGATCGTTTAAGTGATACGGCTCAAAACGCTTTGATCAACACGGTTACTATTTTCTTGGGTTTAGGTGTAGGTTCAAAACTTAGCTCAGCAGATTTCTTAAATTTTGAGACCTTAGGGATCTTAGGTTTAGGATTGGTGGCTTTCTCTATTGGTACTGCTTCCGGTGTTATTATGGCTAAGATAATGAATAGATACTCGGCTGAAGATATTAACCCTCTTATCGGTGCGGCGGGTGTATCTGCTGTTCCTATGGCAGCCCGTGTAGCTAACAAAGTTGGTTTAGAGGCAAACAAGCAAAACTTCTTGTTGATGCATGCAATGGGTCCAAACGTTGCGGGTGTTATTGGCTCTGCAGTAGCAGCTGGTGTGATGTTGAGTTACGTTGGCGGCTAAGGCGCTTAGCGTTAAATAGAAAGGCCGATGCATCACTGCATCGGCCTTTTTTTTTGATTAATTAAGGCGCCCATAAAAAGTCATGCGGGCGGATTCAGATAGTTCGATGTTGGGTGCGGAGTTATAGGCCAGTACCACCAACATTCGGGTTGTGTCACCGATAGTGGGTGTAACACGGTGAATGGCGTCACGACCGCGGAATAGCACCAATGAGCCTGGGTCAATATCAAGCTGCTGGACTGGGGTTTGACTATTGAGTACGGCTTCCACACCGGTATAGTTCATATCCACCTGTGCGGAATTGCGCATATTAGGAATGTATTGGAAATGACCGCCTTGCTCGGGCTTTTGTAATAGCAGGGTAATGGCAAAGGAGGAGTTATCAAAGTGCCAACCAAGTTCTTGTCCTTCACTGGCGTAATGTAGGTTGATGGAGGAGAGTGGGTCCGCATAGTTATAAAGTTGCTGCTCTTCTAAAACCTCAGCTAAAAATTTCCGAAAGGTTGGCGCATCATAAAGGCGTCTAAGGGGTGAGTTGCTGGGAATAAAGTCGTCAGTAATACAGCCTTTAGAGGAATCAACTAAACGGTTGCGGGCATGGCCTTTGTCAAAATCTGGGTCGCTTTCTTTCAAATAAACATTGTGACGGTCTTCTGTGTAATAAGCCAAATGCATTTGCTGTTTACCCTCAGCCACTACCTGTGCGATGCACTCTTCAGTAAGAAAATTTGGTAGCACTAATGCGCCGTCCTGTTGGAGCTTGTGGCGACACTCTTTTTGAAAAGAGTCGTCATCTATGGTGTACAACGTATGATTAATGATGGTATCTAATGACATATATAGCCTCGCGCTGGTGCCAATGTATTTAAAAAGATAAAACCGACTAGGCTTCAGGTTACTGAATATTAGTAATGGGGAGTAACAATAAATTCTTAATGTCTTGTTAAGTATTGCTTAACGAAGGGTGGGGTATGCGATCTCTCAATAATCTCAGAAGTTTTATCATGGCCGCAAAATATGGCAGTTTCGCCAGTGCCGCGAATGAATTATGTATTACCCCAGCGGCCATTAGTCAGCAAATCAAACAATTAGAAGAAGAGCTAGGGGTGAGCTTGCTAATGCGTTCTTCTACTGGTGTGCAGTTAACAGCGCAAGGCAAAACCTATTTGCCCTTCGTTGAGCAAGCCTTTGCCAGTCTGGCGCAAGGGCAGGCGGTATTGCACAGCAAAGAGCAGGCTGGCGTCTTTAAAATTGCCGCCTTACCGTCAGTAGCAAGTAAGTGGTTAATGCCCAGGGTCTATGATGTATTAGAAAAATGTCAGGATGTGGATATACGAGTAGAGGCGAGTCACAGCAAAGTAGATTTTAATCAGCAGGATTTTGATGCCTGCATCAGTTTTGGTGCTCATTCCTATCCAGACATGCATAAACAGCGTTTATTTAATGACAGGGTGTTTGCTGTTGCTAGTCCAAAATTATTACAGGCTATAGAGAGAGACGATATTGAGTCCATAGTATGCCTACCAATGATTCATGTGGATTGGGGGCGAGATAATGCTGATTTGCCGAGTTGGCAGGATTGGTTTGAAGGAATGGGGTTACCTTATTACGGCGTTCAAAAAGGACCTACTTTTAACCTAACCAATTTGGCGGTCGAAGCAGCGTTACAGGGAAGGGGGCTTTTATTAGGTCAAGAATCATTGATTCAGGCTGAATTAGCGTCAGGGGCTTTGGTGAAAGTTAATGATCTTAGTTTGGCGCTGAAGCAAGACTACTTTCTTGTTTACCCAGAGCGGAGTTTGAAGAGTGCGCAAACTCGACGCATGATTGCACTACTGTTTGCGTTGGAAATCACTGGTGAGAATGATTTTTTAGATAAGGCTGTATGAGAAATGAACAAACATCTCGATATTGTTGTTTTTTTGTACGGAATTATAAGCTTTTGAAATTATTAGCTTAAAAATACAATTAATTGCAGAAAACACTTGCACTAAATCTGTAGATCCTTAATATACGCCCTCGCTGACACGGACAGGGCTTCACTCTAACACAGAGACGAAGCAGCTTAAGTGTAACGGCAACGCTCTTTAAAATAGATAATCAGATAATTTGTGTGGGCGCTCGCTGGAGACTTCAGAAGATCGACTTACTAACTTCGGTTGGTGGTTGATCAAAAAAATTGAAGTCTTACGAGACGTCAAACACGTCAATTCGCTTTATA
>NZ_JBDVGW010000014.1:0-36324 GCF_039940335.1 Marinomonas sp. | reverse complement strand
AACCCCACTTGAAGCAAGACCAAATAGGAACTCTTTGGCGTGACCCGCGCTGAGTTCGGGTAGGTTGCTAGAGACGTGCAGTGATGTACGGATTAGATGAATGACTGTCCACGACAGAACCCGGCTTATCGGCCAACTTGCTTTTCTATCTTCTGTTTTACTTCCTTTTTCCAGTTTAGTGTTTAGATTATCTCGCTTAAGATGATTTCTTTGAGTGAATAATGCTCAACTCATTATCAATTTCAAAATTTTGATAAACCGCGGCGCCTTATAGCGTCATGGCTTTGCTGTGTCTTGAGTTTATTGAACCCCTGTGAAAACTATAAAACCCCTAACGAATACCATTTATCCGCACCTTTAGCTTTCTGTTCCTCAGCCTTGCTGCATTTTTATTTGTTCAGTGGTGTTTTCTTCTCAACTGACTGTATCGCTCTCTGTGTGTTTTCTTGTTGGGTGGGTTTTTTGCCCATTTCTGCCTTTTTTTCAATTTCTTTTTACCTTTTTGCATGAATGGTGTTAAATTGTGGGATAAAGTGTCGATAAGTGGGTAATGAGGTTGTTTAGAGGGATTCATCAAGTCAGCGCAGATGTGAAGGGACGTATGTCTCTGCCTGCTCGGCTGCGTGATGAATTGGCTCAATACGACGATGAAGGAGTGGTAGTCACGATTGACCCTGTCTCAAGGTGTCTGTTGCTTTACCCAGTGTCGGAGTGGGAACAAATACAGCAAAAGCTGGATAAATTGCCCACATTTCAGCCTCAAGCAAGAAGGTTGCAGCGCTTGTTGGTCGGTCATGCTACAGACTTAGAAGTGGATAAAGCGGGGCGAATATTATTGCCCGCACCGTTGCGGGAGTTTGCCCGTTTGGATCGTAAATTAACGATTTTAGGGCAGGGCAAAAAGCTAGAGATATGGAGTCAAGAGGAGTGGGAAGCGCAACGCGAAGACTACTTGGCTCAAGACGCGATAGAAGATTTACAACTTGAAACCATGATGGATATTTCTTTATGACAAAGACAATGGCTGAACACATAAGCGTCATGCTTAATGAATCCGTTGATATGTTGGTGACTGACCAAGACGGACTATACGTGGACGGCACTTTTGGTCGTGGTGGACATACTCGGCTTGTTCTAGAGCGCCTAGAAAAAGGCCGTTTACTAGGGTTCGATAAAGATCCAGTCGCGATCCAGCATGGTCGGGATTTAGAGCAAGAAGACAGCCGTTTTCAAATCGTACAAGACAGTTTTGCCAATATGGCGGAGCATATTTCTGCAGTATTTGGAGTCGATAAAGTCGACGGCATCATGATGGATTTAGGGGTTTCATCCCCGCAATTGGATGATGCTGAACGCGGTTTTAGTTTTATGAACGATGGTCCTCTTGATATGCGTATGAACCCAGATAAAGGGGTGAGTGCCGCTGAATGGATCGCTACTGTCGACGAAAAAGAGTTGGCAGATGTTATGTATCAGTTTGGTGAGGAGCGATTCTCACGCCGTATCGCTAAAGCAATTTGCGAATATCGAGCCCACACACCGATTCTAACTACCTTGCAATTATCCAAGGTTGTGGCAGAAGCCAATCCTGCTTGGGAAAAAGGTAAAAACCCTGCTACGCGCGCTTTCCAAGGTATCCGTATTCATATCAACAATGAATTAGGGGATTTGGAATTGGGTTTAGAAGCGGCTACGCAAGCGTTGAAAGTTGGTGGTCGTTTAGCGGTGATCAGCTTCCATTCATTGGAAGACCGCATGGTGAAGCGTTTCATGAAGTTAAAGGCAAAAGGCCCTGAACTACCAAGACATTTACCGATTCGTAATGCTCATCTTGATATTAAGTTTAAGACCATAGGTAAAGCGATCAAGCCTTCTCAGGGGGAGGTGAGCGATAATGTGCGTTCGCGTAGCGCGGTATTGCGAGTGTTGGAGCGAGTCAGTGAATAAGAAGACGACCTTCTCACCATTACCTTTTATTGGTGGGGTTTTTGTCTTGGCGGCGATCTCTGTTGCCGTGGTGATTCAGGTATACGATTTTAGGAAAGACTTTTCCTACCTACAGGCCCTTAAAAAGTCTGAGGTGAATTACGAAGTTACATGGGGGCAGCTTCTTTTGGAGGAGAGTGCTCTAACGCAACCAAGCCGTTTGGAACAATCAGCCATTAAGGACTTAAGTATGCATGCCCCTTCTCAAAATGAATTGATAATAGTGAAACCATGAATATTGAAAACGGAATTCAAAACCCCGGTAAGTGGCGCTTTAGATTTGTCTATGCTATCGCGCTGCTATTGTTTGCAGTGGCCGGCGGTCGTTTATTTTATCTCACCGTAGTCGATAAAGAATTCTTACAAAACCAAGGGGAAATGCGCGCGGTGAGAACGGAAGCGATTCCGGCAACCCGTGGCATGATTTTGGATCGCCGAGGCGAACCGCTAGCCGTCAGTACCCCGACGTGGACGATAGTGGCAAACCCTAAAGCACTATGGAAACTAGACAGACACCCAGAGAAAAACATTGGACCAGAGCAAGAGATCAAACGTCTTGCAGAAGCTATGGGAGTGGGTCGCGCTTGGTTACAAGAAAGATTTGAGTCCAATAGAAAACGTTCCTTCATGTATTTGAAGCGTCAAATTCCACCCCATGAAGCCGAAGCCATTATGGCGGCAAAAGTCGTCGGTGTGAGCAAGACCAAAGAATACAAGCGCTTCTATCCAGCGGGAGAAGTTGCTTCTCACGTTGTGGGTTTCACCAATATCGATGATAAAGGTCAAGAGGGCATTGAGCTGGCTTATGATCAAGCCTTGCAGGGGTATGAAGGCAAGCGTCGCTATGTAAAAGATCTTACGGGTAACATTATTCGTGGTATCGGTGAAGAAGAAGCAGAGCGACCAGGTGAAAATATTGAGTTAAGTATCGACTTAAGGCTACAGTATTTAGCTTATCGTGAATTGAAAGCGGCGGTAACGGAGCATCGTGCTACTTCCGCTTCAGCGGTCATTTTGGATGTTAAAACGGGCGAAATCTTAGCGATGGTGAACCAGCCATCCTACAACCCGAATGATAGATCTCAGTTGGAATACGAAGAGCTGCGTAACCGCGCAGTGATCGACCTTTTTGAGCCTGGCTCGACCATGAAGCCTTTCACTATATCGGCCGCTTTAATGTCGGGTCAATACACCACGGAATCTCAAATTAATACTGCCCCAGGTTATTTGCGCTTTGGGCGCTTTACCATTCGTGATGCCACCAACTATGGTGTGATCGATATGGAAAAACTCTTGATCAAATCCAGTAACGTGGGCTCTTCAAAAATCGCTTTGTCTTTACCGCAAGATGCCATTTGGAACATGGATTACGAGCTAGGTATTGGTTCACCTGTTGGTATTGGTTTCCCTGGGGAAGCCAGCGGTGTATTGCCTTCCCACCCAAAATGGCACCCATCTGAAATTGCGACATTGGCTTACGGCTATGGTTTGTCTGTTTCCACCTTGCAGCTGGCGCAAGCTTATATGACCTTAGCCAACGGTGGGTATCGTGTGCCTGTGACCATCTTTAAGCAAGATGTGCCAAGCGAAGGCAAACAAGTGATCCCTCGTAGCGTCGCCAAAGATGTGATCGGTATGATGGAGGCGGTTGTGCAAAAAGGTTCTGGTAAAGCGGCAAAAATCCCTGGTTATAAAGTAGCAGGCAAAACTGGTACTGTGCACAAAGTCGGCTCTAAGGGCTACGAATACGATCAATATATTGCCTTATTTGCAGGGGTAGCGCCGGCTTCTAATCCAAGATTGGCTATGGTAGTGATGGTAAATGACCCGAAAGGCCGAGAATATTACGGTGGCGAAGTTGCTGCGCCGGTATTTTCTCGCGTAATGGAAGGTGCCTTAACAACCCTTAATATCTCTCCTGATTTACCTGATGGATTACGCGAAGTGAGACTAGATAAGAAAACGGCTCCCTATCAAGTGGCGCAAGGTGGTTAGATGGCAAAGATAACCCATTCTCAATTATATACTTCGGCAAACCTTCCTTGGTTGGAAGGTTTGCCGAATCATGAATATACGCACTTAGAAACAGACAGCCGCAAAGTAAATCGTGAGGCTGTTTTTTTTGCTTTACCCGGAGTGGCTTCTAATGGTTGGGATTACCTAGATGCCGTTGCGAACCTTGGTTGCCTAACGGCGGTTGTTCCAGCAGGCTTAGGGTTAAAGCATGCCGCTTTGGCATTGATTGAAGTGGAGGATGTGGCGGCACTCTTGGTGGGTTGCTTACATCAATATTTTGGTGCTTTACCTAAGCAAATGGTGGCCGTAACGGGGACGAATGGCAAATCCTCTATTTGTTTCTATTTGGCTCAGCTTGCTAAGCTAACAGGTTTGAAAAGTGGCTTGGTCGGCACCTTTGGTGTGGGCGAACTTGGTAAACTCCAAGAAGCTGTGCAAACCACGCCAGACCTACTTACGCTTCATAAGACCCTTATGGAATTGTCAGCTCAAGGAGTTGATTTTGTTGCTTTTGAAGCTTCTTCCCATGCGCTAGATCAAGGGCGTTTACAAGGGGTGCCATTTCAAGGGGCTATTTTTTCGAACTTATCTCGGGATCATCTGGATTATCACGGGGATATGGCGTCCTATGCCGCCGCGAAGAAAGCCTTGTTCGCCTTTGCAAGTGTTGAACATAGTGTGTTCTGTTTGGACGATGACTATTCGGATTTTATGTCTCAAGACACCTCTTCTAAAAGGCACTATTATAGTTTGGCCGAGAGTAGCGCAGACTTTTATGTTGAGCATCTGTCTTTCTTGCCTACAGGTTGTGAATTCCAATTAGTGTATCCAGAAGGGCGCCGAAAAGTTTTTTTACCCTTGCTCGGTCGCTTCAATGTGCAAAACGCCTTGGCGGCGCTGGCTGCCTTATGGCACTTGCTGCCAAAGAAAGATAGCTTGTTAGCAGGGTTGGAGCGATTACAGGGCGCACCGGGTCGCATGGAAAAAGTGGTGCTGGCTAACACGCCGGTAGCAGTGGTGGATTATGCCCATACACCTGATGCCCTAAGGGTCGCTTTGCAAGCATTGCGAGATCATTCGGCTGGCAAATTAATTTGTGTGTTTGGTTGTGGTGGTGATCGCGACAGAGGCAAGCGTCCGTTGATGATGGCAGAGGCTATGGCTAATGCTGACAGTGTATTCCTAACTTCAGACAATCCAAGAACCGAAGCGGTGGCGCAAATTCTTACGGATGCTCAGATAGGGCTAACTTCTTCCGAGAAGCTCACCGTGATTGCAGACAGACGTGAAGCAATCGCCCAAGCGATCTTAACCGCAAGCGCGAATGATGTGATCTTGATTGCTGGTAAAGGCCATGAGAATTACCAAGATGTTCAGGGTGTGAAGCATCATTTTGACGACAAAGAAGAAGCTTTAGGAGTATTGCAGTGTTATGTTGATTGAACTGACCTTAGCCAAGATAGCTCAGATTTGTAATGGCGAGTTGATCGGTGAAGATCAGCCTGTCCTCAATATTATCAGCGATACACGAAGCATTCAGTCTGGCAGCTTGTTTGTGGCTTTTACAGGCGAGCGTTTTGATGGTCATGATTATGCTGTGCAAGCACTTGAGCAAGGTGCTGTCGCGGTCTTGTCCGAACAAACTCTACCCTTAAAATCCTATATTAAAGTGGCGGATACGCGTCGAGCCTATGGGCAAATTGCGCGCGCTGTGCGAGACGCTTTTACTGGGCCAGTTGTCTGTATTACGGGTAGTAATGGTAAAACCAGTGTAAAAGATTGGCTGGCTCAATCTTTGAATCATCATAATGTGTTAAAAACCCAGGCCAATTTGAACAACCAGATTGGTGTGCCGCAAACTTTGTTAGGTTTGCAAGCAGGGCAGGATGTTGCTGTGGTGGAAACGGGCACCAGCGTACCGGGGGAAATCGAGCGTTTAGCGAGTATTGCTTGTCCTGACGTTGTTATATTGACTAATGCCAGTGGCAGTCATTTTGAAGGTTTTGGTGATCTGCGAGGTATTGCCATAGAAAAGGGTCAGCTGATCTCTGGGGCTAAGCGAACAGCTAAGGTCATTCTGAATGCCGATGACGGCTTTTATGATTACTGGTGTGGTTTGACCCAAGGACGAGAGGTCTTGTCTTTTGGCTTTACTGATAGGGCAGATCTTTATGCTGAAGATATACAGCTTGGGGATCAATCGAGCCAAGTTACCTTGAGTTATTTAGGGCAGAGCGTACGGGTAGAAGTAGGCTCTCCAGGTAAACATCAAATTGCCAATGGTATGGCGGTGGTGCTGGCAATGTTGGCTGTAGGGGAAGATTTCCATTTCGCTGTTAGCCAATTGAGCAAGCCGGCCTTTGTAGCGGGTCGATTAGAGCGATTGTGCACAAAAAATGAAGCCCTGTTAATCAATGATTGTTACAATGCCAGCCCAGCATCCGTGAAAGCAGCGATTGATGTTTTATCCATGCAAAAAGTCTCAAAAACTTGGCTGATTTTGGGGGCTTTAGGTGAATTGGGTGATCAGCAAGAATCCATACATCACGAATTGGGTGAATACGCATATCAACAAGGCATTGATCATTTGATTTGCGTAGGCGACATTGCCGCCATCGCTGGACGTGCGTTTACACAAGGGAATGCCAAGGCATTGTTTTGTCAGAGCCATGAAGAGGCGGCGCAGCTGGTACAAACACTAGATAAAAATCACGCTATTTTGGTGAAAGGGTCACGCTCTGCCAAAATGGAAAACGTTATAAAAGCACTCATAAACTAGGACATTTCTTAACAATGTTACTTTTGCTCACGGCTTATTTAAGCAAATACTTCACTTTCTTCGCAGTGTTCAATTATTTGTCACTGCGTGCCATTTTAGGTGTGTTAACAGCACTTGCGATTTCTTTGTTGATTGGTAACAAGGTGATTGTGTTATTGCAACGTTTGCAAATTGGTCAAGCGATTCGTAACGACGGTCCACAAACCCATTTGAGCAAAGCTGGCACACCAACTATGGGCGGTGCACTGATCATTTTTTCTATCTCAGTGAGTACCCTGTTATGGGGAGACCTGAGCAATCAGTATGTTTGGGTGGTCCTATTAGTCATGCTGTCTTTTGGCTTGATCGGCTGGGTAGATGATTACCGTAAGGTAGTAGAAAAGAACCCACGCGGTTTGCCCGCTAAGTGGAAATACTTATGGCAAAGTGTGTTTGGTTTAGCGGCTGCGATCTTCTTGTATTACACCGCCAGCACCCCAGCCGAGACGGCTCTGATTGTACCGTTATTCAAAGACGTAGCGATTCCTCTGGGCATATTTTTTGTGGTGCTGACCTACTTTGTAATTGTAGGCACCAGTAATGCGGTCAACCTTACTGATGGTTTGGATGGGTTAGCGATTCTGCCAACGGTATTAGTGGGTGGTGCATTAGGTGTGTTTGCTTACTTAACGGGTAACGTACGCTTTGCCGATTACTTGCTGATTCCCTATGTACAGGGTTCAGGTGAATTAATCGTTTTCTGTGCCGCCTTGGCTGGGGCGGGTTTAGGCTTTTTGTGGTTCAACACGTATCCAGCACAAATCTTTATGGGCGATGTAGGTTCTCTTGCACTTGGCGCCTCTTTGGGTGTGATCGCTGTGATTGTTCGCCAAGAATTAGTGCTGTTCATTATGGGTGGCGTTTTCGTTATGGAAACCGTGTCGGTGATTTTGCAGGTTGCCTCCTATAAACTCACCAAGCGACGGATTTTTCGCATGGCACCGATTCACCATCACTTCGAATTGAAAGGTTGGGCTGAGCCAAAAGTTATTGTGCGTTTCTGGATCATTACAGTGTGTTTGGTTCTGGTCGGTTTTGCCACCTTAAAAGTACGTTAGGAGTTGTCATGTCGTTGATCGGGTCAGATCGGATTAGAGCCGTTGTCGGCTTAGGCGCGACAGGTTTGTCTTGCGTACGCTTTTTACACAGCAAAGGAATTGAATTTTTTGTGGTGGATTCTCGTGAGAATCCACCCGGGCTGGAAGAAGCTAAAAAGCTTTGCCCAGCGGATAAGATTTTCACTGGCGATTTATCTGTTTTAGAAACGCTAGGTGTTTCTGAACTTTATGTGAGTCCGGGCATTGCCTTAAGTACCCCTGTTCTCAAACGTTTAGCACAATCTGGTGTTGCCATGCGTGGCGACATCGACTTGTTCTGCGATTACACCGAGACGCCTTTTGTTGCCATCACAGGTTCTAATGCTAAAAGTACGGTTACCACCTTGGTGGCTGAGCTGCTAAACGCTTGCGGCAAAAAAGCTCTGGCAGGTGGTAATTTGGGGTTGCCAGCGTTAGACCTTTTATCTACCTCAGCTGATTTTTACGTATTAGAATTGTCCAGCTTTCAATTAGAAACCACTCATGCCTTAAAAGCGGATTTGGCGTGTCTGTTAAACGTTTCTGAAGATCATATGGATCGCTACCAAGACCTGTATGAATACCAAAGAGTGAAGCAAAAGGTTTACCGTGGCTGCAAAGCGGCAGTGTGCAATAAGCAAGATATTCTGACGGCCCCTTTATTGGCTGAGAACACGCCAGTAAGAGCTTTTACGACCAAAAGTCCTGATTTAAAAGAATACGGCATTCTCCCGGACAACGATGGAGTATGGCTGTGTCGAGGTGTTCAGCGTTTGTATCACAGTGCTAACATTTCCCTGCAAGGCTCACATAATCATGCCAACGTGTTGGCCGCTTTGGCAATGGTTGAATTGCTGGGTGAAGATGTATTGAACCCTGCTATTGCAACCGCTTTGTCAAACTTTAAAGGCTTGCCTCATCGTTGTGAAACAGTGCGCCAATTGAATGGTGTGACTTACATTAATGACTCTAAAGGGACAAATGTTGGGGCAACATTGGCGGCGCTTGAAGGGTTGGGTAATAGCTCAAAGAAAAATCTTTACTTGATTTTGGGTGGTGAAGGCAAAGGGGCGGATTTCGGTCCTTTGTGTAAGGCGCTACAAGATTTTGTGTGCAAGCTCTATGTGTTTGGCCGTGATGCCGAATTAATTGCCAGCGATGTGGTAAGCAGTAGGGTGGAGCTAGTGTTCGCCAAAGACTTGACCGATATAGTGACTCAAGTGGCGCTGCAAGCTCAGCAAGGTGACATAGTGTTGTTTTCGCCATCCTGTGCAAGCTTCGATATGTACAAAAATTATGAAGCCCGCGGCGAGCACTTTGCTCAACTGGTTTCTGAGCTATGAAAATACTGAGTTATTTTGACCGAGTATCCCTACGAGAACTGGCCGTCGTAGATGCGGTGTTCATTGCTTCTGTGGTTTCTATTTTAGCCTTGGGTATCGTAATGGTGTCCAGTGCATCGATCTCTATTTCCGAAAGTATCCATGGTCACCCTTACTTCTTCATGGGGCGGCAGTTCTTATATCTTATTTTGGGCTTGTTGTTTGGTTGGGTGTTGTTGTCGCTGCCAACTGAGCAACTGCAAAAATGGGGTGTTTGGATGATGGCGCTTTCCTTGCTTTTACTTATCTTGGTGTTGGTGCCAGGGATAGGTAAAAGCGTAAATGGTAGTCGTCGTTGGATTAACCTAGTGGTGTTTAACCTGCAAGCCTCCGAAGTCGCTAAGGTTTGTATGGTGGTCTACATTTCTGGCTATCTAGTTCGTCGAGCAGATCGTGTTCGTAAGGGTTTGATCGGCTTCATATTGCCTTTGTGTCTCTGTGGCGTATTCCTGCTATTCCTATTGTTAGAGCCTGATTTTGGTGCTTCAGTGGTGCTATTAGGAACCGTTATGGCGTTATTGTTTCTCGGCGGTGCGCCCTTGTATCAATTCTTAGCGCTTATGGCTATGACCGTCGTGGTGTTGGGTGGTGTTGCGGTCTCCGAAAGTTATCGAATGAAACGTCTAATGAACTTTATTGATCCATGGGCAGATCCCTTTAATGAAGGCTATCAATTAAGTCAGGCCCTAATCGCTTATGGTCGAGGGGAGTGGTTTGGTCTCGGCTTGGGTAACAGCGTACAGAAGCTTTCGTATTTGCCTGAGGCGCACACCGATTTTGTGTTCTCTATTTGGGTGGAAGAAACCGGCATGGCCGGCGGTTTATTCCTGATTGTCTTGTTTGGCATCATGGTTGCGCGCGCTTTTAAAATTGGCCATCGTGCTCTGGAGTTGGCCAAACCCTTTTCGGCCTATATGTGTTTTGGTTTTGCTATTCTTATTTTGGCGCAGGTTATTATCAATATCGGTGTGAACACTGGTTTTCTGCCGACTAAAGGGCTTACTCTGCCCTTAATAAGTTATGGAGGCAGTAGCTTGATTATTACCCTAGGTAGCTTATTTGTTGTGGCTAGGGTGGATATTGAAAATAAACGCGACCAAAGAGCGCTGGTTTCTGCAGATGGCCAAATGATAAAAGGTAAAATGTCATGATAAGTGGAGTTAAGCGAGTTGTCATTATGGCAGGTGGCACCGGCGGTCATATTTATCCTGCTCTTGCTTGTGCTCAGAGTTTTAAAGATCGCAATATTGATGTGCAATGGTTGGGCTCTAAAGGGGGGATGGAAGAACGTTTGGTCCCCGAGCACGAGATCACGGTGCATTCTTTATCTATTAAAGGTGTGCGCGGAAAAGGAGTGTTTGGGCTATTGGCCGCGCCGTTTAGAATTTTACATGCCATTGGTCAAGCGGTGGCTATTATGCAAAAACTCAAACCCGATGTGGTGTTGGGTATGGGGGGCTTTGTCGCAGGCCCTGGTGGTGTGGCGGCAAAATTATTGGGCATTCCCTTGGTTATTCACGAGCAAAATGCGGTAGCAGGAACCACCAATAGGCTGCTGGCAAAAGTGGCTAATGTTAAATTAGAGGCTTTTGATGGCGCTTTGGACAATGCCGTTCATGTGGGCAACCCAATACGCAAAGATATTCTTAGGCAAGACATGCGTCCTTCTCGGCAAGATGGCGCGCGGCCATTAAAGCTGCTAGTGGTTGGCGGAAGCCTTGGGGCGAAAGCCATTAATGATGTGTTGCCTCTGGTGTTGGCGCAATGGCCTCATACACAAAGACTGGACGTGTGGCATCAAACTGGCATTAAGAATTTTGATGAAGTTGCCAAGAGCTACGCGGACAGTGAGGTTGAGGCGAGAGTTGAGCCTTACTTAGAAAATATTAATCAAGCTTATTATTGGGCAGATGTGGTGTTATGCCGCGCTGGCGCTATGACGATCAGTGAATTGGCGGTGGCAGGGTTGCCTTCTATTCTGGTGCCATACCCTCATGCCATTGATGATCATCAAACGGCCAATGCCCGTTATTTGCAGAAGGTTGATGCAGCGTATTTATTGCCTCAGCCTGAGCTCTGCGTAGAAAAAGTCATTCAGTTACTTTCCGAATTTATTAAAGATGAGGAAAGATTATCTAATATGGGTATGCAAGCCAAAATGGTGGCCTACCCAAATGCCACACAAGATGTCGTGGCGCATTGTTTAAGGTTGAAAAAAGCATGATGGATAATAAAACCCAATACGATATCCCGGCCATGCGCCGCATACAAAATATTCATTTTATCGGAATTGGTGGTGTCGGCATGTGTGGCATTGCTGAGGTCTTGCATAACCAAGGTTATCAGGTGTCGGGTTCCGATATGAAGGCCTCTTCTACCACGGAAAGATTAGAGTCTTTAGGGATTAAAGTCTTTATTGGTCATGTGGAAGCCAATGTCCATGATGCCCACGTAATTGTGGTGTCTACTGCCATCAATGAAGAAAACCCAGAAATCATTTGGGGTAAAGAACATCGTATTCCTATTGTGCGCCGTGCTGAAATGTTGGCTGAGCTAATGCGTTACCGCCACGGTATTGCGGTGGCAGGTACTCACGGCAAAACCACAACCACCAGTTTAATGGCGTCTGTCTTGGCTGCTACAGGTGAAGCACCGACATTCGTTATCGGTGGTCGTCTAACCAGTGCTGGGACGAATGCTCAGCTTGGTAGTAGCTCCTATTTGGTAGCAGAGGCTGATGAGAGTGATGCTTCTTTCCTGCATCTACAACCTCAAACTGTCATCATTACCAATATTGATGAAGACCACATGGACACTTATGGCGGTGACTTCGAAAAAGTGAAGCATACCTTCGTGGAGTTTGTTCATAACTTGCCTTTCTATGGTTTGGCTGTGTTATGTGTGGACGATGCCAATGTGCGTGAAATCTTGCCGTCTTTGAGTCGTCCAGTACTGACGTACGGTATCGATGAAAAAGCGGACTTTTACGCGACCGATATCGTTCAAACTGGCCGCTACTGTGAATTTTTAGCGCATCGTCCAGAGGGGGAGCCGCTGAAAATTCGTTTGCCAATGCCGGGTCGACACAATGTGCTTAATGCCTTATCGACCATTGCGGTAGCAAGTGACCTTGGGGTGGATGATGCCGCCATACAGTTGGGGTTAATGGGTTTTGAGGGTGTGGGGCGACGTTTCCAAGAGCAGGCACCTTTAGCGATTGCAGATGGCTCGGAAGTGATGTTTGTGGATGACTATGGCCATCACCCTAGTGAAGTTTTGGCAACCATTAAAGCCATACGTGCGGGTTGGCCAGAAAAGCGTTTGGTCATGGTCTACCAACCCCACAGATATTCTCGTACGCGCGATCTTTATGAAGACTTCGTACGAGTGTTATCAAAAGTCGATGTGCTCTTGCTGCTCGATGTGTATGCCGCAGGGGAAACACCTGTTAATGGCGCCGACAGCCGTTCTTTGTGTGGCAGTATTCGCCAGTTAGGCAGCGTAGACCCGATCCACATCGCAGATGTGGGCGATTTGCGCTCAATTTTGAATAATATTTTGCGCGATGGTGATCTCCTAATCACCCAGGGCGCGGGTGATATTGGTAACGTTTCCAAGCAACTGGCGGAGAGTGGAATTTAATCATGACACAATCATTAAAGCAGTCGGTAATTGCAGTAATTTATGGTGGTCGTTCTGCCGAGCGTGAAGTGTCTTTGCAAAGTGGCAGATTAGTGGCCCAGGCATTGTCTTCTCAGGGGTATCAGGTCGTTGAAATAGACCTTTATGGTGAGGGCGCAGCATTAAACCCTGTTAAACAATTACAAGAAGTCGCCTTTGATCTTGCCTTTATTGCGTTGCATGGTGGTGAGGGTGAAGATGGCCGTATCCAAGGCTTGCTAGAGATGCTAGAGAAACCTTACACAGGCAGTTCGCCTTTGGCCTCAGGCTTGGCCATGGATAAAGTCCTCACCAAGCGTTACTGGAACGGCATTGGCATCGCAACGCCTGCTTATTTGTCTTTCGAAGGGCAAGCTGATGTGGCAGCCATCGAAGCGGCAATGAGTTACCCCTTGATCGTTAAACCTTCCCGTGAAGGCTCTACCATAGGCATCAACAAGGCTGGCAACCGCACAGAACTTGAATCGGCATTGCAAGGTGCTTTGGTTTACGATTCAGCTATCTTGGTAGAAGAGTTTGTTGATGGACCTGAATACACTGTGACCGTGATTGATGATGTGGCGTACCCAGCAATCGGCTTAAAGGCATCGGAAGATCATGTCTTGTATGACTATGATGCTAAGTATCTTGCTGAAGACACTCAATATTTACTGCCTTGCGGTCTTTCAGAAGATGATGAAAACGAGCTGCAAAGCCTGGCCCTAGAAGCTTATCGTTCTCTGGGCTGTTCTGGGTGGGGGCGCGTCGATGTGATGCGTGATCAAGTGGGTAAGTTTTGGGTGCTTGAGGTCAACACAGCGCCGGGTATGACTTCCCATAGTCTAGTGCCTATGGCCGCCAAACATGTGGGTATGGAATACCCAGCCCTAGTCGAAAAAATTGCTTTGGATGCTTGGTGTAAAGCCGAGCAAGCTTAGGTTATGAGACTGGTATTGTTAATTGGCGCCGTGCTACTGATACTGGTGGCCAGCTTACAAGGTGGGGATGACGCTGAAAGCTGGTTTGCCATTCAAAAGGTGTCGGTAGAGGGGGGGCTGAAGTACAGTCAAAGTGCTGAGCTGGAGCAAGAATTCTCCGATCTTCTTGGGCGCAGTTTATTAGATGTTGAAATTGCCGATGTACTGGCCTTGGCAAAGTCCTCTCCTTGGGTGGAAAATGCCCAGGTACGCAAAGTGTGGCCAGATTCCTTGACGGTTACAGTCGTTGAGCATACGCCACTTGCCTATTGGCAGGATAGGCAATTAATTTCCACTAAAGCGGTAGTCTTTATGCCGCATAGTCTTCCTGAGTTGCCGCTCCCTCATTTGTTTGGTCCATCGGATTCCAGTGATATTGTCCTTGAACAGTTTGGATTGATCAGTCAGATGCTTTCTGCAAGTTCTTTACGCATCGCTTCGTTGACTTTAGAGGCTCGTGGGGCGTGGAATGTAGTCTTTGCCAACGGTATTGCCGTAAAGCTGGGTCGAGAGGAAATTTTAGAGAGATTACAGCGCTTTATCGCTGTCTATAAAAGTGATTTATCAGGTAGAATAGAGGGAATAACCTCCGTAGACGCTCGTTATCCTCATGGGGTAGCGGTTGGATGGAAAGAAAATAATTAAACTTGGCCTGTTTGTTGCTTTTTTAAACAGAAAGCAGGTCGAGTTGCTTAAAAAACATGGTACCGGGAAGGTGAAATGATAGTCGGGTTGGATGTAGGCACATCAAAAGTTATTTGTTTAGTTGGCGAAGTGCAGGCTGATGGCAAGTTGGAAATTGTTGGTATTGGCTCACATTCTTCAAAAGGCATGAAACGTGGTGTGGTCATCAACATCGAGTCAACCGTGCAGTCAATTCAACGTGCGGTTGAAGAAGCAGAATTAATGGCAGGGTGTAACATACATTCTGTTTATGTAAGTGTTGCGGGAAGCCATATTCGAAGCCTTAACTCTCATGGTATTGTGGCAGTGAAAGGTGGAGAAGTAGAAAAAGAGGATATTGATCGAGTAATTGACGCGGCCCAAGCCGTCCCCATTTCCTCTGATCAGCGAGTACTACACATCTTGCCGCAAGAATACAATATCGATTCACAAGAAGGGATTAAAGACCCGCTTGGTATGTCAGGCGTTCGTTTGGAAGCAAATGTTCATTTGATTTCAGGGGCCTTGAATGCAGTGGTTAACGTTGAAAAATGCATTCAGCGTTGTGGTCTTGGGGTAGATGGCGTGATTCTTTCGCAACTTGCTTCGAGTGAATCATCCCTAAGCGATGATGAAAAAGAATTAGGTGTTTGTCTGATCGATATTGGCGCCGGTACTTCAGATATTGCGGTTTGGTTAGATGGCGCATTGCATCACACAGCCGTCATACCGGTAGCGGGTGATCAAGTAACGAATGATATTTCTATGGCATTGCGAACACCCACGCAACATGCGGAAGAAATTAAAGTTAAATACGCTTGTGCCATGTCGTCTATGGCGTCAGCGGACCAAGTTTTAGAAGTGCCGAGTGTTGGTGATCGTCAACCAAGATCGATCTCAAGACACGCTTTAACCGAAGTGGTTGAGGCAAGGTATGAAGAAATTTACAACTTAATTCAAGATGAATTAAGACGCAGCGGATTTGCTGAGCGAATCCCTGCAGGTATTGTAATTACTGGTGGTACGTCCTTGATGGAAGGCGCTTGTGAGCTGGCTGAGAAAATATTTCAGATGCCAGTGAGACTTGCGGTACCAGATAATGCTAAAGGAATGTCAGATATTGTCGATAACCCGGTATATTCAACAGGAGTTGGATTATTGGCTTACGGAAGTAAAGAGGCTGAGATGACTGCACCCTCTAAACAATCAATGTCTAAGACGCAAACTAAACGAGAAGCCTCAGTGCTGGTTGCAAAAGAAATTGGGTCATCCTTCAGTGCAGCGAAGGCGTGGCAGAAGTTAAAACACTGGTTTCAAAGTTACATGTAAACAGTATTGAGTGCGAATTAATTAAGGAGCAATAGGTCCATGAACGTCTTTGATTTGGCCGATGAAAATTTATCAGAAAACGCAGTAATTAAAGTGGTTGGTGTTGGTGGTGGCGGCGGTAATGCTGTGCGTCACATGCTACAAAATCAACTAGAAGGTGTTGAGTTTATTTGTGCGAACACCGACTCAAAAGCATTAATTGGCTTTGATACTGGGGTTTCCTTGCAGCTTGGCTCAGCTATTACAAAAGGCTTGGGTGCAGGTGCGAACCCAGAAGTAGGGCGTGACTCTGCTTTGGAAGATCAAGAAAAAATTACTCAGCTGTTAAGTGGCGCCGATATGGTGTTTATCACAGCGGGTATGGGTGGCGGTACTGGAACCGGTGCAGCACCCGTTATTGCAAAAGTTGCTAGAGAATTGGGGATTTTGACCGTTGCTGTGGTAACACGTCCTTTCCCATTCGAAGGTCGTCGCCGTGCTAAAGTGGCTGACGAAGGTGTTAAAGAATTGCGTGATAATGTCGATTCCTTAATTACCGTGCCAAACGAAAGGCTTTTACCTGTATTGGGCAAGAACATTTCTTTGTTGAAAGCCTTCGGTGAAGCCAACAATGTTTTATACAACGCTGTACAAGGTATTACTGACCTTATCATGCGACCAGGTTTGATTAACGTCGATTTCGCCGACGTTAGAACGGTAATGTCTGAAATGGGACTTGCCATGATGGGTACGGGGTCTGCATCTGGTGATGACAGAGCTCGAGTAGCGGCTGAAGCGGCTATTCATAACCCATTGCTAGAAGATATTAATTTAAAAGGCGCTCGCGGTGTCTTGGTTAACATCACGGCCAACGAAGAAGTTGGTTTGTCTGAGTTTACCGAAGTGGGCGGCATTATCGAAGAATATGCATCGGAAGATGCGACAGTAGTAATCGGTTGCGCGATTGATCCAAGTGTTGGTGATGAAATGCGCGTGACTGTGGTAGCGACAGGATTGGAAGGTCGCGCTGATGTGGAGATGAAATCTGCCATCGGTGAGTCCGTTGTTTCCTCTCAGTCTGCTGCTTCTAAAGTGGAGCGTGTTGTTGAAGAAGTAGCGCCCCCAGCTGTCACGGTTAAAGCTGTAGCAGCACCCGTAGAAAGTGTTAGAAGTGAAGCTGAAGAGAAAAGCCCAGAAGCAGAATTGAATGACTCAAATGAGTCTAATTCGGCATCAGGCGGAGACAAGTTGTCTTATTTGGATATTCCCGCGTTTTTGCGTCGTCAAGCTGACTAGTTTGCGTAAAAAAGATGCAAAGTAGACGCGGTGAATTGTATAAAAATTGCGTTATTGATATTATTTCTCAAAGAGTAATATCTAGTCATTAGATTGTAGGAATATGATGGTACGTCAACACACATTAAAAAACATTATTCGAGCGACTGGAGTGGGTTTGCACTCTGGTGAGAAGGTGTATTTGACATTGAAACCAGCCCCTGTAAATACAGGTATCGTTTTTGTGCGCACAGATTTGGATCCCGTTGTAGAGATTCATGGTGACGCAAAAGCAGTTGGTTCGACTAACTTTGCCACTGCTTTATGTCAAGGTGACGTTAAAGTAAGTACAGTAGAGCATCTACTGTCGGCAATGGCTGGTCTGGGTGTTGACAATGCCTATGTTGAAGTGAGCGCAAGCGAGATTCCACTAATGGACGGCAGTGCTAGTCCTTTCGTGTTTCTTTTGCAGTCCGCTGGCTTAGAGGCGCAAAATGCACCGAAGAAATTTATCAAAATCAAGAAGCCGATTCGTGTGGATGATGGTGATAAATTTGCAACGCTTGAGCCTCATACAGGCTTCCGCTTGTCATTTGAGATCGACTTCGAGCACCCTGCGATCGGTGAAGATGTTCAAAAAACATCATTCGACTTTTCGACAACGACTTTCGTTAAAGAAATCAGTCGCGCTCGTACTTTTGGTTTCATGAAAGACCTAGAGTACTTCAAGGATAATAACCTTGCTCGTGGTGCTAACATGGATAACGCCATTGTACTGGATGACTTCCGTGTATTGAATGACGAAGGTTTGCGTTACCGTGACGAGCTAGTGCGTCACAAGGTATTGGATGCAATCGGTGACTTATACTTGTTGGGCCACAGCTTAATTGGTGAATACAAGGCTTATAAGTCAGGCCATGCATTGAATAACAAGTTGTTGTTAGCATTGCTAGAGCAGCAAGATGCTTGGGAATATGTTGTCTTTGAAGACGAAAGCCAAACAACGGCTATTTCTTATACAGACCCAGCCCTTGTTGGTGCATAACACTCTAGATTGTTAAGCTCTCTCTATAAAAGCCAGACTATATGTCTGGCTTTTTTGTGTTTAAGACCTTGATATTTCATGTTTTGTCACACATTACCATGATAGACTCTATTCATTACTAATTGGCTGCGTTGTATTCATAATGTTGGGAAATGTACTTAAAAAAATCGTCGGAACTAAGAATGACCGAGAAGTGAAACGACTAAGAAAAGTCGTTGCTCAAATTAATAAATTTGAAGAAGCCTTTGGCAAATTATCAGATGATGATCTGTCAGCTAAAACAGGCGAATTTAGAGAAAGAATTCAAAATGGTGAGTCTGTTGACTCATTACTTCCTGAAGCCTTTGCCGTTGTGCGTGAAGGCAGCCAGCGCGTTATGGGCATGCGTCACTTTGATGTTCAGCTTATCGGCGGTATGGTGCTTAACGAAGGTAAAATTGCTGAGATGCGTACCGGTGAGGGTAAAACCTTGGTGGCAACTCTCGCAGTTTACCTGAACGCCTTGTCTTCTAAGGGTGTGCACGTCGTTACAGTGAACGATTACTTGGCGAAACGTGATGCGAACTGGATGCGTCCGTTATACGAATTTCTAGACATGAGTGTTGGTGTGGTCTTCTCAGGCCAAGAGCGCGATGATAAAAAAGCCGCTTACCTATGTGATATCACTTACGGTACCAATAATGAATTTGGCTTCGATTACTTGCGTGACAATATGGTGTTCCGCTTTGAAGACCGTGTGCAGCGTGACCTTCACTTTGCTGTGGTCGATGAGGTTGACTCCATCCTAATCGATGAGGCGCGTACCCCACTTATTATCTCAGGTGCGGTGGAAGACAGTTCAGAGCAGTATCGCAAGATCAATCAGTTAGCGCCTTTGCTGGTTAAGCAAGAGCCTGCTGTAGAAGGTGAAGAGCAAGAAGCGACAGGGCATTATGTTTACGACGAGTCTCAGCGTAGCATCGAGCTGACCGAAGAAGGCCATTCCTTTGTTGAGGGCTGGTTGGTTGAGCAAGAAATGCTGCAAGAAGGCGATAGTCTATACGCTGCTGGCAACCTGACTTTGCTGCACCATGTACATGCTTGTTTGAAAGCGCATGTTATCTTCAAGAAAAACGTAGATTACGTTATTCAAGGTGATCAAATCGTTATCGTCGACGAGCATACTGGGCGTACTATGGCCGGTCGTCGTTGGTCTGAGGGTATTCACCAGGCGGTAGAAGCGAAAGAAGGTGTGACCATTCAAGCTGAAAGCCAAACCTTGGCTTCTACTACTTTCCAGAACTACTTCCGTTTGTACGAAAAATTATCTGGCATGACAGGTACAGCCGATACGGAAGCGTTCGAGTTCCAGCAAATCTATAGCCTATCTGTTGTGGTTATCCCAACCAACCGCGAAGTTCAGCGTAAAGACTTTAATGATCTTATCTATATGTCGACGGAAGATAAATTCCAAGCCATTGTGTTGGACATTGAGGAGCATGTTAAACAGGGTCGTCCAATCTTGGTGGGTACCGCGTCGATTGATTACTCTGAGTTGCTCTCTAACTTCTTAACGAAAAAGAATGTTAAGCATAACGTTTTGAACGCGAAACAACATGAGCGCGAAGCGGAAATCGTTGCTGAAGCAGGTCGTCCGGGTGCGGTTACGATTGCGACCAACATGGCGGGTCGTGGTACCGATATCATGCTGGGCGGTAATTTACAGGTTGAATTGGACCAATTGGGTGAGGGTGCGACCCAAGAAGCCATTGAAGCATTAAAAGCCGATTGGCAGCAGCGTCATGAGTCAGTGTTAGCGGCCGGTGGTTTGCATATCATTGGTACTGAGCGCCACGAGTCACGCCGTATTGATAACCAGTTACGAGGCCGCGCAGGTCGTCAAGGTGACGTAGGTTCTTCTCGATTCTACTTATCCCTTGAAGACAATCTGATGCGTATTTTCATGTCTGACCGCATTAAGAAAATGATGATGGCGTTAGGTATGGAAAAAGGCGAAGCCATCGAGCACAAAATGGTGTCTAACGCGATAGAAAAAGCCCAGCGTAAAGTTGAAGGTAGAAACTTTGATACCCGTAAACAGCTGCTTGAATACGATGATGTAGCAAACGATCAGCGTCAAGTTATCTACCGTCAGCGTTATGAAATGATGACGTCTACTGATCTTTCTGATGCAATCAGTGCCATGCGTGAAGAAGTGGTAAGCGGTGTTGTTGATGAATTTATCCCACCACAAAGTATCTTTGACCTTTGGGATCTACAAGGTCTGGAAGAAAGAATCCGCAACGAGTTTGGTCTGGATCTTCCAATTGCACAATGGGTGGAAGACGATAAGAAGCTTTATGAAGAGCCGCTACGTCAGAAAATTCTTGATAGCTTCATAGCAGACTACGAAATGAAAGAGTCTGTGGCGGGTGCGGACCCACTACGCTCATTCGAAAAACAAGTCTTGCTGCAAGTGCTTGATACCTTGTGGAAAGAACACCTTCAAACCATGGACATGCTACGACAAGGTATTCATTTACGTGGTTATGCGCAGAAAAACCCGAAACAGGAGTACAAGCGTGAAGCGTTTGAGTTATTCCAAGGTTTGCTAGAGCAGATTAAATTTGAAGTTGTGCAGGTTGTGACTCGAGTAAAAGTACAATCAGCAGACGAAGCCGAAAAGGTTGAAGAAGCACGCCGTCTTCAAGAAGCTAACACTCGCATGAGTACTTCTCATGCAGAACCAGAAGAAGAGTCAAACGCAGCCCCAGCTGGCGGCGTATCAGATGTGCCTAAAGTGGGGCGTAATGAGCTTTGTCCTTGTGGTTCAGGTAAAAAATACAAGCAATGTCACGGTAAGTTGGTCTAGTAGAGGAAAAGGTTAAATGGCGGTAGGTTTGCACGACTTCCCTGCGATTCCTGAAATTAAGGGAGTACGCATTGGTGTAGCAGAGGCTGGAATTAAGAAGCCTAATAAAAAAGATTTAGTGATCTTTGAATTGTGTGAAGGGGCTTCTGTTGCGGGTGTATTTACCCAAAATGCATTTTGTGCCGCCCCCGTGCGCATTTGCCAGCAACACTTGCAGGCCTCGGACATTCGCTATTTGCTCATTAATACGGGTAACGCTAATGCGGGTACAGGCAAACCAGGCCTAGAGAACGCCACTCGAACTTGTGATGCGTTAGCGGAGCAAGTAAAGGTGCCTATGTCGAGTATTTTGCCTTTTTCGACCGGCGTGATTGGTGAGCCGCTCCCTGTCGATAAAATCGTTGCTGGTATTCCTCAAGCCATTGCTAATTTCAGTACGGATGATTGGCAGGCCGCTGGCATTGGCATTATGACCACAGACACCTTGCCCAAAGGCTCTGTGCGTCAATTTGAATGTGATGGCGTGACTTACACGATTGCAGGTATTTCTAAAGGGGCGGGTATGATCCGCCCTAACATGGCCACTATGTTGGGTTATGTGTTTAGTGATATTGCAATGGATCAAGCTGTGCTTCAGCAAATGCTTAAGCAAGCGACTAACAAGAGCTTTAACCGCATTACCGTAGACAGTGATACCTCTACTAATGACTCTTGTATTGCGGTGGCAACGGGTAAGGCGCAGAACCCTAAGGTGACCGCTATTGACTCACCTTTAGCGAAAGCCTTTTATGCAGCGTTTGAAGAAGTGATGCTAGAGCTTGCTCACGCCATTGTGCGTGATGGAGAAGGGGCGACTAAGTTTGTTACCGTTGAGGTGAAAGGCGCGAAGCTTACCGCCGATGCCACCAAAATTGCCTTTGAGATTGCTCATTCTCCACTGGTGAAAACGGCTTTGTTTGCATCTGACCCAAACTGGGGGCGAATCCTTGCTGTGGTGGGTCGTGCTGGAGCGGAGCATCTGGAAGTAGATAAAGTGGATCTCTCGATTAATGGTGTGGAAATCGCCAGCCAGGGTGGCTTGTCTCCACGCTATTCCGAAGCGTTAGGGCAAGAAGCCATGGCGCCAGAAGAAATTCATATCTGTGTGGATATGAATTTGGGTGAGCAGCAAGATGTCGTTTGGACGACAGATTTCTCCCATGAGTATGTCACCATCAACGCAGATTACCGTACATGAAGCGAGTGATTGTCGCCGCGGGTGTAATTGTTTGTGATGATAAGGTGTTTCTCGCCTTGCGCAAACCAGATCAGCACCAGGGTAACCTTTGGGAGTTTCCCGGAGGTAAATGCGAAGCGGATGAGTTGCCAGAAAATGCTTTGAGCCGTGAGTTGCAAGAAGAGTGTGGTATTAAAGTGACGAATTGCAGTTTGCTGGAAACCATTAGCCATGATTACGCCGATAAACATGTCGCCTTACATTTTTTTAAGGTCACAGGTTTTGAGGGTGATCCTGTTGGCAAAGAGGGACAATCAGTTGCTTGGGTGTCTTTCAGCGAATTAGGGGATTACCAATTTCCCGAAGCCAATCAAGTCATTGTTGATAAATTGCTTCAGCAAGCTTAGGGAATAGTTAAGCTGAAACTAAAAAAAGAGCGCACTAGGCGCTCTTTTTTTGCTCTGTCGTTTATTGGTTAGTTTAAAATTTGTGCCAGCAGTTGTCTTACCGTACTTGGTTCAAATGGTTTGCCACAAATCGCATCAACGCCTTCTTGTGCTATGTTAGATAGTTGGCTGTCCTCGGCGTTAGAGCTCACCATTAAAATTGGAATGTGTGCCAACAGGGTGCTGTTGCGGACGGCTTCAGTAAGCTCTCGACCATCCATTTCTGGCATGTTGTAGTCGGTGATGATTAGGTCAAACTCTTGCTCATGAAGGCGCTCTAGGGCTTCTTTGCCATGTTCGGCAAATTCGATGTTTTCAATGCCCATGCTGTTCAGCATTTTTGCAATGTGTTTGCGAGCCATAGGAC
The DNA here is from genome assembly GCF_039940335.1 of Marinomonas sp. Taxonomy (GTDB): domain Bacteria; phylum Pseudomonadota; class Gammaproteobacteria; order Pseudomonadales; family Marinomonadaceae; genus Marinomonas. Next base: position 13,238 of record NZ_JBDVGW010000014.1, on the reverse strand, counting down.
TATCGTCAGTAATTAGCACGTTTAGTGTTTTTGGATCAAACAATTCAAGATCAATATCTTCTTCAGCAATTAGATCTAAGGTAGCACGAATAGCGCGATTCAAATCTTTGTTGGTGAAAGGCTTGGGTAAAATCGCCAAGACGCCAGACTGGCGTAAATGCTCAAGGTGTTCGCGATTACGTTCGCTAGAAATGAGCATGAAGCATTGTTCTTCGGTATCTGGGTTGTTACGAATTTGATCGATTAATTCGTTGGCTGTGCCATCTGGAAGGTACATGGAAGAAATAATCAAATCCGGTGGGAAAGTCGCCAGTGTCTCTAGAGTGCTGGCAATACTGTTGGCAAACTCAATTTGTCTTATGCCCGCTTCGCCAAGCGCTTGTGCAATGATTTTGCGCTGGGTCTCGGAGGGCTCGACCAGTAAAAAAGAGAGATCACTGATTGCTGCGTATGTGCTCATAGAGTAAACAACCTTATAGTTATATACAGACTTAACTGTCGGTGTAATGGATACTTGAGATTAATTTTACCACATCAAATGGGTTAGAATGTTCTATTTGGTTAAGATGACAAGTGAGAAGGGTTATGGCGAGTGCAAGTGCATGTCACATTTTGGTGAAAACCAAAAAAGAAGCAGAACAGATTCAGCAAAAGTTAGACAAGGGTGGTGACTTTTATAAATTGGCAAAGCAATTCTCCACCTGTCCTTCTGGAAAAAAGGGCGGCGATTTAGGTGAATTCAGAAAAGGTGATATGGTTCCAGCCTTTGATCGAGCTGTATTCAATGGGCCTTTATTAAAGGTACAGGGGCCGATCAAAACACAATTTGGCTATCACTTGATTAAAGTGCTTTACCGCAGCTAGTCGCAGATTTTAACAGTAAGGAGTGTTGGTAATGAATGATCCAGTATTATTAGAAAATAATTATTTCGTGGCGCCGCAAATTCAGCAAGAAGATCTTGCGGCTTTAAAAGTCATGGGCTTTCAGCGCATTATCAATAACCGCCCAGATGGTGAGAGTGATGATCAGCCTTTGTCGGCGGAGCTAAAAGCTGTTGCGCTGGATTTAGGCTTGGAATACGTTGAAAACGCCATTGATCTTAAACTGTTGGGCCAAAGGCATGTTGATAGCCAGGCAGTGGCCTTGAGCGAAGCGAAAAAAACCTTAGCCTTTTGTCGTACAGGGACGCGCTCTTCCGTACTTTGGGTGCTGATGCAAAATGCCCAAGGTGGTAACTATACAGAGCTTTCAGCGGCTGTTGCTGCAAAAGGCTTTGATTTATCTCGCTGTGAAGCGGCGATGGCGCCATTGGTCAAATAACAGTGTATGGCGCGCCTATCTTGGTTAGGCAATATGTGTAAAACACGTATTAAGGCTGGGTTGTGCATGTTTCTTTTAGTAAACTTGCCGAAAGAATTTTTTATGGGTGAATTATGGTAAGTAGACCATCATTGGAAACTGCAACGGCATCCGATCCTGATCGTTTTGTGGAGCCTTTAGAGCTGGGCAAGCGCGTTAAAGAGATCCGTTTGTCGAAAGGTTGGACGCTTGAAGAGGTAGGTAAGAGGACGGGGATCGCCCGCTCAACCTTGTCGAAAATTGAAAATGATCAGGTCTCACCAAGTTTTACCATAGTGCAAAAGCTCATTCAGGGGTTGGGGATGGATCTTCCGCAATTGTTTGTGGAGGCCAGTGAGTATTCGATCGCCGGTAGGCGTGATATTACCCGCAAGGGAAAAGGCGAAGCTCACCCCACCGCCACCTATGAGCATGAGTTGCTCAACTACTCCATTAGCCGCAAAAAAATGGTGCCGTTTAAAACCAAGGTGCGTGCCCGTTCGTTTGATGAATTTAAAGAGTGGGTTCGTCACGATGGAGAAGAATTCTTATTGGTTTTGCAGGGTAAAATTAATTTTTTCTCTGAACTCTATGAACCAATTGAATTAAAAGAAGGGGACAGTGTGTATTATGATGCCAGCATGGGGCACGCAGTCGTCTCTTTGTCAGCAAAAGATGCAGAAATACTTTGGGTTGTGGCTAGGTAAATGGCCCTCTAATAATAAATATCTAAATAATAAGGCTTTAGAAAATTATGAAACAATGGAACTTAACAAGTTGGAAAGAAAAGACAGCACTTCAGCAGCCTGTCTATCCTAACCTTGAGCACTTGGCTCAAGTGGAAAACACGTTAGGAAAAATGCCTCCTCTTGTTTTTGCAGGTGAAGCACGTCAATTGAAAAATGCTTTAGCGCAAGTAGCGAATCGTCAGTCATTTTTATTGCAAGGTGGCGATTGTGCTGAAAGTTTTGCAGAGTTTCATGCCAACAATATTCGTGACACCTTTAAAGTTATGCTGCAAATGGCGGTGGTGTTAACTTACGCGGGTAAATGCCCAATCGTGAAAGTGGGTCGTATGGCGGGGCAGTTTGCTAAGCCAAGATCGGCTGGAATGGAAACGGTCAACGGCGTAGAGCTGCCGAGTTACCGTGGCGATATCATCAACGGCATTGAGTTTTCTGAGCAAGCTCGTATTCCAGACCCTGAGCGTTTGGTTCAGGTGTACAACCAAAGTGCCTCAACCATGAACTTGCTGCGTGCTTTCTCTCAAGGTGGCTTTGCAGACCTACATGAAGTGCATAAGTGGAATTTGGATTTCTTGAATGCCAGCCCAGCAGGCAGTCGTTTCCAAGGTGTGGCTGATAAAATTGACGATGCGTTGCAATTTATGGAAGCCTGTGGCGTTGGTGGTGGTATGAATCAACTGAAAGAAACAGAATTCTACACATCCCATGAAGCGCTGCTACTGCCTTACGAGCAAGCTCTGACCCGTCAGGACAGCCTAACAGGGGATTGGTATGACTGCTCTGCCCACATGTTGTGGATTGGTGACCGTACTCGTCAACTTGACGGTGCTCACGTGGAGTTCTTACGCGGTGTGAAAAACCCAATTGGGGTGAAAGCAGGTCCATCTATGGATCCTGAAGATCTATTGCGCTTGTGTGATGCGCTAAACCCTGAAAATGAAGCGGGTCGCTTGAACATCATTGTTCGTATGGGGGCCGATAAAGTAGAAGATGGCATGCCGAAATTGATTCAAGCGATTCAGCGTGAAGGTAAGCAAGTGGTTTGGAGCAGTGATCCAATGCACGGCAATACAGTCAAAGCTTCAACTGGCTACAAAACTCGTCGCGTTGAAGATGTGTTGAAAGAAGTTCAGCAGTTTTTCCAAGTGCATAGTGCAGAAGGCAGCTACGCAGGCGGTGTGCATTTTGAAATGACAGGTCAAAATGTGACGGAGTGTGTGGGTGGTGCGTTTGAGGTAACCGAAGCCGATCTTGCGGATCGCTACCATACTCATTGTGATCCACGTCTAAATGCAGATCAGTCTTTGGAATTGGCGTTTATGATTTCCGATACGCTGAAAAAAGCGCGCGCCTAAAGAGCATAGAGCTAGCCTTGTTGAGTGGCTAACAATAAAAAGCCCCAGTAGAATGAAAGTTCTGCTGGGGCTTTTTAGTCTTAAAAATACTAGCCTTTGCGGCGTCTAAACGCAGAAGTCGCAGACTTTGAGGTGATGTCAATTTTAGCCATGATAAGCGACATTTCTTCGGCTTCCGCTTGCTGCTGGGCCTTTAGTTTATCTTCGCGTTCTTTTTTTGCCACTCTTTCGGCTTCGTTCAGCATTTTTTGGATGCTGGCTTTGCTTTTGGTGCGTGGTGCTGTTTTCTTCGGCTGTGCAGGTGTCGCGGCCGGTGTGTCAAGGCGGTCTTCACCAATGAGCTCACTGAAAAAAGACTTGGTCGTAGGTTTTGGCTCTACAATGGCTTTGCTTGGCAATTCAACGGTTTTTTTTACCGCCGTTTTGCGAGTCTTTTTTGGTACTTCAGCGGTAGAGACACCATTTGCATCAAACAGGGCTTTTTTACCAAAGCTTAGACCTGCCGCTTTTTCGGCGGTTTGGGCAATCTTGTAGCCACGCAGACTTTCGCCGTTGTAGATGGAGATGTAATCTTTTTCTAATTCGTACAGTTCCTGCTTATCCTCTGTTTCGAAAAGCTCTTCTACTGTAAAAGCGTCGGCCGAATGTTCCCGAATATCATTGTAAAGTGGGAAGTCCAATCCCTCATTCGTTGCCTCAACATATTGCTCAAAACGTTGAAAACCGCTATTGAACGACGTGCCAATATAGTGTTTGCCGGAAATGTTATTTGTGATTTTAAAAACGACCAAAATCGCTGCCTCTTTTTTTAGTGACGTTTAAATAGCACATAAAGCCCACTCGCTTTTGGCGAGTGGGCTTTATGAAAATAGGGTTAGTGTTTTACTACGAGGTTGAGACCGTCGCGAACATTTAGGTGAACGTTCTCAACTCGATTATCTTGTGCAATCAGGCGATTAAGCTGATTAACAGCGATGTCGCTGTTTTCTTGTGGGTCCAGAACACGCCCTTGCCAAATGGAATTGTCGATAATGATTAAGCCACCAGAACTTACGAGAGGCAGTACTGCTTCATAGTAGTTAAGGTAGTTGCGCTTATCGGCATCGATAAAGACAAGGTCAAATTCGCCCTCTAGAGTCTCGATCGTCTCTAAGGCTGGGCCAAATATTGGCGTGATTTTGTGTCCGTGGGGGCTGCGATCAAAAAAAGTTTGTGCAAATTCAATTGCTCTTGGATTGGTCTCGCAGCAAATAAGGGAGCCGTCTGCTGGCATGCCTTCCGCAATAGAGAGGGCCGAATAGCCAGTAAACATGCCGATTTCTAGGGCGCGCTTAGGTTGCTTTAGGCGCGTCAATAGCTTCAGTGTGCGGCCAATGGTTTTGCCTGACAACTTATTTGGGTAACCCATATCAGAATACGTTTTTTCGACGAGTTCCAATAGAAGTTCAGGTTCTGATTGAGTGGTCTCAATGCAGTAATTGTCAAGATCTTGAAAATCCATAAAGCCTTTGTGTTGAAGATATCGATAAATCGGATCGCAATTTTACCTTGAGTACAGAGAAAGTCTATGGCTGAAAGGAAGAAAAAAGCCTTGATTTTCCTAGAAGGCCACTATCTTTGGGGTGGCTTAATTAGAAAGCTAAATTACAGTCGCAAGGTTAGGCGAAAAATGCTAGTTTATGCCCTGAATTTACATGTGCTCTTTGGTATGGAGCACCACTGACTCCAAAAAGGGGAATCAAAAAAATGCCTGTAATTACTTTGCCGGATGGCAGTCAACGCTCTTTTTCTAATTCTGTAACGGTTATGCAAGTGGCTGAGGACATAGGTCCTGGTCTTGCTAAAGCAACCGTTGCGGGTCGTATCAATGGCGAATTGGTCGATGCTTGTGAGCTTATCACTAGTGACTCGGCGTTAAGCATAGTGACCGGAAAGGACGCAGAAGGGGTGGAGATCATTCGTCACTCGTTTGCGCACTTGGTAGGTCATGCTGTTAAGCAGCTGTTTCCAACCGCTAAAATGGCCATTGGTCCTGTCATCGATGAGGGCTTTTATTACGATATCGCCTATGAGCGCCCATTTACGCCAGAAGACATGGCGTTAATCGAGAAGCGCATGGGTGAATTGGTTAAAACCGATTACGATGTCGTTAAGAAAATGACGCCTATCGCAGAAGCGCGTCAACAATTTGTTGAGCGTGGTGAAGATTACAAAGTTGCCTTGATTGATGATATGGACGCTTCCATCACAGAAGTAGGCTTGTATCAACATCAAGAATACATGGACATGTGTCGTGGTCCTCACGTACCGAATACTCGTGTATTACGTCATTTTAAGTTGATGAAGCTGGCGGGCGCATACTGGCGTGGTGATTCCAACAATGAACAGTTGCAGCGCATCTACGGTACCGCTTGGACCGATAAGAAAGAGCTAAAAGCTTACTTGTTGCGTATTGAAGAAGCGGAAAAGCGTGACCACCGTAAGCTGGGTAAAAAGTTAGATTTATTCCATGTGCAAGAAGAAGCACCGGGTATGGTGTTCTGGCATCCAAAAGGCTGGAGCTTGTATCAAACTGTTGAGCAATACATGCGTAAAAAACAGCTTGATAACAATTACCAGGAAGTGAAGACGCCACAGATCGTTGATCGCGTGTTGTGGGAGAAGTCTGGACACTGGGGTAAATACCACGAAAACATGTTTACCACCCATTCGGAAAACCGTGATTACGCGGTAAAACCGATGAACTGTCCTTGTCACATTCAAGTTTATAACCAAGGCCTGAAGAGCTACCGTGATTTGCCATTCCGTATGGCTGAGTTCGGTTCTTGTCACCGTAATGAGCCATCTGGTGCCTTGCACGGTATCATGCGTGTACGTAACTTTGTGCAAGATGATGGTCATATCTTTGTGACAGAAGGCCAAATTCAACAAGAAGTGTCTGAGTTTATTGATCTGTTGCACGAAGTGTATGCAGACTTTGGTTTCACCAATATCATTTACCGCTTATCCACTCGTCCAGAGCAACGTGTAGGTTCGGATGAAGTTTGGGATAAAGCAGAGCAGGCATTGGCTGAGGCACTAAACTCTGCCAACCTAGAATGGGAAGAGCTGCCAGGTGAAGGGGCGTTTTATGGTCCTAAGATCGAATTCTCATTGAAAGATGCGATCGGTCGTGTTTGGCAGTGTGGTACTATCCAAGTGGACTTCTCGATGCCGACTCGTTTGGATGCAAAATACGTAGCAGAAGATGGCTCACGCCAAACACCTGTTATGTTGCACCGAGCGATCGTGGGTTCATTGGAGCGTTTCATCGGTATTTTGATTGAAGAGACTGAGGGTTCATTCCCGCTTTGGCTAGCGCCAGAACAAGTCGTAATCATGAATATTACCGATCGTCAGGCAGAATATTGTTCTGATTTGGAAAAAAGATTAAATTCAAAGGGCTTTAAAGCGAAACTTGACTTGAGAAATGAGAAGATCGGGTTTAAAATTCGCGAGCATACAATTCAGCGCATCCCATATATGATTGTTGTTGGCGATAAAGAAGTCGAACAACATCAAGTAGCCGTTCGAACTCGAACTGGTGAAGATCTTGGGGTGATGAGTGTTACTGATTTTGAAGATTTGCTTCAGACAGAAGTCGCTCGTCGTAGCCGTAAACAATAAATGGAGATAGAGCTATAAAAGGTAATATGAATCGTGGGCGTAGTGCTAGTAAGCAGCGCCCTCTAATCAACGAGAACATTCGAGCAACTGAAGTACGATTAATCGCTGCTGATGGTGAACAAATTGGTGTTGTGTCGATTGAGGAAGCGCTCAAGGCGGCCCAAGAAGCTAGTCTTGACCTAGTGCAAATTGCTGATTCTGATCCGATTGTTTGCAAAATCATGGACTACGGCAAGCATATTTTTGAGGCCAAGAAAGCGAAAGCAGCTCAAAAGAAAAATGCTAAGCAAATCCAGGTTAAAGAAATGAAATTCCGTCCAGGGACGGAGGAAGGGGATTATCAGGTAAAACTCCGCAACCTGATACGTTTCCTTGAAGGCGGGGATAAGGCCAAAGTATCGCTAAGATACCGCGGTCGTGAAATGGCCCATCAGGAGCTTGGTATGCAACTTATGAATCGAGTCGCTGCAGACTTAGAGGAATATGGTGCAGTAGAGCAAGCTGCGAAAATGGAAGGTCGTCAATTGACTATGGTGCTAGGCCCCAAAAAGAAGAAGTAATCTCAAATAGCTTAGGTTATTGAAAGATTACATTAACATTAACGAATGCGAGAGTGGTTTTATCATGTCCAAAATTAAGTCACACAGTGGCGCAGCTAAGCGCTTCAAACGTACCGCGAATGGTTTTAAACATAAGCAGTCTCATACTAGTCACATTTTGACTAAGAAATCGACTAAGCGTAAGCGTCATCTTCGTGCAATGAAGAGCATCGCTGCTAGCGACAAAGCGTTAATCACACGCATGTTGCCATACATCTAAGTCTATTTTTATAGTTCATTAATTTATTAGTATAAGGTTTATATTATGCCTCGCGTAAAACGTGGTGTTCAGGCTCGTCGCCGTCACAAGAAGATTCTAAAGCAAGCTAAAGGTTACTACGGTGCACGTAGTCGTGTATTTCGTGTAGCGAAACAAGCTGTCATTAAAGCTGGTCAGTACCAATACCGTGACCGTCGTCAGCGTAAACGTCAATTCCGCGCATTGTGGATTGCTCGTATCAACGCTGCTGCACGTATCAATGGTTTGTCTTACAGCCGTTTCATTGCTGGCTTGAAAAAAGCTGCAATCGAAATCGACCGTAAAGTACTTGCTGATCTAGCTGTGTACGAGAAAGAAGTTTTTGCTGCAATCGTTGAAAAAGCGAAAGCAAGCTTGGCTTAATTTCTGACGTAGCCTTAGGGTGATGCGGTCTTGCAAGAATATTGTCTCGAACGTGTCACTCAATGCAGTCTTTAATAGGGGAAGGGCCAACGCTCTTCCCCTATTTTATTTTTTGGAGTATGTAAATGGAGAACCTAAAGCAGATTCTCGCTGATGCGCTAAGCGCAGTGGCTGCGTCTGAGAGTGAGTCCGCCTTGGATGATGTGCGTGTGCATTATCTTGGTAAAAAAGGCGCTCTAACGGCTTTGCTGAAACAGCTAGGTAATGTTTCTGCAGAAGATCGTCCTAAATTTGGTCAATTGGTAAACGAAGCGAAAGGGCAGGTTCAGGAGAAAATTACTGAACGTAAGTCGACCCTAGCGAAAGCCGCTTTGGATGCAAAATTGGCAACCGAAACAATTGATATTTCTTTGTCTGGTAAAGGCCAAGAAGTGGGTGGCTTGCACCCTGTTACCCGCACTATGGAGAGAATCGAAAACTTCTTCCGTGGGATTGGTTTTGATGTGGCGGCTGGCCCTGAGATCGAAGATGACTATCACAACTTCGAAGCGCTGAATATTCCTGCGCATCACCCAGCTCGTGCCATGCAAGATACCTTCTATTTTAATCCTAATACGGTACTTAGAACGCATACATCGCCAGTTCAAGTTCGTACCATGGAAACGTCACAGCCACCTATCCGTATTATTTGTCCGGGTCGTGTGTACCGTTGTGATTCTGACCAAACTCATACGCCTATGTTTCATCAGGTTGAGGGTTTGTTGATCGATGAAAATATCTCCTTCGCGGATTTAAAAGGTACGTTACAGCAGTTCTTGAACGTGTTCTTTGAAGATGACTTGAAAGTGCGCTTCCGCCCAAGTTACTTCCCATTTACCGAACCTTCTATTGAAGTGGACATCATGCGTACCAACAGCAAAGGCGAAGAGTCTTGGTTGGAAGTATTGGGTTGCGGCATGGTAAACCCGAAGGTCTTGGAAATGTCTGGTATTGATTCTGAAAAATACACAGGTTTTGCCTTTGGTATGGGGGTAGAGCGTTTTGCCATGTTGCGTTACAAGGTAGACGATTTACGCATGTTTTTTGAAAACGATTTGCGCTTTCTTAAACAGTTCAACTAAACCGCCAGCCTAGGATGTTGTTATGAAAATTAGTGAGAATTGGCTAAGAGAATGGGTAAACCCAAACATCAGTCGTGATGATTTGGTGGCGCAAATTACCTTAGCAGGTCTTGAAGTAGACGAAGTACTGCCGGTAGCGGCTGAATTCACTGGCGTAGTGGTAGGCGAGATTATCAGCGCCGAACCACACCCGAATGCCGATAAGCTGCAAGTGTGCCAAGTAACCGACGGTAGCGAAACGTTCCAAGTGGTATGTGGTGCCCCGAACGCTCGTAAGGGTATCAAAATCCCGTTTGCAAAGATTGGTGCGGTATTAGGCGGTGACTTTAAAATTAAAAAGGCGAAACTACGTCAAGTTGAATCTTTTGGTATGTTGTGTTCAGCGTCTGAGCTAGGCATTAGCGAAGATCATGATGGCATTCTCGAATTGCCGGCCGCTGCGACAACAGGACAGGATTTACGTGAGTATCTAGATCTTGATGATTGCATCATCGATGTGGACCTTACCCCTAACCGTTGTGATTGCTTAAGTCTTGCTGGCTTGGCGCGCGAAGTGGGCGTACTTAATAAAACCGATGTTAGTGAAGTTCAAATTGATGCGGTAACAGCGGTTATTGATGATGTGTTCCCTGTGGATGTTCAAGCAGCTGATGCTTGTCCACGTTACTTGGGCCGTGTCATTAAAGGTGTCAATGTTGCTGCGGCAACACCATTGTGGATGGTGGAAAAACTGCGTCGCAGTGGTATTCGTTCCATCGACCCAATTGTCGATATCACCAACTATGTGATGCTAGAGCTTGGTCAGCCGATGCATGCCTTTGATCTTGCGAATTTAAATGGCAGCGTTGTAGTACGCAATGCCAGCGCTGGTGAAAAGATCGTATTGCTCGATGGTCAAGAAGTAAGCGTGCGTGAAGACACCTTGCTTATCGCTGACCAGAAAGGTCCTTTGGCCATTGCTGGTGTGATGGGTGGTGAAGGTTCTGGTGTGAATACTCAGACTCAAGATATCTTCCTAGAAAGTGCTTTCTTTGCGCCATTAGCGATTGCCGGTAAAGCTCGCTCTTATGGTTTGCATACTGATGCTTCTCATCGCTATGAACGTGGTGTGGATGCAAGTTTGCAACAGAAAGCGATTGAGCGTGCAACAGTGTTGGTGCTTGAGATTGCTGGGGGGCAACCTGGTCCTGTGACGGCAACTCAAAGTGAAGATCACTTGCCTGCGGCGGCGGAAGTGACCTTGCGTCGTAAAAAGCTTGATCAGTATCTAGCTGTGTCTATCGAGAAAGACTTAGTAACGGATATCTTGACGCGATTGGGTCTTGAGATGCTGCAAGTGACAGATGAAGCTTGGGTAACGAAAGCGCCTTCCCATCGTTTTGACATTGCGATCGAAGCGGACTTGATAGAAGAAGTGGCACGTATCTATGGGTACGACAACTTGCCTTCGGCTATGCCTAAGGCTGCCGTTAGCTTCACGCCGCTATCTGAAAGTAAAACAGCGATTCAAAACTTGCGTTCAGTATTGGTTTCCCAAGGTTACCAAGAAGCTGTAACTTACAGCTTTATTGATCCGAACTTGAGCAAGCAATTCTTGCCGGAGATCGAGCCTGTGCCACTGGCCAACCCAATCTCTGCAGACATGGGTGTAATGCGACCAAGTTTGGTGCCAGGCCTAGTGAAAGCTTACCTACACAATCAAAATCGTCAGCAGAGCCGTGTACGCTTGTTTGAAACGGGGCGTCGCTTCATCGGTTCAGTAGAGGCCTTGGATGAGTTGGATCAGCAGCTACAGATCTCTGGTTTGATCGCGGGTAGCCGTCATCCAGAGGCTTGGTACCACACGAGTGAAAAAGTAGATTTTTACGATCTGAAAGCGCATGTAGAGGCGATGTTCGCATTGAATGATGGCGGCAAGCCGAGTTACGAGCCTTCTCGTTGTGGTTACTTACACCCAGGACGCTCGGCGGATATCTTCATTGATGGTGAGTTTGTCGGCGTGATGGGGGAATTGCATCCTCAGTTGTCTAAAGAGCTTGGCGTTAATCAAACTTTGTATGTGTTTGATATTGCTTTGTCAGCAGTGTTGGATGCGACCTTGCCCGAATACAAGGCGGTTTCTAAATTCCCAGAAGTGCGTCGTGACCTTGCTCTGCTTGTAGATCGATCTGTGCCGGTTAGTGCTCTTGAAAAAGTCATTAACGAAAATGCTGGTGAAGCCTTTAAAGATGTCTTAGTTTTTGACGTTTATCAGGGCCAAGGTATTGATGAGACGAAAAAAAGTGTTGCTTTGGGCTTGACGTGGCAGCATCCTTCACACACTCTTAGTGATGAAGAAGTAAACAACTCGGTCGATAGAACTGTAGCAGCTTTAACGGAGACGTTAGGGGCTGTTGTAAGGGGGTAGATTTATGGGATCGTTGACGAAAGCGGACCTTGCTGAAAATTTAGTAGATACAATAGATTTGAGTAAAAAAGACGCCAAAGACCTAGTTGAAGGTTTTTTTGATGTGATACGCAATTCTCTCGTTGAGCGTCAGCAAGTTAAGTTATCGGGCTTTGGTAATTTTGAAGTGCGAGAGAAAAGTCAGCGACCTGGTCGTAACCCGAAAACCGGGGAAGAAATTCCCATTACAGCGCGTACCGTGGTCACTTTTAGGCCTGGGCAGAAGCTTAAGTCTAAAGTAGAAGACTATATGCAAGAATAACCATTCAAGTTATTTTGCTTGTTACCAAAAGCCACTTCCTATGAAGTGGCTTTTTTATTGCACAGGTAACGCTTTGAGTATTAAAAAGAGCAGGGCGTAAGGGCGAATATGTGAACTTTAAGAAAGGTGTGACTAGAAGCCCTAGTAAAGTCATTAATGATATTTAGATCAATGCTTAATCAATGATTTACGAAAACTTAAAGTGCGTCATTAAAATGAAAAAAAACAAATAAAACTCTTCCCTTTTCAATTCGTTATAGTAATATACGCACCCGCTGACAACGACAGAGTTGTTGTTTGCATCGGGGCGTAGCGCAGCCTGGTAGCGCACTAGCATGGGGTGTTAGTGGTCGCAGGTTCAAATCCTGCCGTCCCGACCAATTTTTCAAAGAGAATAACGTTTAAAGCCCGCTTTTTGAAGCGGGCTTTTTTGTGGGCAATGGTACCGTCAAAGTTGAAGCCCCCACCGACGGGGGGGGGGCTAACAAAATCTGAGTATGGTTGTTCACACCGGGCCTCAAATAGAAGGCTTCGAAGGCCGCGCCGTCGATATTACTGGACGCTCTACTTTTTCAGAGCTAGCCGCTTGAAATGTCGAATAAAGTGTTTATAAAACATGAGGTTATGTTTTTTGTGTTTAAATTAAAATTATTTTCACTTTTTGGGGAATAACTTTGCCCTCTCACCCGTTATCTAAGCAGAGTGGAGTGAAACACCACCACGAGGTAACGGGTGACTAGCCATTTGGGTACGCATCACAGGGCGCCAAAGCCACAATAGAATGCGTGGCATTCACCGACGACCTCACTTCTTTCGCCATGGATTTCAGGCAAGGCAACTTGTTTGGGATCTGTGGCTCATCCCTCCCAGAGCGGGGACCGCTAGCCCTCCGCACTGAACTTCAGGGCCTGTCATCTACATGGGGTGGCAGGCCCTGTTTCTCTTTTAAATCAATGACTTGTTACTGACGATGCCGCTTCTCTGTGGCTTTAGTGCGTGGGAGCACGCTGGAGATAGATGCCGCGAGAATGCTGGATATAAAAAAGCCCGACTGTCGTGAGACAACCGGGCTAAGGGGTATT
>NZ_JBDVGW010000013.1:0-992350 GCF_039940335.1 Marinomonas sp. | reverse complement strand
TGTTTGGCACCTCGATGTCGGCTCATCACATCCTGGGGCTGAAGCCGGTCCCAAGGGTATGGCTGTTCGCCATTTAAAGTGGTACGCGAGCTGGGTTTAGAACGTCGTGAGACAGTTCGGTCCCTATCTGCCGTGGACGTTTGAGATTTGAGAGGAGCTGCTCCTAGTACGAGAGGACCGGAGTGGACGAACCTCTGGTGTTCCGGTTGTCACGCCAGTGGCATTGCCGGGTAGCTATGTTCGGACGGGATAACCGCTGAAAGCATCTAAGCGGGAAGCCTCCCTCAAGATAAGATCTCACTGGGACATAAGTCCCCTAAAGAGCCGTTCGAGACTAGGACGTTGATAGGTTGGGTGTGTAAGTGCTGTGAGGCATTGAGCTAACCAATACTAATTGCTCGTGAGGCTTGACCATATAACACCAAAGTGGTTTTACATATATTACGATACAAACCAAAGCTGGTTTAATACTTGATACACGTTATTTCAAAATGAATTGTTAAAGATCCAAGCATGTCTTCGCGTGTTTTGGTACGGCTAACGAAAGAAAGCCACCAGAACGAACGCAACAGAATTGCTTGACGATCATAGAGGCGTTGAACCACCTGATCCCATCCCGAACTCAGAAGTGAAAAGCGCCATCGCCGATGGTAGTGTGGGGGATCCCATGTGAGAGTAGGTCGTCGTCAAGCTTAATTATACGAGAACCCCACATAGCCAACGCTGTGTGGGGTTTTTTATTGCAGACACGCATGCGAGAGTAGGTTGTCGTCAAGCTTTAAATTAAGAGAAACCCGTTCTGCATACGCAGAGCGGGTTTTTTCGTTTCAGTCATACCAAAAGTAGGTACCGCTTTAGCGGGACGCGGAAAACCTCTTGAGTGCTTTTTCTAGTGAGTTTTCGCTCTGAGCCATGGTACACGCAGGTTGTGGCCTTCCATTTACTTGCGCCTGTCTCGTGCCTCGACGCGTCAGCGTAAATACAAATCCACAACTGTCCCTAATTCAAAGCAACATATCCAATTAATGCTGATAACCAATCGTAGGTTCGCATTTATGCGGAAATGGTTCCACAGGAACCACGCTACCGATGATGTTTTAGTTAATCTTTGGAGTGCATGTTTGCGCTTGATTGCCATCAATTCCGCCTTCGGCTAAAGCCGAACCTACAAAACCAGCCTGACTTATACTGATAACAAACCGTAGGTCCGCCTTCAGGCTGACGCGGAAATCATGTTGACGATAACGTAAGTTTTTCATTGACCACGGTGACTGAAGATATTTGGGTTAATCTTTAAATTGCATGATTGCGCTGGACTACCATCAACTCCGCTTTCGGCTAAAGCCGAACCTACAAGATAAGCTTCACATATACTGATGATCAACCGTAGTTCCGCCTTCAGGCTGACGCCCAAATCATGTTGATGATAACGTAAGAGATCGACGGTATAGGCTAATTTGCTTTTATACGTGTTTAAGGTAAGAAAAAGAGCTTATCGAATGTCGCCTTAGATATGCAAGTTCGATAAGCCCTGAAAGTACTGAGGGGGTGTTACTTTTTAGCTTTGCCTTCGAAGAACATGTTTACGGTGAAGTCGTTTGTACCAATGCGTTTTTGGTCCATGCCGAAGTCTGAAAATTTAAGGTCGACAGAGCCTTCGAACCCTGCGCGGTAGTCTCCCCAAGGTGAAGCGCCTTCGCCAATTAGGTTAGCATCAAATGTAATAGCTTTGGTCACACCGTGTAGATTAAGGTCGCCATCTACTTTCACTTTGCCGTCGCCTAAGTCACTAATGCTGGTACTTTTGAACGTGGCGGTTGGGTATTTCGATGCATTTAGGTAGTCAGACCCTGTGATGTGTTTGTCACGCTTGGCGTGGTTTGAGTCAAAGCTTTGGGTTTGAATGGTGACATCAACACTGGAAGCATTGATGTTGTCTTTGTCGTATTCAAAGCTACCTGAAAAGTCGTTAAAGCGGCCTTTTACCCAGCTGATACCGATATGTTTAACTTTTACGTCGATTTGTGAGTGAGCGCCTGACTTGGAGTCATCAATCACGTAAGTTGCAGCATTAGCAAGGCTTGCTGAGGCAATACATAGTCCTAATAGGCTGTGCTTTAGTAAGTTCTTCATGGTTTCTCCTTGAGTCCTAATATGTTTTTTAAAGTGTTATCTTTATCAACGCAATGGTGTTTCAGTGCCGCAAAGGTATGCAGGATCACTAAGCCAATCAGTGCAAAGGCTGAGTAGTAGTGAACTTCACCCGCATAGCTTGCTTGGTTTTCAAAGAAATCTTGTGGGCCGGGTATACGAAACCACTCAAATATCTGTATGCCTTGGCCGCCAGCGTAGCTGATGAGCAGACCGGATAATAGAATCACGAAGCAGATGAAATAAAGGGTTTTGTGAGCGATTTGGCTAGCGGTATTGATAAAAGGGCTGTTTTTCTCTGGTGGTTTAGGGGTTTTGTTGATCATCCGCCAAATCAGGCGATACACCATGAAAAGTAGGACTAGTATGCCGATGGCTTCATGAATTTGTGGACCTAGGGTATAAAACGAGTCGTAGTAACTCAGGTCTGTCATGTATAAGCCTAGGGCAAATAGACCAATGATGGCGACGGCTAGTAACCAATGTAGGAGGATGCTTGTCCAGCCCCATTGAGTGTCACTGTTTTTGTAGTGTTTGACGAAACGCATATATTCTCATCCGTTTTGATAGTATGTGCTTTTAGCCTTGATGATAAATTGGACAGCGAATTCAGCGAAGAGTTCGTAAAGCTTATCATCTTTATTGCTTAAGGCTTATTAAGCTTTATGAAGGCTTTTCGCATAAATTGAAAGTTATTTGTACCCCCAAATAAAAAATCAGCCCGAAGGCTGATTTTATGAACTGAAAGCGATACTAGCGTACGCTGTTGGCGAGATCGTTAAGTAAGGTGCGCTGAGCACTGCGATACTCATCTTTTCTAGGTTTCGAGAGTTGATAAGAGCCATCGCTTTGCAGCAACCAACTCTGCGTGTTATCGGATAGATAAAACTCCAACTCTTTCTTCACTCGTCGTGCCAATTTGAAGTCTTGAATTGGGAAGGCGACTTCCACACGATTATTCAAGTTACGCTCCATACCATCGGCACTGGATAGATAGACTTGCGGGTTACGATTGTTGTAGAAGTAGTAAACACGGGTGTGCTCAAGGAAGCGACCAATGATACTGCGTACTCGTATGTTCGAAGAAACACCTTTGACACCCGGGCGTAAAGTACAAATACCTCGAACGATTAGATCGATTTTCACCCCGGCCTGAGATGCCTTATATAGTGCTTGCACTAGGCGTTGTTCAGTCAATGAGTTGACCTTAATAATGATGCGCGCGGGTTCGCCGTTGCGAGCATTTTCCGCTTCGCGGGCTACCATTTCCAATAAGCGATCACGTAAGGTGAAGGGAGCGTGAAGCAGTTTCTTAACTTTAAGCTCTTTGCTCATACCGGTAAGTTGCTGGAACACACGATGTACATCATCACCAATTTCTTTATCACACGTTAAGAAACTGTAATCTGTATAAAGGCGTGCATTCCCCGCGTGGTAGTTACCTGTACCTAGGTGTACGTAGCGATTCAGCTCGGAGCCTTCACGACGTACGATTATGATCATTTTTGCGTGTGTCTTGTGGCGAACCACACCGTAAACGACAATGGCGCCTGCGTCCTGTAAGCGGCTGGCAAGGGCCAAGTTTTCTGCTTCATCGAAGCGTGCTCGCAATTCGATGACAACGGTCACTTCCTTACCGTTTCGTGCCGCTTCTACTAAGGCATTAGCGATAGGGGAACGTGCCCCCGTGCGGTAGAGAGTTTGCCGAATGGCCACCACTTTTGGATCTTTGGCCGCTTCACTTAGTAAGTCAATTACAGGTGCAAAGCTTTCAAAGGGGTGCATTAACAGATAGTCACGTTGTCTAATCGCTTCAAAAATAGTCCCCGCATTAGCGAGTTTTCTTGGTAAGCCAGGAGAGAAGGGTGAGTACATTAGATCGCCACGATCAACTAAATCTAGCACGGCCATCAAACGGCTAAGGTTAACTGGGCCATCAGTACGATATAAGTCTGCTTGTTCTAAGTCGAACTGTTTAAGTAAGGAGTCAACGATGTGCTCAGGGCAGTTGTCCGCGATCTCTAAACGTACCGAACTACCATAATGGCGGCTTTGTAATTCTGTTCGTAGAGCACCTGCCAAATCGACCCCAATATCATCGGAATCCACTTCAAGGTCAGCGTTACGCGTTAGACGGAACTGGAAACACCCTTTAACAGTCATGCCTGGAAAAAGCTGGTCCGCATGGGCGTGGATGATAGATGAAAGGAAGACCATGTTGTCGCCCCCTTCACACACGTCATCTGGTAGTTTCACCAAACGTGGTAGTGAACTCGGCGCAGGGACAATGGCTAAGCCATTTTCACGACCAAAAGCATCACGCCCTTCTAGCTCTACAACGAAGTTGAAGGTTTTGTTAGCCAGGCGAGGGAAGGGGTGAGTTGGGTCTAAGCCGATTGGGCTGATGACAGGTAACGCATTGTCATTAAAGTATTTTTTCACCCAAGCAGATTGCTTTTCTGTCCACAAAGAGCGGCGAATAAAGCGAATGTTTTCTTCTGCTAACTTAGGGAAGATTATGTCGTTTAGGATTTTGTACTGACGGCGAACCAGTCTGTGGGCGCGTTCACTAATGAGCTTTAAAACCTGCTTTGGGTGCATGCCATCAGGACCGTTTTCTTCACGGCTGTATTCCACTTGGCTTTTTAAGCCCGCAACACGAATCTCAAAAAACTCGTCCATGTTAGAGCTGAAAATACATAGGAACATTAGGCGATTTAAGATTGGATGGTTTTCATCCATCGCCTGTTCTAGTACTCGAGCGTTAAATTGTAGGTGGCTTAATTCACGGTTGAAATACAACTCGGGATCGGCCAAATCAATCTCTTCGGGTAAGCGCTTTTCTATCGCCACGTTACTGGCATTTTTAGGCTGTTCCGGAATGGGTTCAAGTACTAATTCTTCTGCGTCAACTTCGGCGATGACAGCAGGATGAATCTCTATATTTTCTACTTCAGACTGGTCAGACATGTGTTTTATTAACTCCCAAATACCGTCTTAAAAATTATGGTATTACCGTCGTTAATCTTACGCTAGAGTAAGTATTAACTAACCTATAACAATAGCACAGCCTGTTAGCCTATCGAACGCTTATTGGCCTTTTAACAGACGGGCTGCATCTTTTGCAAAATATGTCAGGATGCCATCAGCACCAGCGCGTTTGAACGCTAGCAATGATTCCATCATGACGCTGTTTTTATCGAGCCAACCATTTTCAAAGGCGGCCATTTGCATCGCATACTCACCACTTACTTGATAAGCAAAGGTAGGTACTTGTAATTCTGTTTTTACTCTACGCACTACATCTAAGTAAGGCATGCCTGGTTTTACCATGACCATGTCTGCGCCTTCATCAAGATCAAGCATCACTTCCCGTAAAGCTTCATCGGAATTAGCAGGGTCCATCTGGTAGGTAAATTTATTGCCTTTACCAAGATTACCGCTAGAGCCAACAGCATCTCTGAATGGTCCATAGTAGGCGGAAGCGTATTTGGCGGCATAAGCCATAATGCGGGTATAAATAAAGCCAGATGTCTCAAGAGCTTCACGAACTGCGCCAATACGGCCATCCATCATGTCAGAAGGCGCGACCACATCGGCACCTGCTTCTGCATGGGAAAGCGCCTGTTTGACCAGAACCTCAACAGTGATCTCATTAAGTACGTAGCCGCTGTCATCGATAATGCCGTCTTGACCATGGGTAGTGAATGGGTCAAGGGCTACATCTGTCATCACACCTAACTCAGGAAAGGCTTCTTTAAGTGCTCGTACAGCGCGCTGGGCAAGGCCGTCAGGGTTATAGGACTCTTCGGCAAGTAAGGACTTTTGTGGCTCATCCACCACAGGAAATAAGGCCACCATAGGGATGCCTAGTTCGACTAGTTCTGCGGCTTCTTTGAGTAATAGATCAATGCTGACACGTTCAATACCCGGCATGGAAGGAATTACCTGGCGCGTATTTTCACCTTCAATGACAAACATCGGGTAGATTAAGTCATCACAGCTGAGACGATTCTCACGCATTAAGCGACGAGAAAAATCATCTTTTCGCATACGGCGCATGCGGGTAAATGGAAAGGTCATCCATTATCTCCTATTTAAGTGTGTGTTAATGTACTTTGTGTATGTGACAGTTTTAAGTCAATGGTTATATTCTACTTTTTTGCCAGCTAAGTTAACTGACTTTCGGCCTCTTCTAAGGTCTCTTGGGCTTCAAACCAAGCTTCTTCGCTTTCGTCTAAGGCTTTTTTCCATTTGGCTTCATCCGCTAATAGGCTCTGCAGCTTATCTTTTTGTTCCGCTTCATAGAGTGCAGAATCTCCCATTTCATCGGCAATTTTATCGAGATGTTGCTGAGCGGTCTGCATAGCCTTTTCATGTTTTTCGATTTGCTTACGAAGAGGGCGCAGCTTTTCCCTTAATTCAGCGGCTTTACGGCGCTCTTCTTTGCGGTCGACTTTTTCATGGCTGCTGACAGGCGCGTCGCCTTGTATCGCAGCAAGTTGGCGAGCTTGTAGCCATTGATGATAAGCGGCGAGATCCCCGTCAAAGGCTTGCACCTTGTTGTCGGCCACTAGATAAAATTCATCAACAGTACTGTTTAATAAGTGTCTATCGTGGGAGACCAACAAAATGGCACCGGGGAAAGCTTGCAACGCCTCGGTTAAGGCTTGACGCATTTCCAAATCCAAGTGGTTAGTCGGCTCATCGAGTACCAGTAGGTTTGGTTTAGTCCAAGTGATTAACGAAAGAGCCAAGCGCGCTTTTTCTCCCCCAGAAAAGCCTTTGACTGGGCGCAGAGCATCATCGCCAATAAAGCCAAAACCACCTAGGTAACGACGGATTTCATTTTCCAGTACCTTAGGTGTCAACCTCTGAATATGCAGTAGAGGTGACGCTTCTAGATCAAGAGCACTAAGCTGATGTTGGGAAAAATATCCTATCTTTAGGTTTTCACCACAGACACGATTGCCTGATAAAAGTTTGATTTCACCGACAAGGGATTTAATCAGTGTGGATTTACCCGCGCCATTAGGGCCGAGCAGACCAATACGCTGACCATCGCGTAAGGTGAAGTTCGTGTTTGCCAACTGGACAATAGGTTGCTGGCTAGTAGATAGGTAGCCTAGATCTGCTTGTGATAAGTCCACCAGTTGCTGAGAAGTTTTATCCGCGAATGGAATGCTAAATTCAAATTGAGAGTCAATATGAGCTGGGCCAATGAGCTCCATTTTTTCCAGCATACGCAAGCGGCTTTGGGCTTGTTTCGCTTTGTCGGCCTTATAGCGAAAGCGATCTACATACTGTTGTAAGTGTGCTCGCTTGGTTTGTTGTTTTTCAAAGTTGGCTTGCTGTTGGGCGAGATGTTCAGCCCGTTGGCGTTCGTAATCGGAATAATTACCTTTATAGAGCGTCAAATGTTTTTGATAAAGGTGAACGATATGGCTACAAATACCATCAATGAAATCCCTATCGTGAGAGATAAGTAGCAAGGTACCTGGATATTGACGCAGCCAGTTTTCTAACCACATAACGGCATCAAGGTCCAAGTGGTTGGTAGGCTCGTCCAAAAGTAATACCTCTGATGGGCACATTAGAGCCTTAGCTAGATTCAGACGAATACGCCACCCACCAGAAAAATCCGAAACAGGACGCTGCATGTCAGACATTTTAAACCCGAGACCTTGTAACAGAGTTTCCCCACGAGATTGTGCTGTGTAACCCTGAGCGCTTTCGTATTCTCCTAACCACGTGGCGTGGGCATTATCATCATTATCTGCCTTGGCTTTGCTGATATTGGCTTCAATGTTGCGTAGATTTTCGTCACCGTCCAAACAATAGTCGAGAGCGCTACGCTGACTTTCATGAACTTCCTGCGCCATAAAGGCGATACGACGTTGTCCTGGTAAAATAACCTCTCCGGTATCAGCGCTTAGATCGCCACGTACCATCGCAAACAAGGAAGATTTACCCGCCCCGTTGGCACCAATGAGACCGACTTTTTGCCCCTCAAAAATGGTCATGTTGGCATCTTCTAGTAAAAACTGGGTGCCTCGTTGCAAACTAACTTCAGTAAATTGAATCATAAAAACAGCGTGTCTCTTATGTCGATTACGGGCAGGAATAATAGCTGCCAATGCTTTGAATATATGGTTTGGCATTTTAGAGTGCTGCACAGGGAAACGAAATAGCATAGACAAGAATATTCCCAGTTTATCCATGCTTTAAAGTGGATGAATAGATGACTCAGAGGTAAAATAGCCGGTAATAACGTAAAACAGTTTGAACGCACTGAAATACAGTGCAGGGTGAATTTTTTGAATAATTTAACGGTAAACGAAATTCAGCGCTTTTCTTTCGACCACACCAATGTACGTGGCGAACGAGTGCTATTAAACAGTGCCTATCAAGACATCATTAAACGTAAAGAATATCCACTAGTATTAGAAAAACTGCTGGGTGAATTTGTCGCTGCGATTGCGCTGTTGCGTGACATCATCAAGATCGACGGCGTCTTATCATTACAAGCCAAGGGTAACGGCTTTTTATCTACCTTGATGACAGAATGTGATGAAAAGCAGAATCTACGTGGTATTGTGCAATGGCAAGAAGACCAGCCTGTTCCGGAGACGATCTCTTTAAAAGACCTGCTTGAAGGCGGTTACTTGGTCATTACCATCGCACCCCGTAATGGTCAAACTTACCAAGGTATTGTGGAAGTGACTGGTGAGACATTGGCAGAAAGTCTTGAACAGTATTTCTTCCAATCTGAGCAGCTTCCTAGCCGCATCTGGTTGGCTGCTAATGGCGTTCAGTGTGGCGGCTTGTTCTTGCAGCGCTTACCAGAAGAACAAGCGAAGGAAGACGACGAAGACGCCTGGACACGTTTAACGCATTTGGCTTCTACTGTAAGTGAAGAAGAGCTTGTGGGTCTAGAAACCGAAGAGCTACTGCATCGTTTGTACCATGAAGAAGAGATACGATTGTACGAAACCAAAAGCATGCAATTTGGCTGCTCTTGTTCACGCCAGCGTACGCTAGAAGCTGTGTTGTCCATTGGCGCAGAAGAGATTCGTGAACTATTGATCGAGCAGGAAGCGATACAAGTAGACTGTCAATTCTGTGCAGAACATTATTCGTTTAGTGGAACAGACTTTGAAGGCCTGCTGGGGGATCAAGCGCAAACGCACTAGCGCCTGCTTTATGTTTAAGTGCAAGTTTTATCATAGGACTTGCGCTTAAATAGTCTGTTTTAACCACCTTTTTCAACGCAATACTAAGGCGATAGAGTAGTAAGATTTTTTATATTTATTCCGACTATTTTCATTTCTTTAAAATCCTTTGTAAAACCCTAAAAAAACACAAAAATCCATTTATATTCATGGTGTTACAAGTATCTGTTATGGTTATTCGGTCGATTCGGCGATGATATTGCCTTACTATCGGTATTCTTCCATTTTCGCCCCAAGACATTGCCTTTAAAATCCGTATAATCGAGCTGACCTGCTTAGAATCCTTGTTAGGTTGTTCGTTTTTTGACTTGTTGATGCCCATTAACAAGCAAAGACGTTCAGAGGAGAGTGATAAAAAAAACACTAGGTTTATTTAGATGATATTCAATAGTGCCGGCCAAAAGCCTCTTTTTTCTATCGCTTTCAAATTCATAATTAGCTACTACACGGCGAAATCATATGACCTCAAACTCTGTAGACGTTTTATTAGTCGGGGGTGGTGCTATGAGCACAACCCTAGGGATGTTACTTAAGCAATTAGACCCAAGTATGACACTCACTATGGTTGAGCGCTTAGGTAGTATTGCCAAAGAAAGTACGGATGGCTGGAATAATGCTGGTACCGGCCATGCCGCTTATTGTGAACTAAACTATACATCTGAAAATGCTGATGGCACGGTGAATATTGATAAAGCTGTCAATATCAACGCCGCTTTTGAAGTGAGCTTACAATTCTGGTCTTACCTTGTTGAGCAAGGCAAAATGCCTACCCCACAAGAATTTATTCAGCGCGTTCCTCATCAAAGTTTTGTTTGGGGAGAGAGTAACGTAGCGAAATTAAAAGCACGTTATGAAGCGATGAGTGCGCACCCAGCGTTTCAAGGCATGCAGTACAGCGAGGACAAAGAAGAGCTGAGCAAGTGGATGCCTTTGATAATGCAAAACCGCGACATAAAGGAGCCTTTAGCGGCGACTCGTGTTGAGCATGGTACAGACGTTAACTTTGGTGCAATTGCTCGTAGTATGGGCAAATACCTAGAGCAATCTGAAGGCTTTGATTTGAGTTTAAATAGCCAAGTTGAAAAGCTAAGCCAGCAAGCCGACGGCAGTTGGGATGTGGTGATTGATCAAAATGGTCAGTGCAAAACGGTCAATGCTAAATTTGTATTCTTAGGTGCGGGCGGTGGAGCTTTACCATTGCTACAAAAAGCTGGTGTGAAGGAAAGCAAAGGCTACGGTGGTTTCCCGGTAAGTGGTCAATGGTTGGTGTGTGAAAAGCCTGAATTGGTTGAACAACATCATGCAAAAGTATACGGTGCAGCACCAATTGGTGCGCCACCAATGTCTGTTCCTCATCTTGATACTCGTATCATTGATGGCAAGAAAGCCATATTGTTTGGTCCTTTTGCTGGTTTCACGACTAAATTCTTGAAAACAGGTTCTTTCTTTGATCTACCAAAGAGTATTCAGCTAGATAACTTAAAACCAATGCTGAGTGTTGGTAAGAACAACATGGACCTTACTCGCTATCTGATTGGGGAAGTAATGCAATCTCATAAAGATCGTTGTAATTCACTTCGTAATTTTTACCCAGAAGCAAAAGATGACGATTGGTCCCTCGCTTACGCCGGTCAAAGGGTACAAATTATCAAGAAAGACGCTCAAGGCGTGGGTAAGTTAGAGTTCGGAACGGAAGCCATTGTTACAGAAGACGGTTCTTTAGCGGCTTTACTAGGGGCTTCACCGGGCGCTTCTACGACAGTGAACACCATGATCGGTATATTAGAGCGCAGCTTCCCAGAAAAGATTGCTTCAGAGTCTTGGCAAGCCAAACTGAAAGAGATGGTCCCTTCTTACGGCCAGTCTCTTGTGGAAAACACAGATCTTCTATTGTCGATCCGTGAGCGTACGCTAAGTACATTGAACCTTAAGCCGTAACCATTTTTTACGATCAAAAAGCTGAGCCCTGCTCAGCTTTTTTTATTTTTACATTAGCTTTCTATTTACGACAGAGAAATTTATGACCATGACTTTTGCTGAGCGCGCAGATCAGCTATGCGACACATTAAGAGAATTTGAACATCAAGCAGAAGAGGGAGATCAGTTATTTTACTGTGCTTACTTACTGGGCTTGTTAGGTTTACATGGCAATGCAGAAGGGGAAGGTCAGCAAGCTTTCGATATCGCTTTTGAAAATACACTTAAAGACACACTGGAGTCTGAAGGCGTTATTGAGAGTGATCAACAACAAATTCTTGCTCTTTGGCAGCAAACTTGCGGAACGATATAGGTTTAATTCAACTTATATTTTGCAAAAGAAAACCGAAGCTAAGCTTCGGTTTTTTTGTATGTATCAACTTAAGCGACTTCTTAAAGCTGAGGTTTGTCAGGATGTGGCGCGTAGGCGAACACATCTGAATAGCAGTTGTCCTTGCTTAGACCCTTCAGTTCAAGTTGGTCTAACGTGCCGTAGACCATACCAACAGAACCACTAATTACCGCTTTATATTGGCTTAAATCAGCATGGTCGGCGAGTACTGACTCATATAACCAGCCGGTACGACCTTGCCACTCAGGGCTTGGGTCGTTAACGATCACGTTAAGCGACACATTTGGCTGCTCAGCAATCGCTTCAAGCCATGGCTTGGCAAATACATCGGTAACCGTGCGAAGCCCCCAGTAAACGGAAATTTTTCCCGCAAATTGGTTGGCTACTAAGGTGTCATGTAGGCTTTTAATTTGAGAAAAACCTGTGCCGCCAGCAATCAAAAGAATGTGTTCGGCTGGTGAATTTAACATGCCATTTTCAAGGTGGCAGTCACCGCCAGGCATTTTCACTGTGATAGAAGGGTTGTTTTGAATGTGCTCAACGACTTTATGGGCCAAGGACTCAGGATCCGAGACAAGAATATAAAGCGTGAGATTAGGTAATTCGTTAGGGGCACTACCGATAGAATAAGGCACTTGCTCACCTGTAGGTAGCACGATCATTAAATATTGACCGGCAATAAATTGTGTATCGGCAATCTCTAGGTTGACCTGATAAACATTCTGATTGATCAGCTCAACACCTTGTACTTGTGCAATGACGTCTTTCACTAGACTACTCCAATACCAGTCGAAGTTGGGTTAGGTAACCATCATAAATCACTGGGACGATTAGTTTGATAACTTAGCTAAAAAAAAGCCACTTTCAATAAGTGGCTTTATGGGCACCTAACAAGTAAATTTACTTGTTTTTGCCTTTCATAGATTCGAAGAACTCATCATTGGTCTTAGTGACACGTAAACGGTCAATCAAGAACTCAGTCGCAGCAACATCTTCCATAGGATTCAGTAACTTACGAAGGATCCACATGCGTTGTAGTTCATCTTCTGAGGTAAGTAGGTCTTCACGACGTGTACCAGAGCGACGAATGTTAATCGCAGGGAAGGTACGCTTTTCAGCAATCTTACGATCAAGGTGAAGTTCAGAGTTACCTGTACCTTTAAACTCCTCGAAGATAACCTCGTCCATTTTCGAACCAGTATCAACCAGTGCTGTCGCAATAATGGTTAAGCTGCCGCCTTCTTCGATGTTACGAGCCGCACCAAAGAAACGTTTAGGGCGTTCTAGAGCATTGGCATCCACACCACCTGTTAAAACTTTACCAGAGGATGGGATAACAGTGTTGTAAGCTCGGGCCAGACGCGTAATCGAGTCAAGCAAGATCACCACGTCACGTTTATGTTCTACTAGGCGTTTCGCTTTTTCGATCACCATTTCTGCAACCTGTACGTGACGGGTTGGTGGTTCATCAAAAGTAGAAGCGACCACTTCACCGCGAACGGTACGGGTCATTTCGGTTACTTCTTCAGGGCGTTCGTCGATCAATAGAACAATCAGGTCACACTCAGGTGTATTGCGTGTGATGGCGTTAGCGATGTTTTGCAACATGAAGGTTTTACCGGCTTTAGGTGGAGAAACCACCAAAGCACGCTGACCTTTACCCATTGGGGCAACAAGATCAATAATTCTAGAAGTGACATCTTCAGTAGAGCCGTTACCCGCTTCCATAATAAGGCGTTCGTCTGGGAACAAAGGGGTCAGGTTTTCAAAAAGAATTTTGTTACGAACGCTTTCAGGTTTATCAAAGTTAATTTCGTTAACTTTTAGGAGTGCGAAGTAACGCTCACCGTCTTTGGGTGGACGGATTTTTCCCGCAATCGTATCACCTGTGCGCAGGTTGAAGCGACGGATCTGACTTGGAGATACATAAATGTCGTCCGGACCTGCTAAGTAAGAGCTGTCAGGGGATCGCAAAAAGCCAAAGCCGTCTTGCAGGATTTCCAAGATACCATCGCCGTATATGTCTTCCCCACCTTTCGCATGTCGCTTAAGAATGGAAAAGATAACGTCTTGTTTGCGAGAGCGGGCCATATTGTCTATGCCGACTTCTGCTGCGATATCTAATAGTTCATGTACTGATTTCTGTTTTAATTCGGTAAGGTTCATATACGGATGTTTGCGCTGGCTCATGTGAGGAAAATTGACGGAATTAGTGTTAGTGAAAAATATTGAAACGCTAATTTGTGTTTGGAAGTATGATTTTAATATTAGCTATGAAGTTTTCAAATTTTGAACAAATAATTATGCAGTTTGTTCTAAATTGAAGGACCCCAAAGGACAAATCTATATAGCAAAAAACGTTTGATTGGAATCTTGAGCCAAATTGAAATAGTTTCAAAAAGTATCAAGAACACACTTACTATAGTTCGACTTAAAGGCGAGGTCTATAGTGAAACCTCGGAAAAATTGATTTTTGGCATTTTTTTGATCAATTTTTAACGTAATTTGTTTGAAATGACTCTAATTGTACTTATATGTCCGGACTCACCTTATAAAAAGCCTAATAACTCCAAAAAGGTGCCTTGTTTGCTGCTAATGATTTTAGTCGAGTAACTGATATACTCGGGTTTTAAATAAGACCACGGCAAAGAAGGCTAACGGATGCAATCACTCTTTTTGCAACAATCTCATGACTTTCCTTTCGAAAAAATCGCGGCCATTGATCTTGGATCGAACAGTTTTCATATGGTCATTGCGCAAGTAACTCATGGTCAATTGAGGATTATTGCTGAATACGGCGAGAAGGTGCAATTAGCCGCTGGGCTAGTCAATGGTCACCTTGATGATGAATCACAAAAAAGAGGGTTGGACTGTTTATCCCAGTTTGCTCAAGCCATTGAAGATTTACCTCCTGGCTCGGTACGTGTCGTCGGTACAAACGCTTTGCGTGTGGCTAAGAATAAATATAATTTCATTGGCAAAGCGATGGACATCATGAGCCATCCAGTTGAGATCATTGCTGGACGAGAAGAAGCCCGCCTTATCTTTGTGGGGGTGTCCCGCACCATGGATCATGGCGATGCGAAAAAGCTGGTGGTTGATATTGGTGGTGGTAGTACAGAATTCATTATCGGACAGCAGCTTGAGCCTATTCTCACTGAAAGTTTGCATATGGGGTGTGTGAGTTATACCAAACGCTTCTTCCCAGAAGGTGAAATAACCAAGTCCAATTTTCAAAAAGCCATTACTGCTGCCCGCCTAGAATTATTAAGTATCCAAGATGATTACCTCGACGAACAATGGGACATAGCCATTGGCTCATCAGGCACTATTAAGGCGGCTTTCAATATTATCCGTGAAAATAACTGGAGCAAAAAAGGCGTTACCCTCAAGTCTTTGAAGCAGATCCAGAAACTATTATTAGCGGCAGGGCACCCAGATAAAGTGGATTTCCCAGGCTTGAAGCCAGAGCGGAAAAATACGATTGCGGCGGGTATTGCCATCTTAATAGCCGTGTTCGAATGTTTCGATATTAAGCAAATGGATTTTTCTGTTGGTGCTCTTCGTGAAGGGGTTCTGTATGACATAATGGGTCGTTATGCTGAAACCGATATCCGTGAACGCACCGTTAATTACGTCCTAAATCAATATCATATAGACACGGAGCAGGCGAAGTTAGTTACTCATACAGCGTTGTCCGCTTTGGCTCAAGTGAAAGAAAAATGGCAGCTGGATAATATCTCTAGTGAGGACTTGTTACGCTGGGCAGGGCTTATGCATGAAGTTGGACTTGGTATTTCTCATAGCCGATATCATAAGCATGGGGCTTATATTATTAGTGAATCGGATATGCCCGGCTTCTCTCAACAGGAGCAGCAAGCTCTCGCCAATTTAATTTTGCGCCACCGTCGTAAATTTACTCAGTCACTCGACTTTCGCTTTGCTAAAAGTGACCAGCAAGATCTAGATCGTTTGTCGATTTTATTGCGTTTGTCTATCTTGCTACACCACGATCGTAAAGAAGGAGATATGCCTATTTTCTCTTTAAAAGCCGATGGTAAAAACTTGCACATAGAGTTTTTGGCAGAGTGGTTAGACAGTCGTCCGCTTACCTTGGCAAACTTGCAACGAGAAGCCGAGCTACTAAGTGGCAGTGGTTACACGCTTACTTTTAGTTAGAGCCAAGAAGGTTTGATCGAGCGGAATCAATTAGGATAACCGCTCGATTGAGCGATACAGGTCCACCGCTTCTTCGCGACTTAAACCATTGATACGTGAAGATCGACCAACACTGGAAGATACTTGGATCGATTCATTATGAGGTGCTTCTTGTTCCTCTTGTTGAGAAGAAGACGACTGGCTATTGGCGTTATCTAGAAGGGATTTAGCATAGTCAGAAAGCTGAATCGAATCGCTCTCTTTATAGGCTTGCTGATTTTGGGCCGAGTTATTCTCTACTGCTACGGAAGGCGTGGGCAGCATTTGGTGCCAAGAATGATTCGTTACATTTGAAATAGTCACAACAGTCCCCAAAAGTCTGAAGTCGTTTAATTATTAGCCAATAGCACATAAAAAACAACCTCCAATTTATAGCAGACGTTTGTCTTTTTAGTGACTGAAATCCAGCCAGTATTATTTTTGCTAAATTGACTTTTGTCAGTAGGCGTTAACGCTCAAGCTTTGTAAACTAGTTAACCTTTATTCTAATAATAATTCACAGATACGAGGCTTATAATGCCAGCTATTTTGCAATTTACATTGATCGCTCTTGCTGTTCTTGCCCTGCTTGGGGTTATTCTGGAAGATATTATTCATGTTAATAAAGCCAAGGTGACCTTATTTTTAGGGACTTTATCTTGGGTAATTCTCTTTATTTATCACAGCCAAGGCAGTGCAGAACATTCTGACTTAGTGACACTAGGCTTTGCTGAGAATATTGCTGAAATCGCCAGTCTCTGGCTCTTCTTAGTCTCTGCTATGACTTTTGTGGCCTATTTGAATAAAAAGGGTTTAATTGAAAATGTTATTTATTTACTGCTGCCACAAAAAATCACTGAGCGCCGACTGCTTTTCCTAACGGCGATTTTTTGTTTTGTCTTTTCATCTCTGGCCGACAACATTACCGCAACCCTCGTCTCTGTTACGCTCATTTTATCCCTGCGCTTAGACACTAAAAAAACCATACGGTTTGCCACACTAGTGGTGTTTGCCGTGAATTCAGGTGGGGTCGCTCTGATCACAGGAGATGTCACCACATTGATGATCTTTCTGGCCGGTAAAGTGGGCATTATCGACTTGCTTATGCTGTCGTTGCCGGCCTTTATTACAGTGATTTTGCTCGCTACGTTGTTGTGTCGCGGCATGGGAAATAGTGTTGAGATCAATAACCAAAGAGCAGAGGTGCGAGGTGTAGATGTCGCCATCGGCATTATCTTCTTATTAACGATTTTGCTGACGATTGTGGGTAATGTATTGTTCGCGATTCCACCGGTACTCACCTTCTTGATGGGAATGTCCATCATGTTTTTGGTGGCACGTTTCTTTAATGAGGATATAGAAGAAGATCCAATACTGGAGTATATTCGAAATATAGAGTTTGAAACTTTGTTGTTTTTCCTGGGTATTTTACTACTGGTTGGCATGTTAAAAGAGATCAGCGTATTGGACTCTCTGGTGCAGATGTACCAAGTACTGCCGCCTTATATTGCCAATTTCATTATGGGAGTATTGTCTTCTGCAATTGATAACGTGCCTTTAACCGCCGCTTTGTTGAAAGCCGGCATTGTGATGTCTCCAGCTGAATGGTTAGGTTTAACCTATGCAGTTGGGGTAGGCGGCTCCTTATTGGTCATTGGCTCTGCTGCAGGTATTGTTGCCATGAGTAAAGTGCAAGGCTTAACTTTTGCTTCTTATGCTCGTTATAGTCTAGTACTGCTCTTTGTCTACAGTGTGGGCTACTTAATGGTGATGTACCTATCTCAAATCATGCTCAATTAGTTTTTTTAGAGGGCTCTTTAGCCTTAGATAGGCCTAGAAATCTTAAGCTAAATAATAGCTTAAGAGCTTTTCGATAGTTGGCGTAACTATTGAATGCAGATATTTCAAGATATTTTCGATAAGTGTAAAAGTAGGTCTGTAGCGAATTGTTGCCCATAGGATTGAGCATAATTAGTGCGTTTCCATACAACAGGCCTGATTCGGTGCGGGATTAAGAGGGAATCTATGGCGAACTGGTATTGGATAATAAGCGCTTCAGCGCTGGTATTTATTATGCAAGCAGGCTTTTTATGTTTAGAAAGTGGCCGTATTCGTAGTAAAAACAGCATTAACGTCGCTGCCAAAAATATTTCAGATTTTGTGGTATCAACGGCAATTTTTTGGTTGTTTGGCTTTGGCATTATGTTTGGTCAAAGTGTCTCTGGCTGGTTTGGCACCAGTGAATTTTTCTTCGATGAATCCCATACGCCTTTTCAAATCAGTTTCTTTATTTTTCAAATGATGTTTTGTGGTACAGCCGCCACACTTACCTCTGGCGCAGTGGCTGAGCGGATGAGTTTTATTGGCTATTTGGCCATTACAGTGTTACTTAGCGCGATAATTTACCCTGTAGTTGGTCATTGGGCTTGGGGCGGTGCTTTTAGCGGCAATGGTCCACAAGGCTGGCTAGAATCGATGGGCTTTATCGACTTTGCCGGCTCTACTGTTGTGCATTCAGTGGGAGGCTGGGTCGCACTGGCCGCTATCATGATTGTTGGGCCGCGACTTGGTCGTTTTGAGCAAGGCATACGTTTACCACCGGGCAATAACTTACCCTTATCCGCATTAGGCGTCTTGCTAATCTGGTTTGGTTGGATAGGTTTTAATGGCGGCAGTACCCTAGCGCTCACTGCCGATGTGCCCTTAATTATACTCAATACATTTACTGCGGCCGCTTGGGGAGGGATTTGTGCTGCTGCACTTAACTATTACAAAGATAGATATATCGAGGTCAGCACTGTGCTTAACGGTGTTATTGCTGGCTTGGTCGCGATTACGGCCTGTTGTCATTTGGTGACGCCTGGAGCTTCTGTGATCATCGGTGCTATCGCCGGTTTGATCGGCTATTACGGTGCTCACCTAATGGAAAGAGCGCGCCTTGATGATGCTTTAGAGGTTGTCCCAGCTCACTTGTTTGCAGGTATTTGGGGGACTCTATGTGTCGCGTTATTTGGACCGGCCGATAAAATCACCACAGGCCTAAGTTTCTGGCAACAGCTAGGCGTGCAAGGGTTAGGTATTGCTGTCATAGGTGTGTATTGTTTTGGTGTGGCTTACGTCGGTATCCGCTTGTTGAGCTGCATTATTCCTCTTAGAGTGAGTAAGCTGCAAGAGGAGCAAGGGCTTAATGTGTCCGAACACAGAGCCACTACGGAAATGTTAGACCTGTTAAATTCCATGCAATACCAACAGAATAACGCCGACTTTTCATCCCCTGTGCCGGAGGAGCCTTTTACAGAAGTTGGTCAAATCGCTCGAAAGTATAACCAAGTGATCGAGCGAGTGAACAGCGAGATCACCCATCGAGATAATGCGCTCACAAGCTTCCAAGAAAGTGAGATGCGTAAGTCGGCTATTTTGAATTCGTCTATGGATTGCATCGTCAGTATTGACCAATTTGGGCGTATTATAGAGTTCAACCCAGCGGCTGAACGCACCTTTGGTTGTTTAAAAAAGCAGGTGAAGGGCGAGTATTTTATTGAATTATTTATTGCCGAAGCGGATCGAGAAAGCATCTCCAATAGTTTAGCCGCAGGCTTTATGTCTTCGTCAGGTTTGATCTTGAATCGTCGCAATACCTACCCATTACAGCGCTCCCCTAACCATCCGTTCCCAGCGGAAATTACTATAACAAAATCCACTGCGGTAGCCGAAAAGCAGACTGAGTTTACACTACATATTCGTGATGTTACACGACAACGCAAGTTACAAGAGAGGCTTAAGTTCCTAGCCTACAGTGACCCACTGACAGGGCTATTTAACCGTACTTATTTTTTAGAAAGATTAGAGTCATCTTTAGAAACTGCCACTAAACAACATGCTCCTGTTGGGGTGTTGTTTCTGGATCTGGATAAATTTAAGGTGATTAACGATACCTTAGGGCACAAGGCAGGAGATGAGTTGCTATGTGAAGTGGCTGCGCGCTTACGGGAAGTGTCGAAGGCGTCCGATGTCATTGCTCGTTGGGGAGGGGATGAGTTTATCGTCATGTTGAAGGACGGTGTATCTAAAGCTAGTTTAGAAAAGCAAGCGTTGAATATTTTAAAAATCATGCGCGGTACTTTTTTGCTGGTGGGTAAAACTGTTTCTGTTCCAACTAGTATTGGTATAGCGATAAGCCAAGAAAATAACTTGGAAGCTGAGCAGCTCATCCAAGAAGCCGACATTGCTATGTATTGGGCGAAGGAAAAGGGTCGTGATAATGCTCAGTTTTATAATTCCCACATGGCAAAAGCGGCGGCCAGTCGCTTTGATTTTGAGCAAGATTTAAAGCAAGCTTTGAGTGATGACCACTTCGAGCTTTATTACCAGCCGAAAGTCTATTTACAAAAGGATAACCTACTGGGCTTTGAAGCACTGATACGTTGGAATCATCCAACTAAAGGCATGATAATGCCTGAGGACTTCATTCCATTAGCAGAGGAAAGTCGCCAGATCATTTGTATTGATCGTTGGGTGATAAAGCAGGCCATCTTGCAGCTGAAAACATGGTGTGAACAGGGGCAAGACTGTCTTCCAGTTGCCATTAACCTATGTAGCACGCACTTGGTCACGGATGGCTTGGTAGGCTATGTGACCGATCTGCTTAAGACGCATAAAGTCGCGGGAGAGTTGCTGGAAATCGAGATTACCGAAGGTGTCTTGTTGCAAGACGTAGAGCTTTGTATCGAAGTGATGGCGGCCCTGAAAAATCTGGGCATCAAGATCTCAATAGACGATTTTGGGACCGGCTATTCATCCCTGAGTTACTTAAAGCGTCTGCCCATTGATGTGCTGAAAATTGATAAATCTTTTGTACGCGAATGTGATCGCCGCATGGAAGATGCTCAACTGTGTGAAACCATTACTCAGCTGGCTCATAATTTAGAACTGACGACGATTGCAGAAGGCGTAGAAAGTGAATCCCAAGCAAACATACTAAAAACCTTTGGCTGTCACATCTTCCAAGGGTATCACTACTACCCACCGTTAAACTGCCTTGAAACCACAAAGCTTTTAAAGTTTAAGCCTTAGGGGCGTTGTCATCGCTTGGTTTAGCTGGCTGGCTACGGCTACGCATTGGTTTCATTAGGTGCGTGTTTTGGGTCTTTTCCAAAGGTTTAATGCGATAGTGCAGGGCTGTCTTGGCAAGCATGTTCGCTGCCACAGGCGCAGTGATCAAAAGAAACAAAGTAATCAAGAACTCTTTAATGGACAAAAAGCCCTGTAGGTGACTTTGTAGCAACATTGACGCCAGTAGCACTCCTGTAATACCCAAAGTCGAGGCTTTGGTTGGGCTGTGTAAACGAGTATAGATGTCTGGTAAACGAGCAAGACCAAATGAGCCTAGCAATAAAAAGCCGCCACCGATCACCAACAACACACAAATTATAATCTCAAGAAACAAAGGCATAACGTATCCTATTCTATAATGTCGCCGCGAAGTAAGTACTTACAAATAGCTGCTGTACTGACAAAACCAAGCATGGCAATTAAGAGCGCTGCTTCAAAGTACAAAGCACTGCCCATGTACATGCCGTACAGCAAGATAAGGGCAATGGCATTTATGTACATGGTGTCTAACGCCAAAATGCGGTCTGGCAAACTTGGTCCTTTAAAGAGTCGCCAAAGGTTTAAAATTAAGGCGATGCAAATGCAGACTGCTACCGCGGTAATCGTCAGGATTAGCATTGAAAAATCTCCTTAATGGGGGCTTCGTAACGTTGTTTGATTAAATCGATGAGCGCCACTTCGTCCTCTAAATGTAATGTATGAATATAAAGCCAAGCTTTGTCTTCTGACACTTCTGCGCTCACTGTACCCGGTGTTAAAGATACGGTACTGGCGAGTACTGTGATGCCCAAGTCCGAATCTAGATTGATCGGAATAGCGACAAAGCCAGGGGTAAGCTTCTTCACTGGACCGATAATAAGCAGCGCCACTTCAAGGTTCGCAGTAATGATGTCTTTGATCACCATAAAACTGTAGCGCACGGCTAACCAAGGCTTTTTAATGCGTGGGTGTTTTTCGTGCATATCTGAAATGAGCCAAGGAATACTCAGTGCAAAAAACAGTGCTAAAACAATGTGACCCGCACTTATGGAGTTGTTCAATAGTAGCCAAACGCTAAACAACAATAAGCTATGGAATGGCATGGGCAAAAGCTTCATCGCGTCACTCCTGGTAATAAGTCATAAGCTGAACGCTGAATGTCATGTAGGTAGTTTGCGGCATGCAGCGTGAATTCTGCCATGCTACCGCCAAAGATCACGAGCAAAGGAGAAGCCAGTAGTAATAGGCCAACCGCTAGAATTTCAGCAGGTTTTGCTATTTCAGCTTCATCGACCTCGTTACCATTATGGCGCCAGAAAAGCGTGGTACCTGCTCGGGAAAAAGCCACCAAGGTGACTAAGCTGCCGATTAGCAGCAATGGCCAAATCCATAGGGTTTCTGCAATGGATTGGGTGGCTTGTAGGATCATGATCTTGCCAACAAAACCAGACAAAGGAGGCATGCCGATAAGCGCTAAAGCACTGATCGCAAAGCCAAAACCCAATAGTTTAGGTTGTTTCATAAGGCGGGAGTGAACGAACCTGTCCTCAGCTTTACCTCTTTGTCGGCTAATTAAATCAGCCAATAAGAATAACCCAGCTGAAGCGAGCGTACTGTGCACAAGGTAGTACAGGGCAGCAGCCGTACTCTCAATCGAGTTGATCGCAGCACACACCAATAAACTACCACTGGAAACGATAACCAAATTGGCGCTCAAAATACGAATGCTCGGGCTGGCAATAACACCAATGCTACCAATAGCAATGGTTAGCAAAGCCATCGGCCAGAGCCAAGGGGTCGCAATATTTGCAAGCTCACCCGCCTGCTCGCCAAAGATGACAGTGTAGACACGGAAAATACTGTAAATGCCCACTTTGGTCATGATGGCAAACAAAGCGGCCACAGGAGCCGTCGCACTGGCGTAAGTTTTTGGTAACCAGAAATGCATGGGGAGCATCGCAGCTTTGAGGCCAAACACAACCAGCAGTAACAAGGCACCAGTTTTCGCCAGCGTGGCTGTTTCGCCTTGTAAACTGCCTACTTTAATAGCCATATCCGCCATGTTCAGCGTGCCTAAGGTGCCGTATAGAATTCCTAAACCAAACAGGAACAAGCTAGAGCCGACGAGGTTTAGAATTACGTAGTGCATCGCCGCTTGGGTTTTTTGCTTACCGCCAGCGTGGATGAGTAGCGCGTAAGAGGCGATCAGTAAGATCTCAAAAAATACGAAAAGGTTGAAAATATCCCCTGTCATGAACGCGCCATTGATGCCCATTACTTGAAACATAAGCAGCGGATGGAAATAAGCGCCGCCTTTATCTTGTCCGGCGACAGAGTAAAGGATCACGGCAAAGGCTAAAAATGCCGTCACCGATACCATTAGTACCGATAGAGGGTCAGCGACTAAAGCAATACCGAATGGTGGCTGCCAGCCCCCTAAAGCGTAAACAATGACACCCTGGCTTGATACTTGGGTAAATAATAAAATGGCCGCAACGAACACACAGAAGCCCGCAATGACCGAGCAAATACGCTGGGCTTTTAACTGACGAGAAACTGGTGGTAGTAACATAATGACGCCAAAAAATAATGGAATCAGAATCGGAAAAATACTCAAATGTTGCATTTAACGGCTCCCTCCGTTTTTCGGGGCCGCATCGCGACTAGGTGGGGCAAGAGCGCCATCTACGTGGTCGCTGCCTAAATCGGCGCGGGCACGCATCGCAAGGATGACGGCAAATGCAGTCATTGCAAAACCGATAACGATGGCGGTTAGTACCAAGGCTTGCGGTAATGGGTCACTGTATTGCTCCGATTCGCCTAGTACCGCAGCAGCATTAAGCTTCAGACGACCACTAGCGAATAGGAACAAGTTAACGGCGTAAGATAAAAGTGTGAGCCCTACAACCACTGAAAAGCTGCGACCTCGTAAAATAAGAAAGATGCCACAGGCGGTCAAAAGACCGACACAAAACGCATACATACCTTCCATAATTATTCTTGCTCCTGTTGAGTAAGGCGTTCACTGGTGGTGAGCTGGCCAAGGTTAGCCAAAATTAACATGGTCGCTCCAACCACGGTGAGAAACACCCCGAGATCGAAAATCATGGCGCTAGCCAATTCAAATTTGCCGATCACTGGTAAGTAGAAATAGTCGAACCAAGTTTTTAGGAAAGGCTGTCCAAAGGCCCAGCTACCTAAACCGCTCAAAGTGGAAATCCCGATACCCATACCGATCATGACTTGGTAATCCAGTTTGATACGAGTCTTAATCCATTCCACCCCATGGGCCACATATTGCTGAATAATCGCAACGGAAGTGATTAGGCCAGCGATAAAGCCACCTCCAGGCATGTTGTGACCGCGCAAGAAAATATAAGCAGAAACCAACAAGGCCAGTGGTAACAAACTCTGTGAAATCACCGATAACAAAATCGGATGTTTGTCTTTCGACCATGGGCGACCGTGATCATCGGTGGACGGCATGTACAAACGCATACGAGCGATTAATTTATAGATGCCTAAGGCTGCGATACCCAGTACAGTAATTTCTCCCAAGGTGTCAAAACCACGGAAATCTACCAAGATGACGTTAACAATGTTTGTACCGCCGCCGCCTGTTTTACTGTTGGCCGTAAAGAAGGTAGAGATGGTATCGAGAGGGCGGGTCATCAATGCATAACAAATGGTTCCGACAATTCCTCCTGCGAAAGATGCTAAGCCTAAGTCACGAACGACGCGGCGGGGAGAAGACTCTTTCGGCGTTTTCTGTGGTAAGAAGAATAAGGCCAAAATCAAAAGGATAATTGTGACAACTTCTACGGACAATTGCGTTAACGCCAAATCGGGGGCGGAAAACTTAGCAAAGGCTAAGGAAACAATTAAGCCCACAACAGAAAGGGTGATCAGTGCCATCATACGGCTACGGTGACACACTACCGTTGCTAACGCGGCTAGACATAACAGCACCGCACAAGTAATAGAAAGTGCATCCAATGGAATCTCAGCCCTTTGCCCTGCCGTGGTATTTAGCTTCATCAAACTACTGGCCGTCATGATCACAGCCAAAACCAGAGTGAAGAATATATAGCGCTGCAGAGAGCCGTTTTCGGTCAGGCTGATAAAGCGATTCGCTTTCGCGGTTATGCTTTGCACTATGCCTTCAAATACCAGTTTAGGGTCGCTGGCAGGGAATTGTGATTGAAACTTAAACAGGTGCGAACG
Organism: Marinomonas sp.; assembly: GCF_039940335.1. Classification (GTDB taxonomy): domain Bacteria; phylum Pseudomonadota; class Gammaproteobacteria; order Pseudomonadales; family Marinomonadaceae; genus Marinomonas. The sequence goes on along the minus strand of NZ_JBDVGW010000013.1, from coordinate 967,126 downwards.
GTTTTTGTAGACCAACAAACCGCCTATCAATGCGATCACACTCATTAATAATGGGAAGGTGAAGCCATGCCAAATAGCCAAGCTGTAAACAGGCACCAAGCCATTTAGCGTTGCGCTGGCCGCCGCAAAGAGTAAGTCACCGACAACCATGCTCGGGAAAATACCGACAATTAAACAAAGCGCTACAAGTATCTCAACCGGTACTCGCATGTAACGCGGTGGCTCATGAGGGGTTTTAGGTAAGTTGATTGGCTCACCGTTAAAAAACACATCGTGAATAAAGCGTGTGGAGTAAGCCACAGCCAATACGCCGCCTAGGGTTGCTAACACAGGGATAAACCAAGAAAGCGAACCAAGTGATGCTTGGTGTAGGGTTTCGGTGAAGAACATTTCTTTTGATAAAAAACCGTTCAACAGTGGTACACCTGCCATGGAAGCGGAGGCCACCATAGCGAGAGTGGCAGTATAAGGCATATATTTCCACAAACCATTGAGTTGGCGCATATCCCGTGAGCCGGACTCATGGTCAATGATACCGGCCGCCATAAAGAGCGAGGCTTTAAAAATAGCGTGGTTAATAATGTGGAATATTGCCGCGACGGCCGCAAGGTCTGTGCCCATACCGAGCAACAGAGTGATAAGTCCTAAGTGGCTGATTGTCGAGTTAGCCAACAAACCTTTGAGGTCATGTTGGAATAAAGCGATATACGCCCCAACCAAGAAGGTCGCCAAACCGGTTAAACTCACGATTAGGAACCATAAATCAGTGTTGGCCAACGCTGGGTAAAAACGCGCCATTAAGAAGATACCAGCTTTTACCATAGTGGCAGAGTGTAAGTAAGCGCTCACCGGTGTTGGCGCCGCCATGGCGTTTGGTAGCCAAAAATGGAATGGGAATTGAGCTGATTTCGTGAATGCACCCAATAGAATCAATACGACAATCACAGGGTAAGAGGCACTACTTTTAATGAGGTCGCCACTGTAAAGTACGATTTGCAGACTGTAACTGCCCACCGTATCGCCAAGAATCAATAAGCCTGCTAGTAGTGCCAGACCGCCAGCACCAGTAACAGTTAGTGCCATGCGAGCGCCTTTTCGGGCCTCTGTTTTGTGTCCCCAAAAGCTGATCAATAAGAAGGAGCTAATACTGGTTAATTCCCAGAAAAACCAGATCTGTATCAGGTTGTCCGAAAGCACCACGCCCAGCATGGCAAACATAAACAGAATCAAGTAGGCGTAAAATTTCCCTATAGAGTCTGTCGCCGATAAATAATAGCGGGCATAGAGAATAACCAATAAGCCGATGCCAAGAATCAAGATAGAGAAGAGCAATGCTAACCCGTCTAAACGGAAAGCTAGCTCTAGGCCCATGCTCGGGATCCAAGGGATAGAAGCCTGAAAGAGAGAGCCGTTAAAAATTTCGCCAGCATGACTCAGCACGAGTAGTAAAGTGATAGCAGGTAATATGGCCGTCATGAATGCACAAGTTGTGCGACTAAAGCGAGCAGCAAATAACGGGACTAGTGAGCCTAAAAGCGGCAGGAAAGGAAGCCAGATTAAAGCATTCAAACGGCGTACTCCTCATGTGTAAATAGGCATTCTTCAGAAGTCTGAAACACGGGTACTCTCATCCTCACAAGTTAAATTAATAACATCGACATTAGGGGGTTTGATTACAGACTAAACATTAACAAAACCACACTAGGTACGCCTAGCTTTTTTCGAGGATATTCAATGAAATAGGCATAAAAAAGCGCCAGCGATGAAGAAAACACCGCTGACGAAAAGAGAGGGGTAATAGAAAAGTCGCTTTAAACCTTCGATTTAACCTAGGCTAGAAAAACGTCCACACAATGCTATCTTCAGATCCTAGGTGCCATAGTAGAACAACAGCAAACAGTAATGCTTCAAGAACCAGCACCCCAATAGTGAGTGTGGTACTGGAGATAATAAAGCCCTGCTTGTGACTGATCCCTAAGAAGCTTGGAGTGCCTCGGTAGAGTAAATATCCAGTGTAGACCACACCTACAATTGCCGCCAATAAACACAGCCAAATAACCGGATAAATTGCAAAAAGCCCAGCTAAAAACATGGGCGTCGCTATATAACCTGCGAAAACCACACACTCTTGACGGCTTGGTCTTTGTGGGTAACTCCTTGCCATCCAATGGATTATATTGCCAACCACAATCACAGCGAAAAGGATGAGGGCGTAAAACATAATGCCCAAACCAACACCGTCAAATAGGCTCACTTTTATGGCTTCTTCACCACCAAAGGTCCAGCCAAACTGGGTTGTGCCAATGAAGGTGCTCACCACAGGAATCGCCGCCATCCATAACACATGATGCATGTACAAATGGCTGACTGACTCGTGTTCTTTATTGATCTCGCGCCACTCTCTATCTGGATGATGAAGAAGTCCCCAAACATGATTGATCATAGATTCCCCCTTGCTTCATAACTGAAGCGTAAAAGTATGGAAAAAACCTAACTCAGCCACGCCCGAACTGTTGTGGCTATTAGTCAGTATAGATACATACGCAAGAAATTGAGAAATGGCTCATTGAAATCTGAATGAGGGAATGTCGCCACAAAGTACTTAGCTACTTACGTGGGGGAAAGTGTGGGGGTAACACGAGGGGGAAATAAAAAAGCGAGCAGTCTCTAAGTTTTTGAAAACAAAGAAATTGCTCGCCTTTATAATTTGGTGGAGGCGGGGGGGATCGAACCCCCGTCCGTCAGTCCTCTGCCATCGGCTCTACATGCTTAGTCACTTCAATTATTTGACCACGAACCGCCCGAAGGACAGGGTGTTAATGGCGAGCCTACTTAATCTTAGAACCTTATCCCTAGGCGGGGCATCAGTTAGCATCTCGTAATTTATGATACTGCAGAGTCCCTGGCTACGAGCAACCTGAGTGCAGCACACTAGCAGCGGTTTAGGCTGCTAAAGCGTAGTTTTCGTCGTTTGCGACTATAAAATTGATGCGGGGGATTTACGAGATCACGCATCACTCTCGACATGCACCTCAGGGTTTGTAACCGACGTCGAAACCATGTCGCCCCCAAAGCGGTTGCTATTCTAGCGGAAACACGTTGCTTTCGCTAGCGATAACCTACAAATGCACTCTTTATGCTTTGTGTTTCATTAATCGTTCTTTATCACGGGCCCAATCACGCTCTTTGGCGGTATCGCGTTTATCGTGATCTTTTTTACCTGTTACCAAGGCGACTTCACATTTGATCTTGTTGCCTTTCCAATAGATCGCCATGGCGGCACAGGTTTTACCCTTTTGTTCCGTTACTTGAATGATCCGATCAAGCTCTTTGCGATTGAGCAACAATTTGCGTTGTCGCAAGGGTTCGCAGACCACGTGTGTCGAAGCACTTAGTAGAGGCGTAATACGTGCGCCGACTAGCCATGCTTCGTTTTGGTGGATAATGACAAAGGAGTCAACCAATTGTGCTTTGCCTTCGCGTAAACTTTTCACTTCCCAACCAGATAAAACCAAACCGGCTTCAAATTTTTGGTCGACAAAGTAGTCATGTTTAGCGCGTTTGTTGAGCGCGATGGTGCCTGTGCTGTTAGATTTCTTCTTTACTTTACTCATAGTGCCAAATTATACGGTCGATACACGCAAAAACCTATGCTTTTCTTGAGGTATGCGGCTGAATGTTAGAAAATTCAATCTTATTAATTAAATTGTGTCGGCGAACAAAGCTAGGTTATTTGCTTTGCGTATTTTTGTTTCACTGACGACACATTATTCATTTATTTAGAGCCGTAATTTATGCCTGAAAATCGTTGTTTACAAGGGATTTGGTCAAGTCCTTGGATCTTTATTTTTGCGGCCGGAGGTTCAGCGGTCGGTTTGGGGAATATTTGGAAATTTCCCTATGTGCTAGGTGAAAATGGTGGCGGTGCTTTTTTGATGGTGTACTGCCTATGCTTATTGGCGGTCGGTCTTCCTGTGTTGATCGCAGAAGTGTCTTTAGGGCGAACAGTTCGCTCTAATCCAATTGATACCGTTAATGACTTAAGCGAACGTAACCTTTTGCATTCTAGATGGGTGCTTGTGCCTTGGTTGGCAGGGATTACCGGTTTTTTGATTTTGACTTTTTACAGTGTGATTTCTGGCTGGTCTATGGCGTATTTAGAGCGCGCGGTGGCAGGGAAATTTGCTAGCTTGGATCAAGGTAGTGCTCAAGGTATGTTTGATGCACTGCTTAATTCGCCGGGGGAAATGCTGTTTTGGCATTCCTTGTTTATGTTCTTGGTTATTTTAACTGTCGGCCAATCGGTAACCCGTGGTTTATCGACGCTTGTGCGTATTTTACTACCCGCCCTTATTATCATTTTATTATTTTTAGCCAGTTATTCCATGCTGGTGGGTAACGCTGGTGAAGCCATTGATTTTTTGTTCCGCTGGTCTTGGGAGGATTTGACGTTCGATGTGGTATTGTCCGCAGTGGGTCATGCCTTATTTAGTTTAAGCGTGGGAATGGGGGCAATGTTTGCCTATGGTGCTTACATGAGTAAGCGCATGTCCATTGCTAGGGCTTGTGCGATTGTGGTGGGCGTGGATCTCTTAGTGGCACTGTTGGCGGGCTTGGTGATTTTCCCGTTAGTGTTTGCTTTCCAAATTGATGTCGAGGCTGGGCCAAGTTTAACGTTTGTGTCGCTGCCTATTATTTTAGGCGCTTTGCCAGCTGGACCGTTTGTAGGTGCCATCTTTTTCTTACTGTTAGTGATTGCCGCACTAACGTCTGCGATTTCTATGCTGGAGTTATTTGTTGCTTGGATGCATGAAAAATATTATATCAGCCGGTTGCAAGCCGCCACTATGTTGGGTGGCGCGGTCTGGTTTATAGGTATTGCGGTGTTGATGTCGTTTGCAGATTGGGACAGTAAGCTGATGTTTGGCCTTAATGGATTTGAGCTATTAGATAAATTTACAACCCTAATTATGCTTCCTGTTGTGGCTATTTTATTATCTGTATTAGTGGCTTGGGCCTTGCCGAGAGATATGTTGCAGAAAGAGTTAATCACCCAGCAAGTGGCTCATTTCCAGTGGTGGCATAACGTATTGAAGTATATAAGTATCCCTGTCATGGTGTTGATCACTGTAGCTGGTTGGATAGGAGTTTGATTTGAGTCGTATAGAGCGTTTTGCTCATGTGAATTACAGCTGTGCACAGATGTTTCAGCTGGTGAATGATGTGAAAGGTTACCCAGAGTTTTTACCTGGGTGTTTAGGGTCCAAGCTAATCTCTGAGTCCCCAAGCGAAATTGTTGCTTCGTTGGATGTAGGTAAAGGACCAATGCGTCAGTCCTTTACTACCAAGAATTTTTTAACGACTAATCAACAGGTTGAGATGACCTTGCTGGAAGGTCCGTTTAAGAAACTGCACGGTGTTTGGACTTTCACAGAACTGTCTCCAATTAGTTGTAAAATTTCGTTAAGTATCGAATTTGAATTAAGCGGTATGTTAAAATTTGCCTTTGGTGGGGTGTTTAGTCAGATTGCTAACTCTATGGTCGAGGCTTTCTGCCAACGTGCAAAAGTGGTTTATGGTGAGTAGAATGAACGTAGAAGTGGCTTACGCTTTACTGAATAAGCAAAAAATTATTGCCCTAGATGTAGAAGAAGGCTGTTCTGTAAGAGAGGCTGTGCGTCGCTCGAACATTCATGCATTTTTTCCTGAGGTGGATGTTGAGAACGCAAAACTGGGTATTTTCGGTAAAGCGGTTCGTAACCCTGAAAGTCAGGCTTTAAAAGAAGGTGAGCGAGTAGAAATTTATCGTGAGCTGTTGGTTGACCCTAAACAAGCTAGAGCCAACCGAGCGGCGAAAGCGACCAAAGGTTAGTCGTTTTCGATTGTTACCAAGACACCATTATCGAACGTCAGAATCAAATCGTCCGCCGCACTGGTGGGGGTTTCTGGAGTAGGGTAAAGGCTGGTGTATAAGTAATGCCATTCGTTTGGCTTAAATAAGTCTTTTACCATAGGGTTGCCTAGTAGGTAAGTGACTTGGGATTCAGACATTCCTACTTTAAGTTGGGATAGCTGCTCCTCTGTTATAAGATTGCCTTGCTCTACAGGGACCTTGTAAGGTGGTGGAAATAAACTGCATGCGCTCAGTGTTAATGCGGCGCATAGTACAAAAATTGATTTTTTCATCGGTAATATCCTAAAACGGGTGTGCTAATGATAAAGTAAATATCAACAAGATCGAATAGAGAATGACTCATGAGCAGTGAAAATCAAGAACTAAAGAAAGCCGGACTCAAGGTAACTCTTCCACGAGTGAAAATTTTACAAATTCTTGAGAATGCTGGCGAGCATCATTTGAGTGCGGACGATGTGTATCGTACGTTGCTAGATCAAGGTGAAGACGTTGGTTTGGCAACAGTTTACCGAGTGCTTACTCAGTTTGAAACCGCAGGCTTGGTGATGCGTCATCATTTTGAAGCCGGTACTGCTGTGTTTGAGTTGGCTAAAGGTGATCACCACGACCACATGATCTGTCTAGAAAGTGGCCGAGTGATTGAATTTGTTGACCCTGTTATTGAAAAACGCCAGCACGAAATTGCTGAAGAATATGGCTTCGAGATCGAAGATCACAGCCTAATTATGTACGTGCGCCCTAAGAAAAGCTAAGGGTGTAAAAAAATCGAAAAAGCGGAGTTTCTTTACCGAGAGCTCCGCTTTTTTGTTTTTATCGAGTGGTGACTGGCTAGGGTTACTGCAGTTGCACATTACCCAGCATTTCTCGGGCATGGGCAAGGGTTTGTTCTGTTAGCTCTATACCACCGAGTAGACGGGCAATTTCTTGAGTGCGCTGGGTGTCTTTTAGTTGTTCCACTTGTGAGGAGGTGGCTTCATTGACGACTTGTTTGCTCACACGTAAATGCTGGTTACCTTGAGCCGCTACTTGTGCCAAGTGAGTAACACAGAAAACTTGTCCACGAGCGCCTACAGATCGCAACATACGGCCAACTACTTCTGCTACCCCACCACTGATGCCCACATCGACCTCATCAAACACCAGGGTTGGAATAACTGAGGTGTTGGCGGTCACTACCTGAATGCCAAGGCTAATACGTGATAACTCTCCTCCGGAGGCCACTTTTCGAATGGCTTGAGCTGGCTGCCCAGGGTTGGACGCAATAAGGTATTCGACTTCTTCAAAACCATTAGCGCTGACTTGGTTCAATGGCTGACATTGAATGTAGAAGCGCGCATGGGGCATGCCTAATCCATGCAACTGTTCCTCCACTTGTTTGGTCAGCCTATCTTTTGTAGCAATGCGTTGCTCGGTCAAATTTGTGGCGAGAGCTGTGAGCGTTTCGTAGGCTAGCTCTTCTTTTTCTTTTAAAGCGTCGATGCTTTCTTCGCTGCCTTGCAGCTCTGCGAGTTCAGCATCGACGCTTTCTCGCAAGATCAGCAATGATTCTGGTAATTGTTTGTGTTTGCGGGCCGTGTCGTAAATATGGCTTAACCGTTCTTCAACTTGGGTTAGGCGAGCTGGGTCTTGCTCTAAGGTGTCTTGATAATGATGTAAGCTATCAGACGCTTCTTGGGCTTGAATCAGGGCGGCATTCATCATTTCCAGTGCGTTTTCCAGCTCTTTGGTGGCTGGGGTGATTTGTGATGCGCTTTGAAGGGCTTGATTGAGCAAGGAGCAAATATTGCCTTCGTCGTTGTCCGCTAATATTCCGCTCGCTTGATAAGCCTTGTATTGGGAGTCTGCAATGTTAGATAGAAAGGCTTGTTCTTTTTCTAGCGATTCGATTTCGCCTTCTTTTAGGTCGAGCTGTTCTAATTCCTGAGATTGATAAGCCAATAGCTGTATTTTGGCTTCTTGTTCACTCGAACGGTTTTGTTGGGCACTAAGCTCTTCTTTCAGTTGCTTCCAAGTGCCATATTGCTGGGCGACTTGCTTGCTTAACTCGGTCAATTGGCCATATTCGTCCAGTTGCTGGCGCTGAGCACTTTTTTTCAATAAAGATTGATGTTCGTGCTGGCCATGTATGTCTACTAGGTGGCTACCCACTTCTTTTAAATCACCTAAGGTGCATGGGCGGCCATTGATGTAAGCCTTTGAGCGGCCCTCTTTACTGATGACGCGACGTAGGATGCAGTGTTGATCTTGGTCGAGCTCCCTTTCTTCTAGCCAATCGTGTACATGAGGGTAAGCTTGGATATCAAAGGTGGCGCTAATATCGGCGCGTTTTTCCCCGTGACGCACTACACCCGCATCCGTTCGCCCACCTAAGCATAGGGATAAGGCGTCGACCATGATGGACTTACCAGCACCTGTTTCTCCAGAAATAACCGTCATGCCAGTTTTGAACTCCAAGTCTAAGGATTCCACAATAGCGAAGTTAGATATAGCGATGCTGGTTAGCATAGTAAGCTCCAAGAAAGAGTAACGATTTATATGGTTATTTATACAGTACTTTTGGATTTAATGGCAAGTATCAATTTTAGATTTAATTCCCTTAAAATTAATGCGGTTTTGCTGTTGAAAGGTGAGAAGCAGACCCCATATAGCCCTGACAGAGTGAACATTTTCTGTTATTTGGAGTAAAAAATGAGTGATCAGCAAGAAAAAAACACGGTAGAAGCGGAGCAAGTTTTGAATAGCGAAACAGAAGAGCAAGCAGTAGATGGCATTTTAGAGCCAGAGGCTGAAATTTTTGAAGACGCACCAGAGAACGAAGAACTAGCAAAAGCGATAGAAGAGGCTGCTCAATACAAAGAAGCGGCTCTTCGAGCTCAAGCAGACGCACAGAACGTTCGTCGTCGTGCTGAACTGGACGTTGAAAAAGCCCATAAATTTGGTCTAGAGAAATTTGCCAAATCTGTTGTAAATGTGGCGGACAATCTTGAGCGTGCTTTGTCATCTGCTCCGAGTACAGGTGAATCAGACCCTGTTCGTGAAGGTGTAGAATTAACGCTGAAAGATTTGATTGAAACCCTTGCTCGTTTTGAAGTGAAGGTTGTCGATCCACACGGTGAACCTTTCAACCCTGATCTGCATCAGGCGATGACGATGGTGCCGAATCCAGAAATGGAGCCTAACACTGTTATGGATGTTATCCAGAAGGGTTATACGCTTCATGGACGCTTATTACGCCCAGCAATGGTCGTGGTTTCAAGCGCAGCATAAAATACTGTCATTTTTTTGACACTGGTCGCTTGAAAAGCTCAAAAGCGTACCCAAATACAGATTATCAACGAAACAAACGAATTTAACGGAGATACACACCATGGGTAAAATCATTGGTATTGACTTAGGTACAACTAACTCTTGTGTTGCTGTCTTAGACGGCGAAAAAGCACGCGTAATCGAAAACGCTGAAGGCGATCGCACCACCCCATCCATCGTTGCTTACACTGACGATGGCGAAACATTGGTAGGCCAGTCTGCTAAGCGTCAAGCGGTTACTAACCCAAACAACACTATCTTCGCGGTTAAACGTCTTATCGGCCGTCGCTTTAAAGATGATGTTGTACAAAAAGACATCTCTATGGTGCCATACAAAATCATTGGTGCTGAAAACGGTGATGCTTGGGTAGAAGTAAAAGGCGACAAGAAAGCGCCACCACAAGTATCCGCTGAAATTCTTAAGAAAATGAAGAAAACAGCGGAAGATTTCCTAGGTGAAAGCGTATCAGAAGCAGTTATTACCGTTCCTGCTTACTTTAACGATTCTCAGCGTCAAGCAACGAAAGATGCGGGTAAAATCGCTGGTCTAGAAGTTAAGCGTATTATTAACGAGCCAACAGCGGCTGCTTTGGCTTACGGCCTAGACAAAAATGCTGGCGACTCTACGATTGCTGTATATGACCTTGGTGGTGGTACATTCGATATCTCTATCATCGAAATCGCTGATGTAGATGGTGAGAAACAATTCGAAGTACTGTCTACAAACGGTGATACGTTCCTAGGTGGTGAAGATTTCGACATGCGCGTTATCGAATTCCTAGCAGACGAATTCAAGAAACAGTCTGGTATTGATCTACACAGTGACCCATTAGCTCTTCAGCGTCTTAAAGAAGCAGGTGAGAAAGCGAAGGTTGAGTTGTCTTCATCTTCACAAACAGAAGTTAACTTGCCTTACATCACAGCCGATGCGACAGGTCCTAAGCACTTGAACGTGAAATTGACACGTTCTAAGTTGGAGTCTTTGGTTGAAGAGTTGGTTGTTAAGTCTCTAGAGCCTTGCCGTCAAGCGCTTAAAGATGCAGAACTATCAGCTTCTGAAATCGATGAAGTTATCTTGGTTGGTGGTCAGACTCGTATGCCACTTGTACAAGAAAAAGTTACTGAGTTCTTCGGTAAAGAGCCACGTAAAGACGTAAACCCAGATGAAGCGGTAGCCATTGGTGCTTCTATCCAGGGTGCGGTACTAGCAGGTGACGTAAAAGACGTTCTTCTTCTGGACGTTACACCTCTGTCTCTAGGTATCGAGACTATGGGTGGCGTGATGACAGCGTTGATCGAGAAAAATACTACGATCCCAACGAAGAAATCACAAACTTTCTCAACAGCAGAAGACAACCAGAATGCGGTAACAATCCACGCATTGCAGGGTGAGCGTAAGCAAGCGGCACAAAACAAATCTCTAGGTCGTTTCGACTTGGCAGATATCCCACCAGCACCACGTGGTGTGCCACAAATCGAAGTAAGCTTCGACATTGATGCGAACGGTATTTTGAGCGTTTCTGCGAAAGATAAAGCGACAGGTAAAGAGCAGTCTATCGTCATCAAAGCCTCTTCTGGTTTGAGCGATGAAGAAGTAGAGAAAATGGTTCAGGACGCTGAAGCGAATGCGGAAGAAGACCGCAAGTTCGAAGAGCTTGTACAGGTTCGCAACACGGCTGACGGCATGATCCACGCAACTCGCAAAACTTTGACTGACGCTGGCGATAAAGCGACAGAAGAAGAGAAAACAGCGATTGAAACAGCAATCACGGAATTAGAAGAAGCGCTAACGTCTAATGACAAAGAGAAGATCGAAGAGAAAACCAATGCGTTGACTCAAGCATCTGGTACTTTGGCTCAGAAGATGTACGCAGAAGCTGAAGCGGCTGAGCAGGCACCAGAAGGTGAAGCTAAGCCACAAGATGATGCGGTAGACGCTGAATTTGAAGAAGTAAAAGACGAGAAAAAATAAGCCTTAAACGCTTATTCTTGTCGCCCTTTTAATAGGGCCAGTTATAGCGAACACGGTTTTAGGACCGTGTTTTGCTATTTACAATCTCTGTAACAAGACATTGTAAAGCTAACATTTTTTACGACCCAGACTAATGATTCAGGAATACCTGCGATGAGCAAAAGAGACTATTACGAGGTTCTTGGCGTTGCCAAAGACGCGGATAAAAAAGCAATCAAGAAAGCGTATCGCTCGTTAGCCAACAAATACCACCCTGATAAAAACCCAGACAACGCAGAAGCCCTTGAGAAGTTTAAAGAGTTGGCGGAAGCCTACGAAATTTTGTCTTCTGAAGAAAAGCGTGAAGCTTATGACCGTTTCGGTCATGAAGGCGTAAACGGTCAAGGTGGCTATGGCGGTGGCGCGGGAGCAGGCGGCTTTAGTGACATCTTTGGTGATGTATTTGGGGATATCTTTGGCGGTGGTGGCGGTCAGCAAAGCCGTACTCGTCGTGGTTCCGATCTACGTTACACCTTAGAGCTAGACCTAGAGCAAGCGGTATGGGGTTGTGATGAAAAAATTCGCATACCAACAGCGGTAAACTGTAAAACATGTGATGGTTCTGGTGCGAAAAAGGGCACTAAACCAGTCACTTGTCCAACCTGTCAGGGTCAAGGGCAAGTTCGTGTTTCACAGGGCTTCTTTTCGGTACAGCAAACGTGTCCACAGTGTCATGGTCAAGGTCAGGTTATCAGTGATCCATGTAATGACTGTCATGGCCAAGGCCGTAAGCAAGAATACAAAACCTTGTCTGTGAAAATTCCTGCGGGCGTGGATACAGGTGATCGTATTCGTCTATCAGGTGAAGGCGAAGCTGGACCACATGGTGGTCCTTCCGGTGACTTATTCGTGCAAGTCTCGGTAAAAGAGCACAACATCTTCGAACGTGATGGTGCTAACTTGTACTGTGAAGTACCAATTAGCTTCACAACCGCTGCCCTAGGTGGCGAAATTGATGTACCAACCCTAGATGGTCGAGTACGTTTAAAAGTCACGGCTGAGTGTCAGACAGGTAAATTGTTCCGCCTGCGTAATAAAGGTGTTAAGCCGGTACGTGGTGGCCCAGTGGGTGACTTGATCTGTAAGGTTGTAGTGGAAACTCCAGTCAACCTGACCGCTCGTCAGAAAGAATTGTTTGAAGAGTTAGCCGGTAGCATGGGGGAAGGTACAAACCATTCCCCTAAGCAAAAAAGCTGGTTTGATGGCGTAAAACGTTTTTTTGACGACATCAAAAAATAACGGCTCACGTCATTATGTGACGAGTCCCGATATAAGAAAAAGGCGCCTATTTGGCGCCTTTTTCTTTGAGCAAGAAATCGATGTGATTTCTTAATAGATTCGCGGCATTGGTGAAGCTTTTATTATTCGGAATGATAAAGTCTGCTTTGCTACGAATGTCAATGGTTTTCAATGCGGCTTGGCGCACATGGCGCATGTAGCGACTGGTTACTTCATTTACATTGCGACCACGTTCTGCAATATCGCGTTTCAAACGGCGTACGACTGCAATGTCCATGTCCGTGTCCACATACAACAAATAGTCTACGGCATCACGGACTCCAGCGTCTTGGAACATCATGTGACCTTCCACCAGCACTACATGGGTAGGATCAAGGTTACGGTAACCGACACGTTTGTGTTGAGAGTGGTCATAAACCGGAATTTCATTAGGTTGTTGACGGTTCTTACAATTGTGAATGGCGAGGGTCAAACTTTCTATGTCTAATGAACTTAGATCATCAAAGTTGTATACGTCTGGGTCGATACTACCGCAGCCATTATAAAAGTCGTCCTGACATAGAAGGGTTATTTTATCATCTTGACCTTCTGCAAGAAGGGAGCAAAGTCGGCTTTTGCCACTGCCTGATACGCCAGTAACGCCAATAATAAGCGCCATGTTTTACCTCAAAAAATAGAGTGAGAAAGTACCTTTCCTTAACGGAAAGGCTGATGGCGCAATATTAGCAGATATCACAGAGTGCCAACCAGTTATTGAAAGCGGTTTTTATGGCTGATAATGGGAATATTAAAAAGGATTGTATCATTGCGTTAACGCACCTTATGGAAGTTATTTAACTTTGCTATGCTTATGGCGAGTGTGAATTTTGGTCTGTTTATCAGCTTTTTGGTTGTTACTATTGTGAGGCATGCAATGCACGTTCAGCGATTGACTCTGTGCTTTATCTATCTTTATAGCTTGTTCTTTGCAGCAGCGACATGGGCGCAAAGCGGCGAATTATCTGCTGATGAAGCCAATGAAAAGAGTGTTTCGAATAGTGCTGAATTATTTGGTCTACGCATTAATGACTTAAGTAAAGAGCAACTTGAAGCCCAGCTATCTGCCATGGGTCTACAATCCTTCCCTTCTTATAAAAACAATGTAGTGAGCTATACCTTGGGTACCGAGGGTATTTTGGGTATCAAGATATTATCCGTGTATTTCAATCAGTCAGATTACTTCCGTCAAGCCATTATGGCTGGCATAGTAGAAGATAATGAGAAGCGTCGTTTACTTGGTTCGTTATTAGTTAAAAAATATGGTGAACCAGATGTTGGTTACGTTACGGATGGCTATGGGCGAGCCAAGTGGTTATTTGACGAAGGCAACTATATTGAATTACACAACACGACTTTCGACGTGTCAGTGAGCTATGTAGACGAACGGCCAAAAATTGAATCCCATTCTGGTTCTATCGACGTTCACGCTTTATCAAGAAAATCCCGTTAATATCCTTCCTTTTACTAAACGACGACTGCTATGTTGCTGCTCGACCTGAACTTACGCCTAACGTATTTCCTACAACCCTATCTTGACGATATTTCCTTGGCCTTGATGGCGACCTGTTTGGTGATTTATGGAGATAAAGTAAATGGTTTTGTGAAGCGACAGGTGTCTTCTTGGGTTTTCATTGCTCGCATTATGGCGTTCATCTTGATGTGTACCTTCGGCTACGGGTTACTTACCCTGTGGGGGCAGCCGGTTATTTACTGGGCGATCATGAAGGTGGATCTGGTCTATCGTCCGTTAGCCATTTTCGCCAGCTTTTGTCTGTTAGGTGTCTTGGCAGAAAGAAAACGTTATTTATAAAAAATATTTCATGAAAGTTCCTCACATTTTTTGTTGCCAAATTACGAAATTGAGCAACCAAATCCTTTCTTATAGGCTTGCTACTCTTACGAATGTAGTAAAGTTTCTAAACGTGTCAGAGTATTTCGTTATTAATATAAAATAACCTCTAAATTACGGATTAATAAGGTTTTTTTGTTGCCTTATTACAATTTGTTTTTGTCAAATGCTGGCGGTAGACTGCGCTCATCTTGATCACACAGCGTCTTTTTTCGGGGGCAGAAAATGACAAACACTTGGTTACAAGCACTTTCACAAGCGGAATCTATGATTCCACTGTTGGGTAAACTTGGTCGTGAAAAAGCGGTTAAAGTACAGCTTGCGGGGAATACCCTAATGGCTGATTCTGTGACGGCACTTATGGCGACTTTTGAGCAGTATCCAGAGTTAGATCTTGTGCAAGTCTATCAAGTGTTGGAGCAGTTGCTCGCCAGTGATGTGCAGCAAACTTCCGTTGAACTTGAAAGCCTAATTGCTGAGCAAGATGTACAAACATTGATCAGTGCTCAGTCTTCAAAAAGCACAGATACCACACCGGTTGTACTGTACGGTTTTGGGCGAATTGGTCGTTTATTAGCACGTCGAATGTGTACATTAGGGCATACCACGCCAGGCATGGAATTGGCCGCCATTGTAGTTCGCAAAGCCTGTGATAATGACTTAACCAAACGTGCCAGCCTACTTAAATACGATTCCGTACACGGTACGTACGATGGTGTGGTAAAAGTCGACGAATCGAATCAAGCTTTAATTATTAATGGTCAAACCGTAAAAGTCATTTACGCAAGTGATCCTGCTCAGGTGGACTACCAGGCTCATGGCATTGATCAAGCGTTGCTAGTGGATAACACAGGTCGCTGGCGTGACCACGACGGTTTGAGTGTTCATTTAAATCGTCCGGGTATTGAGCGAGTCGTCCTCACTGCACCGGGCAAAGCTATGAAAAACATTGTTTTCGGTGTGAATGATCAAGACTTAACGGATGATGATCGTATCGTTTCTGCTGCGTCTTGTACCACCAATGCGATTACGCCAATCTTGTCTGTGTTGGAAGATAAATACGGTATCGAGTCGGGTCATGTGGAAACTGTACACGCCTACACTAATGACCAAAACCTGATTGATAATATTCATAAAGGCGACCGTCGTGGTCGTGCTGCGGGTATGAACATGGTGATGACAGAAACCGGTGCAGCGAAAGCGGTCTCCAAAGCCATTCCTTCCTTAGAAGGTAAGCTGAGTGGTAGTGCCATTCGCGTTCCAGTGATTAACGTATCCATTGCCGTATTAAGTTTGAACCTAAAGGCGACGGCAAGCGTTGACGAGATTAATCAGTTGCTCAAAGAGGCTTCTCAAAGTGCTGAACTGACAGGACAAATTGGCTACAGTGATGGAGCTGATGCCGTAAGTTCTGATTTTATTGGTTCTCAGCAAGCCGGGGTAGTGGACTCCCTGTCAACAAAAGTACGTGACAACCAAGCCATCCTTTACGTTTGGTACGATAACGAATACGGCTACAGCTGTCAGGTGGTACGTTTAATGGAAAAACTCGCTCAAGCTAACCTGCAAGGCTGTGCGCTCATTAAAGATGCGGCTGCCTAAGCGAGCAAAAGGTTAGTGTTTTAAAAGTGCGTCCTTTTTAGGGCGCACTTTTTTTGTTTGTGGACTTGGTCTATAACCCGTAATTATTCACTCTCTGAATGGCAATACCTATGTCATGAGAAGGTAAAGCCTTGGCTTTTCAATCTATACCTAGGTTTTCTATTTGGGGATAGGTGAGTTATACGGTAAAGTTAATATTTTCTTATACACAGTAAAAATGGAAGCTACATGAGGCGTTATATCCCGTCCTCCACTGCGCTCAAGTGTTTTGAAGCGTCGGTTCGACATTTAAGTTTTACCCGTGCTGCAGAGGAGCTGCATCTTACTCAAAGTGCGGTGAGTCGCCAGATTCGCAATCTCGAAGAGTTTCTGGCCAGAGACTTGTTTATTCGCCTAAATAAACGCTTGGTGCTCACAGGAACAGGAGCGGCATATTATAAAGAAGTCGTACCATTGTTGGATGGCATGGAGAACGCCTGCTTGCGTATGCTCCATAGAGAAGACGAAAAAACCACGTTAACAATCTCAACCTTGCCAACCTTTGCTTCCCATTGGTTGATGCCTCGTCTTGCTGAGTTTCAGTCTTCCCATCCGCAATTTCAGATAAAAATTCGTTCATTAGACGATGCTGCGAAGATTGACCCTGAAAACATTGATATTATTTTACATTATGGTGGAGACCATTGGCCTAGGGCGATATCTCATCAATTGTTACAAGAACAGGTTGTTGCTGTGTGTTCTCCACAACTCATTTCATCCGCTACCGGGTCTGGCCCACAGGGCAGTTGGCAGGCAGAAGATGTTACTCAATTTCAATTATTGCATTTGTCATCCCGTATTAATGCTTGGCCAGACTGGATGGTCTCACAAGACTTAGAAAGTGGCTCTTATGTAGGCACTTCGTTTGCGCATTTTCATATGTTGTTGGAGGCGGCGAAAAATACTATGGGGATAGCCGTAATTCCGACCATTATTGCTGAACGTAGCTTAGCCAGTGGTGAGCTGGTAGCGCCATTTGGAGAGCCGGTAGCAACGACACATGAATACCTTTTGTCTTACCCTGCCGACAAGGCAGACCTAGAGCAGGTGGTGACTTTTAGGGATTGGCTATTGGCGAAATGCCGCGAATCATAAAGAGAATTAATGGTCCGAATAGTTAAACGGATATGTAATAAAATTACAAAACTTGTTAGTATCAAGCCATTGTCATCATCAATCTATGGGATTAAGTTCATATGAAAAAGCAGACAACAGCACTCTTTATTCTAGATGGTTGGGGCTATAGCGAAACCTCTAAGTCTAATGCCATTGCCGCTGCCAATACGCCGAACTGGGATGCGCTTTGGGCAAATAAGCCTCATGCTCTAATTAAAACCTCTGGCTTAGCAGTAGGTTTGCCAGAAGGTCAAATGGGTAACTCCGAAGTTGGCCATATGAATTTGGGTGCTGGTCGAGTGGTTTACCAAAACTTTACTCGTATTGGTAAAGCCATAGAAGATGGAAGTTTCTATGAAAATCCAGCCTTAGTTGCTGGGATTGATAAAGCCGTACAGTCTGGTAAAGCGGTACATATTCTAGGTTTGTTATCTGCGGGTGGTGTACACAGCCATCACGAGCAAATCATGGCGATGTGTGAAATGGCCGTGAAGCGTGGCGCGAAAGCGGTTTATGTTCACGGTTTCACCGACGGTCGTGATACCCCACCTCGTTCTGCACAAGACCCTATTGCCGATCTTGAAGCGAAACTAGCTGAGTTAGGGACAGGTAAAATCGCTACCTTGACTGGCCGTTACTTCGCACTAGACCGTGATAACCGTTGGGACCGTGTTCAGGCGGCCTACGACGCTATTGTATTGGGCAAAGGTGTTCATCAAGCAGCAAGTGCTAAAGACGCTGTACAAGAAGCTTATGCACGCGATGAAAACGATGAGTTCGTCACAGCAACTGTTATTGGCGATGCCGTGAGCGTAGAAGATGGCGATACGATTGTGTTTGCTAACTTCCGTCCTGACCGTGCTCGTCAGTTGACTCGTGCTTTCACTGATGCAGATTTTGCTGGTTTTGAACGCGCAGCCACACCTCAGTTATCTGCTTTCATTACTTTCACTGAATTTGCCTCCGACATTAAAGCGGATGTTGCTTTCCCGCCTGTGGCGCTAAGCAATACTTTAGGTGAAGTGTTGGCGAACGCAGGCAAAAAGCAGCTTCGTATCGCGGAAACAGAGAAGTACGCACACGTTACTTTCTTCTTTAATGGCGGCGAAGAAGCTTTGTTTGATGGAGAAGAGCGCGAGCTGATTCCGTCACCAAACGTTGCCACTTACGACTTACAACCTGAAATGAGCGCGCCAGAAGTGACCGACAAGTTAGTCGAAGTCATTGAAGCGGGTAAATACGATACGATTATCTGTAACTTTGCCAACGGCGACATGGTGGGGCACAGCGGTATCTTCGAAGCAGCGGTTAAAGCAGTAGAAGCGGTAGATGCTTGTATTGGTCGTATCCTTAAAGCGTTAGAAGTGAATGGCGGTCAGTGCCTTATCACGGCCGACCACGGTAACGTTGAGCAGATGCTAAGTGATGATGGGACTCAGCCATTAACCTCTCACACGATCGAACCTGTGCCATTAGTTTTGGTTACACCAATAGCGGGTCTAGGTATTCAAACCGGTGCTCTATGTGATATCGCGCCAACCTTGTTGGATATGATGGGCATGGAAAAACCTGCAGAAATGACAGGCGTAAGCTTGTTGACTCGCCAGTGAGACACACAATGTTGTTCTCTTTTCGCTCCATCATCTGTGTATTGCTGATCACCCTACTGCCCAGTGTGAGCTGGGCGGCAGGCGAGCCGCAAACGCCAGAAGAAGCCAAACAGCAAATTGAAGCATTGCAAAAAGATTTGAAAAAGCTCAATAGCTGGATGAAAGAGCTGAAGTCGGAACGAACGGGAGTAGAAAGCCAGCTTGAAGATAAAGAGCAGGCCATTCAAGACTTGATCAAGAAGCTGCAGCAGATAGAGCAGAGCATACAGAAAAGCGAGCAACAGCTTGGTGATCTCCGCCTGCAGCAAAAGTCGCTGCAGAGGAGTATCCAACAACAGAACGAACAAATAGCCGCCCAATTGAGGGCGGTTTATCGTTCTGGTGACGAAGAAGGCGTTAAATTATTGCTAAACGGCACCAGTGCCGAGCAAGCACAGCGCTTGGTGCAGTATAACCGTTACTTTTCTAATGCCCGTACCTCATTGATAAATGGTTTTATTAATGAGGTGGGCGATTTAGAACTGGTCGAGAAAAGTATTCGTAGCCACAGTGCCCAACAAGCCAGAGAAAAAGCGGTGCTGGTGGAAGAGCGTCAAAGATTGAAGGGTCAGCAACTAGAGCGCCGTAAATTATTGGCGAAAATCGATAAAGACTTACAAACTGGTGGGCAGCGCACTGCCCAAATTGCCCAAGATCAAAAGAATTTACAGTCCCTTTTGCAGCAGCTCGAAGAAGCTTTGGCATTGGCTGAAATCCAAATACCTGATCAGGACGTTCCTTTTTCTTCCCAACGCGGAAAACTTATTAAACCTTTACCAAAACTTGCTGCTTTACCCACCGATGGTCGAGTTAATCTAGGTGGCGTGACCTTAAGGGCGGAGGAAGGCGAGTACGTACATGCTATTTATCAGGGACGAGTCGTTTTTTCTGATTGGATGCGCGGCTTCGGTTTTCTGTTAATATTGGACCATGGTGACGGTTATATGTCCTTGTATGGCTATAACCAAAGTTTATTGAAAGAGGTTGGTGAGTGGGTCGGCGCAAATGATAGAGTGGCAACAGTGGGTCGCTCAGGTGGTCGTGCCGATGCGGGTTTGTTCTTCGCCATTCGACATAACGGTACACCACTCAAACCACTCGCTTGGGTTCGTTCTTAAGTGATTACAAGGCGTAAAGCATACGGAGAAAAATTGCTAATGAGTATTAAATCGACATGTATTCGTGCTTTGGCCAGCCTGTCTTTCGTCCTATTCCTACCTGTGTCTGTCATGGCGGCTGAAGGGCAGTCCCCTATCATTAAAATCCAATCTTTTGTGGAAGCATTTGAAACCATCCGTGAAGGTTATGTGGAAGTACTAAGTGACGAGGAAGTCATGCAAAAAGCCTTGAAAGGCATGGTTTCTGCCCTTGACCCACATTCAGAGTACTTCACCGAAGAAGAGCTTGCCGAATTTAACGAACTAACTTCTGGTAAGTACGCGGGTATCGGTATAGAAGTCGAATTTAAAGATAAGCGATTAACCATTATTACCCCGATTGATAACTCCTCTGCGGCGCATGCAGGCATATTACCCGGTGATTTGATCGTTAAAATCGACCACACTTTAATCACAGATTTAACCATGCAAGACATTGTCAACTTAATGCGTGGTGAAATTGGCACATCAGTTCATCTAGATATTGAGCGTGGTGAAGAAAGTTTAGAATTCGACGTTGAGCGTCGCTTGGTACAAGAAAATAGCGTGACCTCGAAATGGTTAAAACCTGGGTTAGCCTACTTCCGAATTAGTCAGTTCCAGAGCAATAGCGATGAAGACCTCTACCAAGCCATTGATGATTTACAAAGCGAAGGGGAAATAGAAAGCCTAGTGCTGGACCTGCGTAATAACCCTGGTGGTATTTTGCAAAGTGCAGTAGGGGTGGTGGATGCTTTTATTGATAAAGGCTTGATTGTCTATACAGACGGTCGTCACGAAATATCTAAAAACCAATATTTAGCGTCTCTTGCGAACACTCGCTTGCTAAAAGCTCCGATGGTGGTTTTGGTGAACGAAGGTTCGGCGTCGGCCTCGGAAATTGTCGCAGGTGCTTTGCAGGATCATGGTCGAGCCATCATCATTGGTGTCGAAACCTTTGGTAAAGGTTCAGTGCAAACCATAGTGCCATTATCCAATGGTGATGCCGTCAAAATTACCACCGCTTTGTATTACACCCCCAACCGTCGCTCGATTCAAGCTCAGGGGATTGTGCCAGATTTAACTGTGCCCCAAGCTAAGCTGACGTTAGATACCAACCACTTTTTCGTAAAAGAGTCTGAACTGAAAGGTCATCTTAGCAATGGTACAGGTGGCGAAGAATATAAAAGCTCTCATGTCGCCACTGGTATCAATGAGTTGTCACAAACCGACTACCAGCTTTATCAAGCTACTCTCATTCTTCAGTCCTTCCCCAAGTTGTATAAAACTCAGTGATGTTTTTTGTGAACAATGCGTTAAAGCGAAAAGTGAAAGGCTTAAATTTATTAAAAAAAGTGCGGCTAATCCCCCTGGTATTAGTGGCAATGACAAACGGCGCGCAGGGTCAAGAAGAGCCTAAGCTCGAAACAAACTCGGCAGAACCGGTTGTTTTACAACAGGTAGGTGATAAGGCAGCGCCCTCTAAAACGACCGCTGAATTACCGCATTGGCTTGGACCTATTGTTTATGATGCAAGCTCTGCTACTGATTCGACGAAGTCCACGCCTAGCGTGCTTGGGCCAGTAGCACCTTGGTATCCTATTGTTTCACCTTTGTTGGAAAGCCTGCCTGATTTCACGCCAGAAGCTATTGCTAACGTTTCAGAAATGGATCAAGGTGAAGTGGCTGAGCTGGCTGCAGATGACCAAGAGGAGGAATCTGCAGCCTTAGTGGTACAGCCTGAAGAGAAAGAGACGTCTACATTGCCTAAGATAGTCATCCTTATCGATGATCTAGGCTACAATCGCAAAGGAATGGAGGGGGCCTTAGAGCTACCTTCTCAAGTCGCCCTAGCAATCTTACCTAGTACACCATTTGCTTTGAAAACCGCTGAGGTTTCTCAGCAACAAAAGCGTATCACCTTGTTACATGCGCCCATGGAAAATCAGCGAGAGCTAAAACTCGGCCCAGGTGGCCTATATGCCAACATGACAGAGCAAGAATTGAAATCTTCGTTGATAAAAGATATTGATAGCTTACCGGGTATTGTTGGGGTGAATAATCATATGGGGAGTCTGCTAACGACGAAGCAAGTCCCCATGAACTGGGTGATGGAAACGCTTAAAGAACGCTCTTTGTTCTTTATTGATAGTTTAACTAGCCCTAAAAGCGTTGCGCAAAAAACGGCAAAGGATTATGGGTTGAGAACGGTGAGCCGTGATGTATTTTTAGACAATATCCGCCATGAAAAAGCCATTGATAAGCAGTTTAACCGCTTATTAAAAACTGCGCGTTCACAAGGCGTTGCCTTAGCGATAGGTCATCCATACCCTGAGACGATGGCCTATTTACACAAGCGTTTACAGCAGATAAAAGGTGATGGCGTGCAGTTAGCACCGTTAACTGACATCTTGATTAACCCCTCCAAATAATAGACAGAAGTCCAATACCAAACGTCTTCCCTTGTAGGCTTTATGTCTGTTAACTAATTGTTCTAATATGAAAAGGCAGATTGCATGGTTTAAGCGTGAAGTCTGTCTTTAGTGCCAATAAGCGCGCTCATTATTCTATTCCGTGGTTATTCATATCGCGATTTTTGTACTTTTGGTAAATATCTTCAGTGGCTGATGCCCCATTTAAGTGCTTAACTATTGACCATTGATAGGTCAAAGATTAATCTCTAGCGACGTTGTGGTGCGCAAAATATGAACATCCGTTGCCATAACAGTTCCTAAATACACGTCCTTCACAGGTTTGTTTTTTTTGGAACGCTTCTTGCTTTTGAATAATAACGATAAAACCCAAAATGAATAGAGGCTCTTCTTATGTCAAATATGCTTGTTAAAAGAACACTGCTATCAATTGCTGTTGCGGGTACTGTTACATTGGCTCAGGCCGATGTAGTCATTGGTGTCGCGGGACCGCACACAGGTGCTTACGCTGCTTTCGGTGAACAACTTTGGAAAGGGGCTGAAAAAGCTGCAGCAGATATTAACGCTGCTGGTGGTCTGAACGGTGAAATGATTAAGCTTGTTAAAGCAGATGATGCTTGTGAGCCTAAACAAGCAGTATCGGTTGCTAACCGATTAGTTGACTCTGACGAAGCCGTTGCTGTGGTCGGTCACTTCTGTTCATCTTCAACTTTGCCTGCTTCTAATATTTATGAAGAAGCGGGTGTGATGGTGGTTACGCCAGCCTCTACTAACCCTCAAATTACTGAGCGTGGTTTAGATAACGTTTTCCGTGTATGTGGTCGTGATGACCAACAAGGTGATGTGGCTGCAAGCTACATTGTTGACACATTAGGCGCTAAACGCGTAGCGATTATTCACGATAAAGACACTTATGGTAAAGGCCTTGCGGATGCGACCAAATCTACTTTGAACTCACTTGGTGTAAACGAAGTGATGTATGAAGGTCTAACTCGTGGTGAAAAAGACTTTAATGCCTTGATCACTAAGATCCGTTCTGTCGATGCTGACGTGGTTTATTTCGGTGGTTTGCATTCAGAAGCTGGTCCATTGGTTCGTCAGTTGCGTGAGCAAGGTTCAAAAGCCATCTTTATGTCGGGTGACGGTATCGTATCGGATGAGTTTGTATCAGTTGCGGGCTCGCCTCAATACGTCGATGGCGTGCTAATGACATTTGGTGCGAACCCAACCTCTTACCCATCAGGTAAAAAGGTGATTGAAGAATTCCGTGGTGCTGGGTATGAGCCTGAAGGTTACACGCTTTATTCATACACTGCGATGCAAGTGGTGGCCGCTGCACTTTCAAATAATGACCTTGACCCAATCAAGGGTGCTGATTGGTTGAAATCTCATTCCGTTGATACGGTAATGGGTAAGAAGACCTTCGATTCTAAAGGTGACTTAACTGTGTCCGATTACGTAATGTACGAATGGGACGGCACAGGTGCTTACACTCAACTCAACTAATATTTAGTCGATCTAGGCTTATCAACTCACGCGGTTGATAAGCCTCCTTTCTATTTTCTACCACTCTCACGAGGTCTTACGATGGATATCGTTCTCCAGCAGCTGGTAAACGGCCTGACTCTTGGCTCGGTTTATGGACTTATTGCGATCGGGTATACCATGGTATACGGCATCATTGGCATGATTAACTTTGCTCATGGTGATGTTTATATGGTGTCTTCTTACATCACGGCTATTGCCATTGCGTTACTGACTTTTTTTGGTCTGGAATCTTTCCCTATTATTATCCTCGGGACACTGTTCATCACCATTGTTGTGACGGGAACTTACGGCTGGGTTATTGAACGAGTTGCTTATCGCCCATTGCGCAATTCGAGTCGTCTATCGGTATTAATCTCTGCGATTGGTATGTCATTGATTTTACAAAACTATGTTCAATTGAGTCAGGGGGCGAATCAGCAGGGTGTGCCAACCTTACTGACGGGGGCTCTGCGCTTTGATGTGGGTGATGGTTTTGTGCAAATCACTTACATGAAGGTCTTTATCCTGATTGCCTCTTTCTTAGGTATGGGAGTACTGACCTATATTATTCAAAAAACCAAATTAGGCCGTATGTGTCGTGCGACTCAGCAAGACCGTAAGATGGCGTCTATTTTGGGTATTAACACCGACCGTATTATCTCCATCGTTTTCGTGATTGGTGCCACCATGGCCGCCCTTGCGGGTGTGTTGATCACCCTCGATTACGGTGCTTTCGACTTCTATGTCGGCTTTATTATCGGTATCAAAGCCTTTACCGCAGCAGTATTAGGCGGCATAGGGTCTTTACCGGGTGCTATGTTGGGCGGATTGATTCTTGGTCTATCAGAAGCTTTGTTTGCAGGCTTAATTAGCTCGGATTATAAGGACGTTTTCTCCTTCTCTTTGTTGGTGCTTATTCTAATCATTCGTCCGAGTGGTCTGTTGGGTAAACCTGAAGTGGAGAAAGTATAGATGAGTGCATCCAGTTCAATTAATTTTAATAAAAGCCTGATAGATGGTCTCTTAGCTGGCTTATTGGCCTTAATCGTCTTTGGCCCGATTGTGGGTGTGGTGTTAGACGGTTATGAGTTTAACGCTCAGTTCGATCGTGTGGCTTGGATGGTGGGTATCGTCGCCATTGGTCGTTTTGTAGTGTCATGCTTTTTCCAAACCGCTAAAGGCCAAGCGTTAGCGTTTCAGTATGCGAATAACGACGACGGTGTGGTGGTTCGCTCACCAGATCACAAGTCGAAGCTAGTCTGGATTATTCCTGTGGTCATTGCCATTGGTTTACTGGTGCCGTTTGTGGCTTCTAAGTATGTATTGACGGTGATTATCCTTGGACTCATTTATGTTCTACTGGGCTTGGGACTAAACATAGTAGTAGGGCTAGCAGGCTTGCTAGACCTAGGCTTTGTGGGTTTTTATGCCATTGGTGCTTACGGCTTAGCGTTAGGTTATGAAAACCTTGGCTTGGGTTTCTGGTCTATGTTGCCTATTGCGGCAATATTGGCGGCCATTGCAGGGGCTATTCTAGGCTTTCCGGTATTGCGAATGCACGGTGACTATTTGGCCATCGTAACCCTAGGTTTTGGTGAAATTATACGTTTGGTGCTAACCAACTGGGCGTCTTTCACTCATGGACCAAATGGTGTTTCAGCGCCACTACCGACTCTTTTTGGATTGGAGTTTAAACGGCGTTCCCGAGATGGGGAGACCTTTCATGAATTCTTTAATATCCCTTATGACTCCGCTTATAAATACATGTTTGTCTACTTGATTCTATTCATAGTGGTTTGGGCGGTATTGTTTGTGAAGCATCGACTGGTAAAAATGCCGATTGGACGCGCTTGGGAAGCGCTTCGAGAAGATGAAATAGCGTGTCGTTCATTGGGGCTAAACCACGTACTGGTGAAATTATCGGCCTTTATGTTGGGAGCTTCAACCGCAGGTCTTGCAGGGGTCTTCTTTGCAACGTACCAAGGTTTTGTGAATCCATCATCTTTCACCTTCTTTGAATCGGCTTTAATTCTTGCCATTGTGGTATTAGGCGGAATGGGCTCCACATTAGGTGTGGTAATCGCTGCTTTTTGTTTGACGGTATTACCAGAACTACTACGGGAATTTGCGGAATATCGAGTGCTGATGTTTGGTATCTTGATGGTTGTTATGATGATCTGGAAACCTAGGGGCATAGTACGCGTGACACGAACAGGTTTTGCCGCAAGAAAAGGAGTCATCAAATGAGCCAAGAAAATATCTTAGCAGTAAAAAATTTAGTAATGCATTTTGGTGGCATTAAGGCCCTTAACGATGTCACTTTTGATATTAAACGTGGCTCAGTTTCAGCGTTGATTGGTCCTAACGGTGCGGGCAAAACGACTGTTTTTAACTGTCTCACAGGTTTTTATAAGGCAACCGGCGGAGACATTAATTTGTCAGCCTGTGGTCGCCAGACCAGTATTATTAAAGTGCTGGGTGAACCCTTTAAAACCAGTGACTACTTTTCGCCACTGGCGTTTCTCGGGCGTCTTAAATACAAGATGTTTGGGGGCTCTCATTTGGTAAACCGTGCGGGATTATCTCGTACCTTCCAAAACATTCGCTTGTTCAAAGAAATGTCCGTGGTGGAAAACCTACTGGTCGCTCAGCATATGCAGGCCAATCGCAGCATGATAGCGGGCATTTTAAACACCAAGGCTTATCAGCGAGCGGAAGAAGAGGCGCTAGAAAGAGCGTTTTATTGGTTAGGGGTGGTGGATCTTGCAGACTTTGCTAATCGCCTGGCGGGTGAGCTTTCTTATGGTCAGCAAAGACGTTTGGAAATTGCTCGAGCCATGTGTACTAATCCGGAAATTGTTTGTTTAGATGAGCCTGCTGCAGGTCTGAACCCCTCTGAAACGGAAGCACTCACCAAGATGATTCGCGTACTACGTGATGAGCATAATGCAACCGTGCTACTAATTGAGCACGATATGGGTATGGTGATGGATATTTCCGATTATATTGTGGTGCTTGATCGAGGGGAGGTCATTGCCAAAGGTGGCCCAGACGACATTAAGAACAACAGCAAAGTAATTGCTGCGTATCTTGGTGCAGAAGAAGGTGAAGAGGTGTCTTTATGAGTACATTAATGGAATTTAAAGACGTCGATGTCCACTACGGACCCATTCAGGCGCTAAAGAAAGTCTCTTTAAGTGTCAACGAAGGGGAAATAGCGACACTAATTGGCGCCAATGGTGCTGGTAAATCCACATTGTTGATGTCTATTTTTGGGCAACCGAGAATTTCTGCTGGTGAAATTATTTATCGTGGAGAAGATATTTCACAAAAATCTGCTCACTATGTGGCATCGAATGGTTTGGCGCAATCACCAGAAGGGCGACGTATTTTTCCGGGTATGTCGGTCGAAGAAAACCTGTTGATGGGGACAATTCCGATTGGGATGGATCATGCGGAAGAAGACATGCAGAAGATGTTTGAACTGTTTCCTCGTCTATTAGAGCGTCGTAATCAAAGGGCTTCTACTATGTCGGGTGGTGAGCAACAAATGCTGGCCATTGCTCGAGCTTTAATGAGCCGCCCTAAACTACTGCTATTAGACGAACCGAGCTTGGGATTGGCGCCGATCATAGTGAAGCAAATCTTTAAAATTCTAGAAGACGTGGCCAGTACTGGCATGACGATCTTCTTAGTGGAGCAGAATGCTAACCACGCCTTAAAGCTAGCCGACCGTGGTTATGTGATGGTGAATGGTGAAATTCGTATGTCGGGGAGCGGTGATGAGCTGCTGGTTAATCCTGAAGTACGTGAGGCGTATTTAGGCGGTCACTAAACACTCCGACTCTGCGGTATGATTAAAAAAAAACGCGATCTTGTGTTTATTCACAGGATCGCGTTTTTTTTATTCTGTGAATAACCTGTAGGGTTCTGCACAGCTTTTGATGAGTTAATGGCGGAATAGTGTGCCATCAAGTAGGTCGAGTATTTGTGATGGCTGATCGGCATTACCCAATGGCGCATCAAAGATAGCGTCAATTTGATCACCGAAATACTCTGTCAGTTGTTGCTGGGTCAAAGCTGGCTCTAAACCCGCAGGGTTGGCGGAAGTCGAAACAAGGACACCATTAAATGCTTGGCAAATTTTCTGCACAGCTGGATGTTGAGAGAGCCTTATCGCCACACTTTGATGATCGCCGCGTACCCAGCTTGGGGTGATCTTTGTATCCGGCACAATCCATGAAGTAGGGCGTTCGGTTTGGCTTAACAGGCGTGCTGCAGCGATGGACTCTAAAGTATCAACCCATGGCTGTAAATGGGTTGCGTGGCCGCCAATGAGGATCAGTCCTTTGGCTTCTGGACGAGATTTTAACGTCAGTATCCGACGTACCGCTTGCTCATTAAATGGGTCGCAACCAAGCCCCCAGACGGCTTCTGTTGGGTAGGCAATGACGGCCCCTTGCTTAAGGCGTTTAGCGAGTTCGAATTCACAATGAATAAGTTGCATAAAGAAATATCAGGGTAATAGATAGGTGGGCTAAGTGTGGTGCAAATTGACCGAAAACATCTCGGCCAACAGGAAGGGATTCCTAAAATGCACCCATCACAACACGGCTTAAGAAATTGCGTTGATTTTCTCTTTAATTTCTTTGATCTTGCTGTTCATGACCTTTTCAAGGTGCTCAAGCTCTGTAATTAAATCTTCTTTGGTGACTTTGTCTTCTGCTTGCTTACCGACAATTTTGCTAAGCTCTTCTGTTGCACGTAGCACGATCAAGGAAGGCTCTTGCACTTGGCGGTAAGTCTGTTGGCCGCCATCCGCTAAAACGGTTTTAGTAGAACGACCGAATTTGAATTTTTTACTTTTTGGTAAGAGAGAGCCTTTTTCACGACGGTAATAGACTTTTAATACATCGTGACCACCTTCGTAGCGCAAAGTGAATTTTTCAATGTCTTGGATACTTGTGATGCCCATGGATTCGAGCGTTGGATACATAATTATTCCCTACTTTATGTTGATGAATTGATAGCTATTTATTAGTAGGGGATTGTTTGGCTAAATGCAAGCCCAAAAGGCCAACAAGCTGCGAATATATCTCACAATAAATGCGTGAGTATAGGGTTTCAGCTTATTGGTCTTTAGGCTTGTTCGTATCTTCCCTGTATTACTCGTCGTCTTGCTCAGAGTGATCGATGTTTAACTCTTTGATTTTTCGAGTCAGCGTGTTGCGCCCCCAGCCAAGTAATAACGATGCATCGCGACGTCGTCCGCCGGTATGAGCAAGAGCAGTCTCAATCATGATACGTTCAAACTTAGGCACAGCTTGTTCCAAAATACCTTTTTGACCCGATGCCAAACTACTGTCTACCCAGTTTTTCAACGCTTCTTCCCAAGAATTAAATGGCTGTTCACTTGGTGGTGTCGACAATAGTTCAGGTGGTAGATCCTCAACCAGTACTTCACGGCCAGATGCCATGACAATTAACCAGCGACAGGTGTTTTCCAACTGTCTTACGTTACCAGGCCAATCTAGCTGAGTTAGGTAGGCCTCCGTTTCTTTAGTTAACACTTTAGGTTCAACTGCTAACTCTTCTGCCGCGCGACTTAGGAAATGACGCGCCAACTTGGCAATGTCTTCACGGCGCTCAGCAAGTTTTGGTAAGTGGATACGGATAACGTTCAAGCGGTGGAATAAATCCTCACGGAATGAGCCACTTTGCACTAAACCTTCAAGGTTTTGGTGGGTCGCAGCAATAATACGCACATCTACTTTGACTGGGGTGTGGCCGCCCACGCGGTAAAACTCACCGTCCGCTAAAACACGTAATAATCGTGTTTGAGTTTCCGCGGGCATATCACCAATTTCATCTAAAAATAATGTGCCACCGTTGGCTTGTTCAAAACGCCCACGACGCTGGGTGTTGGCGCCAGTGAACGCGCCTTTTTCGTGACCGAACAGTTCTGATTCAATCAGGTCGTGTGGAATTGCGGCCATATTAAGAGCAATAAAAGGGTTTGCGGCTCTAGGGCTGTGAGTGTGCAATGCTTGCGCAACCAATTCTTTACCTGTACCGGATTCACCGTTAATAAGTACCGTGATGTTGGAGTTGGCTAAGCGGCCGATGGCACGAAACACTTCTTGCATGGCAGGGGCTTCACCGATGATCTCTTTATCGGCTTCCACTTCGATCTCGATGGCCGCGGTTTCTGAATCTGGGCGTGAGTTACGATGATGCAACATCGCACGTTTCACTAGACTAACGGCATCTTCTACATCGAATGGCTTTGGCAAATACTCAAATGCGCCACCTTGATAAGAAGCCACCGCACTTTCTAGGTCAGAGTGTGCTGTCATGATAATCACCGGTAAGTAAGGGTGATCTTTTTGCAGTTTATTTAGTAGTGTTAAGCCATCCATGCCCGGCATGCGGATATCACTAATGATAGCGCTAGGTTGGTCTTTGGCTAACATGCTGACGAGGTTTTCAGCGGAATCGAATAGCTTACACTGAATACCTTCTTGTTCTAGGGTTTTCTCTAGCACCCAACGGATAGAGCGATCGTCATCTACGATCCATACAGTGTCTTCTGGTGTCATGGGGTTGTCTCCTGAGCGGTAGCTTTCGTCTCAATAGGTATTAAGATGTTGAATTCGGTGGTTTTAGCGTTGCTGTTGCATTCAATAATGCCTTCATGTTGATGGACAACAGATTGAGAAATGGACAATCCCAGTCCTGTGCCGTCGGCACGTCCGCTAACCATGGGGTAAAATAAAGTTTTTAATATGTGAGGTGGAATGCCTGGACCGTTGTCGATAATACTGATCTTGCACACCAGACGATGACGGCTGGTACCTATGGTAAATTGACGTAATGCACGGGTAACGATACGTATTTCTTTGTAATCATTTGGATTGCCTTCTAGCAAGGCTTGCATGGCATTGCGTGTGACATTAAGCAGGGCTTGGATGAGTTGAGATTCGTCACCCACAATGTCTGGAATGCTTGGGTCGTAATCACGGATAACCTCAATTTTTCCATCAGATTCTACCAAAATTAATTGGCGAACTCGTTCAATCACCTTATGGATATTAAGTGGCTTGTTTTTCGGTAACTGTCGGGGACCTAATAATCGATCGACTAGATCCCGCAGACGGTCGGACTCTTCGATAATAACTTGGGTGTAATCGTTGAGCGCTTCGTCGGTGAAGGCACGACTAATTAATTGCGCAGCACCGCGAATGCCGCCCAGCGGGTTTTTGATTTCATGGGCAAGACCACGAACCAACTCTTTGCTGCTTTGATGGTTAGCAATGAGCTCACCTTCTTGAAAGATGCGCTTCATTCTATCTCTAGGGTAGAACTCAATCAGTAAACTTTCGGCTAGATTAGCGCTGCCTAAAACAGGGGTCACAGTGTAATCACAAAACAGTTTTTTACCATTAATGCGGGCCACTTCTGCTTCACGCTTAGTGAAAGGGTAGCCAGTTTCCAAGGCATTACGCAGAGCATCAAGATTACTGTCATCATCGCTAAATGCGCTATTGACACTTTGCCCGTATATACGACGACGACTAATCGCCAATAAAATCTCTGCAGCCGGGTTAAGGTATATAATTTCGAGTTGCTGATTTAACTGAATAACAGCCGTCGATAAATGGTCGATTAATAAACTATGCACGATGAGCCTCTTTAGTGATCCTATTTAACTGCAAAAAACGAACCAACATTGGGCAATTTGAAAGCACCTATTTGTCTAGGTAGATCAGGATTGAGTTAGGGAAAGTTGCCCTACTTTGGTGCGGCTGTCTAGAGGTGTTTATTATAGGGCAAAAAAAAGCCCCGATATGAATCGGGGCTTTTTTGAGTTTCTAGCAGTATGGAAACTTATACGCTGTAGTAAAGTTCGAATTCTACAGGGTGAGTTGTCATAGAAACGCGTTGTGCATCACCAGATTTAAGCTCGATGTAGGCATCGATCATTTCGTCGGTGAATACACCGCCTTCTGTTAGGAAGGCACGGTCATCACTTAGACACTGAAGTGCTTCTTCTAAGCTAGCAGCAACCGTTGGGATAGCCAACGCTTCTTCCGCTGGAAGATCGTACAAATCTTTGTCTGCAGCATCGCCAGGGTGGATCTTGTTTTTGATACCGTCAAGGCCAGCCATCAACATAGATGCGAACGCTAGGTATGGGTTAGCGGTTGGATCAGGGAAACGTGCTTCGATACGCTTGCCTTTAGGGCTCGCAACGTAAGGAATACGGATAGAAGCAGAACGGTTACGAGCAGAGTATGCCAACATAACTGGAGCTTCGAAGCCTGGAACAAGACGCTTGTAAGAGTTTGTTGAAGCGTTAGTGAACGCATTCAATGCTTTAGCGTGCTTGATGATACCACCGATGTAGTAAAGCGCTGTTTCAGAAAGGCCTGCGTATTGGTCACCAGCAAATTGGTTAACGCCATCTTTCCAGAAAGATTGGTGAACGTGCATACCAGAACCGTTATCGCCAACGATTGGTTTAGGCATGAAAGTCGCTGTTTTGCCGTAAGCGTGAGCAACGTTGTGTACACAGTACTTCATTACTTGAACTTCGTCGGCTTTCTTAACTAGTGTGTTGAATTTAACACCGATTTCGTTCTGACCAGCTGTCGCAACTTCGTGGTGATGAACCTCGATCACTTGGCCCATTGCTTCGATAGCGTTACACATAGCGCCACGTAGGTCATGGTGAGAATCAACTGGTGGTACTGGGAAATAACCGCCTTTAACGAATGGACGGTGACCCATGTTACCGCCTTCGATAGACTTGTTAGAAGACCATGCTGCTTCTTCAGAGTTGATCTCTACAGAACAACCAGACATGTCTGATTTCCATTTAACATCGTCAAAAATGAAGAATTCTGGCTCTGGACCGAAGAATGCTGTGTCACCTAGGCCTGTAGACTTCAAGAACTCTTCTGCACGCAATGCAACAGAGCGTGGGTCACGGTCGTAGCCTTGCATAGTTGCAGGTTCGATGATGTTACAACGAACAATAACGGTCACTTCTTCAGTGAAAGGATCCAATAGAGCCGTTTCAGGCTGAGGCATCATGATCATGTCAGATTCGTTAATGCCTTTCCAACCAGCGATAGAAGAACCGTCAAACATTTGACCAGTTTCAAAAAATTCTTCATCTACAGTAGCGGCTGGGATAGTGACATGCTGTTCTTTACCTTTAAAATCGGTAAAACGAAGGTCTACCCACTTCGCTTCGTGCTCAGCAATCAAGGCAAGGGTCATGTTTGACATAATTGTTCTCCAATGAAATAAGTAAAATTACTTTCGTTAAATAGAGTGCTTCAATAAGAAGCGCAATTTGGGTTTTATAAAGCATTTCCTGTGCCAGAAATCTGTGCGATAAAATATTCTTTTAAATAACAATAAGATAAAAGCTTTTCACGAAAGGCTTTGCTTTTTTAAGGAGCATAACTCAATCCAGCGCACTATAAAATGAATCTTTTTGGTGCGATATATCGAGCGATGTGCTTTTTTGGTGCGGTAATTATTGTTTTCGCCCAGGCGGACTTTTCTTTATACTTGCGCCTCCTTAATCCCCAACTGGTTGCCACGCAAATCCGCTATGAAATTTATTGTCAAATTCTTCTCTGAAATCACTATTAAAAGTCGCCCTGTACGTAAAGCTTTCGTGAAACAGCTACGTCATAATATTCGCTTGGTTTTGCGAAAGTATGATGACGATGTAAAGGTCACCGGGAACTGGGACTTCATTGAAGTGCATTCAGAGCGAGACGAATTGCGTGATGAGTTTATTGAGGCCATTTCGAATATTGCAGGTATTGCCCATTTTCAATATGTGCGTGAATTTCCCTTTGTCAGTCTAGACGATATTGTTGATCAGGCCATCGTATCTTACGGTGAGCAAATTAAGGGCGCCGTGTTTGCGGTACGAGTGAAGCGCGTCGGCCAACATGACTTTAGTTCAGTGGAAGCCGAGCGTTATGTTGGCGGTTGCTTGAAGGCTCGCTGTGAAGCACTTGCCGTACGCTTAAAAGATCCTGAAGTATTAGTACCGATTGATATTCGTGATGATCGCGTATGGATGATTGAGCAACGCATAGAAGGTTTGGGTGGTTACCCGATTGGCTCTCAAGACTCAGTATTGTCTCTGATGTCTGGTGGTTACGATTCTACCGTGAGTTCCTACTTAACCATGAGTCGCGGACTGAAAACCCATTTTTGCTTCTTCAACCTTGGTGGCGATGCCCACGAAATTGGTGTGAAGCAAGTCTCTAGCTATATTTGGGAAAAATTTGGTTCCCAAATTAATGTAAAGTTCATTACGGTGCCGTTTGAAGAAGTTGTGGGAGAAATACTCACGAAAGTCGATAACGCAGAGATGGGGGTTATCTTAAAACGCATGATGTTGCGTGCGGCTTCGCAAGTGATGGAAGGTGTGGGTGCGAAAGCGCTGGTCACCGGTGAAAGTGTGGCCCAGGTCTCAAGCCAAACCTTGATCAACCTAAAGGTGATTGATCAAGTGACGGAAGAGTTAGTCATTCGTCCTCTTATTACCACCAACAAACAAGACATTATTGATACGGCGGTAAAAATTGGTACTGCGCCATTTGCGGCCAGTATGCCAGAATTTTGTGGGGTGATTTCGGTTAAACCTACGACCCGCGCGAAAATGCACCGTGTCGATAAGCAAGAAGCCAACTTTGACTTTGCGGTGCTGGATAAAGCCGTCGCGGAAGCAAAGGTCATGTCTATCCAGAACGTGATGGACGATGTGGAAAAGCAATACCAAGGGGAAGTGCCGGTTGTGCGCATGCCTGTGGGCGAAGAGATCATTATCGA
The DNA here is from genome assembly GCF_039940335.1 of Marinomonas sp. Classification (GTDB taxonomy): domain Bacteria; phylum Pseudomonadota; class Gammaproteobacteria; order Pseudomonadales; family Marinomonadaceae; genus Marinomonas. The sequence continues at coordinate 932,404 of NZ_JBDVGW010000013.1, read as the reverse complement.
TATTCGTCATCCAGATGAAGCTGCTAATCGTCCACTTAAAGTCAGTGGTCGTCCAGTAAAAGTGATTCCATTTTTTGCCTTATCATCAAATTGGCAAAACCTCGACCCGAACGTGCCGCACCTATTGTATTGCGGTAAAGGCGTCATGAGCCGAATCCATGCCTCCTATTTATTGGGTAAAGGGCACACGAATGTGGGGATTTATCTCCCTTAGTAAAAAAATTAATGGGTAGCAGGACTGTCTTATTGTCGTGCTATCCTTTTTGAAAATGTCGCAAATACCCTGAGCTGAATATTATTTGTGTGATTTTTTGATCACTTTAATGGGATATTCATCAATATAAGGGTACAATTGCGCGAATTTTACCCCGCAGCAAGATTTTGACGCGCTTGAAGGCATAACCGCCCAAGGCAAGCGGCGGTATATCTTTTTGCTCAAATCAAATGCAGAGAATGATAAATGTCTAATGATATTAGTAAGTTACGCAATATAGCCATTATTGCGCACGTTGACCATGGTAAAACTACCCTAGTCGATAAGTTGTTAAGCCAGTCTGGCACGTTGGATCGTAAAGATGAAGGTGCAGAGCGCATCATGGACTCTAACGATCAAGAAAAAGAACGTGGTATTACCATTTTGGCAAAAAACACAGCCATTAAATGGAATGATTACCGTATCAATATCGTAGACACACCTGGACACGCCGACTTCGGTGGTGAAGTAGAGCGTGTACTTTCTATGGTTGACTGCGTATGTCTATTGGTTGATGCCGTAGACGGTCCAATGCCACAAACACGTTTCGTAACGTCTAAAGCATTTGAGCAAGGCTTGCGTCCGATTGTTGTTATCAACAAAATTGACCGTCCAGGTGCTCGTCCTGATTGGGTTATGGATCAAGTATTTGACTTGTTCGATAGCCTTGGTGCGACGGAAGATCAATTAGATTTCCCTGTTATCTACGCTTCTGCCATCAATGGTATTGCGGGCGACGACCCAGAAAACATGGCCGAAGACATGACACCACTTTATCAAATGATTGTTGATAGTGTGCCTGCGCCAGATGTTGACCCTGAAGGTACGTTCCAAATGCAGGTTTCTGCATTGGACTACGATAGCTACGTTGGTGTTATCGGTGTAGGCCGTATCACTCGTGGTAGTTTGTCTCCTAACCAACAAGTGGTTGTTAAATCAGCTGATGGTTCTGAGCGTAAGGGTAAAGTACTTAACGTGAAAGGCTATCTAGGTCTAGACCGTATTGATACAGAACTTGCAACGGCTGGTGACATCGTATGTATCAATGGTATCGACAAGTTAAGTATCTCTGATACTTTGTGTGATCCAACGTGCGTTGAAGCATTGCCAGCGCTAAGCGTTGATGAGCCAACAGTAAGCATGAACTTCATTGTTAACAACTCTCCATTCGCTGGTAAAGAAGGTAAGTTCGTTACGACTCGTAACATCAAAGACCGTCTAGACCAAGAGCTTATCCACAACGTTGCATTGCGCGTTGAAGAAGGCGATACACCAGATAAATTCATCGTATCTGGTCGTGGTGAGCTTCACCTTTCTGTATTGATTGAAACCATGCGTCGCGAAGGCTTCGAAATGGGTGTATCTCGTCCAGAAGTTGTTGTGAAAGAAATTGATGGCGTGAAATCTGAACCATTTGAAGTGGTTGTAATTGATGTCGAAGATCAGCATCAAGGTTCTATCATGGAAGAAATTGGTTTACGTAAAGGTGAACTAACGAACATGGAGCCAGATGGTAAAGGCCGTACGCGTCTTGAATTCATGATGCCTTCTCGTGGTTTGATCGGTTTCCGTGGCTTGTTCCTAACCTTGACGTCTGGTTCTGGTATCTTAACAAGTGTATTCGACCATTACGGTCCAGTAAAAGATGGTGAAGTACAAAGCCGTAAAAACGGTGTATTGGTCAGTATGCTTACTGGTAAAACAGCGGCTTACGCTTTGTTTAACCTACAAAGCCGTGGACGTATGTTCCTAGGTCATGGTGCGGAAGTATACGAAGGCCAAATCATTGGTATTCACTCACGCGACAACGACTTGGCGATCAACCCTGTTAAAGGTAAGCAGCTGACTAACGTACGTGCTTCTGGTACGGACGAAGCGTTGACTTTGACGCCACCAATCAAGCAAACGCTTGAACAAGCACTTGAATTCATCGAAGACGACGAGTTGGTAGAAGTAACACCAGAAAGCATCCGTATTCGTAAGAAATTCCTAACTGAAAACGAGCGTAAACGTAACGGTCGTAAGTAAGAGTCGTTCAATAAAACACTCTTATAAAAGTGTTTTAACAGAGCAGCAGCAAATGAGCCTATGCAAATAGGTTCAGGAGCGACAGAGGCGCCTTCGGGCGCCTTTGTTTTTTCTGGCGTTTGATAAAGTTTAGACAAACATCGTCATGTTACAAAGAAGGAAAAGTCATGAAGGTTCTCGTACAGCGTGCATTAAATGCCAGTGTCGTCGTTGGAGGCAAAACAATCGGTGCCATCGATCACGGTCAGCTTGTCTTAGTGGGTATCGAAAAAGGCGACACAGAAGCTGACACGCAGCGTTTAGCGGATAAGTTATTGAAATATCGTATGTTCTCAGACGATGAAGGGAAAATGAATCTAAACGTTCAGCAAGTAGGAGGTGGTGTGCTTTTAGTGTCGCAATTCACCTTGGCGGCTGAAACAAAAAAAGGCCTTCGCCCTGGTTTCTCTACCGCAGCGATTCCAGCAGAAGGTGAGCGCTTATTTAATGACTTCGTGAGTAAAGTACGCGCACAGTACAACAAGGTTGAAACAGGTCAGTTTGGTGCTGACATGAAGGTCGCTTTTACCAATGACGGCCCTGTTACCTTTATGCTGGATTAACCGTACCGTTATTACTGTTAAAACGGTTACTTCTTAGGTCGTCTGAGACGAATTGGTTGGCCTGCACTATCTGGAATGTCTAACTTATCGTGTACGGCCTGAATAGCTTCCACTAACGACAGTGTGTGCGCTAAAAAAGGTGCTGGTTTATGGTTCTTCATGTCCATATGAAGTAATAATGTTTCCATCGTCGCTAATGTGTCACCGCTTACTGCATGAAACATGGTTAAAAAGAGACGTAGTTTTTTACTGTCGCTTTCTAACAGCTGTGCTTTGACGATCAGCGTCTCACCCTCTGACACTTCCTGTAAATAAGTGACCATGCTTTGCAGTGTATATATCGATACACCGTTTGCTTCACGAAAGGCTTCATGGAGGTCAATCTTAGCCATAAAGCCCTCTACAGATTGACTAAAAGCCACCACATAGCAAGCATCATTCATGTGTCCATTGTAATCAATCCATTCCGTTAAAACCGGGCTTTCAAACACGGTCATAAGCTGATCTGCTTGCTGTGCTGTGTTTTCAGGAATAGAGGACATATTTCACCTTTGATCTATTAATTTATGTTAATGAATGATGTTTGTTTCATATACAAGGTTATTGTTGAACTCTATATTAGAGCTAAATAAGATATTTGATTGCTCAAAGTCGTATATATATTGTATTTTTACGACGATTATATCGATTCTTATTGATGACATGAGGGTGCAATGGCTATTTCTCCACGACCAATTCCTACTCGGAAAATACATTTTTTACTAACAGCTGGAACGTCATTATTTGGCTTGAGTTCTATGTTGGGCGCATTACGACATGCGAATGAAGTGAGTGGTCTGAGTTTATATGAATGGGAGCTGGTGTCGGAATTTGGCGGTTTAGTCAAAAGCAGTGATGGCATTGATATTATGACTGGTGTCAGTGTTCAAGAGAGTGAAAATTGTGAAACGCTGATTATCTGTGCGGGCTGTGCTGATCCAACAACAGTATCTACGCCGGCTGTGCTAGGTTTCATCCGCCAGCAGAGTTCGTTGGGCGCCTTCATTGGTTGTCAAGATATGGGGGCGTATATTGCGGCGGCGGCGGGTGTCCTTGATGGTTACAGAGCAACCGTTCATTGGCAGAACCACGAAACGACACAAGCGCTTTTTCCCCATGTGCATTTTGTTCAAGAATTGCTGGTGATAGATCGAACCTTTTTCTCTTGTCCTGGTGGTTTGTCGGGTTTGGATATGATGCTGCATCTGATCGACACCCATTACGATAAAAACATCATCAGCCAAGTGGCGGATGAAATGATTTATACCCATGATCGAGATCATACCGGGCCACAACGCCGTTCCTTGCAAATACGATTAGACAGCCGCAACAAGAATTTGATTGAAGCCGTTCAATTGATGGAACGAAACATAGAAGAACCATTATTGGTGTCGGAATTAGCCGAACACATTGGTATTTCAAGAAGGGAATTGGAGCGTTTGTTTAAACGCAATTTAAAACAAGGACCTAAATCCTTTTATCGACAGTTAAGGTTGGAGAAAGCACGCAATATGTTGCAGCAAACGAAAGAGACAGTCACTACGATTTCAGTGGCGTGTGGTTTTGTGTCGTTGTCCCATTTTACTCGTTGTTATCAACAGCAATACGGAAAAAAACCGAGCCAAGAAAGGTGAAATATTTTAGTAAACTAAGGAATGCTTTTTACTTTTGCATCGAGGAAGGCTAGATTGTGGCGCATTAAACATGCGCTCCTTGTGAGCTTTATTAGTCATTGTATTTGTATTTTTACGGAGATTTTGGATGTCACACCCTATCATTGCTGATTTAGAACGTCGCCATACGGTAAAACATTATGACGACTCTAAAACGGTTTCTCAGGAAGATCTTGATGTAATTTATGAAGCATTACGCCTTTCACCTTCGTCGATTAATTCCCAACCTTGGAAATTCATTGTGATTGAAAGTGACGAAGCGAAACAGCGCTTTGAGGACACTTTTGCCAATAAATTTGAGTTTAATAAAAAACACGCCAAAGCCGCTTCCCATATTATCTTGTTTGCCCATAAAACCCATTACGACCGAGAAGATTTCTCGAAAATGCTGGATGTACATGTGGAAATTGGTCGTATCACGGATGCCGATCGAGAAAAAGCCTTCGGCTCTTTTGCTTTTGCAGAAATGAATTCTGATGAAAATGGCAATAACGCCGAATGGACCAAAGCCCAAACCTATATTGCTTTAGGTAATGTCATGCACACCTTAGCTCGCTTAAAAATTGATTCTACGCCACTGGAAGGAATTGACAGTGAACTGGTCCGAGAAATTTTTTCTGATGAGTTAGAAGGGTATGAATGTGACGTGGCGTTGGCCATGGGGTATCATCACAAAGAGCTGGATTTCAATGCACCTTTACCTAAATCTCGCTTCCCTAAAGAGCAAGTGATTAAAGTGCTTTAAAGCGAATTTACATCGAAAGGAAGAACAAGTCTTAGGCTCGATTTATTCTTCCTTTCTTTTTCTTTTCTTCTTTTTTGTTACCTCTGTTTGTTACTTTCCGATATCTGCATTTTCTTAAAATTCTTAAGCGTTGTCGCATAGGGTTAAATGACTAATCACGACAGCTTTATGTTTTTGTCTCATTTAGGCTAATAATGATCGGATTTTGACAAAATAAAACTATTTAGACGTGTAATTTTATAGAGGCTTAGACCTAGAGTTCATTTTACTTTGAATTGTTCTAGTCATTATTTATTTAAAAAAGAGTCTTCATAATGAATCAAGATGTCATTATCACTTGTGCTGTCAATGGTGCTGCAGATACCGCTGCACGTAATCCAAACGTCCCTGTTACGCCTCAACAAATCGCGGATTCAGTCATTGAAGCATGGAATGCAGGCGCTGCTATTGCGCACATTCATGTCCGCGATATCGAAACCACGCAGGCATCACGACAAGTCAGTTTGTATGCAGAAGTGTGTGAAATTTTACGCGCATCCGATTGTGACATTGTGATCAATTTAACGGGCGGTATGGGCGGTGATTTATACGTTGGGCCAGAAGAGAATCCAGCACAATTTGGTAAAGACACAGACCTAATTGGCGCGATTGACCGCCTTGAACACATTGCTTTATTGAAACCTGAAATTTGTACTTTGGATTGTGGTTCGTTGAACTTTGGTGACGGTAATCTCGTGTATATCTCCACACCAGATATGTTGCGACTGGGTGCAGCGCACATTAAAGAGCTTGGCGTCACAGTGGAGTTGGAAATTTTCGATACGGGTAATTTGGCGTTTGCACTGCAAATGCAGAAAGAAGGACTACTGGCAGATAACGCCATGTTCCAGTTATGTCAGGGCATTCCTTGGGGAACACCTGCTAACGCGGCTTTATTAAAAGCCATGGTCGATATGCTTCCAGCAAACACAAACTGGGCGGCTTTTGCATTAGGCCGAAATCAACTGCCTTGGGTCGCGCAATCCGCTCTACTAGGCGGTCATGTTCGTGTGGGCTTAGAAGACAACCTTTATCTTGGTAAAGGCGTGTTAGCAACCAATGGTCAATTGGTTGAGCGAGCCGTGAATATTATTGAAAACATGGGATCGAACGTTCTTTCGCCTGCTCAAGCGCGTGAGAAATTAGGCTTACGTGGTACTCAATAGTAGGAGAAAGATTATGGCTCGTCCGCATCCAAGTAAAGTGAAACGTGTTGGGGTTATTGGTACAGGTGTCATCGGTGGAGCATGGGCTTTGCATTTCCTACGAATGGGGATGGACGTTGTTGCTTACGATCCGGGTCCGAATGCGAAAGAAAAGCTGTTAGACATGGTGGAGCGTATTTGGCCAACCATGGAAACGTTGGGATTGCGAGATGGTGCCAGCAAAGAAAGATTGCGCTTTACCGATTCTGTAACAGATCTTGTGTCGAGCGTAGAGGTAATACAAGAAAATACCCCAGAGCGATTGGATGCAAAGCGCACCTTATTTGCTGAGCTAGATCGGATTTCGCCACCTGAAATGGTGATTATATCCAGCACATCAGGCTTTGCTATGACTGACATGGCTGCCGAGCTAGATCAACAGCCTGAACGTTTTGTGGTTGGTCATCCTTTTAATCCACCATATTTGATACCTTTTTGTGAGGTGTGCGGAGGAGAGAGAACCAGTCAAGATGTGGTGGATTGGACGGCTGCTTTTTATGAGTCAATAGAGAAACAAGTGGCGAAAATGGAGCAAGAGCTGCCGGGCTTTATTGGTAATCGCCTGCAAGAAGCCATTTGGCGTGAAGCGCTTCATATGGTGACCAATAAAGAGTGTACGGTAGAGGACATTGATAAGGCCATTATCCACGGTCCGGGCTTACGCTGGGCAATCATGGGACATTGTCTGACGTATCACTTAGGCGGTGGTCAAGGCGGCATGGAATATTTACTTGAACATTTCGAAGACTCTCTCGATGCCCCTTGGACGCGAATGAAAGCGCCAGAGCTAACGCAAGGTTTGAAGGATGACATGATCCAAGGTTGCTTGAACCAAGCCAATGGCGCGTCGATTAATGATTTGATCCAAGAGCGAGATGATTGCTTGATCCGCATTATGCAAACCTTAAAAGAATATCGAGAAGAAAAAGGAATTCAGCGCTAAAAATCGTCTATGAGCGAGCCAAGGAGGGTAAGTTTTGAGTTTTCTATTATCAGAAATTAACAACAGGTGGGTTCAATTAGATGTTAGAAAAAAAGACAGTAAGACCTGCAATTGAGTGCCGGAATGTCTGGAAAATATTTGGAGATCGAGCGGTCGAGGCTTTACAGGCGATTAAGGCACGAGGCTTGAGTAAAGATCAGGTACGTGAAGAGTTTGGGTGCGTTGTGGGGGTTGCCGACGCCAGTTTTGAAGCAATGGAAGGGGAGATATTCTGCATTATGGGTTTGTCAGGCAGTGGCAAGTCGACACTTGTGCGTCATATTAACCGTCTTATCGAGCCGACTGCCGGTGACATTTTAATTGAAGGCCAAGACATAAACAGCCTGAACGATCGAGACTTACGCAAGTTGCGCGGCGAAAAAATTGGGATGGTGTTCCAGCACACGGCGCTGTTACCTCATCGTACGGTACGAGAAAACGTCGCTCTTGGTCTTGAGCTACGCCATGTCGATGAATTTCGTCGATTAGACATTGCCCAGGAAAAACTTTCTTTAGTGCAGTTGGATGGATGGGAAAACCGTCTACCAGCGGAGCTGTCAGGTGGGATGCAGCAGCGTGTTGGGTTGGCTCGTGCAATGGCCGCTGATCCTGCGATATTGCTCATGGACGAACCTTTTAGTGCCTTAGATCCGCTTATTCGTCGACAGCTGCAAGATCAGTTCTTAGAGCTGTCACGTGAAATGCAGAAAACCACCATTTTCATCACCCATGATTTGGATGAAGCCATTCGCATTGGTAATCGTATTGCCATTATGAAAGACGGTGAAGTGGTACAAATTGGTACACCAGAAGAGATTATTACCGCGCCTGCGAACGATTATGTGGCGGAATTCGTAAAAGACATCTCTCGTTTGAAACTGGTCTCTGCTCAATCCATTATGAACTCCATTCAAGCATTCCAAGCTGAAAACTCCCTCGATCTTAGCTTGTGTCCTGTCGCACCACACGATGCAGATATCGATGAGCTGATTAATTTGGCGATCGATCATGAGCATCCAATCATAGTGACGAAGCAAGGTGAGAATGTCGGCATTATTACGAAACGCCAGTTATTACGCGGAATACAGGGGAGGGATATAAATGAGTAATTCAGCCAGTGAAAAGACCAAGTTGTCTTTAAGTAAAAACGAAATTGAAAGTTTAAAAACCTTTCTAAGCGGTTCAACGGAATACTACGTACAAGCCTTTAACCAGATTATACAAGGTAAAAAATACCAGTTTAACACTGCCGCCGCGATTCTAGGGCCTTTGTGGGCTGCCGGAAAAAATGTTTGGTTTTTGTTCTGGGCTTTTTTAGTTATCGACATTGTGGGTTGTATATCCATCGCGAGAAGCTTCTGGGGAGTGGAAGAATATCCAGATGCCAGTGCGGCGCTTGGTGTTGCTGTTCTTTTAATCGGACGATTATGTGGCGGCTTCGTTGCCAACAATATGTATTATAAGTTCTACAGTCGATGGCGCATTACGCCGGATATTTTGAATGGAACTTCAGGAGAAAGGGTGGCAAGAGGCGCTATCTTAATGGTAGCGATTTATCCTCTTACTGTTTACCAATTCAGTGTTTCCCGCATCGCAGAATATTTAGAAACCTTCCCAACCAGCCGAAAAATAGCCTCTTCTACTGCCAAAGTGATCGACAATAGCGTCGAATGGTTAACCATTACATTTGAAGATATGTTCGACTCCATTACTTGGGCAATCCGAGGCATGTTGGACTTCCTTGAGCTGTTGTTTATTGGAACACCTTGGCCAGTTATGGCGCTGATTCTTCTTTTGTTGTCTTGGAAAATGGCAGGCTGGAGAATCGTTGCTTTCACGGCGATCTCTTTGTCGTACCTTGGTTTCTTCGGATTCTGGGACAAAGCCATGAGCACTATGGCGTTGGTTGGTTCTTCTGTTTTTATCTGTTTGTTGATTGGTGCGCCTTTAGGAATCCTCGCTGCGAAAAAGCCACGTTTTAGCACTATTTTGAACCCTATTTTGGACATCATGCAGACCATGCCTAGCTTCGTTTATCTAATTCCGGCGATTGCTTTTTTCTCGGTAGGTAAGCCTCCTGCAGTGCTTGCGACGGTGGTATTTGCTATGCCGCCGATGATTCGTTTAACCGCGTTGGGTATTCAACAAGTTAGTCCCTCTGTTATCGAAGCTATGCTGGCTTTCGGAGCAAGCCCAAGACAAATTCTTTTCAAAGCACAGTTGCCGTTGGCCATGCCTTCGATTATGGCTGGGATCAACCAAAGCATCATGATGAGTTTGTCTATGGTGGTGGTTGCTGCCTTGATCGGTGCGGGTGGCTTGGGTTACGACGTCTTGTCTTCTTTGCAGCATTTGGACGCGGGTAAAGGCTTATTGGCCGGATTAGCCATTGTGTTATGCGCCATGATTTTGGATCGCATCATTCGTGGCCGAGTGGAAAGCGCTAAGCATTAATTTTCAAGAAGCACAGGATGATGCAGTACGCCATTGTTCTGCGCTTTATCGATTTATTATAAGAAAGAGGAATGAAAGATGAACAGATTGTTAAGTATGTTGAGTTTGAGCACGGTAATAGGTTTAGGCGCTTCTCAAGGCGTCATGGCGAAAGAAACCATCGTTATTGGTGAGCTGAACTGGGACGGCGCGAAAGCCATTCAAAACGTTTTAAAAGTGGTGATGGAAGAAGAATTCAACGTAGATGTTGAGTTTATTGCTGCAGACCAAGCCGCTATCTGGGCAGCTATGGACTCAGGGAAAGGCAGTGTGGACGTATTTCCTGATATTTGGACGACCTTGCAAGACCAAGCTTGGAAGAAATATGTATTAGAAAAAGGCAGTGTAAAATCCAACAAGGTGCCGTATTTGGGCAGTGATGGATTTTTCATTCCCGGGTATATCCAAGACGAATACGGTGTGAAGACGGTTTACGACTTAGCGAAACCAGAAATTGCAGCATTATTTGACTCAGACGGCGATGGTTTAGGTGAATACTGGCCAGGGGCTTCTGGTTGGGAATTGGTAAAAACCAACCAGATTAAAGCGAAGAGCTACGGCTTTGCAGAGTATTTCGAACCGGTTGTTGTGACGGATGCCATCATGAAGGCGCAGTTGAAAACCGCGTTCCGTAAGAAAGAAGGCTTGCTGTTTTATTACTGGACACCAGAATGGATTCATTACGCTTACGATTTAAGAAAACTGGAAGAGCCTGAGTTTACAGGCTACACAAACGAGCGTAAAAAAGATGACAAAAATTACAACCCAGAAGCTGGTTGTTATAGCTATGAAGACACAGATAATTGGTTAGAAGACAGTGAGATTTCTTGTGCTTATCCAATTACTCCAATTTATATTGGTTACTCTGCTTCATTGGAAGAGCGTGCGCCTGAAGTAGCGACTTTCTTGAGTAATGTTGTGTTGGATTCAAGCTATGTAAGCGAGTGGGTTTTCAGTATGTCTGAAGGTGACGACGCAATCGATGTTGCAGAAGATTGGGTTGAAGGTCATCAAGATATTGTAAACAGTTGGTTGCAATAAACACTCATCTAACACGCCTTTTAAAACATGAGAGTGTCAAATAAAGAAAAAATAGCAGCCTTACGTTAAAGTGGGGCTGTTATTTTTTTGTTTTCTAAGTAGGGTTCTTTTCTATGAATGCGTTATCAGGTTCTCAAACTGCTCCCTTACTGGCCGATGAGGATGGTGTTATCACGCTGTCTCTTTTGCTTTTGCCGGAATACTCCATGATGTCTCTGCTTTCCATTACCGAGCCTTTGCGAATCGCAAACAGTATTCTTGGTAAAAAAGTATTCCATTGGCAGTGCCTAAGCGAAACAGGAAAACCTGTGATAGCGAGTAATGGCATGGCGCTAGAGCAAGCCATTTCAATTCAATCTTGTGGGCAGCCTAAAAACATCTTCGTGCAAGCCAGCTTCCATCCTGAGAATCACATTAATCCAGACACAGTAAAATGGTTACGCAATTTAGACAAACAAGATTGCGTGATTGGCGCAGTGGATACTGGGTGTTATTTATTGGCGAAAGCCAAATTACTAGAAAAGCACGAAGTAACGCTTCACTGGGAGGCCAAACCGGCTTTTCAGGAAAGGTATCCTCATTTAAAAGTCAGCGATGAACTGTTTAAAATAAATGGCAAGCGCATTACTTGTGCTGGTGGGACTGCTGCGTCGGATATGGTGTTGTATTTTATTAGCCATTATTGCCAGCCAGAAGTGGCGGAATTTGTCTGCGAAAAGCTGATTAAAAGCGGCAGCCGCAGTCATTCGGATAGCCAGAGACCAAGTTGGTCAAAGCGTTTGAATGTTCATCACCCTAAAGTGTTAAAGGCTATCGAGTTGATGTCTGCAAACATTGAAGTGCCTTTAACTACAGGCGATATTTCAAACGCCTTGTCTATTTCGTTAAGGCAATTAGAGCGTCTTTTTGTGCAGTATGTGAAGTGTTCACCTTCCGAGTATTATTTGCGCTTAAGAATGGAATACGCCCACTATTTGTTGTCAGATTCAGGCTTGAGTATTGCCGATATTGCTTTAGCAAGTGGCTTTTGTTCCACGGCGCATTTTAGTCGTCGCTATCGAGCTTTTTATGGCAAGACAGCGACTCAGTACCGCTTATTGTCTTCAGCTCAGAGTGGTGTTTCTTTCTAGAATTCGGATGCGAGAAAGAAATTCATCTCTATCAATGTAGCAACCTTGTAATTGGCGCATTCCTGTTTTCAAATCAAACGCATTTCGCGCGTGCAGCACTCGACGATTGTCAAAGACAACCATTTCTCCAGCGGTAAGACGGAAGAAAAGTTGGAATGCTGGCTCGCGAGTTAGGCGAATAAAGCATTGGTACGCCTTATATATCGCCATAGTTTGATGAGCAGGAACATCGATTGGGCCTCGAATGAAGTTTGCGTGTCGAACTTCTGTGACTTCCCCATTACTGTCGGTTGCAATCACTGTACTGCGATAGTTGTAATCGCAGTAAGGGTCTTTATTGTTAAACGTCATTGGGATAGTGGACAAATCACGAAACTCTTCAGGGTGATGTTCTCGCATGTACTCCGCAATTTTAAAACCATCGACATAAATGGATTCGCCACCGGTTGCATCGTTAACTAAGCAATGAAGAAACTGCAGACCTGGCTGAAGTTCACGGGCTGATAAATCTGTGTGAAGCGGTAGGCGAATATTGGTGTTGGCGGACGTATTGGCTTTCGCTGTCGTGGTGACATCGAACAGTGTCCCGTAATTCGACTCACGCATGAATGCGATTCGATCTGTTACCGCTTTCAGACTGCCAAGTTCGGTACCCACATCGCTGACGATACCAATGCCGTAGTCTCTTAAGTCACGCAACCAAGTCAGTAGCACTTCGTCACTTTGAATTAAGGTACTGCTTTTCGCTCTCGGTAGCTCAGTTGTAATGCGTTCTTTGTCCCATAAAATCGGCTTCCATTGCTTGCTCTGTACAACTTCTTCACTGTAACAATGGGACAGTAGCCAGCCTGGGTGGTATTTGCTGATGTGTTCGCCATGATCCCATTCCACTACAATTCGATGGTCTTCTGTTATATAAGCGTTAGCGGCCTTTATTGTGTAGGGTACGTCACAGATTTCAAATACTTGCTCTCGTGTGGCTGTCGATATGCATTCGGGGCAATGACAATTATCCCGTAGCCATAAATAATGATATTCGCTTATATGTTGATTATCCCAAGTCACGATCATTGACTCTTGGTGCAATTCAATGTGCACGGGATGGTACATAATTGGGTACGGTGTAAATGAAGCAATTTCTAAGTTATTTTCCAAAGCTGCCATCGCTCTATCCTATTAAATGGTTAGACACATGAATGAGTGGTGATGATTATATTTTACTGCTAGCTTCACTTATTGTTGTGACATTTACTCGCCTTCATGTTGCATGAATTCGACAAACAAGAACAAGGTGTGACTCTCGATCAATTTGGCTAGCGTTATATTTGATTCTTAAGGGGTTGCTGGTTTTCATATAAGTTCATATTTTCAACTACTTGGTTAACTATTGTGGCAATAGAAGAAGATGAGGCTATATGCGGTGTAATAATAATGTTTGGAGTGGTCCATAAGGGATCATTAAGCGGTAGAGGTTCTTCATCAAATACATCCAGTAGTGCGCCTTTGAGCTGCTCTTCTGCCACCGCCATTATTAGGTCATTTACTTGCACGTGGCCACCGCGACCACAATTGACTAAATAACTACCCTTAGGCAGCTTTGCAAACAGATTACGGGATAAAATCCCTTGCGTAGCAGAAGTTAATGGCAACAAATTCACCAATATATCTGTGTTGCGTAAAATGCTATCTAAGCTGTCTTGTCCACTAAAACAGGATACATTGGGTAGGTTTTTATGAGTACGGCTCCAGCCGTTAACATGGTAGCCCAGAAGCGCTAGCTGTTGAGCTACATAAGCCCCAATTTCTCCCAAACCTAGCAGAGTGACACGAGTTTGCGCAGCACTACGTTGCTCGAAAGTTTGCCAATGTTGGCGGCATTGCTGCTTGCGATAAACCTCAAAATCTCTTTGAAAGTTTAGAATTCCCCATAAGATGTATTCGAACATACCGTGTTTCTGATTAGGGTCAACGATGCGACAAACGGGTAAAGCTGAGTCCAGCAGGTTTTTACCTAGATGATCCACACCTGCTGATAAAGCATGTAATAGTTTAAGATTAGGGTAGTCATTCAAGAGTGATGCTGGTGGGTGCCAGCAAGCGGCTAGCTCAGCCTTTTCGGCACCTTCGTCTCCTGGAAGGTAAACCTCTACATCAGGGTGCTTGATACTGAACTGAGTTTTAATGTCTTCACGGAATTGAGCGTCACTTGATACCAATAAAATCGCAATAGGCATTGTTTAATCCTTATAAGACGGGTCAATTCGCTCCAGTTTTCGTAACCAAGCTTGCCAAACAACATGGCGTTCATGCTCGACGCTTTTGAATTGAGAGTTGACATAGGCCGCTAATTTTTCTGGAATAGGCGTTACTTTCGTTAAGCCTGCCATTTGTGCCGTAGCTAACTGAATTTCACAAGCCTTATTCAGGTAATACATTATCTGAAAAGCGTCAGCGACTGTTTCGCCAACTGAAAGTAGGCCATGGTTTCGTAATACGAGACCGATATTGTCCCCTAATGAGTGTTGAATTCGTTGGCGCTCTTCGAGGTTCCAAGCGACTCCCTCATAATTGTGGTAGCCAAGCTTTTTATAAAACTCTGTACTGATCTGATTCAGCATAAGTATTTCATCGTTACAAGCTGCTAAGGCCATTCCAGGGATGGTATGAGTATGCATTACACAGTGGGCATCATCACGAGCAGTATGTACTGCACTGTGAATGGTGAAGCCTGCTAGATTGTAGTCGGCATCACCTTCTAAAATTTTACCGTTAACATCCACTATCACTAGGTCACTGGCCTTAATTTCATCGAACATTAGGCCAAACGGGTTGATTAAAAATCGAGCTGTATTATCGATATCAGGAAGTCGAACAGAAAAATGAGTATAAATAGTATCTTCCCAGCCTAACATTGCAGCCAGACGATAAGCAGCGGCAAGATCTCGGCGTAAAACGGCTTCTTCTTGGATGGCAGTGTTCGACATTATTCGCTCCTATGAGGTAATAGATAAAGTACAAAGTGTGAATGACACGTTAGCCTGATTTATTTAAATCCATAAAGTGCGATTTAAAGGAGGGTGGTGACTATTGGACGCTCTATTCTACGGTGCAATAGAATGGATCAAGTCATACCTAATCGACTTGTTGTTGCACAGAGTCGACATTCCTATAAAAGGTTTGGTTGTCTAACTAGCGAATATCACTTGAAATGAATGCTAAGCATCCTTTTCGAAGGATTCATCTACTTCCACTTTAACCGTACGTCCAGCGATGAGTCCTAGTTCGAATAATAGGAACATTGGGATAGCCAGTAAGGTTTGCGAGAAGATGTCTGGAGGGGTAATTAACATGCCAATGACAAAACAGCCTAAGAAGATATAAGGACGTTTTTTGGACAAGGAGGTTACTGTGGTGACGCCAGCTTTGATCAAGAGATAGGTTGCGACAGGGATCTCAAAGGTGACACCAAAGGCGAAAAACAATTTTAATACGAAGTTTAGGTAGTTGTTAATGTCTGTCATCACGGTAACTTCACCGGGGCCAACGGTAGTGAAGAAGCCGAAAATTAGGGGCAAAACCACGAAGTAAGCGAAGAGCACTCCAGCATAGAACAGAAAGATGCTGGAGATTAGCAGTGGAATGGCAATTTTTTTCTCGTTTTTATACAAGGCTGGCGCAATAAAAGACCAAGCTTGAAACAAGGTATAGGGCACAGACACTAGTATAGCGATGGCAAATGTAAGCTTTAATGGTGCGAGAAAAGGCGAGGCAACTTCTGTTGCAATCAAGGAGCTACCGCTAGGTAAGAGAAGTCTTAATGGCTCTGAAACGATCAGGTATAAATCGTTAGCAAACGTATACAGCCCAACAAACAGCACCAAGATCACCAAAACAGCTTTGAGCAATCTATTTCTTAATTCGATTAAATGAGCAACAAGAGGCACTGGAGTTGAAGTAGGGGAATCCATAAAGCGTCAATAGTCCACAAGTAGTTGTATAAGGTGGTTGTTAGCTAGCGTTTTTGCTGGTGTCAATTTGTTGTGTATTTAAAGGTTCTGGTGCAATGTTGTTAGCATTCGTTTCTTCTGGAGCGGGTTTAACTGGCTGCAATTCTTTCGTCGGTAATGGCGTGATGGTGTTTTGAATGACACGCTCACCGCTGCTTTCGTCGGCCGGTTTAGTCGAATGTTCCGCCAGTTCTTTCTTGTTGGTCTCAAGGATTTTTCGCTGCATTTCTTCGTCATCTAACTGGGCATTAATTTCTCTTTGTACTGAGTTAATGCTACGGCGAATTTTACGTATCCATAAGCCTGCGGTTTTGGCCGCATGAGGCAAGCGCTCTGGTCCTAAAATTAAGAGACCAACAACAAAGACAACGAGCAGTTCTGAAATACCGATATCAAACACAGATTAAGCGCTCTTATCGTCTTTTTTAGCTTCCACATCAATGACTTTAGCTTGCGCTGTTTGCTGTGGGTCGGTTTCTTCCTCTTCTTTGTTCACGGCTTCTTTGAAGCCCTTCACTGCACCGCCAAGATCCGAACCTAGGTTCTTTAATTTCTTAGTGCCGAAAATAAGGACCAAAATCGCCAATACGATCAATAGTTGCCAAATACTAATTCCACCTAACATATTTTGTTCTCCTAGTTATTTCGTTCGGTTGGCTTTTTCTTCTAAGCCAGATAAATTAAAGCGTCGCGCCAGTTCGTTGATAACGTCTTCAGGCCCCAAATCTAAGTGCGATAACATCACGAGTGTATGGAACCATAAGTCTGCGGTTTCATAAACGAGGTCAGTTTTGTCTTCGGACGTAGCCGCATCTTTTGCAGCAAGGATGGTTTCTATGCTTTCTTCGCCTACTTTCTCAAGGATTTTGTTTAAGCCCTTTGCATGGAGGCTAGCAACATATGAAGAGTCGGCTGCAGCGCTTTTGCGTTGTTCAAGTGTTACGGCAAGTTCAGCCAATATATCAGTGTTCATTATAATCTCCAAGATGTTACGGTTTTAATACAATGAGGTATAAACCGAGTAAAAATAACCCACCACTCATAATGTCCACATTCTTCAAATGTTCTAATGAAGAAGGATCTGTGGTCACCCAGGCAGCCCCTAAGCTGATCAAGCCTAATAACCGAAAGGGGATACCTTGGCGGTCTTTTTTAATGTATTTGCCAAGCTGGGTAATGGCTTCTGTTTGAGCTTTAGTTTGCTCCTGTTGTGAGGAGATTTGTTGCAGGGCAGAAAATACTAAATTAGGAATCTGCGGTAACTGTCCTGCCCACTCAGGCGCTTGTTTGGAAACTTCCTCCATGACGCGTTTTGGCCCCATTTGCTCCTTCATCCAGCGCTCTAGAAAAGGTTTGGCCGTTACCCAAAGGTCTAGGTCTGGGTAAAGTTGTCGGCCTAGGCCCTCAATGTTAAGAAGGGTTTTTTCCAGCAACACCAACTGAGGCTGTACTTCCATATTAAAGCGTCGCGCAGTTTGGAACAGACCTATGAGAACTTGCCCAAAAGATATGTCTTTTAAAGGCTTTGCGAACATAGGCTCACAAACACTGCGAATGGCCGACTCAAAAGCATGTACAGGGGTGCCTTTCGGGACCCAGCCACTTTCAACATGTAATTCAGCTACCAGACGATAATCACGCTTAAAGAAAGCAAGCAAATTACGCGCCAAATAGCTTTTATCTGCATCATCTAAGCTGCCCATGATGGCACAATCTATGGCGATGTATTTCGGTTTTTGCGGATTACTCACATCAACAAATATATTGCCAGGGTGCATGTCTGCATGGAAAAAGCTGTGCGAGAACACCTGAGTAAAGAAAATTTCAACACCACGTTCTGCCAGGCACTTCATGTCTGTGTTGGCTTGATTTAGTGCCTCGATATTCGCTACTGGGATACCAGAAATACGCTCCATCACCATGACGTTACGGTGGCAGTAGTCCCAATAAACTTGCGGTACGTAGAGTAAATCAGAGTCCGTAAAGTTGCGCTGTAACAGACCTGTATTAGCAGCTTCTTTCGCTAAGTCCAGTTCATCTAGAATGGTGTATTCATAGTCTGTTACCACTTCGATAGGGCGTAAACGTCGACCATCCTCACTGATTTTAGTCACTAAGTTTGCCAAGCTGTATAGCAAGCCAATATCTTGGCGAATAGTTTTTTCAATGTTGGGTCGAATAACCTTAACCACCACTTCTTCACCCGAGTGCAGGGTGGCTGTGTGTACCTGTGCAATGGAGGCAGAAGCTAGTGGAGTGCTGTCAAACTGTGCGAACAATTCACTGACTGGGGATTTAAGGTCTCTTTCTATGATGGCTTGAGCCACGTCCCCCGAAAAGGCTGGAACTTTGTCTTGTAGCTTAGCGAGCTCATCGGCAAGGTCGTCATCCAAAAGGTCACGTCGTGTGGAAAGGATTTGACCGAACTTAACGAAGATAGGGCCAAGAGACTCTAAAGCGAGACGTAAACGCTCTGCCTTGTTTTGGGCGGCTCTTTTACGGCCAATTAAGCACAAAAGACCGAGGGTGTATCTAAGGTGCCATGGCAAAAGATGCAGAGGGATAAAAGCGTCTAAGCGGTAGCGAATAATAGTGTAGACAATACGTATTAAGCGAAAAGCACTGGTGAACATAATTAGAATTTGAACCCTTTGTGCAGTGCTACAATACCGCCGGTGAGGTTTTGAAAACTGGTGCGTTCAAAGCCTACTTCATCCATCATGCTTTTTAGTGTTGCTTGGTCAGGGTGCATGCGGATTGACTCAGCCAAGTAGCGATAGCTTTCTGCATCGTTGGCAATCAGTTTGCCCATCATGGGTAACAAGCGGAAAGAATACTGATCATAAACAGTAGAGAGCATTTCGGATTCAGGTTTGGAGAATTCTAGTACCAATAATCGACCACCGGGTTTCAGTACTCGGTACATGGAAGCCAGTGCTTTGGATTTATCGGTGACATTACGCAAACCAAAAGCAATGGTGATGCAATCGAATGAGTCGTCAGGGAAGGGTAGTGCTTCGGCATTGGCTTGTACAAATTTAACATTTCCCACGACGCCTTTGTTAGCCAGTTTGTCTCGGCCAACCTTCAGCATTGAGTCGTTAATGTCGGCTAAGACAACTTGCCCAGTACTGCCTACTAAACGAGAGAATTGAAGGGTAAGGTCCCCTGTACCGCCAGCAATATCCAGTACTTGATTGCCTGCGCGTACACCTGATTGACTAATCGTATGGCGCTTCCAAAGACGATGAACCCCACCGGACATAAGATCGTTCATAATGTCGTATTTTGCGGCGACCGAGTGAAAAACTTGCGCAACAGCAGCTACTTTTTCATCAGTAGGAACTTCTTTAAAGCCGAAGTGGGTGGTTTTGTTCTGATCATCTTGCATAAACTAGGTCATCCTACGGGCGTTATATTCGCCGAATTCTTTATCAGAGATAGTTAACTTGGTTGTAAATAGGTGCTCTATTGTAACTGTGTCAGCTTGCCTCTGGTACTGCTTTATATCATCTATTTATCTGCGCTGACTCGATTTCGTCCAGAGTTTTTCGCTTGGTAGAGCTGTTTGTCGGCTCTGGCAAATAAGTTATTGGGTTCTTCATTCGGCTGAGCTTGAGCGACACCAATAGAAATAGAGACAGAAACGGGCTCGCCTTCCATATTGAAAGGCGTCTTTTCGACTTCTAAGCGCACTTGCTCAGCTCTTGCCATAGCTTGTTCTAAGCTGGTGTTCGGCAAGACAATGACGAACTCTTCACCTCCATAGCGGAACATTAGATCATCTTTAGCGAGAATGTTGCGTACTTGGCGTGGTACTAGGCGTAACACCTTGTCTCCAGCCAAATGTCCCCATGAATCATTGATCTTTTTAAAGTGGTCAATATCACACACGGCTAAGCAAAGTGGTTGACCTTGTTTGTCCATTAAATCAAACAGTGTGGTGATGGCTTCTTGATAGGCGGCCCGATTGGGTAAGTTGGTTAAAGAGTCCGTCATCGCTTGGGCTAAGCGTTGTTGTAACAAGTTTCTTAATGCGTCGGCATCTTTTTCCATATGATTAACTTTGTTTTTCAGTAAGGAAATCGATTGGTTCGCTTGTTTCTCTTGTTCTATCATTTCAGTGCGATATTGCGTCATGGTTTGGGTGATGGTTGTCATCCGCTCATCAATTAGCCCTTTAAGAACATCCAAGTCCGTGGCTTCTTGCACTTCTTTTTTCGTGCCTGCCATTTGAGTTTTCAGTTGTTGGTCAAAACTCTCACGACTACTAGACAGATTACGTTGCTTTTTATAGCTGGTAACAATGCTGTTATTGATGCTCGCGAGTTGTTTGTTTAGCTGAGTTAGGTAATCGGTCAGTCCAGTTTGTGAACCTGTAATAGCAAGACTGATTAGAGTGATCGCATCATCAAGCAATTGTGGAAGTTGATCAAAATCTTGGTTGCTGCTGAGGGCGCGTTTTAACTGGCTAATGTCATCGTCATAATGACTTGGTAAAGATAGGTTGCTGAGTAATGCGGTAAAACTATGGGCGATTTTTGAGCTAATTTCTTGGGGTGTCTTCTGTTCGGCAGGCTTTTCTGGTCGACGAAATAAGCGTTTAAAAGAGAAGCTAGACTCTTGCTGATCTACGTTGTTATCCAGGGTGCTTTGCGCCAATTCTAAATAAAGCTGAAATAATTCTGGCCATTTAGAAGGGGTATTCCAATGAGTTCGAATCGCACCTTCAAGTTGACGCTTACCTTTTTGAGGTACTGGGTTATCAAACTGCTCAAGCATATCAAGCAGGTCGTGCAAAGTGTCGCGGACTTGCTTGGCTCGATGAATCCGAGATTCGTCTATTTTAAGAATGAGAGGCTCGACACTCGTTAGAGCTTTTTGTATCTCTTTGGCGTCATCACCTGTGGTGATTTTCTGCCGAACTTGTCGAACAACGGAGTCCAGTTCAGGGTCATGTCCTTCGGCCAACATGCTGGTTCTCGACACGGCTTTACGCAGTGCTTCAACCAAGCTTCCATTTGGGGACTCCGCCATAGTGCCTCTCTTTAGTATTTTATTGGTTACGCTCTTTCTCAATCAAAAAGTCGACAACCTTGTAGATGTTATTATTACCATTTGCGGTTTGTGCTGTAACTAGGTATTTACCATTTACGACAAGACCTGGTACACCTCGAGCGCCATAGGCACGAATTTTAGCATCCGCTTGGCTTAAACGGCTGTTAACCGCGAAAGAGTTATAAAGCTTGTGGAATTCATCTTCGTTCACGCCATGAGCAACAAAGAACTCTGCTAGAGAGTCTTCAGAGTTTAAGCGTTTCTTTTCAACATGAATGGCATTAAATAAATCGGCACGAATGTCAGACTCAATACCTAATAGATCAGCAACGTAGAATGCTTTGGCGTGGTCTAACCAACCACGGCCAAAAACGGCAGGTAAGAAATTGAATTCAACATCACTCGGTGCATTTGCCGCCCAAGCGTGAGTGATAGGTTCTAAGCTGTAACAATGTGGGCAGCCATACCAAAAAATCTCTGTGACTTCGATTTTATCTGGGTTAGCGGTGCGCACTGGATTTTTGATTGTTGTGTAGCCATTGCCATCACTGTAGTCGGCCGCCATTGCAGCCAAAGGTAACAGTAAGGAAACAATGAAAGCAGAAAGCAATTTGCTCATGAAAGAACTCCTAGAGTCGAATAAAGAAAGTAATGAATGTTATCATGCATACTAATACATCAAATTACGATTCTTTCTATTAAATAAAGTTCAGCTATTTCAACAAGTTTACGAGAAACTTACAAGCCGTTAATTCTCTTACAGCAATACAGTAGCCGCTATTTACCTTATATCTTTAGGGGGGCATTTCATAATGACGATTTAGTAAGAGCGCTGTGTTCAGTATTTGTGCTCTTAATCGGGGTTTTGATGGCAAAAAATAGCAATTTCTGGCATCATACACAGTTATTAGAAAGACATTTTTGTTCACCCTTATCGACAGACGATTAATCCTATATATGACCCCTTTTGACTCAATATTCCAATCAGCCCACTTTATTAAGAGTGCCGAAAAACTGTCCCAATGCCCATTAGATCAGGGACTAGAAGTGGCATTTGCTGGTCGCTCGAATGCGGGTAAATCGACCGCGCTTAATACACTGACCAATCAAAAGAAGCTGGCGCGTACATCAAAAACGCCAGGTCGTACTCAGCTGATTAACTGCTTTGGCTTGAATGTGGACGATCGTCGCTTAATCGATTTGCCAGGTTATGGCTTCGCAAAAGTGCCGATTGAGATGAAAAAAGTCTGGCAAGCTCACATGCAAGACTATCTGATGAACCGTCGCTCTTTGGCTGGGGTCGTTTTAGTGATGGACATTCGCCATCCTTTAAAAGAGTTTGACGCCATGATGCTCGATTGGGCCTGTGCGAATCATATGAAAGTACATGTTCTATTGACCAAGTCAGATAAATTGAAACGTGGCCCAGCCCAAGCGTCCAAGTTCTCGGTTCAGAAAGCCCTTAAAGAATTAGGTGTCGACGGAACAGTACAAACTTTTTCTGCCTTAAATGGTGATGGTGTTGATGCTCTACGTATTAAATTAGCAGAATGGTTGGTGTTTGATAATCTGGATGAGATCCCTGTTTCCCCCAATGCTTAATCATTGTATTTAAAAGAAAAAAAGCCTCGAGAGAGGCTTTTTTTATGCAACAAAATTTGGTTTATTGCGGCTGGAGGTAGTCCGCTAGGAATTGATCAAACCCCATTGTGTCCGCCGCCTCAATTTGAGTTTGTTGCTCAAGGGAGTCCTTGGCTTGGCGGTCAAAGTTGGTCGTCAGTTCATTACTTAATGGGGCAGCTAACCATTGGTTCTGCTGTGCTTTCGCTAAATTTAGCATGGCACTTTGGAAACCTTGAGCTTGCTGGCAACGCTTAAGCATGAGAGCGGCAGGTAAAGTGTCTTCGTTTTCTAGCTTGGCGCGTTGTTGCTGAATCGACTGACGGTAGAGTTCATTGCCTGTTTGCTCGACTAAGAAATTAGCAACCACGGTTAAGTCATCTAAAACCTTGTTGGCTTTATCGTGCAATGCCACTGGGCCTTCACCAAAGTCAAACGTTCGGTTTAGGTCTCGACCGTATAGGGCAATTTCCTGCTGGGTCGTTCGTAGCTTTTGGCACTCTTTTGCGGTGAGAGGCGCATCGCTGCGTAACATGCAGTAAAGCAGGAAGACATCGATGAAATATAAAGTCTCCGGTGTCATACCAATAGGCGATTCAGGGTCAAGATCCATAATGCGTACTTCAATGTACTCTACCCCTCGAGCTTGCAAAGCCGCACTAGGGTGTTCTCCCGGTTGGGTCACGCGTTTTGGGCGAATGTCGCTGTAATACTCATTTTCGATTTGTAGCAAATTGTCGTTAAGTTGTCGGTATTCACCGTTCACTTTCACGCCAATCTTTTGGTAATCCGGATAAGGGGTGCGAAGCGCCTGCTTCACAGTTTGGATATAGGTATCCACTTCGTTATAACAAACGTACAGCCCTGCCTGAGCCTTGTTCTGATACCCCAGATCACTCATGCGTAAAGAAGTTGCTTGAGATCCAAGCCAGGTGTTTTCTTTTAAAGTGGTGAGACTACTAGGCTTTTCTTTAAGGAAGCTTTCATCAATGGCTGGAGAAGCACCAAACAATAGTGACAGCATCCAAGATTTACGACGGAAGTTACGAATCAGGGTAAAGTAATTTTCTGACTGAAACGCTTGTTTCTCTGCTGCGTTTTGTAGGTTTTGACCTTTATGGCTAGCTAAGAAAGACCAGAAGTTTTCATCAAAAGAAAAGTTGTAATGCATGCCTGCAATGCACTGCATGATGCGACCGTAGCGATTGGATAGACCTTCACGATAAACGCGCTTGAGTTTGCCAGTATTGGATTCGCCATAGTAAGCAATAGGTACATCGTCATTGTCCGACAAGAAGCAAGGCATACTGGCAGGCCATAAACATTCGTCTTGTTTAGCAAGCTCGTGGTTGACCACATTATGAATATTCTCTAACTCCGTGATTACCCCTTCCACATTAGGGTGTACACCAGTAATGAACTCCATTAAGGATTCAGAGTAGTCTGTGGTGATGGAGCTATGAGTCAGGGCTGAGCCTAAACGTTTAGGGTGCGGCAAATGAGAAATTCGACCGTCGTTACGACGCACTCGTAAGGCTTCTCGTTCTACACCGCGGTGAAAAGTCAGTGCCGATGAGGTATTTTCTTGCTGGCAATGAAGCGCCAGAGCGCGTAAAGCATCGGTTAAAGTGGTCAAGAAGAATTCCTTCTGAGAAAAGTAGGCCAAGGTTCAAAGTTTCAAGATTGTACTAGTCTAAGCTTGGCAACGGCAAGTAACACTTGCCTGGTACACATTAGTTGCAGAATTATAAAACCGAGCAATCAAGAAATTGTAGGTGTGGTTTTGGCCGGAAGGCGGAAATCATGCTATCAAACAGCGTAACATCATTGTCTAGGCTCTTAATTCAGGCACCCTTCCCCTTAAAGAGGGAGGGTGCCTATGAGAGAGGAAATAATGCTGCCTAGAGCCTTAAAGGCGCATTTCTATACCGGCATCGGCCATGCGTTGCTTGGCCTCTTGGACACTGTATTCACCGAAATGGAAAATACTGGCGGCCAACACAGCATCTGCTTTGCCATGGGTGACGCCATCAACAAGGTGGTCAAGGTTGCCCACGCCGCCAGAAGCGATGACAGGTACATGTACGGCTTCACTGATGGCACGGGTCACGCCCAAATCAAAGCCATTTTTAGTGCCGTCGCGGTCCATACTAGTAAGGAGAATCTCGCCCGCGCCGTAGTCGACCATTTTTTTCGCCCATTCGACGGCGTCAAGGCCAGTTGGCTTGCGACCACCGTGAGTGAAGATTTCCCATTTATCGGTTTCGCCTTCAGCGCTCACTTTTTTCGCATCAATGGCCACTACGATACATTGAGAACCGAAGCGTTGTGCCGCTTCGCGGACAAATTCAGGGTTAAACACAGCGGCAGTGTTAATACCTACTTTATCAGCACCTGCATTGAGCATACGTCGGATATCGTCACAGGTACGAATACCACCGCCAACGGTCAGTGGAATGAACACCTGACTGGCAATGGCTTCCACCATGTGTACTGTGGTGGCACGATCATCAGAACTGGCCGTGATGTCCAAGAAAGTAATTTCATCCGCACCTTGTTCGTCATAACGTTTGGCGACTTCTACTGGGTCACCCGCATCGCGGATGTCGACAAATTGCACGCCTTTGACTACGCGACCATTGTCCACATCTAGGCAAGGAATAATTCGTTTAGCTAAGCCCATGACTGGCTCCTAAGTTGTTCGGGGAGTAATTGGCGTTTAGGGTTTGCCATCCCAATGGATGAAGTTTTTATACAGCTGTAGGCCGTCTTTATGGCTTTTTTCTGGGTGAAATTGCACGGCAAACACGTTGTTGCGTGCTAAGGCCACACAAAATTCCAAACCGTAGTCACAGGTGCCAGCCACTTCTGTTTGCTCATCTGGTATCACGTAAAAGCTGTGTACGAAGTAGAAGCGTGCTTGGTCTGGAATACCTTGCCACAGAGGGTGCTGAATCGTTTGTTTGACCTGATTCCAACCCATGTGAGGGACTTTTAACTTGCTGCCATCATGATCCGTGTGGTTTTCGCCAAAAAATAAGGCATTACCTTGGAAGTGATTAAGGCAGTCAACGCCGCCGTTCTCTTCACTGTGTGACATAAGAGACTGAATGCCGACACAGATCGCAAGGAAAGGTTTTTCCGCCATAGCTTTGCGGATGCTCGGCACTAACCCAGTGTTATGCATTTCACCGATGCAATCTCGAATGGCGCCAACACCGGGTAATAATACTCGGTCGGCGGCATCAATCACGGCTGGGTCGCTAGTGACGACCACTTGAGTGTTTTCGTCTGCAACGTGCTCTAGCGCTTTCGCGACAGAGTGAAGGTTGCCCATGCCATAATCAATCACGGCAACCGTGGATTTGTTTACTTCGCTCATACTGTTTTCCACACCTATTGCAATGTCACGGATACTAAATTACAAGCAGCCTTTAGTAGAAGGCATTTGTCCCGCCATACGCTCATCGACCTCTAGTGCCATGCGCAAGGCACGACCGAAGGCTTTAAAGATGGTTTCGGCTTGGTGATGAGTGTTTTTACCGCGCAAGTTATCCAAATGCAGCGTAACTTTGGCGTGGTTGATGAAACCGTGGAAAAACTCGGAGAATAGATCAACGTCGAAACCGCCGACTGAACCGCGAGTAAAAGGTACATGCATTTCTAAGCCTGGACGGCCTGAAAAATCGATGACTACGCGAGATAGCGCCTCGTCGAGCGGTACGTAAGCATGGCCGTAGCGTTTAATGCCTTTTTTATCACCAACGGCTTTGTCGAAGGCTTGTCCTAATGTGATGCCAAGATCTTCAACCGTATGGTGAGCGTCAATGTGCAAATCGCCAACAGCGTGTATGTCTAAATCAATCAAACCGTGGCGTGCCACTTGATCAAGCATGTGGTCAAGGAAGGGAACACCTGTGACACAGTTAAATTTACCGGTACCGTCTAGGTTTATCGACACCTTGATCTGAGTTTCAAGCGTATTGCGCTCGACACTGGCAATGCGATCGGACATTGATTGCTTTCTCCACGTTGGTAGTGGCCTTGTCCCTTTCATGACAAGAGCCGCTAGATATGACATTAAAGCGCTATTATAGAACGTGGGCGGTTTAGCATCTACGCTTTGTGCATTTGTTTTTAATGATGCTTAGCTATTACGTCGATAAAGGCTGGCTACGAATGGTATGATGATGAACAATTATGTTGAATTGTCCTGCTTATTGATAGCGAGGCTCGGGCAGGCGGAGAATTTCAGGAGCATTACATGCTGTGGATAAAGCGATTGTTGTGGTTGGTGGCAGGTTTTTTAGCCGTTGTCTTATTGCTAGTGGCGTACATTATGCTGTTTGTGAACCCAAACAGCTTTAAAGATGAATTACAAAATGTGGCTTTAGATAAGGCCAATATTGCCTTGCGTTTAGATGGCGACATAGGTTGGTCGTTTTATCCTTGGTTAGGGCTAGAGCTGGAAAACGTTGGGGTGGCGTTTGTTGGCGAAACTGAGGTTATGCAGTTTGATCGAGCGGAATTTGGCTTGGCGGTTATGCCTTTGCTGAAGCAAAGCATTCAAGTAGATAAAGTTCGTTTGGTAAATCTACAAGCGAACTTAGTCGTGGATGCTCAAGGTAAAGCCAATTGGCAATATCAAGGACCTGCCGAGAGTCAAGTGACGCCCCCACCAACCCAGCCAGCTGTGGCTTCTGTCGATGGCTCAAGTAAAGCCCCCGCAGCGTCTAGTTCAGATAACGATGCAGCTTTTACGTTGCCTGAAATTCACTTGGAGTCTCTGCAGATAGAGAATGCGAAGCTGAGCTATCGCGATGAAGTGAGCCAGCAAATGGTTACGGCAACTACGAATGTGGAACTATCGAATGTACAGTGGGACAAAGCGTGGCCTATGGTCATGGATATGGCTTTTAAACAGAGTGACCTGCAAGGGCAGAATGCTTTAGAGGGTACTGTGGATTTAAATGCCAATTTAACGCTCTTTCCAAGTCGTGAAGCCTTGTCATTAGATTCTGTGGTGTTGTCGACAGAGGTTAAGTCAGAGGCCTTGCCGGTGAGCCCTTTAGCAGCCAAGTTGAATGTTTTAAATATCGCGGCCGATTTACCTCAAGAGAATCTACTTATTGAGGGATTGGCGATCAGTGCGCTGGATTTAAATCTTGATGTCAATGTGGAGGCTTACCAAGTATTAAGTGAGCCAGAGTTCACGGCAGTTATGTCTTTAGGGGCATTTAATGCACGAGAACTCTTACAAAAACTTAATATAGAACTGCCTGAAACAGCTGACCCAGAGACGTTAAAGAATATCTCTTTAGATATGAGTCTAGAGGGGGACAGTCGAACCATCACAGCACAGCCCCTTTCTATCGTATTAGATGATACGACGATGGAAGCTAACGCCGTCATTGGTTTGTCACCTCTTAATTGGGATATACGTTTAGCGGGTGCAGGGTTAGATTTAGACCGTTATTTACCTGAGCCTGTAGAGGAAGAAGCTAATGAAGACACTGCGGTGAGTACCTCTAGTCAAGCAAGTGGCGCCACAACCGCAAGTAATAAAGAAGCAGGCATAGCAGAAGAATTGATCCCAATGGAACTAGTACGTTCCTTAAATGGGCATATTGGTGTCTTGTTCAAGGATATTAAGATTAAGAACCTGCAAATCGATGAACTAGAGCTGGACTCCACCCAAAAGAAAGGATTGGTCACTGTCGCTCCACTCAATGCTACCTTATACGATGGCTCTGTTTCTGCAGAGGTGACGCTAGACGCTCGAGGGAATGTCCCCAAAATAGACATTTTGCCAGCAGTGAAAGGAATACAAATCCAGCCTTTGTTAATAGACTTCATGGAGATGGACAAAGTATCTGGGGCTACGTACTTAACGGGGGATTTGCATACCCAAGGGAATCAAGTCGATACCCTAATGAACGCACTTAATGGCGATTTATTGGTCGACATTCGTGACGGGGCGTTGGTGGGGATGAATCTGACTAAGAGTGTCTGTGAAGGGATCGCTAAGGTGCGTAATAAGACGCTTAACAGTGATGCCTTTGGCGAGAATACACCGTTTGAAACCATGACTTTCCCTGCGCATATTGTGAATGGCGTTGTTTCTACTCCCGGCTTAAAAATTCAGTCAGTGGGTCTGTCTGTGACAGGTAATGGTGAGATTTCATTACCTAATGCCTCATTGGATTATCAAACAAATGTGGGTGTGTCTGGCAGTCAATTAGATGACGCCTGTGTGGTGAATGAAAAAGTACAACAATTGACGTTCCCACTGATATGTCGAGGCAATTTTAGTGATGATCCTGCAAGCTTGTGTGGCCCTGACTTGGTGGGCTTTGGCAAGTTGTTCACGGATTTGGCTAAGGAAGAAATTAAAGCTGAATTGGCTGAAAAGGCCGAAGCGGAAAAAGCGCGTTTAAAAGCCAAGTTAGAAGCCGAACAGGATGCACTAAAAGATAAACTGAAAAACAAACTTAAGAGCTTATTTTAATACTTCATGAATAATGCGACATACATTGCACCGGTTGAGCAATTTGCTCACCGAGTGCTGGCATGGTTTGACGAGCACGGCCGTAAAAACCTCCCTTGGCAACAGAATAAAACCCCTTATCGCGTTTGGATCTCTGAGATCATGTTGCAGCAGACTCAAGTCGCAACAGTGATTCCTTATTACCATAAGTTTATGAATTCTTTTCCTTCTGTGGAAGCGTTAGCGGCAGCGCCCCAAGATGATGTTTTGGCTCACTGGAGTGGTTTAGGCTATTACGCTCGAGCGAGGAATATGCATAAAGCCGCGCAGAAACTGGTTGCGGAATATGACGGAGAATTTCCACAAACCCTCGAAGGAATCTGTGAATTACCGGGTATTGGACGTTCGACTGGGGCGGCGATTCTGTCCATCTCACGTGGAGCGCAAACGGCCATTCTAGATGGCAATGTGAAGCGAGTGTTAGCGCGATTTCATGCCGTGCCTGTGTGGCCTGGCGAGCGTAAAACAGAGGCGGCCATGTGGGATTTAGCGGAAGCTTATATGCCCGCAAATCGATGCGGAGATTATACCCAAGCCATGATGGACCTTGGGGCTACCCTGTGTACTCGTTCCAAACCTCAATGCTTGTTGTGCCCTTTGCAAGATGATTGCTTAGCAAGAACCAGCCCAGACCCAACAGCTTTCCCCATCCGCAAGCCAAAAAAGGCCGCCAAGCCAGAAAAATCCATTCAGCTGCTGGTGGTTTGTAATCAAGAGCAGCAACTTCTGTTAGAAAAGCGTCCGCAAACGGGAATTTGGGGGGGCTTATGGAGCCTTCCTGAGCTTGTTGCAGAAGAGTCCATCGTGATGCATGCTGAACAGAGGTTTTTAACGCAAGTGGAAGGTGTGACGGCTTTAAGCTCCTTTCGGCACACATTCAGCCATTACCATTTAGATATTAGCCCTAGTCGAGTCGACATCGGCAAGGTTACGGGCGTGATGGAAAGCAATAAGTATCAATGGTTTAGCCTTAAAGATGCATTAGAAATGGGGATACCCGCACCAGTACGTAGTATATTGTTGGAAGTGGCATCGACACGGTAAGTACCACTTAACTACATATATAACTACCGACCCTCATCTGTCCCCCTTATAGGGGGAAAGGTGCCTCAATTAAACTTCCTAGGCAATGATGTCACCCTGTTTGGCAATATGATTTCGCCCCAAATGTAGGTCCCCCTTTAGGGGGAAAGGTGCCTTAATTAAGCCCCTAGGCAATGATGCCACCCTGTTTTCCAGCATCATTTTCGCCTGCTTTTGTAGATACCGCTTTAGTGGGGCGCGGAAAAACCCTTGAAGATAAAGTTCTTTCGTTCCGAGCCTTGGCACAGCGCAGGTTGTGGTCTTCCATTTACTTGCGCCTGTCTCGTACCTCGACGCGTCAGCGTAAATGCAACCCTACAACCTTCCCTAATTCCAAACAACACACCTAATAAATCCTGCTGACATATCGTGGGTCGCGCTTCAGCGCGACGCGGAAAACATGTAACTAATTGAGGTTAGCGCATTTTATGCCGCTGACCAATTGTAGGTACGCATTTATGCAGAAATGGTTCCGTAGGAACCACGGTTACCGATCATTTTTCAGTTAATATTTGAATTAGATGGTTGCGTTTGGTTGCCATCAATTCCGCCTGCGGCTAAAGCCGCACCTACGAGAGATGGGGAAATATCTTGCATCATTCCCGCTTCCCGTTCATTTGGGACCCATAAAAGAAAGAGTCCGCCTTGTTTTTTTGTGATGGTGGCACCATTATGAAATTAACCTTTTATTTTATGAGTTATTGTTATGGCGAATACCGTGTTGTGTAAGAAGTTCAATAAAGAGTTGGAAGCGCTAGATCGAGCGCCATTGCCCGGTGCGAAAGGGCAGGAAGTGCTGCAAACGGTTTCTAAACAAGCTTGGCAAGAGTGGCAGCTTTTACAAACCATGATGATTAACGAGAAGCAATTGAATCTTATGCTGCCAGAATCGCGCAAGTACGTGATGGAGCAAATGGATAAGTTCTTTAATAACGAGCCGACGGATAAGCTAAGTGGTTACGTTGATCCGAATGATATTGTTGAGCTGTAAATCTATTTAGCCATGGTTGCCAGCTTTATAAACTAAGGAACTGGCAACCAAAGCATGGCCATCTAGTCTCTTACTGGGTGACAAAACTTGCGAATAACACATCAATCACAGGCTCTTGACCTGTTTCTTCTTTTAATACCTCATTGATTGCCACTGCAGCGTCTTTTCTGGTTTGTTCACGAGCGATCGCTCCTGACACTTGATCTGGTGTGCGAGTACTCAAAAACATGACGAGAGTATCTCTAACTAATGGCATGTTTAGGATAATCAAACCTTCATGGTTGCTATCAGTTCTCAGGTTGATCTTCGTTTTGATGTATTTTAAACGTGCACCCGGTTCGCCATAATTCACAATAAAATCTGGTAATAATTCAACGTAGACAGGTGTTGGGGCTGGGTCATCTTCCGCTTTAATGTTGGTACTTAGTAACGATGCTACTACTACAAAAAGCGTCAATAAAAGATATTTGTTGTATGAGGTAAAGCCTAAGGACATGGTTAAGTCTCGTATTCATTATGTTAGCTCGTATACTAACCGCCCTTTAAGGCTTATGTCAGCAGTATTTTGTGGTTGAGGAACTTCTTCTAGTAGAGAATGTCTGTAATAATCCCTTTCATCTATCGCTTTTCTTGTTAAGGATACCTAATGTTCGAATTTGTTACGGCGCGTCGCTTTCATGGACTGGTTGCTTTTGCAGCGTTTGCTTTGTTGGCTGTGGCCTTTTATATGGAATATCAAATGGGCTTAGAGCCTTGTCCACTCTGTATGATGCAGCGAATTGCCTTTTTTGCGGTGGGTGTGATGTCGTTAGGGTCTGCGTTAACTCAAAATCAAAAAGTTCGCCGTTTTGCGGCATGGGCTGTCGTGTTATTTTCCAGCTTAGGGGCGGCCTTGGCGATACGTCATTTGTATTTACAGAGCTTGCCCGCAGATGAATTACCCGCTTGTCTTCCAGGCTTGAGCTATATGTTTGAAGTCTTCCCTTGGCAAGAAATCATGGAGTCCATGATTATGGGGACAGGGGAATGTGGTGATGTTGTGTGGACTTTCTTAGGCTTGAGTATTCCAGCATGGACTCTCGTCGCGTTTGCAGGAATGGCTATTGTAAATATATGGATTGCTATTCAGTCGTCTCGCACAAAGGTGTGATTACTTAAGGTTACTTATTGCTACTTATTGTTGTCTTGCAGGGATAAATAGATCGGAATATGCTTGAAGACATGGACCAAGTGATGAAGGTTTTCTTTGGCTTGGTCATGACCTCACATTTTCTGGTGGAGATTCGATATGTTAGAAGGTTGCAAGACAGCGCAAGAACGATGGGGTGGTGTGCACGATATCATTGATCGCTTATTGGCAGAGCGTCGTGCCTTGGTCGAAGCATGTCAGCCACTGAAAAATAAAAA
Organism: Marinomonas sp.; assembly: GCF_039940335.1. Classification (GTDB taxonomy): domain Bacteria; phylum Pseudomonadota; class Gammaproteobacteria; order Pseudomonadales; family Marinomonadaceae; genus Marinomonas. Next base: position 899,461 of record NZ_JBDVGW010000013.1, on the reverse strand, counting down.
ACAGGTAACACCCAAAGATACACCCGCTATTCAGTCTATGTGTGAGTTGCTGATGGATTATGTGTCGGCAGGGCATTTCACTCTGTATGAACAATTGGCGTTAGAGGCACAAGACTTCGGCGATGACAGTGCCTTACAAATGCTTAAAAGTCTGTTGCCCGAAATCGAAAGCAGCACTCAGTTGGCGATAGAGTTCAATGACAAATTTGATAATACTGACCATTGCGACCAGCAGCTCGCCGACTTTCCGATTTCCATTCAAGCTTTAAGTCTAGTAATGGCCGAACGGTTTCAATTTGAAGATAAGTTGATCAAGGAATTGCATGAAGCGCACAGTGAAAACGCTCACTAACTTTCTAACTAAAATGTCGCTGGTTACCTTGAGCGCCACGGTACTCTGGTCTTGCTCGGCGGAAGCACCTAGTAGAACTGCAGAGTATGCGGTGCAAGGCTTATACTCAGCGGTATTGAGTGATGATGGCCGCAGTGCTGTGGTAGGCTCGATTCAGCATGGTGGCAGTTATTGGGACAATTCAAGAGGAGAGCGGCTTTATAACTGGAACCATCAGCAAGGAGAGTACACACCGCTGATTAGTGTGGATATCGACCCTAGCGGCAGCTTTGCTTTAACGGGTGGCGCACGAACCTTGGTGTTATGGAATACAACCAATGGTCAATCAGCAGGCTTTTGGAATACTCCAGGTGATGTTCGTTCCCTTAAACTCACTCAGAATGGTGATCTAGCTTTGGTGGGCTTGGATGATCAGACTGCACGTTTCTTTGATGTGAAAAATGGCGGAATCAAACAAACATTGAGAACGGGCGCAGTAGTTCGAGCAGTCGATGTGTCGCCTGACAGTAAGCTAGGGCTAACCGGCGATGATAACTACAAGGTTATCTTATGGGATATGCAAACCGGTGAGAAAAAACACGAGTGGACGTTGAGTAACCGTATTGCCAGTGTCGCTTTGTCTGCCGATGGGCAATATGCCTTTGGTGCCGCTCAGTTAGGCAATGCAAAAATTTGGTCTACAGTGACCGGGCGAGAAGTGTTAGAAGTTGATACTGGAGCGCTAGAGTCTCGTAATGTCACCATTAGTCAGGCGGTATTTTCTCAAGATCGTCGCAGCTTGCTAATGGGCACGGTTAATCGACGTGTCAGTTTGTTGAGTATTAGCACAGGAGAGGTCGAAAAAACTTGGGATTTACATCTTAAAGATACTACACGACCAACTGGCGCAAGAGTTCTTGCCCTTGCGTTTGGCGCAGGCGGTAAATATTTTGCCATTGGCAGTAATGGTTACCTGAACGAGCTGCAATAAGTCTTCATGAATAAAAATTCCGTTTCACGTTTATCTGTTTGGGGCGCGCTATTCGCCCTTCAAGCAGGGCTGTCTGTGGCGATGGGCGCTTTTGGTGCCCATGGTTTAGCCCACAAGGTGAGTTCTCAAGCATTAGGTTGGTGGCAAACGAGCAGTGACTATCTTATGTATCACAGCTTGGCAGGCTTACTCGTCATCGCTCTAATTTCTCAAATACATCATTCCATCGCGATATTGCGCTGTTTTTTCCTAGGTAATTTCCTTTTCGCTGGAAGCCTCTATGTTATGACACTTACAGACCTCACATGGCTTGGCATGATTACCCCGTTAGGTGGTTTAGCCTATTTAATCGGCTGGGGGGTGTTTGTGTGGTGTTTTATTCGCAGTCGCAGCAACTAAATATAGCCGTTCGGAATACTTCTACTTGCGCTTTGAGCAGGACAAAAACTTTTATTTCGGTTAGCATTAGCGTCATTCAAATGATAGGGCTCGACGTTAAACGCCAACCTTCATTCTGACCAATATTTTATTCTACGAAAGTGTGAACACTACAAAACCATGCAAGATCAAAATACAGAAAATAAAGAACCGGTAAAAAAACGTACCATACGCAGTTTTGTTGTACGCGGTGGTCGTATGACCGAAGGACAGCAAAAAACTTATGATGCAAACTGGGCCGTATATGGTCTTGAGTTAGCCGCCGGGCGCATCGATTACACAGAAGTCTTTGGCCGTGAGTCAGACATTGTGCTTGAAGTCGGTTTTGGCATGGGAGCGTCTTTAGTCGAAATGGCGCGCTTAGCGCCAGAAAAAGACTTTATCGGTATTGAAGTTCACCCGCCAGGTGTGGCAAAACTTATGATGCTGGCACAAGAACAAGGGGTGACGAACCTTCGTGTTTACTGTGATGACGCCATTGAAGTCATGGACAAATGTCTGCCACAAAAAGCAGCTTCTGCTTTTCAATTATTTTTTCCAGATCCTTGGCATAAAAAGAAACACAATAAGCGCCGTATTGTTCAGCCATTATTTGCGCAACAAGTGGCCAGTGTTTTAAAGGCTGGTGGCTATTTTCATATGGCAACTGACTGGGAGCCCTATGCAGAGCACATGCTTGAAGTCATGGAAGAGCAGAATGAATATGTCAATGCGGCAGGTTTAGGTCAATATCACCCGCGTCCGGAATGGCGACCATTAACAAAATTCGAACAGCGTGGCGAAAAACTCGGACATGGCGTTTGGGATTTAATATACTCTGTAAAGTAATTCTTTGAATAGCGTATGTTTTTATCCGATTAATATTACGAGAGGGATGCTGTAGTGCGAGATGAGTTATCAAAAGAGCAGTTGTTGGCTTTAAAGTATGCTAACTACGATAGCCGAGATGATGAGATTGATTTGAAAGAGTTGTTTTTAACTCTATGGCAAGGCAAATACATTATTATTGCTTGTACGCTTATATGTACTATGATTGCTTCCTATTATGCTTTAAATGCAAAGGTAAAAAACAATTGGCAAGTTGATGCCATTATTACTGTGCCTCAAGTGAGTGAATTTTCTGCTTATCAAAAACTGGTGCAAGATTTTCAGCCTGTATTTGATAGCTACCATCAAAGTGAAGACGCAGATAATGATAGCCTAAGAGAACTACTTGAGCCGCTGAAATTATTTGAGATATTTGTTCGCCAGTATCAGTCGCAAGCTAATAAAAGAGTTTTTATCTATAACGCTGAAGAGTTTCAAAATAAAGTTGTCAGTTTTCAGAGTGATGGGCAGGGTGGTGAGGCAAAGGTGAGAGAGCTTGAGCTTTATAGTAACTGGTCTTCTAGCCTAACTTCGGAGCGCTTGAATGAGAAGTCCAAAGAATACTCACAGATTAGTGACTCTGAGTCTTTCTTGCTTCAGGCAAGAAATTTACTTGAGTTAAAAGAGTATATTTCTTTCGTCGAGCAGCGTTCACAACGTCTTGCACTGGATAACTTAAAAGCCATTATTCTTGCTAAACAAAGTGAACTAACTAAGAAGAAAGAGTTATTGATAGGCTTAGACAAACCTGTTGCTGTAGAAAGCGAAAGTACAATATCAGGCTCAAGTTCAGAGCATCGCTCTATAGTCTCTAGGTTGGCAGAGGTTTCCTCAAAACTAGATTCAATAGAAAGTACAATAATCCCAGATAACTTGGAGTTCTCAACGGTAAGTTTTGTGAAAGAACCAGAGCAGCTGTTAAGTCGTACATATCCTAAGAAGAAGTTAATAGTTGTTCTTGGTGTGTTACTTGGCGGCATGTTGGGTTGTGTAATTGTTTTAATTCGGTTTGCATTTAGAGAAAAATAAATATCTTTTATATTTGTATGATGAAATAAAAAAGCGACCTGAGTCGCTTTTTTATTTGTCTGAATTAATGAGGAATTAATTCAATTAAATAAGAAAACTTCTTATTTAATTTCTACACTAGCCCGGCTGTTACCCGCATCAAAATATTCTTGGAAGACTTTAGGGGTACGGCCACGGCCTGTCCACTCATAGATCTCGCCTTCTTTTTCCAAGCGGTATTTTGGTTCAACCGTTTTGCCTTTCGTTGCGCCTACTTTAGGTGCGGTTAAAGCACTTAGCTCATCCAGCGTTAGGCCACTTTCAGCGATCAAGCGTGAGATCTCTTCTGCACGCGCAGATTTGATACGTTGTTCTTCTTGCTGGGCTTGTTCTTCTTCTTTCGCTTTCTCAAGGGCTTTCGTGAAGCCTGCGATAAGGTTTTCTAGTTGTGCTACGGTTAGTTCTTTCGCCGCTGCGCGCGCTTTTGCTTTGTTGCCAGCTAATTCTAGTAATAAACTCATGGATATCCCCTATTGATCGGTTAAGAGCTGTTAAAATATTATCTTGCACTGAAAAACGAGATCCATCCTGTACACTCAGTGAAAAGTGCTTAAAACTAATTAATGGATGAACAGGTCTACCAAAAAAAAGCGTATGACGGTAATTTCTATAGGAATTGTCTCTATCAATAAACATCATTATAGGTCAAGGTAAGATTTTAGCTGCCTCGAACAGTTTAAAAAGTTTAGAAAGATCAAAGAATAGAAAAACACTTAATGTCTTAGCTTGTGATTCTAATAAAAAAAATCATAACATGCTAATAAAATAGTGATAAAAAACAGAGTGAAAGTGTAAGGAATAAGTAATTTATGGTTTCAATATCAAAAAGCCTTAGTGAAGAGTTTGATATATTAAAAAAGTATGTAGATAACATTATATCCTTATTCGAAGATGGCGCTACAGTGCCTTTCATTGCTCGTTATCGAAAAGAAAGCAGTGGAGGGATGAGTGATTTAGATTTACGTTTATTTCATGAACGCTGGCAATATCTGACAGAGCTAGAGAAGCGTAAAGTAACAATATTAGGCCAATTAGACGTCATAGATAATGTACCAATTGACGTTAAGCAAAAAGTTCGTCATGCAATCTCGAAAGTAGAGCTAGAAGACCTTTATTCACCTTATAAAAAAACACGTAAAAATAAAGCGGATGAGGCCATTAAGAACGGTTTACAGCCTTTGGCTATTGAAGTCTGGTTCGGAGAAACCTCGCCACATCCAGTGTCAATTGCCCAGTGGTGTCAGCGAAAAAATATTAAGATAAATGCAGAGTCGGCTTTAGAAGGCGTTGAGTCTATTTACACGCAGGCGTTGTTAGAAGACAGTGAAGTTTTAAAGCATGGCAGAGAGTTATTTTTAAAACAGGGGCATATATCCAGTCGAGTATTAAGAGGGAAAAGCAGTGCCGCTGAGAAGTTTAGAGATTACTTCGAATTTGATGAAAAAGTGAGCAAAATTCCTCCGCATCGTTTATTGGCTCTGTTTAGAGGGAAAAAAGAAAACTTACTAAAACTTGTAATATCCTTGCCGAATAATGACGTGTTTCCTAGTGCACTTTATCTACCAAGTTTAAATACTATTTTACAGCGAGGCTATGACGCTAAGCCGCTTAGTAACCTGCAGAAAAAATTCTTGGATAATGCTTGGAAGAGTAAATTGCACGCTAAATTAGAAGCAGATGTACTCGCCCTGCTAAAAGAAAGAGCTGAAGAGGGCGCGATTAAGGTTTTTAGCGACAATCTAAAGGATTTGTTAATGGCGGCTCCCGCAGGAGCTTATCGGGTCATTGGTGTGGATCCTGGCTTTCGTAATGGCGTTAAATTAGCAGTGATTGATGCACAAGGTAATCTGCTGGATCATAAAGTAATTTATCCTCACCCTCCGCAAAACCGTTTCAATGAAGCCAGTGAAATATTAAAGCAACTTATTCAGCGCCATCAAGTTCGTTGGGCTGCTATCGGAAATGGAACCGCTTCGAGAGAAAGCGAGAAACTCCTGCGAGACGTGATTAAACAAGGTGATTTAAATTGCCAAGCGGTAGTGGTTAGTGAAGCGGGCGCCTCTGTGTACTCGGCGTCACCAGTAGCTATCGAAGAATTTCCAGAACTCGATGTCACCATACGAGGCGCTGTCTCAATAGCTCGACGGTTTCAAGACCCTTTGGCTGAGCTGGTTAAAATCGACCCACAAGCGATAGGTGTAGGACAATATCAACACGATGTAAAAGCGTCGAATTTAAGTCAAGCCCTAAGCAATGTGGTAGAAGATTGTGTTAACAGTGTAGGAGTAGACTTAAACCTCGCATCCGCTTCATTACTGTCTTATGTGTCTGGGTTAAGTGAGCGACTAGCGCAGAATATATTGGATTATCGGCAACAAAAAGGCCGTATCGAGTCACGTCGAGAGCTGTTAAAAGTAAAAGGTATTGGTGAAAAGTGTTTTGAACAATGCGCGGGCTTTCTACGAATTCTGAATGGTAAAGAAGTCCTAGATCAATCTGGAGTACACCCAGAATCCTATGAGTTAGTGAAATCGATGGCAGCTCGTCTGGGGATGCAAAGTAAGCAACTATTGGCGAATGCTTCGGCTATTGCCCAGCTTAAACAACAAATGCCAGAATTAGCCAGTGAAGGGTTTTTTACGTATCAGGACATACTCGATGAACTCGCTAAACCAGGAAGAGACCCACGACCTGAGTTCCACTATGCTTCTTTCGACCAGCAAGTTCAGTCGATCGAAGACCTGCAACCAGATATGGAATTAGAAGGCGTAGTCACCAACGTAGCCGCTTTTGGTGCCTTTGTTGACCTAGGTGTTCATCAAGATGGACTCATCCATATATCTCAACTTGCAAATCGCTTTGTCAAAGACCCAAGAGATATCGTGCGAGTAGGACAGGTTGTCAAAGTTTCTGTATTAGAAGTAGATGTTCAGCGTAAGCGCATCGCCCTTAAAGCAAATGGTCTATAGAGATACAAGTATCCTATGGAAGCATCGGATGATAATAGTTCTTTTTGAATTCATGATCTCCGCGTCCCAATGTAGGTCCCCCTTTTAGGGGGAAAGTGCCTGAATTCAAACTCTAGGCAATGATGTAATTCGGCTTGGTAGCATGATTTCCGTGTCCCAAGCGTAGGTCCCCCTTTAGGGGGAAAGTGCCTGTATTCAAACCCTAAGCAATGTGTAGTGGCACAGTTTAGCCGCATGATCTCGGCTTTCTGCTGAAACGGTTTCTACAAAAGATGGCTCTTATGAAAACAACGGAGAATTATCACAATAAGTTACGGATGAACGATCCCATCAAGTAAAATTGATGTTTCTGTAAATGACATTCGTATGTGTGTGATCAAATGAAAACTCAGCAGCAAATATGCACCGAAAGTTTTACCATTCCTTACATTTAATCAGGCAATCTTAGAGTAAATTTAAATCAGACAGAGGGCACGGATGCCTTAGCCTCCAGGATGGAGGCTCTGTCGCTTCTTTTCCTTTCTAGAATACCTAATCTTTCTTGTACAGCGAGGCCTATATGCCTTGGACGAACCTTAGAATTGGTCGTCATACGACTTTTCATGGCGAATATTTCATTACCTTCAACACTCAATCCCGTATTAACTATTTTCATGACTATGAACTAGCAATGCTGTTTTGTCGTCAGCTCGCGGGTCATGAAAAGACATGCAATTGCGAATGGTTAACTTGGATGCTTATGCCAGATCATTTTCATGGATTATTAAGGCTAAACTCTTCCTCTATGGAGCTTGCGAAAGTGGTTGCTATATTAAAGGGTAATAGTGCATTAGCGCTTAATAGGAAACTAAATAAAAGTGGAAAGTTTTGGCAAAAATCATTCTACGATAGGGCGTTAAGAGCGGAGGATGATAGAGTAAAGGTCGCAAGGTATATCGTGGCCAACCCAGTTCGAAAAGGTTTGGTGGCAAGCGTAAAACAATACCCGTTTTGGGACTCGGTGTATTTATAAATATAAAATAACTTAGATTATTTCAGGCGTTCCAAGCGTAGGCCCCCCTTTAGGGGGAAAGTGCCTGAATTCAAATCCAAGGTAATCATGTAATTCTGCTTGGTAGCATGATCTCCGTGTCCCGCTAAAGCGGTACCTACAGTGGGGCATCAATATAAATGAGGCAGATTTTGTAGGTCCCCTTTTAGGGGGAAATATCCCTAAATTTAAACCCTAGGCAATGATGTAATCCTGCTTGATAGCATGATTTCCGTGTCCCAAACGTAGGTCCCCCTTTAGGAGGAAAAGTGCCTGAATTCAAATCCTAGGCAATGATGAAATTCCGATTGGTCACATGATTTCCGTGTTCCGCTAAAGCGGTACCTACAATGGAGCATCAATATAAATGAGGTAGATTTTGTAGGTCCTCCTTTAGGGGGAAAAGTGCCGGAATTCAACCTTTAGGCAATAATGTGATTCTGTTGGGTAGCATGATTTCCGTGTCCCGCTAAAGCGGTACCTACAATGGAGCAACAATATAAATGAGGCAGATTTTGTAGGTCCCCCTTTAGGGGGAAATATCCCTGAATTCAAACCCTAAGCAATAATGTAATTCTGCTTGATAGCATGGCTTCCGCTTCCCCGATAGTATCTATAAAAATAACCATTAATTCGATGTGAATGGTGGCTTTTTCGCTCAAATAATCTAAAAATACGATATGTCTATGAGATGTTAATTTCCTAAGGAATCCCTAGTGAAATCCCCAAGAGTCACTTTAGAGCAATGGCGTGTGCTACAAGCGGTTATCGACCGTGGAGGCTTTGCCCAAGCAGCCGATGCATTGCATAAGAGCCAATCATCCGTCAGTTATACCGTATCTAAATTGCAAGAACAGTTGGGTTACCCTCTGCTGTCGATAGAAGGTCGTAAAGCCCAGCTTACCGAACGTGGTGAAGTGTTGCTGAGGCGTTCTCGACACTTGATAAAAGAAGCGGTTGAGCTGGAAGAGTTGGCGCATACTTTGGGCAAGGGTTGGGAGCCAGAGTTAGAAGTGGTGGTCGATCAGATATTCCCAACGCCAGCATTACTGCGAGCCTTAAAGATGTTCGAGCCTCAGAGCCAAGGAACCTTGGTACAACTCAAAGAGATGGTATTAAGCGGCGGTGTTGAAGCGCTAAAAAATGGTCACCCAGACATCGTTTTGTGTTCAATTGTGCCGAAAGGCTATTTGGCAGACCCTATTGTCGCGGTTGAGCTGGTTGCTGTAGCAGGTACTGGGCATGAGCTACTTCAAGAGAATACTCCGATTGATAATGAGCGTTTAAGTCGCGAATTACAGTTAGTTATACGGGATTCGGCCGTTGAAATCTCTCTGGATGCTGGCTGGCTTGGCAGTAATCGCCGTTGGACGGTTTCCAGTGTGCAGTCCGCCTTAGAAATTGTCGAAAGCGGGATTGGTTTTGCTTGGCTGCCAAAAGCGGATATTGGCGAAGCTTTAGAAAAAGGTGTTTTAAAACCTTTACCATTAGTGTCTGGTTCCGAAAAGCGCATTCAAGTGTATGCGATTCTAGGCAAGGGTGAAAGAACCGGGCCAGCGGCTCGATTGCTGGTAGAGTTGTTACAAGTTGAATGTCGGAAGTGCCCAAGCTAAGGCCTCAATTAAGAAATAAAAGTCGCCACCATCCTTGGAGGCGACTTGCTTGGTGGATGAGGGTTTGCAATGTTAATGCAACCTTATTCAGCTTGATAGCTGAATAATTTACCAGGCTGAGATTTGATCCTTCGCTTTATTAAAGGCTTCTGTGCCAGGCTCGCCCATTGATTGGCCGCCTGCTGTAGCGACATTCTGTACTTTTATCCCCAGGAAGTTTAGGAAAGTCTTAATATACGGTAGCTGATGGTCAACTGGTGTGCCTTCTAAAAAGCTGCCACTCGCAGTGAATACATAAGCATCTTTGTCTAGTAAGCCTACTGGGCCTGTTTCCGTATATTTAAAAGTCCGTCCTGCGCGAGAGATATGGTCAAAGTAAGCCTTTAGAGTAGAAGGTATGCTGAAGTTATAAATAGGGGCCGAAATGACCAGCACATCTACTTTTTCTAACTCTTCAATTAATTCTTCACCGACCGCCACAATCGCTTGTTGCTCCGCTGAACGTTCTTCTTCAGAGGTAAATAATGCCGCTAATGTCTGGCTAGTGAAGTGTGGTAACGGTTGGGCGTTTACATCTCGCTTTAACACCTTGCCATTCAGGTTGTCTGCTAACCATTTACTGATAAAAACATCGGCCAATTGACGAGATTTAGATTGTTCGCCAGCGGCACTAGAATCGATACGAAGTAGAGTAGCCATGTGTCATCCTTTTTAATTAATGAATCAATAGCAACATAGTAGTATCAACAAAAATGATATAAAAACGCAAAAAATCTATACAAATGATCAACTAAATAGATATAAAACCAATGAGTAGACCTCGTTGGTCTGCCTTTAGGCTGACGCGGAATATCATGAACGTAAAAATTTTTATTGATTCACACGTGAATCACCCGTCGGCATAAATGCCGACCTACGGTCCGATTTGAACAGAAACACCCTGCCAATGTATTTATTTTTAACCCTTTTTCCTAAAATATTACGAACAATTACGTTTACCTAAATGAAATAAATTTAACCTCAAGAGGAGGGGGGACTAAAAAGTAACTAGGAGGCGTTATGTCATGGAATAGACTTAAAATAGGAAGAAGTTCAACTTGCAATGGAGAGTATTTTATTACTTTTACCACAGATAAGAGAGAACGATATTTTTTGGAATACGATCTAGCAGTGACTTTTTGTAGGCAAATTGCTATCAACGAGAATGCGTTTAACTGTAACTGGCTTACTTGGGTATTAATGCCAGATCACTTTCATGGACTACTACGTTTAAACACAAAAGAGCATGATCTCGCCAAGGTTGTGGGAGCATTGAAAGGGAGCAGTTCACGAATTATTAATAAGCAATTAAATCGTACCGGCAGGCTGTGGCAGCCAAACTTCTTTGACCGAGCGTTAAGAGTCGAAGAAGATAGGAAGGCAGTGGCGAGATATATTGTATTAAACCCAATACGTAAAGAACTCGTGGTTAGTCTAAAACAATACCCATTTTGGGATTCAATATATCTATAACCAATGCCGCACTTTTGAATCCCATCGTAGGTCTGCCTTCAGGCTGACGAGGAATATCATGAACGTAAAAATGTTTATTGATTCACACGCGAATCATCCGTCGGCATAAATGCCGACCTACGATCTGACGTGGAATATCATAAGCGTAAATATGTTCATGGGTTCATGCGTATCAATTGTCGGTATAGATACCGACCTTGCATTATATTTTTTTTGTCATTTTTTTTGTGACAATTTAACTTGTTCACTTTTGACTAACGCGGTCTAATTAACACAATCAATTTATTACCTAAAATTCCACATTCAAGGATGGCGAATGAATCAAGATGTTGTAATTCTGGCGGCAGGCAAGGGTAGCCGCATGAAATCGGCTTTTTCAAAAGTGCTGCACAAAATCGCGGGCGAGGCCATGGTGCGTCGAGTATTGAGAACCGCTAATGCTTTGTCTGGTGCTAATTTACACCTAATTGTTGGCCATCAGGGCGAGCAAGTTGCTACCGCTTGTCAAGATTTTTCTGCCAATGTAGTGTGGCAAAATGACCCGCAAGGCACGGGTGATGCACTACGTCGTGTCGCGCCGAGCTTACAACCTACCGGTGCAACACTAACGCTTTATGGTGATGTACCGCTTATACGTCAGGCCACACTTGAAAAGATGATGGCTTTATCGACACCAAATACCTTGGTATTGCTCACAATTTCCCTTACTAATCCAACTGGCTACGGCCGTATTGTGCGAAATGCACAGGGGCAGGTGGAAGCGATTGTCGAGCAAAAAGATGCCTCGCCGAAACAACTAGCAATCCAAGAAGTGAATACCGGAATATTGTTAGCACCGAACGAGCACCTGCAAGACTGGTTGGCCGCTCTATCCAATGACAATGCCCAAGGGGAATATTATCTGACGGATATTATTGCCATGGCAGCTCAAGCGGGTGTCGAAATTGTAACGGTACAACCTGAAAACGAAGCAGAAGTGGCTGGTGTGAACGACCGTGTGCAATTGGCAGCTTTAGAGCGTGAACTTCAGTCGCAGCAGGCCATTGGCTTGATGACCAATGGCGCAACCCTATTAGACCCTGCTCGTATTGATGTGCGCGGAGAGCTGACAACAGGGCTGGACGTAGTAATCGATGTTAACTGCATTTTTGAAGGCAAAGTCGTGTTGGGCGATGGCGTACAAGTCGGTGCTAACTGCCACCTTAAAGATTGTACTGTTGGTGATAACACAATTATTAAGAGCAATAGCCTAATCGATGATAGCCGTGTAGGTGAGGGTTGTGACATAGGGCCATTTGCCCGTTTACGCCCCGGCACTGAGCTAGCAAATAAAGCCAAAATTGGCAATTTTGTTGAGACGAAAAAAGCCATTATCGGCGAGGGCAGTAAGGTAAACCATTTAAGTTACATTGGTGATACGGAAATGGGCGCTCATGTGAATGTGGGCGCCGGCACCATTACCTGTAATTACGATGGGGTAAATAAACATCTTACCCAGGTGGCCGATAACGTTTTTATTGGTTCGAACACTTCTTTGGTGGCGCCAGTACAAGTGGCCGAGGGGGCAACCATTGCGGCAGGCTCGACCATCACTAAAGCCGTGGGTGAGAAACAGCTAGCCTTTGCCCGGGCCCGCCAAGCCAATAAAGACAACTGGCCACGCCCAACCAAAAAATAACCTGATTTAACGTTAAAGATTTATAAGGCTGTGTGGCGAAAGCGTCGACATAGGCAGAGGGAAGAGATATGTGTGGAATAGTAGGTGCCATAGCGCGTCGTAATGTAGCAAAAATATTAGTGGAAGGACTGAGCCGCCTAGAATACCGTGGTTATGACTCTGCTGGTGTAGCGATTAACAATGAAACTGGCGTATTTGCACACCGTGCTGTGGGCAAGGTGCAAGCGCTTAAAGATAAGTTCGCCGAACAACCGCTGGATGGCAAAATAGGTATTGCTCACACTCGCTGGGCCACCCATGGCAAACCAACGGAAGCTAATGCTCACCCGCACTTTTCTGGTGATGACCTAGCCTTGGTGCACAATGGCATCATTGAGAATCACGAACTATTACGTCGTGAATTACAAGCTAAGGGTTATGAGTTCAAGTCAGAAACCGACACAGAAGTCATTGTTCACCTAATTCACGATACGCTGCAAAGCGAGCCAGATCTATTTAAAGCTGTGCAAGCCAGCTTATTGAAGCTCGAAGGTGCATTTGCCATTGGCGTGGTGCAAAAAGATGACAACGAGCGTTTTATCGCCGCTCGTAAAGGTAGCCCACTGGTGGTGGGCGTTGGCATCGAAGAGAATTTTGTCGCCTCCGATCAGTTAGCACTTTTGCATGTAACAGACCAGTTTATTTTCCTTGAGGAGGGAGACGTAGTCGATGTGAGCCGTGATGCCGTCGTGATTTATGACATAAATGGCGAGGTTCAAGAGCGTCCAATCAGTGTGTTTAATCACAACGTAGATGCCACAGATAAAGGCGAATATCGTCACTACATGATGAAAGAAATCTACGAGCAGCCAAGTGTGATCAGTGCGTGTCTTGAAGGTCGTATTAGTGAGACCAAAGTACTGACCAGTTGCTTTGGGGCTGATTCACAGTTCCTAAAAGACGTAGAAAACATACATATCGTGGCTTGTGGTACCAGTTACCACGCTGGCATGGTGGCGAAATATTGGCTTGAAGATTTAGCGGGCTTACCCTGTACTGTGGAGGTCGCCAGTGAGTATCGTTACCGTAAGGTAGCTGTGCCGAAAAACACCTTGTTTTTAACCCTATCTCAATCAGGGGAAACAGCGGATACCCTAGCGGCATTGCGCATGGCTAAAAAGCTTGGTTACTTGACCACCTTGGCTATCTGTAACGTCCCATCCAGCACTCTAGTGCGTGAGTCAGCACTTACTCTGCTAACCAATGCGGGTACTGAAATTGGCGTAGCATCGACCAAAGCCTTTACCACCCAATTGACGGCGTTATTGATTACCAGTGTGGCAATAGCGGTTGAAAACGGCTTGTCTGCAGAGCGAGAAAAAGAGCTAGTACAAGCGATGCGTTCGCTACCGGCTCATGTGGATGCTGCTTTAAGGCAGGATGGGCACATTAAGAAGTTGGCTGATCGTTTTGCGAATAAGCATAATGCCTTGTTCCTAGGTCGCGGTGCTATGTTCCCGATTGCCCTAGAAGGCTCCTTGAAATTGAAAGAGATCTCTTACATTCATGCCGAAGCCTACCCAGCGGGAGAGCTTAAACACGGTCCGCTAGCACTGGTAGATGAAAGCATGCCGATCATCACCATGGTGCCTCATAACGACATGTTGGATAAATTAAAATCCAACCTGCAGGAAGTGGCGGCTCGTGGTGGCGAATTGTATGTCTTCGCGGACAAAGACACCCAGCTGGATAATGAAGAACATATTACCTTCACAGAAGTGCCTAAGGTCGAAAGCATTCTTGAGCCTATCGTACACACCATTCCACTACAGCTACTTTCTTACCATGTTGCCGTGGTGAAAGGTACCGATGTAGACCAACCGAGAAACCTAGCAAAGTCCGTAACGGTCGAATAAGCCAACATTTGTGGGTCGGCCTTCAGGCCGACAATTGATTCGTATGAATCCATGAACATTTTTACATTCATGGTATTCCGCGTCAGCCTGAAGGCTGACCTACGAGGGCAGTGTTTCGTGCCGTAGGTCGGCATTTATGCCGACAAATTGAACAGAACCATTCCGAGTCGCTATAAAGTATGTTCCATAGTCGACCTTCTGGCCGACTATGGAACTCGACTCTGTTATTTTTTGGGTTCCCAATTATTCAGGACATCTTTACGCATTTGAGATTTTTCAGCAGCCGTCGCGCCCCAGTTTCCTTGGTACACTTTGCCTTCCCAGTCACCATAAGATGGGTTTGGTAGTACGATAAATTTTGTACCAAACAAGTCTTTGTTTTTCTCAACCGCAGCGTAGCTTTGTTCGAGAGTTTTTACGTGGAAGTCGCTTGAGAAGTCATTTAGATTATCACCGACAAATAAGGCAATGTCATAGTTTTCAGCAATGGTTTCACGGCGAGGTTCTTTGTTGCTGGTAGAGGTTCTTAGCATCAGGTGCGCATCGTCAACGTTTGGAAAACCAAGTTCGATTAGGTTCTTGCGAGTGCCTTCTAAACCAACAATTTTGCGGTTCGTTACGTAGAATACTTCGCCACCATTGTCTGCCACGTAGTTTAGGAAGTCTTTTGCGCCGGGCATGGCTTTGGCTTCACTTGCTTCCATCCACTTCGCCCACGTTTTGCTGGAGTAGCCGAAGTCTTTACCGATTAGCCATGTTTGGTAAGCGCTGTTGTCGATAACGGCTTCATCAGCATCGACAACCACGGCAATTTTTTTATTGCCTGTGTAAGAGTTGGAAAAAGTATCGAACTGTATTTTTGCAAGGTTAAAGGCTTGGTAAGACAAGGCCTTAAACTCGCCAGATGCTTGCATCCACGTTGCGGCGAGAACGGATTGCTCATTTAAATCTTTATAGGTGTACTCGGCTTCATGAGCCTGTACAGATAAGGAAAAGCTACCCGCTAGAAACACGGCGGATAATGTAAGAGTGCGAAGAGAGGAACGAAGCATTGCAGAACTCCTATTGTATGGAAATTAGTTTGTAAAATGTGACGCGTATAAAACCGTAAGAGATACGACCGATAATAAGTGTGAGGCATGATCAGAAATCACGAAGTGACTTCAGCCTAAAGCGTTGCTAGTTGTACCCATTCGGGTTTTTTATCTGCCAATTCCATGCATCTAAGCACATATCTTCTAATGTTTGGCTAGCTTCCCACCCTAATTGGTCTTTTGCCTTGCTTGGGTTGGCATAAGCGGTTGCTAAATCACCACTGCGGCGCGCGACAATTTCGTACGGGATTGTTTTTTTACAGGCCTTTTCGAATGCATTGATCACTTCTAAAACGCTAGAGCCTCGACCTGTACCAAGATTGTAAGCTTCAATGGAGGTTGTCGGTTGATTCTCAAGTTTTTCTATTGCTTTAATGTGTCCAAACGCTAAATCAACGACATGGATGTAATCACGAACGCCAGTACCGTCTACTGTATCGTAATCATCACCGAAAACTCTCAGCTTTTCTAATTTCCCAACGGCAACCTGGGATACGTAGGGCATCAAGTTATTTGGTATGTCATTAGGGTCTTCACCAATGAGTCCACTTTTATGTGCACCGACGGGATTAAAGTAACGTAAAAGGGAAATATTCCAGCGGTTATCCGCTTTGTAAGCATCTTGTAGAAATTGCTCCGTTATGACTTTTGTCTGCCCATATGGGTTAGTAGCAGAAAGTAAAGAGTCTTCGGTATAAGGTGATGTGTTGATATCTCCATATACCGTAGCGGATGAGCTAAAGACTAAATTAAATACATTGGCTTTTTGCATGACCTCTAGCAATATCAAGGTGCCAGTTAGGTTGTTATGGTAATACGTTAAAGGAATTTGTGTTGATTCACCAACTGCTTTCAATCCTGCAAAGTGGATCACAGCGTCGATTTTATGGTTAGCAAAGATTTTTTCCAAACCTAATTTATCCAAAAGGTCGGTATTGTAAAAAACAGTATTTTTTCCTGTGATTGCTTTTACCCGTGCTAAAGACTCTTGACTCGAATTACATAAGTTATCAACGACAATAACATTGTAATTTTTCTCTAATAGTTCTACACAAGTATGGCTACCAATATAGCCGGTGCCGCCTGTAACTAGGATTGTTTGCATCGTATGACTCCTTATAGATGTGGGCATAATACCATGCAATAAATGCTAGATTCGAGTAACTATTTTTGTTTGGTTTTGAGTGAAGCTTTGTGAACAGCTAATTAAGCACTAGGCAATGATGTTGCCCTGTTTGGCAACATCATTGCCGCGTCCTTTTGTAGGTCCCCCTTTAGGGGGAAGGGTGCCTAAATTAAAGCCCTAGGAAATAATGTTACCCTGTTTGGCAACATCATTTCCGCCTGCGGCTAAAGCCGCACCTACGAGGGACGGTACCCGTATTGCATAATTTTCGCCCCTATATGTAGATACCATCTTTAGAGGGAAAAGGTATTGAATTTAATGAATCGGTTTATACACGCCGCTTAATACCGCCTGCGTTTTGCCGTAAATGATTTTGGTAAGCACGAGAAACAATTCACCTGTGGCAATAGAGTCTGATAATGCATTGTGGGCTAGGTAGGGCGGGAGTTTATGACGCTCACGAACCGAGGCTAATTGAAAATCGCCACTGGCGGCATCGTTTTTATTGCGTAGCAAGGATTTCTCAATCACTAGAGTGTCGAGCCAGATCAATGGTAATGGCGGTAATCCATAGCGGCGTTTCACGTAGGCATCAATAAAATTTTTTTCAACCACTGTGCCATGGGCAATGAGTATCTTGCCTTTCATGGCGCGAAACAGGGCCTCCATTGCGTCATCAAAGGGCTGACCAGAGGAGAGCATTTCCGGCACTATGTGGTTAATGACTGCGGCTTCTGCTTTGACGTATTTATCAGCCTGCACGTAGGTGTGCACCGATGTGCTAATGTCTACCCGCATTTCTTTGATGGACAAGTAACCAATGCTCAATATTCTATCCGTCTTTGGGTCTAGCCCTGTGGTTTCTAAGTCAAACACCAAGAATTCTAAATCTTTTAACTTAGCTTCAGGTGACGGGTAAGGTTTACTGAGTAAATCGGCTATGTGCTCAGGCAAGTTGCCTTCCGCTAGTCGAGCTAAGCGTTTTTTTTCTAATTGAGTGATGGGGTGAAATCGATTCAATAGGCGCTTCACGGCATTTATACTCCACTGAACTTAAGTTTGGCTGCATCTTGCAGGTTCGAAATGATTCGAAAAGCGTCTTTAAGATGAGCTCGTTCGAAGCTACCAAAGAAATGTGGATCAATGTTATTGCCCGCCACTTCGCCATTTTTTAAGGCTTCTAGCTGGTGGAGAAAGCGTAATTGGTTGATGAAACGATAGGCTCCAGTAATATTCTTAAAAGCGTCTTCGCTTAACACCCCTTTTTTGAAAGCCTGTTTGAAACGCTCTTCCGTGTTGGTAGACGTACAGTCGACAGACAAGCCATAAATACGTGCAAGATCAACCACTAGGGTGATGGCATAGCGCTTAATGTTGAGTGTGTTGCTGTTTTCGCCACCCTTTTCTAATACCAAGCTGTTAAAAATACCTAGGGGGGGATTCACCGAAACGGCATCGCTAATTAAGGTGGATAAGAAATTACGATTTTGCCCTATGAGCTTATATAAGTGCTTCTGCAGTTTGTCGTTAAATTCTGCTTCACCGTAAATGCTACGGGTTTCTAAGAATACGCTGGTATTAAGTAGGGTTTCATGGTCTGGCACCGTGACCCATTTTGTGTAGTAGCGCTTCCAAGTACTCAGTTTTTGTAGCCATTTTGGATTAGCCGCCATAAAATTACCGGGGCAGAGCATAAAGCCGCACTGGCCTAGTGAACCACACACAAAGTTGGCCATGCGTTTGAAATACTTCATGTCTTCTTCTGTGGCATTGTCCTCAACGATCAAGGCACTGTCTTGGTCGGAAGATATGTGTACTTCATTTCGAGCATGAGACCCGGCCACGATCCAGGCAAACTTACAGGGCGCTTTGCCAAATTTGTCTTCTGCGATCTGTATTAACCGACGATTGTAGGCGTCGTATATCATCGCCATGACTTGGCCGATGATTTCAGAGCTCACCTTGCCTTCGACCATGGCTTCAAAAATTGCTTGACGTTCTTGGGTTAAATCCGCAAGACCTTTGATCGTGTTGGTGTGTTTGATGGTGTCGATTAAGAAAATCGCTTGGATACGGTTTTTCTGCACCATGTGTGTGGTGGTCAGTAGACCATGAACCTTATGGCCACTCACCACGGGTAAACTGCGGATGTTGTTTTGCATCATTAGAGCCGCAGCGGTGAGTACCAAATCGTTAGGGCCAATAGTGAGTGGGAATTTTGTCATGACTTCACTAATGGGATTGTCGGTACTCACGCCATCGGCGATGACGCGTTTGGTCATGTCTCGGTCAGTAATAACGCCGACAATTCTGCCCTTGTTTTTCACTACTGCTGTAGAAATGCGCAGCACGTTTCGCATCTCGTGGGCGACTTGTTTGATGGTCATATCGGATGTGACAACCGCAGGAAAACTGGTGGCCACCTCGGAGACTTTTTTTACAAAAATGCCTTTATCATTGTCGGACCAGACGACATTTAAAGCGTTTTGTAAGCGTATCTGAGCTTGAGAGGCAAAATGTTCTGCATATTGTGGGTGCTCTTTTAATAAGGCATGTAAGTCAGTGTGAGGAATTAGATACAGAAGAGTCGATTCTGCCGCAATGGCGACACTGTACTCATTTTCGCCTCCGGCTTTATCTTCTAAGAAGGTGAACCCAAATAAATCTTGTGGACCTAGCTTGGCGCGCAACACACCATTGGCTTTGCGCTGCTCCATGACTCCGGTTCGAATAACGTATAGAAAACGGCGTGTATCATCCGGGTGGAAGTCAATCTGCTCGCCACGGCTTAAATAGGTAATGCTGACGCAGCCTGCTAGCTGGCGCTGTAATTCAGGAGGGAGCTTGTCAAAAGGGTCAATATGAGAGATAAATTCGAGGATATTAGGCAATAATGATTGAACCATTGGGCGTCCCTAAAGAGTAATGATGTATTCGCAATGTTAGTATTTTTATTTGTAATACAATATAGCGGATTCACCAAAAACAGCCAACCCAAATCTAGCCCAGCACTCGTGGGTCGGCCTTCAGGCCGACAAATCATAATTCAAATTTTTCACGACGGAATAATTGCATCAATACCATCGAATTCTTGATGAATTAACGCCTGTAACGTTCGCTTGGCCTGCTCATCTCCATGGACGATATGAATCCTTTGCGGCTTCACTCGCATGCGTTTTATGAAATTTAATAAATCTCTTTGCCCTGCATGGGCTGAATAGCCGCTAATCTGCTGAACGTTGGCGTTTATTTCATAGGCTTGATCGTCAAACATCACATAACCGTTTGGCTTGCTGTGGTAACGCAATATATCTCTGCCGGGCGTGCCAGCGGCCTGATAACCCACGAAAAGAATGTCGTTCCTACTATCCCCAATAAGAGCTTTAAGATAATTAACGATACGTCCCCCTGCACACATACCTGAGGCGGCAATAACTATTGCTGGACGGGTTTGGCGCTGAAGGTAAGCCACGGTTTGTAAGTGCTCTTGATGGCTATCAATGGTCGTTACTTGCGCAAAGTCTAATGGATGCCGTCCTGAGCGAACCCGGCGTTTGGCTTCTTTATCCCAATACTGAGCTAAAGACTGGTAAACGCTAGTGAAGCGACTGGCCAAAGGCGAATCTATGATGATGTCGATATCTTGCCAGTTCAGGTTTTTGCCTGATCGAGTTCGGCTGATAGCTTTGTTTTGGTTCAGGTGAATAATATGCTCAAGCTCATAAAGCAGCTCTTGAGTACGACCAATGCTAAAGGAGGGAATCAGCACAGTAGCGGAATCTTGCAATGCATGTTCAATGGTCTTTTGTAACTTGTGTCGTCTGGTCGACCTATTCTCATGATTTTTATCCCCATAAGTGCTCTCTATTACTAATTGATCGGCCCGATAGGGCGGCTTTGGCGAGCAAAGCAAAGGCGAGTAGGGCGCGCCTAAATCCCCTGAAAACAGCACATCATGATCGCGTTTACCTTGTGCTTTGAGTTCGTCATTGCTAACACGAAACACACCATAGGCTGAACCTAAAATATGCCCTGCTTGGCCTAATTTTAGTTTGACTGTGCTAGTGGCTTTATTCGGAAGCGGTATGCACTGCCATTCACCATATTCAATAGGAAGTAGCTGTGAGGCTAAACGCTGTAAGCAGGCTTTTATAATGCTGGCATTACGAGTGACGCCAACCTTTAGGGCATCCTCAATCACTAAAGGCAGTAACTCTGCACTGGGATTAGAGCAATAAATCGGCCCTTCAAAACCTGCCGCTAATAAGTAGGGCAAGCGCCCAACATGATCAATATGCACATGAGTGATGAACAGTGCTTGCACGTATCTTATGTCGAACTCTATGGCTAAATGCTTACTGCTAGCGCCTTTGCCTGAGACTTCGGCTCCTTGAAAAAGCCCGCAATCTATAAGAATGGAATGGTCGTCATCAATAAACAACTCATGGCACGAGCCCGTTACCCCTTGCACCGCTCCGTGGTGTTTTACGATTAGCATGCCTACTCCTTTATACAGTTGCTTTTCAAATGAAGTGTAGATGAATTTTGAGGGTAGATAAGTTAATAGCTCTTTTTCGGACTGGTTCTGTTTTGCTTATTTTGAGTGTAACAGCTAAAAATGAGGCTTAGTTGCCTGCGTAAGAAGGATCTAGTATTGAAAACTTTGCAAAGTTATGACATTTCAAAAAATGTGTTAGCATCACTTACTTAATTAACTTCCCTAATTGCAGGTGCAACGGGATATCTTCGCCTCCAGAAGTCTAAAGGTGCTAAGTGCTGATTCCATTTATAGATTTGCTGTTCTTGTTTTTCTTTTCTCTTGCCACGCTCTTTGTTATGCGGAAGTTTGCTAAGAAAGTGGGCTTAGTTGATAAACCAAATGCCCGCAAACTGCATAATGGCACTATTCCTCTTGTTGGTGGAATCAGCATTTGTATCTCACTGCTTTACTTTTTATTTAATAATCAAAATATTCTCCCAAACGCTTTTTTATACGCAATCTGTATATCTATTTTAACCTTCGTAGGTGCCTTGGATGATAAGTTTGATGTGAGTTACAAGTTACGCTTTGCTATTCAGGCAGTTTTGTCTGTGCTTATGATTGTTGTTGGGGGAATAGAGCTAAGAACTGTGGGTGATATTATTGGCTCAGGAGAGATAGTCACCTTTGGTTGGTTTGGTTATGCAATAACCGTTGTAGCAGTAATTGCGTCGATTAACGCCTTTAACATGGTAGATGGCATAGATGGGCTGCTTGGGTTTCTATCTATCGTCACGTTCAGCGGCTTAGCTATTTTGTTGATCCAAGATGGCCAATTTAATATTGCTTATCTCTGCATGGTCATCGTAACAATTACTTTACCTTACATCTTATTAAACCTAGGTGTATTTGGGAAAAAGCGAAAAGTGTTTATGGGGGATGCTGGCAGCATGTTAATCGGATTTACTGTGATTTGGTTTTTACTGCAGTCTAGCCAAAATGAGACTTCACCACCATTAAGGCCAGTGACAGCGCTTTGGTTAATTGCTGTCCCATTAATGGACATGGCGGCAATTATGATTCGCCGTATTCAAAAAGGGTATTCACCTTTTAAACCAGATCGAGAGCATTTGCACCATATTTTTCAGCGGTTAGGCTTAAATAATACACAAATACTTATTGTAATCACCATGATTTCCACGGCTTTCGCAGCGGCTGGCGTTTTATCAGAGATGTTAAACGTACCTGAATACATTATGTTTTATTTGTTTGTAACGTGTTTTTTATTGTACTGCTTATTTCTGAATTATATTTCTAAAAAACAGTCAAACCGATAATGTAGCTATAAGTCACGCTGACTTTTAGTTAATCTTCTATAACCAAGGGCAGTAGCTGTGGGCAGGGCTTAGAGCAGTAAATTGCCCCTTCAAAGGTTAGGCAAAAGATAAGGCAAGCGCCTAGCGCGCTCGATGCGTACACGACTGTTGAATAGAGCTTGTACACAAAAAAGCTCAAACCCAATCTCTAAGTGTTTGCCCCCTTGACTTGAAACCTCGGCTTCAAGAAAAAGCTCAGCCTATTAAGAGGGAATGATCGTCATCAATAAACAACCCATGGTAAAAACCTGTTACACATAGTATTACAACGTGGTGTTATATGGTTAGCATAAACTAGGAAGCCCATTCCTTGTGTTAGTTGGTTGTGAAATAACTATAGGAGTGAGTGAGAAAGTGGAAAAACGTCCTTCTTCTTTGCTTATTTATTTTGGCTCGTTTATTATTGTTCAACAGTTGAACGCTGATGGATGACTACCTCTTACCGATAGGAATATTGCATCCCCCCTAAAGTATGTTAACCGAAGAAAATAGACTGAAAATATTGAAACTTCTAGAGGCTCAGCCTCACCTAAGTCAGAGAAAGATAGCCTTGGAGCTAAATATTAGCCTTGGTAAGGTGAATTTCTGTGTTCGGGCTCTTATTGATAAGGGGCTAATCAAAGCTGAGAATTTTCAAAAAAGTCCTAATAAAACTGGCTATTTATATTTATTAACCCCAAAGGGGGTTGAGGACAAAATCACTTTAACTCATAGTTTTCTGCAGAGGAAGCTTAAAGAGTACGAGGCACTTGAAAAAGAAATTGAACAGCTGCGTAAAGATGCTTCGCTTTAGAGATTGCTATTAAAAGGTATGGAAATGTTAAAAAATACAGAAAAGAAAAAAGCTTTAATTACAGGTGTAACTGGACAAGATGGCTCTTATTTAGCGGAGTTTCTATTGGAAAAGGGTTATGAAGTTCATGGTATAAAGCGCCGAGCCTCGTCTTTAAATACAGAACGAGTTGATCATATTTATCAAGATAACCATGAGAAAGACCAAAGCTTTTTCCTTCACTATGGTGACCTGACAGACTCATCAAACCTCACTCGTATTATTAAAGATATTCAACCTGACGAAGTTTATAATCTGGGAGCTCAGTCTCATGTGGCTGTATCTTTTGAGTCACCTGAGTACACTGCGGATGTCGATGCAATTGGCACCTTACGGTTATTAGAAGCAATTCGCTTTTTGGGCTTAGAGAAGACAACTAAGTTTTACCAAGCGTCTACTTCCGAGTTGTATGGTGAAGTACAAGAAATTCCGCAAAAAGAAACCACGCCATTCCACCCACGCTCACCATATGCTGTTGCTAAAATGTACGCCTATTGGATAGTTGTGAATTACCGCGAGTCCTATGGAATGTATGCCTGTAATGGTATTTTGTTTAACCATGAGTCGCCCCGTCGTGGCGAGACATTTGTGACACGCAAAATCACTAGGGCTTTAGCGAACATTTCACAAGGGCTAGAGCCTTGTTTATATCTTGGTAACATGGATGCGCTTCGAGACTGGGGCCATGCTAAAGATTATGTGCGAATGCAGTGGATGATGCTTCAACAAGAAGTCGCCGATGACTTTGTTATTGCCACTGGTAAGCAAATTAGTGTACGAGAGTTTGTCAAATTGTCTGCTAAAGAGCTAGGAGTCGAGCTTGAGTTTACTGGGGGCGGTCTCGAAGAGATTGGAACAGTAAAATCTATTCAAGGTAACAATGCCCCAGCTTTAAGTGTTGGTGATGTCATAGTTCGAGTAGATCCACGTTACTTCCGCCCAGCTGAGGTGGAAACATTGCTTGGTGATCCATCAAAAGCAAAAGAAAAGCTAGGTTGGACACCACAGATTACGGTAGAAGAAATGTGCTCAGAAATGGTTGCCAATGACCTGCAAAAAGCTAAACAGCATGCATTGTTAAAAAAGCATGGCTTTGATGTGTCTGTATCGATTGAGAATGCTTAAAGGTGATTAGATCTATGAAGAAGCAACGCATTTATGTGGCTGGTCATAACGGCATGGTGGGGTCTGCAATTGTTAGGCAGCTAGAAATAGATCCGTCTGTTGAGTTGATTTTACGCTCAAGAAGAGAGTTAGATTTGACGAATCAGCAAGCAGTGCAAGACTTCTTTGCTGAGCAAGCAATTAATCAAGTGTATCTAGCCGCAGCAAAAGTAGGTGGCATACATGCGAATAATACATACCCCGCCGAGTTTATTTACGACAATCTCATGATAGAGGCTAACATTATTCATGCAGCTCATAAGAACAATGTACAGAAGCTTCTTTTTTTAGGGTCTTCTTGTATTTACCCTAAACTTGCTGAGCAGCCGATGCGCGAAGATGCCTTGCTAACTGAAACGTTAGAGCCAACGAACGAGCCCTATGCAATTGCAAAAATTGCAGGTATTAAGCTATGTGAAAGCTATAACCGCCAATACGGCCGAGACTACCGCAGTGTGATGCCAACCAATCTATATGGTCCCAATGACAATTTTCATCCCGAAAATAGCCATGTAATACCGGCGTTAATCCGTCGCTTTCATGAAGCAAAAATAAGCGGTGACGAAGAGGTTATTGCATGGGGTAGTGGCAAGCCGATGCGTGAGTTTTTATACGTAGATGATATGGCTGAAGCTTGTATCCATGTAATGAGTCTTGATAAGAATATTTATGACGACAACACCGAACCAATGTTAAGTCATATTAACGTAGGAAGTGGTGTTGATTGTACGATTAAAGAATTGACTGAGGCAGTTGTTAAAGTGGTAGGTTACCAAGGGGAGGTTAAGTTTGATTCATCCAAGCCTGATGGTGCATCGAGGAAATTGATGAATATTGAGAGGCTAGCTCGGTTAGGTTGGAGGGCTAATATAGACTTACATGAAGGCTTAAGGGAAAGTTATCAGTGGTTCCTAGATAACCAAATGAAATTTAGAGTTTGATGTGGTTAAGTAAAATATCAAAACAAATAATTGGTTATTTTCATAAGGTAAATAAAACCAAGACTATGATTTTAAAGGAAATGTTAGTCAGAGTGTTGACGTTAAAGGAACATCAAGGTTTTTTGAAATATTTGAAAAATACAAGTTGGATGATGGCTGAGCAATTTTTACGTATGATTGCTGGTCTATTTGTAGCGTTTTGGGTTGCTCGTTATTTGGGGCCGGAGCAATTTGGGGTTTTCAGTTATACCCTGGCTTTTACTGCGATTTTTTCAGGTGTCGCTAAGCTTGGGCTGGACGGAATAATGGTGAGGGAGCTTGTTAATTTCCCCGAAAAATATGATGTGTATCTTGGTACCGCTTTTTGGTTAAAAGTAATTGGGGCTATTTTGGTAATCGGAGTGGTGACCCTAATTGTACCATTTACTTCTAATGATGTTGAAACGAATGTTTTTATTTTCATTATAGTGATGGGGTTAGTTTTTCAAAGTTTTGAGGTTATTGAATTTTACTTTCAATCGCAGGTACTAGCGAAGGTAGTTTCTATTTGTAAAATTATACAGCTGGTACTTTCATCGTTAGTTAAAATCTATTTAGTCCTTGCAAAAGCAGAATTGATTTGGTTCGTATTTGTTGCAACATTTGATGTAATGACATTGGCGGTCAGTTATTTTATTGTTTATAGACTAAAAGAAAAAAAATCTTTTTATAAAGAATTTGACGTTAGTATTGCTAGGCTTTTATTAAAAGATTCATGGCCACTAATTTTTTCTTCTATCGTTGTGACTATCTATATGCGGATTGATCAGATTATGATTAAGGAAATGCTGGGAGAGTATGACGTAGGTATATACTCTTCAGCAGTTCGATTAAGTGAAGTTTTTTATTTTATTCCTATGATAATTTCTACATCATTGTTTCCCGCAATAATTAAGGCAAAAAAACAAGGTGAAAGACATTACAAAAAGAGACTACAGCAACTTTATACTTTTATGGTTTGGGTGGCAATAGCCATAGCGACCCCAATAACTTTTATAGCTGATTGGCTGATTGTTTGTCTTTTTGGTAGTGCTTATTTAGAAGCAGGTTTAGTGCTTAGTATTCATATATGGGCAGCCATATTTGTTTTTTTAGGGGTGCCATTTTCTAAATATTTACTCTCTGAGAATCTGTCTAAGCTCGCTTTTCAAAGAACCTTGTTAGGTGCAATTATCAATATAATATTGAATTTTTTCTTGATACCAATGTATGGCGTTTTAGGTGCTGCAGTAGCAACTTTAATTTCTCAGTTTGTAGCGAATTATGTGTACGATTTTTTTGATGCACGATTAAAATCCCAACTAATAATCAAAACTAAATCCATTTTTATGCCGTGGGATTGTTTTTAAACTTTTTATACGAATAAAGTCTTAAATTTTTGGAGATTAAATGAAAATCGTAGTTGCTGGTACGGGTTATGTTGGCTTATCTCTTGCTGTGCTTTTGGCGCAGAGTCATGAAGTTATTGCTTTGGATGTGATTCCTGAAAAAATAACACTTTTGAACAATAGGCAATCCCCAGTTCACGATGCTGAAATTCAAGATTTTCTTGAAAATAAACCCTTAAATTTGGTTGCCACGTTAGATAAACATCTAGCATACCAAGGTGCAGATTATGTCATTATTGCTACACCAACGGATTATGATAGTGAAACCCAATACTTTAATACTAAGTCGATAGAGTCAGTTATTGAGGATGTGTTATCGATTAACCCTAAAGCTATGATGGTTATTAAATCGACTGTTCCTGTTGGTTATGTAGAGAAGGTAAAAACTAAGTTTTGCGTTGATAATATTATTTTCTCGCCCGAGTTCCTTCGAGAAGGTAAGGCACTTTATGACAATCTATACCCTTCTCGTATTATCGTTGGAGAAGTTTCTGAACGAGCGAGAATTTTTGCAGACCTGCTTGTTGATGGAGCGATTAAAAAAGATATTCCTGTGTTGCTTACAAACGCAACAGAAGCTGAAGCAGTAAAACTGTTCGCTAATACCTATTTGGCTATGCGTGTAGCTTTCATCAATGAGTTAGATACATACGCCGAAGTACATGGTTTAGAGCCACAACAAATTATAGAGGGTATTAGTCTAGACCCTCGAATTGGTGGGCATTATAACAACCCATCTTTTGGATATGGTGGTTACTGTTTACCAAAAGATACGAAGCAGCTGCTGGCTAATTTTGATATGGTGCCTCAATCATTGATTGGTGCAATTGTCAAATCAAACGATACACGTATGGATTTTATTGAGCATCAAGTTCTTAATAAACAGCCTAAAATAGTAGGTGTTTATCGTTTAATTATGAAAATCGATTCTGATAACTTCCGCGCCAGTGCCATACAGGGAATAATGTACCGTTTGCAAAGTAAAGGTATTGAGTTGGTAATTTATGAACCTGAGTTCCAAGGCTCCGAATTTCATGATGCTAAAGTGTTTAAATCTTTAGATCAATTTAAAGAAGAGAGTGATGTCATTATTGCCAATAGAATGAGCAATGAATTACTAAGTGTAGTAGAAAAAGTGTACACACGTGACCTTTTTGCTAAGGATTAAAGATGAGAGATAAACAATTATTAGTGACAGGCGGTGCTGGATTCGTAGGAAGCCACTTATGTGAGCGCTTAGTTAAAATGGGGTATGATGTGTACTCACTAGATAATTACTTTACAGGAAGTGAGGGAAATCATGTGGCTGGTGTGACTTATATTCGTGGTGAAACGAAAGACATTGAAAATCTTGTCGACTTTAAGCCTGACATGGTATATCACCTTGGTGAATATTCGCGTGTAGAGCAGAGCTTCGATGATATTGAGAAGGTATGGAAATACAACAAAGAAGGCACTTTTGCCGTATTAGAGTTTGTCCGAAAGGCCGGTTGTAAGATTTTGTATGCTGGTAGTAGTACCAAGTTTGGTGACGGTGGGCTTGGGCGTAGTGCATCTCCTTATGCTTGGACAAAAGCGACAAATACAGAATTAGTTATGAATTATGCCAATTGGTTCAATGTACCTTATGCAATTACTTATTTTTATAACGTTTATGGTGAACGTGAAATTCAAACTGGCAGGTATGCTACATTAATAGCACTTTTTAAAGAAAAAATGAAAAAGGGAGAGCCTCTGGCAGTAGTAAGTCCTGGCACTCAAAGACGTAATTTTACTCATATTGATGACATAATTGATGGTTTGGTATTGGTGGGAGAATGCGGCTATGGTGATGAGTTTGGTATTGGCTGTGAAGATGGTTTTAGTATTATAGATGTTGCTAATATGTTCGGCGGGCATATTGAAATGCTTCCTGAACGCAAGGGAAACAGAATGGCTGCAGATGTTATTGCGGACAAAACAAAAGCATTAGGCTGGACTTCTAAGCGTAAACTCACAGATTATATTGAATCTCTTAGATTGAATGACTGGAAATAAAATGTTTGAAGATAAGAAAATCAGTGCGCCAAATATGTTGAATACAGCTGTACTTTTTTTAGTATTCAATCGGTTAGACACTACAAAACAAGTTTTCGAGGCTATCCGCGAAGTGAAGCCTCCACGTATATATATTGCAGCGGATGGTGCTAGAAAAAATAAAGTAGGTGAAGCTGAAGTAGTTCAGTCTGTTCGTGATTACGTTTGTCAGAGTGTTGACTGGGATTGTGACGTTAAAACACTCTTCAGAGAGGAAAACCTAGGTTGTAAATATGCTGTTAGTAGTGCTATAACTTGGTTTTTTGAAAATGAAAAGCAAGGCATAATATTAGAGGATGATGTTGTTCCTAATCAGGATTTTTTCTACTTTATGGAAAACTGTCTTGAAAAATACAAAAATGATAATCGAATCATGATGGTTACAGGGACAAATTACTTAGGAGATTCATCGTTAGAAGCTCCTTACTCATTTTCAGAACATATGACTATTTGGGGCTGGGGAACATGGAGAAGAGCTTGGTCTTTATATGATGTTGATATGGCCAAATGGAATACTAGCCACACTAAAGATTTTTTTAAAAGAAAATACTTCTCCTCCTATATTTGGAAACATTTTAGAAATACATTCGATATGCTAGAGACAAGCTATATGGATACTTGGGATATTCAGTGGGTATTTTGCTGTCTTTATCATCATGGCCTTTGTATTCTACCAAAAGTTAATATGATTTCGAATGTTGGAGTCGAAGGGACTCATGGGGTTGGCGCTACGGATTCACATTTTATAAAAAAAGAAAGTCTCAAATCTTCTGCTTATATTGATTTTTATCCTGATGTACATGTTAATTACAAATATGATATCTCTCTTCATGAGCTAAAAAGTAGGAAGTCAGTAAGGCGTGAGAGTGTGGTTCGACTTTTAAGGTTTTTAAAAGTGTATAACAAGGTGCGAGCTTTAAAAAGGTTATTTAAATGATTTTAATGAAAGGGCTACGCTTTCTATATTGTATGTATGCAGATAGGCCTGTAGAAAATTTCTTCAAAAAAAAGACTAATAAAAAAGTTTTAATTTCTTATATAACTAGACCGTTTAGGGGTGAAAATAAAACTAAGACTCATACTAATAGTTTTGAGGTCATGGCTGCTGCCAAAGTATTTAATGAACTGGGGTATAGAGTCGATGTCATGCATTATTTAAATCCCCCTTCTAACTTGAAAAAGTATGATGTGATTTATGGTTTTGGTGATGTGTTTCAAAACTATTTTGAGAGTGGCTTGACTGGAAAAAAAACCATATACTATGGTGCTGGAATGCATGTCTCACACCAAAATACCGCAAGCTTAAATAGAGTAAAAGATATATATGAAAAAAAAGGTGTCTGGTTAGCAAAGTCTGCTCGATTTGTAGAAAAAACCTGGTCTCATCAAACATGTTTAGTTGATTCTATTATAGCTCTTGGCGATCATGAGTGTAAGAATACATACAAAAAATATTATAAAGGACCTATTTACACTTTACCTGCCCCTTTTTATCAAGTATTAGATGCTAATGATATTTCTAGAAAAAGAGATAGAACTAAAAGTAAGAATTTCTTATGGTTCGGAAGTTCAGGTTTAGTTCATAAGGGGTTGGATCTTTGTCTTGAGTATTTTTCTACTAGATTAGATTTAACTCTTCATGTTTGTGGGAGTATTTTTTCTGAACCAGATTTCATGAAACTTTATGATAAAGAGCTTTTTAAATCACCAAATATTGTTGTTCATGGCTTTGTCGATATACAGTCGAATCAGTTTAAAGAAATTATTGGCTCTTGTACTTTCATTATTTACCCTTCTTGTTCAGAGGGGGGGGCACCTTCAGTATTAACAGCTATTGGTAACGGGGCTTTGATACCTATTGTTAGTCACGAATCGAGTGTCTCTACAGGTTATGAAATATTCATAGAAAGCCTTGATTTCTTAGGTATTGAAAAAGCAATTTTTGAAGCTGAGAATTATTCGTACGATGAACTTTCTGTAATGGCGGAAGAAAATCTCAGGGTGGTACTGACTAATAATAGTCAAGATGCTTACTACTCAAACCTTAAAGAAATTATTAGCAGGATTATCAGTGATGAAGTGCAAAATATGTAACACTGAAAATGATTTGATTTTTTCAGGGATCATACTTAAAAAATATAAAGTAGATTATTTTCGCTGCAAAGAATGCGATTTCTTACAGACTGAGGAGCCTTATTGGCTAGAGGAGTCTTATTCTCAGTCGATTAACTTATCTGATACCGGTTATATATCACGTAATCTTTATTTTTCAAAAAAACTGACAGTATTTTTGAATTTTGTTTTTAGTAGTAAAGGGGCGTATTTAGATTATGCCGGAGGATATGGTGTTTTTGTTCGAATGATGAGAGATATAGGTTTTGATTTTTATTGGGACGATAAGTATACACAAAACCTGTTTTCTAATGGCTTTGAGTGGGATGGTATTAAAAAAATTGATGCCGTAACTTCATTTGAAGCCTTTGAACACTTTGTTAATCCTATTCTAGAAATTGAGAAATTAATAAATATATCTGATACTATTATTTTTTCAACAGAATTATATCCTAAATCTATGCCTAATCCTGAAGAATGGTGGTATTTCGGTTTAGAACATGGGCAGCATATTTCATTCTTTTCAGAAAAAACGTTCGACTATATATCTAAAAAATTCTCTGTTAATTACTATCGATCAGGTTCCTTGCACTTTTTAACTAAAAGAAAGATACCGCAATGGGTTTTATTTAGCTTGAAATTTACTCGATTAGGTCTTCATGATTTAATTTCAATAAAGCTTAACTCTAAAACATGGGAAGATCATTTGATAATGAAGGAGTATCCATGATATGAGAATAGCCTTTGATCATCAGACTTTTACATATCAGTCATATGGTGGTATTTCCAGATACTATACAATCCTTGCTGAGGAAATGTTAAAGAATAATCAAGAAGTAGGCGTTTTTGCGGGTCTTCATCGGAATAATTATCTAAAAACTTTACCTTCAGGTGTTATTCGCGGTTTTAAACTTTCTAAATACCCACCGAAAACTGGTCCTGTATTTCAAGTTCTTAATAATGCTATTAGTCAGGTCCAAATGAAGTGTTGGGCACCAGACATAATACATGAGACATATTATTCATCATTACCGCAATTAAATACAAATTCGATACGTGTTACTTCTGTATATGACATGATTCATGAGTTATATAGTGATGGATTTTCTAAACGAGATAAAACCACGCTACGTAAAAAGAAAACATTTTCAAGAGCTGATCATATTATAAGTATTTCGCATAGCACTAAAAAAGATCTTGTAGAAATTTTTGGGATAGAAAGCGCTAAAATTTCTGTAGTGCATCTTGGGGTTGATTTCACTAAATTTCAAATTGGCAAGAATGAATATAAGTCGCTGGAAAAACCCTATTTATTATATGTAGGTGAGCGCTCCGGTTATAAAAATTTTTCGGGTTTTCTTAGAGCATTTGCTTCTTCAGAAGCGTTAAGATCAAATTTTTCGATTGTTGCT
The DNA here is from genome assembly GCF_039940335.1 of Marinomonas sp. Taxonomy (GTDB): domain Bacteria; phylum Pseudomonadota; class Gammaproteobacteria; order Pseudomonadales; family Marinomonadaceae; genus Marinomonas. The sequence goes on along the minus strand of NZ_JBDVGW010000013.1, from coordinate 867,029 downwards.
TTTGGTGGTGGAAGCTTAAGCCGAGCGGAAATTTTATTCATTATGCAATTAGGTCTAAACTCCAGCCATATTATGCAAGTTAGTGGTGATGATGGTAAATTAGCGCAACTTTATGCTAATGCTTATGCTTTCATCTATCCATCTCTTTATGAAGGGTTCGGTTTGCCGCCATTGGAGGCAATGGCGGCAGGTTGTCCAGTAGTTTCCTCTAATACTAGCTCAATGCCGGAAGTGGTGTCAGATGCTGGAGAGTATTTCGACCCAAAAAGTATAGATTCTATACGGGAATCCATTGAAAAAGTAATTTTTTCAGATGAGCTTCGAAAGGGCCTTATATCAAAAGGCTTTGAGAATGTTAAAAATTACTCTTGGCAGAAGTGCGCAAAAGAAACTCTCAAAATTTATAAGAAATTATCAGGTAAGGTATGAAAAAAAAAGCGTTAATTTGTGGAATAAGTGGTCAAGATGGTACTTATCTCGCAAAATTTTTATTGTCAAAAGGTTATGAAGTTTGGGGGAGCTCTAGAGATGCACAAGGTTCAGGATTCTTGAATTTAATGAAAAGTGGAGTTAAAAATGATATTAAATTTTTAACGATGGTTCCAGAAGACTTCCGAAGTGTTCTAGTTGCTCTGCGGAATTCTCAAGCTCAAGAGATATATTACCTAGCTGGGCAATCATCAGTTGGTCTTTCTTTTGAGCAACCTGCGGAAACAATTCAAAGTATCACGTTTGGCGCTTTAAATATATTGGAAGCCTGTCGAATGATTAATGATCCGCCTAAAATATATTTTGCAGGATCAAGCGAATGTTTTGGAGATACGGGTGGCTTGCCGGCAAATGAGGATACTCCATTTCATCCTCAAAGCCCTTATGCAGTAGCTAAGGCCTCTGCCTTTTGGTTGGTAGATAATTATCGTGAAGCTTATAATCTGTTTGCCTGCACTGGTATTTTATTTAATCATGAATCCCCTATGCGACCAGAGAGGTTTGTAACACAAAAAATCATTTCCACAGCAAAACGGATTAAACAGGGTTCAAGCGAAGTTTTAGAGTTAGGTAGACTTGATATTTCAAGAGACTGGGGGTGGGCTCCAGAATATATTGAGGCAATGTGGTTAATGTTGCAACAGGATACTCCTGAAGATTTTGTTATTGCGACAGGAGAAACCAACCCTCTGGAGTTTTTTGTTGCTGAAACTTTTAATCAACTAGGTTTAGCATGGAAAGATCATGTAACGCAAAATCAAGAGTTTATTCGTCCAACTGATTTGTTAGTGAGTGTTGGGGATGCTGGCAAGGCGAGGGATAAACTTAATTGGATTGCGAAGTCTAAAATGAAGGATGTGGTTAGAATGATGTTAATGTAGGTTATTGCCTCAAATTATTTTTCTAGAGTTATTGGTCTATTTTGGTGACTAAGATTTATGGTCATACTATAGGTTATGGCCAGTGGGTAAAGAAAGTAAATTAACCTTTTGGTATGTTGTCGTTACTGTTACCGTAATGTCATGAAAGGTAACTGATCGAAAAGTATTTTTCAATTTCGATACCAAATTTTTCTTTATATTTTTTAAAGGTCAAGTCTGATGTTGCTAACATTTATTGCTGCCTTACTCTATATACCTTCTGGAATATTTAGTTATGCTGGAATATATATATCGGTAATTATACTCGCTCTGACTAAGTATGATAAGTATAGTTTTTCTTTGTTTCTTTTTGGGGCGGGCTTTTCCTTTTTATTTTTATTATGTTCTTTTTTATTTACTTCTGGTTTTAGTCTGCTTACTTTGTATGCTATAACAATATTTCCATTAATGACCCGCTTAAATCTAAAAGTTACAAGCGCTACAGTCAAAATTCTACTGTCTATATCATTTGTTTGCATATTTTCTTTTGTTGTCCCTCTAGATGTAGATGCCTCTACGTGGTTTGGTATTTTTTACGATAGAAATGTATTTGGGCTTATAATGTTACCATTCTTTTTTGCACTTTCCCGTTATTATAGATTTGGCATTTTTCTTAGTGTTTTATTGGCTGTGATGCTAGGGTCTAGAAATGTATTGTTGGCTGTGTTAATTGAAAGGGTATTGTCCAACATGAAATTTTTTCGGTTTCTCTATAGGAAAATTCCGCGAGTGATCGCTATATCTTTTATATTGCTTCCAATACTCGCCTTAGTGTTTCTTTTTATTTTTTCTGGAAGTTTTAACTTTGCTTCTGATAGGGAGTATCTTAGAATTTTTGATGCAAGCAATTTGGCTAGAGCAACAGGTATGATGCATGGACTGGAATTTCTTTACACACACCCTAATGTGATTCTGTTTGGAAATGGATGGGCAGATTATTTATTGCTTGGTGGTGTACATGCACATAATGATTTTGTTAGATTTGTAATAAAGCATGGAGTGCTTGTTCTTTTATACTTTTTGTTTTTCTTTTTTAAAGCATATAAGTATTATAGAATTGATGGTTCAATAGTAACATCGTATATCATATTTTCAGGGATACTCGGAGGGGTTGGTTGGGGGCTTGGATATTACTGGTTAATAATATCCATATTTTTGTTTTCTGAGCGCAGTGTTAAAATAATGAGGAAAAATGAATAAGGCAAAGAAAATATCAGTAATTGTTCCTGTTTATAATAATGAAGAGTATATTGAGAGTTGTTTAAAAAGTATAACTTCACAAACCTTTAGAGATTTTGAACTAATAGTAATAGATGGAGGTTCAATTGATAATACAAATAGAATAATAGATAAGTATAAAGAAAATATAGACTCTTTTGTGAGCGAAAAAGATAATGGAATCTATGATGCAATGAATAAAGGTATAAAAAGATCAACTGGGGATTGGTTGATTTTTTTAGGTTCAGATGATCGCCTTTATGGAAAAGATGTGTTGCATGATATATTTCATTTATTAAATTTTGATAATGGAAAAGTTATTTTTGGAAATGTTATTTACGATAATGGTGAAAAGTTCATGTCATCATTGGACTGGAGGATTCTATTAAGGAATACACTACATCATCAGTCTGCTTTTTATCATAAAAGCTTATTCAATGGGAAAGGTTTCAGTTCAGAGTATTCGATACTGGCTGATTATGAAATAAACCTAGTTGCGTATTTAAGAAAGTGTAAGGTCAAATATATAGATATTAATATTGCGCAATGTTCAGAACTTGGAATCTCGAAAAATGTAGATTTCCAAGGTTACTTACAAGAAATGATGATTAGGAAAAAGCACTTAAGCTTTGTTTTTTCTTATATTTTAAATTTTTCTACTTTACTAAAGTTTGCAGTTAAAAAAATAAGTCGGCTTCTAAAAAAATAATATCTTTAGATGTATTGAATCTAACATGTAAATACTTTTAGATAGTTAGCCTTTGTTCGAGACCACCAAAAAGAACATTCTGTTCAATTAATGTGTCGCGCCTTTAAAATTCATCGAAGCGGCTATTACGCATGGTTAGTATAGCCGCAATCTGATCGGAGTATTGAAGACAAGTCACTTTTAGAGCGAATACGTGAAAAGTCTATGAAGGTTCACGGATACACCATTACCTACGAGATGAGGGAGAATTCTGTAGTGTACATTGTGTTGCCAAAATTATGTGTAATAACAATACTACGGCTCAGATTGGTTATAAGCGTCACCCTATCCATGGAGGTAAAGTAGGCAAGTTTGCTTACAACATATTAAAGCGCCAATTTACCTCTGATGCCGCTAATAAAGCGAGGGTAAGTGTTATTACCTACGTTAGGGCTTATTATTGCTTTGTTTTCCTGACGTGTTGCTGGGGGGCAATGGATAAAATGATGGAACGGCACTTAGTCATTAATACTCTATTAATGACTATCTGGCAGCATAAGCCTAAAAGATAGCGATCAGGGTAGCCAATATGCGAGCTCTGACTATCTCGCTTTTATGAAGGCTCATTACTTAGTACCGTCGATCAGTCGCCGAGGCAATTGCCATGATAATGCGGTGGGTGAATATTTTTGCGACCTTTAAAAAGAGTGGTAAAACGAAAGATATACTCGATACGAGAAGAATTAAAATGTCAGATATTTAGCTTTTTTGAGATGTTCTGCATTCCGATAAAACGGCATTCACATACAGGCGGGGTGTCACCAGCTAAGTTCGAAGAAAAGTATTTTTCAGACAGTTTCTACTGTCTAGCTAAATCTCGGAAGTCCACTCATTTTTATAATAAATTATCTCAATCCTGCAAAGTAGCCTGATTTCTTCGTGCTAGATAAAACTAGTTAAGAAGCTGTTGCTAATTTAAAAACTGTGCATTGGCGCATGTAATTGTCTGGTATAATAGATAATTTGTTATGGTTGGTATCTTGGCCAATATGAGGAATTAAGTTTGTCACAAGGTTTTCCGAAAATCGCTGTACTGTTAGCAGCTTATAATGGCATGGATTGGATTGAAGAACAGGTTAATAGTGTTCTAACTCAAAAAAATGTGTGTGTCACGATTTTTATTAGTGTTGATTTATCCACGGACGGTACAGATATTTGGGCGAATCAGCTAGCTAAAGGAACTGAAAATGTCATTTTTCTGGAATATGGAGAGAGCTTCGGTGGTGCGGGTGCCAATTTTTATCGTCTTCTTAGAGATGTAGACTTAAAAGGTTTCGATTATGTGTCCTTTTCTGATCAGGACGATATTTGGTTGGAAGGTAAGTTAGAAAGAGCGTGCTCATTAATAGCTTCTAAGAGTTGTGATGTCTATTCTTCTGATGTCACAGCTTTTTGGTCAAGTGGAAAAAAACAGTTAATCAAAAAATCTTATCCTCAAAAAAAATTCGATCACTTTTTTGAGGCTGCTGGCCCTGGTTGTACTTACGTTTTTAATTCTAAGTCAGCTAGAGCTTTTCAACAATTTGTCCAAAGAAATCAAGATATAATTAATCGCGTTAGTTTACATGATTGGCTAGCTTATGCTTTTTGTCGGAAAAATGGTTTTACTTGGTATATTGATGACAAGCCTTTAATGCTTTACTGGCAGCATGAGAATAACCAAGTAGGTATCAATAATGGACTTAGAGCTTATAAAAAAAGACTTATCTTGATTAGACAACATTGGTATAGAAATCAAGTGAAAAATATTTCTGATTTAGTAGATCCCCTGATGTCAAGTAAGTTAGAAAGTTACTTTTTTAGGGTTTTGAATGCAAATTTTTTCCGTCGCCGTCTAAGAGATAGAGCTGTTCTTATTTTATTATTTGTTTTTGGGTGGTACTAATAGAGGGGACTTTTATCTAGTGCTAATGGTTTTCTTGGTAATCGATTAATTCAGGCTTTAGTTGGAAGTGATAACTCTATATCTGTTGCCTTAAAATCAGAGGTTTTTTCGCAGAAGTTAGCACTTTTATTGGTGAGTTCGGCCCCCGAAGCGGAAGTTAAACGTTTTATTTTTATCGGACTGTTAAGATAAATGGAGGGGGGAGTGAAGATGTTTTTTCCATTTTTTGATGATGAGTATGTACGATTGCCCTTTATGGGCTAAGTAATGAGTAAAAACTAATTTTGATTCGTTACTGAACTTGGGCAGTAAAGGTGCCCCGCTTTCATTTCGAACTATCAGCGCTAATAAACGCAGTTTAGTGTTAGTTTATAATTTAGTAGATTTAATTAAACTATGTATCAAGCATCCTTATGCCGACAATCGCATATTTTTAGTGTCCAATGACGATGATCTATCAACTGCACAGATGGTTTAATGGCTATGGGGGGAGCAGATTTTTTTCTACCTGTTGCCTATATTCTGCTTTAATGCGGCTAGCGAGCGGTTAGACTAAAATGATGTAGCAGATCATTTTAGTAGGCTTTTTACAAGTAGATTTAGAATCTACTAAATCTACTTGTAAAAAGCTGTCTTATAGTGTCGAGCATGGCTTTGAATTAGTGGCTAATATAAACGCTTAAGTTTTTATTGTTAATAATGGATTGGATTTTAGTTTGTCGTTGTTCGGTTTTTTGATTTCCTTCTGTTTTTTTAGTGCTCTTGTACATTATGGGGTTGTTTGATACTGGTTATCCATTTTTTACAAGGACGAGTAGACATGACAAAAAGCCGTTTGTTTTGGTTAAGTTCCTAAGCATGGTGGTAGATACTGTTTCGATGGTAAGCCATTTGGCGTCTACCTTTTCAATTTCGAAGCTAAGAGACTTCTTTCGACGCACTAAGTTAGACCAGCTTCCTCAATGGCGGAGCGTGCTTAAAGTCGAAATGAATTTGGAAGGGACAAGGCGCGGTCTTCTCAGCCAAATTGAGTTAACTCAAGCTCGTAATTCAAAGGGAGGGCGCCGTCCGATCAAGCTATCAAGCGATTGACGGCATTAGTGATATCGTATGGAATGCTAGACTTACCAAGTTGCCTTCAGAAAGCCCAATAAAGTGGTGTTTATTCGTGATACTCTCTAGCTTCCTAGTAAGCTTAATCGTTCTTATATATTCCTGTTAAACTAGCATATACTTATAAATAGTCTAAAAGGGTTAAACTGTAATGAAAATTTTAGTCACAGGAGGCGCTGGCTTTATTGGCAGTGCTGTTGTTCGTTGTTTGTTGAGTGATGAGCAGCACTCAGTCATTAGCTTAGATAAATTAACCTATGCCGGTAATTTAGAGTCTATTCCTGCTTCACTACAAAGTGATCGGTACAGCTTCGAATGTGTTGACATTTGTGATGCTCAAGCCTTAGGTCGTGTTTTTGATGAGCAGCAACCAGATATTGTGATGCATTTAGCAGCTGAAAGCCATGTAGACCGTTCAATAGATGGCCCTGGTGAATTTATCCAAACGAATGTAGTGGGTACTTATACATTGCTGGAAGCCAGTCGCAAATATTGGTTGCAGTTGGAGGGTGAAAAAAAGGAAGGTTTTCGTTTTCATCATATATCCACTGATGAAGTTTATGGTGATTTGCCTCATCCTGATGAACAAGGTGGTAACCTGCCTTTATTTACTGAAGAAACATCTTATGCGCCAAGCTCTCCGTATTCTGCTAGTAAAGCAAGCTCCGATCATCTGGTAAGGGCTTGGCTTCGTACTTATGGTCTGCCAACAGTAGTCACTAATTGTTCTAACAATTATGGGCCTTATCACTTTCCTGAAAAGCTAATTCCCCATGTTATTCTTAATGCGTTAGCTGGCAAGCTTTTACCTGTGTATGGAGATGGTTCACAAATTCGTGATTGGTTGTATGTAGAAGATCACGCCCGTGCCCTGGTAGAAGTGGCAACTAATGGAAGGATTGGTGAAACCTATAATATTGGCGGTCACAACGAGAAGCGTAATATAGAAGTGGTACATACTATTTGTGACTTGTTGGAAGAACTTGTGCCTGAAAAGCCAAATAATATAGGCTTTTATAGAAGCTTAATTACGTTTGTAAAAGATAGGCCAGGGCACGATGTTCGTTATGCTATTGATGCGAGTAAAATTGATAAGGAGCTAGGCTGGAAGCCTCAAGAGACTTTTGAGTCTGGCATGCGTAAAACGGTTCAGTGGTACTTAGATAATAGCTGGTGGTGGAAAAGAGTTTTATCTGGTGATTACCGCTTAGACCGCATTGGCGACAAGGGGTAATAAAATGGAAGTTAAATCTCGCAAGGGTATTATTCTTGCAGGGGGTAGTGGTACACGTTTACATCCCCTTACATTAGCTACCTCAAAGCAACTGATGCCTATTTATGACAAACCGATGATTTACTACCCTCTGTCGGTTTTGATGTTGGCAGGTATTCGAGAAGTATTAATTATCACAACACCTGAAGATCAAGCTTCTTTTCAGAAGCTTCTTGGTGATGGAGGTCAATTTGGTATTTCTATTGAGTATGCTATTCAGCCAACGCCCGATGGGCTCGCGCAAGCTTTTCTTATTGGTGAAGACTTTATAGGTGATAATGATGTTGCTTTAGTGCTGGGCGACAACATCTTTTTTGGTCAGCACTTTTCAGAGTCTTTAACTGAAGCTGCTAAGCAAAGCTCTGGTGCGACCGTGTTTGGCTACCATGTAAATGATCCGGAGCGTTTTGGTGTGGTGGAGTTTGATACTGATGGAAATGCCATTAGTATTGAAGAAAAGCCCATTATTCCTAAATCCAATTATGCGGTCACTGGTTTGTACTTTTACGATAACGATGTTGTGAATATTGCTAAGAGTATTAAGCCTTCCGAGCGCGGTGAGTTGGAAATAACAGACGTAAACCTAGCTTATTTACAGCGAGGCGACTTAAAAGTGTCTCTTTTAGGGCGTGGCTTTGCTTGGTTGGATACAGGTACTCATGATTCATTATTAGAAGCTGGGCAATTTGTTCAAACGGTTGAGCATAGGCAGGGGCTTAAAATTGCCTGCTTAGAAGAAATCGCTTACAGGCAGGGCTGGTTGAGCCAGCTAGAGCTTGCTGCTGCAGGTAGCCAGCTGAGAAAAACCGGCTATGGTCAATATTTATTAAAAGTGGCAGAGGGTTACAAGTAAAGTTATGAATGTTATTAAAACTGCTATTGAAGGAATGGTGATTGTAGAGCCTAAAGTCTTTGGCGATGAAAGAGGCTTCTTTCTAGAGACTTTTCAAGCAGAAAGATATGAGATGGAAGCAGGCATCAGTTTACCTTTTGTGCAAGACAATCACTCTCGGTCCAGTAAAAATGTTTTACGTGGCTTACATTTTCAAAAAACTAAGCCCCAAGGGAAGTTAGTACGTGTTGTTCGTGGTGAGGTGTTCGATGTAGCCGTAGACATTCGTAAAGACTCACCAACTTATGGGCAATGGGAAGGCGTGGTTCTTAGCGAGAAGAATAAGCGCCAGTTCTGGGTGCCGCCAGGTCTTGCTCATGGTTTCGTTGTCTTAAGTGATACGGCGGACTTTGAATATAAATGTACTGAGTATTACGATCCTAGTGATGAAGGGGCGATTATTTGGAATGATCCAGATATTGGTATTAACTGGCCAGTGGGTATTGAGCCTATTTTGTCAGAGAAAGACCAAAACGCATTGTGCTTAAAAGATATATAAGTGGGCTGTACTAGAGTAAATTATGCGTATATTAATTACAGGGAAAAACGGTCAGCTAGGTAGAAGTTTGCAAGATGTTTTTGCAGGTACAGATCACCAAATTTTTGCTTATGCCTCCGGTGAATTAGATATTACTGATCAAGATCAAGTTGGAAAAGTTTTAACTCGTGACCTTCCGGACATTATTGTCAATGCAGCGGCTTATACTGCTGTCGACAAAGCGGAAGATGAGCATGAAAAAGCCTTTCAGGTAAACGCTAATGGAGCTGAGAATTTAGCAATTTATGCACAGCTTGCAAACATTCCACTCATACATATTTCAACCGATTATGTGTTTGATGGTAATGGAGTTCTTCCTTATAAAACAGATGATGCAACTCACCCTCAGGGCGTTTATGGGAAGTCAAAATTAGCGGGTGAGCGAGCCGTCACAGAAACGGCAATTAAGCATATTGTGTTTCGCACCTCCTGGGTTTTTAGTGAATACGGCCATAACTTTGTGAAGACTATGCTGCGCTTAGGAGAAGAGCGCAACCAACTAGGAGTTGTGGCCGATCAATATGGCTGTCCTACTTATGCGGGTGATCTTGCTTTAGCCATTAAGTCAGTATGTCACCAATATGAGCAGCAGGCCGCTTTGAGTTGGGGGGTGTATCATTTCTGCGGTGACCTTGCTACAAGCTGGCATGGTTTTGCTCGCAGCATCTTTATGCTTGCTGAGCAAGAAGGTGTTTTAGGCAATCGACCTGCACTTAACGCCATTGAATCTAGTACCTTTCCTACATCAGCTGAACGACCTGCTTTCTCCGTGTTAGATACTCACTCACTTTCTGAGCTTAATTTGGTACCAAGTAATTGGTTGGTTGGATTAAAAAAATGTGTCGTCTGCTTTAATAAATAGAGAAGACGACTATTCATTTCACCGCTGTTACCTATTAATTAGTAGGTAAGTAGATTGTACAGTGGCCCTAAATTCTCTTCGGAAATCATTTTTTGTACAAAATTAGAGTAATAAAAGTATAGGGCTAAAAAAGCTCCAAATGTCGCTTGTGCTGTTCGTTTGGACGAGAGTGTATCGAGGGCGAGCTTATAAAAATAAGGGGCAATAAAAATAACGGAAAAGCGTAACATTTCGCTGAGCCTGACTTGAATGATTTCTGAATGATAAAATGCCGCGAAGATTACGAAAGACAAAAAGAAGCTATTAAAAATTAATATATCAAATCGGCTCAGTTGCTGCTTGTATTTGAAATAGACAATAAGAGATAAAACAAACAAAGGGGTTTGTGAAAACGAAAATGGATCACTTAGGTTGAGTGTCTTCAAATAAAATTGAAGTTTAGATGCGCCTGGAATGCTGCTGTCTAGACTCAAAAGCAATTCAGTCACGCTTACTAGCCCAACCTCAACCCCAAAAATGTACAAAAGAACTAAAAGTATATAAGCTGCCAGTATTAAAATGATACTTTTTTGCGAGCGTGTGAAGGCTAATAATAAGAAAATGGCCAATGAATAATGTAGCGTTAGAGCAAAAATCGAAATCAAACCACAGTAGGTTAATAACTTATCTTTCGATAGAGCATAAAGGGCCCAATAACATGCTGCTAGCCCAAGGCTAACCCTTATTACTGTACCGTCAAAGTAAATAGAATAGAGCGCTAAAAATGTCGCTAGAGTAATTAATGGGGCGGAACTTGCTTTATTGAATAGTGTTACTTTCAAATAAAAAGAGCTAACTGAATAAATTCCGAAAAAAAATAGTGGGTGTGTCTGGTGCAGCAGTTGGCTCAAAGCAATGAACGTTATTTCAATCTTTTTTAGATTTGTTGCTAGTTCATTAAAAGTAGCAGAGCCATGAATTTGTATGAAGTTTATGTACTGCTTGGAATCATGGGATAAGTAGGTAGAAAATACAGTGGTTAATGCGCTGATAAGTATGACATAAAGCGCTAGTTGGATTTTATGTTTACTGTATAACCAAGTAACAAGGGAAAAATAGGTAGCAACAAAGGTAGATACAAGAAAAGTCAAAGTAAATCCTGAATTTAAGCATCAATGAAATGAATTTAAATGTTCTAGCTAGCTTCTTATGTTGTCTATTCCATAAATATGCTATCTTTTGATGTAGTATACGCCAACTGGCTAGTAAGTAAAAAGCTAACTTGCATTTATAAGGATTTTTGTGAAAGTCATTCCAGTTATTCTATCCGGCGGCGTTGGTAGCCGCCTGTGGCCTTTATCCCGTAAATTTTACCCAAAGCAGTGCCTAGCTTTAGCTGATGCAAGGCTAAGTCTGTTTCAAAGCACAATTGACCGTACCCAAGGTCTACAAGTGGCTGCCCCTATTGTGGTGTGTAATGAAGAGCACAGGTTTTTAATTGCCCAGCAGTTGCAAGACATGGGCGTAACCAATGCAAGTATTCTTCTAGAGCAAGAAGGGCGTAATACTGCACCTGCCATTGCGCTTGCCGCTTTAGAGGCTCAGTTTAAAAGCTCGGAAGATGCTTTGTTACTAGTTTTGCCCGCAGATCATGTTATTCGCGATTCACAAGCTTTTAATGAAGCGATTAAACAAGCTGCTGAGTTTGCAGTTGCTGGAAGTCTGGTGACCTTTGGTGTGCAACCCACACGACCTGAAACGGGTTATGGTTATATTCGGGCTGGCGCAAATAATGACGTTGCAGAGTTTGTCGAAAAACCTGATCCTGCTACTGCTGAAAGGTATCTAGCTTCTGGGGATTACCTCTGGAACAGTGGTATGTTTTTATTTAGCGCTAAGAGTTTTCTTGGCGAGTTGTCCGCGCACCGAAGTGATATTTATCAAGCGGTCTCAAACGCTTACGAACAGCGCTCTGCAGATTTAGATTTTGTACGAGTAGATGCCGATTTATTCTCAGCCTGTCCTCCGGAGTCCATTGATTACGCAGTAATGGAACAAACACAAAAAGCGAAGGTTGTGCCTTATGCTGGGGATTGGAGCGACATTGGTGCATGGGATGCTCTATATGACTATGCAGACAAAGATGAAAACCAAAATGTTGTGCTGGGCGATGTCATGGCTGAAGGCAGTCAAAACTGTTTGATTCGCTCGGAATCTCGTTTAATCGCTGCGGTAGGTGTCGATAATCTTGTAATTGTTGAAACAGCAGACGCAGTTTTGGTCATGGACAAGAGCAACTCACAAGATGTGAAAAAGATTGTGAAACGAATTCAGCAGGAAGGCCGCGAAGAGCATATGTACCATAAGCAGGTCCATCGCCCTTGGGGAAGCTACGAGACCGTGGATCTCGGTGACCGTCATCAAGTGAAGCGCATTATGGTTAAACCAGGTGAAAAACTTAGTGTGCAAATGCATCACCATAGAGCAGAACACTGGGTTGTGGTTTCAGGTACTGCTAAGGTGCAAAATGGCGAGAAAGAGATCCTTCTGACGGAAAATGAATCGACCTATATTCCTGTTGGCGTGGTTCATGCTTTGGAAAATCCAGGCAAGATTCCGTTAGAATTAGTGGAAGTGCAATCTGGTAGTTACCTTGGTGAGGATGACATCGTACGTTTTAGTGATCGATATGGGCGTTCAAAATAATGTCGGCTGTGAACTCTTTACAAGTGGAAAAACTGAGCGATGAGCTTGGCGTTGCTTTTGGTACCAGTGGTGTTCGTGGTCTTGTTAAAGATTTAACCCCTGAGCTTTGTTTTGCTTTCACTCTGTCTTTTTTACAGAGCGTATGTCCAGAAACAAAGGAAGTTGCTGTTGGGATAGACTTAAGGCCAAGTAGCTCAAGCATTGCCAAAGCCGTTATTCGAGCAATAGAAGCTCGCGGTGCTAAAGCCATTTATTGCGGTGAGTTACCAACACCCGCTTTGGCGTTCTATGCCATGCAGCAGGTTATGCCTGCAGTTATGATCACAGGTAGCCATATCCCTTTTGATCGTAATGGTGTTAAGTTTTATCGACCTGACGGTGAAATCAGTAAAGCTGATGAAACAGCTATTATGTCAGGAAAAGTCTCTTTAGCAGACGACCTGCGAGAACTAGAAAATAAGGCGCTTCCTGAAACCGATCAAACGGCCATGGTGTTGTTTGAACAAAGGTATATAGGACTTTTTCCTGAAAATGTATTAACGGGAAAGCGCATAGGCGTATATGAGCACTCAAGTGTTGCGCGAGATGTCATAAAAAAGCTGCTGAAGCATTTTGGGGCTGAGGTTATCTCATTAGAAAGAATAGACACCTTTGTTCCAATAGATACAGAAGCCGTATCAGAAGAAGATGCCATAAAAGGTCGCAAATGGTCTCAAGAGTATAAACTTGATGCGATAGTTTCGACTGATGGTGATGGCGATCGCCCGCTCATATCTGATGAAAATGGTGAATGGTTGCGTGGCGATATAGTCGGTGTTTTGTGTGCCGATTATCTTAAAGCTACTCATGTGGCCGCACCTGTTAATGTTAATACTGTTTTAGAGCTTTCTGATCCTGAGCGTGTTTGCATGCGAACTAAGATAGGCTCGCCTTATGTTATCGCTGGAATGGGTGAACTTGCTAATAAGGCTGACTTACCGAAAGTCGTTGGTTATGAAGCCAATGGTGGTTTTTTAGTTGGTTCAGACCTTGAGTTTGATGCTGAAGGAAAAACACTCAAAGCATTACCAACTCGAGACTCAGCACTTCCTATTATGATTGTCCTAGCTATGGCTGCACAGCAGGGCAAAGTTGTGAGTGAGCTCTTAAGAAACTACCCAGCGCGATACACAGCCAGTGATAGAATTAAAAACTTTCCTACAGAGCAAAGCCGAGCGCTAATTCAGGAGTTAAAAGCTGATGTTCAGAAAAGAGGTGATCTGCTGAAAGTACTTGGAAAAAGTGATTCAGACCAACAAGTGGTTTATTTGGATGATACCGATGGTCTTAGAATGACATTGGGCGATGCTGATATCGTTCACTTACGGCCTTCTGGCAATGCTCCTGAGTTAAGGTGTTATGTAGAAGCAAGAAGCCAGAGTGTTGCGTCTCAGTATGTTGATCTTGTGTTAAAAGTTTTAGAGACACATGCTTTTTAATCAAAAAATTTTAAAGAACCTAATAGCTTTATTGGGTGTTCAGGGAGTGAACTATATTTTCCCCTTGCTCTCTGTTGCTGTGGTGGCACGTGCTCTTGGTATTGAGCACCTTGGTTTGCTCATCATCGCTCAGGCAATTAGCGTGTATGTACAGCAGGCTACGGATTTTGGGTTCAACCTTACGGCGACAAGAAAAGTCGCACTTTGTCATGGTGAGTCTAGAGAGCTAAATATAGTATTTACTAGTACAATATTTGCAAAATTGATTGTATTTACATTAGCAACACTTGTTTATTTGATAGCTTGCTTATTTGTAGAGAGCCTACGCGATAGCATTGAATTAGTTAGTATTCTACTTATTGGTATATTTTCTAGCATTTTTTACCCTATTTGGCTTTTTCAGGGGGTGGAGAAAATGCAGAATATTTTTGTCGGTAATTTCATTACCAAGACAAGCTCGTTGCTTTTGATGTTGTTGTTTGTTAATAGCCCAGAAGATTTATATCTAGCAGCTTTAATTCAATCCATTTCTTGGGTTCTTGTAGCTCTATACTCAATATTTATTATTTATAAGTTTGATTATTGTCAATTTAAAAGAGTTAATATAACGGCGATTTCTGCAACGATAAAGGAGTCGTCTTATATTTATTTTTCGGTTCTAGCAAATTCATTTTATACTTCGTTTAATATAATTTTATTAGGGGTAGTTTCTACACCAGAACTTGCCGCAGCTTATGGTATTGCTGATAAGTTAAGACTAGCAGCACAATCATTTATAGGTGTGTTCGCCCAGGCTCTTTATCCGTTTTTTTGTTCTCGAGTTGGATATGATTCAGCCGCGTTTTGGGGGTCAGCTGCTTTAGGTCTAGGTAGTGGGCTTCTGTTTTACTTTTTTGCCCCTTTTGCAGTGTATGTTTTGTCAGGGAGTGGCTACGAGAATGCAATCCCTGTTGTTCAAGTATTTTCACTCTTATGTCCAATTATAGCGATCTCAAATTACTATTCAAAATTGAAAATAGCTGCCAGAGGAGAGCATAGGGTATTTCTAACAGTTTATCTATTTTGTGCGGCGTCACACCTTAGTTACGTTAGTTTTTTTATTAACTGGGGTGGTATTGTTGGGCTTTCTATAAGTGTTGTAGTAACGGAGTTGATATTGGCCTTGTTAATGATAGCCTTTAGCTTAAAAATTCATAGGTAGAGGCTCAATAGATGTTTGAGTGTTATAAATTTATGAACATATTAGTAGGTAGCTTGGTATGCATCACTTTCTGGTAGTCCTTTATGGAAAGAGCTTCGATGAGTCAAGCACTTTGCAAACGCTTCAAAATCATTTACCAAGCGAATTAACTGCACGGGTTTTGCTTTGGAACAACGGTCCTGACTCTCTAAGGAGTGCTTTAGACTCCTCTAATCAAATCGCGCGATTGAAGCAAAAAGGGGTTAAAATTAATTTTAAAGAAAGCCTTGAAAATCGTAGCCTTAGCGAAATCTATAATGAAGTGTGGGACGGTATTGACACTTCGCTAACGATTCTTGATGACGATACTTATTTAACATCTGCATATTTTCAAGGTCTTAAAGTTTTTGCCACCTCTGATAGCCTAGTACTGATACCTAAGATCGAAGTTGGGGAACACTTGGTTTATCCGAAATTTAAAGGTATCAAAAATGTAGAGCAATTATCTAATAATGATCTAATACAGCAGCCAGCAGTAAGTGTCATGAGTGCTGTCACTGTAAAGCCAGAATTAAAAACTCTACTTAATAAGAAGTTTCCAGACTTATTTGATGTCCGATTTTGTTTTTATGGTATTGATAGCACCTTTTTTAAGCGTTTGCGTATGATAGGCTACAAAACTTTTTTTCTAGCAAGTCCACTTAATCATTCTTTATCATCTGAAGACGAAGTTCTGACCGACTTTAGAGTACGAGAGAGATTGATCGACTCTTGTTTACAAATAAGGAATTACCCTTCTTTAGGCGCAGTGAAAGGCTTGTTGTTAAATCTTAGAGCTTTTGGCGCTAAACGAGTACTCAAAGAAAGAAATAATCTTTTTTATAGTCTTTGGCATGGTGTTCACCCAAGGATTAAGCAGTGAGCTTCTCTCAAGTAAATAAAGTCTATGTTTTTCATGAGTATGGTGCTCCAGAGCATTATTTAGGTTTGAGTCGTTACGCTCGTTCAACGGGGCAGCGAGTCGAATTTATTACTTTTACCTTCTTCAAGCTTTTTGCTAAAGCTGTAATGCAAAAGAGGTTTGATAAAGTAGGCAAGTTAATGAACGATTGGTTATTTTTTGTCTCTTGCTTGTTGTTTCCGAACCGTATGAAATCTTGTGTGCTAGTGATAGGCTGTGCTCCATTGGATTGGCGCATGCTATTATTATTACGAATATCAAAGCATGCTAAAGTTATCTATCACTCTTCTTGGAGTGATTGGAGTGGTAATAAGTATCCTAAGAAAGCCAAGTGGTTATCAGGCTTTGTTGAAAACGCATGGTACCGTTTTTTGCATGATAGTGTTGAGCGGTTCGCTTTAGTAACTGAGCAAGTTACTAAAGAGTTAGTGGTTCACCAACAGGTTGACCAGGCATTATGTACGGAAGTTTATCACGCGTTTGATGACAATTTATTTTATCCGACAGCTGATAACTCACAGTATAAACATATTATTTTTGTGGGCCGTTTAGTTGAGGAGAAAGGGGTTTTACTACTCTCTGAGCTTGCTAGGAACATCCCAGAATACCGTTTTAGTATTGTAGGTAGTGGGCGTCTAAAACCAGCCGTTGAGGCCATGGCTGCAACATACTCTAATATAAGCTACTTAGGCTTCGTGAAAGATAGAGAGCAACTTGCTGACTTGTATCGATCAGCCGATTACATTCTTCAGCCCTCGCTACGAAGCCCGGATTGGGAAGAGCTTTTTGGTATCGCCTTAATCGAAGCGATGGCTTGTGGCGTTATCCCTTTGGCGACAGATCACGTCGGTCCATGTTCCATTTTGTCTAATACTTGCTTAGAGGGTAACTTATTCACTGAAGCAGAGTTTATGGAGCAAGTAACGCACTTTCTGTTTTCTGTAGAACAATCACCGAGAGCATTTTGTTTTCAACGTGACGCGGCAATTCAGATTGCAGCAGAGTACCAGCAGGACTCTATTGCTAAGCGATGGCAACAGCTGGTGGAGAGTTTATAGTGGTTTATATTGTTGTACTGAATTGGAATGGCTGGCAGGATACGCTGGCTTGTTTGGAGTCCCTTTATCAACTAAATACTGAGAATTTTAAGGTAGTCGTATGTGATAACGGGTCGCGTGATAATTCGGTTGATGAAATAAAGCAATGGCATAAGGTTAATGGACAAGCGAGCAAATCTATAGAGGATATTTTCGAGCTTTCCCCCAAGCTAATTCATCAGCCTTTGAAGGCTCAAAAGAAAGACTTGATTGTTATTAAGTCTGGTCAAAACCTAGGCTATGCTGGTGGCAATAATTTGGCTTTAACATTTAGCCTAGCGCAAGATGATATGGAACATGTCTGGATATTAAACAATGATACAGAAGTAGACCCAGAAGCATTGAATCAATTAGAAATGCTGTCTAATAAGAATGCGGGTTTATCCATTGTGGGGTCGACATTAGTATATTTTTCTCAGCGTAGTACGTTACAGGGAATTGGCGGGCGTTATAACTATTGGTTGGGTAGTTCAAGCCATGTTTTAGGCCATTCTCCTGTCGGAACTGACGCTACTGGGCAATTAGTTGACTACCCTATTGGTGCTTCAATGTTTATACCGCGTAGCTGTTTAGGCTCTGTCGGCCTTCTCAGTGAAGATTACTTTTTGTATTACGAAGAATTAGACTATGTGAATAGAGCCTGTGAACAAGGCTATTTTGTTGATATAGCGACGAATTCCATTGTTTATCATAAAGAAGGAGCGTCTATCGCAAAGAGCGTGTTGTCGGATTTCTACTTTATTCGAAATAAATTTATTATTGCTTATAAGTTCAAGCCTGTGTCACTTCCTGTGTTGCTATTGATGTTGCCCTTGTGGGGGGCTAATCGCTTACGACGGCGCGAATATAAAAAAGCCATTAACTGCTTTAACGCTTTTGGCTCATTTCTAACTTGGGTATTTGTAAAGAAGGCAAATAAAAAATTATGAGCCCTGATTCTATTCTATTTGATGCACGATGGCTTAACAGTGGTGGTATAGGGCGCTTTTGCCAAGAAATCATGCAGTCTGAAAGCATCGTGAATGCTCAAATGATCCAGGGTGATTTGTTTCAGGCGTTATCAGCTCTTGACCCTTTGCGTCTGTCTCAAGCAGTTAATAAACAACAATATTTTATTAGTCCTGGTTATAACTGTCCTCTATTTTCGAAAGGGCGTGCGATCGTTACGATTCACGATCTCATGCATCTTAATTTCAAAGGTTATTCAAGCTTAAAGAATACGATGTATTATGATTGGGTGGTGAAAAGAGCGGTGCGTTCTGCACCATTGGTTTTTACTGTTTCCGAATTCAGTCGCAATGAAACTGCTAAATGGGCTGATATTTCAATAGATAAAATTGCCGTGGTGCCCAATGGGGTCGACCATGAGTTTTATCATCCTAATGTTGATCCAATAGTCCGAGACAAACCCTACCTCTTTTATGTTGGAAATAATAAAGAACATAAAAATTTACCGCGTTTAATACGAGCTTTCGCAGCGAGTGAATTGCAAGCAGAGGTTGATCTGGTTTTATCTTGTGGTGACACAGAAGAGCTTTCAGAACTCGTGTGGGAGTTAGGCTTACAAGAGAGTGTCGTCTTTCTTAATGGCATAGATGAAACCTTATTGCCTAGCTATTATAAAGGTGCGCTTGCTAGCGTACTTGTAAGCTTGTATGAAGGTTTCTGTTTACCTGTTTTGGAGTCGATGGCGGTTGGTACACCCGTAATCACTTCTAATGTAACTGCTATGCCAGAAACTGCAGGTGATGCTGCTTTGTTTGTAAATCCAACAAGTGAAAAATCAATTAAAGACGCTTTGCTAACTATTAAAACGGATGCTCAGCTTGTGAGTGACTTACGTGTTAGAGGCTTAAAGCGAGCAAAAGAATTTGCTTGGCATTTGTCGAGAGAAAAGTGGGACCGTGCGATAACTGAGGTATTAGAGATAGAATGAAAGTAGCCATTGTGCATTATTGGTTGGTAAATAACCGCGGCGGTGAAAAGGTACTAGAAGCTCTGTGTGAGCTTTACCCACAAGCTGATCTTTATACTCATATTTATCATGCTGATGCTTTTAAAGACAGTGTGATTGCCCAGCATAAGGTGACAGAAAGCTTTATTAGCAAACTGCCTTGGGCGAAAAAACTTTATCAAAATTACCTGCCATTTATGCCGTTGGCTTTGGAACAATTTGATTTATCAGGCTACGACCTAATTATTTCTAGCGAATCTGGGCCTGCTAAGGGTGTTATCCCTGCCCCAGGTCAGCCTCATATTTGTTATTGCCATTCACCCATGCGTTATGCCTGGGACATGTACCATGAGTACCGCAGTCAGTCTGGTTGGCTAAAAAAGATGCTTATGGTGCCGTTACTTCACTATATTCGTCGCTGGGATCAGTTAAGTTCAATGTCTGTCTCCCATTTTATAGCGAATAGCCGTTTTGTCGCTAAGCGAATTAAGAGCTTTTATCACAGGGAAGCCGATGTCATTCATCCTCCAGTTGACTTTGATGAGTTTGCAATTAGCGAGCAAGGCCCCGAAGACTATTACTTAATATTAGGGCAGTTAGTTAACTACAAAAAAGCAGACCTTGCTGTACGGGCGTTTAATCTGTCTGGTAAAAAACTAAAAATTGTTGGGGAAGGCGAGCAATTTGAGGAACTTAAAAAATTAGCTAATGCTAATATTGAAATACTGGGGCGACGCCCATTTAGTGAAATAAAACATTATCTTGCTCACTGTAAAGCACTTGTTTTCCCTGGCGTAGAAGATTTTGGAATTGTCCCTCTTGAAGCCATGGCGTCAGGAAGACCTGTTATTGCGTTCCGTAAAGGTGGGGCCCTAGAAACGGTGGAGGAAGCTGTGTCTGGTGTCTTTTTTGATGCGCAAACGGAGAAGGCTTTAAATCAAGCCGTGGTAGACTTTGAAGAGAATATGGGGAGCTTTGATCCTGCAACTATTCGAAAGTATGTAGAAAAATTTAGTAAAGCGGAGTTTAAAAAGCAGATGCAAGTTCTTATAAATGAACAGTTGCCCAATAAATAAGATACTAGTTCAAAATCTAGCCTGATAATCAGGGAAAATTATCGTTAATTAGATTTTCAATAACGTAAAATAGACTTGTATTTTACCAGGGATAAAACTAACCACTTTAAATTTTTGGATAGAGAATTAGAATATGTGTAGTCAATATAAAATAGCAATAGCAGGTACAGGCTATGTCGGTCTATCCAATGCGATGCTACTCGCGCAACATAATGATGTTGTAGCGGTGGACGTTGTGGCAGAAAAAGTTGCTATGCTAGAGGCAAGAAAATCTCCTATTCAGGATCAAGAAATAGAGCAATTTTTAGCGGATACATCACTAAATTTCCGAGCGACTCTGGACAAGCACGTGGCTTATGAGAACGCTGACTTTGTGATTATTGCGACGCCAACAGACTATGACCCAGAGACCAACTACTTTAATACCAGCTCTGTAGAAAGTGTTATTAAGGATGTGTTAGCGATTAACCCTAATGCTGTGATGGTGATTAAATCTACTGTGCCAGTAGGTTTTACAAAATCTATAAATGCTCAGTTTAAAACCAACAGCATACTCTTCTCGCCAGAGTTTTTACGTGAGGGTAAAGCGCTATATGATAATTTACATCCATCACGAATAATCGTAGGTGAGGAGTCTGAACGAGCTGAAGTGTTTGCAGGCCTGTTGCAACAAGGCGCGCTTAAAAAAGATATCGATGTCTTATTTACCAACTCAACGGAAGCAGAAGCTGTGAAGCTGTTTTCTAACACTTATCTAGCGATGAGAGTTGCTTACTTTAATGAGCTCGATTCTTACTGTGAGTCCCATGGTTTGAGCTCTCAGCAAGTGATTGAGGGGGTTGGATTAGACCCGCGTATCGGCACACACTACAACAACCCATCCTTTGGCTATGGGGGGTACTGTTTACCGAAAGATACCAAGCAGTTATTAGCCAACTATAAAGATGTCCCTAATAACCTCATTAAAGCCATTGTTGATTCAAATACGACCCGTAAAGACTTTATCACTGAGTCTATTTTACAGCGAAACCCTGAAACCGTTGGTATCTATCGTCTGGTAATGAAATCTGGTAGTGATAACTTTAGAGCCTCCGCTATTCAAGGCATCATGAAACGATTGAAAGCGAAAGGAGTGGAAGTGATCCTATATGAGCCCGAACTAAAAGAAGAGCGTTTTTTCAATTCGAAAGTTTATCTGGATCTGGATGTTTTTAAAGCTCAATCAGATGTGGTGATTGCCAACCGCCTCACACCAGATTTAGATGACATTATTGATAAGGTTTATACGCGAGACTTGTTTGGAAGTGATTCTTAGTTAATTTAAATGCCGCTTTAAGCGGCATTTTTGTTTATGAAACCCTTCCAAAAAGTCAGGATGATAATCTTGATATCTAACCAGAGTGACCAGTTTTCGATATAGTACAAGTCATGCTCGATACGCTTTTGCAAGTCGGTATCGCCGCGCCAGCCATTAACTTGAGCCCAGCCGGTAATGCCTGCCTTTACTGTATGCTTTTGCATATAGCCGGGAATTTCTTTTTTGAATTGCTCTACGAAAATTGTTCGCTCTGGACGAGGGCCTACAATCGACATATCGCCTTTAAGTACATTTAGAAATTGTGGTAACTCATCTAGGCTGGTCTTACGAATAAAGGCGCCAAATTTCGTCACAGACATAGTTTTCGCTCCTCCCCATTGGACGCCATTTCTTTCGCTGTCGACAGCCATAGAGCGGAACTTCAACATATTAAACGTTCGTCCATTCCAACTTACTCGTTCTTGTCGGTAAAAAATTGGCCCAGGAGAGCTAATTCTTACGCCGATAGCCAACAGTAACAGGATTGGACTGATGCCAAGTAAAATCATGGTAGCAAGTAGTTTGTCTTCCAACTCTTTCAAGAAACGGTTTTTGCCTTCTAGCATGTGTGAAGTGGATAGGTTGATAACGGGTAGGCCCGCTACTTCTGTTAAGGAGTGGTTCAGCAGTTGAAAGCCGAAAATGTCAGGTACCATCCGTATTGTGACGGCACTGGTAGCAAGGGTGGATTGCACTTTTTCCATGCGTTTTACTTCACTAAGAGGAAGAGCGATCCATACTTGGTCTGTGTCGAGTTGGTTTACAATTTTGTCTATGTCGTCGATACTGCCTAAGACTGGGAGTTCTTTTACTAGAGCGCGTTTGTACTTATCTGGGTTGTCGGTGATAAACCCCTGTACCTGCATGCCCAGTTCCGGACTTAGTATGAGTTTGCTGGCGACATCTTGCCCTAGTTCGCCATCGCCAATAATAATGACCCGGCGAATATTGAAACCGCGTTTGCGCAGTGCGCCTAATGTGGCTCGTAGGGTAAACCGGTAACCTAAGATCATCACAGTGGAAGTGATAAGCCAGGTTCCGACCCATATACGTGAGTATAAAACGGAGGTTTGTGTGGCAAAGGCACTGATTACTAAGAAAAGAAAGGTGCCTACCGTTGCGGTAATGACACAGCGCATTTCAGAAGATAAAGAAGCTCCACGCCATGCACGATAAGCGCCAACTACCGTTAAAAGAATCATGCCGATAAGTACACCGAGTAACAAGACACTTTTGTAGGTAGCGTTAAGATCGAGGCTAGCAAAGCGTAGCCAGTAACTGAATATGCCGCTAAAAACAAGACAGAATAGATCAATAGCACGGAGTGATAAAGCAATTGAAGCGCTGTGTTCTTTTAATGATATACCTAGTTTCACTTAGTTCTCTTTTTGTATTAGGTTAAGTTGTTATGATATCAGTATTTTTGTTATCTTCTAGGCTAATTTGATGCATAATTCTAATGCGCTGTGGGAGCGCATTTTTTTATATTTGGTTTTATATGTTACGACAATATTTTTCTGCATTACTCTGGGGCTTGGCTGCGTTAACCTTTGCTTTAGCCATTAGTACTCCTAATGGCTATGGTATTCCGACAGGTCTGCTATTTTTAGCCTCGGCTAGTTTGTTCTATTTACGTCCCAAATGGTGCGATTTGTCACTTGAAGATAGGCGCTTATTTTATGCTTTTTTAGCTTTTGGTTTAAGTATGTTTGTCTTCGTTTATCTAGATGGTTGGTATACCCGTGAACTGGATCGACCTTCACGTTTTATCCTTGTGTTACCTGTGTTGCTTATGCTTTTGCAGTCAAGTAACCATAAGGAGTGGTTATGGTATGGAGCGATCGTAGGTGCCATAGGTGCGTTTGCTTTGGCCTGTTACGAAAAATTTGTTTTAGGTATTGATAGGGCACATGGGAGTGAATACCCCATTATGTTTGGTAACACGGGTATGCTGCTCGGCTTGCTGAGTCTAGCTGGAGCCTCGTATTTTTTAGCTATGAAGCGCTATTTTTGGTTGTCGCTGGCATTGATAGCGGCGATCGCCGGGATTGGCAGTTCTTTTTTATCTGGTTCTCGTGGTGGTTGGATCGCTCTGCCGATTATTGGTTGTTTTATGCTTTGGCAAAGTCGCGAACTGTTTTCAAAGAAGTCTTTAGTAGGGGTATTAGTAGCCGCATTTATCCTGCTTGGTGTTGCTGTTGCTGTACCGCAAACAGGTGTGATGAAAAAAGTCGACCAAACCTTGGTTAGCCTTTCTCAATATTATAGTGGTGAAAATAAAGCAACGTCATTAGGTATGCGCTTTGATATGTGGGTTACGGCTTATCACCTCTTTCAGGAGTCTCCAATATTGGGGGTAGGGGAATATGGTGAGAAAGCTGAAAAGAAGCGTATGGTCGAACAGGGGGTGATTCCTCCAGCTATGCTGCACTTTAATCATGCTCACAATGAGTTTATCAATGCCTTGAGTCAGCGAGGTTTAGTCGGTTTGGCATTTTTGTTATTAGTGTATTTGGTTCCTATGCGTCTATTTATTAAGAAAATGGAAGCCAATGCCAACAATTGGCGCATAAAGTCCTATGCTATGGCCGGTGCTTTGATCCCCATGTGCTATATGGACTTTGGCTTATCCCAAGTGATGTTTGCTCACAACATTGGGGTGATGATGTATGCCTTCCCTATTGTCTATTTCTGGGCGGCGACACGTTGGGCAGAGCGTGAAGAGTTGGGGGAAAGTAAGTCGAACTAGTCTCTATTTGATTGCAGTATGTATTTTTTGCTGTGCCTATTTTCTGCAGTGAACATAAAAAACGGCCGATATTGTTATATCGGCCGTTTTTGTTTGTACGGTTAGCTAAGCTTATTCAGCCGCTTCTGCTTTTTCGATTTCATGCAGTTCTACCACAAACTTCAATGGCGAGTTTGGTGGAATAGGGCCTGTGCCGCCAGGGCCGTAAGCAAGGTCTGATGGGATATATAGCTCGTATTTGGAGCCAACAGACATCAATTGTAGACCTTCCGTCCAACCAGGGATTACTTGGTTAAGCGGGAAGGTGATAGACTCACCACGGTTGTACGAGCTATCAAAGACTGTGCCATCAACAAGAGAGCCTTCGTAATCAACTTTTACCGTATCGGTAGCGCTTGGCTTATCACCAGAACCTTCGGTGATGACTTTGTACAATAGGCCAGATTCAGTTTTCATTACGCCATCTTCGGCTTCTTTTTCGCTCAACCAAGCGCTGGATTTTTCGGCTTGTTCTTTGGCAAGTTTTTCTTGCTCTGCTTGAGCCACTGCCGCTTGTTCTTGTTGGTACGCTTGAATGGTGCTTGAAACTTCTTCTAGGGTCATTTGACCTTCTTTACCGGAAAAAGAGTCTTTAAAGCCTGCGATGAAAGTTTCCATGTCGAGGTCAGAAAAGTCTTGAGCCATACGAGAGCCAAACATAGTACCGATGCTGTAGCCTAGTTTCTGTTCTTTGCTGTCTAGAGTGACTGATGAATCGTCCGCGTGCGCAAAAGAAACTGAAGACATTACCAGCGCCGCAATAAGAGTTTTTTTCATAAAAAGCGTTCCATTCGTTTATTGATTTATCATTTGGGCTTTCAAAAAGCACTCGAGATAAGGTTTGATTTCACGATGCTTTAGTAAGCATTTATTAGGATGAAAACAAAGTAGAAACAAGGATATACGTTTTGTACTTTGCTCAATTCAGATCCGTTGATACTGTTCTAACATATTGCGGGTTGTTAATGCCAACTTTATGTTAAAAGCTTATCAAAGCGACCCCTTCACCTGCACACTTTGTTTGAGCTCCAATAGATTGAAAAGTTCAACAAAGTACAAAACGTGAAGTCATGATAGACCCTGTTTTTAGCCATCCGCAAAGGCTTTTACACAATGATGACGCTGTTTATCAAAGGGCATTATTTTGCTGTTAGGGTTTACAAAAAAATGACAGTTGGAGTAGGGGAATGACACAGTTTCCGCCTACGATTGAAGCCGCACCTACAAAGGAATCGTTGTTATTCTGTGATGATCTTTCCGCGGTTGATGACGCGATAGAATCGGGCGATGAGTATCACGGCCAGTAGACTCAGCCCTGCCCCTAGGCCGAGGTAGAATCCACGTAGTGAAAGGGTTTCTGCCCAAGGGCTGTAGTGAGACAACCAGAAGCCAAGCGGCATGCTTAAGCCAAATAGCGAGATGCCAAAGGCAAACATAGTGGCGCGGGTATCACGGACGCCACGAAGAGCACCTGTGTAGATGGTTTGCAGCATATCTGGCAGTTGGTAGCAGGCAGATATGATCAGAATACTGGCGGCTAACGCCACAACCTCTTTGTCACTGCTGTAGATTAAAGGAATCACATCATGAAAGCTTTGCGTGATGACAAAGCAAACTAAGACATAACCAAGGCCAAGTTTGGCGATAATGGCGATGCGTTGTTTCGCCCCTTCAGGTCCTTCTTTCGACATACTTTTTGCGACGACGATAGCGGCCACGGCACTCATGGCCATGAGTGGTGTAAAGAGGAAGGAGATGTAAGACATGACAATTTGCCCCGCACCTAACGCGACATCACCAAATGATGAGATGAGCCAAGTCATAGAGGAAAATAAGCCAATTTCAAAGGCAAAAGCAAACCCAGCAGGTGCGCCAACGTTGAGTAAAATACCGAACTTGTGAGTGTATTTAAGTACTAATCGGGTAAACAAAGGCCGGTTGTTGAAAAAACGGTCGTAAATGAAAAAGAAGAATACCGCTAAATACAAAGACAAGCAGGAAGCAATTGCCGCGCCTTGCGCGCCCATAGCAGGGAAGCCGAGTTTGCCGTAAATCAGTACATAGTTGAAAATGACGTTCAGCACCAAGCCAATGCTCGCCACTAACAAAGGCAAGCCGGGGCGCCCCGCCGCTTCGAACAGATTTTTATAGGATGTCATTAACGCCAGCATAGGTAAAGCTGGAGCGAATAAATACAAGTAATTGATCGTCACCGCTCGGGTTTCGGCTTCTTCCGCCATGAGGCCTGCAAAATACGGCAAAACCGTTACGGTAAGGGTTGATGCGATCAGTCCTAAAATAACAGATAATCCCACCGCTTGAGACATATAAAGATTGACTAGTTTAAGCTGGCGGCCATGTAGGTGGCGCGTAACCAAAGGCGTTAAGCCAAAGGTGACGCCAATGAGGAAACAACCAATAGGCATCCACAGGCTTGATGCTAAGCCAACCGCGGCCAAATGTTGGGCACTGTAATGCCCTAGCATGATGGTATCCACCACGCTGATCGACAGCTCCAGTGTGATGGTTAAGACCATAGGGAATAATAAATGAAGTATTTCTTTTAATGCTCTAAAACGCTTAATCACACCGTACCACCAACAATCCATGAGACTTCGAACAGTCCATTCCAACCTTTAGATTTCACTACTCGACGTGATTTTTATAAATAACGACCTAGAGAAAAAACAAGGCGGTAATTTATCACTACCGCCTGCATAATGCACCACAACTTAGCCATTTTACCATGCTGTCGGAAATGCTTATTTCACATTGCCTTGAGTCGATCAAAGAGCACTTCTGACCTTGCACTGATGGTCGAATCACGACAAAATGCGGCCTTTAATTCTGCCTGTCTAGGATGACTTTCGTACATGACAATTATTGCTACACTTGGGCCTTTATTGCTCGCACTTTTACTGGGTTACTGGATCAACCTAAAGTTTCTAACACCTAATCGAGTCGCCAGCGGTTTGGAAGGCTTGGTGTACGTCATTCTTGGCCTGATCGGTTTCAGTCTTGGGGCATTAGACAACCTTCTCGATAAGCTTCTCATCGCTGGCTATCAAGCCTTCATCTTATTGCTTCTGATCAGTAGCCTTAGTCTAACGGCCTTGTATTTCAGTGGCAGATGTCTAGGTGGTCATCATGCTGGACAAGATGCACAGCAACCTAAAGACAGTGGTGTGAGAGCTTTAATGGATGCCTTAAAAACACTTGTTTGGGTGTTTGGCGGCATTGCTTGTGGTTACCTAGGAAAAGCTTGGGCCAGTCATGTGGATGAGCTTGTTACTGGCCTCTTGTATGTATTGTTATTCTTAGTCGGTTGTCAGCTTCGCCAAGGCAATTATCGACTGCGTAAGTTATTCCTTAATGCGCAAGGGGTGATTATTGCAGCGGTGACGATTTTCACCACGTTATTAGGCGGCTGGTTGGGTAGTCTAATCTTAGGTTTAGACTGGTATCACGGCTTAGCGGTGGTTTCTGGTTTCGGTTGGTATAGCTTGTCTGGTATTTTGATTACAGGACTTGGTGATCCTGTGCTTGGCACCACGGCGTTTTTGCTCGACCTTGGTCGTGAGATTATTGCCTTAAGTCTGATACCACTGCTGGCGCGTATCAATAGTCACATGTCTGTGGGCTATTCTGGCGCCACGGCCATGGACTTTACCTTGCCGATTTTAGGTAAGTTCCATGGGGCGCAGATCATCCCTGTGTGCATCGCCAGCGGTTTTATCATGAGCATCCTTGCGCCGATTTTGATTCCATTGTTTATGGGCGTTGGTAAGTAAGGTTTCCTTGTATCGGCCTTATTTCCCAATTCATTCCACGTCGGCCTGAAGGCCCAGTCCTTTGTAGGTCGGCATTTATGCCGACAACGCCTTGATGAGGCGGCCGATGTTATGCCATTTATACATTCAGCGTCGGCCTGAAGACCGACCTACGGTGTAGGGGGATGCCGACAACGCCTTGATGTTAGGTATTAGGTTTCTCCAGGGCAAGGTAATGCTCTATGTCTTGAATTTTATCTTCTGCGTGGTGGTTCACATACAGCACAGTAGTTTGTGATGCCGCGCAAATCTTCTCGATAAGCGCCAATACTAATTGGCGGTTCATATCATCTAAACCAAGGCAAGGCTCATCAAGAATCAGCAACGGAGGGTGCTTCACCATAGCTCTAGCGATCAGTAATAAGCGCTGGTCACCATAAGACAGTTTATTAAATGGCTGATCGGCACGGTCCGACATGCCCAACAATGTCAGCCATTGGTCGGCGATCTTCTTCTGGCTATCGGTAGATTTAGAATACATGCCAATGCTGTCGTAAAACCCCGAAATGATGACATTCTTACAACTAGTACCGACACGGTATTCCCACTGTAAGGCGGTAGACACATAGCCAATGAACTGCTTAATCTGCCAAATACTTTCGCCCTTGCCCCGCTGAAACCCAAACACAAAAATGTCGTTCACATAACATTGCGGGTGGTCGCCGGTAATCAATGACAAGACGCCCGTTTTGCCTGAGCCATTTGGGCCGCTCAATTGCCAGTGCTGGCCGGGTTGAATTGTCCAATTGAGCTTATCGACAATGACTGTATCGCCGTACTTAATAGTCGCGTTTGTTAATTTCACCAAAGGCTGATCTGGGCCGAGAGTCGGGAGCTTGGCGTGGGCATCCGCTGGCGGCACTTCTAAGTCTGTGGTTTTTAAATGTAGTAGTTGATAAAGCTCATTAAACGCGGCGTCGTCTTGTTTATCGACAGTAAAGGCCAGTTCGGCTTGGTCATCCGCGAGCTTGTTCATAAAAGCAACATGGCTAATAAAGCTTGGCATTTCATCGAATCGGTTCAGTACCAACACCATAGGCGTAGTATCAACAATCGACGCCAAATGTTCTTGTAGCATGGCCAGTGTGCCCGCATCTAAACCATCGAAAGGCTCGTCGAGTATCAACAAATCAGGTTGATTCGCGAGGGCACGAATTAGCATGACCTTGCGGGTTTCTCCTGTTGAAAGCTTTCGAAAGGCGCGATCCAATAAGGGGGTTAAACCAAACTTTTCCACTAAGCTGGTGGCTAGTGCTTTATCTCGACAATAATCGAAAACCATCTCGCTGACAGGCGTACCAATCGCGATGATATCCATAATGTCGGCGTCGTCTTTTTTCAATTCTGCGGCAATCAACTGGGCTTGAGCTTCAAAAGACACAAGCTCAACCTTGTTGGGACGATGCTTAACTTGCCCTTCACTCAGCTCACCAATGCCCGCCAATACAGCTGCCAATGCAGATTTCCCCGAACCATTGGTGCCTGTTATTACCCAATGCTGACCAGCAGCAATGGTCCAATTAATTTTGTTGAGAGTGAATTTATCATCAAAATGAACAGTCGCGTCGTGAAGTGAAATTGCCTTAGCAAGCATAACGAGGTCTCATGGTTAAGGTGAATGTATCTGACATGGTGGAAAATCGCCAAATTGTCAGTGGCGGCTATAACAGGGCCTGTTAACAAAAAGCCAATGGTTATATGGCTTTTAAAGGTGCCTGTCCTACTAAACACGTTCTAAAAAAATCGAGGTGCACTCTTTTAGTGTCCACTCGACAAACAAAAAAGCCAAGGTTCAAAACCTTGGCTTTTGACGTTTATCTTTTAATAAAGATTAAACGATTTTCTTCATGTCAGCCATGTGGCCACGAAGTACGGCACCGATAGCTTCAACTGGGTGAGAGCGTAGCGCAGCGTTTACTTCGATTAGGCGAGCGTTGTCTACGCCATTATCGTCTTCTGCAAGACCTTTACCAATCACGTCAGTTTTGATGCCTTTCATGAAGTCGCCTAGCAATGGAAGACAAGCGTGGTTGTATAGGTAACAACCGTATTCCGCTGTATCAGAGATCGTCGCGTTCATTTCGTAAAGTTTCTTACGAGCGATAGTGTTCGCGATTAGTGGTGTTTCGTGTAGAGACTCGTAGTAAGCAGACTCAGCGATGATGCCCGCAGCTGTCATAGTTTCGAAAGCAAGCTCAACACCGGCTTTAACCATGGCAACCATCAAGATACCGTTATCGAAGAATTCTTGCTCAGAGATTTCGACATCGCCAGCAGGTGTTTTTTCGAAATTAGTTTCAGCCGTTTCTGCACGCCAGCCAAGAAGGTTTTTGTCATCGTTCGCCCAGTCTTCCATCATAACGCGAGAGAAAGTACCGTTGATGATGTCATCTTGGTGCTTGTTGTACAAAGGACGCATGATCACTTTAAGTTCTTCTGCAAGATCAAATGCTTTGATCTTAGCTGGGTTTGAAAGACGATCTAGCATGTTGGTCACGCCGCCGTATTTCAATGCTTCAGTGATGGTTTCCCAACCGTATTGGATAAGTTTAGACGCGTAACCTGCATCAATACCTTCTTCAACCATTTTGTCGAAGCAAAGGATAGAGCCAGTTTGCAACATACCACAAAGGATAGTTTGCTCACCCATAAGGTCAGATTTCACTTCGGCAATGAAAGAAGACATTAGGACACCTGCTTTGTGACCGCCAGTACCTACTGCGTAAGCTTTTGCTAGTGCAAGACCTTCGCCTTTAGGATCGTTGTCTTCGTGAACTGCGATAAGCGTTGGAACACCAAAACCACGAACGTATTCAGCGCGTACTTCAGAACCTGGGCACTTAGGTGCAACCATGATTACGGTTAAGTCTTCGCGAATTTTCATGCCTTCTTCTACGATGTTGAAACCGTGAGAGTAAGATAGGCAAGCGCCTTGCTTCATAAGCGGCATGATTTCTTTAACAACTGGAGTGTGTTGCTTATCAGGTGTTAGGTTCAATACAACGTCAGCGGTTGGGATAAGTTCTTCATAAGTGCCAACAACGAAACCGTTTTCAGTGGCGTTTTTCCAAGACTGACGTTTTTCAGCGATAGCCGCTGCACGTAACGTGTAAGAAACGTCTAGGCCGCTGTCACGAAGGTTCAAACCTTGGTTAAGACCTTGAGCACCACAACCAATAACGACAATTTTTTTGCCTTTAAGCGCATCCACGCCTTCAGAAAATTCGGAGCTATCCATGAAACGACATTTTGCTAGTTGAGCCAATTGCTCACGTAGCGGCAAAGTATTGAAATAGTTATTAGACATTGTTGCACCTATTATTGAGTTCGTTATCAAGTCACCAAAGGGCTTGATCGGTTAATTTGGTTACTTAGCGGTTAGCCGAATAAAGCTGCCTTGCTAAGAATGATGCCACTATAAGCAAATGTATTTCTTTCGTAAATTGATATATTTGCAATATAATATCCCAAATTATGCAACGATGGAGCAGGGTAGAAAATTATGAATATTAAGATGTTAAAGCACTTTTTGGCCTTGGCGGAAAGCCTGCATTTTGGTCGTGCCAGCGAAGAGTGTCATATCAGTATTTCTGCCCTGTCCCGTAACATTCGTCAGTTAGAAGAAGAGCTTGGCGTAACGCTGTTTCATCGGGACAATCGTACTGTTAGCCTGACTCAAGAAGGTCGACGATTTGTGGAATACGCCCGAGACACCAGCACTCAGTGGAATCTTATTCGTCACGAATTGACGGATCACTCGAAAATGCTCAAAGGTGAAATCAGCCTTTATGGCTCGGTGACCGCAAGCTACAGTTTCTTGTATGAATTACTCAGTCAATTCCGTAATACCCATCCAGGCATTGAAATAAAGCTGCGCACGGGCGACCCAGAGCATGCTGTGGCCCATATTCTGGACGGCAAAGAAGACATTACCATTGCCGCTAAGCCCGCAAAAATGAATCGTAACTTGGCGTTTAAACCCATCGCCATTTCGCCTTTGTTATTTATCGGTCCACTAGAACAGCAATTGCCAAATGTGCCCAGCGAAGCACCCTCCAACTCTGATGATTGGGCAAAAATCCCTATGATACTTTCAGAGAGTGGGGTTTCTCGGGATCATGTGGATGAATGGTTTCGACAGCAAAACATTACGCCACGGATCTATGCTCAAGTGACAGGTAATGAAGCCATTGTGAGTATGGTTAGCTTGGGTTTTGGTATTGGTGTAGTGCCGAAAATAGTTTTGGATAACAGCCCGCTGGTGGACAGAATTAAGGTACTAGAAGTGCAGCCTGAATTAGCACCTTATGATATAGGTCTTTTTGCGTTACAGAGAAATCTAAAAAATCCCATGGTGGAAGCTTTTTGGAACCTAATGGGGTAAGTTTTAGTTTTTAAGGTTTATTTTTAAAGGAATGGACAATGAAACACTGGATAGATAAATCGATGTCGCGCTCTATTAGTAGCTTTTCGTTCTTTTTTTTATCGGTGTTATTCATCGTCATTGTCTATTCCGTGGTTAAGCTCGATGAAATCGGCCGCCACATGCGCGAAGTCGTAGAGGTCGATCTGCCGCTGTCGGAAGTGATTGCGGATGCGGAAATGTTGCAACTTAAGCAGCATCTACTAATGGAAGTGATTCGTCGAGAAGGAGTGGAGTTTTTCGAAAATGACGCTTTAAAAAAAGAGTCACTGGATGGGCTAAATGAATACAACGAACATTTTTCTATCCTGCTAGAAAAGGCAAAGGGCACAGTGCAAAAAGGCCTTTCCATGAAACGCTCTGAAGTCAGTGAAGAAGACCATAAAGAATTGCTGTCACTGATTCAAGAGCTGCATCATGATCGCAATCACTTTAATGAACTGGCAAATCATTTCTTTGAACAGGGACATCAGACCTTTATTAATCATTGGCAGGAGTTAGAGCGAAAAGATCAGGAGTTAGACGAACAGGCTTACCAGCTTTTAAAAGATGTGAATCGCTTAACCACCAAGGTGTCTTCAGAAGTAGTGTCGCAAGGCAAAGAGTTTTTAATCGTGAACATGGCGTTGGTAGTGGCCGCCTTTTTTATCGGCATTTATCTGGCCTATAACATATTGCGCATGTTCCGGCACAAAATGGCCCGAGTGCGTAGCCATGTGGACATGTTACAGCGCTCTATTGACGACGATATTGGTAATGACTTGCCGGGTCAGGGTGTCAGCGATAGTTTTACGGATTTAGAACAAGGCTTAAAGAACTTAGTGGTGCAGCATTCAAAGAAAATGCGCGACCACTTCGAACTAGAAAAAGAACTGATTGAGCTCGCCACTCGAGACAAATTAACCGGTGCTTACAATCGACATAAATGGGATGAACAAGCCCATCAATCTTTAAGTTTTGGGAAACGAGGCAACCCTTTTAGCATGGCGATGCTCGACGTCGATTTCTTCAAAAAAATCAATGATAGTCAGGGGCACGACATAGGCGATCTTGTATTACAACAACTGGTTAAGCAAATCCAAGAAACCATCGCTGAAACTGACATGCTGTTTCGACTAGGAGGTGAGGAATTTGTGGTGCTGTTTAAAGGTACACCTGGAGAGCAAGCCAAGCAAAGTGCGGAACGTCTGCGCGAACTGATCGAACAAATGCAACATGACAAACTACCAAATATCACCGTCAGCATCGGAGTGACGGAATACCGAGCGGGTGATGATATAGACAACATTGTAAAGCGTGCCGATACCTTGCTCTATAAAGCGAAGCACGAGGGGCGAAACCAAGTGGTGAGTGGTTAGTCTCAACCCCTCTTTACCAAGACAGGCACCTTTTACGCCTTGTATTCACAAGGCGTTCACTCATCTCTTAGCCTTTTCCCCAAGTTTTTCTATACTTAATCAGTTATCTCATGGAGGAGCCTGATTATGCCTATGCCAAGGAATCAACAAATTTGCTTAGAAGATACGCCTTATTACCATTGCGTCTCACGCTGTGTACGCCATGCTTTTTTATGTGGGGAGAACCCAATAACAGGTGTCAGTTACGAACATCGCCGAGCTTGGGTGGAGAATCGCTTATTGTTTCTAACTAACGTATTTTCGATAGAGATATGTGCCTACGCGGTGATGAGTAATCACCTACATGTGGTTGTGCATGTAGATACAGAAAAGGCCCAGAATTGGTCTACGATGGAAGTTCTCAAGCGTTGGCATAAACTTCATAAAGGGACGACTTTTACTCAACAATACGTAACTGGAGAGCAACTTCCAGAGTATGTTGTTTCGTTAGTCGAAAAAGTGGTAGAAACCTATCGGGAGCGATTAACAAGCATCAGTTGGTTTATGAAGGAGTTGAATGAACCTATTGCTCGTAAAGCCAACGCTGAAGAGAACTGTACTGGGCATTTCTGGGAAGGGCGATTTAAAACTCAAGCCTTATTGGATGAAGCTGCCTTGTTGGCGTGTATGGTTTACGTTGATTTAAACCCAATAAGATCAAATATATGTAAGACTCCTGAAACATCAGACCACACCAGTATTCAGAAAAGGGTGGTCTCTGCCAGAGAGGGGTATCAGTCTAAAGCGTTATATCCTTTTGTTGGAAACACCAAGAATGACATGCCAAAAGGTTTGCCTTTTATGTTGCAGGACTATTTGGACCTTGTAGATTCCACTGGGCGCATTATCAGAGCAGATAAATCTGGCTCGATAGATGTCTCGCTATTACCCATACTGCTAAGACTTAATATATCCACGGAGAACTGGTTGGCTATCGCAAAAGAGTTTGAAGTCAAAACGGGTAGGGTAGTAGGCAAAGAAATGTCTATCCAGGGTTACTGTGAATCTCATCATATGCATCGAAGGCCTAGCAGAAAAAGCGCCAAACTTCTCGCTTAATCAAAACCAAGACCAAAATCTCTTATATTGTGAGCATCGCAAGAGTCATGTGTGTCACCACCTCGCCATCTAAGCCGTTTTATAGGACGAATCTGTAAACAAAAAGCGCTTTCCTCTTCCAAATAAATTCACAAAGTAATTTTTAAAGTTAAAGACACCAACTTACTGTTTATTTATCTGATTTATATAGATGCCTGTCCTAGTTGCAGAGGAGATAGGCTAGAAGTGCCTGTCCTATTTATGAGGGGAGGGTTCTTGTTAAAGGTAATTGTACTGTTAGGTTTTTATTTAACCTTATGATAACAAAGGCTATTTATTGTTATTCAAATTCTCTATGCGTCTTTTGCATAGCCTGTCTCGTTATTTCGATTGGTGATTTCTCTGGGGTTGAGTACTCTTCAAAAACACTGTTTTTACGCATTCTTTGCAAAGTGTCACAGAGTTTGAACGGTTTTCACCCCAAGTGGTCAGTCCCATGCAGGGTGTAAAGCATCTAAAAATGAAGAAGAAATTACTCTTTCTACCACTATTAAATTGATACGAAATTGGAGAACTAGCATGAAAAAAGGGTTAACCGCGTTATCCTTAGCGCTTGTCGCTGCGGGCGCAATGTCAACTTCCGCAAATGCCGCCTCAACGTTAGTATATTGTTCAGAAGGCAGCCCAGAGGGTTTCAACCCGGCTTTTTACACTTCTGGTACAACGTTTGACGCCTCCTCCAAGAACATGTTCAACCGTTTGATGGAATTCAAACTGGGTACGACGGAAACTGAAGCAGGCTTAGCAGAAAGCTACAGCGTGACACCAGACGGTCTAGAGTACACTTTCAATCTACGTAAAGGTGTTAAGTTCCATTCTACGAAAGACTTCAAACCGACTCGTGATTTCAATGCCGACGATGTAGTGTTCACGTTTGCTCGTCAGTGGGACAAAAATCATCCTTACCATTCTGTATCCGGTGGCTCTTATGAGTACTTCAACGGTATGGGCATGGAAAGTCTGATTAAAGACATTGTGAAAGTTGATGACTACACAGTGAAATTTATTCTAACCGCACCAGAAGCGCCATTCGTTGCTAACCTTGCAATGGATTTCGCGTCGATCTTCTCAGCAGAACAAGCTGATTACCTAATGAAGAAAGGTACACCAGAGCAGCTAGATATCAACCCAGTAGGTACTGGTCCTTTCCAAAAAGTGCAGTACCAGAAAGACTCTTTGATCCGCTACACAGCATTTAAAGATTACTGGAAAGGCAAAGCCGCTATTGACCGCCTCGTTTTTGCCATCACGCCTGATGCTTCTGTTCGCTACGCGAAACTAAAAGCTGGTGAGTGTCATGTGATGCCTTATCCAAACCCTGCTGATTTGGCGCAAATGGAAGCAGACGGCGACATTAATCTAATGAGCCAAGAAGGTTTGAACGTAGGTTACCTAGCCTTTAATACGCAGAAAAAACCATTCGATGATGTTCGTGTCCGTCAAGCACTAAGCCTAGCAACCGACAAATCTGCCATCATTGATGCGGTATTCCAAGGTGCTGGTAAAGTCGCTAAGAACCCAATTCCACCAACTATGTGGTCTTACAACAATTCTGTGAAGGATTACTCTTACGATCCTGTGAAAGCGAAACAGTTGTTGAAAGAAGCGGGTTATGAAAACGGTTTCGATACCAACATTTGGGCGATGCCAGTACAGCGTCCATACAACCCGAATGCCCGTCGTATGGCTGAGATCATGCAAGAAGACTGGAAAAAAGTGGGTGTTAACGCTGAGATCGTTTCTTACGAATGGGGTGAATACCTAAACCGTTCTAAGAAAGGTGAGCACGAAACTGTCTTGCTAGGTTGGACCGGTGATAACGGTGACCCAGATAACTTCCTACATGTATTGCTAGGTTGTGATGCGGTTGGCGGATCAAACCGTGCCCAATGGTGTGACGACGAGTTCAATAACTTGTTGATGAGCGCGAAACGTACTTCTGACAAAGCTGAGCGTACTAAGTTGTACGAAGAGTCTCAAGTTGTCTTCAAACGTGAAGCGCCTTGGATCACCGTCGCTCACTCTGTTGTTTACGAGCCAATTCGTAAAGAAGTAGAAGGTTACAAGATCGATCCATTAGGTGGTCATTACTTCTACAATGTCAGCCTAAGCAAGTAAGCCATTTAGTTGGCCAATACACTCAGCCCTATGTGGAATAGAGCTGAGTGTAGACCGAAGCGTACACAGGGTGTGCGCTTCGATCATTCCTAAAGCAAGAGAGCTACTGTGTTATGTTCCAATTTATCTTCCGAAGACTAAGTCTCGTAATACCCACTTTTATCGGTATTACACTACTGACTTTTACCCTTATTCGATTAATTCCAGGTGACCCAATTGAAGTCATGGCAGGAGAGCGCGGTGTTAGCGCTGAGCGTCATGCAGAGTTGAGTGCGCAGTTGGGGTTCGATCAACCTTTATATGTACAATATTTTCGCTATGTTGGTGGCGTACTCCAAGGCGATCTTGGTAACTCCTTGATCACCAAAGAGCCGGTACTAAGCGAGTTTTTAACGCTTTTCCCCGCGACGATTGAGTTGGCCGTATGTGCAGCGATTTTTGCCATTTTAATTGGCTTACCCGCCGGTATTTTTGCCGCGGTGAAACGCGGTACGATTCTCGATCACTCGGTGATGACCTTTTCCTTAACCGGTTATTCCATGCCCATTTTCTGGTGGGCCTTGCTCCTCATGCTCGTGTTTTCAGTCACCTTAGGCTGGACGCCGGTATCTGGGCGTATCGATGTAGTGTTCTGGATCGATGATGTGACCGGATTTATGCTGGTGGACTCATTGCTTTCTGACGAAGAGGGAGCTTTTAGTTCAGCGGTCTCTCATTTGATTTTACCGAGTATTGTGTTGGGCACCATTCCTATGGCGGTGATTGCCCGTATGACACGCTCTTCCATGCTCGAAGTGCTGAGTGAAGATTACATACGTACCGCCCGCTCGAAAGGCATAGCGCCATGGCGAGTCATTGTTATTCATGCTCTGCGTAATGCCCTTATTCCGGTTATTACTGTGATTGGTTTGCAAGTGGGTATCTTGTTATCTGGTGCGATTCTTACTGAAACCGTGTTTGCTTGGCCGGGTATAGGTAAGTGGTTGATCGAATCCATTGGCCGTCGGGATTACCCGGTAGTGCAAGGGGGGATCTTAATAGTAGCGACCATTATCATCGTCGTGAATCTACTAGTCGACATCGCTTACGGTGTTGTAAACCCTCGTATTCGCCACAGTCGCTAAGGAGACGGTATGACCACTCAAACATTAACGGCGCCAGCGCCAAGAACGCCGTTGCAAGAATTTTGGCACTATTTTAGTAGTAATAAGGGCGCCGTCGCGGGTCTTTTCTTTATCTGTATCATTTGTTTTATGGCGCTTTTTGCCGATTGGGTCGCCCCCCATTCGCCATCCGATCAAGTACGTGATGCTCTGTTGTTACCTCCTGCTTGGCTAGAGGGCGGCAATTGGGCCTATGTATTGGGCACCGACGATGTCGGTCGTGATATTTTATCGCGCCTTATTCACGGCGCGCGTTTGTCTCTATCCGTTGGCTTAGTTGCCGTCACGGCTTCTCTAGGCATGGGGATCTTATTGGGCTTGTTAGCAGGCTTTTGTAAGGGCGTGGTAGACACCATCATCATGCGTATTGTCGACATCATGCTGGCCATGCCAAGTTTGTTGTTGGCCATCGCCATTGTGGCGGTATTAGGGCCTAGTATTGTCAATGCGGCGTTAGCGATTTCCATTGTCTCCTTGCCTCATTATGTGCGTTTAACCCGAGCTGCCACCATGGCGGAAATGTCACGAGACTATGTGACCTCTTCGCGAGTAATCGGCGCAGGCCCTTTACGCTTAATGTTTATTTGTATTCTGCCTAACTGTCTTGCACCTTTAATCGTGCAGGCAACCTTAGGTTTCTCCAGTGCCATTTTAGACATGGCCGCGTTGGGCTTCTTAGGCCTAGGTGCACAACCACCCACTCCAGAGTG
Organism: Marinomonas sp.; assembly: GCF_039940335.1. Taxonomy (GTDB): domain Bacteria; phylum Pseudomonadota; class Gammaproteobacteria; order Pseudomonadales; family Marinomonadaceae; genus Marinomonas. Next base: position 827,776 of record NZ_JBDVGW010000013.1, on the reverse strand, counting down.
GGGCAGTATGCTAGCCAATGCCTTGCAATTTGTGCAACGTGCTTGGTGGGTTGTGACCTTCCCAGGACTGATGATCTTGATCACAGTACTGGCCTTTAACCTCATGGGTGACGGTTTACGCGATGCCCTTGACCCTAAGCTGAAGCACTAGGAGCGAACATGTCATTATTAAAATTGGAGAATCTTTCCGTCAGCTTCGGTAACTTCCGCGCGGTAGACAACATTAGCTACCAAGTGGACGAAGGGGAAGTGTTAGGTATTGTCGGAGAATCGGGCTCAGGTAAAAGTGTGAGCTCTTTGTCTGTAATGGGGTTGATTGACTACCCTGGTAAAGTGAGCGCAGATAAACTGTCTTTTGATGGCCAAGATTTACTGTCGATGCCAGAGACACAGCGCCGTAAACTCACCGGCTCTGAAATTGCAATGATCTTCCAGGACCCGATGACAAGTTTAAATCCTTGTTTTACGGTGGGTTATCAGATCATAGAAGCCCTTAAAACCCACCAAGGTGGCAGTAAAAAAGAGCTGCGTCAGCGCGCTATTGATCTCCTGACGCAAGTGGGCATTCCAGCCCCTGAAACCCGTTTGTCGGCGTACCCACACCAGTTATCGGGTGGTATGAGCCAAAGGGTGATGATCGCCATCGCTATTGCTTGTAACCCGCGCTTGTTGATTGCCGATGAGCCAACCACAGCATTGGATGTGACCATTCAAGCGCAGATCATTGATTTGCTCATCGATCTGCAACGCACCAAAAAAATGGGCTTGGTATTAATTACCCATGATTTAGCACTGGTGGCAGAAGTGGCGCAACGGGTTATCGTGATGTACGCCGGACAGATCGTCGAGTCTGGTCCAGCGAGCGAAGTCTTTAGCCAACCTAAACACCCATATACCCAAGCCTTACTGGCTTCGTTGCCAGAATCGGCGGCGGGCAAATCACGTTTAGACGCCTTGTCTGGTGTCGTGCCGGGTATGTACGATAGACCGCAAGGTTGTTTACTTAGCCCGCGTTGCCCTTACGCGACAGAGCATTGTCATAATGTTGCACCGGAAAACCAAGGCCCTATTGGTCGTCAGGTAAAATGTCACACGCCCTTGGATGAAATGGGGAGACCAGCCGCATGAGTCAGTCAAATCTAATATTAAAAGCGGAAAATCTAAAACAACACTACCAAGTGAAACAAGGTTTGTTTAAACCTGATGCGGTGGTGAAAGCCGTAGATGGGGTGAGCTTCACCCTAGAAAAAGGCAAAACCCTTGCAGTCGTTGGGGAGTCTGGTTGTGGTAAATCGACCCTAGGTCGTATGCTTACCATGATTGAAACACCCACAGAAGGTCGACTCGCCTGTGAGGGTGAAGACTTACTAACTTTAACCAAGGCGGCTCAGCAGACTCTGCGTCAAAAGATCCAGATTATCTTCCAGAACCCTTATGGCTCGTTGAATCCACGTAAAAAGGTTGGCGATATTTTAGAAGAACCTTTGGTGATTAATAGCCCTCTGAACAAAGCGGAGCGTAAACGTAAAGCCTTGGCGATGATGGAAAAAGTGGGTCTAAAAACCGAACATTATGATCGCTACCCGCACATGTTTTCGGGTGGTCAGCGCCAGCGTATCGCGATCGCTCGTGGTCTTATGTTGGACCCTCAAGTGATTGTTGCTGATGAACCTGTGTCCGCTCTAGATGTGTCCGTGCAAGCTCAGGTACTGAACTTGATGATGGATCTGCAAAATGAGTTCGGCCTCAGCTATGTGTTTATCTCCCATGACTTGTCCGTGGTAGAGCACATAGCCGACGATGTGATGGTAATGTATCTAGGGAAAGTCGTTGAACAGGGCAGCGCTAAGCAACTGTTTGAAACACCGCGCCATCCTTATACACAAGCCTTGTTGTCGAGCACACCACAATTGTCACCAGACAAACGCCGTAAGCGCATTAAGTTGGAAGGTGAGTTACCCTCACCGCTGAATCCACCTTCAGGCTGTGCTTTTCATGGACGTTGCCAGTATGCCAATGAGCGCTGTAAGCAAGAAACACCTGTGCTACGCAGTGAAGAGAATGGGCAATTGATAGCGTGTCATGGTGTCGAAGAGGGCCGTATTGAAGCCTTAGTCGCCGGCGCCGCTTAGGTTCGCAGTTGCTTTCTTGTGACACAAAATAAGGCGTCCCACACGGACGCCTTTTTCGTTCGGTGTGTTTTTTGCTTGAGGCTGTTAAGATGAAAATTTATCTATCCGATGAGCAAGTAAAGTTTTAAGCGGTGGTAGAGTCAAAGAGCGACTGAAAAGAGTGGATCTTTTGCAGGCAGTCGCAGTTTTGTAGAAAGGGCAGTTCATTATGTTGCGTTATTTCACCTTGTTAATGTGTTTGTGCTGGTTGGTGCCTAGTCAGGCGGCGACAGGGCAAACTTTGCGTCTTGCGTTAGACGCCGACCCAGTGTCTTTAGACCCCCACGAACAGTTGTCGGAAGGGGCTTTACAGTATTCACATATGGTTTTTGATCCCTTAGTGCGCTGGAACAAAGCAGGGCAGATCGAACCGCGTTTGGCACAAAGTTGGCAAATTTTGGACGCTCGTACTTGGCGCTTGCAGCTGCGTGAAGGCGTGAAATTTCACTCTGGTAATGATTTCACTGCCGACGATGTGGCTTATACCATTGCCCGTTTACAAGGCTCTACGGATTTTAAGGCGCTGTTTGGGGTGATTGATCAGGTCACGGTGGAAAGTCCTTATAGTATTAGGATTCATACTCGCCATTCCTATCCATTAATACTCAATATTTTGGCCTTTGTGTTTCCGATCGACAGTGAGTACTACCAAGGTCGTGATGAAATTACCAAGTTTGGTCGCTCATTTGCCTCTGCGAACACGTCAGGTACAGGACCTTTTAGGGTGACCGAGCGCCTTCCTGGGCAAAAGCTTACTCTCACCCGTAACCCAAATTATTGGGATCCATACTCCCCGGGTAATATTGATCAACTGGAATGGATTCCCATTCGCTCCGATTCAACACGCTTAGCGGCACTGATGACAGGTGATGTAGACGTGATCGCCTCGCTCTCGCCCATAGATATACAACGTTTAAAACGCAGACCAGACTTCCACCTCGCTTCTTTAATAAGTAGCCGTATTATTATGCTGCAGTTAAATCAGTCGCGCCGCAAAGAACTGCAAGACTGGCGAGTGAGGCGAGCCATCAACCTTGCTATTAACCAAGAATTGATCGTTGAGAAAATTTTACGAGGTTATGGGGAAGCCGCAGGGCAAGTCAGTGCCAGCCAGTTTTTAGGCCATGTGGATGCTCTTATGCCAGAATACGATTTAGCCGAGGCCAAACGTTTAATGGCGGAAGCGGGTTACCAAGACGGTTTCAGCTTGAGCTTTATGGCGCCAAATAACCGTTACATGAGTGACGAGCAAATCGCTCAAGCCGTGGTTGGTATGCTGGATAAAATTAATATTAAAGTGGCGCTTAAAACCTTACCTAAGGCACAGTATTTCCAGCAATTTGATGAACGCGCAGCCGACGTTATGATGCTGGGCTGGCAGTCAGATACACTGGACTCTAATAATATTTTTGAATTTCTATTTGCTTGCCAAAACTCGACTACTGGACGAGGTGTCTACAATGCCAATGGCTATTGTAACCCGCAGGTGGACGACGACATAGATGCCGCTAATCGAGAAATGAACCCTGAACGCCGTATTCGAATATTACAGCGAGTTGAACGCAAAATTCAGCAAGATGCGGTCATCGTACCACTACATTGGCAAGCCATTGTGTGGGCCTCAGACACCCAAGTGGATATCGATCCCGTATTGAATTTCCAAAACTTTCCTTATCTTGGTGATCTAGTGCGTCATCCAGAAGCAGGGGCTCAATAATCATGCTGAGTTTTTTTGCCCGCCGTTTAGTTCAAGGCATATTAGTCTTGTTGACCATTAGCTTGGTGAGTTTTGTCGTACAGGGCAAATTGGGCGATCCAACTCAGCAATTGGCTGGACAAAGTGTTACCCCAACGGAACGTGCTGAGTTAAGACAAAGCCTCGGTCTAGATGATCCACTATTAATGCAATATGGGCGATTTGTTAAAAATGCTTTGCAAGGAGACTTTGGTGAATCGTACTACTATAAACAGCCAACGTTGACTGTGATACTGGATAATATGCCGGCCACGGTCGAGTTGGCATTCTGTGCGCTGTTACTGGTGCTGCTGATTTCGACCCCATCTGGTATGTTTGCCGCCATTCATCCCAAGCACCCCATTAGCAAGGTGATTTTGTTTGTCAGTACTCTTGGTTTATCTGTGCCTATTTTTATTGTCGCTATCTTCTTAGTGTATTTTTTATCGGTAGAATGGCAATGGTTACCGAGCTTTGGGCGTGGCGAAACTCAGCAAGTGTTTGGTTTTTGGCGTTCGGGTTTAGTGACTCAAGATGGTTTAGCCCATCTGTTATTACCCAGTGTCTCCCTCGCTTTTGTACTGACCCCCGTTTTTGTACGTTTAATACGCGCCGAGATGATCGACGTTTTACAAAGTGATTATGTACGCTTTGCGTGGGCGAAAGGGATTTCAGCGCCTCGAATTTATTTTGTTCATGCCTTGAAAAACACCATGCTTCCAGTCATCACTGTAGGGGGAATACAAGCTGGGACCTTGGTCGCTTACACCATGATTACCGAGACTATTTTCCAATGGCCTGGCATGGGCTATATGTTTATGGATGCCGTGACGCGTGTTGACGCGCCGTTAATCTCCGCTTACCTCATGGTGGTAGGAGCTATTTTTGTGATCACCAATACCTTAGTCGATTTGGTCTATGGGTTGATTAATCCAAGGGTTCGAATTTCGGGGTACAGTATATGACACCAAGGCCTACAACATCCTTGCCGACCAGCCGCTTTCGCCACATTGGTTATGCCTTGCTCGGTGATAAATTTGCCCTGTTTGCTCTGCTTATTCTTGGCTTTTATTGTCTGATTTCAGTGTTAGCCCCTTTGTTGTCCCCCTACGACATTAACGATTCCGCCTTTCTAGACCTGCTTAATGCGGAAATTGCTCCTTACTGGGTGGATGGGGACAGTCGTTTCTGGCTAGGCACAGATGCCCAAGGCCGTGACCTATTAACCGTAATTTTACACGGCACACGATTGTCTCTCACCATAGGTGTGATGGCGGTGTTGCTACAGGTGGTGATCGGGGTTTGTGTGGGCTTGCTGGCTGGCTATTTGGGTGGCCGCGTGGATAATTTCTTGATGCGTTGTGCCGATATTCAGTTGTCTTTTTCTACTATGATGGTGGCGATTATTGCCCTTGCGGTGTTTCAAGCCATGTTTGGACATGTGGCCTACCAAGAGTTAGCCATGCTCATGCTGATCCTGGTAATAGGTTTGGCGGAATGGCCAATCTTTGCCCGAACGATTCGCGCCAGTGTATTGGCCGAGCGGGAAAAAGAATACGTAGATGCCGCGCGCATTATTGGTGTCAGCAAAACGCGTATCATGTTTCGTCACATATTCCCTAATACGGTTTCTCCAGTACTGGTGATCCTTTCTGTACAAATTGCCAACGCCATTGTCGCTGAAGCCGCGTTATCCTTTTTAGGTTTAGGAATGCCGCCGACTCAACCATCTTTAGGGGCATTGATCTCTTCAGGCTTTGAATATTTATTCGCTGGAAGCTGGTGGATAAGTGTGTTTCCAAGTGTCACTTTGATTGTACTGATTTTCGTAATGAACCTATTGGGTGACTGGTTAAGGGATCACTTGAATCCTCAGTTAGGAGGGCAACGATGAGCCTGCTAACGGTACGCAATTTAAACGTGAATTTTGCCCAACGCCAGCAACCTATTGCTGCTTTGCTTGATATTAATTTCTCAATAGAACCGGGTGAACGACTTGCGATTGTGGGGGAGTCTGGGGCTGGCAAATCCTTATTAGGAGCCGCCATAACTCAGCTACTACCTAAGCCAGGTTACATTGCTTCCGGCTCGGTCACTTTGCGCGGCAAAGAGCTAACACAGATGTCAGCAAAGCAATGGCAAGAAGTGCGTGGTCAGCGTATCGCGATGATCTTTCAAGACCCCATGATGACGCTAAACCCTGTGCTGAGCATTGGTGCTCAAATGGTGGAAGCGATTCGTAGTCATACCCGTATTGGTTATAAAGACGCCCGCAAAATGGCCATAGACAAGCTTGCTCAAGTGCGCATTGCTTCCCCGAGCCAAAGGTTTGAACAATACCCTCATGAGTTATCGGGAGGCATGCGCCAACGGGTGATCATCGCTATTGTGTTGTTATTACGCCCAGAGCTGATCATCGCCGACGAACCCACCACCGCGCTGGATGTGACCATTCAAGCGGAAATTTTACAGCTGCTAAAAGAAGTTTGTGAAAGTCATGGTGTGGCCTTAATTTTCATTAGTCACGACTTTGGCGTGGTTGCTCGGATCAGTGAGCGTACCTTGGTTATGTACGCGGGAAAAATTGTCGAACAAGGTGCTACCCTAGAAATCATTAATGATCCGCAACACCCTTATACCCAAGGTTTACTCAATGCTTTGCCGCAAATGGCCTTGCCTGGACAAAGACTTAATCAAATCACTGGCAATATGCCGAGTCCGAATGAGCGCCCCAGCGGCTGCGCTTTTCACCCTAGATGTCGCTATGCCACCGAGCGTTGCGCCCAAGAAACTCCAAACTTCATCAATACCGATGTGTCCATTGCTGCTTGTATCTTGTTAGAAGAATTGGTCAGTCATGAGGAAGAGCCTGATGCCTGAACTCATACGCATTAAAAACCTAAGCAAAGCTTTTCCTGTTCGAGGTGATTGGTTCAAACCTTGGCGCTCGAAAAAACAGCAGTTGAAACAAGGCGTGCATGCACTTAATGGTATTGATATTAGCCTACAACAAGGGGAAACCTTGTGTATTGTGGGGGAAACGGGCTGTGGTAAATCGACCTTGGCACGGGTGCTAGTGGGCTTAGAAACCCCTGATCAGGGCGAAGTTTGGTACGGTGGCGAAGAGATAAGCCGATTGAATGATCGTCAGCGCATGAAGTTTCGCAAACGAATGCAGATGGTGTTTCAAAACCCTTATGCTTCGCTGAATCCGAGAATGACGGTGTATCAAATACTACAAGAAGCGGTAGCGTTACATCACCCAGAGCTAAATCATGAAGGACAAGATCAACACATTCGCCAGCAGCTAGAGTCAGTAGGTTTAGATCAAACCGCAGAAGATCGCTTCCCTCATGAGTTTTCAGGTGGTCAGCGCCAGCGTATTTCATTAGCACGGGCATTGTCCGTGGGGCCTGAGTTAATCATTGCAGATGAACCCTTAGCGGCTTTAGATGTGTCGGTGCAGGCACAAGTGTTGAACCTAATGATGGATAAACAGGCTGAGCATAACCTGACCTATTTGTTCATTACCCATGACCTTTCTGTGGTGGAGCATTTTGCCAGCCGCGTGGCAGTGATGTACCTAGGGCGGATTTGTGAAATTGCCGATCGTGCAACGCTATTTTCAGCCCCTAAACACCCTTATACCCAAGCCTTGTTGGCTTCTATGCCGCGGCTGGATAACCTTGATGAAACTCCGATTCCTCTGCAAGGGGAAGTGCCTACGGTTTATGAAGACATTGAAGGTTGTAGCTTTTGTCGCCGTTGTCCCCATGCCACTCAGCGCTGTTTTGAGCAGATTCCAGTGGCCTTAAACCTCGAAGATGGCAGCCAAGTGGCTTGCCATGCCATAGAGGAGGGTCGCGTATGGAAATAAGGTGGTTAGAAGATTTTATTGCCCTAGCCCGCACTCGTCATTTCTCGCGCGCGGCGGATGAGCAAAATGTTACCCAGCCGACGTTTAGTCGTAGGATTAAGCTGCTCGAAGAAGAAATGAAAGTCACCTTGGTGGATCGTAACACCTTGCCTTTGTCGCTTACGCCAGCGGGGGAGATCTTTCTGCAAAGTGCCGAATTGATTGCCCGCCAATTGCGGGAAACCAAAGCGCGTTGCTTACAGATTAAAGAAGATGAGCAATCACAGATTCGCTTTGTCACCACCCAAAGTTTGTTCTTGGGCTATTACCGAGATGTGATTGCGCCTTTGTGTGACGAGCTTGGGGTCGAACTGGACACGAACATGAAATCTAGCGCTTGGTCTGGTGGCGATTTTATTCATGCCATGACCTCCAATGAAAGCGACTTGATGATGTGTTTCTGGCATCCGGCCATGCATTTCTTAAATGACTTAGACGACAGTCAGTTTGAGTTCATCACCCTTTCTAGGGAAGTTCTGATTCCGTGCTCTGGGGTGAATAATTTCGGCCACCCCATACACACTCTGCCGGGTAACCGTAAGCAGCCTTTGCCTTACATTAGTTATGATGAAACCGCTTTTATGGCGCCGGCTATTCAGCATCATTTACAACGCCAACCTGAATTAGCGCACTTGCAAGTCTTAACCAGTAATCTGCATTCTGCCAGTATCAAAGCCATGGTGAAGGAAGGTTATGGTATTGGCTGGTTGCCGGAACGTCTGGTGAAGGAGTCCATCACCTTCAATAAAATTGCGGTAGCAGGCGAAAGTATGTGGCATGTTCCCTTGGATATTCGTTTGTATCGTGCCCGTGATAACACCAATCCACACCTGCTGAAATTTTGGCAGAATGTCCGCACCGCACTGGCGCGCCAGGGGTAATAAAATTATCTCTGGTGCGACTCCGGTTTACGTTGCTTGTCACCTAGGGAAGTGTTAAAGATGAGCCTTAGAATACGGCGTAAAAACCGTCTTCATGTTTTCTATCTACTCATCACTTATCGGTGCCTAAACACCGGTAAGAAGGGGCTCTATGAAGATCTTTAGTTGTCAAAAATGTCAGCAAACCTTGTTGTTTGAAAATACGCTATGTGAACAATGCGGCTCGCAACTAGGTTTTATTCCAGACTTAATCACGCTCAGTGCGCTGGAGCCTACAGAGACAGGTTTTCGAGCCTTAGCAGACGCTAGTGGACGAGAGTGGCGTTACTGCGATAACCATAAACATAATGTTTGTAATTGGTTACTGGAAGGCGCAGAAGGTGACTTGTGCATGGCCTGTGAAATGAATCGCCATATCCCCAACTTGGGGCGTATTGAACAACACCAAGCTTGGCAACAGTTAGAGTTTGCTAAACATCAATTAGTGTACTCTTTGTTGCAACTTAATTTACCCATCATTAGCAAACAAGAGGACCCAGAAGACGGGTTGTCGTTTGACTTTATATCGGAAGAAAACGTTGTTCCAGAAGATGCTCAAGCCACCACTGGTCATGCTTTGGGGCAAGTAACCATCAACGCCGCAGAAGCAAAGGCATCAGATCGTGAAGAAATGCGTGAGAACATGCAGGAGTCTTACCGGACACTGATAGGTCATTTTCGTCATGAAGTGGGTCATTACTATTGGGACCAATTAGTGGCCACCGATGAAGTCACTTTGGCAAGTTACCGGGCCTTGTTTGGTGATGAACGTGCAAATTACGGTGAGTCCCTTGAAAAGCACTATGAGACCCCTTTAGAAAACTGGCAGGACTCTTTTGTGAGTGTCTATGCCTCTTCACATCCGTGGGAGGATTGGGCGGAAACTTGGGCGCACTATCTGCATATTGTCGACACCTTGGAGACCGCCAGCCAGTTTGGTTTTAGTTTATCGCCCCTTGAACCGCAACAAAGCCAATTAGCGGTGATGGTCAATATTAACCCATATCGACATAGTAATTTCGAGGATATGCTGGCCCAGTATCTACCCTTAACCTTTGCGGTGAACATGCTTAACAGAAGCATGGGGCAGCCAGATTTATACCCATTCGTTTTGGTGCCAGCAGTAAGAGAAAAATTGAGTTTTATTCACGAGCTTTTAGCGCAAGAGTGGTAATCCTTGGCAGGGCTAAGGTGTGAGTAGGTGGTCATTGGCGCAATTTGCGCTGATGTCACCGTTTAGGGCATTAATAAGATTATCCACAGCACAAGCGGCCATGAGGTCTCGGGTTTCTTGTGTGGCGGAGCCAATGTGCGGGAAGAGTACGGCATTGTCTAATTCACACAGTGGCGAACTGGCGGGCAGGGGCTCCACCTCAAAAACATCTAAGCCTGCGGCACGTATGGTGCCTTCTTTTAGCGCCTCTACCAATGCTGCCTCATCGATGACCTTACCACGAGAGCCGTTAATGAAAATGGCACTGGGTTTCATCATGGCAAATTCTTCGGCACCAATTAAACCTTGGGTTTCTTGGGTGAGAGGAGTCATCACACAGACAAAGTCGGACGTTTTTAGCAGAGTCGCCATATCCATATAGACGGCGTTGAGGTTTTCTTCTGCTTCGGTTTTACGGCTACGATTGCAGTATTGGATTGGCATGTCAAAGCCTAGGTGCGCGCGTTTGGCGATAGCATAGCCAATGCGTCCCATACCAATAATACCAAGGGTTTTACCGTGTATGTCCGTACCAAAATGCTCAGACGTTATGTTTTTGGTCCAGCGGCCTTCGCGCACCATATTAGCTAACTCTACGGCACGACGGGCGGTACACATAATCAGAGTGAAGAGCGTGTCGGCCGTAGTTTCATCCAGTACACCCGGAGTGTGCATCAAGGGAATACCACGCTTAGCAAGGTAGTCATGGTCGAATTGATCCGTACCTACGGAAATCGTCGATACGGCTTTCAATTGAGGTGCCTGATCCAGTATGTCTGGCCCCATCATGATACTGGAACCAATGATGCCTTCTGCCGTGGCGAGAGCTTCAAAGAAAGCGGCTTTATTATTTTCATCCAGACCGTTGAATTGGCTAATCTCAGCATGTTGCGCTAGGCGAGCCATAGCATCGGTGGAAAGCGTTTTATAAAGCAGCACTTTCTTTTTCATAAGGCTTAGCCTTCTAGTTGTTGCAACTGTGCGCGCGTTGGCAGCGCTTCACTGTCGCCGCTCACTTGTACGGTCATGGAACCCAGTAGATTACCGCGACGTGCCGCTTGCTCCATGTCTTTACCATCAAGCAATGCTGAGATCACACCGGCAGCGAAGCTATCACCTGCGCCAACGGTATCGACTACTTGGGCAACCGGGAAGCCTGCAACAACACCTGAATCACCGCTGCGAGTTTTATAGTAAGCGCCTTTACTGCCGAGTTTCACGACAACAGCTTTGGCGCCATTGTTTAGGTAAAAGTCCGCAATTTCTTCAGGCTCTTCACTGCCCATCAGGATCAAACCTTCTTCGATACCTGGCAAGATAATATCGCTGTTAAAGGCAAATTCGTTGATGGTGTCGACCATTACTTGACTGTCGGACCAAAGCGCAGGACGCAAGTTAGTATCGAAAGAAATGCTGCAACCTTGCTCTTTTGCGAAACTGATCGCTTGCTTAATGGCATCACGTACGGTTTCAGAAATGGCGGCAGCAACACCGGTAATGTGTAGATGAGCGCCTGGCTTAAATAGGTCTGCTTTGATGTCGCTAGCGCTTAACGTGCTTGCCGCAGAGTTACGACGGAAATACTGAGTGATCGGGTCACTGCCATCGGTGACGTTGGATTTCAACATAAAACCAGTGGCTTGTTCTGGGCTTAGGGAAATGTTGCCAGTACTGATGCCCTCTTTACTGATCGCATTACGCACATACTCACCAAAGCAGTCATCGCCCACTTTACTAAGATACGTTGACTCAAAGCCAAGGCGAGCCATACCAATCGCAACGTTGACTTCTGCGCCCGCTAAAGAGCGGCTGAATTCTTCAACATCAGAAAGTTTGCCGGGAGTTTTGGCAACAAACAAAGCCATTGCTTCACCTAGGGTGACAAAAGATTTAGTTTGGCTGCTTTGCATAATGAGATTCCTATTTGTAATGATCGTTTTGTCTCTGCACCGCTAAGTAACCTTAGGTTACTTAGGCTATTTATCGCAGATTACATACTGTTGAGCAATTTTTAGTCGCAGGACAATATCATGGAATCGGTTCCAAAAACAAATTTAATAGCCTTTTGAAGACTCTGTGCGCAGGGTTTTGAGTAGTGAAATTAGCGGTTAGGTGGACTGACGAATGATAAGTTCTGCACTGAGCTCTATGTGCTGAGGGGCTTCGTTGTTGCCTTGAATACGGCCCAGCAAACGTTCGCAGGCGGTTTCTCCAATGAGGCGAGTGGGCTGGCGCATGACGGTCAGGCCGCCTTCAAATAGTTCCGCCCATTCTGGGTCATCAATGCCACTTAGGCCAATGTCTTGTCCCACTTTTAGATTGAGTTTTTTGAGCGCTTTTGCGACCCACATAGTCGCTACACCATTGGTGGTAAAGATGGCGCATTTCTTGGTTGGATTTTCCGCCAGAAAGCGCTCAATACTGGTGACGAGTAACGTCTCGTCTTGCTTATCCACTTCAGTGAGCTGGTAATGGATGTCCGGGTTAGCGTTGGCAAAGTCGGCTAGGGCTTGCGCTCTTTCTTGGCGTGGGGCAATGGCCAGTGTTTCGCTCACCACTAAAACCGCTTGGTAAGATTGAGCTTTTAAATGGGCAATGCCTTGCTGGGCTGCTTCTCTATTATTCAAACCCACAGAGTCCACTTCGAGGGTGGTGTTCACTCTATCTACCAGCACCATAGGACAGGCTATCTTACTAAAACTGTCCATCTGGGCTGAGCTTATGCTGGCAGTATTAATAATAATGCCATCAACACGGTGAGCATCCAGCAGGCTTAGATATTGGTCTTGCAATGAGGCTTCATGATCGGTGTTACACACCATGAGCATGTAGCCTTGGCGACGACAAACTTGTTCTATGCCTTGCAAGACTTCAATGGAGTAGGGGTTGGTTACGTCAGCAAGCAGTAAACCGATGAGCTTAGATTGTCCTGCCCGCAGCATGCGTGCGGAATGGTTAGGGCGATAATCGAGCTGTTCGATCGCTTGGGCAATTCGTTCACGCAGGGTCTTCGACATTTTTTCCTGTTCACCATTGAGGTAGCGAGAAACGCTGGTTTTTCCAACTTTAGCGTATTTGGCGACATCGGAAATCGTGGTGAAATTTTTTGTCTTAGAGTGCTGCAAACTTAGCCTATCTTATAATTTCTATTGGAGCTGAGTGATCCGTTAGGGCATGCTTAAGGGCAACTCAACCATGATATTGAGCACAACAGCATAAAGGAGAAAGCTTGTAATGGTGAAGTTTATTTTGCGTTTTTTGCTTTGTTTAACGCTTTTTAGCCCGCTGGCTTGGGCAAATGATGCTCAACTAAAACAGGCGTTCAATCATAAAATAAGCGACCTACAGGTGCAGGGGGAGGGTGTGGTGATTCGGCTGTTGGCCGACGACACTAAAGGTTCTAAGCATCAAAGATTTATCTTACAGCTGGATAGCAAACAAACCTTATTGATTGCCCATAACATAGACTTGGCTCCGCGTATCAATCGCTTATCAGAGGGAGACAAAGTAGCTTTTTATGGGGAGTATGAATGGAATAAACATGGGGGTGTGTTGCATTGGACCCATAAAGATCCAAGAGGCAAGCACCCCCATGGTTGGTTGCGACACCAAGGGCGACAGTATGACTAGCGCCTAAAACGTAGGTTGTCCGGAGTGAGTTGATCTATGGACGTTTTGCCCATGAGTTTCATGTCACGCTCTAATTCGGCTTTCATTAGGCCTAATGCTCGTTCTACACCGGGTTGTCCAGCCGCAGCGAGAGGGTATAGGTACATGCGGCCAATGCCGACCGCTTTCGCACCTAGGGATAGCGCTTTTAGTACATGGGTGCCCCGTTGTATACCACTGTCAAAAATAACGTCTATTTCATCACCCACTTCATCGACGATTTCTGCTAGTTGATCAAAGGAGCTGCGAGAGCCATCGAGCTGACGACCACCATGGTTAGAAATAATCACGCCGGTACAGCCAATCTCGACGGCACGACGGGCATCTTCGCGACTCATAATACCCTTTAAGCAAAATTCACCGTCCCAAAATTTCACCATTTCTGCGACATCCTCCCAATTCATAGAAGGGTCGAGCATATTGGTAAAATAGTCACCAATGGAGGTCGCGCCATTCCCCATATCAACGTGTTCATCAAGTTGGGGGAGACGGAATTTTTCGTGGGTCACATAGTTGATGCCCCACATAGGTTTCAGCACAAATTGCAGCATGCCTCCTAGGGTCAAGCGAAAGGGAATGGAAAAACCAGTGCGCAGATCACGCTCACGATTCCCTCCTGTAATGGAGTCCACGGTAAGCATCATGACTTGTACGCCGGCGTCTTTAGCGCGCTGCATCATGGCGCGATTTAGCTCACGATCTTTGTGGAAATAAAATTGGTAAACCTGAGGTGTCGTGGTTTGTTTAGCAATCTCTTCCATACTGACCGTACCTAAGGAAGATACTCCAAACATAGTGCCGTATTTCTCCGCTGCACCAGCTACCGCTCTTTCGCCATCATGGTGAAATAAACGTTGTAACGCAGTAGGCGAGCAATAAATAGGTAAGTCCAGTTTTTGCCCCATTACGGTGACAGACAAGTCTACGTCTTTTACGCCTGTTAATACGTTGGGTACCAGATCGCAAGTTTCAAACGCCTGAGTATTTCGACGATAAGTGCTTTCGTCATCGGAACCACCATCAATGTAATTGAAGATAGGACTTGGCAAACGTTTCTTGGCTAAGGTGCGAAAATCCTGAAAGTTATGACAATCTTTAAGTCGCATTAACAGACTCCTTTTATGAATTCTATCGTCACTATAGCGATAAGTTGATTTATAATAAATACGACATAAACTAATAAACTCTTTCCAAAAACGTCGTAATTATATGAATGCCAGTGATTTGTCATTATTTGTCCGAGTTGCGGAGCAAGGCTCTTTTAATAAAGCCGCTAAGTTGGTGGGGTTGTCGACGCCGGCTCTTAGTAAGCGCATTAGCAAATTAGAGCAAGATTTAGGGGTGCAACTCATTCACCGCACTACCCGCCGTCTTAATTTAACGGAAGCCGGGGAAAATCTTTATGTGTCGGGTAAAAATATTGATGGTCAAGTCAGTGATGCTATTGCCAATGTATCGGCATTCCGTCATGGGTTAAGCGGCACTATAAAAATGTCGGTGCCCACCATTTCCGGCGAACTTTTATTGGCCGAAGCAATAGCAGACTTTTGTCGGCGGCATCCCAATATAAAAGTGGATATGCGTATGGAAAATGACTTTGTTGATCTGGTTGGAGAGGGTCTTGATCTAGCCATTCGTACCGGTATTTTGGAAGATTCCAGTCTAATCGCTCAGCCGTTGATCGAATCCAGTTGGGTGGTGTGCTGCTCGCCAGATTATCTTCGCCAACACGGTGCACCAGAAAATTTAGAGGCGCTAAAACAGCACAACTGTTTGGCTTATACCTATCAAGCTAAAGGTTCGTTTGATTGGCGCTTTCATCAACATGGACAAGAAAAAAGTGTGCGTATAGACGGTAGTTTTGCCACCAATAATGCCCAAGCGCTGCGTAAGGCTGCATTGGCGGGTTTTGGCATTGTCTATGTGCCTAAGTGCTGCGTTTATGAAGATTTACAGCAGGGGGCCTTGATGGCGCTATTGCCGGACTATCAGCCAAGACGGTTAGGAGTGTATGCACTTTATCCTTTCACCAAATACTTACCTGAGAAACTACGTTTACTAATTGATCATATTAAGAGCAGTTACCAGGAGAAGAAAGATTACTTTTAAAGAAGGATAAAAAATAGGATTACAATGAGACGTCTATGTCGGGTGTCATGTGAATATGACCGTGTCGAGCCGACTATGTTAAGTTTTAATGACAATTTTGACTGGTCTGTTTCACCTTAGGGCAAGATAATTTAAGGTGGTTGTCTCGTTTTTCGAGGCAATACTTTTCTATAACACTAAGGAGTTCAGCGTGGCTAAAAAAGATCTTAAAGCAATTAAGAAAGAGTTAAAAAAAGAAATTGCAGCGCGTAAAGAAAAAGTTGTTAAGCAAAAAGCTAAAATCGCGAAGTTGAAGAAAGCCCTTAAAAAAGCGGCTTAATCACCTAGTTGATGTAGATTTGTGGGGTCTCGGCCCCGCAGATACATGGCTGTTCTAGAGCGAATCCGTTATCATGCCTCCCTGAGCAAGAGGAATTATCCAGCTTGCCACCTACCCTCTAGGATACCAATGAAAAAAACATTCACACTGTCTCACCCAAAAATTGCCTACCCACGTTTGATCGAAGCCGCAAAAGCTGATATTCGTAAATACCTAAAGCGCGAGCGCAACAAGCGTCTGCCCGAATACGCAGATTATTGGGGCTTTGATTGCAAATTTGGTGAGCGTGAAGAAGGGGCAGAAGTGCTTCATGTGGCACAAATCAATGACAAAATTAGTTTCGCAGAGAGTCAACAGTGGGCTACTTTTTATGTGGAAATCTTAGCGACGCCAGCCCAACGTCAACCTCGCCCTGTTAGTGAAGACGATGACGCTCCAGAGTCTGAAGCGCCACAAGCCTAAAGGTCATTCCGATTTAGGCGGCATCTTCAGTATCGAATGACGCATCATCGCTAAAGCCTGTGCTGCTGTCCTCTTCGTAGAGAGCGTCTTCATCTGGCTCAATCACTATGTCTTCTAAGGTTTTGCGTTGTGATTCATCGGCTAATTCAAGCTGTGGCGATTTTTTCGGTGCAGCTTTTTTTGTTTTGGTAGAGGATTTCTTCTTACTGCCTAACGCCTCAAGCAATGGTTCTTTCTGTTCTGCAAGGAACATAGCAAGAGCTTCGGTTTGGCTAGGTTCACTAAGAAGGTCACTCGTGTTTAGTAGGTCATATAAAGCATCGGCCGTGTCTAAAAGTTTATCGTAAGCGTCTGCTTCGGCTTTTGACGTAAAGGTCATTTTTTCGATTCCATCACGTTCTACAACGTATTTAATAACGACTGGCATGGTCCACCTCGTGGAAAAAATAATACTGTATAAATATACAGCATTATTTTTTCTTTTGTCTAGTGCTTTTATTTGTTGATTGTCATAATGATTGATAAAGTGGCGGGCTAAATTCTTTGCTTCTCATGGAAAAGTTATACATGGTTATTGATCTGTCCCAAATCGATTACTCTATTTTATCGGACAATATAGAAATCACTCTTACCTTGGGGTGGATTGTTTTGTCTTATATTGTTCGCCGCTATACAAAGCGTGTTATTCGTCAACACCCTAAATTTGAACACGATACCAAGCGTCAACGTATCAATGCGGTAGACAATATATTCAATCTACTCTTGGTGGTGGGTTTTGTGTTGATTTGGGCCTCAGAGTTACAAAACATTGCCATTTCAATCGCGGCCTTTATGGTGGCGTTGGTGATCGCCACGAAGGAATTCATTGCTTGCATCATTGGCGCATTTTATCGTGCTAGTACTCGGCCTTATCAGGTGGGTGATTGGGTGCGTATTGCTAACTATGAAGGCGAGGTTACAGACAGTGATTGGCTTTCTACGACGTTATTTGAAGTGGATTTGAAAGGTGGTAGCTATGGTTATACTGGTCGAACCACGGTGGTGCCGAATAGTTTATTAGTGACTCACACTGTACAGAATTTAAACTATATGCGTCGCTATGTTACCCATACCTTTTCGATATCTAGACTGTCAGATGAAGTGAATTTGTTTACTATTAAAGACCAGATTTTACAAAACATCCGCGAATACAGTGAGCACTTTCATGAGGTGGCGATTCGCTACAATAGTTTAATTGAAAAGCGCTTAGACATTAATATTTCGGGGCCAGAGCCCAGGGTGCGAATTACCACGACGCCCGAAGGTTACAATGTATTTACCGTATCTTTATTTGGCCCAACCAATGAAGTGGTTGAAATAGAGCAAAAAGTGACGGAAGACTTTATGCGTTTTTGGTATGAAATGCGCGGTCAGTCCTAGACTGATCTTAAGGAGAAGGTTATGAGTTTTCCCCGCTTTGGGTTTTTGTTAGTTGTACTGGTGTCATCTTTGGCGATTTCAGGCTGCAACAGTTTTCGCATCAGTGAAACAGAATTAAATGAAGAGGTGGCTAAGCAATTAGCCAACCCGCAGACCAATCAGATTGAAGTCTTGTTGGATGGCCACACACTAAACCTTGAGCTTCTCGTAAAGTCTGCCAGTATCGATCTTACGGACCGAGATGGCGGCTTAGTCCTAGTGGACATGGTGTCTGACATGAAAGGGCGTTTAAAGGCTTTCGGACAAGAGTTTGAGATTACAACTCAGTTGTTGCCATCCTTTGAGTCTGGGGTTCGTATCGAAGAAGACCGCTTGTATTTGGTTGCCCCGAAAGTCACCAATATTAAGGTAGAAGGGGCGAGCTTCAGTGAGAACATGCTGCGCTCGGTGTTAGGCTCGTTGCATGGTGACTTTGAAAAAGCCCTTGCCCAGTATTTCGATCAGCATCCTGTTTATGTGTTGGATCATTCACCATTTGAGAAAACGGCGGCAAGCATGGTGAAAGACATCATAGTCACTGAAGATTCTTTAGAATTTTCGCTGTTCTAGGTCACTATCTTACTTACTTTTATAATGGTGCGATCAATAGCGGCTCATTCTCCTTAACGAGTGAGCTAAGAAACAATTAAGAGGAAATGACATGTCCATAGCAGACAATCAAGTTGTACAGTTTCACTACACCTTACGTGACGGTGAAAACTTATTAGAAACATCCGCGGGTAAAGACCCAGCAGCTTACCTTCATGGTCATGGTAATGTGATTCCAGGCCTTGAAAAAGCCATGGAAGGGCGCGAAGTGGGTGACGAGTTCGAAGTGACTGTTGCTTGTGCTGACGCTTACGGCGAGCGCCATGACGACCGTACTCAACAAGTGCCGGTTAAACACTTGCAAGGCGCGAAACGCTGGAAAGCAGGCATGGTTGCTATGGTGCAAACCGACAAAGGCATGCGCCAAGTGACGGTGATAAAAGCAGGTTTGAAACATGCTATGGTGGATTTAAACCATCCATTGTCTGGCAAAGATCTTACTTTCAATGTTGAGATCGTCAGTGCTCGTGAAGCAACGAATGACGAAGTTGCCCATGGTCACGCCCATGGCGTAGGTGGTCACCACCACTAAGTTATTGCTCTTTCAGTATTTTTAAGCCCTCTAATGCGTCATTGTGTTAGAGGGCTTTTATATTTTTGGAACGGACTTTACATTAATTTTAATAAGAATCGTTATCAACTGCTTGACAGGTTATGGGCGGGTGTTCATTATTGATAATAGTTATCATTAATGTCTTCAGCAGGTAAAGTCTATGAGCCATTATTTCATTCCGTTCTCCGTTCTTGAGCAAACTATTCAAGGTGGCCAATGTGCCGACTCTCCTGAAGTACTCTATCACTATCTCAATCTTACCGAAGAGTACGCTGAACGACTGGATGTGGTCGAAGCGGCTAAGTTACACCAGCGGGTGTTCTACGTATTGTTAGACACTGTATGTGATAGCAGTGTATCAAGGCATTGGCGTCAAACTTGTTTAGACAAGGTGTACGTGCCATTGTCGAATATCAAGCATCTGATCGTGACCTACCAAGACGCGAAAGGCTACTTCAAAATGGAACATAGTTTACGAGTGCTGAGTCACTATTTTATGTCGTCGTTTGAGCAAGAAGGAAATTATTAAAGAATGAAAATGCGCATTGAAAAAGACAGTATGGGTGAGTTGAACGTTCCTGCTGAGGCCTTATATGGTGCCCAAACCCAGCGAGCGATCAATAATTTCCCGATCAGTGATGAACCTATGCCGGAAGCCTTTATTCGCTCCTTAATCATGATTAAAGCCGCGGCGGCAAGAGCGAATGAAAAGCTAGCGTGCCTTAGCCCTGAGTTGTCCCAAGCCATTCAGAATGCTTGTGATGAGCTATTAAATGATGAGCAATTGATGACACACTTTCCGGTAGATGTGTTCCAAACCGGCTCTGGTACCAGCTCTAATATGAATGCGAATGAAGTAATTGCTACCTTAGCGAGCCGTTTCTATGACAAAGCCGTTGGTGCCAATGACCATGTGAATTTTGGTCAAAGTAGTAATGATGTGATTCCGAGTGCTATTCACGTAAGCGCCACGCTAGAGTTGGTTGGGCATTTATTACCAGCCCTGCAACATTTAAAACAAACCATCGTTGAAAAAGGCCAGACCCTAAAGGGCTTCACCAAAACTGGACGTACTCATTTAATGGATGCTATGCCGGTACGCTTGGATCAAACGTTTGATGCTTGGGCCGCTCAACTGCAAGATAATATAGATAATCTAAATGCTTTGACTCAAAAAACCAGCCGTTTGGCGCAAGGTGGTACAGCGGTAGGCACTGGCATAAATGCTCACCCTGAATTTTCGGCCCTGTTTGCGCAAGAGTTATCGGATTTAACACAAGTGACCTTTTCCCCTGGTGATAACTTCTTTGCCTTGATCGGATCGCAAGATACGGCAGTGGCCTTATCGGGCCAACTGAAAGCGCTGGCGGTGACTTACATGAAAATCGCCAATGACTTACGTTGGATGAACTCTGGCCCATTGGCAGGCCTGGGTGAAATTACGCTGCAAGCCTTACAACCGGGTTCTTCTATTATGCCGGGCAAGGTCAATCCAGTGATTCCAGAGGCAACGGCCATGGTGGCGGCACAAGTTATTGGTAACGATGCGGCCATTACTATCGGCGGTCAATCAGGTAACTTTGAGTTGAATGTCATGTTGCCGGTGATCGCTAAAAACCTGCTCAGCAGTATCAAATTGTTAGCAAACAGTGGTCAGTTATTGGCGGACAGCGCCATTGCGACACTAACGGTCAATGAAGATAAGCTAAACGAAGCTTTGCATAGAAACCCTATTTTGGTGACCGCACTCAACCCGATTATTGGTTATGCCAAGGCCGCGGAAATTGCCAAAAAAGCTTATAAAGATGGTCGACCTATTGTCGATGTGGCAGAAGAAGCCACCGAACTTAGCCGCGAGGAACTTCTTAAGCTGCTCGATCCTGCTAAGCTTACCCATGGTGGCCTGTAGATTTATTGAATCTTAGCCTTGAGCTCTACCTAAGCCGACGAAAGTCGGCTTTTTTACGCCAGTGACTTTGTCATAAACACACTGTGTGGATCTAGTTTGTAGTCGGCAAAGGGGCCGCATTCGCTAAAGCCATGTTTAGCATACAGTTTTCTAGCAGGAGCAAAGAAGTCTGTGCTACCTGTCTCTAGGCTTAGCTCGCTCATGCCACGAAGGCGAGCTTGTTGGATAATATGTTGCAATAAGCTTGATGCGACGCCTTTATTACGTGCCGCCTGGGTGGTACGCATGGATTTTATTTCCCCTTGCTCGGTCGATAAGGCTTTTAATGCTCCGCAACCGAGTAGTTGTTTGTCTTGCCATACGCTCCAAAAGGTAATGCTCGGTTGTTTTAACGCGTCTAGGTCTAGGGCGAACACACACTCAGCGGGTGAGGAGGCATACATGTCTTCTAAATGTTCGGTGAGAATCCGTTTGACTTCTGGGCCGCTTAAATCGTCGATGCGAATGTCCATTTATACTATCCTTTGGGCATATTAGGTGAAGTTGGAATCCTCACGAGTGTATACTTAATTTAAGGTTTTTTTATCTAAAAATAAATGCATAAGCGAGAGGAGGTTTAGGTGAGTTCAGTAGATATTCAATTGCGTAATGCCAAATTTAGCGACGCTGAGTTGTTATTAAGTTGGCGAAATCATGTCTCAACTCGGCAAGCCTCATTGACGACAGCAGAAATCGACTTGGCGTCCCATTTAACTTGGCTGGAAGCCTCTTTAGCCATGCCCGAACAGCGCCGCTTATGGATCGCTGAATTATCGGATGAAGCCGTGGGCAGTTGTCGAGCGGATAAAAAAGCGGATACATGGGAGTTATCTTGGATGGTTGCACCAACCGCTAGAGGGCGAGGTGTCGCGCAGGCCATGCTGCAAGCACTCTTTGTGGTATTTGATCAGTCCTGTAGTGCTCAAGTCAAAGCTGACAATGTCGCTTCGATTAAAGTCGCTGAGCGGTCAGGTTTTCGGTGTGTGGGAGATGTTGAAGGCGTTTTGCAATTCCAACGCGATAAAGCCAACTAAGCTTTATTCATCAAAGCGTATCCGAACTTTGGGTTCATCCGCTTGCTTCGTTACGGGCGTGCGCAATGGGTCGACGATCTTTTCTAAGCCATTGATTTTGATCTCTAGTGCTAATTGCAGCCATTGACCAAGATTGCCACTCGGCCAGCCTTCATGAGAAAACCACAATAAATACGCTTCGGGTAAATCAATCAGCACACGGCCTTGGTATTTACCAAAGGGCATGGTTTGACGAGCGACTTGCACTAGGTCTTGCTGGGAAAACATGAGCTTTTCTTCTCTTCAAATGAAGCGACTATTTAATCACAGAGATGCCATAGTCGCCACTAAGACGAACGGTCAGCAAGACTTTGCTGACCGTTTATGTTCTGGGGTATTTGCTGAGTTATTAGCTAAGTTTAAGCCCAGATATTACGTACTTTCGGCACTATCATTTGCGCCAAAATATCAAAAACGACCGTCGCTGCAATGGCCACTGCCGCCATGGGAAAGAGCAAAGATATTGGCAAGAGCAACCATACGGCATGTTTCCAACGAGCAAAGTTTTTCGGTATCGGCGGTGGTGATAGAGCAAAGCGAGCGCTTGGTCGGCGCTTCCACCACATGATGACACCCGAAACACACAGCACAATCACTGAGAGAGCAAATAAGGTCGAGGCGATAAGATTCCATAGGCCAAATTGGCCCATATGTAGGGCGACGCCAGCGGCCATGGATTTTGCAAAAGCGTTGTAATCCGCAAAGCCAACATCTACGAGTGTCTCTCCCGAATATTGATCAAAATGCACCGTTCTGTCATCCCAAGCGTTAGTGATGTCCTTGCCCATAGTGCTGGCCGTAGCGGTATAGACGCCTACTTCATTTTTAGGGAAATGCACTTGAAACTGAGTGAACCCCAGTGCTTTGGCGTCAGCAACAACCCTGTCTAGGGTAATGCTGGTAGGCCCAGTGCTGGTGGATTCTGGCAATGGCGCTTGCTCTAGTCCCCAAGGTATTTGTTTGAGTCCTTTTACATTTAAGTCTTCATGGGTGAGTGTCGACGACACGCTGGAAGCACTTTTTTCCATAGGAAATGTGCTCCAAGCTTGAGTCATCTGACCACCCCAAAGAGAGGCCCAAGAAAGTCCTGAGATACAGTAAAACAATAGAATCAGCGCCGCCCAAACACCGATAACGCTGTGTAAATCGCGCCAGAAAACACGACCGCCTTTTTTACGAATAGTGGTAGCCGCTTTGATCTTGGACTCACCTTTGGCAGGCCACCATAAAAACACCCCAGTGAGGATAAGTAAGACGGTTAAGCTGGCGGCCACTTCGATCATTCGCTCACCTGTCGCGCCCACCATAAAACTGCTGTGAGTATTTTCTCCCCAAGCGAGTAAGGATTGGCTAATACTCAAGCTGCCTAGTACTTCACCTTTATAAGGATCGACAAATACCGACAGTGTGTCACCTGCTGTCTTGACTTGAAAACGAGTAGTTTCATCTGCAGCAGCAGGCAAAAAGAATTGCGAAACCGTGCTTTCAGGATATTGAGCTTGTACCAGTTGGTACTGCTGCTGATAGGAAATAGCTTGATCCGTGACTTGGTCGACGTGGAATAAGTTGGCGTTGAGAGTTCGCTCAATAAGTGGCGCATAAAGCATAATCAAGCCTGTGATCGATAGCATGATTAGAAAAGGCACAACGTACAGGCCTGCGAAAAAGTGCCAGCGCCAAACTGACATATAAAAAGATTTGGAACCAAACATGGTTACGATCCTTACAAATTTTGGGGCAAAATAGACCTAAGCGCCCCAAACTTGTGAGGGCGCTAGGTGATGTTCAATAATGGGGTTAAAGCATGCGGATAGAGCGGTGGGCCGCGAGCCTGAAGGCGGTAGATTTTTGAGGAAGGCTGAGCCTGAATATGAAGCGGTATCGGCGACGCGGCTTTTAGCAGTGCCGTTTGAGTCTCTAAATGGAATTTGATATTACAAAAGAAGTGAATACATGGACAGCCTAGAGCTTCATGGTCATCGGCAGTTTGATCTAGCTGATCAGCCTCTGAATCCGCGAAAGATTGCACCATTTGGTGATGATCATGGTGATGATGCGCATGTACGTCGGTAAGCGTTGTTGGAGCTTGGTGAATCATTACCCCTTTAGTGGCACAAAGCATGACGTAAACGCCGTTAAACACACCGATATTATTGATCAGTGGTACGGTGAAATAGGCCAGCCAGCAAAGGAAGAGTATGGGTAAATAGCGTTGTTTCATAAGCTTATACATAAACGAGGCGGGCGAAATTTAACAGCCGTTGCTTCAAATAACAAGCTAATCTTTGTCGGCTAATTTAAGCTTTATTTAGGAATTTCCTCTTTAAAAGCCGCCATTTTGCCTATTTACGAGTTTGAATGTGTTGTATTAGATAATCACAAATATGTTGTAATTTAGGGGAGGAATGGCGAACTTTTGGGTACACCAGCCACACACCACTGTAGGGGTATTGATATTGGGGAAGCAGTGCAATGAGTTGACCGCTGGCTAAGTCTTCCTTCACGTAATAATCCGGTAGCTGTGCAATGCCTAATCCCTTACGAACCGCGTCGAGAAGCGCAGGCCCGGAATTACTGCGCCATGTACTTTGTGTTTTTACTTCTTTGCGCTGACCATTTTGTTGAAACAGCCAATAATTTTTAGAACCGCTTAAGCAGTGATGCTTACTTAGCTCGGCAAGTGTATGAGGCACGCCATGTTGAGCAACGTATTCTTTTGAAGCACAGAGAAATTCTTCGCGATCACACAAGCGACGGGACAAATGGCTTGAATCTTTTAGCGACCCCATACGAATAGCCAGATCGTAGCCTTCTTCGATAATGTCTACTTCACGGTTGGTGAGATGAAGGTCGAGCTCTATCTTTGGGTGGCTGATCAAAAAGTCATTCATCACCGGTGCAATAAAGCGTTCCCCAAAAGTGGTGGCACAGGTCATCTTAAAAGCGCCCACAGGGGCTTGGTTCAAGGTTGATACCACTTCTTCGGCACTGCTTAGGGTTTCTGGTAGGCCTCGGCAATGTTGGTAGTAAAGTTCTCCGGCTTCACTTAAACGAATGCGACGCGTCGTGCGAAATAGCAGAGTGCAGCTAAGCTCGGATTCAAGCTGGGTGATCAGTCGACTAATGTGGGAAGGGGACACATTGAGTTGTGACGCCGCCGCTGAAAAGCTGCCTTGGCGTACCACTTCAATAAAGGCTTCCATGGCTTCCCAGTTTTTCATTACACAAAATCTCTTGGTTAAAAAAGTAGATTATCGCACTTATGGGGCAATTGTTAGCTCATTGTTGCTGTATGGCAATAATCATTTTCTAAACTAAGGATTATCGCTTTAATCAGATGAGAGTAGACTGTAATGAATGGCGTTAATGCCAACTAACGAAACACTGTTAAACACACGTTTGGAGAAAACAATGAAATGTAAAGCTGCTGTTGCATGGGGCCCAGGCCAACCTCTTAAAATTGAAGAAGTCGATGTTCAAGATCCACAAGCGGGAGAAGTCCTAGTACGCATGGTGGCAACGGGTGTTTGTCATACCGATGCGTTTACTTTATCGGGTGAAGACCCAGAAGGTATTTTCCCTGCGATCTTAGGTCACGAAGGAGCGGGTGTGGTTGAAGCAGTTGGTGAAGGTGTTACTACTCTACAGCCTGGCGATCATGTTATTCCACTTTACACAGCGGAATGTGGTGAGTGTAAGTTCTGTACGTCTGGCAAAACCAACTTGTGTCAGGCGGTTCGTGAAACCCAAGGTAAAGGCCTAATGCCAGATGGCACTAGCCGTTTCAGCATCAATGGCGAGCCAATTTTCCACTACATGGGCACCTCTACTTTCTCTGAGTACAGTGTAGTGCCAGAGATTTCTTTGGCAAAAATCCATGTGGATGCCCCACTTGAGAAAGTCTGTTTGCTCGGCTGTGGTATCACCACAGGTATCGGTGCGGTGTTGAATACGGCGAAAGTTGAAGAAGGCGCGACCGTTGCGGTGTTTGGTCTGGGCGGCATTGGTTTGTCTGTGATTCAGGGCGCTCGCATGGCGGGTGCATCACGCATTATCGCCATTGATATTAATGAGTCTAAATTCGAAATGGCGAAGCAATTTGGTGCGACCGATTGCGTTAACCCGAAAGAATTTGAAGCGCCAATTCAGCAAGTGATTGTGGATATGACGGACGGTGGTGTGGACTACTCTTTTGAGTGTATCGGTAATGTTCAAATCATGCGCCAAGCCCTTGAGTGCTGTCATAAAGGCTGGGGTGAATCCATCATTATTGGTGTGGCGGGCGCTGGTCAAGAAATCTCAACTCGTCCATTCCAGTTGGTGACAGGTCGTGTGTGGAAAGGTTCGGCATTTGGTGGCGTTAAAGGCCGTAGCCAGTTACCAGGTTATGTAGAAGATTACATGCAAGGCAAGATCGAAATCGACCCATTTGTAACACACACTATGGGTCTTGAAGACATCAACAAAGCCTTTGACTTAATGCACGAAGGTAAGAGTATTCGTACGGTTATTTTGTTCGATCAGTAAGCGACTGTTTGAGCCTGACGACAGGTTAGGCTCAAGATTTTAGAAGGAATGCAATATGGAATTATTATCCAGTACGAAATGCTTTGAAGGCTGGCTAAAACGCTATCGTCATGAAAGTAGCAGTGTATCGGGAGACATGACGTTTGCTATTTTTTTGCCACCGCAAACAGAGTTGCAATCGGTTCCTGTGCTTTACTGGTTGTCGGGTTTAACTTGCACAGATGAGAACTTCATCCAAAAAGCAGGGGCGTTTCGTAAAGCTGCGGAGTTAGGTTTGGCCATTGTCTGTCCAGATACTAGCCCACGAGGCTCGGATTACCCTAATGAGCATGAAAGCTATGATTTTGGCTCTGGAGCAGGGTTTTACGTGAATGCCACGGTAGCGCCTTATTCAGACTCTTACCGCATGTATGATTATGTGGTGGATGAGTTACCTTCATTAATCGAAGCGAATTTCCCTGTCACGGATAAGCGTTCTATTTCGGGGCATTCTATGGGGGGGCATGGCGCGTTGATTTGTGCTCTGAAAAACCCTGGGCGTTATCAATCGGTATCGGCTTTTGCGCCGATTGCGAATCCGGTGGCTTGTCCTTGGGGGGAGAAGGCTTTTACGGGGTATTTAGGTGACAATAAAGAGGTTTGGCAGCAATGGGATGCCAGCTGCTTGATTGCGAATGCAGAGGAGCGTTTGCTTTTGCTGGTGGATCAAGGTGAAGCGGATAATTTCTTGGTGGAGCAGCTTAAGCCAGAAGCGCTGGAAGCGGCTTGTGAGCAAGCCAAACACCCGCTGATTTTGCGTCGTCAGCCTGGTTATGATCACAGTTATTTCTTCATTGCCAGTTTTATTGAAGATCACTTAGAGCATCATTCTCAAGCTTTGGGCTAGCCCTAAGTTTGTTTTTGCAAAACCGACTATTCAGTAATGAGTAGTCGGTTTTTTTGTTTGTTAATTACATTGGAGGTAAGGCTTTCAAGAAGGTGATGTGACGGCCTGACCATGCTTGCGGAGTGAATGTCTGACCGTGTTGGCGTTTTATTTCGAAACTATCGCCTACCTCATGAAAACGCCAACAGGTCACTTATTTGATTTGACGGAATGGGGCGTTGGTGTGACTGCTTGCCCGTGTTGGCGTTTTATTTCGAAACTAGCGCCTACCTCATGAAAACGCCAACAGGTCATTCGTTAATTCAGTAGGGGAGGTGGAAGGAGAGTCTAGTCATGTTGGTGTTTTGTATCGAAACTCATGTCTACCTGATGAAAGCGGTAACAGTCTGTTCATTAGATGTAACTGAATAGGGAGTAGGTGTGACTGCATGCCCGTGTTGGCGTTTTATTTCGAAACTATCACCTACCTCATGAAAACGCCAACAGGTCATTTGTCAATTCAGTAGGGGAGGTGGAAGGAGAGCCTAGTCATGTTGATGTTTTATTTCGAAGCTATCGTCTACCTCATGAAAACGCCAACAGGTCATTCGTCAATTTAGTAGGAGAGGTGGAGAAAGCGCGAACAGGCATTCGTCAATTAAGTAGGGGGGATGGAAAAAGGGGTTTATCGATAGCGCTTTTTGCCGTAGGTTTGAGTCATTCTTGTTAGTTTTTAAGGGTAGGGGGTGGTATGCGTTATTCGGTGTTAATCACAGGGTGTTCTAGTGGTATTGGGTTAGAAGCGGCGAAGATGCTGCAAGAGCGAAACTTTCTTGTGGTGGCCAGTTGTCGCAAGCAAGAAGATGTGGAGCGTCTGAAGTCTGAGGGTATAGAGCATGTTGTGCAGTTGGATTTGGCGGATTCGGCTTCTATCGCGCAAGGCCTTAAAGACACGTTAGAGATTACTCAAGGAAGTTTGTTCGCCTTGTTTAATAATGGTGCTTATGGGCAACCCGGTGCGGTGGAAGATTTGCCCGTAGCGGTATTAAAGGAGCAGTTTGAAAGTAATTTCTTTGGCACGCACGAGTTAACCTGTTTGGTATTGAAGCTGATGCATGAGCAAGGCTACGGTCGAATTGTGAATAACAGTTCGGTACTAGGGCTGGTGGCAGCGCCATTTCGAGGGGCCTATAACGCTAGCAAGTTTGCTTTAGAAGGGCTGACAGATACCATGCGATTGGAGTTGATGGGTTCACCAATTAAGGTGAGTTTAATTGAGCCGGGTCCAATTGAGAGTAAGTTTCGCCCCAATGCTTTGGCCGCTTTAAAGAAGAATATTGATGTTAAGAACAGTCGTCACCAAGCGGGGTATGAAGAAGCGATTGAGCGTTTGAGCAAAGAGGGGCCTGTGTCGTCTCAAACCTTGCCAGCCGGCGCAGTGGTAAAAAAGCTCATTCATGCTTTAGAGTCGCCGCGGCCAAGAGCTCGCTATTATGTGACGTTACCAACTTACGGTGCGGGCATGATGCGTCGTTTGTTGCCCACCTGTTTGCTAGATTGGGTAATGGCGAAGCAAGGAGCGTAAGTTTTAAAGGCTTGCGGAGGGCGTTTTTGACTCTAAGTCTTGCAACCAGTTTTGCATGGCGAGTAGAAATGCCTTCTGTGCCTCTTCTTGTGACAGGTACAGGTCATGGTAGCCCTTAGGGATACTGGCTTTGGTTAGCTGGGTAAAGACTTGCTCAGCGGCCTCTTGCATGCTGTGAACATCTAATACACCATCTCCCTGTTGCATGTCTGCTACGCTGTTTTTACCTATGGTGCTGGTTTGCGAGTGACACAACAGAGTCGGTAGTGAGATCTTGCTCTGACTGAGTTTTCGCTGGGCGATGTCGATCTGTTTTAGCCAGTGAAAAGATAGCGGGTAACCTTCCGCTGGCTTCCAGTCGAGTCGATAGTCCCATTGCCCAGCAAATTTTGTATGAAGGGTTTGAGCGTACATGGTGGGGCTTTTGGCTTGAATGGAGAAGCGTGATAAAGCCGTTAGTAGCCAAGGTAAAGGTTTGCTCAAGAATTTTAGTGTTTTGGGGGCAAAAGGCAGAGCCAAGAAGGGGCTATTGAGGATTAGGTGCTTAATGTCTGCCAAGGGTACGCCATAACGCTGTTCACGCTCGGCCTTACTTATGGCCTGGGAAAGATAGTTAGCAGCCACCAATCCACCGGTGGAGTGCGCCAACAGGCTAACGTCGCGAACGCCATCTTGGTATAGGGTGGCTAGGGCGATGTCTATATCTTGGCCGTATTGCTCTATACTGCTGCACCAGTTAGGTGGCCGATAGGGGCGTAGTGAACGACCATAACCTTGTAGATCTAGGGCGTAGAAACGATAGCCAAGTTGTACAAAGAAATCAGCTAAGCCAGTTTGGAAAAAGTAGTCCGTATAGCCATGGAGATACAGGATGGCCTTAGGGCTAGATAGTTCACCCAAATGTTGGACGAGGGTGGTGTGTACGATAGGTTGTGAGGTGCTAGCAAAGGTGAAGGTGCGAGCGCGATAATTAGAGCCTAAGAAGTCTTGCTTATCGCTGACTTGTTGCCAAGGTTTACCTAGGTCGCTCATCACCATCCCCTTGTTGTTATTGGCTAGCCGAAGATGCGATCACCCAGCTGGTCTATGGTCATTTTAGTTTTGCGCATAGTGATCTCGATGCATTCATCTCGGCTTGGAATAATGTCCGAACGAATAAACTGATGAACTTGCTGTTCCTCTCCTTCGCCTTTGGTGATGCTCGCGGCAACGCGATATTGGCCACCTTCATTGATAGGGGCTGGAATGATTTGAAAGCCTTTGTATTCAACAGCTTCTTCCGTTTTAGCAGGGGCGCTTTCGCCACCGCTGAATAGGCCTTTAAGGCCGGATAAAATACCCATTATGTAATCTCCTTTAGTTGCCTCTATTTTTCGGGCTTTTGCCTTATTAGTCAAATATTGTCGTGGTATTTTGCAAAGCTGTCGAAAAGCTGTGGTAGAGAGCATTAAGGGCGAGGGGATTCAGGTATACTGGGGGTCTATCTTATCTTCTTTGGAATTTGGAATATTATGACAACTGAACAACCTAATAACCCTTTGCACGGTGTGAAATTGGAAAAAGTGGTGACGGATTTAGTCGAGCACTATGGTTGGGAAGAGTTGTCTTTTCGGATCAACATCAATTGCTTTAAAAGTGATCCATCTGTGAAGTCGAGCCTGAAGTTTTTGCGTAAAACCCCTTGGGCTCGTGACAAGGTGGAAGCCTTATTTGTGGAAACGTTCTCCTAAGAATTATTTCAGTAGTAAACGGTCGTCAATAGGGATAAAACGACTTGCTGCTTGGGCGAGAGATTGAGCCGTTAAAGGCTCAGCCCCATAGACCTCTACTTGGGTTTGGTGCCTTGCTCGGAGTTTTTGCACCAATAAATCAAAATCACCGTCGCCAGAGGCGAGCACGACCACATCCGCTTGTTGGCCATACTCGATACCATCTAAAGCGATGCCCACATCCCAGTCACCTTTTGCTGAACCATCAGCGCGTTGGATAAATGGTTTAAGTTTTACCTCAAAGCCAATGGCGCGCAAAATATTTTGAAATTGGCGTTGCTTTTCATCGCCACGATCGATGGCATAAGCGATGGCTTTCACTACGTTACGACCTTCTGTGGCTTGTCGCCAAAAAGCATTGTAATCAAACGGACGACCGAAAGTTTGGCGAGTGGTGTAGTAAATGTTTTGCACGTCTACCAAGATGGTTACATCTGTCATAATGGTCCTTTAATTTGCCTGAATGAGGTCGCTTGAGACCATAGCATTATTGAAAAGAAAATAAACGCACCAAGATACAGTTAATAAGTCATGAAGAGGGAATGGAAATGGATTTATCGGATTTTGAGCCCGACCAAGGGTTTGACCCTAATAAGCCGCCTCGGCCTTTAAGTGTCAAGGAAGAAGAGGCGAAAAGCCACGTAGTGATTGCCTATATTTTTATGTTATTGGGGGTATTTACCGGCGTATTTTGGTTGATTGGCGCTATTTGGGCCATGGTGAAAGTCAGTGATGCCAGAGGTACTTTTTTTGAAGGTCATTATCGCAACATTATTAGCACGTTTTGGTGGGGGATCTTGTGGAGCATTGTCGGCTTGATACTAACGCTATTTTTTGTCGGCTATTTGGTACTGCTCGGGGTGTGGATCTGGAGTATTGTACGCATGGTCAAAGGCGTCGCTAAGGCCACTTCTAATCAGGCATATCAGTAATCTTCTCTTATAGGAATAGCCGCCTCGTGAGCTAACGGGGCGGCTATAGCACCTAATCCAACGACAGTTGCATATTGGCTTGCTGGTATAAATCTTTATCTCCTAACAAGAGCGTAATATCTTTTAAATCAATCGCTTGGTTTGGCTTCATGGTGAGTGTTAGGTGTTCGGGTTGCTTGATAAAAGCTAACAAGGTTTCACCAATTTGCTGTGCTTCAGAGCTGCCAATAGAGGCTAATCCTAACGTTTCACTGGCGGCTTGAATAAGATAGCTCAGATCATTGTCACTGTAGTTCGACATTTCGGATGCTGGAAGTAAGTGCTCTATCATACCGTTTTCTTGATAACGTATTCGTACATCTTCAAAAGCAACATGTTCTCCATACAGTATCAACATGGCTTCTGGCTGCCCCAGTGCTAATGACGCTAGCAGATCGGTACGCATGGTGTTGATGGACTCATTTGGCTTAGTCAGCTGAATTTGGCTATCCCAAACAATACGTCCCAAATCTTTAATGTCCAGTGACAGATAAGAGGCTAATTGATCTGCTTTTTTCGTTGAGGAGAAGTGCCCTTTGCCCAATAGAGTCTCCAACCCTAGTGTTCTCATGATGCGTACCGAATCTCGTGAAAGCTCTGTGGTTGGGCTTTCTGCGATCCAAAAATCAATGTCCAAATCCGGCTGAAAAAGAGGATAATGGTTGAACGACACTCGTGCTAAACGTAACCAAGGGGCAGATTTTTCACCTAGGGTCACTTGCTCTAAAGAGGGTGTGAGGGTTAAAGGGTTAAAATGAATGTCTTCATAATGCACAAACGCACTTAGGCCACTCTCATTTAGTCTGACATCAATCTGCTCTTGGGCATATTGAGTGCCAAAATGTTTTACAGCATAAATAAGCACAACGACAACACACAAGGCGCCTAGAAGTTTCAATAAAAGAGTCATTAGGCGGATTTTTAATGTTTCGTTCATAGTGTTTATTAGGGTCCGTAGTATAATTTTATGAGGTACTTTAGTGGATGGTAACGGAAATCTAGGTAATTAGACAAAGTCATTTCTTGGTTCAGCCGTTCCCTTGTCGTATTATGAATTAGCTTTTTTGATATCGATTCGCCGGTTGTATTGTAAGTTTTGATACCAGTTAACCTTATTCCAATGGACAGGCTGTCTTAATTGTATTTTTATCACATAGATTTGTGAGTGGAGCATCGTCGTGAAGTCAATTCCTTTACGTAGGTTAATCATCTTGCCCTTTGTCGTCTTAGCGCTACTATCTGGGGCGATCATGTATTTTGTGGCGACGGTAAGTTTTGCCAATATCGCCAACAAAGTCGGCTTGCAGTATATCCATGAAGTCGAAAATCGCGTGCAGGAAAGACTGCAACACTTTATGGGGCCGTTGCAGCATATTGTTGAAATTAACCAGCAGGCTTACTCCGTTAGACCCAAGGATCTAGACGATTTGCAACGTGCGGCGATACGGTTTCATGAGCAGGCTTTGCCGTATCCTCAAATGACTTTTATTTCACTGGCCACAGCGGATGGTCGCTATCTAAGCTCTGTACAACCTCCTTTCAAAGAAGACCACAGCCACCATCTGGCGGCCAATTTTGTGCATCAACCTCTGACAATGGAGGGCTTTGAATATGATCCTCAACAAGGGCTTGGAGAAAAGCGCCAGCAAGATGCCGTCTTTGGCTACGACCCACGAACACGTCCTTATTATCAAGATGCTCTAGGAAAAAGCACGCCAGTGTGGGGGGACGTCGAGCGTTACTACGGTTATGACTCCCTAGGGGTGACATTATCTGCGGCTATTTATAATGATCAGCAAGAAGTGCTTGGCGTAACGGCAACAAGCGTTGCGCTTAGCGAATTTGATAACTACCTGAAATCACTAGACATGGTCGATCAAGGCTATCTTTTCCTCGCCGAGCAAAATGGCAACTTGATCGCTTCTTCAGCCGACCACTCTTTGTTTTCATTTGATGAAGGTGTGACGCAGCGAGTCAGTCTAGCGGATCATCCTAATGCTTTGTTCCGTATGGCAAGTAAGCATCTACAAGCTAGGGCTTATCAACTGTCGCTGCAGGGTGAAGACTATATTTACTATGTGCATCCGATTGCTTTTGATTATGGTCAAACTTGGCTGTTAGGGGTGCTCATTCCCAGTACGTATCATAAAAACGTGCTCAGCGATTACACCTATATTACGATCATGATCACCTTAATTCTGTTTATTTGTATTGCTTTGGTGGGCTCGCTATTGGCTTGGTATATCGGTAAACCGATTCGCTTGCTCAATAAGGTGGCTCATGACAACAATGTTAAAAGTATTAAGCATCTGCCGGATTCCATTAGTGGCGTACGAGAAATTAATTCTTTAAATCAAGGTTTGAAGGACATGGCCTATGCTTTGGATGATGTGTTGCAAAATCTTGAGCAAAAAGTGGCGGAGCGAACCTCTTATCTCAAAGATGAAAATGAAACCTTGTTAGAATCTTCGGTGAAAGATGAGTTAACCAATCTCTATAACCGTCGTGGCCTTAAGCAAGAATTCCATTTTATGTCTGAAAAAGCCCAGCGCCAAAGTCAGTCCCTTATGTTAGTGCTTTGCGACATTGATCACTTTAAAGAGTTTAATGACAAATATGGTCATGGGGTTGGGGATCAAGTGTTAGTGCAGGTTGCGGAAAACTTGTCTAGCCACATCCGCTCCGGCATAGATATCGTCGCCCGATACGGTGGCGAAGAGTTTGTCCTTGTGTTCGTTAACACCAACCTAGAGAAAGTGCTAAATCGATTAAACATGATACGCCAAGCGTTAGCGAGCACCTCGGTTGGGGATAACGAACATATCACCATGAGCTTTGGTATTTCCTCCATGGGCGTGGGTGACACGACCGCGGTCGAGCAACTGATAGATCAAGCCGATAGCCGTCTTTACGAAGCCAAAAACAGTGGCCGTGATAAAATCGTCTACTAACAACATACCGATAGATAAAAACAGGAGCAGCTTATTTCATCACTCATACCGACAAAAAACGATTTGTGGTTCTTACCCTTAGGGGGGACTGGCGAGATCGGTATGAACATGAATCTCTATGGTCACGATGGTCAGTGGTTAATGATAGATTGTGGCGTGTCTTTTAATGAACCTTTGCAACCGACTGATGTGCATAAGGCAGACATTGTGTGTGCTGATCCAAGCTTTATCAGTCAACAAAAAGAGCGCCTCGCCGGTATTGTTATCACCCATGCTCACGAAGACCATGTTGGGGCGTTGCCGTTTTTATGGCGACGCTTTAAATGCCCGGTTTACACTACAGCGTTTACCGCTGAAATTCTCCGTCGCAAGCTGGCACAAGTCGGTTTAAGCGGCAAAGTTCCCATCATCGAAGTCGCGCAAAATGAATCGGTACACATAGGTGTTTTTCAGGTTAAGTGGTTGGCGTTAACCCACTCTGTCCCTGAACCTTTTGCCATGACGGTTGCGACCCCTGTAGGGCGTATATTCCACACGGGTGATTGGAAAATCGATCATAAGCCCATTACGGGTGAAGGCTTTGCCTCGGATCCATTTAAAGCTCTGGCGAAAGAGAATATGCTCGCCATGGTGTGTGATTCGACCAACGCTCTGCGAGAAGGTTATTCCGCGTCGGAAACGGATTGTTACACCGGCTTATTGGCAACGATTCGAGAAGAAAAGCAAAGAGTGGTCGTTGGGTGCTTTAGCAGCAACGTCGCACGCCTTATTGCACTTGGAATGGTCGCTAAGGCGACAGGCCGATATTTAGCGTTAATGGGTCGTTCGTTAACAAACATGGTCAGTGCTGCTCGGGTGACTGGTCATTGGCCAGAAGAACTACCTTTAATTGATGCGGCTCATTTGGGCTACTTACCTCGTGAAGAAGTACTCGCCGTGGTGACAGGCAGTCAAGGTGAGCCTCGTGCTACCTTGTCGCGTTTGGCGGCGGACAACTGTTTTGATTTAAGTGTCGAAGCGGACGATTTAGTGATTTTTAGTGCCATGCGTATACCGGGCAATGAAGCCGCCATCGATGGCCTTATTCGCCAGTTTCAAGGACGAAAGATTCGCACCTTGCAAGCCCATGAAAGTGAAGAACTCATTCATGTGAGTGGTCATCCTTGTCGGGGCGAGCTGAGCGATATGTATCAATGGATTCAGCCTGAAATTGCCATTCCTGTACATGGTGAGCCAGAACATCTGGATGCCAATGCTCAGGTGGCAAAACAAAGTTATGTGCCCGCACAACTGGTGGGACAAAATGGTGATCTGTACCAGCTTAGCCCTAGTGTGCGAGTCTACCGCCAAGCGGTAAAAGCAGGGCGGCTGGCATTAGAGCGGCATTAGCTCAAGTTACGCTCTATCCATGAGCTGGGGCGCAAACACAGTTTTGGCACTTTTTCCTGGAATCTCTTTGGCCAACTTAGGTACCAAATAACCGGGCAGCTCGGCGGCCACCTTCCCCATCAGTTGTTGGGCATCATTGACGGAAATGTCAAAGTGCGCTGCGCCTTCTACAGGGTCTAAAGTAAACATGTAATAGGGCAAAAGACCCGCATCAAACAATGCTTCGCTCAAGGCAACCTGAGCCTCTACATTATCATTAATGCCTTTAAGTATGACGCCCTGATTCAGTAACGTAACGCCTGCTTGCTTAAGGCGCGTTGCGGCTTTTTTCACCTCTGTGTCAATTTCGTTGGCATGATTGATATGCCACACCATTACAATGTCTAGGCGAGAGCGGGTGATCCACGAGATCATATCGTCACAAACGCGGGCAGGGATGACAACGGGTAAACGA
The DNA here is from genome assembly GCF_039940335.1 of Marinomonas sp. Taxonomy (GTDB): domain Bacteria; phylum Pseudomonadota; class Gammaproteobacteria; order Pseudomonadales; family Marinomonadaceae; genus Marinomonas. Next base: position 791,110 of record NZ_JBDVGW010000013.1, on the reverse strand, counting down.
GAGTGAATGCGCAGACGTTTAATTTGTGGCAAGGCTTCAATCTGACGAACCTTGTCGGCAAGTAAACTGTCTTTCATCATTAAAGGGTCGCCGCCGCTCAAGATGACTTCATTAATTTGCGGGTGAACTTTAAGGTAATCAATCACCGAACGCCATTCTGCCTGTGCCAGCTGGTTATCCCCATAGGGGAAGTGGCGACGAAAACAATAGCGGCAATTGACCGCACACCCACCTGATGCAATGACCAATAAACGACGAGTATATTTGTGAACAATTGCTTTTTGAGGGTTGTGATTCGATTCCTCTAGAGGGTCTTTGTTGTAGCCAACTTGAGGCAACATTTCATGACCATGGGGCAATATTTGTTGCAGTAGAGGATCATCTGGGTTGCCGTATTCGACGCGGGATAAATAAGGGCGTGGTACCAGTAACTTAAAGGCTTGATGGGCCTCTTGCCCTTGTTCTGCCAAGTCACTGGGTAGGCCGAGCAAGGAAATCAGCTCAGCTAAGTCGGTAATCGCTTGGGCAAGATGTTCGGGCCAGCTTAAATCGTTCTTGGTTTGAATTGGGATCACGTCAAATATCTGCAAAATTAAGTGAATTTAGGTTATGATTGCGCCAACTTATTTTTGGCCAGTTAGGCCTTTGGCTCTCAGAGATCTTTGCAAACCCTTTTATTATTCGCATAGTTGGTAACGAAAAGTGGTTTGCAGAGGTCTTGGGGCTGACATGATACGTCAGTCAGAGCTTTTTCTCTAAATTTATACTGTGAGGATGTATGGCTAATATCTCTACCAGCGAAATGCGCGGCGGTTCCAAAGTAATGGTCGATGGAGACCCTTGTGCGGTGCTTGATAACGAACACGTTAAACCCGGTAAAGGTCAGGCGTTTAACCGTTTAAAGTTACGTAACCTAAAAACAGGTCGTGTTTGGGAGCGTACTTTTAAGTCTGGCGATACGCTAGAGCAAGCAGATGTGATGGATACCGATATGGAGTATTTATACACAGATGGCGAGTTCTGGCACTTCATGGCGATAGACGGAACATTTGAGCAGCATGCCGCGGATGAAAACGCTATTTCAGACACGAAAAATTGGCTGAAAGAGCAAGAAAAATATGTGGTCACCTTGTACAACGGTGTCCCTTTGGCTGTGACTCCTCCAAACTTCATTGAGCTTGAAGTCACCGAAACCGATCCAGGACTAAAAGGCGACACAGCAAATGGTGGCTCTAAGCCTGCCTATCTAACTACTGGTGCTATGGTTCGCGTTCCGTTATTTATTAACATCGGTGAAGTTTTACGTGTTGATACGCGTACTGGTGAATACGTATCTCGTGCTACGGGCAAATAGTCCAGCACATTGATTCGAATACAAAAAAACTCGCAAGAATCATCTTGCGAGTTTTTTTGTCTCTATCATTCGGAATTATAACTTAACGATTAATTTACCTTGGTTGTTACCTTCAAACAGTAAGTTAATGCCTGTTGTCGCGCTTTCAATGCCTTCGATAACATGAGCGCGATACTGTAGTTCGCCTTTGCCGAGCATCGCACCTAATGCTTGACCGTATTCTGGAATGCGGTGGAAGTGATCCGGCATGGTAAAGCCTTGAATCATGATGCGTTTCTTAATGATGTTTAACCAGCTTGGACCAGGATCTGGTTGTTCTTTTTGATATTCAGCAATCAAGCCACAAACTGCAATTCGACCGTGGGCATTCATACGATTGAAAATTGGCCCTTGGGCTACGCCACCGGTGTTCTCGAAAAAGAAGTCGATTCCCTCTGGGGTGGCCGATGAAAGTTGCTCGGCAAAGTCGGCGTCTTTGTAATTTAGCGCGGTATCGAAACCAAGAGTGTCAGTGAGCCATTGGCATTTCTCTGTAGAACCTGCCACGCCCACGACGTTAAGGCCTAGATTCTTCGCCATCTGGCCGACCAAAGAACCCACAGAGCCCGCCGCCGCAGTGACGGCGAGTGTTTTACCCGCATCGCTTGGAGACAGTTTCAAAACGTCAAATAAGCCGTGGTAAGAGGTGATACCTGGCAATGCGATAACCGATAGAACGGCTTCCGCAGGTATCTCTTTCGGAATAGGGTTAATGCCGTTACCGTCACTGATAGCGTATTCTGTTAGCCCTAATAGACCCATTACCCGAGTGCCGACAGGGAATTTATCATGATTAGATTCAACTACTTCACCAATTCCACTGGCGCGCATGGTGTCACCTAATGCAACAGGTGGAATGTAGCTGTCTTCGTCAGCACTTACCCAGCCGCGCATCGCTGGGTCTAGCGATAAATGAGTCATTTTGATGAGGACTTCGCCAGCGTTTGGCTGTGGAATGTCTTGGCTGACAATATCAAAAATATCTTCAGTGATTTTGGTCTCAGGACGTTTGACTAATTTAATAGTACGGTAGGTCATGATGAATACTCCTTTAAAAAATGTAACGCTAGTTTACCCTATGTCGGAGTACTTTAGCGTGTAGCTTTTAAGGAAGATATTGCAGGCATGTTCATAAAGATTATGGGCTGTTGGCTTAAGTAATATTAGCTATAACCAAGAGTAGTAACTGAAGCCACTAAGCGTGTTTTGACAAGGACAGCTTCACTGTCTCAATAAAGGTTTTACTCAGGTTTAGAGTGACTACGACTTGGCTAAGATCATCTAGATCTCTAATGATTTTAAAGCCCAGTTTGCGACAAAACTGAATCATGTGTTTGTTTTCGCTAAGTACTATGCCTTTCATGACTTGAATGTCTTTTGCCGCCGCAGCGAGGAACAGCTGTCGCATCAAATAAGACGCTAGTCCCATGCCTTGATACTCGTCCCCTAGTACGACCGCAAATTCACAACTTTTATCATCGAAATTATCGCTGTAACGTGCGGTGCCAATAAGGACTTCTTGATCGTCGACTTCCGTGACGACCATGAAAGCCATTTCACGATCGTAATCAATATGAGACATATTGGCGAGCATACGTGGAGTGAGTTCAGAGAGGTTGGATATAAAGCGGAAATAGCGAGTTTCTTTTGACATACTGCGGACAAAATCCGCCATCATAGGCGCATCTTCAGGACGTACTGGACGCACGGTGCAGCGTTGTCCGTTACGCAGCGGATAATGGCTTACCCATTGTCTTGGATAGGGCTGAATGGCCAGGTGCTCATAGCGTCTTAAATGCTGACAGTCTTTTAACTCAGCGGCCAAATCTGCATACACACTGCCGTTTTCATGTAGGCGAATATTAGCAAGCTCTAGACGATGTAGTTCTGGCAATTCGCAAATTAAGGTCGATAAATCCAGAAGTAAGCGCTCAAGCTCTTGATAACCTTCTTTTAGGCCTAAAGGTGATAGTAAGTCCTTACTTAGAAGAGTGTTAAGAGGTGGTAAGCCAATCACTTCATTTTGCCATTTACCATAGCTAGTGCCGCCAGAACATAAGCCAATAGCTGGGCCAAAAACAGGGTCCTGTATTAAACGCAGATGCAGGCTTTGACTCAGTAGGTTGTTGCCCTGGCGACGAGCAGAAAGGCGGATATGAAAAAGCTCAAAAACATCCCTAATGGTGTCTTTATCAGGCGTTAGTGTGCCTTTTTTTATGAGGTTTTGAAGTTGCGTTCTGGCCTCGTCAACGGCAATCTTTTGGCGTATCGCATGACTGTCTGGAGACTGCTTCGCTAATCTTTGGTTACGCTGGAATTGTTGTAAAAACTGGAAGCCTTCCATTGCCGATTCCGGGGTTCGAAAAGTCGGAATGCCAGCTTCGTTAATACGTGTACGGATGGCGATCATCTCTCCGCCTCCTAGCAAACACACCATCAGTAGCTTCTTCTGCTTGGCATGTAAATCAATGATTTGCTGATAAAACGATGACATGTCCAGCAGTGCGGTGGGGCTTAACATTAGTAGCACCGCATTGCATTGCTGATCATTGAGAGCGGTGTCTGCAAGGTTCACAAAAACATCACTTTCGCAGTTTGCCCATACTGTGGTAACAGGGCCAATTTGTCCTCTATCATCCACAATGTTGGCGAGTTTTTGGTGTAGGCCTTGATCTGGCGTTAGCAAGGAAACATCAATCTCAGCGGCGCGCTGGGCCGCCAATTCACCGGGACCAGCACCGTTACCTATAATGATCAGGGAGCCTTCTTGAATACGCCTTGCATTCGTCATTACAGAAGCGGCGGCCACTAAATCATTTAAGCGTCGACCGCGTACCGCACCCGTTCGACGTAGGGCAGCATCGAGTACTCTTTCGTCAGCACCGACACTGTGTTCAGCCACTACAGCAACGGGTTTGGTGCGACTGGTGGCACGTAAACTACTGAGAAAACGCGTAGGGTTACCGACTTTTTGTAGATACATCAAGATGGCTTGGCTTTCAAAATCATTGGATAAATAATCGAGTATTTGCGACGGCATTACATCCACTGGAGAGCCCATGGCCACTACTTGAGAAAAGCCAATGCCTTGCCAATTCGCCCAATCCACCAAGGCACTGGCAATGGTGCCGGATTGAGAAACTAAGGCAAGACGGCCAACCAAGGGAGGGGTTAAACCTAACCAAGCAAAAATTCCTTGTTTGGGCCGACAAATGCCAAAACTGTTTGGTCCTAGCAGGCGTACATTATGCTCTCGTAATAGCGGCACGAGTTGTTCGGCTTTGTCTTCTGTCCAAGTGAGCATGAGCAGGGAAGGAATGTGTGCACGTCCACAGGCGGCGATGATTTCTTCCATAGATTCACTGCTGGAGCCGGCTAGAATCGCTAGGTCAAAGGGCTGGGTGAGCTGATCTAGGCTGGTAAAATGGCGCACACGATTAGGTGTTTGCTGAGGGTTCATTTCTGGGCGTTTTGCTGTTGGCCAATCAGGTTCGACACCGACCACATGCAAGGTGTTGGCGAGATTGCCATTGAGCAACGCACGCAACAAGGCCAGCATGATAGGGTCATGAGCGTCTTCTCCTGTGAGCACCACAATCGACTTTGGCGCGAGCAGTGCGTTCAATGCATGTTGGCTCAAATAACTCTCCCCAGAATAAAAGCTTTTAGCGATTGTAGACTATTGTAGGATAGTCTGTCTTATCGACTTTATGCTTAGATACACAGCCAATATTGGTGCTGCTTAATAATTACCTTGGACAACAAAAATAATCTCGGAGTCAAGATGACCACTGCTTACATCACCCATGATGCTTGTGAGAAACATCAAATGGGAGACGATCATCCAGAATCTCCTGCGCGCATTGGGGCGATCCATGATCGTTTGATCGCAGGACAGATGCTGGACTTTTTACGCTGGCACGAAGCAGAGAAAGTGCAAATGGTAGATTTACTGGCCGCCCATGATCAAAACTATGTGGAGGAGATTTTTGCCAAGGTTGCACAGCTGCAAGACCCCCATGGGCCAGAAACTTTTAATATTGAGCCCGAAACTGTGCTAATGGCTCATTCCTTAGACGCCGCCTTATATGGCGCAGGAGCCGCTGTGCAAGCGGTCGATCTGGTGATGACAGGTGCTTGCCATAATGCCTTTTGTTCCGTGCGTCCTCCTGGCCATCATGCCTTAGCGAATCAAGCGATGGGTTTTTGCTTTTTTAATAACATTGCTGTGGCGGCAAAATATGCCCAACAGAAATACCAACTCAAACGCATCGCCATAGTGGATTTTGATGTGCACCATGGTAACGGTACTGAGCATATCGTGGCAGCTGATAAGGGGATTCTATATGCCTCAAGTTATCAGCATCCTTTCTACCCTTATAATGACCCAGGTGAAAGCCACGACAACATACTGCATATGCCTTTAGAAGCTGGCACAGGCAGCGAGCTGTTTCGACAAATCATCAACGAAAACCTATGGCCTGCCTTAGAGCAATTCCAGCCGGAGTTGATTTTAATTTCAGCAGGCTTTGACGCCCACCAAGCGGATGAAATGGGCCAACTAAGACTCACTGATGCCGACTTTGCATGGATCACAGATGGCTTGATGGCTCAGGCGAAAAAGCATAGCCAAGAGCGGATTGTATCTGTTTTAGAAGGCGGCTATGAACTCGATGCTCTGGGGAGAGCAGCCTGTTGTCATATTCGTAGTTTATTAGGCATGTCCTAAAAATAGATGCGCACAAGACGAGGGATCATAAATACGTTTAATTCTTGAAAAACAAAGGTTAGCTCATGGTATGCTAATTGCTTTTCTTGCTTAATATCTGCAAAAAATTTACACAGTATCTAAAATGCGATATGAGTTACAGCCTAGTTTGGTTGAAGAGTAAGCATTGGCGGGTTGTTTAGGTATTCAGTATCCACCGCCATATCGTACCTATTAAGTTTATACTTTGGAGATAGTATTTTGAAACGTCTTACCTATACGGCATTAGCCATCGCTCTATCTACTTCTGCAAATGCCGCCACGCTTAAGTGGGCAGGCACCACAGACCCTCAAACGATGGACCCTCATGCGGTTATTTCGACCCCAGTTTTAGGCTTTTTGAATAATGTTTATGAAGGTTTAGTGCGTCGTGGCAAAGACATGTCCATCGAACCGGCTTTGGCGACTGCATGGGAACCTATCGGCAACGGTGAAGGTTGGCGTTTTCATTTGCGTCAAGATGTGACGTTTCATAATGGTGCGACCTTTAATGCGGACGATGTGGTTTTCTCTTATGAGCGTGCGTCATCTCCTGCGGCGGATACCAAAGGCTGGTTTGCGCCCATTGCTATGGTCAAAAAGGTGGATGACTATACGGTCGACTTCTTAACGAAAGCGCCGAATCCTATTTTCCCAGACAGCATCGCTAACTGGATGATTATGGATGCAGACTGGGCGAAGTCCATTGGTGCTGAGTCTCCGAACAAAGAAGCGGGCAATGCGGCCACATTACAGGCAAATGGTACCGGGGCTTATGAGCTGAGTAAGCGCCAGCCTGGTTTAGAAACCCGTTTGAAAAAATATAACGATTGGTGGGGAGAGGACATCGGTAATATTACCGAAGCAGTGTTCACGCCGATTCAAAATCCGGCCACGGCGGTCGCCGCTTTGTTGGCAGGCAATGTTGACATGATTAACCCTGTGCCTATTCAAGATGCTCAACGATTGGAGACTAATGGGCAGGTTAAAGTGATTAAGGGCATTGAAGCACGAGTCATCATGCTGGGGTTTGCACAACAAGCAGAAACCCTTAAATATGGTACGGATCAAGGCAAAGCGAACCCATTCTTAAACCCAAAAGTACGTGAAGCGGTAGCGAAGTCCATCAGTGTTCCTGCCATTTTACGCACCATCATGCGTGGTAATGCTCAACCTGCGAGTCAATTAGTGAGCCCTGATATGCGTGGCTACTCAACGCTTCATGATGCTCGTCCTGAATTCGATGTGAAAGAAGCTAAGTCTTTGTTAGCACAAGCTGGCTACCCAGAAGGCTTTTCATTTGGTCTTAAATGTCCTAATGATCGCTACTTAAACGATGAAGCGGTTTGTCAGGCGGTCACCGCGATGTTGGCGAAAGTAGGAATTAAAGCTGATCTGGATGCCATGCCTGTGCGTAATTACTGGCCAGAGCTTCGTGCCGATAACTTTGATATGTACCTAGTGGGTTGGTCGCCAGGTACGTTTGATCATGAACATCCCATTCGTTTCCTTGCTTCCACGCCAAACTCGGAAAAGAGCTTAGGTTCTTGGAACTTTGGCGATTATTCGAATAGCCGCATTGATGAATTGTTACCGCAAATTCAATCCGAGATCGACGATACTAAACGTCAGGCCATGATTGATGAAGTGGTGGGCCTTTATCAAAGTGAATTCGCTTACGTACCACTCTACATTCAACCATTAGTGTGGGGTACAGGTAACAATGTTAGCTTGACGCAACGTCCTGATAACTTCTTTATTTTGCGTTGGGCATCGGTGAATTAATTTCCCTCCGCTTTTGTAAACCCTCATAACCTAGGCAGGTGGTAAGCTTTTTTGCCCCTGTCTAGGATCGATTTTTATCCACCCAAACCGTGCGAGGAATGACGGTGATTAACTACATATTTAAGCGTGTTGCTCAGTCCGCCCTAGTGTTATTGGTGGTTGGCTTCGTGGCTTTTTCAATGTTCCGTTTTATGGGTGACCCCATAGACAATATGCTTGGCCAAGAGCGTACTGAAGCAGACGTACAGCGATTACGAGGTGAGCTAGGTCTGGATTTACCTTTCCTTGTTCAGTACGGGCGCTTCTTGAGCGATGCCGTGCAAGGGGATTTTGGTGTCAGTTATCGCCAAGGTCGACCTGTCTCGGAAATCATTGTCGAGCGTTTACCAGCTACTTTAGAGTTGGCAGCAGTCAGCGCTACCTTGGCGATTTCTTTGGGCATAGTGTTAGGGGTGTTTACGGCCATTCGACGACAAGGTTGGCTAGCAAACCTAATCATGACCAGCTCGTTAATCGGCGTTAGTTTGCCGACCTTCTTGATTGGTATTTTGTTGATCTATGTCTTCAGCGTGAATCTTGGTTGGTTACCAAGCTTTGGCCGTGGTGAAGTTGTGCAAGTCGGTTTTTGGAGTACAGGGTTGTTAACCGTGAGCGGTTGGCAGGCACTGATCTTACCTGCCATTACCCTTGGTCTTTACCAAATGACTTTGATTATGCGTTTGGTGCGCTCTGAAATGCTCGAGGTATTGCGACAAGACTACATTCGTTTTGCCAGAGCCAGAGGCCTGAGTGAGCGTATTGTGAACTTCCGTCATGCCCTAAAAAACACTCTAGTGCCTGTCATCACGGTAACTGGCTTACAGCTTGGTTCCATCATCGCCTTCGCCATCATTACCGAGTCGGTATTCCAGTGGCCGGGACTGGGGTTGTTGTTTATTAATGCGATTCAATTTGTGGATATTCCTGTCATGGCGGCTTACTTAATGCTGATTTCTGTGATTTTCGTCACCATCAATTTGCTGGTCGATTTACTCTATGTCTTCATTGATCCGCGCTTACGAGAAGGAGACAAATAGTATGTTGCAGAACACATTACGTTCGTGGCTAGACAGTGACTTTATGTGGCGTTTGTCCCGCTCTCCGGTGGCAATCATTTCTTTGTTGGTGGTTTTGCTCTTGGTATTAGGGGCAATTTTTGCGCCTTGGCTGGCGCCCTATGACCCATATGATCCGGCTACTCTGGATTTGATGAATGGCTTTACACCACCGTTAACCGCGAATGATTTTACCGGCCAAAGCTTTTTGTTTGGCAGTGACGATCAAGGTCGTGATGTGCTATCGACCATTTTGCATGGTATGCGCGTCTCTTTGTTTGTGGGCGTGGCGGCGGTGGCATTCGCCATGGTATTGGGTATTTCTCTAGGCTTGCTGGCCGGCTACCTAGGGGGCTGGGTAGATACCTTGATAATGCGTATTGCCGACATTCAATTAACTTTTCCTTCTATCCTTGTCGCCATGCTAATTTTTGGTATTGCAAAGGGTATAACTCCTGTGGAGTATCGTGACCAAATGGCCATTTGGGTATTGATTATCGCCATAGGTCTATCGGATTGGGTGCAATTTGCTAGGGTCGTGCGAGGCGCGACCTTGGTAGAGAAAAACCGTGAATACGTGATGGCGGCGCAACTAATTGGTCAGCCAAAAGCCATCATTATGATGCGTCATATATTGCCCAATGTACTGAGTCCAGTACTGGTGATCGCTACTATTTCGTTGGCATTAGCCATTATCGCTGAAGCCACTTTGAGCTTTTTAGGGGTAGGGGCACCGCCCACTCAGCCAAGTCTTGGTACGTTAATCCGCATCGGTCAGGGTTTTATGTTTTCTGGGGAGTGGTGGATCCTGCTGTTTCCTGCTTGTACTTTGTTAGTGTTAGCGCTTTCGGTCAATTTGCTTGGCGATTGGCTGCGTGACACCTTGAATCCGAAGCTGAGGTAGACATGGCATTACTCGACATTAAAGCCTTAACGGTTGAATTTGCCACCCGACGAGGTGTGTTTGTGGCGGTGGACAACGCCAATATCTCAGTGGAAGCAGGCCAAATTCATGGTTTGGTAGGGGAGTCTGGCGCAGGTAAGTCCACCATAGGGGCCGCTGTTATGGGGTTGCTTGAAAAGCCGGGGCGAATTAGCCAAGGCGAGATTTCTCTTAATGGACAGCCAATAAGCGGTCTAGATAGAGAGGCTATGCAAGCGCTACGGGGCAAGCGTGTGAGCATGATCTTTCAAGACCCACTGACTTCCCTTAATCCTTTGCTGACCGTAGGGGATCAACTAGCTGAAACCATCCAGTTTCATCTTAAACTAAATGACACGGATGCCTACCAAAAAGCACTGGAGTTACTGACTTTGGTGCGCATTCCTGACCCGGAAATACGAATTAATCAATATCCTCATCAATTCTCTGGCGGCATGCGCCAGCGTATCGTCATTGCATTAGCTCTGTGCTCTGAGCCCGATGTGATCATCGCTGATGAACCAACTACTGCCCTAGATGTTTCTGTACAAGCACAGATTCTGTCGCTGATTAAAGAGCTGGCTCGGGAGAAACAGGTTGGGGTTATCTTGATTACCCACGATATGGGCGTCATTGCGGATACCACAGATGTGGTAACGGTGATGTATCAAGGCAAGGTAGTTGAGAGCGGTCTGACGGCACAAATCTTAGGTCAGCCAGCCCATCCCTATACCCAAAGTTTGATTGCGGCTGTGCCTAGATCACACGAAAAAGTGCGACGCTTTCCTCTGGTTTCCTACGGTGGGAAAACCCAAGCCTTTGATATTGACGATCTGGCGCGCAGTTGGAAAAAACAAACCATAGATCATACAAAGCCCTTGTTCGAGGTGGATTCCTTAACCAAACGTTTTATCACCAAGCCTGCTCTATTGCCTTCTCAGCAAGAGTTCGCCACTGCGGTGGATCAAGTCAGTTTTGATATCCAGCAAGGGGAAGTGTTTGGCGTAGTGGGGGAGAGCGGTTCGGGCAAGTCGACCTTAGCGCGTATGATCGCAGGCTTGTATCAAGCCGATGGAGGGCGCATTGTTTTTGATGGGACAGACATTACTAAATCGAAAGATTTAAGTGATTATCGTCGTCAAATACAAATGATCTTCCAAGACCCTTACTCCTCGTTGAACCCACGTATGCGGGTGGATGCCATTGTTGGGGAGCCAGCACGGCACCATAAGTTATTAAGTGGTAAAGCATTGCAAATGCGTGTGGATGAGTTGTTAGATCAAGTGGGTCTCAGCGCCGAGGCGGGTAAAAAGTATCCACATGAGTTCTCGGGTGGCCAACGTCAGCGTATTTCCATTGCCCGTGCGTTAGCCACTCAGCCAAGATTCTTAATTTGTGATGAGCCTACTTCCGCATTGGATGTGTCGATTCAAGCGCAAATTCTTAATATTTTGAAAGATTTGCAGGAGCATCTAAATCTCACCATGCTGTTTATCAGCCATGATTTGCCGGTGATACGACAGATGTGTGACCGTGTAGGGGTGATGAAATCTGGGGTGATGGTTGAGCAACAAGCAACAGAATTACTTTTCACGCAGCCGCAGCATCACTATACCCAAGAGTTGTTGTCCTTTATGCCCAAGCTTGAAGGCATTCGTCGGGTGGCCAGCTAAACCAAGGTAGCAAAGGCCATTATTTGGCCTTTGCTACAGTGAGTGATGCTAAACCAAGGCGTTAATCAATCCACATAATTTTTTCAATTGTTGATAACTACTGTGTTTATCAACAGTGCTTTGCAACGGCCAACCACAGTTAATCCGCAAACAATCATGATAAACATCATGGGTACTAAAGCAGGCCCCAGAACGCATATCGATGCCCGCTTGATTTGCTTGTCGTTCTAGCTCAAGCGTATTGAGATTAGGGATCTGTAGCCAGAGCACTATACCTCCTTGAGGTAGGCTGATTTTTGTTTCTTGCGGCAGGTTCAAGCTTAAGAATTGTCGGTAATCGTGAATTTGTGCCCCGAGTAGGCGGCGAACTTTATTCACATGACTTTGATATTCCCCAGTGTTGATAAACTCTGCCAAGGCAGACTGCATTAAGCCATTTACCCCAAAGCCTGTGGCCACTTGTTTTTTACGATAAGCCTCAAGATATTGCCCAGGTAAACACCAGCCAAGACGCATCCCTGCTGCAAGGCTCTTAGACACCGAGCCGCACCACACTACATAGCCTTGAGTGTCCCAATGTTTACTTGGTAAGGGGCTGAGATTTTGATGGCTCAACTCAAAGTAAATGTCGTCCTCTATCATAGGGGTTTGATAGCGAGCGGCAAGCTGGGCAAGAGTCTGTTTCTGTTTCACACTCAACGTTTGCCCTGTGGGGTTGATATTAGAGGTGCTAAACAAAGAAGCTTTGACCAAACCTTGCTGTAACACGCTTTCAAAATACTCAAGGTCCAGTCCGTCTGAACCAAGGGGAATTTCGATGACATTGCGTGATAGTCCTACCAACAAATCGAGTAAGCCACTAAAACAGGGGGAACCAATGGCAATGGTGTCGCCAACTTGAGTGAGGGTTTCGATGGCAATGCGGACGGAATCAATACAACCGTTGGTAATCACCAAATCTTGTGGCAGAAACGCAAAATGCTCTTTTTGGAAATGCTGCGCCAGTGCGCTTCTTAGGGCTATTTCTCCTTGTGGATCAGGGTATTCAAAGAGCTGCTGACCTGCTCGACGCGTAACGCGCTTGATACAGCGTTGCAAGGCTTCTGCGGGTTGCAGTTGTGGGGCTATCATTGAGGTGCCAAGAGGAGTAAACAAAGCCGAGGTGGGGTTATAGCCATTGAGAGGCGCAAAATCCTTTGGGTCTCTAGGCTCCATTGTATCGAGAGACACTTGGGCAGCTGGTGCGTGATCTTGTTGATACGCATCCGCTTGCGACGAGACAAAATAGCCTGATTGGGGCTGAGCATAAATCCAGCCTGCTTGTTGTAGATAGTCATAGGCTCTGGTGGCTGTGGTCATGCTGACCTTATGTTGCTGGCAGATGACACGCAGGGCTGGTAGGCGACTGCCGGTCGGCAACTTTTGTGCTTTGATATCACTGATAAAGCGCTGAGCAAGGTTTTCGTAGAGGGTCATTCGTCCACCACTAAGTTAGGTATGCATGAATTGTACTCTAATTTTTATAAAAAATTGCATCTGCACACTTTTTGTTGTTTTTACCATACTAATCGGGTTATCAACTAACCCTGAGAGCAAGACATGAAACAACGAGACTTTTGGCTATTATTTGCCTTGATGGCCCTATGGGGATTCAATTTTAGTGTCATTAAATTGGGGGTGAATGACATCGACCCGCTGGTACTGACCGCATTGCGCTTTAGTTGCGCTGTGCTGCCGTTAATATTTTTTATCAAGCGACCAAATGTCGCTTGGCGCTATCTAATCGCCTATGGGTTAAGTTTCGGGGTGGGAGTGTGGGGATTAACTACGCTTTCTTTGGATGTAGGTATGTCAGTGGGAATGGCTTCCCTGCTACTGGATATGAGTGTGGTCAGTGGCTTGTTAATCGGCTGGTGGTTGTTGGATGAAACCATTACCAAAAATAAGCTACTGGGAGCCGCACTGGCTATCATCGGCTTGTTACTCATCGTGTGGGACACAGGTGGGGCGATCAGTGTGCAAGGGTTAATACTAGTGCTGGCGGCGTCAGCCTTCTGGAGTGTGAATGGGCTGATTTTAAAAAAGGCCAATACTCGCTCAGTATTCGCCTTTAATATTTGGGGAATGGCGTTTGCTCCTTTACCACTGTTACTTATAGCATTGACCTTCCATGGCTCAGACGCTATTACCAACTTGCCTCAACAATTTAGTGGCTGGACGCTATTTTCCGTGTTATTCCAAGCGTATCCCACTACTTTGTTTGGCTACTGGCTGTGGAATAAAATGATTATGAAGTATTCATTGTCCAGTGTGGCTCCCATGACGTTATTGGTGCCGGTTTTTGGTATTTTGGGTGGTTATTGGTTTTACGATGAAAGCATTAGTCTGCTGGAAATAGCGGCGGCTATATTAATCTTGATGGGGCTTTTTGTAAGCCAGATGACCTTGCCTAAGGTGATTAAAAACATGGTGACGAGCTAAGCAGAGATAAGGAGCAAGGCAATGGATAGTATGCAATATGGACTGATTTTATTGGGGGCTTTTGTTGCTCAAGCAAGCCCTGGGCCTGCCACATTAACCATTGCCAGTGCGGCCATGTTGCAAGGCCGTATCGCCAGTGTAGCCCTCGCCTTAGGTGTATTAACAGGCTCTTTGTTTTGGACTCTATGTGCAGGTTTTGGCTTAGGTGCTGTATTGGCAGCCAATATTTGGCTATTTGAAACGCTACGTTATTTAGGGGCTGCCTACCTTCTCTGGCTGGCTTATCAATCTTGTTGTGGCGCATTCTCTGCTCGGGAAAAGATTAAGTTGGAGGAGGTTTCGGCAGAGAGTTTCGCTAAGTTATACGCGAAAGGGCTTGGCTTACATTTAACTAATCCGAAAGCCATCTTGTTTCTAGGGGCTTTGTTTTCTTTGGGGGTCCCCAGCACGATAAAGACTCAAGAGCTGATGACCATTATTAGTCTGTTGTTCGTACAAAGTGCCGTGATCAACCTAGGTTATGCTTGGCTCTTTTCTCACGGGGTGATGCGTCACGGCTATTTTCGATTAAAGACTTGGTTTGATGGTATCTTTGCTGCCTTTTTTGCTTTGGCGGCGATCAAATTAATAGTTTCTAAGCTAAATATCTAAAGGCCAATTTGCTATCATGGGGTTTATTTTTTTGAGCTCGCCTTATGTATCAAGCTTCCCTTTGGCAACCCAGTGCAGACCTATCAACTCTGCAGTTTCGTGCGGCTGTCTTTAAAAAAATCCGTGCCTTTTTTGATCAGCTAGATGTCATGGAAGTGGATACCCAATGTTTATCTTTGGCGAGTATTACTGACCCACATATTGAGGTATTAACTTGCCAAACCCGTAGTTTGGGGGATAACCTTACCTACTATCTGCAAACCTCTCCTGAGTTTGCCATGAAACGTTTGTTAAGTGCAGGCAGTGGTTCTATTTATCAGTTGGGGAAGGTGTTCCGCGCCGAAGAAATTGGCCGCCGCCACAGTATCGAGTTCACCATGCTAGAGTGGTATCGAGTGGGTTTTGATCACTGGCAATTGATGGCGGAAATGGAGCAATTGCTGCGTTTACTAAGTACCGATGATACCTTGACCTGTGAGCGCGTAAGTTATCGCCAAGCCTTCCTTGAGCATCTTGCAGTGGACCCATTTAACACCCCTTTGGCTCAATTACAGCAACTGGCGCATCAACATACGGAATACGGTTTGCAGGAACAAGATAGAGATACCCTGCTAGAGCTTTTGTTCTCTTCCGTAATTGAGTCGCGCATAGGTCAGCAGAACCCTTGTTTTATTCACAGTTATCCTCCTTCCCAAGCGGCACTGGCTAGGCATCAAGGGGAAGAGAGTGGGCAAATAGTTGCGGCGCGCTTTGAGTTGTATTGGCAAGGGATGGAGCTAGCGAATGGTTATTATGAGTTAACCGATGCCAAAGAACAGCAGCAGCGCTTTGAAGAGGATAAAGTGCAACGCAAGCAAATGGGGGTAGCTGAGCGCCAATTTGATGAACGCTTAATAAGCGCATTGCAAGCAGGGTTACCAGAATGCGCAGGAGTGGCCCTGGGAGTAGACAGACTAATAATGGTTTTGAGTGATAAAAACAACATTAAAGAGGTGCTACCTTTTGCTCATGATAGAGCATGATAAATTAGCGAGAGAAAAATCTCACGTTAACTTCTCAGCCAAGTTATCTCATCAACCGGTTGGGATAAGTGATAACCCTGTAAATAATCTACTCCCATATCCACTAGCATATTGTATACCGCTTCATTATGAACAAATTCAGCTTGGGTTTTAATGTCTAAAGAATGGGCTAGATTATTAATGTGCTTAACCAATTTTTGCAGTTTTTCATCGCTATCTATGGTTTTGATGATACAGCCATCGAGCTTGAGAATATCTGGGTCCAGAGCGATGAGTTTCTCTAAATTCGAATAGCCCGCACCAAAATCATCGATTGCCAATAACGCCCCAGCTTGACGGAATTCCGTAATTAATGGGCTAATCCAATCGTAATCTTGAATGGACTCCGACTCGGTGATTTCTAACGTCACTCGGCCTTTAAATTGTTCATTCCTAAAAAAGTGTCGTAAGGCTTTTAAGGTATCTTGGTGTTTAAAATCCAGCACAGAAAGATTGAGCGCGATATGACTACTTGGATTTTGATGAAGAATCCGCTCACATTGACTCAGCATGGTTTGGGTGATTTTAGGGTAAAGCTGAGTCTGTTTAATGAGCTCCAAGAACATAAAAGGACTCACTATGGCATCATCTATTCTTGCTCTCAAGAGTGCTTCTGCCCCTATTTCTTGGCCTGTTTGGCTGTCGTAATAAGGCTGAAAATAGGCAACGACATCGTTATTCTCAAGGGCTTTACGGATTTTTTGAATCCAATCTAGATTCTCGTCATGACTAACGGAAGTCGGTAGATCTCCGCTCCAGAAAATTGGCTGACTATTGATCTGGGCAAAGCGCCTGGCTTCACTGGCTTTAATCAATAGATGGCTGGTTGGGCAAATCGGCTCGCCGTTAAAATTATTTCTAGAAGCAAGGCCGACGGTAAGGCTTAAGCTTAGTAAACTCTCAACTTTTTCCGAGGTTAAAAATTCTTGGTTCTCTATGTCTTCCGCAATACCTCGAAATAGTCGAATAACTCTCCTTGAGGAAATAGGGCTGTTGATGGCTACCGCTACTTCATTCGCAGAAAGGCGATAACAGGTGAACTCAATGCCAACGGAGTTTACGCCTAAAAAGAATTTTAAGTATTGTGCTAGCTGCGCCAGAACATTGTCTGCGGCACTATAGCCATATTGTTGATTTATTAAGCGAAAGTTGCGAATACGAATAACCGCTAAATGTTCTGTATCCTCATGATTTGTTAGGTTTCGGATCAAAGAAAAGCGATTTAACAGGCCCGTTTGCAAATCATATAACCAGTCTTGCTGAAAGTGCTCGGGTGGCTCAACACCAATGGATTTCCTTTCTTGACTGATGTCTTGAAAAGTATTGTTGATCAGATTGAACATTGGCACTAATGAGTCACTACTGTCAGGAGCACTAATAACTTTGTTAAGGGTAGATTTAGGGCCGTCGGATTCCTTAAAAGCAACGTAAGTTAATGCATGTTGCAAGCCTCTGGCACCAAATTGAGTTGAAAAGAACTCACCATAACAATAGGTGCCATGGACGGGTTGTACTTGATTGAGAAGGGCTAATTTGTTGTTGGCTACTTCCCCTTGGAAATCATTCCGTCCCATACAGTTAAAAACAATCACACTTTCTGGGTCGTTATCGTACAGGTGTTGAATTTCTGGAACAGCGGAATGTAACGCCTGCTCGGGATGGAAATAGATAAACTGAACGTGAGCGCCTTCTGGCAGAGGTTCGCTCATTATCAAGCCCCCATCATCAGCCCAGTCTAGAGGGACAGCATTATTTTCAATGCCGTCATTAATACTTCTTAAAGCAAAGCGGTTAATGAGGGGGAGTGTGATGTTCCCACCGTTTGACAAATAGCGCTGGTAAATTTGTTGTGCGGGCAAGTGATCAATCTGTTTTAAGATATGGCCTTCGCTGGATGTCACCAGCATGTGACGCCCGATAGTAATGTTATCTACAAAAGCGTTGCGTTGCATTGCCATGGAAGAGGTTATAAAGCCCACACACAACGCATGATCTTGGTATAAATCCCCTTGGAACAATAGCCAACTGTTTTTATGATCACCGTAACCTGCTCGACCACCGCTCAGGCTAATATGATATTCTCGTGTCACATCAAAAAAATCATCTTTGACGTCATATTGAGAATCCATTAGGACTAAAAAACCTGTTGTATGATGTGGGTCTTCAAGGTCCAGAAAAGGTGAAAACAATGCTTCACCAGACTGACTCGGCTGTTCAGGATGATACGGTTGAATTTTATGGACAAGCTGGCAGCTATCGAAATAAGAAAAGATCAAAGTCACACCGGACTCTTTGATCAGACCATTACAAATATGACGCTCACTGGCCATGCCAATACGACACGCGTCAGGAAAGTATCGCGCTAACTGATCAGCCCAAAGTTTCGCTTGAGCAATTGTTAGGGTACCGTACATTTGTACGAGCGCTGGTTGCGCATGGTGTTTTATTTCCTCAAGGAGGCTGTCTATTGTTGTGCAATGAATACAGACTGAATGCATTTGCGCCCTACAACCAAAAAAGTTCCATAATTGATGATTAAAAACACTTACTATAAAACATGCCTTAATATGTAAATGAATGCAATCGTCTATGTTGAATCAATGTGAATAACATAAGGTAATCTCATTGAAGGATAAATACCGTTTGAATAAAATCTGGCTGGCTTTAACAATTTCAAAAAGTCGTTTGTTTTTGTTGTACTTTATTGTTGTGGCGAGCGCTCTTGTGGCGATATGGCAAGGCGGTGAAGCTCTTCGAAATCAGCAAATTCGTAATTTGAAAACAGACTCCAGCGAGCAGCTAGATCAATTGGCAAATGTACTAGAGAGTGCTATTGCAAAATATCAGCACATGCCGACTTTGTTGGCCGCTAATGACAGAGTAAGAAAAGCCCTGCGAGATGGGCTTGAGTCCGATATTAACCAATTAAATCGCGAGTTGGAGCAGATCAACCGCATTACGGAAGCGCTTGATAGTTATATTATTAACCCTGATGGCCTCACTATTGCAGCGTCCAATTATCGACAAACTACCAGCTTTGTTGGGCAAAATTTTTCTTTTCGGCCCTATTTTCAAGATGCCGCAGCGGGTAAGTCTGGTCGCTATTATGCTCTAGGGACCATGTCTAATCGTCGTGGCTACTATTTTTCCTATCCAGTTTATGAAGGCGATTCAATCATTGGGGTTGCGGTGGTAAAGGTAGATTTGACCCAGTTCGAGAAACGTTTTACTAATCAGCATTATGAATTCTTGTTACTAGACCCAGATGGCATCGTCTTTAGTAGCTCCAACAAAGATTGGCTCTATCAGGTGCAAGGGGAGCTTACGGACGCAGAGCTGCAACGCATTATTGACAGTAAACGCTATCGAGATCGAAGCATAGAAAAACTGGCCGTAGCCGATAAACGCATTTTTGATGAAGATGCCGATGTGATAGATGTGTTGGAAAAAGAGGCTAATGGTATCACTAAGCGTCGCTCCTATTTACAAATGAGCCGACCGATCCGCTTGCTAGGTTTTAAAATTTCAACCTTGTCTCCTTTGAATGCGATTAATGAAGAAATTGCTTTACGACGTGCTGTTTTCGCAGGTGGCGTTACCATAACGGGTCTGTTGGTTGGCCTAGCATTATTGCGTTCAAGAATGTTGCGAGAACGGGATGATGCCAATGAAATGACCCGCCATAATCAGGCCTATATTCGTGAAGTGATTCAAAACACTCAAGCAGGCTTGGTCACCCTAGATGAAAACTTCAATATCGAATCATTTAACCCAGCGGTAGAAAAATTATTCGGTCAGCCCTTGTCTCCCTTAGTTGGCCAGCCATTATATGCTTTGTTTAAACCCTCGGATTTACTTGCAGAAGTATCGCCCCCAGCCTCGACGAGTCGCTTGCAGAGCTTAGTGTTGGACTCCTCCGCTCTGACCTTAGAAGGGCAGTTACAGAACCTACAGCAACAAGATATTCCGGTGGAAATTACCTTAAGCCAGATGCGCTTGCCTAATCGGCGAAGTTATTTGGTGACGGTCCATGATATGACTGAGCGTAAGCGTTATGAGCAGGATATTACGGCCGCTCGTAACGAACTGGAAAACCGTGTATTGGAGCGAACTTTCGAATTAGAGCAAACCAATCAACTGTTACGCCAAGAAATCGAACAGCACAGCGACACTCAACGAGAGTTGATCCAAACAGCAAAGCTGGCGGTGCTAGGGCAACTGAGTGCAGGGCTAAACCACGAATTAAACCAGCCTCTTACTGCCATACGAGCTTTTGCGGATAACGGTTTGAAGTTTTTAGCCCGCGAAAACTATGGCCAAGCCCAAGCGAATCTTGAGCATATCAAACAGCTCGGTCACCACATGGGTGACATCATCGCCCGATTTAAAGTGTTTGCTCGTAAAGGCGATGTTCAGCAAGGGGCTATTGCCGTGCATAGTGCTATTTTAGGGGCTTTTCGAATCATGGCTCCTCGTTATAAGGAGGTTGATATTGAGTTAGACATAGGCCAGGACAAAAAACTGTTTGTTAATGGCGACATGGTGTTTTTGGAACAAGTTTTGGTCAATCTTTTGGCCAATGCCGCGGATGCGGTGGAAGAGATGTCTCAAGCTGATGGGCAGTATAGAAAAAGAGTACAGATTGTACAGCGTGTTGAAGAAGGTAAGGTCGCTGTTTGCGTTCGAGATTCGGGAAATGGTTTAAGTGCTCAAGCCCAACAACATTTATTTGAGCCTTTCTTTACGTCTAAATCCTCTGGCGCAGGATTGGGGTTAGGTTTGTCCATTAGCCAGCGTATTGTTGAAGTGATGGGCGGACAAATTAGTGCCCATAACCTTGAGCAAGGTGGTGCAGAATTTTGTGTTACTCTACCGCGATTTGAACCATTAACTACCAAAAAAGAGGAATTGTAATGTCAGAGTTGGATCAAGTGATTTTGATCGATGATGAGCCGTCGGTACGCATGGCCATATCACAAACATTGCAATTGGAAGACTTTGAGGTGAACGAATTTTCTAATGCGCAGGGCGTGATAGAGCAGATATCCATCGACTGGCCGGGCATCATAGTCAGTGACATCAACTTACCCGGCAAAAGTGGCTTGGTGTTGTTTGATGAAGTGAAAAAAATTGACCCAGCAATCCCCGTTATTTTGATTACTGGTCATGGTGATATCGGTATGGCGGTTAGCTCGATCCGTGAAGGGGCTTATGATTTTATTGAAAAACCTTTCTCTAATGAAGACTTTTTAGATGTGGTTCGCCGTGCCAGTGAGAAACGTAAACTAACGTTAGAAAACCGTAACTTACGTTTGGAATTAGCCGCACAAAATGCCCCAGGCCCTCGAATTATCGGTAACACCCCAGGTATTCATCGTTTGCGACAAGCACTATTACATGTTGCAGACACGGGCGCGGACATTCTCGTGCAGGGTGAAACGGGTACAGGCAAGGAACTGGTGGCTCGTTATATACATGAACATAGCTCTCGTCGTGGCAACAGCTTTGTGGCGATAAACTGTGGGGCAGTGCCCGATTCTATTATGGAATCCGAGCTATTTGGTCATGAAAAAGGCGCCTTTACAGATGCAAAATCCCAGCGAATAGGCAAACTTGAACATGCCAATGGAGGGACATTATTCCTTGATGAAATCGAGAGTATGCCCATGTCCATGCAGATCCGCTTATTGCGAGTATTGGAAGAGCGCAGAGTTGAGAGGCTCGGTTCAAACAAGGCGATTGATTTGGATCTGCGCATCTTGGCGGCCACCAAGGTTGATTTGAAACTACTGAGTGAAAGCGGCACTTTCCGAGAAGATTTGTACTATCGGCTCAATGTAGTACGCGTAGATATTCCTTCTTTACGGGAGCGTACTGAAGATATTCCATTGTTGTGGCAACACTTTTGTTTGGTGGCGACAGCTCAGTACAAGCGTGAATCCGAGTCTTTATCCGCCGCTAGAATATCTAGTCTGTTAAGTTATGAATGGCCTGGAAACGTGCGTGAGTTGAGGAACCTCGCTGAGCGTTATGTGTTGATGGGAGAAGCTGGCTCGTTTGAATTTGACCAGATTATTATCAATGAAAATAACCCTGGTGTGATGACACTGCCAGAGCAGGTTGAGCGCTTTGAAAAAACCTTGATAGAGCAAGAGTTGCTAAGGCAAAAAGGCTCGATTAAAAGCACCATGGAATCCCTCGGTCTGCCTAGGAAAACGCTGTACGATAAAATGCGTAAATACGATTTGGATAAAGACT
Organism: Marinomonas sp.; assembly: GCF_039940335.1. Taxonomy (GTDB): domain Bacteria; phylum Pseudomonadota; class Gammaproteobacteria; order Pseudomonadales; family Marinomonadaceae; genus Marinomonas. The sequence continues at coordinate 769,045 of NZ_JBDVGW010000013.1, read as the reverse complement.
TTTATAAATAGAAGTAACGGCCAAATAATAATGGTTCTTATAGTAGAATTAGCTTAATATGATTTATCGTATATAAGGATTAATACATCGCCTGCAATACATTCTTAATCTACACACGCTTTAATATAGTTTGAATGACTTTTGGTGCTTTCATGCCAAAATGGGGAATGAATGGTTTCTGTTATAAGAGAGAAATTAAGAGGGTTTGGTCGAGTACCCTTTGTGATAATTCTCACGCTTTGTGCCACATTATTAGCGTGTAGCTTAGATTTCATTTTAATCTATGGTTTCGAGGTTTATCACCCGTTTATTGAAGACGTTTGGCTTATTGTCTCCCTCGCCGTCATTATTACCTTTCTTGTTACGCCTATGTTGTCTTGGTATTTGATCGGCCTGTTTTTCAAAGTCGATCAACTTGAGCTAGAAATGGCTAAGATAGCCAAGATTGATGACCTAACCAAGACCTTTAATCGCGGCTATTTTTACAAAGAAAGCGAACGGATTCTTTCCCAAGAAGATGAACTGCTTGTGCCGGATATTTCAAGTTTTGCTTTGTTGGTTATGGATCTGGATAATTTCAAACAGATCAATGATCAGTATGGACATGATTGCGGCGATAAGGTTTTGGCCGAATTTGGACGTATCTTACTAGAGTCAGCAAAAAACTCTAATATGGTAGGGCGATTGGGAGGTGAAGAATTTGCTGTTCTCATGCCTAACGCCCGTTATGTGGAAGCGGAAGAGCTGGCTGAAAGAATATGCGCCAAGACTCGAACTCTCGGCGTGGATTATAACAACCAGAAAATCTTCTTTACCGTCAGCATAGGTATTTCCCTCGATGTAAAAAGCGCATCGACTACTATTGATGGCGCTTTTAAAGAGGCCGATATGGCAATGTATCAGGCAAAAGAGAAAGGCCGTGATCGATATGTGGTATTCGGCTTATCAAACGATTCGAATGTCGTGTCGATGTTCTAGTTCTCTGGTCTTTTTAGTTATTTATCCCAGTACAACGCCAAAGGGTTGTCGACAAAAATACGTTGTCGGATCGTCTCATCTGGCATCCATCTCATTACTGTATCCAATAAGCTTGCATCGTTAGGCGCAAGCTCAGCTGTGGTCGAGACATGAGGCCAGTTACTTCCCCAAATTATTCGTTCAGGAGCATACTTAATAATATGTCTCGTCATGGTGGCAATATCTTCATATAGCGGGTGACCCATTTGAGAACTTTCATAACAAGCCGCTACTTTATAATAACAATTACCCTTATCTATTAATTTAAGTAGCTGTTGGAACTGAGGTGAGTTTATTTTTACAGGAGGTAAAAACTTACCGTGATGATCGATGACATAATTATTATTTATGTTATTCAATATAGGTGCATGCTGCAGAATTTCTTGACCATTAAACTGTACGATACAGCTCCAACCAAATGCCTTAATTTTATCGGCAATGGTTTTTAATAACTCAAGCTTTACCGCGCCCATAGGCAATTGCATAATTCGCGCACCGCGTACCCCTAAATCATGCCATGTCTGTAGTTGCTCTTCTGTGGTGTCAGACGTGACTACCACCACGCCTCGAGCATTGTCGTCGCCCACAATGTTTAGGGCCTCTAATAAACAAGTGTTGTCGGCTTGATAAGCATTTGGTTGGGTAAAAACCACCTTCTCTAGCCCTAGCCAAGCTTGTAATTGGCGATATTCCCTGAGACTCGGAGCATCTGGTGGCACATCTGGGCCGCCAGGCTGTGCTGGATAATCTTTATGGTATACATGGCAATGGCTATCAATACTGCCTTTAGGAAGGGCAATTTTGGGCGTTTTGCCAGATAAGATACGGCTCATGTCAGCTCCTAGGATAGTGTTCTTGCTGCGTACTTTTCGAGTTCTTCACGAACGATCTTGATCCCCAAACCATGACCTGTGGGTACGTTTAAATAGCCCTTATCTAATTCAAAAGGTTGTTCGACGATACTGGTTCTAAATGGATTGTGGGTTTGATCAAACTCAAATCGCGGGGAAGCACTGCCAGGGGAAGTCGGGCTAGGGGCAATAATGGCATGAAAATGCAACGATGCCGCGAGTGCAATACTGGTGCCCCAAACATGAGGAACACAACGAACGCCATGAACATCACATAATGTTAGGATCTTTCTGGCTTCACTTAACCCACCTACGCCACAGACATCAGGTTGTAAAATATCGACCGTATTTTGTTTGAGCGCTTCATTTATTCCCCAACGTGAGTGCCATGTCTCGCCTCCGGCTAATGGAATACTTTGGCTACTTCTTAATTTGTGGTAGCTAGATAACGCTTCGGGCACCACAGGTTCTTCAAACCAAGCAATATCACAATCCGCTACCTGATTTGCTACTCGTGCCGCATCAATATGGTCGTAGCCATGGTTGGCATCTATCATGAGTTCGATATCGTCGCCCAGAAACTCTCGAACAGCACGAATAGAGGCTACGTCTAAAGCCACTCCGAAACCTATTTTGATTTTTACCGCCTCAAAACCTGCTTGTTTATATTCGGCGATTTCGGTTAATAAACTGGTAATACGGTCTTCCCCAATCATTCGAAAACCACCGGTGGCGTAGGCAGGAATACGTTGACGAAATGCGCCGCCCATTAATTGATGAATAGGGCATTGGTGATACTTTCCAGCCAGATCCCACAACGCAATATCAATACCACTGATGGCATTGAGTGTTGCGCCACGTTGTCCTTGGTCACGGAAAGTGTGATACAAATTTAACCAAATAGGTTCAATATCTAGGGCGTTTTTGCCGATTAGTAATGGCGTCATAGCCTTGACATAGGCGGCATTAACGATAGGGTTTCCCAGGCATTCTCCCCAGCCGATTAAACCATTATCACAGTGGATTTCCAGCAACAAATGATCTCTGGAGGTGAATGTCATGGAGGCAGACTCAAAGGGCTTTTCCAAAGAGTGGCTGAGGTGGTGGCTTTTGATATGGGTGATTTTCATGTAAGTCCTTATTATTATTTGCTACATAAAATGATGGATGCACAATCAAAGTGGCTATGATTGCGGTTTGTTTCTTTCTATATCTCGCATTAAACGGCGATACCTTTGGCAACCATTTGATAGATGATTGGTCATGGCTTCTTGAGCCTCTTGAACATTACTATTTTCAATCGCTTGTAAAATAGCTTGGTGTTCATTATTCAGGCTTTTTTCCATATTAGGGTCTCTGGCAAGGCCAGCTTGTTCGCGCAACCTTGCTCTAGGGATGGTTTGTTTGCCTAGTACTGTTAAAAAGTTCACAAAGTGTTGATTGTTAGTGGCCTTGGCAATCGCAAGATGAAAGTTAAAATCTTCTTGCTCGGCATTTCCACCCTGTTGGCATTTTTTCTCGTATGCATCATAACAGCGGTATATCTCTGCATGTTGGGCGGTGCTGCCACGTTGAATAGCCAAAGCGACTGCTTGTACCTCGACTGCGGCTCTTAGCTCAAGAGAATCTATGGTGTCGGTAAGGGTTTTAGGATTGTTGATGAGCAATTCTGGTACTGCTTGAGGTGGTTGACTGACAAAAACGCCGACCCCTTGTTTCGCTTTGACCAGCCCTTCTGTTTTTAGAATTGTAATGGCTTCACGTAATACCGTACGGCTCACCCCCAAGACTTTCATCAGGTTGGGCTCCGTCGGCAGCTTATCTCCTGGGGCCAACTCGTGATCTTGAATGTGCTGTTTTACTTTGATCACGGTTTGTTGCGGTAAGCTAATTTTGGTCTTGTTGTTCGATGCCATTGAGATTGCTCATGAATTAGTCAAAAAACAGTTTTTAAAAAATATGGTGTCACACTTAATACATAGTATGACCTGATCCCCATTATAGCCATTTGGCCGTTTAAAACAAATTATTCATAGTATGACTGTTGCTAAGATCCGTTTTAGTATGATAAAAACAGTGTCAAAAATAAGCAGCTTTTCTGTGAGAGAGGGAATTAATGAAACGTATTTTGTTAACAGGTGCGGCGGGCAACCTCGGCAAAGCGATGCGTAAGGCGCTTGCTGGTTGGGCAGACGAACTGCTGCTATCTGATATTGTGAAGATTGATGACTTGGCTGAAGGGGAGTTTTTTCAGCAATGTGACCTTGCGGATTTAGAGTCCGTCATGTCTCTGGTGAAGGGCTGTGATGGCATTATTCACCTAGGTGGCGTGTCAGTAGAAGACACCTTTGAGAATATTATGAATGGCAATTTAAAAGGTGTTTACCACATATACGAGGCGGCTCGTCAACATGATGTGAAGCGCATTCTGTTTGCTAGCTCAAACCATGTGGTGGGCTTTCACTCCAGAGAAACGCACCTTGATGCTAACAGCCCAATGCGGCCAGATAGCTTGTATGGTGTTTCCAAAGGCTATGGTGAACTCATGGCTAGCTATTACTGGGATAAGTTTGGCATTGAGTCGGCTTTAGTACGTATTGGTAGTTGCTTACCGAAACCTTTAGACCGTCGTATGTTATCCACTTGGTTAAGCGAAGGGGACTTTGCAGACCTCATCAAAAAAGTATTTATCATCAATCGCTTAGGCTGCTCTGTTATCTACGGTGCTTCCGACAATGCGCATTCTTGGTGGGATAACCGTCACGCCAAATTTATTGGTTGGTTGCCGAAAGATCACGCCGAAGACTTTACCGAAGAAGTGCTGGCAAATGACCCTCCAAGAGATGCAGATGACCCTTTCTTATTGTATCAAGGCGGGGTTTTTGCCACCGCAGGACACTTTGAAGATAAGTAAGAGAATCAGACGTTTCTTACTCTCAGTTCGAAGTCATGCAGCCATTCGTTAAAGACTTCGATCATCGTTGTATTAATAAAAATAAGGACAATTATATGACTCTTTCAATATCGAAAATCCGCGCGTCCCTAAGTGATGGCTTACTTTCATTCCCTATTTCAGATTTTGACGACAAAGGGATGTTTAATCCTGAAACCTATCGTCAAAGAATTGAATGGTTTATTGAGCACGATGTATCAGCTGTTTTCGTTGCAGGTGGTACGGGCGAGTTTTTCTCTCTGGGTTTAGAAGAATATAAGCAAATCGTTAACATCGCCGTAGAAACAGTCGCAGGGCGAGTGCCCGTGATTGCCAGCGCAGGGCGCAGTGTTAGCGAAGCCAAAGTGTTTGTGAAAGCCGCAGAGGAAGCTGGCTGTGACGGTGTGTTATTGATGCCGCCATTTCTTACTGAGTGTCCAGAAGATGGTATCGTCGAGTACGCCTCCCAAATCATGCAATCGAGCCCGATACAGTTTATCTATTATAACCGTGGCAATGGTATTTTGGGGGCAGAAAACGTGAAGGCTTTGGCGGCACGTAACCCTAATATGATTGCTTTGAAAGATGGTGTGGGCAATATTGCCGCTCTTAATGACACCGTAAAAACTGTAGGTGATCGTCTGGTGTATATTGGTGGTGTACCGACAGCAGAGATCTTTGCCGAGGCTTATTTATCCATTGGTGTAAATACTTACTCCTCTGCTGTGTTTAACTTTATGCCGGAAATGGCGAACCGCTTTTATAAAGCCTTACGAGCGGGCGATAAAGAAACCGTCACGAGTATTATTCAGAATTTCTTTATCCCTTTTTGCCGTCTACGAGACGAGAAAAAAGGTTACGCGGTCAGTCTTATCAAAGCTGGGGCCGAACTTATTGGGCGTTCTGCTGGTGATGTACGCGCGCCGCTGACTATGCCAACCGCTGCGCAAACAGCGCGATTACAAGACTTGATTAAATCCAATACTTGAATTTAATGTCGAATGAATGAATTTAGCGAATGGAGAACAGAATGGAAATTCTAGGACAAATGCTGATCGGTCAATCTTCTTTGTCTGGTAATCAGCAAGGTGTCAGAGCGATTAACCCACTGACGGCGGCGCCATTAGAGCCTGAATATCTGGGCGCAGACAGTACCCAAGTGGATCAAGCGGTTGATCTAGCATGGCAAGCATTTGATGATTACCGTGCTTGCTCAAATGAGCAAAGAGCTAAGTTTTTAGAATGTATTGGTGATGAAATTCTTGCCCTTGGGGACAGCCTAGTACAGCGTGCGATGTTAGAGACAGGTTTGCCTCAAGGACGTATTGAAGGTGAGCGTGGACGTACTATTGGTCAACTAAAATTGTTTGCTTCGGTGTTAAAGTCTGGACAGTATTTGGACGCACGCATTGATCCCGCCATGGCAGACCGAGCGCCCTTGCCTCGGGCTGATTTACGCATGCAAAAAATCCCTCTTGGCCCTGTTGCCGTGTTTGGCGCGAGTAATTTTCCTTTGGCATTTTCGGTCGCGGGTGGAGATACGGCCTCGGCGTTAGCTGCGGGTTGCCCTGTTGTGGTAAAAGCACATTCAGCACACCCTGGCACTTCAGAGTTAGTCGGTCGTGCTATTCAGCAAGCCGTGAAGAAATGTGCCATGCCGGAAGGTGTTTTCTCACTATTGTTTGATGCCGGTATTAGTGTTGGAGCGGCATTAGTGTCTCATCCTGCGATTAAAGCTGTAGGTTTTACTGGGTCACGCAGTGGCGGTACTGCCTTAATGAATATTGCAGCAAATCGCCCAGAGCCAATTCCCGTTTATGCGGAAATGAGCAGTATTAACCCGGTGTTTGTCATGCCAAATAAGCTAGCAGCACAAGCGAATCAAGTCGCATCGGGTTTTGTTGCCTCCCTCGCTATGGGGGCTGGGCAATTTTGTACCAACCCAGGTTTAGTGGTGGTTTTAGAGTCGGAAGGGGTTGAGTCGTTTTTGGCACAAATAGCCGAAGATACTCAGGCCTTGGGTAGCCAAACTATGCTGACCGCTGGCATTTATCAAGCTTATTGTCATGGGGTGGAAGCGCTCGCCACGAATTCTAAGGTCAGCCTGTTAGCCAAGGGGCAGAAAACTGCTCAAGAGAATCAGTGTCAGGCTCATGTATTCGTCACCGATGCCAAAACTTTTCTTGCGGACAGCCGTTTAGAGAATGAAATATTTGGTTCAACTTCTTTAGTAATTCGCTGTGCAACGCTTGAGGAATACCGCGCAATTGCCGAGCATATTGAAGGGCAACTAACCATTACTATCCAGATGGATGATGGGGATATCGCCTCAGTTAAGAGTTTACTACCAGTATTGGAGCGCAAAGCTGGGCGATTGTTATGTAATGGTTATCCGACAGGGGTGGAAGTTTGTCAGGCCATGGTACATGGCGGACCATTTCCAGCGACATCGGACAGCCGTTCTACCTCCGTGGGCAGTGCTGCAATTGAGCGTTTTGTACGCCCTGTGTGTTATCAAGACTTTCCTGCTGAGTTGTTACCTAACAGTGTGAAAGACGATAACCCGTGGTCTTGTCCGCAATTGTTGGACGGCGTAATGTCTCTAGCAAAATAGTCGCCAAATCAATTAATGTGAGAGGGCAGTGATGCAGCAAATGTTTGATTTAACTGGCAAGGTTGCCATAGTGACCGGCTGCAACACAGGCTTGGGTCAAGGTATGGCGCTTGCTTTAGCAAATGCAGGTGCCGATATTGTTGGTGTCAACCGTCGTGAGCCGGTCGAAACTCAGCAGTTGGTAGAGCAAGCTGGCCGCCAATTCCAGAGTGTGATCGCAGATATGGGCAAGATTTCTAATGTGCCTGTGATTATAGAATCTGCGGTGGCCGCGTTTGGTAAGGTGGATATCTTGGTGAACAATGCGGGCATTATTCGCCGCAACGATGCCATCGATTTTACTGAGCAAGATTGGGACGATGTCATGGACGTGAACATCAAATCCTTATTCTTTTTGGCGCAAGGCTTTGCCAAGCAAGTGCTCAAGCAAGGTACAGCTGCCAACATCATTAATATAGCGTCGATGCTGTCATACCAAGGAGGTATTCGCGTGCCTTCTTATACAGCATCTAAGAGTGGAGTGATGGGAGTGACGCGTTTACTGGCTAATGAGTGGGCGCAACATGGTATTAATGTGAATGCCATAGCCCCCGGTTATATGGCCACAGACAACACCAAAGCTTTACAAAGCGATGAAAAACGCTCTGAAGAAATCCTAGGGCGGATTCCTGCTGGACGTTGGGGCACACCTGGCGATATGGCAGGTCCTGTGGTGTTTTTGGCCTCGGAAGCGGCACGCTACGTGCACGGATACACCATCGCGGTAGACGGTGGTTGGCTCGCTCGCTAAGCGGTTGTTATCTTGGCAATAAAAAAGCGCTAATCAATGATTAGCGCTTTTTTTGTGCTCATTAAACCAGTTATGGCGATTGGTTTATTGCACGATTTCCGGACCCATAATGCTGTACGGCAAGGCTGTCGATAGGGCTGGAATGTAGGTGACTAACACTAGAAACACCATCAATACCAATACGAATGGCATGGCGGCTTTCACCACTTTAGCCAAACTCATTCCGGTTATACCAGAGGTCACGAACAAGTTGAGGCCGATTGGTGGCGTAATCATACCGATTTCCATGTTTACTACCATGATGATACCTAGGTGGATCGGGTCAACGCCCAATTCCATCGCGATTGGGAACACCACTGGCGCAACGATAACCAGCAAGCCAGAAGGCTCCATAAATTGACCACCAATTAACAGCAAGATGTTTACCGCGATCAAGAAGGTGAACCAGTTAAAGCCAACGCCTAACATCCACTCGGTAATCATTTGTGGAATACGTTCAGCCGACAAGGTGTGAGCGAAAAGCAAAGCGTTAGCGATGATGAACATCAACATAATGGTAGTTTTGGTACCGTCTAACATTACCTTGCGAGACTCTTCACCAAACAACGCAGGGAAGAAGCTTCGCGTCATCAGTGACAAGTTACGGCCCCAAATAGGCATGCCTGCAACAAGACAGCTGACCATGGATTGTTCTAGGTGTGAAGCGCGTTTATGCACATAAAAGAGGGCAATCAATACGGACATGATCAAGCCCCAAATCGCACGATCACCACCGGTGACAGTGTCACTGTCAGCAAACACGAAGAAGGACATGATCTCCCACACTAGGAAGAAGGAAACACCATAGACAGTACCGTTGAAGCCTATGCGAGCATGGTCTGCATCGGTCTCATTGGTCCACGTTTTACCTTGTAACGGGCCCATGTCACGGTAGATAAACAGGGCAATGAAAATAGAATACACAGCCGCGACAACCGCGGCTTCCGTTGGTGTGAACACACCACCGTAAATACCGCCCATGATGATGACCACAAGGAACAAGCCCCAGCCGGCATCTTTACCACCACGAACTAGGTGGCCAAAGCCTTTCCACTCTTCGGAAGGTAAGTTCTTAATGCGAGCCACCACGTAGATGGCAAGCATTAACATACCACCGGCCATTAAGCCTGGGATCACACCCGCTAAGAACATGCGTCCTACTGATACATCCACAGACGCGGCATATACTACCATTACGATAGAAGGCGGAATCAGGATGCCCAATGTACCGGCGTTGGCAATGATGCCCGCAGCGAACTCTTTCGAGTAACCTACTTGGCGCATACCAGCAATGGCGATAGTACCAATGGCGACTACGGTTGCAGGGGAAGAGCCCGATAAGGCGGCAAACATCATACATGCCAAAACCGACGCCATGGCTAAACCACCACGGAAGTGTCCAACACTAGCAATGGCAAAGTTAATTAAACGTTTTGCCACACCGCCGGTGGACATATAGGCCGAGGCGAGGATGAAGAAGGGGATTGCTAGCAGGGTGTAATGTTGCCCTGCGCCAAATAGCGAAATCGCCACCGACGACAAAGAGTCGTGGGAGAAAAAAGTAATGAATAGAATGGACGATAAGCCCAAACAGATACCCACTGGCAAGCCGATAAACAGCAGCACGAGTACTAGAGAAAATAAAATAAGAGATTCCACAATAAAGCTCCGCTGTTAGTCTTTTAAGGCGTTTTTGTTTTCTTCAACCAAGTCTTGCGCTTCGTGGCCACTGATCAACATGTCGCGCTTGTTGCGAGCAATGTCGATAAAGGCTTGTAGAGAGCGATAAGACAGCATAGCTAGACTGATGGGTAGAATCACCAAGACTAACCAGCGGTGAACGCGTGGACGTAAACCAAACAGTTCTTGCACAAATTCAGGGTAGCGAAGCTCTTCGGAACCAATGCCGATTTTGAACATTTTCGACCAATACTCAATAGCACCACCGCGCACATCTACGCCCAACATGGCTAACCAGGTAGAGTCGAGCAAAATTAGGCCATACAGCATGGCTGCCGCGGCGCCAAACAATGAGAGAGCTTTGGTGATTCGCGCAGGCACAGCATTCAGAACAATATCGACCCCTAGGTGTAAGCCGGTTTTGATGCCGTAGCTCATGCCGAGAAGGATCAACCAAGAGAATGCCACAGTGTTGAATTCTAAAGCAGCGTCCCAGCCGGTGTTGAAACCATAGCGGGCAATAACTTGTCCAAATGACACCGCCATAATGGAGGAAATCACAATGATTAAGAGGCTTTCTTCTGCCCTTTCCATGACTTTAGGGAAGCGTTTTTCTAGTAGCCAAAGCACCAGAATAAAAAATAGTAAATACAAGTGTGGCCAATATGCCATGGGGGTCTCCTAAACAAATGGACCTAACAATATAAAGAGCAGCCCTGCGGCGTTACCTAACGTTTTTAAGTGCTTACTTGGTAAGTGCGAGAGGAAAGGCCGCAGAGGTTGACCTAAAAGGCCAACCAGTTGCTGGGTAGTGAGTTAATTAAGCGCCAGCAGCAGCTTTAATTAAGTCTTTACCTATGTAGCTTTCGAACTGAGTCCAGACAGGCGCCATCGTATCAACCCACTGTTGGCGCTGTTCAGGCGTCAAAGTATTGATCTTGCCACCGGCTTTTAAAATGTTAGCGCGGTTTGCCGCTTCTTTGGCTTTTACAGATTCGTTAGCTTGTTGCGTCACATCGTCTGCAATTTGTACAAATTGAGCGCGGTCTTCAGCAGATAGGCTGTTCAAAAATTCCGAAGATGTCATGAACAAGTAAGCCAACAGTTGATGGTTGGTTTCCGTTACGCTGTCTTGTACTTCGTAGAATTTTTTCGTATAGATGTTAGACCAAGTGTTTTCTTGACCATCTACAACGCCTGTTTGCAATGCGCCATACACTTCAGAGAACGCCATGGCTTGTGGTGATGCATCCATTGCAGAGATCATTTGCTTAGCTACATCAGAAGTTTGTACGCGGAATTTTAGACCTTCTGCATCACTAGGAACGATAAGAGGTTTATTGGCAGAGAAGTACTTCATACCAGACATCCAGTAACCTAGACCAACGAAACCTGCGTATTCGTCCATTTCTGTTAATAGCGCTTTACCTTCTTTGGTGTTGGTAAAGCGAATGGCATGGTCCATGTCTTTAAAGATGAAAGGTAGGTCAAACACGCCGTATTTGTCAGTGTAAGAGCCAAACTTAGATAAAGAAGGCGCAAGCAGTTGAACATCACCTAGCAGCAAGGCTTCAAGCTCTTTGGAGTCACCAAACAATGTGGAGTTAGGGAAAACTTCAACACAAAGTTTGCCATTCATTTCTTTGTTTACGCGGTCTGCAAAGTTATTGGCAGCAACTACTTTAGGGTGAGTTGTACCACCTGTTACGTGGCTGAATTTGACTACGCGCTCACCAGAGTCACAGTTGGCAGCGGCGGTGCCCGCAGAAAGTGCTAGGGCAAGAGATGTTAGGGCTAAGCTGATTTTTTTCATTGTTATAAAACTCCAATACTGAGTAATTATTATTGTTTGCCTAATTTTCAGCCGAGCAATGTCTCATGACGGCTAAGCTATTTAGGGTAGCAGGACACTTTCTTTACACATTTTGTGCCAGAAAAGAATAGAATAATATAACTATATGATTTTATTGAATTTAGCTTCTATTTTTGAGTGTTTTTATTTTCTTGAAATGTCATTTTTGTGAGAATAAGGGGGGGATTACACACACCAATTTAGTTTAAATGGGTGGATGTCCGCCCATTTTTGAAGTGAGTGTTAATGGAAAAAAAACTCTTAATAAGCGAGTAAATGCTGAACGATTTTTTTCAGTCTTTGCTCAAATTGTTTTCTTGAATGTAGGCCAAAATCACTAAAGTCTGCTTTGCTCGCTGGGCTTTTTAGGGCAGTTGCCAACAATAAGCAGTCTTGATCAGAAGGCTTTAGTGCTTGTTGGTTGATAGCATGCTGAACGCAGCGGGCCAGTTGTGCCCGAATCGTGAGGTAAGGGCGATAATGATAAGCAAACAGCTCTAAATCTTGCTTATCTTTGTTAGTAAATCCACTAAGTTTCGCCCTTTGGGGTGGTGTGAGTGTTTCTAGCCCTAACCTAGCAGCTAAGCTTGGCTCTAAACCTTCATAGTCTTTGGGGAGGTTAATCATTAAGTTCGCAAGGTAGTTTTGCTGCCAAACCTGTGCTTGTGATTGGGCGCGGGCATTCAGAGGCTTCACCATCATTAGTGAGTAACAGCCGCTGGCCTGATCTTTGGTGGTGCCCAATCGAACCGCTTGAAAGCCATTTTTTAGCCAAAACTTCACGGTATCTAAAGTCGCGGCAAAGCTGGTGGCTAAGAAATCTATGCCTTCTTGTTTGGCTACCGTCTCCATATGTTCTAACAACTGGCTAGCATAGCCCTGTTGCTGGTCGGCCGGATTGGTGGCAATACGACTAATCCGCCAATAACGATAATTCGCAGCAGTTTTATGCCCCTCATGTGCCAATAACGACTGAGGAAGCAAATGGCCTCGCGGGCGTCTACTGCCTTCTAATACCGCTTGGCTGAGCTGTTCTGGTAACGGCCCTTCCTCTGTGAGAATCGCAACGCTAACAAGTTTGCTGGTGTTCTGTTGGGGAGAAGTCTTCGCCAAAGTGAAACCCTGTACAGAGGGATCATCCAGCATCCAGCGTAAGTTTTCGGGAGAGGTTTGGTAATGAGCGTTGAGCAATAGCTGAAAGCTGTCTTTTAAGTCACTACCTTGAGCCAACCATTGTTGATTTCTAAGCTGGGTAAAGCTTGTCTGTAAAGGAGTATCGGTACAAAGGGGGTGCTCAGGGCTTAGGGTGTTTTCAACATGTGGATCAGGGCTTAGTAACAGGCGCTGATTTAGCCAATTTTCCAGTGGGTCATTTTCCCCCCATCGAATTGGAGTGGTTAAAGTCAGACGCTTTAAGGGTTTTTCTTGAGCCTCTAAATACTCACAAAAACGCAAGCCAAAGCCTTTGCCTGCGCCTTCATAGCCATAATCCGTGGTACTAAAAAGAGTGCACTGAGCCTGATTCGCTAAAGCTTTCAACATAGGCACAGGAATCATGGCGGCTTCATCAATGAGCAGATAATCCCATTGTTCTGACTGACTTAATAAAGCATCAGCCGCATAAAAGGGTAAATCCTTGTTAGGTTTTAGGTGCTCATAGTGCTGTTTAAGGGTCGAAATGGCTTGTTGATGCACAGCGGTTAACGCCACCTTATAACCTTTATTGACTAACTGAGCTAAGCAGTCTCCCAGTAAAGTGGATTTTCCGCGGCCTCTTGGGGCAAGCAAAATATTATTGCCCTGTGGGTTCGCAAGAAAAATCTGTTGAGCCTGTTGCTGTGCTTGGGTGAGTTCAACATCTTCTAAAAGTGCAGGTAAGGGCGCTATGGCTGAGTGCTGCTGGTCGTTAAAGCGGATAAACGGACTGTCGGTGGCTTCGAGCTGTTGCCAGAAATAAGCCTTAAAGTAAGAATGTACTTGGTCGGGTTCCAGTGGCCAAGGTAAGTACCTTGCGAGTTCTTGGTCGGGTGTGGCTAACCAATCTTGCTCGGGAAGCACCAAAGCAAATAGACCACCGGCACGCACAGTGCCGGCTAAAATAGCGATGGCTTCTATGGAGAGACCTGCGGTTAAGTCTATTAAAATTGCTTCATGACTTAGGCCAAGCTGTTGTTTGGCTTGCTTGAAGCAGCAGGTGTTAAATTGATAGGCGGGATCAGCTTGCTCCTCATGACTTAAGGCTCGCCAATCACTGTCATCATGGGCGCAAATCAAAGGCTGTTTAAGGTGTTGGCTAAGTTTTTGAAAATCCAACAAGATTTGTTGGTGATCACCTTGTAGTAAAAAACAGTGACGATGCTGAAATGCGCTGGACATGGGTTCTCCTTAGTAACCCATCTATCATACTTGGCCTTTGGGTCGGGACCAAATTTATACGCCTTCTAAAAGATTGAAAGTATTTGTATGTTTAATAGCAATGAAAGCTGTGGAAATGCTAGAGTCATGGGAAGATGTTGTCTGAAATCATTAGCTTAACGCTAAAGACTGTTATAGGTAGAAACATGAAAAAAATTAAAAACGAAGCAGCGCTAAGCAAAAAAGCCATACAAGTTGGAGAAAATTACGCTCTAAAACGTGGCTACGCTGGCTTTTCCACCACTATGTCTGCCAATGAGAAGACGGAAGCCATTTACCGACTCTTGGTACTGGATAAGTTGATTGTCGCGTTACCAGCGGATAAAGAAGACTTGCCCGCTATGAAACATAAGTTGGCGATTTGGATTCAGAAACTGCTACCCAAAGATGACCCTTTATTAGCCTGATAAAAACCACCATAAAAAAAGAGGAAAATACATGGACAACAAAGCGCTAGCTATTGACGCTGTGAATCTGGTTAAGCCGTCAATTGATCAGCTTTTTACTAAGACTTGTCGCCCAGAATTGCACATAGTGATCATGAATCCACAGGTGAAGCCTTGGGAATCTTCTTTTGAAGATGCCATTCTTCATGAATGTACTTTTGGTAATCCAGAAGGCTGGCATGTAGCCTTTGATGATCTAGCTCGAAATAAAGCCGCACAAGCTTGGCGTGATTCAATGGCAAACATTAATCACCAGACAATGCATCCATCCTCTCTACGTGAAGGTGATGTGTTGTTTTACGGCTCTTTTGTGTATGGCAACATTGTGGTCGCATGTAGTGGTGTTGAACCATGGTTTGATATGCTGGTGGCGGGCTGGGTCGCTGTTGCTCTAGAGCAATTAACGATCGCTGAGTATCAAAAACTAAAGCAAGAGTCCCCTAAAACGGCACTGAGACCTTAAGGTCTAAGTTAACGTTCGAAAGGCGCTGAAAAGCGCCTTTTTTGTCATTACCAGTCAATGGGTTGAGAGTCCCAATCTAAATAACTGACCTGATTATCCATAGGCACTTGTTGTAGAATCATCAGCAAGCGTTGGGCGACAAACTCAGTCGTAAATAGTTTGTTTGTTGGTACAGATGCTTGAAATGGCTTAGAGAGCGGGCTTTCTGTCGTACCGGGGTGGAAAGCAATGAGTTTGACACTTTTAGCTCTTCTGGCATATTCAATGGCGCAATTCTTTATCAACATGTTTAAAGCCGCTTTCGAGGCACGATAGCTGTACCAACCTCCCATTCTGTTATCACTAATACTGCCCACTCTGGCGCTGAATACGACTACTTGAGTAGGCTTTGTGCCACCTAACAACTTGATCAAATGGCTTAACCATAACATTGGAATGATAGTGTTGGTTTGAAAGCTCTGCATCAATTGGTCAGCATTGACCTCTTCGAGTTTTTTCTCTGGTTTCATTTTATCATCGTGCAGCACACCATTGCAGATATATACCCGGTCGAATTGACTCGCATAGGGTTTTAGCTGCTCGAATAACGCAGTAATACTGTCTTCTTGATAGTCACAGACGAAGTTTGTTATCCCAATCTGTTGGGAAGAGTGAACCTCATTTCGGCTGATGCAAATGAGTTGCTGTTCTGGGTGAAGTTTGTGTTCTTGCTGAATAATGGCTTGAGCGATTGCGCTGCTGGCACCAATAACTAACGAATAAGCTGACATAGGGATACCAAACAAGCGATTAGATTAAAGAAACTCTTCATGAGGATTATTCCCAGTCACAGTGTTTGCTGTGACACACCTTGCACACCTTAGCAGGTTTGAAATGTTGGCTAATGGTTTGGCGGTGACGGGCAAAAAAACGATAGGCTGCATCACTGAAGGGGCGCACTAAAGGCCAGCGCAGGGCTTGTAACCAAGCATGTTTACCGACGGTTTTCCATGCTAAACAGGTGACATCTAGGCCGGTAACAAGTTGTCCATTGGAGAGTTGTCCGTGTAATATTTTATTTGCTGCAACGGGGTCTATATGAGGATAGCGCTCTGCAAAGTCTTGTTGATGCAAGTCCTCTAAACACAGTTGATGTTGGTAATCGTAACGTTTTAGCTGACTCATTTCGGTACTGCATAATGGGCACTGTCCGTCATAAAAAATGGTGAGCATGGTGTCGTTCCTTAATAATCCACTGGGGGCTAGTACAATAGGTACGCAGGCAGAGCCAAAATGGATCTTTTAGAATGGAAAAACGTAGGAATTTGACGGAAATCTTTATCTGCCGATGAGATAGGGCATTTCTTCTCGCAATCTCCATTGAGGGGAATACGCTCAAAGAGTACAATAATCGGCTATATAAATTACATGATGCAGGCCAATATGTTTTGGGTCTGCGCTTCTTAACGAAATTCTGCTTAAAGGTGTGTTTAGAAATGCCAGCTAAAACAATGGATGAACTCGTCTCCCTGTGTAAACGTCGCGGATTTATTTTCCAGGGCAGTGAAATCTACGGTGGTATGCAAGGTGCTTACGATTACGGTCCGCTCGGTATTGAGTTAAAAAACAACCTTAAGGCTGCTTGGTGGCGTTCAATGGTTTATGAACGTGACGATGTAGAAGGTTTGGATGCGGCGATCATCCAAAACAAAAACGTTTATAAATACTCAGGCCACGAAGATACCTTCACTGACCCTATGGTGGATTGTCACGAGTGTAAATCACGCATGCGTGCCGACCACATGAAGGACATTAAAATCTGTGACAACTGTGGCTCAGATAAAGTGACAGAACCTCGTGATTTTAACCTAATGTTTAAAACCAACGTTGGCCCAATGGTAAATGAAGAGTCTTATACTTACCTTCGCCCAGAAACGGCTCAAGGTATCTTCACTAACTTTAAAAACGTTGTCGATTCCACTTCTCGCTCTTTGCCGTTTGGTATTGCGCAGATCGGTAAATCTTTCCGTAACGAAATAACGCCACGTAACTTTATCTTCCGCGTTCGTGAATTCGAACAAATGGAATTGGAATTTTTCTGTAAGCCAGGTGAAGATGAGAAATGGCATGAATTCTGGGTCAATGCTCGTAAGCAATGGTGGTTGGATCAAGGTCTAACAGAAGAAAATATCGAGTTTGAATACGTAACGGGGGATGATCTTGCCCACTATTCAAAATCAACTGTGGATATCTTGTACAAGTTTCCACATGGTTTTGAAGAGTTAGAAGGGGTTGCTAACCGTACAGACTACGATTTGGGTTCTCACACTAAAGCTCAGGAAGAGTTCGGTTTATCTGCAAAAGTTAAGAAAAACGAGCACTCAACTTCCAAATTAGCGGTTCGTGATCTAGAAGCCAATAAATGGGAAGTGCCTTTCTGTATCGAGCCTTCTGCGGGTCTTGACCGTGGTTTGTTAGCGGTGATGACCGAAGCTTATACAGAAGAAGAACTTGCCAACGGTTCTACTCGTACGGTACTGAAATTTAAGCCTCACCTTGCTCCGATTAAAGTGGCGATTATGCCGCTTAAGAAGAATAAGCCTGAGATCGTTGCCCTAGCAAAAGAGTTGAAAAACAAGCTTCAGAAGCTAGGTCTAGGTCGTATTCTTTATGAAAACACAGGTAATGTCGGTAAAGGCTACCGCCGTCATGATGAAGTAGGTACGCCGATTTGCGTGACGGTTGATTTTGACTCGATCGAGAAAGAAGGTGCGCCAGTGACGGTTCGTGACCGTGATACCATGGAGCAAATCGTTGTTCCAGCAGCAGAATTACCTGCCTACGTGGTAAATTACTTTATTAATCAAGACTAAAGGCTCATGCCTTAATAGTTGAGAAGTAAGCGTTTAAGAAGCTACTAAGTCGATGATTTAGTAGCTTTTTTTATGTTTTTAAGGGATTTGATAGCGTTAGCTGAATAGTGATACTAGAGAAGGTGGATAAAAAGTAGTCATCTAAATGGTCAGATATGGTGTTTTTTGCACTTTTTATGATTATTATGTATTAAGCTTACTAAAAATTGACAAATAACCTCTATCGCGAATTAGCGATCTTTGTATAAGGCAAAGGATATGCTTAGCTTCTCCAAAAAACTTTATCTTAGCTTCTCAATCGTTCTAGTTTTACTTCTTCTCGTTGGTATCACTGCTTTTATAACCATATCTCACTCTTCCGAAGGGCTATCTCAATACCGTAGTCTCACCGCGGCTAATAATGCCATTAGCAACGTTCAATCAAATATGCTGATGGTGAGGATGAATGTTAAAGACTACCTGATTACTTCAAGCGATAGAGATAACCGAGAGTTTGATGCCTACTTGGAGAAAACTATTCAAACGTTAGTAGGGGCTTCCGCAGCGATTTCAGACCCAGATAGAAAACAGATCGTGTCAGAAATGGAGATCTTGTTGGAAGAGTATGGGGCGACTTTTGAAAAAGTCGTTGAATTGAAAACTCAAGAGAATGCGCTGGTCGAAACAGTCTTGAATGTGAATGGCCCGCTCATGGAGAAGGCCTTAACGAATATTCTGATTTCAGCTAAAGATGATGGGGATATGGTCGCCGCCTACAATGCTTCTTTGGCAACTCGCAGCCTGTTATTGACGCGTTTATATGCTGTTAAGTTCCTTGAAACCAACACTCAAGCAGAGGCGGAAGTCGTTTATAAAGAGTTCAAGGACTTAAACGTTTTACTCCAAGTATTAGAAATTGAATTGCAAAACCCCAAGCGTTTGGCGCTATTATCTGAAGTATCAAAACAAATTATCCTTTATGAAACTGCATTTAATGACGTTGTCGCCGAAGTTGCTGAGCGTAATGCTTTAATTGAGGATACCTTAAACCGTATTGGCCCACATGTAGCGAAACTTACCGAAGAGCTAAAAACTTCTCTAAAGCAAACCCAGGATGATATTGGTAGCCAGCTACAGCAAAGTGAAGACACTGCAGTGATAGTGATTGGCGGCTTAGTAGCGTTGGCTGTGCTATTAGCGTTGGGTATAGCATTACTGATTACTCGCAGTACAACACGCAGCCTTGGTGGTGACCCTCAGATGGTGACTGACATTGTAAGGCAGGTGGCGAAAGGGGATCTGGCCTTGGATCTTAGTGATCGTAACGAGGCAGAAGATAGCTTATACCGAGCGGTACGTAACATGGTGGAAAGTCTGCAAAACAAAGCGGCTCTTGCACGTAAAATTGCCGATGGGGATTTGTCAGCCAATGTGGTGCTGGCATCAGAGCAGGATAGCCTTGGCCTTGCATTGCAAGACATGGTGAAAAATCTCAATGATATCCTGACTGAAATACAAGGCGCCGTGGATCAAATTGCTGTGGGCAGTTCTCAAGTGTCTGGCTTTAGCCATGCTTTGGCCGAGGGGGCAACAGAGCAGAAAGATCATTTGCAGACCATCTCAGCCGCCTTAGAACAACTTTCTGTACAAACCAATGAAAATGCCCAGAGTGCGAGGGAGGCGAATGCCTTAGCAGCCTCAGCTCAACAAGCGGTAACTCAAGGTCAAACTCACATGAAAGACATGGTGGTGGCCATGGCCGATATTAAAGACGCAGGGGAAACTATTGCGAGCTTTATTAAAACCATTGATGAGATTGCTGAACAAACAAACCTTCTTGCTCTTAATGCGGCTATTGAGGCGGCTCGTGCTGGGGAACAAGGCCGAGGTTTTGCCGTGGTGGCAGACGAAGTTCGTGGACTGGCGTCTAGAAGCACCGATGCGGCATTAGAAACCTCGAAATTAATTCAGCTGTCGGAAGCCAAGACTCAGCATGGTGTGACCATCGCAGAAGAAACCGACAAAGCCCTAAATGACGTGTTTGAGTCCATCAAAGAAGTAACAACTCGCGTCTCTGCGATAAGTACGGCTAGTGGTGAACAAGCGTTAGCAGTAGACGAAGTAACTCGTTCTATTACGTCTGTGGGGGATGTGGTTGAGCAAAACGCGGCAGGCTCCGTGGAAGGTGCAGCGGCAGCAGAAGAGTTAAGCGGTCAAGGAGACGCCATGCGTGACACCATGAGCTATTTTGTCTTGGCGAAGCGCTAACTTCATAATGCCATGAAGACTTTTTAGTAATAATAGTGAATAAAAGATAGAGGTAAGCCCGTAGAGTACTACGGGCTTATTTTTTATAGGCTTCTTTGACCATCAACCAGTATTGAAATACCAAGTGGATTCCCATCTCGGAGATCTGTTGGTAACAGTTCTTGAGGCATGTTCTGGTAACAAACGGGACGAAGGAAGCGATCTATAGCGGCGCTACCAACAGACGTGCTACGTGCGTCTGAGGTTGCTGGGTATGGACCACCATGAACCATGGCATGACAAACTTCAACGCCTGTCGGCCAGCTATTCACCATCACCCGGCCAGCTTTCTCCTCAAGTGTTGGTAATAAGTTTTGAGCCATAGTGAGATCCGCTTTCTCCATGTGAAGGCAGGCGGTTAATTGACCCTCAAGTTGCTGAGTAAGGTTTTTTAATTGCTCAAAATCATCACACTCTACCAAAACAGAGCTGGCACCAAAGACTTCGTTTGCAAGTCTTTCGTCATTTAAAAATTTCGATGCCTGTGTCACAAAAAAAGCCGCTTGGCAGGTGTTCGGTTGGTCTGATGAAAGGCCTTTAGAGCTGCTGCTTATGCTGCCATTGTTATTTAGCGAGGTTAAGCCATTCGTATAGGCTTGATAAATACCTGGGGTCAGCATGGTTTGTGCTGGAGCTTGTTCGATAGTCTGGTGAGCCGCCTCAATGAAGTTGTCCAAGGCTTTACTCTTGATGGCTAAAATGAGGCCTGGATTTGTGCAAAACTGACCTGCTCCCATTGTTAAAGAGGCAATAAACTCTTCTCCTAGTTTACTTGCCTTATTTTTAAGCGCTTGAGGCAATAGTACTACTGGGTTGATACTGCTCATCTCTGCATAAACAGGAATAGGCTCTGGTCGAGCTTGGGCTAGACGCATAAGGGCTGTGCCGCCAGAGCGAGACCCCGTGAACCCAACCGCTTTAATTCGAGGATCAGTGACAAGTGCCTGACCAAGATTATTACCCGATCCATACAGTAGCGAAAATACACCTTCCGGTAATTGGCAGCTGGAGACGGCATTTTGGATAGCTTTACCTACTAACTCTGCCGTGCCAGGGTGTGCTGAATGGGCTTTTACAATGACAGGGCAGCCTGCTGCAAAAGCCGCTGCAGTATCTCCGCCAGCAACACTAAATGCTAGTGGAAAATTACTTGCGCCAAACACAGCAACTGGCCCAAGGGCAATTTTGTGATAGCGTAGGTCTGCTCTTGGTAAGGGTTGTCTTTCTGGTAGACTAGGATCTATGCGGGCATCAAACCCTTCGCCAGATCGTAGTAATTGAGCAAACAGCTTTAATTGCCCACAAGTTCTACCTCTTTCTCCTTCTATACGACCTTGAGGTAATCCTGTCTCTTGCATGCACCGTGTTACCAGCGTATCGCCAAGGTTCATAATTTCTTGGGCAATGCTTTCTAAGAAAACGGCTCGTTCTTCAGTACTTGTGTTACGAAAATCTATTTTTGCCGAATTGGCAAGTTCGCAGGCATGATCAACCTCTTTTTTGCCGCCGCTTAAATACCCAGGTTGTAATTGCTCACCCGTGGCAGGATTGATTGCCCAAATCGGAGTGCCGGATGCCGAGTAACCGCTTTGTCCGATCAATTGTTGACCTGTTAATTGCATTGTATGCTCCTAAATTTTAGATGTTAGTTAGCATGGTAGGTCTATATTCGACCTACCATGCTAGTGATTAAAATGTTTATACAGGGGTTTTAAGCGGTTTTTTGATGGCCAAAAAGTACACGAAAACCAATGTCAGGATGATGAAAAATAGGCTGTCTAAGTTGGTAATGAAAGTAAGAGGATTACCGTTTGATAGTGCAAGCGCTCTGCGCAAAAACTCCTCAAGATTTGGACCAAGAATAAAGCCCAACAGCAGCGTGATTAATGGAAAACCATTCTTTCTTAAGTAATAAGCCAAGATACCCATTGCTAACGCCATCATCATTTGGAAGAAAGAGTAGGTAGCAACATAGCTGCCCACAACGGCTAATAAAGCGATAACACCGTATAAAATGTCCTTACGAATGGCGACAATTTTGATGAAGTAAGGGCCCAATAAAAACAATGTTAATGGGATTAAGATAACAGCACTAAAGAGTAGGGCCGCTAACATAGGAGCAATGAGATCTGCTTGACCAGACATTAGCTGAGGTCCTGGCTGAATACCATTTATCACCAGTACTCCTAGCATAATGGCAGTGATTGGATCACCAGGGATACCAAAGGTAAGCATGGGCACTAATGCTCCGCCACAAACGGCGTTGTTGGCGCTTTCAGAAGCAGCGATGCCTTTAGGGTTACCTTTACCGAAGGTTTCAGGCTCTTTAGAGGTGCGTACTGTTTCAGCATAGGCAAGAAAGCTCCCCATCGAACCGCCAGCGCCAGGAAGAGTACCGACAAAATAACCAATGAAACTGGATTTTAGGTAGCAAATAACGCCTATTTTTCGGATCTCCGCTAGAGGAGGCAAAAAGTCTCTACGTTTTATTTTTACTTTACTGAAGGCTTCTACTGCTTGTTTCGCATAGCCAGAACCATTGGCTTGGATGAGAATTTCACTGATAGCAAAGGTGCCTATGATGACTGGCATTAGGTCAATACCGGCAGTCAATTCGCTTAATTCAAAAGTGAAACGGGTGACGGGTTCCATGGCATCAAGGCCTACCGTAGATAGCATAATGCCGATGCAGGCTGCCATAGCTGCTTTAATCATATTACCGCGTTGGGCAATAATAATGACGATGACCGCAAATGCCAGTAAAGAGAATTTACCGGTCGTTTTTACCAATAACGACGCTTCAGCGACAAAGGGTGCAACGGCAATGAGTAGAAGTGCTCCGACGGCACCACCAACCATAGAGCCAACTGCGGCATGGCCTAGTGCTAATGCCCCTTTACCTTGTTGCTGTAGTGGATAGCCATCTAATGCCGTCATCATTGATGATGGTGCACCTGGAATATTAATCGTTGTGGCGGTGATACTCCCGCCGCACATACCGGCCATATAAATGCTGGCACAGGCCATCAATGCTGTGGTGACATCAAGACTGTAGGTTAATGGTAGTAAGAGCGCTAAGGCTAGCGTGGCGGTTAAACCAGGGATCGCCGCGAAAATAGTGCCAATTAAAAAGCCAGCAATAACATAAGCAAGAACTACGGGTTCAAGTAGCATGCTAAAGCTTTGGGTAACTAGACTAATAAATTCCATACTGTATTACTCCCATAATGCCGGCAGCCTAACGCCGAATACCTGTTCAAAAAGAAGGTACCCAACCAAGGCTATAATGAAAGAAAGGGCGGCTTTCTGGAGAAACTTTTCAACACTTGAAAAGATTAAAATCACTGATAAAACAAACAGATAAGATGATATGAAATAACCAACGTAAGAAAAGGCTAGTATGTAAACGAAGATTGCGAGCATGATTAAAGTCGGTGCAAACTTAGCTTTTTCTGACGCTGGCATATCAGTCTGGCTGGTTTTGGGTTCCGCTTTATTTTTAGCAAACTGTCGAGACAATAGAATTAAGCTAAAAAACACGGCAAAGCTTCCTATCACGATAGGGAAAAAAGAGGGCTCTAAGCGGCTTTCTACAATAGGGTTGCCCAAACTGATGGCTGTTACTAAGTAACCCATAGAGAAAAGTAGAACAAAATAATAAAACACTAAATTCTTATTAAAAAGCATCATCATTTACCTTATAAACGCCCCGGCAAGCCGGGGCGAAATATAGTTATTGGCTTAAGGAAGGTGCGGTTAAGTCTTCTGAACTTCAGTCTTATCAGAGAAACGGTCTATCAAGGCAAGAGTGAGCAGGAATGTTAATACCTTTCAATCACTCTTAACACAGAGAGGCTGTTTCTCTGAAAGACCCGAAGGGCGTGGGCTAAACACTTTTTATTCTTTGTTAATCTTCTTGCCAATATGTTCAATATTGGACTTCAAAGCTTGCCTCGAATAATAAAGGTTTATCCACACGCTGAAGTCAGTGGACTTGTTCGTAGCTTCCTTACAGGTTCAGATCGTCCATCACTTTAAAAGTGCTGGACTGTAAATCATCAATCCAGTTTTGAACTTCATTGGAACCTAACCAACTAGGTGTGACACCAATAGTGGTTACCCAAGATTGAAATTCCTTGCTGTCAAAGGCCGTTTTAAAAGCGGACTCCAGCGTGGCAATGGAATCTTTAGGGGTATTTTTAGGGGCTGCAAGCAGGATAAAACTACCTGTTTCTAGGTCATAGCCATAAGTACTAATCGGTGGTACATCAGGAAATGATGGGTTCTGCTGTGAAGACAGTTCAACAACACCCTTAGCATCACCAGAAGTGATGATGCCGTTAAAGTCACCTAAACTAGAAATTGCAGCATCCAGTTCGCCAGATAATAGCGCTTCTGCCTCGGCGCTGGATGAGCCTGGGTAGGTGATAACGTTAAAGGAAACGCCTGTCTGTTTTTCCAAACGACGTACAGCTAAGTAAGGGCCAGAGCCTTTAGGAGCTACACCCACACGTACTGTATTAGGCTTCGCTTTCGCTGCGTTAATCAGCTCTTCGAAAGAATTATAACCAGCGTGTTTAGACACTACGATTGCATCGGCTTCACGAGTGATTCGAGCAATAGGCGTCATCTTTTCTAAGGAATAGCCGGGAACCATTTTGCCACGAGGAAGGGTAATGACGCTGTCGTAGGTTAGTACGCCTACTGTGTGCCCATCTGGACGAGCGCGGGTCATTTGCATTAGACCTGTTGCCGTAACCGCTCCACCAATGTTTTCAACATAAATGGATTTAGGCAGTTGTTGCTCAGCAATATTACTTATTTTACGAGATATTGCATCAGCACCACCGCCGGCAGGCCATGGCACGATTAAACGAATATCTTTGGTAGGAAAATCAGCTGCGATCAATGAAGTACTAAGAATGCAAGCACTGACAGCACCAAGTATAGTGTGTTTTATTTTTTTAGTTAACATAGCGGTTTCTCTTTTTATTATTAGTGATAGTTATGTTTTAGTATTTCTTTTCTAATAAAAACCTTTAAGTTATAAGGTGTTACACCTCCTTTTTAGCCTTTACAAAACTCATCGTAAGCTTGTTGTGACTGCTCATTAGGTGGATACAAGCCAATAACGCCACTGCCTGCACGTACCTTATTGATCACATAGTCTTCAAATTTTTCCATGCGTACTGCTTCGGTAGCGATTTCGTCAACGATTTCTAACGGAATAACAATTACCCCGTCGCCGTCACCGACTAAGACATCACCTGGATATACAGCAACACCACCACAACCAATCGGTACTTCTAAATCAACACCATGGTGTTTCGTTAGGTTGGTAGGCGCGCTTGGTTTAGCACAGAAAATTGGCATTTCCATTGAGGCTGCCACGTCAAAATCACGAATGCCTGCATCGGATACAAAGCCTGCGCATTTGCGATACTCTAAGCGGGTAAGAAGTATGCTCCCTGCGCTTGCAGCAGAGGCATCTTGACGACAATCAGATATCATAATCATGCCTTCAGGAACGGTTTCTACAGCCAAGCGCTGGGGGTGTTCTGGGTCTTTAAATGCCGCTACTGTATCGAGATCTTCCCGAGCAGGGATGTAGCGCAGCGTGAATGCCTGGCCGACCATTTTGATCTGGGAATGATTAACACGCGAAACACCTTGAATGTATGTGTTTCGCAGTCCTTTCTTAAACAAAGCCGTGTGTAGAGTTGCAGTTGAAACCTGTTGAAGTTGTTGCTTCACTGCAGCCTCGATTTTTTTATATTTATTCATGGTTTGACCTTTGTAGATTTGAGGTTACGGGAAAAACAATACGCTTAGGAATTGAATAAATCAAACTAATTTTTACAACTTTTTACTTATTTTTTGAGTTTTAAAGATACTTGATTGATATTTATATCGTTTTTTCTAGTTTTTAGTGCTAATTTGTAATAATTAGTTTTATCTTGATGGCGTTAGTCGGATATATTGCTTAGTTTTTTGTCTATCCTGTCAGTAGGGAGTACAAAATCTTACTTTTATGTAATAGCTGGGATATTTATATCTGTTGATCTGATCGTTAGAATGAGAAGTAAAGCCATGAGAGAGAGGGTTCGCCTCTCCATCAGCCTATGTACTACAATTCGAAAAATTATAATGTGGGTAAATACACTATGAGTAAGTCTCCTACTCAAAAAAAATCATCACAACAGTCGCTAGGCGCGATAGTGTATGAACAAATATTGGCTCTTATTATGGATGGTAGCTATGCCCTGAATACTAAACTGCCTCCTGAAGCACAATTATGTAAGGAATTTAATGTTTCTCGGCCTGTTTTGAGAGAAGCGCTTGCCCGTTTGAGAGAAGATGAATTGATCGCATCTCGACGAGGGTCAGGAAGTTTTGTTATAAAAAAGCCAGACAATTTAGTGCTGCAATTCTCGCCTTTATCGAGCATCGCAGATATTCAACGCTGTTTTGAATTTCGTTGTAATTTAGAAGCAGATGCTGCTGCGCTTGCAGCGCAAAGACGAACCAGTGCACAACTAGATACGATTGTGGCAGCGTATGAAAAAATGAACATTGCCAATGCTTCTAACAAGTTGGCTACCGATGAAGACTTTGACTTTCATTTTGCTATTACGAATGCCGCTAATAACCATTTTTATAGCACGGTACTTAGTCTTCTACGAAAAAGTATAAAAGAAGGTATTAACATCACTCGAAATTTATCCTTGCTACATCCTGAATCACGTCTGCAGTTGGTCCAAAAGGAACACTTCTTGATCGTGCAAGCGATCAAGGATGGTGATGCTGAAGGGGCTCGAGATGCAATGAAGAAACACTTGATTAGTGCTAGGAATAGAATGTTTGAAGGTGCCCCAAATTAAGCCTTAATACAGTCTTCTTTAGTTTAATAAATTGAGGCGTAGCAGGATGAATTATCCTCTGTATGGTGCTTGTCAGTTTAGGCAGGTCAGTTTTGAGTCGTTATAAGTCTACAAATTAGCCTGCTTTTTGCTAACATCAGTGCTTGCCCCCGTGATTGCTTCGCAACCAAATTAAATAGTTCCCTTTCCTGTGCAAAAATCCTTGTGCTTCATTATTTTGTCCACAAATTGATGATCGAGATAACAATGTGCATCCGTGCGTCTGTGAGTTGTTATCTAGCGACTTTTTCTTAAAATAGTCGTTGTTATTTGGGCTTCTGTAAATCTTGAAAAAAGATACTTTTATGAACGAATCCATCGTTGATTCAGGTCGTAATACAGAAAACGATTATTTAGATTTCAAGGTTGGGTTTATGTCTACAGTATCTATTTCAAAGAACAAACTTGAGTGGAGTTTGTTTGGCTTACGATTGGGTGTGTTCATTGTTTTTTTAATGTGGACGTTGGATAAATTCGTTAATCCAGGTCACGCCGCAGTGGTTATGAAGGTATTTTACTCAGTACCGAACTTAAGTGAGAACATTGCTTATGCTCTAGGGGTCGCACAATTGGCTTTGGTCATTAGCTTTCTAATTGGTTTTCAGAAGCGATGGGCAACATTGATCATTTTGATCATGCATTTGAGCTCAACACTAGTGTCTTTTGGACGTTATATGGACCCTTGGGGCCCATCAAATTTATTGTTTTTCGCCGCTTGGCCAATGCTAGCTGCAACGATTACTTTGTATTTGTTACGTGAGTACGATACTAAGTTTTCTCTTGGCAAGGCAGCGTAACCCTATTTATCTGTATTGAGCGGATAAATTACCTTTCATAGGTATCATGTTTCTTTTACCAGCAAGTTTAAAGATTCATTCTCAATTCCTCCCCTTTATTAGTGGTGTTCTTCGGAATGCCACTTTTTTTTGCTCAAAATAAGCGACTTGATCAAGGTAGAGTGTTTGTTCTACTATGTAGGTAGAATAAATACTTTACCTTGGTGGTTTATGTTAGATAAAGACATCGCAGCAAAACTTGAAATAGCCTTTAGCCAACATGGCTTTGCACAGCCTAGCGTGGCTCAGCTTAAAACTGAGTGTCAGGTGAGCCTGCGTACTCTGTATAAATACTATCCATCGAAAGACGAAATGATCGTGGCGGCTTTAAGTTTTCGGCATGAACGTTATCTGGATTTTCTGTCGGCGGATGTGAGTGAGTTGGGTGGCGCAGCCATTGGACAGGTGTTCGATAAATTAGAGATCTGGATGAAAGATTATGCTCCATACGGCTGTTTATCTATGAACGCTATGGCGGCGTATCCAGAGAACATCATGATTCAAAAGGCGGTAAAACAGCATAAACGAGAGGTGCGAGACTTCTTAGGCAAGCTATCCGCACGGTCCGATCTGGCCACACCATTATTCATTCTACACGAAGGCGTTGCCAGTGCCTGGCCAACACTTGGCAAAGTGGCGATGGCTTCAGTTAAACAAACATTGATTTCACTATTTAAGGAAAAAGCCATATGACACAGGTAACGCAAACAATGAAAGCTGTACAGCTTATGGGCCATGGAGGCTTAGAGAAACTGGTATACCGAGAGGATGTAGCGAAACCCAACGTACAAGCGGACCAAGTATTGGTCAAAGTGGCGGCTGCAGGGGTTAATAATACCGATATTAATACTCGCCTTGCTTGGTATTCAAAAGGCGAGAGTGACCATGAAGATGCGAGTTGGTCTGGTGAGCCACTGTCATTTCCTTTTATCCAAGGGGCCGATGTTTGTGGTTATATTGAAGCCGTCGGTGAAAATGTCAGTGCCGACCGTATTGGGGAAAGGGTGATGATTGAGCCTTGTATGACACAAGTTCACGGCAAAAAAATGGCGAGTTTTTGGTACCTCGGGTCAGAGTGTGATGGTGGCTTTGCTCAATATACTGTTGTCGATAGTGTGCATGCCTTTAAAGTGAACAGTGATATGTCGGATGTAGAACTGGCTTCATTTCCTTGTTCCTATTCCACTGCAGAAAACTTACTCAGCCGTACTCAAGTCGCTCAGGCCGATACGGTGTTAATTACCGGGGCATCCGGTGGGGTTGGCTCCGCTGCCATTCAGCTAGCGAAAGCACGAGGAGCAAAAGTAATCGTGGTGAGCAGTCCTTCTAAGCAGCAAACTTTGCTTAGCTTAGGCGCGGATGTCGTGTTGAATCGTAATATGGACTTACTCGCTGAGTTAGGAGAAAACAGCGTTGATGTGGTGATTGATTTGGTGGCAGGAGAGCAATGGCCGACATTACTGAAACTTCTTAAACCTAAAGGACGCTATGGTGTTTCTGGTGCCATAGGTGGTGCTTTGGTGGCGCTTGATGTTCGAACGTTATATTTAAAGGATTTAAGCTTCTTCGGTTGTACGCATTTGGACGAAGGTGTTTTCGCACGTTTAGTGTCGCTTATTGAAGCTCGAGCGATACGTCCTATCGTCGCTAAGGTGTTTGATTTACAAGACATTCATCAGGCGCAAATTACCTTTTTGGAAAAACTGCATACTGGGAAAATAGTGCTTCGAGTGCCTTAAGAGGTTTGCCTTGGAGAGTTTGTTCAATATTTCATAAAGCTGACTTATTCCATCGCTATACTAGAGAGTTACTGAGTGATAAAACTGCGATGAATTTTTATAGGCTAGCGGATGGACCGTTTAGCGGATTGAAAAAGAACAATAAATCTAAGGTAACAAGATGCAAATACAAGACTTACCCTTTAGCGTGACGGATTGGCAAGGGGTGGAAAAAACGACCCATAAAGGGGAAACCGGCTTCGCTTATTGGCGTACCCGACAGTTTGGCAATATTCGTGTACGAATGGTGACCTACTCGGCAGGATACTTGGCTGATCACTGGTGTACGAAAGGACACATTCTTTTCTGCTTGAGTGGCGAATTAAACACTGTCTTGAAAGACGGGCGTACTTATAATTTGTCAGCTGGTATGAGTTATCAAGTGGCAGATGATGCTGAGCCACACCGCTCTTCAAGCTCTGAAGGCGCGACTTTATTTATTGTGGACTAACACTGAAAAGTTAAGCAAAACCGCTAGGGTTTTGCTTAACATAGTCTGGCTTGTGTTAAACAAGCTCACCGCGTGCAGGGTAATTCATTTCTAACACTTTACCGATGGCGCCTAGTAATTCTTTAAAGCTTGGGCGTACAAATGGCATTGTGCTGATGTTGCTCCAATAAAGCGTTCCGTCAGGTTTGATGAAGAATAGACCTGGTTCTGTGAATTCAGTTGGCTCTTCGATGCCGATACTTGTTGTACCACGGCCAGCACTGCGGTGAAGGCCCCAAGCCTGTGACTGTTCAACTGTTAATCCGTAACCTAGTGTTAGGTTATCAATATTCCATTCTTCAAAGGCTTGCTTAGCACGCTCTTCTGTATCGCTGCTCACAGCAAGTGCCGTAACACCTAGAGCTTTAAAATCTTCCGTCAAACGGCTCAGCTCTTGTAAATAGGTGCGACATAACGGGCAATGCAAACCGCGATAAACCACAACCATAGTGAAGTTTTCTGGTGTTTGGTCAGCAAGAGACCAAGGGCCAGATAGGGTGTTTACCTGTAATTCAGGGGTTTGTTGACGAGGTTTTAAAACGATCATGTTCCGCTCCTTAGTAAGATAAGTCGTCATCATAGAGCAAAGAGTGGTACGATGAGTGTTAAATAGTCTTATTTATATTGCAGATCGTATTATAGGTTGAATCGTGGGGGTTAAAATGGACCGTCTTTCATCTGTGTTGCATAACTTCCGTGCTACCGCCTCTGGCGTTGCTTGCGAGCAACATCAAGGGGTAAAAAATTTAGCTCTGTTACCGCATATTTGTTACTGGTTTTATCTTGTAGAAGGTGAGGTGAAACTGACCAGTCATAATGGGCAAACCCTACGTTTAGAGCAGGGCGACGGCTTGTGGATGGCTGTTGGTCAGTCTTTATCTCTACAAGTAATTGGAGCGTCAGCTAGCCTATTAAAGTGTGACTTTTCTTTTGGTAGTGTATTGTCCAATAAGCGTTTAAACCCTTTATTAGAGCGCCAACAAGGCTGGATTAAAGTGGCTAAAAATGATGATGTTGCTCGGCAAACGGCCCCCATGACACAGCTACTTTTACAGGAAACAATGCAGCCAAGGTGCGGTTCTAAAGTCGTGGTAGAGCGCTTGGCTGAAGCTTATTTAGTGCAATTACTGCGTGCCTTTTTACAATTTCAGCGCATTGAAGTGGGCCTTATGGCGGGTTTGAGTGATCGCAAACTGGCCCGTGCCCTAGTTGCCATTCATGACGACCCAGCACATCCTTGGCAAGTGGCTAGTTTAGCGGCAGAAGCGGGCATGTCCCGCTCAGTTTTCAGCGCCCACTTTAAACAAGCAATGCTCATGACTCCCATGCATTATCTGGCTTTATGGCGCATGCGCTTGGCCAGCCAGCGGTTGATCAACGGTGAGCGAAATTTAGCGTTATTAAGTCAAGAGTTAGGCTATCAAAGTGAAGCCGCCTTTCGTAGAACCTTTAAAAAAGTGATAGGTACAACTCCCGGCGGCTTAGTGAAGTCTATGGTAGCCTGATATAACATAGAATTTTTTAAATTAGTGGAGAAAACTGCAAGCATATCTTGGCAATGTAACCGCTAACCTATATAATTCGTGTCGCTTTTAGGGCCTGTAGCTCAGTTGGTTAGAGCATCCGACTCATAATCGGCAGGTCCCCCGTTCAAGTCGGGGCAGGCCCACCATATAAAATAAGCCCCGATAGGTTAGTGAAAACTGACTTATCGGGGCTTTTTTATGTCCTAAAATTAGCCTGCCGGTCGGTAGTTTTTAATACACAATTGCTTGAATTTTCTATTTTGAAGAATTGTAACAAATTAATACTTCTTTTCTGATTCTCTGTTTCTACCTGTTATTGTTGATGTTTACGTATTAAATGTGTAAATTTTGTACTGTGTTTGTACGATTTTTTTGCACAATTTGAATTGTAGTCTTTTGTATTTCATCAATGGAATAGCGTTTCTTCTAAAGGATTTAAAGGGGGGGTTATATGTCATTATTTTCTCGGCTCAAAGTATCACATGCCGTCACGATAGTTGGTGTGGTGCCTTCATTATTTTCAGTTATTATCATGGTGTTGCTGGTTTCTTACCTGAATCAAGAGGTAGAAGAAGGCTATATTGAAAACGACATGATTAAGCTGTCTAGTTTGTTGGGAGATGTCGCTCATCATCATGCTGTAGAAAGAGGCTTGAGCGCAGGTTTTTTGGCCAGTAACGGTGCTAGAAGTGGTGATGCTTTATTGGCGCAACGTCAACGCTCAGATCAATCAGAGCAGGCCATAAAGGAGCTGACATCTGAAGACTTTTTAGCTTTACCTCAGAGTGACCTCTCGTCTTTATTGAAGCCCATATTAGATACTTTGAAGAACAAAACAGAAACAAGAGCCAAGATAGACGGTTTGGATCTGAACAATGGTGCTTTTAGCTATTATTCAGATCTCAACCGTCGGGCCCTAGCCGCTATCAAACATATGCTGTTTGATGTCAGTGACCCTGAAGTAGCTAAGATACTTGAATCCAGGTTAGCGTTACTTTGGATGAAAGAAAGAATTGGCCAATATCGAGGCGCATTGAATGGTGTCTTCACTCAAGGAAGTGTTACACCAAAACGAAAAGTTGAAATTAGTGCATTTGCCCATGATGAACTTAATTGGCATGAAGACTTTTTTGAAATGGCCACAGATCATGATTTGGTCCTATACCGTGAAATGTTGAAGAAACCCGAATGGCTGGCTGTTGATAAGGTTCTTAATAAGTTTTTAGAACAGGAAAACCTACAGAGCATTAAAGGGCCAGAAGATTGGTTTGCCATTGCTACCGCAAAAATCAGTCTTATTGTTAACCTTTCAGACAAGATTGGCCTAGAAGTACTGGCACTAAGTGATGCAACGGTTAAGCACGCAGAGTTTTATCGACTAGTGTTGATTGTTGTATTTTTATTGTTAATTTTACCTATTATGCTGTTCGCTCGAGTGGTCGTTAAGTCCATATCAGAACGAGTTCAATTGATTAACCAAGTATTGCAAGCTGTATCGGACAAACGGGATTTAAGTGGTCAAGTTGAGTCTTCTTCCAAAGATGAGTTGGGGCAAATTATCGCTTCGATTAATGATCATTTAACTCACTTAAATGACTCATTTAAGTTGATGTTTGATAAAGCCAGTGAGTCCAAAATAAGTATGGAACAATTAGGCCTGGCTTCTCAAAGTGTACTGGCTGAAACTCAGGAACAATTCTCTCGAACAGAACAAATTGCCGCAGCGGTGGAGGAGATGTCATTAACCAGTGCTGCTATTTCAGAAGACATGCAGTTGGCAGCCACTGAAACCGAGACAATGCAAAAACAAAGTACTCTGGGCAGTGAACGCATGCAGCTGATTTTGTCTTCAATGGAAGACTTATCAAAAGAAGTCTCTGGAGGCTTTGATGCGGTGCAAAACGTTAAAGAACAAACGGACATTATTGCTTCTATCCTACAAACTATAGAGTCTATTGCAGAGCAAACGAACCTCTTGGCACTTAATGCTGCTATTGAAGCAGCCCGTGCGGGAGAGCAAGGACGAGGTTTTGCTGTGGTTGCCGACGAAGTGCGAAGCCTTGCTCAGCGAACTCAAGGTTCTACGGAAGAGATTCGTAGCATGATAGATTCTTTGGTTTCGTCAAGTCAAAATGCCCTGTACTCAATGAAAGAATGTACCGATATGTCTAGTCAAACGATGGGGGTAGTGGACGAAAACGTTTCGATGATTCAGGCATTATTTGATTCCATTGACCGTATTAATCAGACCATTGAACGGGTCGCTACTGCTTCTGAAGAGCAGTCGCAAGTGTCAGAAGAAGTTAACAGCAATGTGCAGGAAGTGAATGATAGAACTCAAAGCATCCTTACCTCCGTCACCCAGACTAATAAAGATGCTCAAGATGTGAATAAGCGCTTTGATGAAGTTCTTAAGGAAGTGGGGTCTTACACCCGCCGCTAGAAAGATAGGAAGTAGGTGTTTATTTTACATAGGCAGAATTAATCATTCGCCAACACTTTAAGCGCAATACCTGCCGCAGCGGTACGGTTTTCGACGCCTAGTTTAGGGAATATTTGTTCTAGGTGTTTATTAACCGTGCGAGGGCTCATATCCAAAATCTGGGCAATGTCGCGGTTCGTTTTGCCGTTCGCTAACCAGTGTAAAACTTCCGATTCACGTTCGGTTAAATCCAGTTTTTGCTTCAATAGGTGAGGGCCAGTAGGGCGCTTACCATCTTCCAGTTTAAGTAGCCTTTCTTGTCCGGTTTGATTGTTAACCATTTTGACGGATAAGGGGTAATCCAAATTTTGTAGTTGTATTCGGCTATCAATGGCGGGGTTTTGGCTAAGCCAAAGGCGCAGTTGCATCGCCATGTCATTTTGTTGCCAGTCATCTGTGGCACGGGCTTTGGCAAATAGTGCGTAGGTTTGTGGGGTGGCCCATTCGATATCGCCAGCATCTGAAACTGTCATTAAATGCTGTCCGGTACTGTCGAGAGCCAACTGTGCGCTGTTGGTTAACCTTGCATTATTGAGATGAACTTTCATTCTGGCGATCAGTTCATTTGGCTTAATGGGCTTGGTTAAATAGTCCACACCGCCAGCTTCTAGGCCTTTTACAATATCGTCCGTATCGGATAATCCGGTCATAAAAATAACAGGAATCGTGGCCAGATTAGCGTCGGCTTTGAGTGCTTTACAGGTTTCAAAGCCATCCATATTCGGCATGATGGCGTCTAGCAAGATAATGTCTGGGCGTATGCGCTTGGTAATAGTGAGTGCTTGCTTACCCTCTAGAGCAACTAGAATATCCATGTTGGCTGTTTCTAAAGTATCGTTAATAAGACTTAACGCATCAGGTGAATCATCGACGACTAAGACAATGTCATTCTTGGCGGCCATCATAATTTTGTGTCTCCCGATTCTGATTGCTGCTGACTGTGTTCATTTAGATAGCTCGAAATAAGATCAAATTGAAAGGCTTTATAATAGCGTTGTAATTCCTGTTGTCCTTCAACGGGGATCAGATCTAACTCTGCTATTTTTTCTAAACACTTACCGATTCCTTTACGGTAACCCATTTCGGCGAATGCGCTTAACTCTCGAAATATTTCATGATCTGGTAGTTTGATTTCTGCGCTTGGGACATTGATGATTTGAGGGCTAGGCGTAGCGTTGGGTAAGATTTTAGCGGGTTGTTCTGTGCCTTGAAATACCCAATCCAATGAAAGATGTTCCGCTATTTTTGTCAATAAAGTGAGGTTGTTCACCGGCTTCACTAAATAATCGTTAAATGCTGCCTTTTCATCAGGTAGGCGATGGTGCTCCTGAGCATCAGCGGACAACATGATGATGGGGGCGCTGATATCTTGCTGGCGTAGGGTCTTTGCAAGCGTTAAACCATCCATACCAGGCATTGAGACATCCAGCAGAATCAAGTCCGCGTGGATTATGTCGATTTGCTCTAGAGCATGTTGAGCGTTGTGTGCTTCGTAGACAATAAATGACAAAGGTACTAATAGATCGGACAACAGGCCTCGTACAATTGGATCGTCGTCAACGATTAAGAGTTTCTTTTGGTAACCCTGATAACCAATAATACGCTGCTTCGGACTCTCTCTCATGACTTGATCATTCACCCAAGGCAGCATCAGGCTGACTTTAAATTCACTGCCTTGACCAAGCTTACTATCTGCTTGTAAGTCGCCCCCCATAATTTCTGTGAGCAACTTAACGATGGTGAGGCCCAAACCTGTGCCCGGTAAGTTGGCTGTATCAGTGTTCCGCACTCGCTCAAACGGGTCAAAGATACGGGACAGGTGATCTTGCTGTATACCAGGTCCGGTGTCTTTGATGATGAATTCTGCCACTTGATTACGATAGTGAATATGAAATTCCACCTTCCCTTGGGGAGTGTATTTTACCGCGTTGGATAAGAGGTTAATCAGGATTTGGCGCAAGCGCTTTTCATCAGTGATCACAGAGTTAGGCAAAGGGTCGCGAATATGGCTATGGAACTGAATGCCCTTGCTGGTGGCTTGCATGGAAAACATATTACATAACTGATCAATAAGAGCAGGCAGATCCACCGTATCGCGATACAAATCCAGTCGTCCTGCCTCAATTTTGGATATATCCAATAAACCTTCAATTAGATCAGCAAGGTATTGTCCGCTGCGTTGGATAATGTCTAAGCCATGCTGATGTTGAGGTGGGGTTTCATTCTTCTCCGAGAGCAATTGGGCATAGCCAATAATAGACTGCAATGGGGTTCTTAATTCATGGCTAATGCCTGTAAGGTAACGACTCTTCGCAGCATTAGCGCGCTCGGCCAGTTCTTTTGCAAGTTGTAAGGCTTTATCGGTTTCTTGGTGAGCATCGATTTCTTTGGTGAGCTTACGGGTTTGTCGATTAGATTCTTTCTGCGCCACCACTCGGCTTTCATGGGCGAGTAAGAACAGCCAAGATAACACTCCCGATACGATTAATAGGGTGAAGAATAAGGTCCACATGGTTTGGCCGAGTAGAATCTCTTCGGCTCGCGTCTGTGGCGCCATTTGTCGGTAGATAAGTGCCATCAAGGCCGCATTGATGAGGTTGATTAGCGCCAATAAAGAAACGAACTGACCTAGCCGTGAATTAATCGCTCGTACGATTTTTTTCGGTAAAAATAAGCGTTGAAAAGCGATACTTTGCTGTGTCACACGTGCGTGAGGTTTACAGCTATCTAGGCAGCGAGAGTCTAGCGAGCAACAAAGCGAACAGATTGGCTGCATATAAGCGGAGCAATAGCTCATATCAGCTACTTCAAAATCGTTTTCACAGATTTCACAGGTTAAAGTATGGTGCTGCTGCTGTGGGGCTTTATCCACAGCAATCTCTATATAGGGTAATAATTCAGGAGATTGGCGTGCTAAGTAGTATTTTCCCTTAGTTAGCCAAGCGATAAGCGGGACAAAAATGAAGCAACTGGCCAAACTGACAAAGTGGCATAAAGCTTTGGCGACTTCACCAAATACTTCTAGGTAACTAATCAGCCCTAAAATGGTGGCGATTAGCATGGAACCGGTGCCAACAGGGTTGATATCGTATAAATGAGAGCGTTTGAATTCTACATAATCTGGACTAAGTCCTAGGGGTTTGTTGATCAAAAGGTCTGCGGATAAACATCCTAGCCAGCTCACCGCCGCAATGGCAAAAACACCCAATATCGCTTCAAGGGCTTGGTAAATGCCCAGCTCCATCAGTAGTAAAGCAATGACCACGTTAAATACTAACCAAACGACTCGGCCTGGGTGGCTGTGGGTAAGTCGCGAGAAGAAATTAGACCAAGCAATAGAACCCGCGTAGGCGTTGGTTAAGTTGATTTTCATTTGGCAGATAAACACCATCACCGCGGCCATAATGAGGGCTAAGGCGGGAGAGTTGGTTAAAAACTGAAAAACCTTTTGGTACATATGGGTTGGATCGGTGGCTTGATCAAATTGCAAACCGCTTTGGTAAGCCTGAAAAGCTAGGAAAGACCCTAGCAGCATTTTCAGTGCTCCCATGAACACCCAGCCAGGGCCTGCTAACGTCAGCCAGAACCACCAGCGTTTTTTATTCTCGGAGGTCTTCTCTGGCATAAATCTCAGGTAATCCACCTGTTCGCCGATTTGTGCCATTAGCGCAAAGAGCACCGAGGCGGCTGTACCGAAGAGAATAATATCGAAGCCATCACTGGACGGAATATGAGGGATGGAAAATTCAGTCCAGGCAGTGAAGCTTTCGTATTCGTTAAAAACCACCACAATCAGCGCTGTAAATTGCAGCACCAGCCATAGGTATTGGGTCGCCCCTTGAAAGCGACTAATGGCGCGAATGCCATGGGTTACGATCGGAATAACAAATATGGCAGATAGGGCATAGCCTATGGCTAAGGGAATATGAAACAGTACTTGCATGGCTGAGGCCAAAATGGCGGCTTCGATAGCAAAGAAAATAAAGGTAAAGGTGGCGTAAATGAGTGAGGTAATGGTGGAGCCTAGGTAGCCAAAGCCAGCGCCACGGGTAAGCAAATCAATGTCTAAACCGTGTTTTGCAGAATAATAAGCAATGGGGAAACCCGTGATGAAGAACACGAATAGTACGGTCAATATAGCGGCTACTGCATTGCTAAAGCCATAGTTCAATGTAATGGCTGCAGCAAGACCTTCAAGGGCTAAGAAGGCCGTCGCACCAAGAGCGGTGTGAGCCACTCGCTCTATGCTCATATTACTACCTCGTTTGGAGGTATAACGCAGAGCGTAGTCTTCTAATGTTTGGTCAGCGACCCATTTATTGTAATGACGACGTACCTTAAAAATTTTTTGTGAGGCAGACATAGTTATCTCAATTAAGGTGACCACTCAGTCACAGGTGCACCACAAGAATACAATAAAACAAACGCGCGAAAAACCAGTGCAAGAAACAAGCTCAAAAAAGCGACAAGGCAATAAGTACGTCGAAATTATGGTGTGATGTAGAAAAATAATTGAGGTGTTGCAGACTTCATGCCACTACAGGGTGCAGTGGCATGAAACGAGGTTTAGTCTTGGCTTGGACGAGGTTTACGATTGCGGCGAGCAGGGGCTAAAGGCTTACTGCGCAGTCCTTGTCCTGGAGTAACTTCGGCTTTCGCTGCTGCAGGTTTATTACGTCTAGTTGTCGCGTTACCTGAGTGATTAGCATTAGCAGATTTAGGTTTTTTGGGCTTCTTAGATTTGATTGGTCGTGTGTCTAAGGTTGTGTCTGGAAGCATATGAGTAGGCATAAAGTCATCTTCATAACGACGCTCAATCAATTTCTGTGTTAGGCGCTCGATGGCTTTAAGTTGATCTAATTCATCGGCACTGACCAAGGAAATTGCTTGCCCCGTTGCGCCTGCACGGCCAGTACGACCAATACGGTGAACATAATCTTCGGCGACATCGGGTAAGTCAAAGTTGACCACGTGAGGAAGCTGTTCAATGTCTAGGCCACGGGCAGCAATGTCGGTAGCAACTAGAATTCGAATACGACCTTCCTTGAAATCGGCTAAGGCTCTCGTACGAGCCCCTTGGCTTTTATTTCCGTGGATTGCGCTCGCACGAATACCTGCCGCCTCTAATAATTTTGTGATCTTGTTGGCGCCGTGTTTGGTGCGAGAGAAAACCAGTGCTTGTTCCCAATCTCCATCACTGATCAGCTGGATAAGCAATTCGGTTTTACGCTTTTTATCCACTGGGTGTAGCCACTGTTCAACGGAAACCGCTGTCGCGTTTCTTGGCGTCACGGAAATTTCCACAGGATTATTCACCAAGCCTTTGGCAAGTTGGCGAATTTCTGGGGAAAACGTCGCAGAAAATAGTAGGTTTTGGCGTTTTTTCGGCAAGATAGCCAATATTTTTTTGATGTCGTGAATAAAGCCCATGTCGAGCATGCGGTCGGCTTCATCTAAAACAAGGATTTCAAGTTGATCAAACTTGATGGCTTTTTGGTTATATAGGTCCATCAAACGACCGGGGGTCGCGATAAGAATGTCTGCGCCTCGGCGTAGCGCCATCATTTGTGGATTGATTTTTACGCCACCAAATACCACGGTGGATTTTAGTCCAAGATGTTGGCCGTAGTTTTTCACGCTTTCTGCAACTTGCGCCGCTAATTCGCGGGTAGGAGTAAGGACAAGTGCGCGAACTTGGTTGGCTTGGGCATTTTGACCCTGACTAAGACGTTCTAATAGAGGAAGGGTAAAACCTGCCGTTTTACCGGTGCCGGTTTGCGCCGCAGCCATAACGTCTTGGCCTTCTAAAACCGCAGGAATCGCTTGTGCCTGAATGGCAGAAGGCTCGGTGTAGCCTTGATCCGCAATGGCTTTAAGAATCGGGGCAGACAGCCCAAGGGTGTTGAAACTCATACGTGGTACTCATTGTTTATTGCATCTTTAGGAGGGGCACGTTGCTGATGGTTCAACACCCGTGACTATATTGAGGTGGAGCTTACCCTATATCCCCTTTACATGCTATGAAGATCATCTACCGACAGGGCAGATAAAGCTTAACTGCGCCTTACGTCCACCGATACCGCCAGTTGCTGATTACTGCCCCCTTCAAAAATAACCCCTTGCAGTGGTGTTACATCGGAATAGTCTCGCCCCCAAGCCGTTACTATGTGCTGATCGCTTGGCATGATGTTATTGGTCGGGTCAAATTCCACCCAGCCTAATGACGGTATAAACACAGCAAACCAAGCGTGGGATGCGTCTGCTCCCACCAATTTTTCTTGCCCTGGTGGTGGTAGTGTTTCCAGATAGCCGCTCATGTAGCGCGCAGGTAAACCCACGGAACGAAGGCAACCAATGGCTAACTGGGCAAAGTCTTGGCATACCCCACTTCGTTGTTCAAGTACTTGCTCTAAAGGCGTCGCAACTGTGGTGGCATTTGGGTCAAAGGTAAATTCGGTGAATATTTTGTTGGTAAAGGCTAGGGCCGCACTCAATACTGGCTGCTCATCACTGAATATTTCGTCCGCATAGGCATTGAGTTCTGCCGAGCTTTTTATCTGTGGAGAATCTAGGACATACTCTTTGGCCACACGTAGTTCTGGTGTGTTCGGGTTAGCAAAAAGAGCACGCAATTCTCCACAGGTAATCGGGTGATCTGCCAAGGTCTTCTTATGATCCAATGGCGTGACTTCAAAGTCTGTAGTGACATCGATTACCAGTTTTTTATGAGCTTCTTGAATGGAAAAGTAAAAGGTCTGGTTACCAAAGTAATCCTGACTTTCGCTCTGATAAACCGGCGGTGGATTGATTTGCACTTTCTGGTTCAAACAAAGCTGGTTATGAGTGTCACGAGGTAAGAGATGGGCCATGTTGTAGCATAAGCTCACCGGTGCGCCGTAAGTATATTCCGTTATATGGCGAACGCGATACCTCATACATTGATCTCCATAGTGCTTTTCATAAGGGGTTGTGGACCTGTGGTGTGGTCGAAATATTTGTCGCTAATTAAAACTGTGAACTGCTCCAATTGATCCAATAACTGGGTCATCATTGTCGCTAACTGCAAGCGCGTTTGGCTTTCGTCATCAACTTTCGCTAGTACTTCAAGATCGGCCAGCTGAATGTCGTTCAAAGACTTAATGATCAAACGGCTTTCAGGGCTCAGCCCTGCAGTGGGCATGTCATTTCTTGGTAGCTGTTTTATGTACTTGTGAAGTTGTTGTACTTGATAAAGGAGAGATCTTGGGTTGGTGTCGTCGATCATTAATAGGTCTAGGCCGTAAGCAATGCGGGCACGATTACGATAACGGCGACGGAATGAGATCAAGGCTTCCACGCTCAACAATACGGATTCTAATATTTGTTGTTGAGGCACGTCGCTCAAAGGTTGAGTCAGTGCAGATTTGAGTAACTTAGCGGTTTGCAAGGCGCGTTCGGTACGACGACCAATTTCTTGGAAGGTCCAGTCTAAGCCGCGCAGCATGCTTTCATGGTTTAACCCAGATAAGGCCAGCAAAGAGGTGACCAAACTGTCTAACGACTCTTCGGGGGCATCAGGTAGGCCGTCTTGATAGGCTGCATCTAGGGCTTGGATATGATCTCGTAACTCATTGATGATGATGCGCGTATCTGCAGACAGCATTTCTTTTACTTGCTCACTACAACCAAGCATGGCTTGTAGATTCGACTTGATCGAGCCTGGACGAGTGCCATCGGTAATAATGGATACCAACTCTTCTTCAGGGTTATCAAGAAGTTCTTGCTCTGCATCGATAAAGCCCGGTAAGCAGCCTGTTTGCTCAGAGGCCATTTCTAGTAGGATTTTTTGACTTTCCATCGGCAGAGGGTCAACGCCGTTCATCTGTTTAAAGACGGTTCGCAGCAAACGCATGCTGATTTCCGCACGTTCTGCGTAACGTCCCATCCAGAAGAGATTCTCCACCACTCGGCTTGGCAGGTTGGTTTGTAAGGCCTCATCTTGCAGTAAGACTTGATCATTGAGTACCGAAACTTTTTGTTCGGCTTCCTTCGCTAAGACCCAGGTGTCCTTACTTTTCGATTGGGACAAGTTGGACACAATAGTGTCTTCTCCTTGGGAACCCACACGCGACAAGCCACCTTTCATGATGCTGTAGCTGTCTTCATTGGCCACAGAGAAAGTACGTAATAGGCTAGGGCGAGGGTTTAGTTTGTCACTTTCCCACGTTGGCGATATGGAGCCTGGAATATAGCTTTGTGCCACGTATAGGTGAGGTGTCTTGCGAATCATTGCCAAGGTTTCTTGGATTTGCTCGGCATTTAAAGTATGACCATAAATGCTGCCGTTAATACGGCTACGCATGGCTGGCTTAATAATCAGTTTGGTGATGTTGGCGCAAATGTACTCTAGGTCTTGTGAGTCGCCACACCACCAAGTCGCCACCGATGGCAAACTCAAGGGCTCACCCAATAAAAATTGACTGATGGCGGGTAAAAACTTAAGCAGAGCAGGGGCTTCTAAAATGCCACTGCCAAGAGGGTTGGCAAGCACTACATTACCTGCCCGAGCAGCTTCCAGTAAGCCGGGGACACCCAAGAAAGAGTCCGCTTTTAGCTCAGCCTGATCACAATATTCATCTTCCACATGGCGCAGAATAACATCAACACGAGCCAAGCCATTTAGCGATTTCATCCAAACAGCACCATTCCGTACGGTTAAATCACTGCCTTGCACTAAGGGGAAACCTAGATAATTGGATAGGTAAGCTTGTTCGAAGTAAGTATTACTGTAGGCTCCCGGAGTTAAGAGCACGATACGTGGAGTATCTGTCCAAGCGCTGGTCAATTTC
Organism: Marinomonas sp.; assembly: GCF_039940335.1. Classification (GTDB taxonomy): domain Bacteria; phylum Pseudomonadota; class Gammaproteobacteria; order Pseudomonadales; family Marinomonadaceae; genus Marinomonas. The sequence continues at coordinate 725,948 of NZ_JBDVGW010000013.1, read as the reverse complement.
GACAGCATGCTTTTCAGCGATTGAAAATACACGGATAACTGATGTACTTGGCTTTCTCTAAAAATACTAGGAATGACCCGAGAAATTACCGTACGGTTTTCTAAAGCATAGCCTGCACCACTTGGTGCTTGGGTGCGGTCGCCAATGACATGATATTGACCGTTTTTATCATTTACCAAATCGACTGCGTGCAAAAGTAGTTGGTGGTCTCCGGGTACACTTATGCCATGACATGGGCGTAAGAAACCTGGATGACTGTAGATGATTTCCGCAGGAATAATACCGCTTTTGATGAGATTTTGAGGGCCATATAAGTCTTTCAGCATGAGGTCAAACAAGTTTGAGCGTTGTTTTAAACCGGTTTCGATGACCTGCCATCTGGCGGTATCAATAATATGAGGAAGAAGGTCCAGCGCCCATACACTAGGCGTTAATGGATCGCTGGATAAATTATAAGTCGCCCCGTCTTCACGTAAAATACGCTGGGCACGACGCTGACGTTCGTGAATGCCACTGTGACCTAGTCCACCTATTTTATTGAGTAAATGCTGCCAATGAGGTCTTGGTAAGCGATTCTCGGCAAAAGCTTCATCAAAAGCGTGAAGCGGTTGCGCATAGGTGAAGGTTGAGGCCACGGAAGGAATTTCTTCGGTGGCCATCATGGTTTGACTAGATTGCTGTTGCATAAATTGCCTGAACTTTAATATAAATAGAGATAATTAAAGCACAGTATACCTCTTACGCAGATCTAATGTATGAGGATATTCATTCATTGGCTCTTCGGCTGGCACAGACATAGGCCTTGGCACCACGCCATTAGGGTGGAATGAACGCAAAGCACTAAAGGCTGGCGGCGGAGACAGTGGACCTTGAGTAAAGCCGTGATCCCAGAAACGATTGACGCGACGTGCCTCAGCTTCGTTACTGTTCACTGGCAATGTCTCATAAGTACGACCACCTGGATGCGATACATGGTAAGTGCAACCGCCCACAGATAGACCATTCCAAGAGTCGATCAAATCAAATACTAGAGGGGTATCCGTGCCTAGCGTTGGGTGCAGCGCAGATGGTGGCGCCCAAGCCTTGTAGCGGACCGCTCCCACAAACTCACCTTTACGACCAGTGGAACGAATGGGCACACGGCGGCCGTTACAGCTCAGTACATAGCGACCTTCTGTTAAGCCAGACAGTTTCACTTGCAAGCGCTCGACAGAAGAGTCTACATAGCGGGCCGTACCCGAGCCGGTGATCTCTTCACCTAGTACATGCCAAGGTTCGATGGCCCAGCGTAGTTCAATTTCCATGTCGTCAATTTCTTGGCGGCCATAATGCGGGAAACGGAACTCTTCAAACGGCGTTAGCCATTCGAGTTTGAAAGGGAAGCCGTGTCTCTGTAGATCTTCTACCACTTCTTTCACATCTTGCCAGACAAAGTGCGGCAACATGAATTTATCGTGCAGGCTAGTGCCCCAACGAACCAGAGGCTTTTTGTATGGTTCTTTCCAGAATCTTGCCACTAAACAGCGCAATAACAGCATTTGTACCAATGACATATGCGGATGAGGCGGCATTTCAAAGCCACGGAACTCTAGGATACCTTGGCGACCGCTGGAAGTACCCGCTGCATAAAGTTTATCGATACAGAATTCTGAACGGTGAGTATTACCGGTAATGTCGACCAATAGGTTGCGCATTAAGCGATCTACCAACCAAGGTTGATCCACAAAACCTTCAGGCATGTTTTGGAAGGCAATTTCCATTTCGTACAGAGCTTCGTCACGGCCTTCATCTGGGCGTGGCGCTTGGCTGGTTGGGCCAATGAACATACCTGAGAATAGATAAGACAAACCTGGATGATGCTGCCAGTAAGTGACTAAGCTTTGTAGCAATTCTGGGCGACGTAATAATGGACTGTCGTTAGGTGTGCTACCGCCTAGAGTCACATGGTTACCACCTCCTGTACCTGTGTGGCGGCCATCCAGCATAAATTTCTCAGCACCAAGACGGGATAAATAAGCCTGGTGATACAAGGTTTCCGTGTTGTGAACCAGTTCTTTCCAGTTGGCGGCAGGGTGAATGTTTACCTCGATGACACCTGGATCTGGGGTAATCAGGAATTTCTGCAGACGAGCGTCTTTAGGCGGCTCATAGCCTTCTATCACCACTGGTAAATCTAGGGCTTTCGCGACAGTTTCAATGCTGGTGAGCAATGCAACGAAGTGCTCTAGATGGGTCAGTGGGGGCATGAAGACATGCAAGCGACCTTCTCTTGGTTCAATACACAAAGAAGTACGAACAACGTCTTTATAAAGGCTGTCTTTGTCGCTTTTGGCTTTAGGTTTGGCAGTGCGTTTATCTGCGCTAGGGGTCACCGCCGACGCATCTTGTGGTTGCGTCATATTTGCCAAAGGCTGGCGAGGATCAAATGGGTCACGTTCTTGAGGTTGCTCTTCTTCAACCACAGCAGGCAAAGAGTTAAGCGGTAAGCGGTAACCCATAGGGCTATCACCGGGAATCAGGGTAATCACATCGCTACGCATCGGCCAAAGCGAACTTTGCCATTGCTGCGTGATAGTGTTGAATTCCAGTGGTAGTAAATACCCCGTGGTGGTGCTTAGGCCTCGATTAAGCAGTTTTGCTAGGCGACGTCGTTCCAAGTCGTCTTTTAAATCCGCTTTAGTCGGGTCGGCGTCCGCCGGGAGAGACTGCTCTAGCCATAGATAGTAAAGCGTATCTTCATAGGTACTTTGTAGGTACTTAGGTTCGAGCTTGAGCTCTTCACATAAGGTTTTACCCAGCGCTTCCGCGTCCTTGATGGTGTGCTTATAATCTTTATCGACTCGAGCAAGGTATTTTGGGTCTTGCCACAGAGCTTCGCCATCGGTACGCCAGAAACAACCTAGCGCCCAACGGGGGACTTCTTCACCCGGATACCATTTACCTTGACCGTAATGTAATAGGCCGTTAGCGCCAAACTCATTCTTCATTTTGAGCAGTAAATCTTTCGCTAACTTAAGTTTTTCAGCGCCCAGTGCACCTGTGTTCCATTGCTCTGAATCCATGTCATCAATGGACACAAACGTCGGCTCGCCACCCATGGTAAGGCGGACATCCCCTTCGTCTAGCTCTTTATCCACAGCATAGCCAAGCGCTTTAATTGTTTCCCATTCGCCTTCCGCATAGGGTTTGGTAACACGAGGATCTTCATGAATTCGGGTAACGATATTGGTGTAGCTAAATTCACATTCGCATTCATCAATTAAGCCAGTAATCGGTGCAGCAGAAGCAGGTTCTGGTGTACAAGCCAAAGGAATATGTCCTTCCCCAGCGAAAAGGCCAGATGTCGGGTCTAGACCAACCCAGCCTGCACCGGGTAGGTAAACTTCACACCAAGCATGTAAGTCTGTGAAATCTTCTTCTGGACCGGAAGGCCCGTCTAATGCTTTGACATCTGCGCTTAATTGCACCAAATAGCCAGAAGCAAAGCGTGCCGCAAGACCTAAGCTACGGAGGATCTGCACCAATAGCCAAGAGGTATCACGACAAGAGCCCTTGGATAGGGTCAGTGTTTCTTCACAGGTCTGCACACCCGGTTCAAGACGGATGCCATAGCCAATTTCACTGGCAAGTCGCGCATTTATTTCAACAAGAAAGTCGTTGATCGGCGTTTTTTTGCGATCGACGGTAGACAGCCATTTATCTAACAGCGGACAAGACTCAGTCACTGCAAGATAAGGTTCTAGCTCTTTTTTCAGGGCTTTGTCATAGGAGAATGGGTAGTCTTCCGCATAACTTTCCACGAAGAAGTCGAAAGGGTTAATGACGGTCATATCCGCAATGACTTCAACCATGAACTCTAGTTTGTTGGTTTTTTCAGGGAACACTAAGCGTGTTTGAAAATTGCCAAATGGGTCTTGTTGTAGGTTTACAAAATGATCTTCCGGCGTCACTTTAAGCGAGTAACCATGGATTTTGGTGCGTGAGTGGGCCGCAGGGCGAAGTCTTAAAATGTGTGGTGCGACATTGATAAAACGATCAAATTCGTAAGTAGTTTTATGCTGTATCGCTACTCTGATGGTCATGTCGCGTCTCCTTGACGAAATTGAAACCAATTTTCGGTAATCTTAAAGCTAATATCTATGATATCCAACTGAATATCATTGAGGTATTCATGGAATTCTTGGTCTAAATCTTCCGATGAAGTGATCTCATAATAACGGGCGTTGAGTTTGTCTATGTTGGCAGCAATGATGCCTGCTCGGGGAAGCTTATTGGCCGCTTCACGGATCTGCTCTAAGCAATATTTTAAGCTGCGAGGGAAGTAAGGATCTCTTAATAAGAAGCTAACTGTTTTCGCTCCGTTAATAGAGGTCCTGACGGTACGACGATAATCTAGGTAAGCACTTTGAGACTTTAAGACTTTTGACCATACTACTTGTCCTAATTGAACGCTTTCTTCACTTTCTGCTTGTAGCATTAAGGAAAGCGCAGCATCGAGAATACGAGTGTTCATGTCCGCTCGTTCTATGTAGCGCCCCATAATAAGGAACTGCCAACCAGCGTCTCGGCTCATGGCGCCTGCTAATAAACCTATGATGGTTTGGCAGCCGCTGATAACGGTGGTTAGGAAGTCGTGGCGCTCTGAACGATTAATGCCTTGTTTGATATTATGGCGAGCGTAGAGGTCTAATTCGTTGATCAGCTCCCAAATCTCTTTTGGCACCACATCTCGAGAGGTGCGGATGTTTTCTCTAACCATTTTGATAGAAGACAACATAGAGCTTGGGTTGCTGTCATCAGCAAGGAGAAATTTTACAACGTTACGTTCGTCTTTTACCTTGTAGCGTTGCTCAAATAACTCTACACCACTGTTAATCTCAATGAGGTTGTACCATGACACTTGAACGTTGCGAGGCAAATCAAACAATAGGTCATCATAGACACTAACCAAACGAGCGGTGTTTTCGACACGCTCTAAGTAACGTGCACTCCAAAATAAGCGTTCTGCGACTCTAGATAACATAGTTATTGCCCCTCGTTTCAACGATCCAAGTATCTTTACTACCACCACCTTGTGACGAATTAACCACCAGTGAACCTTTTTTCATCGCGACTCGGGTAAGCCCGCCAGTGGTCACGTAGGTATCTTTGCCCTGCAAAATGAACGGGCGAAGATCTAAGTGGCGAGGTTCCAAATTCCCTTTTGAAATAAGGGTCGGGGCTGTCGACAATTTTAAGGTGGGTTGGGCAATATAGTTTCTCGGATGTTTCTTAATTAAATCGGCAAAGATAGCTTGCTCTTTCTTGGTAGAGTGAGGCCCTACCAACATGCCATAACCGCCAGATTCATTGGCAGGCTTAACCACCAACTTGTCGAGATTTTCCAATACATAGGCTTGTTGCTCTGGGTCATCACATAGGAAGGTTTCCACATTTTTAAGGATGGGCTCTTCTTTTAGGTAATAACGGATGATTTCTGGTACGTAGGCGTACACAACCTTGTCATCGGCTACCCCGGCACCCGGTGCATTGGCGAGGGCCACGTTACCATTACGCCATGCACGCATAAGTCCAGGCACACCCAATACGGAATCTGGATCGAAGGCCTCTGGATCAATGAATAAATCATCAATACGACGATAAATAACATCAACACGCTCAGGCCCATTAATAGTTTTCATATAAACGCAGTCATCACTATCAACAAACAAATCGCTGCCTTCCACCAACTCAGCCCCCATCTCTTGAGCAAGAAAAGCGTGCTCGAAATAGGCTGAGTTATAGATACCTGGTGTCATAACGACGATTTCTGGGCTGTCTATATTGCGAGGTGATAAAGACGCTAACATATCAAACAGTTGTGATGTGTAGTCGTTAACGGGCAGGATATGATCATTCTCGAAAAGCTCTGGTAGTACTCGTTTGGTGATTGCTCGGTTTTCAAGCATGTACGAGACACCAGAGGGTACTCTAAGGTTGTCTTCTAATACGTAAAAATCCCCTTTATCGTCCCGTACTAAGTCTGTTCCACAGATGTGCGCCCATACACCATGAACTGGTGATACGCCGACACATTCAGGACGAAAGTTTTTGGATTCTTTGATGATGTGTTCTGGGATGATGCCATCTTTTATGACATTTTGATCGTGATAGAGGTCGTTGATGAAGAGGTTAAGTGCTTTTAGGCGTTGTTTGAGGCCTTTTTCGGCGACTCGCCAAGCGGATGCTTCTATGGTTCGAGGGATAATATCAAAAGGCCATGCTCTATCAATATTGCCTTCTTCAGTGTAGACAGTGAAGCTAATACCCATTTCTTGAATAGTGGCTTCGGCAGTTAATCGACGCTTTTCCAGTTCGTCTTCTGAAAGACTGTTTAAATAACTAAATAGCTGTTTTGCGGGTGCTCTTGGTTTACTTTTGTCATCGATGAGTTCATCAAAAAAACCGTTTGACTGATACTGGTTGTGTAAATTATCCATTTAAACCTCGTTCTGCGTTATCAAACTGGGGCTGCATACCATCATAGTGAGCAGGTTTGCTAAATTGTCTTGTGTTCTTGCCCCATAGAAGGGAGATCGTTACTCCATTTGTTAAAATTGGTAATTTTTTTATCGTCCCTCCACACTAATCGCTTTTATCTGCTTTGTGAAGATAGCAAGTATCAAGCCAGAGTATTATTTTCAGTGTCTTGCCGTAAAATTCTAAATGCTCTTAACCTTGATCTAGATGGGTGTCATTCTACGGCATAGCCTTTACTATTAGCGTTTGCTTGTGTGTTCAAATGTAGATAGTGAGTGAAGAGCGGAGTGGTTGGTTGACAAAAATACATAAAATTTTAGTGGTAGGTGCCGGTATAGGTGGCTTGACATGCGCTTTAGCCTTGGCGAGGCGAGGTATGTTAGTGACAGTTTGTGAACAGTCCGCCTGTTTTAGTGAGGTAGGGGCGGGTTTGCAGATTGGGCCGAATGCCATGCATGTATTACGAGCGTTAGGGCTCGAAGAGGGTTTAAAAGCCCTAGCTTATACCCCTAACTTCGCCAGCATTCGTCATTACAAAACCGGTGAGTATTTTTTGAAAACGCCTTTGGGAAGTGCCATAGAACAAAAGTATGGCGCACCATATTGGCATTTGCATCGGGCGGACCTGCACACCATTTTGGTGCAAGCCTGTGAAGCGGCGGGTGTCGATATTCTGTTAAATGCCCACGTTAAAAGCTACCAAGAAGATGCTGGTGGTCAGGGCGTTATGCTGTATTTAGAAAGTGGCTGGGAGATAGCGGCGGACCTAGTGATCGCCTCCGATGGGGTCAAATCGTCTATCAGGCAGCAAATGCTGGGCATGGATAAATCTACCTTTATGGGACAGGTCGCTTGGCGAGGTCTGATTCCAGTAGAAAGTGTATCTTCCATTAAAATTCAACCTGATGCCAGTGTGTGGGCAGGCCCAGGAAGACACTTTGTTAGCTACTATGTGCGTGGCGGTAAGTATATTAATTTTGTCGCGGTTGAAGAGCGAAATGCTTGGCACTCTGAATCTTGGCGAGAAGAAGGTGACGTCAATGTATTACGACAGGCCTTCGCCGGTTGGCATCCTGAGGTGACAGAGTTACTTAAGTGCGTAAAAAACACCTTTTTGTGGTCGTTAAATGGTCGCAGTGAGTTGCCATTTTGGCATAAAGGGCCTGTGGTATTGCTTGGTGATGCTTGTCATCCTATGTTGCCTTTTATGGCGCAAGGAGCCGCGATGGCTATAGAGGATGCCTATGTGTTGGCGGAGTGTGTAAGCGGAGTAACATCGGCTGAGAATCTCGAGCAAGCGTTACAAACGTATGAGCAACACCGCAAACCAAGAACGAGCAAGGTGCAAGCTATGTCGAAAGCCAATGCAGGATTGTTTCATATGCATGGAGGCGTATTAGGGCTTTGTAAGCTCAAAGCGCTCAAGCAAGTTTCTCACTTTGTGCCCTCGGTGGTAGAGAGTAAATTAGAGTTTGTTTATGGATACAATGCAACCCAGCAAGACTTATAGCTAAATGCTCTATGAATCACTTCGGAAGAAAAATTTTGTTATACCAAAAGGTAAAATAATCATGACAATTGATTATTAGCGCCTTGTCTTCCAATTCTCTATCATCGCGCCTCTGCTTTAATAAGTGACTTACCAAAAGTGAGTTACTTCCTTTAAGGAAGGTACGAACAAGTCCACTGGCTTCAGCGTGTGGATAAACCTTTATTATTCGAGGCAAGCTTTGAAGTCCAATATTGAACATATTGGCAAGAAGATTAACAAAGAATAAAAAGTGTTTAGCCCACGCCCTTCGGGTCTTTCAGAGAAACGGCCTCTCTGTGTTAAGAGTGATTGAAAGGTATTAACATTCCTGCTCACTCTTGCCTTGATAGACCGTTTCTCTGATAAGACTGTAGCTCAGAAGACTTAATCGCACCTTCCTTTAACTAAACTCTGGAAACAACAGACCGTATGACTTCTAAATCTCCACTGGCGCTTTTACCGCTGGTTCTTTTTTTGGTGCTTTTTGTCGGAAGTGGCCTTTGGTATCAATCTCAAGGGGTTGATTTTGCCTTCTATCAAATCTCTGCACCGGTTGCGATATTACCGGCCATTGCCTTAGCGATCTTGTTCGCCAAAGGGCAGCTTAATGAGCGTATTGAAACCTTTGTTAAGGGCGTAGGGGACAGCACCATCACTACCATGGTGTTGATTTACCTTTTGGCGGGGGCGTTTGCCAGTGTGGCAAAAGCTGTTGGTGGCGTGGATGCCACAGTGAACTTTGGTTTGAGCATTGTTCCTGCCTCTTTGCTACTACCAGGCTTGTTTGTGATTACCGCTTTTGTGGCGACCTCTATGGGCACATCCATGGGAACCATTGCGGCTATTGCTCCGATTGCTATTGGTGTCGCTGACGCGGCAGAACTACCATTGCTGCTTACTGTCGGTACTGTGATTGGTGGCGCCATGTTTGGTGATAATTTGTCGATTATTTCGGACACCACCATCGCCGCTACCCGTACGCAGGGTTGTGATATGCGAGATAAATTTCGCATGAACTTTAGGATTGCTCTGCCTGCGGCACTAGTGACCCTCGTATGGCTGTATTTCCAGAGTAGTGGGGCGCAAATTACTGACTTGAAAGACTATGACTTGATCAAGGTGCTGCCTTACGTGATGGTGTTGGGCCTTGCGGTAGCAGGAGTGAATGTCATGTTGGTATTGTTTAGCGGTATTGTGTTTGCTGGCATAGTGGGTTTAACCAGCTTGCCAGAATACAGTGTGGCAAGCTGGTCTGCGGATATTTACGCAGGCTACAGTGGTATGCAGGAAATCTTAATCTTATCACTGTTGATCGGTGGTCTAGCGGCGGTCATGAAGTCCCAAGGTGGTTTGGATTGGCTGGTAGGTATGGTTGAAAAAGTTAGCCGTGTATTTGGCGGTAAAACTGGGTCAACTCGTACCGGTGAGCTGAGTATTAGCCTAAGTGTCGCATTAACCAACCTTTGTACAGCAAATAATACTGTGTCTATTTTGATTAATGGCTCAGTGGCGAAAAATCTCGCCGAGCGCTATAACGTTGACCCTAAGCGCAGTGCAAGTTTGCTCGATATTTTCTCTTGTGTTGTGCAAGGGGTGTTACCTTATGGTGCGCAAATATTATTGGCTTCTTCTTTAGCTGGATTGTCACCATTAGACCTTGTTGCGTATGTTCAATACAGTTGGGTGCTTGCCTTAGTGGCTTTATTGTCGATCGCTTTTGCGTGGCCAAAGACGGCTAAGTAACCTACAAGTGATTTAAAAAGCCCATTTTGCTGATAGAGAGTAAAATGGGCTTTTTTGTGCAAGTTGTATTCTAACCTTCATTTTGTGCATTTTTTCCTATCGCTTCTTGTTACACTCTTGGCCACTTTTTAGTGCACCAATTAGGGATGACGGGCGTGGGAAAATGTTAAAGCAGGGTGAAGGTTTTAAAGCAGAGTTAATTTTGCTTTTGGTAACAGTGCTTGCCGGTTTTGGTTGGATATTTGCGAAAGAAGCTCTAGTGGGATTACCTCCGCTATTTTTTATGGCCATGCGCTTTTTGATCGCTGGCTTTGTGCTGTTCTTGGTGGGGCAGAAGTATTTTAAAAGTCTTGATTGGGCACTTATCAAACAAGCTTGTTTTGTTGGTGTGATCATGGGTATTACCATGATGTTCTGGATAACAGGACTGGATCAAGGCAGTAACCTAGGTGTGGGCGCTTTTATTACGAGCTTGGGGGTGGTTATGGTGCCACTGGTTGCACGTTTTATGTTCGGTCAGCGTCCACCGATGAATATTTGGTTAGCCTTACCCATTGCGATATTGGGCCTTGCTTTATTAGCCTTGAACAATGGTTTGGATTTTGAGTTCGCGCAATTTTATTTCTTGGGGGCCGCAATAGGCTCCGCCTTTCAGTTAAATTTCTTATCCCGATTCTCCATGAGAATGCACCCCTTAGTACTAACAGCTGTTCAGTTGATCGTTGCTGGTGTTTTCCTATTGATACTGTCCCTGTTAACAGAATCACTCCCTAACAGTATTAGTATAAGTGTTGCGGGCTGGTTTCTCGCAAGTACTTTAATCGCAACCAGTTTGCGCTTCTTGCTGCAAACTTATGGCATGAGCTTAACTCAGGTGAGTCACGCCGCCGTTATTATGAATTTAGAGCCTGTGTGGGCGGCATTGTTGGCCGTCGTTTGGTTTAAAGAAGTGATGGCGGTGGGGCAGGTGGCGGGCTGCGTGCTCATTTTTATTGCAATGTTAGTGAGTCGTTGGCCACAGATTAAAGGCATGTTTTACTCAAAAAGCCATGAATTAACTCCGAAATAAGTAAAGAAAGTGAATGTTTTTTGTTAGTCATTTTACCTACTTTATTTGGTGTTAATAATGCATGTTGTTATTTTAGTTGGTGGTGAGAGGTTCGCAATGAAGGATGTACCACTGGCTGTATGAAACAGGTTTATGCTGTTTTGTATTTTACTACGCATATAAAACTTACAAGGAATTCTGCTAAATGCTTACGAAAATGAAATACGTGTCCGGTGTGGCATTACTCATGCTGCTGGCTGGGTGTCAAGAAGAGACAAGTAGTCAAGCCGCTGCCCCTAAGGCTGCACCAAAAGTACAAGTCGGCGTAGTAGTTATTGAGCCTCAAAAAGCAGATTTAGTCGCAGAATTACCCGGTCGAACGGCTGCTAGTTTGGTCGCGGAAATTCGACCTCAAGTTGGTGGTTTGGTGAAGCAACGATTGTTTGAAGAAGGGCAAGTTGTTGAGAGCGGTGAGCTGTTGTACACCCTAAATGATTCCACTTACGTATCTTCTTATAAGCAAGCTCAAGCGGACCTTGAGTCTGCCAATGCTATTCTAGCGTCCGCTTTACAGACAGATAAACGATTCTCTGAACTGCGTAAACAGAATAATGTGTCCCAATCGGACAGCGATGATGCTCATGTAGCGTATTTAGAAGCGGTTGCTAATCAGAAAAAAGCCGAAGCCGCTCTAGAAAGCGCGAAGATAAATTTAGAATACACAAAAATCACTTCGCCAATTAACGGCCGTATTGGTATTTCGGCTGTAACGGTAGGTGCCTTAGTAACAGCAAGTCAAACCACCGCCATGACAACGGTTAGAGCACTTGACCCCATCTATGTGGATTTGTCTCAAACCAGTTTGGATCAATTAAATCAGCGTACTTTACTAAGCCAAGATGGTGTCGAGTTAGGGAGTAATAAGGTTTCTCTAACCTTAGAAGACGGCTCTACTTATCAATACCAAGGCGTTTTGAAAGCGCGTGAAGTAAGTGTGGATGAGTCTACTGGTAGTGTTACCTTGCGTGCAGAATTCCCGAACCCAGATAACCTCTTACTTCCGGGTATGTTTGTGCGTGGTGAAATTCACGAAGCGACTCATACTTCCGCGATTTTAGTGCCTCAGCAAGGTGTTTCCCGAAATGTGAAAGGCAATCCAATTGCTCTGGTGGTGAACGGTGATGGAATCATTGAGACTCGTCAGTTAGTGATTGATCGCGCGATTAAAAATTATTGGCTGGTTGCCTCTGGTATTGACGCGGGCGATCGTGTTGTAGTTGAAGGCACATCAAAAGTGAGAACCGGCAGTGCGGTGACAACGGTTGAGTTGAAATTTGATAGCCAAACTGGTGCCATGGTATCGCAAAACGCTGCTACGACTAGCGCCTCTAAATAAGGGAGTCAGAATATGTTTGCTCGCTTTTTTATCAACCGACCGGTATTCGCTTGGGTTATTTCCATCGCCATTATGTTGGCCGGATTGGGTGCGATTACCACCCTACCGATTTCTCAATACCCTGATGTGGCACCCCCTTCTATTAGCATCTCTGCTACTTATACCGGGGCGTCTGCTGAAACGGTAGAAAACAGTGTTACCCAAGTACTGGAACAACAGTTAACAGGGCTTGATGGCTTGTTATACTTTTCTTCCTCAAGTACTTCTAGTGGTAGTTCCAGTATCACGGTTACCTTTGAGCAAGGTACAGATGCCGATATTGCTCAAGTACAAGTGCAAAACAAGGTCCAGCAAGTTTCTTCTAGTTTACCTGAAGCGGTACAAGATAATGGCGTGACCGTGACCAAATCTAATTCAGACTTCTTGATGGTCGCTGCTATTTTTGATGAAACAGATACCGATACAGGGCAAGATATTTCAGACTTTTTGGTCTCTAGTGTTGAAGATTCTGTTGCCCGAGTTGATGGTGTAGGCAGTATTCGAGTATTTGGTTCTGAATACGCTATGCGTGTTTGGCTAGACCCGCTGAAACTGGCTTCCTACAAACTAATGCCTTCGGATATTTCCAGTGCCATTCGTGCGCAGAATACACAAACGGCAGCAGGTAGCTTGGGGGCTTATCCAGTTCTTAAAGGACAAGAGCTGAATGTCACAGTCACAGCACAATCTAAACTGCAAACGACGGAAGAATTCGAAAAAATCATTCTTGCTTACAATGATAACGGAGCAACCGTTCGCCTAAGTGATGTGGCGAGAGTGGAGTTGGGCAGTAAATCTTACAGCACTATTGGGCGATTAAACGGTCACCCTGCTGCGGGTATTGCTGTCATGCTATCGCCAGGGGCGAACGCACTGACCACTTCAGAAGGAGTGAAGGCTGTACTAAATGGTATGAAGAATGATTTGCCAGATGGTTATCAGCTTGCCTTCCCTGTAGATAATACCAACTTTATTCGAATCTCTATAGAAGAGGTGGTGAAAACACTATTTGAAGCCATCGCCTTGGTTATTATCGTCATGTTCATCTTCTTGCAGAACTGGCGCGCTACCTTGATTCCAGCTATTGCCGTACCTGTGGTATTACTGGGTGTGTTTGGCATCTTGGAAGTATTTGGCTACTCGATTAACACCTTAACCATGTTTGGTATCGTACTTTCCATCGGTCTATTGGTGGACGATGCCATCGTCGTGGTGGAAAACGTTGAGCGAGTAATGGAAGAAGAAAAGTTGCCGCCAAAAGAAGCGACACTTAAATCCATGAAAGAAATCACCAGTGCCTTGATTGGTATTGCTGTGGTGCTTTCGGCGGTATTCCTACCTATGGCGTTCTTTAGTGGTTCTGCTGGGGTAATTTACCGTCAGTTCTCTATCACTATCGTTGCCGCTATGATTCTCTCGGTAATCGTTGCGCTGACCTTAACGCCAGCCTTGTGTGCGACCTTGTTGAAACCGAATCACGGTGCGTCGAAAAAAGGCTTAGGAGGTTGGTTTAACCGCAATTTTGATCGTGCAACAGGTGCCTATTCTGGCCGCGTGGCGCGCTTAGTTAAACAACCTATTCGTTGGTTCCTAGGTTATGGCGTTATTATCGCTGGCCTAACTTACATGATGACCAACCTGCCAACAGGTTTCTTGCCAACGGAAGATCAAGGCCGAATCATTGTAATGGTGTCCTTACCGGAAGGGGCGTCTATGTCGCGTACCGATGCGGTAATGCGCCAAGTTGAAGATCACTTCCTGAACAATGAGAAAGATAATGTTGAAGCATTGTTTACGGTATCTGGTTTTAACTTTATGGGCAGTGGACAAAATGCCGGCTTGGCTTTTGCGGCATTAAAAGATTGGTCGCAGCGTGAAGATCCACAAAGCAGTGCGGGGGCTATCGTTGCAAGGTCTTATGGGGCCTTTGCAGGCATCCGTGATGCGCGTATCTTCTCTTTGATCCCACCTTCCATTCGAGGGCTTGGTCAAACCAACGGCTTTACTTTCCAGTTGTTAGCGTCCGGCAATACGAGTCGAGACACCTTAGTTGAGTTACGCGATCAATTACTTAGCGACAGTCGAACGAGTCCTTTGTTGTCTGGTGTGCGTTTGGGTAGTGAATCCGAAGCACCGCAATTGCATATTGATGTTGACCAAGAAAAAGCGTCGGCTTTAGGTCTATCTCTATCAGACATTAGTGCGACGTTGAGCAGTGCTTGGGCAGGTAGCTATGTGAATGACTTTATTGATCGTGGTCGAGTGAAAAATGTATATATGCAAGGTGATGCGGCCTACCGCGCTTCCCCTCAAGATTTGCAACATTGGTATGTACGTTCACAAGATAACACCATGACACCGTTTTCGGCATTTGCTTCGTCTGAATGGACTTATGGCCCTAAAAGCTTAAATCGTTTCAATGGTCAGGCTTCTTATCAGCTTCAAGGGGCTGGTGCAGACGGTATTAGTTCTGGTGTTGCGATGGATGAGTTGCAGCGTTTGGCCGATGAGTTACCTGCGGGAAGTTCTGGTGCGTGGAGTGGTTTATCTTATCAAGAGCGCCTATCTGGTGGTCAAACCCAGTTGCTGTATGGCATTTCCATCTTGGTGGTGTTCCTCTGTTTAGCCGCGCTTTATGAAAGTTGGACGGTTCCTTTCTCTGTGATGTTGGTGATTCCGCTTGGTGTGATTGGTGCTGCGGCGGCGGCGCACATTCGAGGTTTGGAAAATGATATCTACTTCCAAGTCGCCTTGCTGACGACCATAGGTTTGTCTTCCAAGAATGCCATCTTGATAGTGGAATTTGCCGAGACGGCGTATCGACGAGGTGAAAATGCTTGGGATTCAGCAGTGGAAGCTGCACGTTTGCGCTTACGTCCAATTATTATGACGTCTATGGCGTTTATCGTGGGTACGTTGCCATTAGCGCTTTCGTCAGGTGCCGGGGCGAACAGCCGTATCTCTATTGGTTCTGGTATTGTGGGGGGGACGCTAACAGCAACCATATTAGCGATCTTCTTCGTGCCTTTGTTCTTCGTGGTGATTCGTCGTATTTTCTCAAAACGACCTTCTGAAGCGGTATAAGGCTTTTATTGAACACATCAAAGGGGCTCACATCTGTGAGCCCCTTTTTATTTGTGGCCGTTATTCGAATTGTTTAGCGTGATCGAGTTTGTCGAATGAAATGACCTGATCGGCACTAATTATCTGCTGGATAGAGGATGGTTTGCCTTTATCATCGAGGGTTACTAAGCCAATTCCCGAGTGATTTAAAAGCCGCTCGCCGTGGCCTGCTTGATCCGGTTTACGAGGGGACACCCACATACCTCGACGTTTGGTAAATAGATTTAAGGGCGACCAAGGTGCATATAGCCAACGGTTGAGGCGGTCAAACCAATCTAGTAGCTTGGCAGGAAATTCATTGCGCAAGCCACTGCTGGTGATTTGCCAAATATTGGGGCTGTTTTTTCGGCCTTTGATCTCTATGTCGTAGGCAAAAGAGTAATGTACGTCCCCTGATAAGATGACAAAATTTTGGGGCGTTTTTGGATGTTTAAACAAATTCATCAGAGTGTGAGCAGAGCCTGGGTGTGCCATCCAATTTTCAGCGTCCACCATTAAGGGTTTGCCCGCCAAGGTAAACAGTTTTTGGATGCTCTCAATGAGCTTTACCCCAAAAATTGGGGCGGGTGAGATTAAAATCACCGACGGCTTTTCCATTAGGTTGGATTGCAAATCTATCAAGGCTTCCCAATCCATAAGGCCAGAAGGGCGCTTAATGTTTTTCTCAGAGCGCCAACGTCGGGTACGAGTATCTAAGACGATCAACGGCGGTTGTGTGGGCCATTGATAATGCCAGTTTTCGAATTTAAGTAGCTGATCAATACAAGCATCATGATGCTTACTCCCTGTGTTCTGAAGACTTTTTTCAATTTGATCAATGAAGGGCGAATCGAACTTTTCTGGCGCATTCCCCCAGCCTTGGCATAGAAAGTAGCCTATCAAAGCATTACCAATGATGCGTCGTGACATAGGGTGTTGATAGGCACTCTTTTCCCAAGCTGCCGTTAGGTTCCAGTCATCGGTGACATCATGGTCGTCAAATATCATTGCGGTTGGCAGATGGGCCATGGCTCTTTGTACCGCGTCCAACTGTTGCTGGAATGCAATAATGGTCGCCTTTTCTTTGTTGTATTTATCTTTATGGTCTTCTTCCGTGAGGCTTGTAGGGCAGCTTAATTCTATGTTTTGCCAACCGGCGGGAGACCAGACTAACAAATACATGGCGAGCATCTCGCTGAGCGTCATGAGGTGGTTTTGCGCTGTAGTTGTAGTGAAAATCGGTTTTTTGACGCCTCCGAAGAACTGCTTTTGCAGTGCTGCCGTCTCTTCTGTTTGTGGCAGTAGATTGTCTCTTTGATAGTAAAAAGGTGCATTGGATTGTAAATCTTGTTCTTTGGTTAGACTGGTTTCTTTTAATGCTTCACTGGGTAAGCCCAGCTCTTGAATAAGTTGATGAATGGCATGCAGCATTGGGCCTGCTACGTCATCGGCGTATATTTGATCTCCGCTAAGAATGAGTAGGGCGGGCCAATCTAAGGGATGGGTTGTGGCCAGTAGTGAGTCCACCAAGGCTAGACCGTCGGTATTGTTAGAGCTGGCAAAGTGAGGCTTTCGACAGGAGCCATGGAGTAGTTGGCTTACCTTACTTTGAATGACAAAGCCTGGGCTTTGCTTGCCCGGATAAAAAAGCTTTGCTCCCCACTGTTGAATCTCGGCGATTTGTTGGTCTTGATCAATCAAATCTATTTGGTAACCAATCCAAGTGTCACAGGGGAAAATGTCATCAGGACTTAATTGAATAAAATGTATAAATAAATGTTCGCCTGCAGTGATACATCTGCGTGTCTGCTGGCTGTTGATGAGCTGTCCGGTATCGTCTACTAGACGAACGTTAATCGCGAACTTTTCTCTTGTTGCTAGCCATAGGGTCACTTCATTCGGTGTTGTCTTACGTAAAATAGGGCCTGCTAACACCTGCTGAGAAGTATTGTGTCGATCAGGGTTGAGCATACAGTCTGCCTCTTGTTACAAGTGTCTTAGTAAGATTTATTTCTGCTGAAATAGCCTATCATGGCTAAATCATTCCTGCATGGATTGTAAGTTTTTTGAACTCATTAGCGAGACACGAAAGAGGTTCAAAGGTATTAAATTTGACTCTGATCATCAGGTCTTGGTGTTGGCTGTTAGGGTTTAATGCTTAGCGAATTAAGAAGAGGCTTGCAGATAACAACAATATATACGATTATTCATATATATTATTGTTTGCATATTGAATGGCAACACTTGATTTTCCAAGCCAAGTTACTGTTTGTTGAATTTAGGGTGTTGAGAAGAGAGAGGAATCATCATGAGTCAATTTGATATAGATGCTGAACCAAGCTTACCAAACATTGAAGAGGGTCAGTTTCAAATTCCCAGCTACCAACAAGTGGCGAGCCAAGAACTTACTCATCCTCCGCGTATTTTGCTTTTGTATGGATCGTTAAGAGAGCGTTCATTCAGTCGTATGGTGGTAGAAGAAAGTGCGCGCTTGCTAAAAGCTTTTGGGGCAGAGGTGCGAATTTTTAACCCCGAGGGGTTGCCGCAAACGGATACCACTGACGAGTCTCATCCAAAAGTACAAGAGCTTCGTGAATTAATGATGTGGTCTGAAGGACAGGTTTGGTGCTCTCCAGAGCGTCATGGTTCTATGACCAGTATCTTTAAGAGTCAAATTGATTGGATACCGTTGAGTATTGGCAGTGTGCGACCAACGCAAGGTAAAACGCTGGCGGTCATGCAGGTGTGTGGTGGTTCCCAGTCTTTTAATGTGGTGAATCAATTAAGGGTTTTAGGGCGTTGGATGCGCATGGTGACTATCCCTAATCAGTCTTCAGTGGCGCGAGCGCACCTTGAATTTGATGAAGATAACCGAATGAAGCCTTCGTCTTACTACAATCGAATCGTCGATGTTATGGAAGAGTTGGTGAAATTCACGTTAATGCTTCGTGGTAATAAAAACGACTTAGTGGATCGCTATTCTGAGCGAGTAGAATCCGCAGAACAGTTGAGTGAACGCGTTAATTTACGTTCCATTTAGGAGAAAATAAGTGGGTTTATTTGAGCGTTATTTATCCGTTTGGGTAGGGGTGGCCATTATTCTAGGGATTTTGGCGGGAAGCATTGTTCCAGACTTATTCGCGCTGGTAGCAGGCTTGGAATACGCCCATGTGAATTTAGTGATTGCTGTGCTGATTTGGTTAATGATTTATCCCATGATGGTGCAAATCGACTTTTCATCGATTAAAGAGGTGAGCGGTCAGCCGAAGGGGCTTGTATTAACTCTAGTGGTTAATTGGTTGATTAAGCCTTTTACCATGGCTTTGTTAGGCTGGCTGTTCTTTAAGGGGCTCTTTGCTGGTTGGGTGGACCCAGAAACCGCCACAGAATATATAGCGGGTATGATTTTATTGGGTGTGGCCCCTTGCACTGCTATGGTTTTTGTCTGGAGTCAGCTCACCAAAGGGGATGCTAACTATACCCTGGTACAAGTGTCTATTAATGACATTGTAATGATCTTCGCGTTTGCGCCCATTGCTGGCCTATTACTGGGTGTTTCGGACATTACGGTGCCTTGGAATACCTTGTTGTTATCCGTAGTGCTTTATGTACTGATTCCCTTGGTCGCGGGAGCAATTACCCGCAGCAAGCTTGATAAAAGCAATGACCATTCAAAATTGAATGCCTCCCTAGCGGCGATGAAACCTTGGTCCATCATCGGCCTATTAAGTACCGTTGTTTTACTGTTTGGCTTCCAATCACAAACGATTTTGGCTCAGCCAGAAGCCATTGTGCTAATTGCGATTCCTTTGTTGATTCAAACCTATGGCATTTTTGCGATTACTTATTACTTGGCGAAAAGAGTCAAGTTGCCTCATAACGTGGCGGCGCCTGCCAGCATGATTGGTTCATCGAATTTCTTTGAGCTTGCCGTTGCGGTAGCGATCTCTTTGTTCGGTTTACATTCAGGGGCAGCTTTGGCGACGGTTGTTGGTGTTCTAGTGGAAGTGCCTGTGATGTTGTCATTGGTGTGGTTTGCCAATAAAACCCCTCATTGGTTTGCTTCGCGTTAATGCTAAGGCCTTGTTGAAATAGGAGTTTTCATGGTTGTTATACATCATAATCCTGAATGTGGCACATCTCGTAATGTGCTAGAGATTATCCGTGCGGCGGGTTACCAGCCTGAGGTGATTGAGTACTTGCAAGAAGGTTGGACGAAAGCCCAGTTGTTGGCCTTGTTTGCTGCGGCAGATTTAACTCCTCGCAGTGCTTTGCGTACCACCAAATCCCCGGCAAAAGAGTTAGGTTTGTTGGATGAAAGTGTGTCGGATGAGCGCTTGCTAGCCGCCATGCTGCAGCACCCAGTATTGGTGAATCGTTCGATTGTTTGTACGCCTAAAGGCGTTAAACTTTGCCAACCTAGTGAAGCAGTGCTTGATCTGCTAGATCAATGGCCAGCAGGACCATTTGCAAAAGAAGATGGTCAATTGATCTTAGTATCGCCTTAGTGGTGATTTATTGGTTGGATCGCATGACAGTGGCCAGTGAAGTATTTGAGGTGTCCAAATCAGTGAATGCTTTGTCGCCAGAGTAAGCTGGTGCGCTGGCCATAAAAGTTGCAACTGGCGATTATAGACTGGAAAGCAAAACACTGGTTTCACTGTTTAAAATGCCATCCACCTCTCGTACCTTGCGAAGTATACCGTCAAAGGCCGCCAAGCTACTGGTGTGAATTTCGGCTACTAGATCCCATGCACCATTGGTGGTGTGCAGTTTTACCAATTCGGGAATACCGCGAAGCTTTTTGATGACTTGAGAGGTGGACTGCCCCGTTACCTCTATCATCATGATGGCTTTGATGGTTTCCCTTTCTAGCTCTTCATGCACACGTACTGTGAAGCCCAAAATAGCGCCGCTAACCAACAACCTATCGAGTCGGTTTTGTACCGTGGCACGGGAGACATTAAGCTGGCCGGCTAGGTAAGAAATGGTTGCTCTGCCATCTTTTCTCAGCTCGGAAATGAGCGCGCTGTCTAAGGAGTCGTAAATATAGGGTTTCATCATTAAGGTAGCCGTTGACTGATTTTATCAAAATGAAATTTTAGCTTAGCAAATTGACAAAAAATACATAATTATTGATAACTAAATGACATTTTAACTGACAGGCTAGCTTTTTATCATATCTGGAATCGCTATCTAGCAAACTGGAATGAATAAAAATGACTATTTATCAATCAACAAGCTTAACATTGTCTAGCAACCCATTGGGCATACGCCCAGCCTGTCAAGAGGCATAACCCTATGCCTCAGCTTCTATCGCCACAAGCGGCACAGCAAGTTGTGATGGTGCGGCCACACCATTTTCAGTCTAATCCTGAAACGATGGCGGATAACGCTTTCCAACGACCTTTAGACAGTACAGACAGCGCTTTCTCTGCATTCACTGAGGTGTCGGAGGCCGCAGCAAAATTACGTTCATATGGGGTGAAGGTGCACCTATTTGAAGATTTACATGGTCTCACGCCAGATTCTGTGTTCCCTAATAATTGGTTTAGTTGTCATCATAATGGAGTGCTGGTCAGCTACCCCATGTATGCCGCCAATCGCCGTTTAGAGTATCGCCAAGATATTATGGATTTTTTGCAAAGCGAATATGGCTTTGGTCAAACCCTAGATCTTAGAGGGTACGCTGAGCAACAACAGTATTTGGAAGGAACAGGTGCTATTGTTTTCGATCATATACAGCGCCGTGCTTATGTTTGTCGCTCAAAACGCGCTGATGAGTCCTTGTTAAAACGGTTGTGCGCGCAGCTTAATTATCAAGCGGTAATATTTGATGCTTTTGATAGTGCTGGTGTCGCGGTTTATCACACCAATGTTTTGATGTGTGTGGGGTCTAAGTTCGTTCTAATGGGAACGGACATGGTGACCTCTGCAGATCGCCAACGGCTTCTAGACGGTTTTGCCGCTAATCAACAGCAACTCATTCATCTGAGTGAGCAACAAGTGGCGCAGTTTTGCGGTAATGCCATTGAGCTGCAGGGAGATAACGGGCCAATTTTGGCGCTTTCAGAAACGGCTTATCAGGCCTTAACGTCAGAGCAAAAATTGCAACTGGAGCAATTTGTGGAACTGGTGCCTTTGCAGGTACCGACCATAGAGTCTGCTGGTGGTTCAGTGCGTTGCATGATCGCTGGCATTCATAACCCTGGGTCACCTCGGTAGTTTTGGATGCGACGGTTCTCTCGGTTAGCAAAAAAGAACTAGTAGCCTATTAGATGAAAAAGCCGTTTGCCGCCTAGTAACGGTTAGCGGCTTAAGTCGAGCATTCGACCGAGCAAATATCACGGATTAGCTAAGCATTGATTGTTAAAAGTGTCCAGATCAGCGAAAATAGCGCCCAAATACTTTTAACATGAATGGTTCGCTTCTCAGGACACGGTACAGTGCCGTGTGAATGAGCTGAGTCAGCGGATAAACGAAAAGACCTTATACATGCCAAGCCAAGAATTTATCAACGAAGTCGACAAGCGAAGAACCTTCGCGATCATTTCTCACCCAATTGATCGTACATAAGTCCAGCTAAGTCAATTCCTGCCAAAAATCCTCTTGAAGCCTTTATTTTAATAGCCTTACTTGTTTTAAGGTTAGACAGAACCAGACTACTGACGACATAATAAGCCAAACTAAATGTGTACATAGCTGTGTACATAAAATTGATGTTTTTATGACATTTAAAATATGTACACAACATACGGCGAGGGCTAGGTATGGCGCTATCTGAGGCATGGCTAAAAGCCAATCATAAAAAAGTACGAGAAAGGCCAGAAGAGAAAACGGATCGTGATGGCTTAAGTGTTCGGGTGTCTGCAAAAGGTAAGATCGTTTTTCAGATGCGATATCGATACGAGGGAAAAGCCGCGAGACTTGATGTTGGGTCCTATCCTCTTATTGGTTTGAAGTTGGCTCGTGAGAGGGCTCAAGAATACAGATCAAAATTAGAGCAGGGCTTTGATCCTCGTCTAGTTAAGAGAATGGAAAAACAGGCAATTGCTCAAGTTGAGTCATTCAGTGAGTTGTTCACTCAGTGGTATCACTCGTATTGTAAAAAGAACAAGAAAAGTCATCTAGAAATAAAACGTTCTTTTGAACTGTATGTGATTAAAGAAGTTGGCATGTTGCCGGTTGGAGCGATCACTTTACAGCAATGGCTAAAAATTCTGGAAGATTTAGTGGAAGCGGGTAAGCCTTCAATTGCTGACAGGATTTTGACCAATACAAAGCAAATGTTGAAATGGTGTGTCAGGCGGCAATTAGCAGATAGAAATGTACTTTCAGACATTAATGCAAAGCAGGATCTGCAAGTGAGTAGCGGGGTAACTGATCGAACGTTGTCTGATAGTGAAATTCACTATGTATGGAAAGCTGTAGACCATTCACGTATGGCCCCAAAGAATAAAAACTTTGTGAAGTTGTGTTTGTTTTTTGGTTGTCGGAATGGAGAGTTGAGGTTAAGTGAAAAAGCTCATTTTGATTTTGAAAAGCGTGTTTGGGAAGTGCCGCCAGAAAATCACAAGTTAGGTCAAAAAACTGGAAAGCCGTTGTTACGGCCAATAATTCCAGAAATCGAACCATTGCTTAAGGATGCGTTTGCATTGAGCGGTTCAGGCCGTTATTTGTTTAATAATGCGGGTACCGATGAGCCAATGGGGCGATCAGCACCTTTGGCATTACCTTACAACATTATGCAGTGGTTGAGAAAAAATGAAGCGTATAACATGGAGCACTGGTCTATTCATGACTTAAGGCGAACGGCCAGAACCAACTTTTCAACTTTGGCACCACCGCACATTGGAGAAATAATACTAGGTCACAAGTTGCCAGGTGAATGGCAGACTTACGACCAGCACCAGTATCTTGAAGAACAGGCTCAAGCATATGGAAAGTGGTGGGAAAGGCTGAAGAGTATTGTGTTTTAGCATTAAATGCTGAAACAGTAAGTGAAATCTATGAGGGCATGTAAGAGGAGAGGCTTAGATTGTTTAGTTGTAGCCTTTTGTATCTGACTGCTAATATGTGATTCTCTTATGAGTGTGAAGCTTTATATGGGTTTGAATTAATTAAGGGAAATATATGGATAATTATTTTCAAGAAGGGAAGACTAAGCAAATTCTAGCAAGAGCGAGAGTTGTCCTTCAGGGCATAGATAAAAAAGATAGTTCTCATTTCCAGATTACAAGATTCTATTTGTTAATCATAGATAGCATGCTTAGCAATCCAAATAAGTGGAATGAAGGTTGTAAATATAGTATCGAAAATAACAATAGTGGTTTTGAAAAATCCATGAGTGGTATAAGTATGAATAATCAGGTGGTAAATATTTTTGCGCCTTTTGAATATTTTCACACTTTTCTAACAGAACTCTATACCACATGTGGCTCTTCTATCGATGAAGAAATAGAAAAATTAAAAAGTCTTGAAGATGAAATTTATCGCAGTCTTCCTGGAAATATAAAGCACAAAATTGAAAGTATTGATAGAAGTTTACCTGTAGAGATTCTGAGATCAGTACTTAATAATAGTCATATTGAAAACATAAGAGATGTTGCATCATGGGCATCAACCTCTGAAGATATTTATGCTCGATGGGAAAAGGAAGTTAAGGAGAAAGAAAAGCGAGTTAATGATCTGAAAGATGCACTAGATAGCTATAAGGAAGGGTTCAATTTCGTTGGGTTAAGCGAAGGGTTCAATAAACTATTACAGGAGAAAAAAGCAGAGAGCAGGAAATTGGTTGTATGGGTAAGATTGTCGGCTGCTTCTATGGTTATTCCTATATTTGCTGAACTATATTGGATGTTTGAACTAGCTAGGTTGAACAAAGAGCTGATAGGGCATGGATTGTTGACACTGCTTCCCACAATATCATTATTCGTTGTGGCTACATACTTTTTTAGAGTGTTGCTGGCTAATTATAAAGGAGTAAGGTCTCAAATTTCTCAAATTGAAATAAGAATGACACTGTGTAGGTTTATACAAAGTTATGCTGAGTATTCGGTTGATCTTAAAGAAAAAAATGGAAGCACGCTGGAGCGGTTTGAAGAAATGATTTTTTCAAATATTTTCTCTAGTGATGATTCTTCTATTCCTGTATTTGATGGAATTGAGCAGTTCTCAAAATTAGTAGACAAAATTAAAAAGTGAAGGGTTTAAATCAATAGTCGATACTAAGCCTAGGATTTTTTTGGGTACTGATGCGGCTTTTCATGCTGCTGGGCGTAACGCTTTGATAGCCTATTTTGTACATGGCATTTATCCTCGTAGAAGTAATCCGCCTTAATGGCGGATTTTGTGTTTATAGCTTGCTTATTTTGATGGCTGAAAGATGGTGCTATCGCTTGCTATACAGCTGATGATCTTTGCTGATATGGGTGGGTGGAGTTTGGTGAAATACCTTTCGATGAACTCAATAGTGTCTTCCTTTGATTCCATCTGGATTGAGATAAGATGCCACTCAGAATTATCGAATTGACTGGAAAGCATATCTTTTATGTTCTCTAAGCTCCTATTGTGAATAAGAAGCGCCGTTACAAAGACAGGGTACTTGTTGTTTTTGGTAGTGCTAAGTAGCTGGAAGCCCTGAAGTTCGATATCGTTTCTTTTGCAGTGTACGCGGAAGTGTCGCCATGATTTGCTCATGAGCTCAAGGGATTCCTCATCTGAAAGGTAGTTTTTTTGGGTTGGTGTGGACCATGAAAAAAGCCATTCGTGTTCAGTGTTTTCTGGAGAGTGATGCATTGCTTTAACTTGATCTATTAAGGCTTCTAGTCTTGAATATTTTAATGTGCTCAAGCTTGGGTAAAGCTCTTTAAGTTTTGGGTGCTTGTTTAGGTAGCGAGTTGTAGCGCCAGGTTTCCAGTTCATCATTAGAATTTCTTCAATTTCTCTAAAAGCTTTGATTTGGAAAATAAGAGGGGTATCGCCCCGATCTAAAGCTAGGTAGTAATTTTTGATTGCTTTTTTAATTGAATGCATTTTGATAGAAAGCTCTTCTGAGTTAGGTGCGCATGCTTCAAAAAAACCAGTACGTTGGATTGAGTCGCCACCACATGTTGGGCATGGTTCTGTAATTGTTTTAAACGCTGTCATTGGGCACGTTCCTGTGAAGTGGCTGAATAAAGTTTAGATATGTGGGTGATGGCTAAGCAGGCCAGCATGAAGTTGTTGGTGAAAGAGGTGCAGTCGTATTCGTGAAAAAACTCGAAATGAAAGTTTTGATAATCGTAGGTTGAGATCCAGTGGTTCGCAGCCTCTTCACTGGAAATGTTTTCGACGTTTAGAGCAACGTTTGAGCGGATCGCATTCACTCGGTTTTGCTCCTCTTCATCGTTTAGCAGGTATTCAATAGTGTCTAAGTTGTTATCAAGAAATTCATAAACTGCTTTTTTAAAAGCGGTAGGGTTCCAGAATTTAACCGTTGGTGAGTAGATTTGCTCGGGTACTAGTGCTGATCGGAAACCAGCTAGGGTTAATGAAGATGATAGGAGTTTCAGCATGTCGATATAGTTGGAAATGCTGAACAAATAATAGCCATAGCTACCTGTTATTTGAACGTGGTGAGGCCAGGTGATAATTTCAATGTTAAGGCTTGATTCAGGATGGTTCAGTTGAAAGTGGCGATATTCACCTTGATCATGCAAAACAGAAAAATTGAGGCCTAGGCAATCGAGTTGAAACTTGTTGATGATTGTTTGTGGGATCATTTTTACACTCCTAAAAAGCCGCCTAATAGCGGCTTTTTTGCGTCTGAAATAGAGGTTTAGCGTTGTGGTGCTGGTTGTTGTGGCTGGTTGCCCCAACCACCATAAGATTGTGGTTGGCCGTAGCCTTGTTGTTGCTGTGGCGGTTGTTGTGGGGCGGGTTGCTGGTTCTGATTTGGGGTGTCCCAAAATACGGACATTTTGATGGCACCGTTTGAGCCAATTGGTAAAGAGTCTAATTCAATGCTTACTTGTGGCATTTCCCCTTGTTGCTCGGCTGGCCATAAGGTTGCGCGGCCAAGTGGTGCGTAGCGTGCTTTCATTTTTGGTTTACCTTGAGCATCGCGCTCTTGGGTTGGGTAGTAATCTGCGGCGTAGACAACACGGCCTTTGGCTAATGGTTGATTGTTCATAAAGAGAATCCTTAGTTAGATAGTTTGTTTAAAGCCACGCGTACACAGTGCGGGCAGGTGGCAAGGAACCGGCTTTGGAGTTCAGCTGGTAATCTGTGGAAGTCGCTTAACTTTGTGTTTCGGATGACGCTATAATCAGAGCTAGACATAATTAATTCCTATGGTTGGTTTTGTCTTGCCAGTTAAGAGGTCGGATTCTTAACTGGCACTTTTCACTTTAGTGATTCTTGCTTCGTTGCTTAGAAAGCGCTTTTTCTCTTTCTTCCCATTCGTAAATTTCATCTGCAGACCACAAGTTGTACGTCCCGCTTGGGCGGATCGTTGGCTCTGGGAGTGGGTTCGTCTTTTTACTTTGCCAGCGGAAAAGTGTGCGCGTAGAAATCAGAAAGCGTTCGCATAATTGGCTAGAAGTTAAGTAGCCAGAAACAGGCGTGATTGGTGTGTTTGTGTTCATTGTCTTCTCCTTATGCGGCTTGGTTGGAAGATTGGTTGATAGTCGATTCATGCTGTTCCGTGATTAGCTTTTTAAGTCCTTCCGTTTCCCATGGTGCTTGGTAACCATTTTGAAAAGCTAAATCCATTTGGAAACCGTATGGAGGAAGGCCAAGCGTGTAGGCGACAAAGAAGCGCCATAAGGCAACTAAATGGCGGCGTGGAATGGTATTGAGTTGGGTTTCTGGATCTTGGCCGTGGTAATCGGTAAAGAAGTCTTCGCAGGCTTTTTGAAGCCTACCGCTGGCATCGCGAGATTGAACGAAGTCTAGAAAGTCCACGTTGTTCATGGCGTTGATGATTGGTGTTGTCATGATGTGACTCCTTGTGTCTTGGTTATGAATGACAAGAAGTTTAGTTTATTAAGAAAATGCAAGTCAACATAAAAACTTAATAAAATAAGATTTTATGTTGAGTTGAGAAAAATAAGAGATTTTAAGGATATAAAAAAACCGCCAAGAGAGGCGGTTTATAGAAAGTGCTTTTTAAGTGAGGCTTAGAGTGCGGCTTCTTGCCAAAAAACCCTGCCAATAATACGAAGATGCTTTGCTTCTTCTGGGCTTAAATCCTCATCAGGGTAGTCTTCTGAGTTCTCGGATCGGATGCGAACACCACTGAATGGAAGCCTGAAAAGATATTTCACTCTTAATAAACCTCCATACTCAAGGGCGTATATCTTTCCGTCGATTATTCTAGTGGTCCGTGTGTCGATGAATATTTTGGCACCATCAACAATTTTACTTTCCATTGAATTTCCAGAAACTCGGCATGATACAACAGCACTTGAAGGTACTCCTTGAGTGGTTAGTACATCAAGGTTAATGCGTGCTTTTTCGGTTGTACTGTCAAAAATGCTTGCTAAGCCTACTCCCGCAGCCAATTGAACTTCCTCAAAAAATGGTATCAAGACTTCATTTGATGCAGCGGGGGTATTGTTTTCATACGCCTCTGCTCTTTTTAGGTCTGGGTGAACGTCATCCATCGCACCTTCGCCTGTCAGTAGCCATTCGGGTTGGCACATTAACAGCTTTGATAACTTAATAAGATTTCCACCTCTTGGTTTTGAGTTGCCATTTAGCCAATGACTAACCCCTCCACTAGAGATGCCAGTGGCCTTTGATATATCAACGCTCTTTAGGCCAAGTTCTTTGAGTCGTTGTCTTATGCGGTCTGAAGTTTCCATTCTTAGAATAATAAACCTTGACTGTATTACTTTCATGAGTATATATTCTTACAAAAGTAAGAATGGAGGTTAGAAAAATAAGATGTTTAAATCCGATGCTATCAAGCACTTTAAAACTTCGACTGCAATTTGGTCTGCTCTGGGCATTACCTCTGGCGCTGTTTCGCAATGGCCAGAACTAATTCCTGAGAAGCAGGCGTTAAGACTAGAGCGAATTACTAATGGGGTGCTTAAGTACGACCCATCACTTTATGAAACCAAGCATAAGCAATCAGCCTAAACACTAAAACATTTGATTTTCTGGGGAGAAAATGACGATGGATTACTTTCAACAAGCGCTGCACGATCTCGTGCACCAGTCCAAATTATCATCAAAAGAAATATCCGCGGCTTTAGGCATGAGTCACCAGGTCTTGATTAACAAGGTCAATCCGAACAATACGGTCAATAAGCTCACTGTTCACGAACTCCACGCCATTCAACTCGTTACCGGGAATGATGTGGTGCTTCGTGCCATGCAGGGTTCTGTCATTTTGAACGCCCTTAAAGATGCACCTTGCTCGATTGTTGAAGCTGTCGTTGCGAACGGTAAAGAGTGCGGTGATGTGTTTTCGGCTGTGCAAGATGCGATGGCAGATAACCGTTTGACCGAGCGCGAGCGTAGCAAAATTCTGAAAGAGATTCGTGAAGCTCAGGAGTCATTGCAGAGGACTGAAATCGCGGTGCTGGCTCACGGAAACCCAGACTTTCAGGCCATGGCCAGATAGTCGCTTTCAATATTATGGAGGTGACATGACAAAGCTGGATAAGTTGATTCTTGTTACTGCAGCACTGCTTGTTGCCGGAAGCGTGATCGAGGCTTGTTTTACATTTGGAGTATTTCAATGAAGTGGACATTTGAGCAAGGCATGAACGCCTATAAAGCAGGTGTGAAGATTGAAGAGGTTAAGGTTGAAATATTGGCTGATGCCGAGCCTTTCAGAGATTGGTTAGTGGGGTGGCTGACAGCCCAAGGCGAATCACTGGAACTTAAATATTCAAATTATGACCGTCTGTTAACGAAATATGAGCAGTCGCTGAATAAATGGGAAAAGCATATTGATGAATTAAGAGCGGAAAATATGCTGCTGAAGCAGGAGCTAAATGAACGCTTTTCCAATCAAATCGTTCATTAATTAAGGAGTGAGATATGCCTTTTAATTTTACGGATAAAACAGCTAAGCAAAGGCATAACCTCCGCTTGGCGTTGGTTGTGGCATCGGCCCTGTTGATCACTGTTTGCAGTGTTGGGGAAATGTACCTGTTATTTAAAGTGGTTTTTTCATGATGTCAGCAAAGATAAATCATCAAGTTCGTGAGGCTCAAATTCAAGAGTTTGAAGCGGCTATAAAGGACGTCTCTGAACCCTATGTTTGCATTGATTGTGGCTGGAAGGGAAAGAAAAGCCAGCTTGGTGGATGGCTAGGATTCGTCGGGGCTGAGGCGTTTTGCCCAGCGTGCGGCCATTCGGAATTTTTAGTGAGCGGAAAGGAGTTAGACGCCATGAATCGGGAGGACGAAAAATGCAAATTACAACATCCCTTGAGCTGTCATTCGAACAGCTAAAAGCCATGCTGCAGAAGATGCCGCCGCAGGAAATCCGCCAAAAGATTTGGCATTCGTGGAAAGAAGAAAAGAAAGCAATCGAGGTTCAACAACATGACAGCACAACCACAGAAACTCAGCCAAGTTCAGTCAATTTTATTTTCGTTCACGACAGCGGAATTAAACGTGTTGCGGCTGATCGGCAACCACTGGTCGAAGATGTTCGTCTGTCATGAAATTGATCGAGGCGGTATAGCAGGTGAAACCTTTATGCGTGTTTGGTCACCAGAATACACATTGATGAAATTGCGCGAGAGGCCGTCTTTTAATTCTAATTCTGTGGAGCGTGAACCGTATTCGTTTGATGGTTTCTTTGAGCAATCCCAGCACCCTCTTTGCTGTTTTGAATTAGACATGATGATGCGCATGGTAAATGCCGCTGTAAAAGGGGAATTGGATCGTTTCTTGTTACTGGAGAAGGGGACCATGCGTGATGTGATTGGGCCGCATTTTACTCAGTCTTGGACCGTGAATGCTACGGCACATGCTGTGGCGAATAAAATGATTATGTTGGAACGAGTGGCAGGTTTGTTCGATGGGCATTCAAGCTATGACATTGTGATGCGTGATATTGCTAAAAGTTTCCGTGCGTTAGATGGTGTGGAGGCAATTGCGCATGTTTGATTCGACTCCAACAGAAGAGTGTTTGGAATGGCGTAAAGAATTGCTGAACGGTGTAAGTCTTGAGGACGCTACTGTTTTGCAAAAGCGTCTTGACGAGTTGGACCTATCAAAGGGTTATGTTGCGGCCAATACTTGGTTACGAGGTGTTGTTGAACGCTTTGAGCTATTGGCAAAAGTGACCGTGATGCGAGCACCTATTGGTAAAGAGTGTGACCGTTTGCATGAGTTGGAAGTGCGCGGTAAAGAGCCAAAAGGCACGACCATGGCGTGGTTGCGCAATGTGGTTAAGCGCCTGCATTTTTGCGACAAAATGATTACGGAATTTGATGGCGAGCAATTGGCGTCATGGGCTGAAAAGCGCAGTAATTATTTTGAAGTTGAGATGATGGGGATCTATGTTGAAAACGGCATTGAAGCAGTAAAAGGCTTTATGCAATCGCAACTTGTTGAAGTTGGTATTAAGTTCGATGAATGGGACGACAATGACAAAGTCTTGGGCTTCATGGCCCGGATGATCACGCCAGAATGGTGGACTCGCCAAGCAAAAAAACAATGGCTAATTGTTGAAGATATATTAAGGGAGTGCGGTGAAGTTGAGCGCTATAAGTCACCTTATGTATCTGGCTGGGGATTAAGGAAAGCGGAAAAACAGATTGAAAATAATAAGGCGTTCTTGGAGGGGTGGGAAGCCATCAACGAGTTAGGACAGTCTTTTACATTGGCAGAACTGTCCAAAAAGGGCGTTTCAGATCCAGATAACCGATTCGCAGAAATGGTTGTTCGCGCTAAGGGGTTGGAAGAAATCTCTGAGGAATTTGGTCACCAAGGTTACTTCCTCACATTAACCGCACCCTCTAAATATCACCCTATTTCACAAGGAAAAAGGAATAAGAAGTTCTGGCGTGCGGGGTGCCCTTCAGTGCGCAATGCACATAAATATTTAAACGGTGTTTGGCGCCGATTCCGTGCTTGGTGTAAACGCCATGAAATTCCGTTTTATGGGTTGCGAACCGTTGAGCCGCATCATGACGGATGCCCACATTGGCATTTGATGCTGTGGGTTGATCCTAAGCAGTCAGAAAAATTCTTGGAGGCGTTTCATCATTACGCTCTGCAAGAAGACGGCAACGAAGCCGGTGCACAAAAGTACCGTGTTGAAGTTAAGAAGATTGATCCAGCCAAGGGTTCGGCAGTGGGTTACATCGTCAAATACATTTCTAAAAACATCCACGGTAAACACGTTGATACCGACCTAGAAACAGGCCGAAGCGGTAGCGATGCGGCCAAACGCATTGTTGCTTGGGCGCGCATAAATCGTATTCGTCAATTTCAATTTGTTGGTGGTGCATCCGTGACCGTGTGGCGCGAACTACGTCGATTGGGTAAAGACAAAGCGCCTGAATATTTCAAAGACATTTATCACGCTGCAAACCGTGCGGACTTTGGCGGATTCGTAAAGCTAATGGGCGGAGTGTTTGCAGGACGAAATCAAACATTGAAAACCTATTACAGCGAGGAAGAAGAAAATCAATATGGCGAAATGGTGAAGACAGTTAGAGGTGTAAAAAGAGGGATAGAAGTTTTGGTAACTCGACTTCATGAGTGGACGGTGCAGAAAAAAACGTCTGGCTCTGGGTCTTCTTCTCTAGAGGATGGCGAAGCCATCCCTTGGACTCGTGTCAATAAGTGTACGGGGCCGAGTTTCGGCCTTAGAAATGAGCCAACCGATTATGGTGGAGGTGGCCAATATGTCAGTACGGGTTAGATGCCCCAGGTGTAAAGGGAAAGCGATCATTACCAACAGCAATGATCTGGCAAAAGACATAGTAGACGTGTTTTACAAAGAGCTTTACGTGCAATGCATAGGTGAGAGCGGATGCGGTGCGCGCTCTGTTTTTGGTATGGAATTTAAGCACTACATCAACCCGCCTCAAACTGACGTGGTGAATATGGCCAGAAAGATCATTGAGCAACAAGAGC
Organism: Marinomonas sp.; assembly: GCF_039940335.1. Lineage (GTDB taxonomy): Bacteria > Pseudomonadota > Gammaproteobacteria > Pseudomonadales > Marinomonadaceae > Marinomonas. The sequence goes on along the minus strand of NZ_JBDVGW010000013.1, from coordinate 693,474 downwards.
AGTTGGACATTAAAGGGGTGTGACCATGTATGAAGTAGGCGAAAAAGTGTTATGCCAAGACTGCTTGAAGGTAAAAGACTTTTCTATCGAAAGGCACGGCTGTGAAGAATCTTGCGAATGTGGTGGTGATTTCTGTGGCTGTGAAGGTTGCATTGAAACCATTAACGACTTGATAGCGGGGAAGAGAAACGCGGAAGAGTTAGGAACCCAAAGTGATGTGGAGCACTGGACCGAAAACGACGGCATAGCGAAAAAAGAAGAGGTGTGAACGTGAAACAAGAAATCATAGTCGATAATTTTGCAGGCGGCGGTGGCGCTAGTACAGGCTTGGAGCTCGGTCTAAACCGTCATGTTGATATTGCTATTAATCACGATCAAGAAGCCATTGACATGCACAAAATGAATCATCCAGAAACGCGCCATTACTGCGAGTCTGTATGGGATGTTGATCCGGTGGAAGCGTGTAATGGTCACCCTGTTGGACTGGCGTGGTTTTCACCTGATTGTAAGCACTTTTCAAAAGCAAAAGGTGGAACGCCAGTTAATAAGAATATTCGAGGTTTGGCGTGGGTGGCCGTTCGTTGGGCTGCGTTGGTACCTGTTCGTATGTTTATGCTTGAAAACGTAGAAGAGTTTTTAACGTGGGGACCTGTAGTTGATGGCAAGCCGTGCAAAGAGCGAAAAGGCGAAACGTTCAACGCATTCATATCAGCATTAACATCAGGACTTGCTCTGGACCATCCAAGCATTGAAGACGTAAAACATGCACTTGGTGAAGACTTTGATTTATCCAAGGTTGAACAAGGTTTAGGTTACCAGGTGGAGTGGAGGGTTTTGAAAGCGTGTGATTATGGTGTTCCAACAAGTAGAAGTCGTTTGTTTCTTATTGCTCGTAAAGATGGCGAGCCAATTGTATGGCCAGAGCCAACACATGGGGATGGGCGTAAACCATACAAAACAGCGGCGGATATTATCGATTGGAATTTGCCCGTGAAATCTATATTTGGACGAAAAAAACCATTGGCTGAAAACTCTTTAAAGCGTATTGCCAAAGGCTTGGAAAAATTCGCTTTCACTGAAACGCCATTTCTTGCCCCTGATCCAACCAAGATTAGTTTTATTACTGAATACGCCAATGCTAGTAATCAAAGGAACATGGCGATAAACGAAACATTACGCACGATTTGCGCGCAAGTAAAAGGTGGTCATTTTGCTTTAGTTACTAGCCATATTGTGAAGTTTCGCGGTGACAATATAGGACACGGCACTAACGAACCTTTGCACACTATTTCCGCTGGCGGTTTTCACCTTGGCGAAGTACGCGCTTTTCTTATCGAGTATTACGGAACGGGGAGCGCTCAAGAGATTGATAAACCGTTGCACACCATTACCACACGTGATCGTTTCGGTTTGGTCATGGTGAAGGGAACAGCGTACCAAATTATTGATATTGGCTTGCGCATGTTGGAGCCATACGAGCTTTTTAAAGGTATGGGGTTTCCTTCAAATTATAGGATTAGCCACGATAGCCAAGGGAAGAAACTGTCAAAGAAAAATCAGGTTGCTCGTTGTGGTAACGCCGTTTGTCCTCCTTTGGCTGAGCAGTTGGCAGTATCAAACTTTAAGCCCTTAGGTGTTGAGATAGCGGCATGAAAGACAAAGATGATAAGAAGCGTCAGCAGGCCACCAAGCGTCAGCAGGAGAAGCGAGCTAAAGACAAAGAGCGTTATGCAGACATGGGCATTCAAGAGGTTCGTATAAAGCTGTCTCAAACGGAGCGCGATTCGCTGGAAGAGCTTAGGTTGTTTCGCGGTGGTTATGATGTGAATGAATACATAGCCACATTGATCCGTCGAGACAGTGAGCGCATGCAGGAAGAGAAAAAGAGCCTTGGTACCTGCGAGTTCTGCCACGAACCTTTGCCTATGGGATGTAAAAACGGAGTTGGATCAGCAAGGTTTAAAGGGTATGCACAATGCTTTTATACGAGTGAAGAGAAGAAATTAAGGCTTTAGCCATGAGCGTGACACGTCACGTTTTTTAAAATTGACAGGATAAGAAGATGAACTTGATCGAAGAAAACATAGAGCAGGCGCAAAAGATAACACTAGGACAAGTGGATAATGGCACGCTGGCCACGGCGGTAACTTGTGGTGAAACTTTGGCGATTGCTCGCCATGGTCGTGTTGAAAGCTATCTGGTACCAAAGCATATCATTGAAGAATTGTTGAATAGGGTTGCTGTTATTGAGTGTGAGAATCGAATGTTGTCAGAGGGCGAGGATCGGGCCCCTATGAAGCGTCAAAAGGTGGGAGTCAATAAACATGCGTTCAAGAGTGAAATGCAAATGATTGAGCGGAAACAGTCGCCCCAGTGATGGGGCGCTGTTTTTTTAGTGTTATTTGCTAATTTCTATCTCAGATACTTCAATTATTTCGACAGTAAGTATTGTTGGTGTGATATCGAACTGAATTAACAAAGCGCTAATAAACGCCAGAGTAAACAGGAACCACGGTAAAAAATAATCTGGACTTTTTTCACTTGAATATAAAAATTTTATAAACCCAATAATACGAAGAAGTATTGTTTCATTCCAGTTTAAAGGAGTTTGAAATTTATAAGCAAATAGATCGCTCATTGTACCTCTAACCTTTTCTTCATATGTTGCCTGAGAATCTAAAGAGCACCTTCGCCAAGTTATGCTACAGCTATTAGAAACAGCAACTTTATACTTGTTGTTTAAATTATCAGAAGTAGATTCTTTATTCCGTAGATCTTCATAATTAGCTTTATGTTTTTTCTTATAAGTGCTTTCAGCTCTAGATATTATTTTTTCCATAGCTTTAGGGTTGCTTAAGCGTATTTTATCCATGTATCTAGTTATTTCTGAGCGCTGATGAGAAGATATTGCTTTCAAAGTGCTGCCGTGTGAACTAAGCCAGAACCTAGCAGCAAAATAAACTAAAATTAACCACGATACGGGCGCCAGCATTGATGGGTTATGTATTTCATAACTTATAAACTGTAGTCGGATTTGATTGTCACCTGTTGGGGTGAGCTCTAGAAGCCAATACAGTATGAAAAACATAGAGACTAATTTTAGATTTCTAGAGTGGTGGTTAGGTTCTGTCATATGAAATTGATCCAATGAGATTCGGTTAAAATGGTCAATGGATGCCCGTTTTCTCTTAGCTCTATAGCTCTTTGAATTTTCCGACCAAAGCTTGTGTGCTTCCAATCTGGTGAAACTTGCGAGCCAATAATCACATAATCTATGGATTTACTTGGGTCTTTTCGAGTGATAGCCCCAAGGCTTGTGGCAATGGTCTCTATCTGTTTTCGGGAGCCTGTATCAAATACACCAGTAAAACAAATTCGCGCGCCAGTATGATCCATTGAGTTTATTGTGTCGGCAATGTGATCCATTGGGTGTACGTCGGTAGCACCTGTTTCTAAAAACTGAATGCCAGAGGTTTGTTTTAAGAATGATAGTAAAGTGGCCTCGTCATTTGCATTGAGGCTTTCAATCTTTGAAAATTCGACCATCTTTATTACAACGTCCCTTACCGTTGGGTCGTCTACTAAATCGGCATGATTGTTGATCCAATCAACGATGTAAGATAATTCGTCATCATTAACTTGATCATCAGATACAATGCCGCTAATCAGCCCCAAGAACTCATTTAGGTAGTCAGATTCAGTAATATCTTCATAGGATCGATACTCTATGATGTCAGAAATTAGGTTGTTTATATCGTCGAGTTCTTCCGCTGAGAACTTGCCATCCTTTAAGGCATCGTTAATTAACTCTCGTAGGTCTATGGCGTCTGGGTCATCGCATAGTGGTTTAGAGTTCAAAAGCCAAGTGTTGAGGTAAAGCGCTTCCATTGTATTGAGTGTCGTATCTGCGGCAACGCCTTGTAGAATGCCTTTTAGTGAGAAAATAGCCTTTTTCTTATTGCTGGCCAGCGCATAATTTGGGGTTTTTCTGTCCATGGGTCCATCCGCTTTTGTAGTGATAGTGTTTGCACTATAAAACATTTGTAAAAGCGTGACACGTCACAATTTTACTGACTAATAATATTATGTGATTGAAATAAACATCGTATCGAAAGGCGGCTGACTAGTGCATCTGAGCATGCGCAAAGGCGGGTTTACAGGAGCTCATTAAAAAGGGGCAAAATGCCCCTTGTGTACATTCTCTCTATGCTTATTTCCAATAAGCGCCATTAGCGTTCTTGACGCATGTAATTTCTTTCTTAGAGTCTTTGACTTTGATCACACTACCTTCGCTATACACAGTACCAGCGTAGATGCAGAAACTAGTTTTGTTGTAGGGAACTTCCATTTTGACTGGAGCTTCTGCCATGGCTTGGCAAGATGCTACGAATAGGGTGGCAATACATAGAGATTTTTTCATCATTCTACTTCCTTTTTTGGGGATGGATTTTGTATATTTATACAGTATGTATAAATATACAGTTCATTTTGAGGGTTATTTTTAGTTTTTCAAGAGATTTAGTTAATTGTTTTTATAGAAGGCCATCTTGCTCAGAAAAATAACCAACGGATGAACTGCCAGTGGTGAAGTGAATAAAAATATGAGGCTCATCAGTTTTAAAGGAATCTGATTAAAAACAATGAATTGGTGACAAATTAGATGTGTTTTGTCAAAAAAATGATTGTAAAAATTACAAAAAAAGCAATAAAAACATAGAAAATAATTGGAAAATAGTTCAAATTTGACTTGTGAGGCTATAGAATCCACCGCCATAAGGTTAACTTAAGGGAAGAGGATGACGACAACTGTTTATGATGTCGATGGCAAAGTAGTAACAACAGATTCGAGATGGTCTATCAACTTAGATGGACTTGGTCTAGTTAACCATGTTTTATTTGTAGATAATACAGAATTTGAGAAGCTTGCGAATAGACAGACTGTTTGTGTTATTTTTGCTGGCGACTTAGAATTAATATCCGAATGGAAAGCTTGGCTAAACCAGGAAGATCTTGGTGTTGATATACCAAGAACAGAAATAAGCCAAGACAGAACTGTATCTCTCACATTAATACATAAAAAGAATAATCAAGTTCTTTTTGATTGTGGTCTAAAATATCCATTACTAGATGAGCATTCTAAACGTATGCTTGCTTTGTTTGCAGGGTCTGGTGGGATAAATGCATGTCATTGTTGGGTAGAAAACCGTTGTGCAAGAACTTGTATTGGAACAGCTGCAACAGCTGATCCTTATACAGGTGGAGAAATAAAATTTTTAAATTTTGTCAGTGATGACAACAACTTAGGATCATATTGCTTTGATCCTAAAGTGGTTATGGAAGCAATATTGGATAGAGGTAAAGTCATGAATGTACTTCAAGCTGGACAAATCGTAGATCTAAAAGATTTCGACAAAGATGGTGTCATTAAGAGTGCTGTATTAAATGGCGCCCTTCATGCTACAGCTCCAGTTGGTGGTGACTCTCAATTTAAGTGGACTGAAGAGAGAAAGTCAAAACTTCGTAGCGTGTTAGCTGAAATTCGTGAAGAGGAACAATCCCTTTAGAATCTACAAGGGAGTCGATAAAAGGAGCATATAACTTGCTCCTTTTTTTATAGTTTTTCAAACATCCCCAATCCCAAAATCACTCACTAATACTTGGCTAAGCTCAGGTCCCGCTAAACTCACTAGAAATGGCCTCACACATGGGTCATCAATCAAGGCAGATAATTTAAACGACTGAGCCATTTGCATGTGTTGGTCGTAAAGGCTTTGTGCTATAGACACTTCATTGCTAATTAAGCCCAAGATGGCTGTAAGATTACTACCAAGTTCGCTGGTGACTCTATCCAGCAAATCTTCAAAGTCTGCTTTTTCCATTGTGCCTGAATCAAAGCTGATGATGCCTTGGTCGAGTTCATCCAATATGCTTGTTGAAGCGGCCAAGAGATCATCCGTTGCGCCTGCGGCGGTACCCATGATGGTGTTAATGTTGGCGCAACTGTCTGGTACATCATTAATATAGCTATCAATGACTTTCACGGCGCTGGCCACTTGCAGATCGTCCAACATGGTATTGAGTCGGCTTTGTACATGAGCGTTCAATGTGTTGGCACCGGTACCGTAATTTAACAATGCAATTTGACAGTTTGTGACTTTTACTTCATTGGGAAGTGTCGGATCGACTACGGTTTCTTCTTCCGCGGGTAAATATTTGTCTAGCTTTGTTCGAAGGGTACCGCATTGGCTGTTGGTTTCCGTAGCCTTGCTCATTGTCACACTTTGGAAAGGGCTACCCGATGAAAAGGCATTGAATGCACCTTTGCTGAAATCTAATGCCATTGTTATGCACCCTCATTTTGTACGGTTAGCCAACGTGGTTCATTGAAACCAATCTTTGCGCGAGCGGGTAATCGCTCGTTTAACTCTTGCCAAATCGCTTGCTTCGGTATCGTTTCACAGTCGTAATACACTTCACGAACATTTTTTAAATCGCCATGGCCTGCGGCATTGTTTGCCATGATGCTGGCAAGCCCTGCGGGTACGCGATGCATGTTTAGAATATCTTGCTGGGTGACTTCTTTGATCTTGTCGTATTCGTCGCGGTTGCCAAAATCACCAACAGGAATTAACTGAACACGATCTTTTGTGTAGCCCGGTTTACCCGAAATAGTGGATTCCATATTCATGTACAGTGAACGATGGTTACCGGGTCCCTTGGATTGAGTAATGGCCTGTTCAATGTCTTCGGCTTTTTCATCGTCTAAATCGAAGGTTACCAAAATGTAGCCACTGTGGGCGCCATTTAGGTAATACTTACGGCGAAACAGTGTGGCCGCTTCACCGAGCAAAATACTGTGAATTCCAGAAAAGTAAGTGGGCACACCATAAATGCTTTGGCGAATATCGCCGCCATTTAGATGAATGATTTCGGTACCATAATATTCTTGAAAACTGCCATCGCTGTTTAGTAAGAAAAAATTGCTGTCGGTACCCACGCGAACATTTACTGCAGGCAAACGCACATAGCGATTAATACCACCAAGATGGTTGCGAATAGCGAGAAAATAAGCATTGTCGAATACTTCAAAATCTTTAAAAGCCAGCCGTATTTCTTTGCGTGAAATCATCGGATTGTCTTTAAAACTGGCTAATAGCTGATTTTGTTTGAATTCTAATACACTGGCATGGGTACCGTTTGCATACATGGTCTTAGCTAGGCCGGCTAAACTGACAGGTGGTAGGTACCAGAGGCCATTTGTGTCGGAAAAGATGCCAAGGTAGTCGCTTATTTGACTGCCCAACACTGGTTCGGGATCACCAAAACTAAACGCGTGAGTTTTACTTTTTGTTGGCGATTCTGGCATCAGCTCACCTGTTTTTACGGCGCTACTGGTGTATTCACTGGCAATCCGTTGGCGTGGTTTATCTGTCGTTGTCATAGTTTTCAATCCTGTTTTTATCCCATTGTTACGCGCGTTTTACTGGTTTTCTTTTCGGGCTTCTTAGACTTTGAATATTGTCGTTCCGCTTGCATTGCGTGGAATACTGCCCATGCTAAATCGGCATGACCTGTTTCACCACTGCGAGCCGCACCATAGGTAATGGAGCCATTTGGTGTGGTGATTTGGTGGATCATCATGAGAGATTGAGAAAGTTCTTTGTTGCCCATGTCATATTCAAAGCGGCCACCGTCTATTAAGCGTTTAGCCCGTGTTACCAGGTCGGTTTTTTCGGTGACGGAATAGTGGATAGGAACAACGTGCTTTAGACGCAAAGCAACACAGCAATCAAACGTGTCATGACCAATGCCGGTCACATCGATTCCGCACCATTTCACATCAAAGCGATCGTAAATTTCAGCGATTCGGGCGGCTTGATATTCCGATGTAATGCCCTTGAATTGATGGGTTTCAATGACTCGCCATTTTTGAGCGTGGCTGATCGGTATTTCCAATACCACTAATGCGGCATTGTCTCTAATGCGTGACGGATCATAACCAATCGCCACCGGGCGGTTTCGGCTAGGGTTGTCGCTTTCAAAGTCCACGTCTGTCCATTTGCTGAATGCGTCGACCATGCATTTTTGTAGCGTAGTGAACGGAAAGACACTTTCATTATCATCGACGAACTTACAGCCAAATAGGTTTTCGTAATCGGCTTTACTGTACTCTGATTTCAGTTCATCAATATCGAACAGTGTGCAACCGGCTTTCTCTGCATCTTCCACGGTGACTAGATGACGCCAAATTTTGTCACCGCCCAATGCACCTTGCTTGAGTGTTTTATCAGAGAGGTCAATTTCAACTTTACGAGAACGGTTTTTATTGAATTTCGCACCGCTCCAATGATCATAAGCTGGGTGTTGTAAGCTGGATGGCGTAGAAAAATAGGTACGGCGCCATTTCTTATGTGAGGCCATACCGGATGCCAGCTTTTGCAACTTGGCGTAACCGTGAATCCAGAACACTTCATCAACATATAAATGGCCGTGGTAACCCTGCGCTGTGCTTGAGTTAGTAGAAAGGAAGTACAGCGTGGCCCACAGCTTACCGTCTTTATAAAGCTCTATGCTGTCAGAGCCTTTTAGCTCTAGATCAAATGTATCTCGAGCAAATGCTTGGATGTAACCCTTAAAAATCCGCGCTTGGTCTTTCGATGCAGATAGAAAGACTTGGTTGTCGCCGTTCTTAACAGCATCTTCAAAGGCTTCCCATGCAAAATAATAAGTCGCACCAATCTGGCGGCTTTTTAATATAAAGCGGTTTCGGCAAAGGTCGGGGTCGTGGGCAACTTGGCGCCACAGCAATTGGTATTCAAATAGGTTTTCATCTGCCCAGGTATCAAACTTAGATACATCAATGTCGCTAATGTCATTTTTGACCTTGGCTTTTCTTTTGCCGTTTGAACGACGATTACCGCGACTAATGGCTCCTTCCACCGCTTCTGGCTTGCCATCGGCAATGGCCTTGGCCTCTGCTAGGATCTTTTCGGCTTTGGCTAGGTCTTGTTTCATGCCGCCAAAAATACGGCACAAAGAAGTGAGCTCTTGCACTTCTTCTTTCGTCTTGTTCTCACGGTTCGTGAGTGTACTAATGCGCCGGCTTATTTCTATTTCTGCTGTGTCGAACGCCAGCAGTTCTTTCCAGTTGAACTTATCAATCCAGCCGTAGACGGTTCTTTCACTGACATTCAGGCGATGAGATATCTCCGCTGCTTTATGGGCGCGGATATACATTAATCGTGCGTAGTCGATAGTCTCTTGGGAATGTGCCATGCCGCCATATTAGCCGCCATGCCGTCTACAAATAACGCTACTTAAAACGATGCTTTGTGATAGTTGAATTATCGCAATTCTGCGGATTTTACGTGCTGGAATACACAGATTTAGCCGCTTATCGTTGCATTACAGAATGTTACAACTGAATGGATAAGTGGCAAGGGTCTTGAAAAATGGCAGAAAAATCGAAGTGGTTCAAAGTAGCAACGTCTGGCCCTACAGTCGATGGTCGAGAGATCAAAGAGCAGTGGATTAAAGACATGGCTGAAACTTACGACATGGAAGAATACACTGCAAGTATTTTTCAAGATCACTACGGCTGGTACGGCAACTATGGGCAAGTGGTTGCAGTAAAGGCGGCGAAAGACGCCAAAGGTCGTTTGTGTTTATTTGCTCGGATCAAAGCGAACAAGATGTTGTTGGCACTGAATAAAGCTGGCCAAAAACTCTTTACCAGTATTCGCGTGATTGAAGATTTCGCATCAACGGGTAAAGCCTACTTGATGCACCTCGCCATTACCGACGAACCTGCCAGCCTTGGTACCGAACAGCTTTCCTTTAGCCAAAACGGTGAACAATCCCAAATTTTTGTAAATGAAGACGGCATAGTGCTGGACTTTGTTTCGCCTCAAACCGACGAAGAACTGGAAGCGGAAATTAAAAAGCGCCCAGGGCTCTTTAAGCGTTTATTCAGTAAATCCCCAGAACCAAAACAGGAAGACGAACCCATGACAGAAGCAGAAAAAGCGGCGTTTGAAGCGCTGCAGAAACAAGTGAATGAATTTAAAACCAAGCTTGAAGCGCTTACCTCCAATGACGAGCCAGAAGGTGATACGCCAGCGGACTATGCGGCAGAAGTTGAAGCGTTAAAAGGCAAAATCGCTAAGTTGGAAAGCGAGAAAGCTGACTTCGCAACGCAAGCGGAAACGCTAAAAGCGCTAAACGAAAACTTCACCAAACTGCAAAGCGATTTTGCGGCAGCAATGGAGGACAAAACAGGTTCGCCAGCATCGAGTAAAGGTGAAGCGGAAGGAAGGCTAGACGTTTTTTAAGTCATTAAATCATGGGGCGTCTGGGGAGCCGCTTTTTAAAAATTCAGTAAAGGAACAGAGTGATGAGTAATTACGCATTATCAGAAACAGGCCGCAAGCAGTTAGAAAGCTTTAGCCAGCGCATGCATGAAACGGTTGGCGCTGACCAAGGCAAGCAGTTTGCCGTGGCACCTGCAGCCGTACAAAAACTGTTTGAAAAAGCAGTTGAAGATGGCATGCCCTTTTTAGGGAAAATTAACTCCAATGTCGCGGTAACTGAAAAAGTCGGTGAAAAAATCGGCCTATTTGTTTCTGGCTTGGTGGCGGGTCGTACCGACACAAGTGGAAGCACTGAACGCCAAGCGCGCAGCCTGCATTCGTTAGAGAAATTCGGTTACGCACTAAAACAAACCAATGCCGATGTCGCGCTGAAATACAGCATTATCGACCAGTGGAAACACGTCGCGGCGGGTAAATTCGCAGAGCTTTATGCCTCTGCCATCCGTATGGCAATTGCCAATGACCGTTTGCGTATTGGTTGGTATGGCACCAGTGCGGCCGACACAACGAACCCAACGGACAACCCATTGGGTGAAGACGTAAACATTGGTTGGTTCCAGAAAATCCGTAATGAAGCGGCCACACAAATTGGTGACGACGAGATCACCATTGGTGAAGGTGGCGACTTTACTAACCTTGATTCCTTGGTTCGTGCGCTAAAAGACAGTATTGATCCTGTTTTTCGAAATGATCCACGCTTGCGAGTTCTCATTGGTAGCAACTTAGTTAGCTTGGCTGAAAACAAGTTCTATACAGCAGGCGGAGAGAAGCCAAGCGAGAAACGTCATTTAGACGGTGGTCGTTTGCTTGATACCTATGGCGGACTTCAAGCAGAGACACCACCTTTCTTCCCTGAAAACGCGGTCATGATCACGTTCTATTCTAACTTGTCGATTTATCGCCAAGAAGGAACATGGCGTCGAACCATTATCGATAACCCGAAGAAAGACCAAATCGAAGACTTTAACTCATTCAATGAAGATTACATCGTTGAAGATTATCGTGCGATTGCAGCGGAAACAAACGTGGTGGCGTTTGATCCAGACGCAGAATAAACCAATAGGTTTAACAAATGGCATTCGCATGATGCGAGTGCCATTGATTAAACCCATACAAATGGAAAGCAAACATGAACCTAATCCAAAAGCGTCGACTTGCCAAAATGGCAGCGCAAAACGCACAAAAAGAAGCTGCTAAACCAGCCAATAAGAATGGCAAGGGTGTAGCGCCTAAAGTTTCAAAAATGAAACAAAAGTTGGCAAAGAAAAAAGCCCAGGCAGAAGCCGTAAAGCTAGAAGCGGACAAGACCAAAGTAGAAGCTGATAAACAAGGTGATGACTTAGAAAACCAAGTCGATGATTTGAAAGACAGCGTGGAAAATCAAGCGGATAAAGCCGAAGACTTGGCCGAAACCGTTGAGCAACAAGGCGAGCAACTCGACAGCGTTAAAGACGATGTGAACGACTTAGAAAACCGAGTCGATGGCGTTGAATACGATGTTCAAAAAATCAAAGACAGACTAGAAGACGACTCTCAATTTGTCGGTAATCCAGAACTGGAAACACATAAAGTCATCATGGCCGATGCCATTGACGAAATGAAAAACCTTGAAGACATAGAAGATCGCGCATCTTACAAAGCCGAAGCGATTAAGCGTGTTGAAGCATTTGTGATGGGGTATGTGGAAAGTGCCGCGAAATACCCAAACATCGTGGCCGTTTGGATGATGGTTTTCCTTTTCGATTTGGGCGACATCGCTCGCGCTGTACCGTTGGCGTTGCATTTAGCTAAGCAACAAGTTCACAAAATGCCGCAGCGTTTTAACTCCAGCATTTACCAATTTATTTGTGATTACGTCTATGACTGGTCGGTAACACAGCTAGAAGCCAACAAAAGTGCTGGGCCATATTTAGAGCAAGTGATTCAAGCAATTGAGTCTGATAAATGGCAATTGTCTAACATCGTGCACGGCAAAATGTACGCGATTTATGGCAAGCATTTGGAAGCATTGAGCGAAGACGAAGCCGCATTGAACGCCTTTGAAAAAGCCATGGATTTGAACGAACGCGCAGGCGTGAAAAAGAAAATTGAAAGGCTTAGAGCAAAACTAAAAGTCTAACAACGAGCTCCCCGCAGGGCATCGCCAACGGTGGCGGGTTGATTGCTAGTCAACCAACACTAAAGCCGTTTGGTCGATGTTTATTTAAAGGCCATTGGGTATCAGGAGAACAGTGTGAGTTTAAACGGACAGACAACCGCAAGCACAACAACGGGAACCGTGATTACAAACTCACATTCTTTCTTTCCTGATATTGAACTACAGGCTTTTTTAGATAACTACCGCCTGCCAGGTGAATACGATGAAGCACCACTGGTTTATGAACTCAAGACTGCTTTTCGTCATGTAAACGAAGAGTTAATAGATTACGTGCTGGTCCTGCAAAGCGTTGTTGCAGTAGAAACGCTAGAAGTATTCGATGCTGCACTGGTCGATGTGTACAAGACGGCTGTCATGCATTGGGCTCGCTCATCATTGATTAAGTATTTCGAAACCGTTAATCGAAAGTCTGCCGCTGAAATACAGGGTGATCGTAATGAAATCATCGTGACCGAGTGGAAAGGCGAAGCACAGCGGGAAATAGACTTTGTTGGTAAGCGTCTTTTAAAAGTGGCTGAGGCCAATGGCGCACTGAGAACAAGACGAGTTTATGCAGACGGTTTTAGGGCGTCGATTCTATGAAAAAGATGGCAGCGTTGCGTACACATTTAGAGACGACCAGCTGTTTTAAGTTCGAGCAGTTTGATGCTTGGGTAGAAGCGCTAGAGCAAACCACTCGCGGTAAAAATGAAGGAAATAGAGTCCTTCTTTACACAATGGAATATAGGGCGGTGTTCTCTATTGAGCGTTTTGCCTATCAAAAATTTCCAATAGAAATATTACACGCCAAATTAATTACTTGGCTTGCGGACAATGATGAACGTAGCGACATGGAAGATAAAGAACCAAAAGTGGTGTTTGATATTTTTGATGATCATACAGCCGATGTTGAAATTACGTTGATGTTTGAAGAAGACGTTTATATCTCGCCTAGTGAACAAGGGAACATTGAATACGCTGGCGGATCATGGGCGCTAGAAGACGCGGATCATGATGTTGCCGAGACGTTTGATCTGGTAGGACGGAATGAATAAGAGCGGTCTGCAAGCATTTTGGCGCGGTGAGCATGCCGTAAATGCTGAGTTGAAAATGCTAATGCTTCCAGCTGAACGCAAACAACGGGCTCTAAACCAGATGGGGCGCGAGGTGAAAAAACAATCTCGAAAGAATGTTAAACACCAACGTAATACCAAGAACAAGCCATTTCAAGAAAGAAGAAAGCAACGAAGTCGAGAAGGCCAGATGTTGAGTGGCTTCGTGAAAGGTTCAAACATTAGGCAAAGGCGAAAAGGTAATTCTTCGATCACGATTGGCTTTAAAAATAACTTTATGGGGCGGATGGCAAGAGTCCATCAAGAAGGTCAAACCCAGACAATGCGCGCACGAAAAATGAGCGAGAGCCTAAAGGACGACTGGAGGAATGAGCCAGCAACTCAAGCTCAAGCAAATGCAATTCTGCGGCTAGGTTGGGCAACATCAAGACGTAGGGATGGTAGGCGAAAGAAAATAAGCCGGCAGTACATAATGGAAAATTTAACCAAGCTTCAAGCGCTTGGGATGCTGTATGAATTGAACAATAAGCGAAAAGGAAAGCAAAGCTGGCAGGTCGCTTTACCATCAAGAGAGTTTTTTTCAAACGATGCTCAATGGGTAAAACAAATGGCGCATGACGCCATGAAAGCAGAACTAAGTAGAGGCAAATAAAATGGCATTAGGTAGCGTTAGCGTTAGCAGTCAAGACAATGGCAATGGTGACTTTACCAGTGTCGAAGGACAATTTTTATACATCGGAGCGGCAGGCAAGAACGCTGGTACGGTTCAGTATATCGATCAAACAACGGATTTGGACAATGTATTGGGCATTCCGGCGAGCAAGCTGAAAACTGCGATTGAAAATGCTCGAAATAATGCAGGCACCAATTGGACGGCCATTGCTATGCCGCGAAGCGCCGCAGGTGAGTGGTCTACAACATTTGAACAGGCCATGGCGAACAACTTTGTTTGTGAGGCAGTGGTGGTAACGGATCCTGTGACGACGCAAGCAGTATTAGACGATATGAATGCGGCAGTAACGAGCGCAGAAAATCAATATGGTCGTTACCTGCATTGGTTTGCTGTTACCGATGTAATGGATAGCAGTGCTCAGGCGTGGGACGATTTTATTGAAGCGTTTGAAACTTTACAAAACGGTGTGGCGGCGCCAGCTTTGTCTTTGGTGCCAGAAGTGTTTTCTGGTTGGCTGGGGACCTATTGTGGTCGCCTTTGCCATGAGGATCAGTCTTTGGCCGATACGCCAATGCGGGTTGCTTCTGGTGCCATTGTTGGTTTGTCATCACTGCCAGCGGATAAAGACGGCATTGTGTTCAACATGAGCCACGCTAAAGCATTAAACGATGCGCGTGGAACTGTCCCCCAAGTGTATGCAGATTATGACGGCATTTACTGCAGCGACGGTATGACGCTGGCAGCAGAGGCCAGTGATTTTTCGGTGATTGAAAATTGTCGTGTCACGAATGTTGTGAAGCGCGAAGTTCGTATTTTAGCCATTAAAAAAGTGGGTAATCGTGAACTTAACAGCACGCCGATTTCCGTGGCGGCACATGAAACCTACTTTATGCGTCCTATGATTGATCGCAGTAAGAGCCTTGTTTCAAACGGTATTTATAAGCCTGGTGATGTTAAGCCGCCACAAGATGGTGATGTGACCATCACTTGGCCAACAAGAACGAAAGTGGAGTTTGGTTTGTTAATTCGACCATACAACTGTCCAAAAGCCATTGCTGCAACGGTGGCATTAGAACTAAGTAACGAGGTGTAAACATGCCACATCATATTTCCGGAATGGATGTGAACGTATCGATGGGTACGTCACTGATCAACATTAAGCAGTTCACGTTGAACATTGAAGATGGCGTGAAAGCGGTGACAACTCGTGGCATACCTCATGGCCATGTAAATGGGGTGGTGGCGGCCAGCGGCGAGATCACACTTGATACAGAGAACTTTAACCGAGTAATAGAAGAGGCTCGTAAAGTGGGTTCATTTCAGCAGCTATCAACATTCGACATTATCAGCCTTGGTTCAACGGTTGATCAGACGTTTAAAACGGCGGCTTACGGTTGCAAGCTTAGTGTGAGCAAGTTGCTGGATGCAAGCAGTGACGGTGGTGACAAGTTGGAGCACACGATTCCTTACTCTGTGACGGATTCACGCTTTGTTGAAATCAATGGTGTGCCATACGCAGATCAAAGCTTCTTAGAAACGCTAGGGCTGTAAATGGATATTCGATACTTGGTGGTCCATTGCTCAGATACGCCAAATGGACGCGAAACGACGGCGGAAGATATTCACCGATGGCATTTAGAGAATGGCTGGGACGGTATCGGATATCACTTCGTTATTACGCTGAATGGAAGTGTAATTAGTGGGCGACCTAAGTATTGGCAGGGTGCGCATGCAGATCCATACAACCAAGAGTCTTTGGGAATTTGTCTTATAGGGCGTGATCAGTTTACTGATGATCAATGGCGCTCCCTTGAGGGGCTTGTATTGGCTCTTACTGCAGAATTTCCTGAGGCGGAAGTAGTTGGTCATCACGATCTGAACAGCCACAAAACCTGCCCCAATTTTGATGTGAAAGCGTGGTGGGAAGACGTAAAAAAGCGGAGCTTGGACTAATGAGTATTTTTGGCACATTGCTAAACGGTATCACCGGTGGGTTTGCTGAAAAGGCGATTGATGCGGTGAAAGAGTACTTCCCACCGGATATGTCTGCGGAACAAAAAGCAGAAATGCAATTGAAGCTGAAGCAGATTGAGCTGGATGCGCAGCGTCAGGCCAACACAGCGGTAAATGAAGCGGAGAAAGTGCTTAATCAACGTATCGCTGAATATGAAGGTACCGCCAGTGACTTGAAGGCCATTCCAGTGGTTGGGCCGTTAATGATTTTCTTGCGTGGATTGCAACGACCTGTTTGGGGCTTTGCCACGCTGTATATGGATTTCATGTGGTTTGCTGAGTGGACGACTCTAACCGAGAAACAAGAAAGCGCTTTGATGGCCATTAATGTTTTGGTGTTGGGTTTTCTTTTTGGTGAGCGTGCAGTAAAGAACGTGATGCCACTGATCACAAAGCTATTTGAAGCGAAGCGGGGTTGATATGGAACTGTCGGGACCAGTGCTGACCATCATCATGTTTGTATTGTCGTTAGTCGTGAGCGGTCTACTTGGTTTTCTGACGTTCTTATTTCGACGTACCGCGGCAAATGAGCGCGACTTGATGCAGCACAAATTAGACGCTGCAGAAAAATATGCGCAAAAAGAAGAGATAAACGGTTTGGCCAGCAGGCTGGAGCGAAAAATTGAAGATTTGTTTAGACAGCTTTATGAGTCGAAAAAATAGGGGAAATGTATGAGCGCACCACAAGTCATTCTAGTAATGATCGGGACAGTAGAGTTTGAATTCTCGGTTACAAATAAAGAATACAACAAATTTGTAGACAGTATGGCCAGCGGTAAAGCGGTTTTGCCTGCCTATAACTTGCTGTCTAGTACGGTTAAAAATGAACAGCACGCGACGCTTAAAAACTTGCTGGTAGATGATGCCAATAACCCAAAAGCGAATTTAGTGATGGAGGTTATGGGTATTGTTACGGAGGAGTTCGCTAGCGATCTGCCTGCGGTGGTAAAGCCGCGAGCGAGTTCTGTGAGTTCATCGAAAGAAACGGCTTCGAGCAACTCGTAACTCTTAGAATGCGCCACTTACCACTGGCTGATGACTCGCCCGAAAATTTAGGGCGAGCGCTGTGGTTAGAAGGGCGGGAATTGGAGCGGAGTACAGCCGCTATTGCAAAGGGCATAAATAAAGCGTTTTCGGGGTAGGTGATGAAATGGCTAAAGCGTTAGACAAGTTGATGCTCACGGTTGGTTTATTGGATCGCATCACCGCACCGATGAAGGGAATTCAGCGGACTATCAAAAATGTTACTGATAATTCTCGAAAAGCTTTTATGAGTACTGCGGCTGGGGTAACGGCATTGATCGCCGCTTCAACTACTTTTGCGAGCACAATAAACCCAGCGAATGACATGAACAACGCACTTAATGAAGTGCGATCACTGGAAGTTGCTGACGATACCTTAGCCCGACTTAATCAAGCGGGTTTGAGATATTCCATCGAATTTGGCGAGTCTGCCAGTAATTACGTGCGGTCTGCCTATGATATTCAATCGGCTATTAACGGTTTAGCAGGTGATGATTTACCTCGATTTACCACCGCCGCGGGTACCTTAGCGAAAGCCACGAAAGCTAATGTTACAGACATTACAGGCTATTTTGGTTCTATGTACGGCATCTTTAAGAAACAAGCCAATGACATGGGGAAGGGGGCTTGGGTCGAAATGCTTGCCGGGCAAACAGCGCAAGCCGTCCAAATGTTTAAAACAACAGGCCCAGAAATGTCGGCCGCTTTTGAGTCCATTGGTGCAGGTGCAACCACTATGGGCGTTAAGTTGAATGAGCAAATGGCCGTGTTGGGTTCTTTGCAAGCCACCATGAGCGGATCGGAAGCGGGTACCAAGTATGGTGCTTTCTTGGAAGGGCTCGGGAATGCTCAGGATAAGTTGGGTTTAACTTTTACTGATAACAGTGGCCAGCTTCTGCCTGTGGTGCAGATTCTCGACATGATTAACAGCAAAACCACAGGGCTGAATGCCTTAGAAGTTCAAGATTTATTAAGTGGAGCGTTCGGCTCGGATGAGGCTGTAGGTTTTATCCAGTTGATGTCGAGTGACATTGATAAGCTCGGCCAAGATATCAACAAGTTAGGAAGCATTAGTGGAATGCAAAAAGCCATCGATATGGCGAAAGCTATGCAGGATCCGTTTGCTCAAGTCGCGGCAGGTATTAGAGGGGTTTCTACTGCGATATGGCAAAAAGCACTTCCGGTCATCTATCCGTTCATTGACTCTATTACCAACGTCACTTTGCTGATTGTTGAATGGACTGACAAGTATCCACATTTGGCAAAAGCTATTGGGCTGGCGGCAACGGCATTCATGGCATTTGTGGCAATTGCTGGATTAATGAGTATTACTATTGGCTTGGCCCGTTATGCCATGGTTGGTCTAACCATGCGATTCATCATTGTTAAGCCCATAGTGTGGGCGGCACGAGTAGTACTGATTGCTTGGAATGCAACATTGTGGTTGGCGAGAACAGCCTTGCTTGCGTTCGTACTGTACGGCCCTGCATTAGCGGGTGTATTTACCGCAATGAAAGCGGGAATTTTAACGAGTCTTCCTGCTATGTGGGCCTTTACTGCAGCACTGCTTGCCAACCCTCTAACTTGGATCGTGGTGGGTGTTGTCGCATTGATCGCCGCGCTAGCTGCTTTGGTTGTTTATTGGGATGACGTTACTGCAGCGGTTAAGCGGTTCTTTTCTGGTATGTCAGCACTGGCCAACACGGCGATATTTGAGCCTATTCAAAAATGGTGGGGGGATTTTCAAGTGTGGCTAAGTTCAATCACTTTCATGCCATCTTGGGATTTACACCTTGAGCTTTTTGAAAGCCTTAAAGGGTGGTGGCTAGGCTTCAAAAATTGGCTAAGCACTCTTGATCCATTTGCTTTTCTCGGGGAAAAAATTAGCTGGCTAAAAGAAAAGTTTAGTTGGTTACCGGGCATTGATGTAACGGCCAAGTCCACACAAGAGGTTGTAAGCAGGAGCGAATCCAGCTTGGAAAGTGTCAATAAAATGGTTGCCTTGCCAGGGTCGGAAGACGCTCAAGGTCGCCAAGACTCAGATGGTTTATTTCAGACGATTA
The DNA here is from genome assembly GCF_039940335.1 of Marinomonas sp. Classification (GTDB taxonomy): domain Bacteria; phylum Pseudomonadota; class Gammaproteobacteria; order Pseudomonadales; family Marinomonadaceae; genus Marinomonas. Next base: position 674,122 of record NZ_JBDVGW010000013.1, on the reverse strand, counting down.
GCAATATGTTTGGCGGCAATAAAAAGAGCCTGCATGTTGAGAAAATGGAAGTTCATAACAACGGTAAAGGCGTGCGTGGTGATGAGCTGATGTATCAACTGGAAATGGAAGCAGGCTAATGGCAAGCATTGATTTATTGATTGAAGATGATGACCTTGTCTTGTCTGCCATTGGCGAGCCTAAGCTTGTATCTGGTGCTGACTGTGTTGCTCAAGATTTGCGTCACATGATCAGAGAAAAGGCTTATGCGTGGAAGATGATCGGTGAGCGAAGCAAAACCAAAATACAGGCTTTATGCACAGAAATAGAACTCGAAATGGAAGACGATGAACGAATTTACCCCGGTACGGCCAGTGTGTCATTAAGCGTGGAAAGTCTTATTTGCAACGCAGAAACATTAGAGGGTGAGGCTGTCAGTTTGGTGGTACCAGTATGAGCGATTTTGAACAGGTTTTGATTGAAAATGGTGTTCCGACCACAGAAGAAGCTGTCACAGAAGAGTTTCGTACTGTGCTTGCTGATTCGGGGTCAACCATTGCGAATGACTCTAGTTATTCACCGTTTTGGCGGCTGATTTCAGCCATCGCTACTAAGCCGGTGATGTGGCTTGTTCAGTTGCTGATTACAAATATCATGCCGCAATTTTTCTTAAAAACGGTGGGGGAATCATTTATTGAATTGTGGGGCGATAGCTACAACTGCCCACGAAAGCAAAGCCAATTTCTGAAAGGTCGTGTCATATTTACAAGAGAAAATACATCGGGAGCTTTCACTGTTCCAGCAGGAACAGTTGTTTATACGGATTTAATAAACAACACGGTTTATAGAGTAACAACAGATTTAGATGCCACGTTTAACGATGGTGAAGCAGGCTTGATCATATCCGTTACGTCAGAGAGTGCGGCCACCGCTTACAACTTGGAAGCGGGGTATTTTTCAAACTGTGATTTGGACGGTGTGAGCGTAACCAATCCTAATGATTGGATTGATCAAGTCGGTGCAGATATAGAAGAGATTGAAGCCTATCGTGCACGGATCCGAAACGCCTTTAACACGTTAAGTCATTACCACACAGACGGCGTTTATAAATATTTGATCTCGTCTTGGGTTGGAGTTCAGTCCGACAAAATATGGTTTGAACATGATGCCCCGCGTGGGCCAGGTACCGCAAATGCGTACATTTTATTTGACCTGAATGCGCCGGCTGAAAGTTACCTTGAAACCATTAATCGTCAAATTTCAACAGAAGGTTATCACGGCCATGGTGACGATGTGGTGGCGTACAACATGCCAGAAACCGAACACGATTTAATTACCACTTTGTATTTTTCAGACACGCTATTAGATGAAGAAAAAGAAGCCAAAAAGGTAATCGTTTATAACGCTATTTATTCGGCATTTCGCGGTAATGCGGCTTATGAGGTAATAAAGACAGAGCCATTTTCGCGCTTCTCGTTTACCAACTTGGCAGGTGAGCTTTTCGATTTGGTAGATGGGCTAGAAGACATTGAATTCAGTCTGGGCAGTATCGTTTCAGAAATGTCGATTCCCACTCTAAATTCGTTAGAAATCGTCGAGGGGTAGCAGGTATGGCGGATCGTTACTCCTTGCCCGCTTGGATGAAACGTGGCATTCACGCCAGCAAGATAAAAGCGGCTTTTGATGACTGGTGGGATAAAACAGAGGCGTGGTTGAAAACACCTCTAAACCAAATGGACGCGAGGACTTGCGCGGTTGCGTTGCTCAAATATCACGCTTATCAAAAAGACGTGACTCGTTTAGAAAATGAGCCTGATGATTTGTTTAGAAAACGAGTAGCTTTTGCTGAGCAAAACGCAATGGATGCTGGTTCAAAAGAGGGCTTTATCGCCATTTTTGAACGACTAGGAATTGGTTATCTGGAGGTTCTGGAGCGTGAAGACTCAGAAAACTGGGATGTTATTACACTACGTCTTTCTGATTCCCAGATTTCTGAAAACATCGATCTGCTTGGTTACATCATTCAGCAGTACGGGCGAACTTGCCGCCGCTATGAATTAACAGTTCTAACGCCAATCGATATGACAGTGGGCGTGTTTGAAGTGGGGCACTCGTGGGCTTTAGATGTAGCGAGTGAGCCAAAAGAACCATGGGCTATAAGTTCGGCAATAAAAAGCAACGAGATTGGGCATTCATGGAATTTGGATATAGCGACAGTTTAAGTGCATTAACTGGATTTAGAGAGAAAAAATATGGCTTTTATAACCATTGATGGCGAACGTCAAATAGCAAAAAAACAAGGCGACAACCAAACATTAAATATAGCCACATTTGTGTTGGCTAACATTGAGAATTTGGGCGAAGAGCCAGCGACAAGAATAGAAAGTATTCCAGATGCTGAGTATATTTCCGATCAGTTGAACGTCACGAAATCGGGCTATGTCAGCACAAACCAAGTGGTTTACTCGCTGGTAATGGGGTCTGATATTGGTGACTATGATTTTAACTGGGTGGGAATGGTCGATGATGAGGGAGTGCTTATTGCTGTCTCCTACATACCGACAATTAAAAAGCGTAAAAACGATGGCGGTGTGCCTGGTAACACTATTACGCGTAATTTTCTATTGGCCTATACCGGTATTCAACAAACAACGTCAATAACGGTACCTGCAGAAACTTGGCAGATTGACTTTACTGCACGGCTAAGTGGGATTGATGAGCGTGAGCGCCTGGCTAACTTCGATATTTATGGTCATGAAGGTTTCTTGGGTGATGGCTGGAAGGTTGCCGGATCAGCGGGAATGTATAGTGTCGCCGCTGGCGTGGGTTATGTTGGTGGTATCCGCATCAAAAATACAGAAGCACAAGAAATCACGACAAGTACATTATCTAATGAAATTTGGTTAAACGTCAGTCTGCAGGGTGATATTTCAGACATGACCGCCGTGGGTGAATTCGTTATCGATACGGGGCCATTTGAAGATTATATCGATGGGAATGGTGTTGCTCATTACTTAACAAAACTTGCAACAATTGATGTGGCGGGTGGTGTGAGTGATGAGAGGATTATTACTTACTTAAAAGACCTGAAGTCGATTGTTGATAAAAATGCCAGTCGGAAAAGACTTTTTACTGTCTCTGGTGATGCTAACAATCTCATTCTAACGACTAAAGATGGTGAAACGCCAGTTACAGAATTAAGCGACTTTGACGAGTTTTCATTCATTGTTTCAGCAACAAATACATCGTCCAGCATGACGATAAAAGTTGATGATCTAGCCGCAGTTACATTGTCTGGTATTAGTAGTGACACACAAGTATTTGAAACCGCATTGCTGACTATTAGATATATCGGCGGAGCGTTTTATATTGCTGAGCAGATTAACCCAAAACTCGGTAGTAATGTTTTAGATATAGCTAAGTTGTATACGGACACCGTTGATATTTTGCGCCCGGGTGAATATGCGTTGGATGGCTCTTCTTTAAGTCGTTCCGATCATCCAATTGCATTCGCTATTGTTAATGCATCAAGCAATTACATTGATCAAGCCACAAAAGATGCCGACCCGATTATGTATGGTGGTTATTATGGTGATGGTGATGGTGAGAATACATTCACCTTGCCTATGGTTGGAGGTGAGTTTATCCGTATGTTCGACGATGGGCGAGGTGTGGATGATGGGCGAATTTTTGGTAGTTGGCAGGAAGACTTAACTACAGTGCCTAGAGGGGTTATTTTTAGAGTGGGTGAATTTGGAGGGGATGATGGGCAGTATGATTTATCGGGGAATTCTGGTTATAAAGGTGTTAATGACCTTACTCCAGCCGACTCTAACTCCCTACCAGGTTTATATGAAAATCGCCCACGTTCCATTGCTTATTACGGTAAAACCCGACTTTAGGAGTCTCAAAATATGAAATTAAGTACATTCAAATTAGGGGCTACTTACCCTGTTTTTATAGAGCAAATCGAAACAAAAAAAGACCCAGTCAGCGGTAAATGGTTGAAACCTGGTTATTCGACTGATGTTGAGTTAATCGCAGAAAAAGAGGGATTTCAGCGATATTTTAAAGACGGTTCTTGGCACTACGTTGTCGATAATATTGGCACTGAGTACTGGGATGAAGATGGCACAAAACACACAATCACTGAATTGGGTGAAGAAGTACCAGATGGTGGGTTGCTCGAAGCGCCAATTATCCCTATTACGCTAGAAGCTCAAACAGCTTTAGCCAATGTGGAATGCACCAAACGTATAAACTATCATTGGAATCAGATCGGTCAAATTAATGCTTCTTTAGGGGTTTACGGAGAAGAAGATACATTTGCATGTGCAGCTTGGATCGCTGCCAATCGGGAGGCGCTAATTGAGTTGCTGAATCGTGACGATTTGACAGAAATAGATGTCACAGAAGATCAATTCTGGCCAGTCTTCAAATGATTGTCTTATCCCTAAATCGTACTGAGGTTAAGGGTTACGGTATGAGGGTGGATTGTGAATTCAGTCTGCCCGAATCTGATTTGTCAGGTAAAAGTTCTTCAACGGCCACTGCGGAAGAAGGAGAGAAAGCGTGCCGGTTAAGGGTGTCGTTAAACATTAAATACACTGACTCTGCAGACCTTATCAATATTAAAAAACTCAGTATGGAAAAAGGCTCGGATACAGGTGCCCGACGAGTTTTTAATATTGAAAACCAAACTGCTAAAGCGTTTGGGGTACGTCAGGTAAGGTTTTCTGACAGTCTAACGGCAAGAGAGATGGAGGATGATCATGCCTGGTCTGTTTCGTTTGTCTTGGTGGAGTATCAGTCTGTTGCTGAAAAAGTTGAGTTGATAACAATCAAAGAGAAAGAGCCAGAAGCCGCGCCAGCTGATGAAAAAGTGATCTCTGAATCTTCTGTAGCTTCTACAACGACACCATCATGGCTTGAAAAGGTTGTAGCGAATTTAGATACATATTTAGCCGGAGAGGATTCGGCAACAGATGAAGTATGAGTACCTATTAAAGATAAATTCAAGCCGTGTAGACCTAGTTTCGCATGATGTTGTTCTTGATGCAGGCTTACCTGGTCGGGCTTCTTTTACTATCAATAGCATTGACACACCAAGTGGCGTGGTTCTTTTCTCATTTAGCGTTAATAACGGAAAACAACACAGCCAATTCTATGGCTATATAGAACGATCTATTAAAGTAAGTGATGGTGTTTGGTCTATCTTTTGCCGTGAAAAATCCAACGCTTTAGAAATGCGCGCACCTATTGCGCTTCGAAATAAAACTTTAAAGGATATCTTGTCGGAAGTGAAAATTTTAACGGGTATCGGTTTTGCCATTCCTTCAAGTGACTATTCAATCAAGTCTATTCCTTACTGTGTGAATACCGGTGGAGGTTTTCACCTAATGCAATCATTAGGAAGCATGTTTGAAATAGAGGATTATCTCTGGCAACAACGGCGGGATGGATTGGTTTTTGTTGGGTCTTGGTCCGATGGGCATTGGCCAGATAACCCAGTCACCATTCCTAGTGCTTTGTTAGACAAGCAGAGTTCAAATCAGACTGCAGAAATACTAGCGATACCGGGTTTAAGACCTAACTATCTATTAAATGGCAACCGTTTAAAAAGCGTGCGCATGATCGAGTCGAAGATGGTAGTTTCGTGGAAAAAATAGTTGAACGTATTTTAATGCGAAAGTACCCAGAGCTTAAAAGTGGCTGGCATCTGCCCATGTGGGCAAAAGTAACGGACATACAAAAACCATTGGTTGGACAAACGGTAACGGAAGAAGAGCCAATATATACAGTATCGGTTCAGCTGTTAAAAGTAGGCGGTGAAGAAGACAAAGACGTTCCAGTGATGGAAGATGTTTTATTGCCTGTACCATCTGGTGGTGAACAGCGAGGCTTTTGGTCTAAACCAAGCAAAGGCACCATTGTTGAATTGGCCTTTGCTTACGGATCACCAGCCCATCCGTTTATCCGCTCAATACTGCCCCATGGATTAAAACTTCCTAATATGGCCGAGACAGATCAGCGGTGGCAGCAATCCGAAAATGCCTACACTCAAGTAAACAAAGATGATGACTGGGAAACCAAAGGTAAGAACAGCTTAATAGATATAGAAAAAGAGCTGAGATTAAAGGCTGGCAATCTGATTGAAATCATAGCCCCAAAGCATCATGCAGGCGATGATTCAACGAATATTTATAGCCTACTACACGACCTAATGAACACCGTGGCAGACCTTGCAAAAATTGCAGGAACACACAACCACTCATACACATGGAGTGATCCAGGTGGAGCAGGGACAACATCACCTCCAATGCAAACCGCGAGTTATACCCAGAAAAGCACGGAAGCCACGGAACAAGCGGGTAAGCTGAGTCCACTACTCAAATAACCAGCACACAAAACAACAATCGGAAGGGCGCGCATAGCGCCCTTTTTAATGCCTACAGCTTGTCAGCGTACCGCTCTCCCAACCCCCAAAAAGCACTCCTCCCCACACCTGCGCGCTTTACGCTTTTTTTTGTTTCTGCAATTCTAAAACTGCAATAAGAAGCCGTCACAGCCCATATAACAGGCGTTTTTCAAAAAAATGGAATTGCAGTTAATTGAAATAAAATGCAGTTAAAAACGCCTTAGAATAAGTGTAAAAAACGCTGAAAGCCTTGTTTTTCCCGTTATGAGCTATTTTGAGTGATTAAAAACTTAAAAAATGAGACCTGATTAAAAATGAGCGAAAATAATGCTGTTTTGATAGAATTCCGCCCAATGATTAAAAACAGAGCTATGACAGCTTTGTATGAATTAAAATTGTGTACATACTGGTGTACATAAAATTGGAAATTGAAAAAATGAACCAAGAATTTCTTAATGAAATCAATAAAAGAAGAACATTTGCTATCATATCTCACCCGGATGCGGGTAAAACCACCATTACCGAGAAGCTTTTGCTACTGGGTCAGCTTATTCAAACCGCGGGTTCAGTAAAAGGCCGTAAAGGCGATAAACATGCTACCTCGGACTGGATGGCGATGGAGAAACAACGTGGGATCTCGATTACCTCTTCGGTGATGCAGTTCCCTTACCGAGATCGCACTGTCAATCTATTGGATACTCCAGGGCACGAAGACTTCTCGGAAGATACTTACCGTACTTTGACAGCGGTTGACTCAGTATTGATGGTGATCGATGGTGCCAAGGGTGTTGAGGATCGCACGATTAAGTTGATGGATGTTTGTCGCTTGCGTGATACGCCTATTTTGACCTTTATTAACAAGATGGATAGGGATATTCGTGATCCAATTGAATTATTGGATGAAGTAGAAGAAGTCTTGAAAATTGCGGCGGCGCCTATTACTTGGCCGATCGGCATGAGTGACTTCTTTAAAGGGGTATACAACCTATATACCGATACCATCCATGTGTTTGTTCGTGGTCGTGGCCACACCTTAATGGACGATATTCGTATCGAAGGTCTAGAGTCCGACGAAGCGAAAGAGCTGCTGGGTGATGACTGGGAAGCTTATGCAGAAGAGATTGAATTGGTCCGCGGCGCGAGCCATGAGTTCGAGCTAGAGGCTTATTTAGCGGGTGAGTTAACACCGGTGTTCTTTGGTACGGCGCTGTCGAACTTTGGTATTCGTGAAATGCTGGATGGCTTCGTTGAGTGGGCACCTGCACCGATTGGTCGTGGTACTCATACACGTACCGTTGAAGCGGAAGAGGAAAAATTCTCTGGTTTTGTGTTTAAAATTCAAGCCAACATGGATCCGAAACACCGTGACCGTATCGCCTTCATGCGAGTTTGTTCTGGTACCTACACTCGTGGCATGAAGATGCGCCATTGTCGTTTAGGTAAAGATATTAAAGTGACTGACGCAGTATCTTTTACTGCGGGTGATCGTGAAGGGGTCGAGGAAGCCTTCTCTGGCGATATTATTGGTTTGCATAACCATGGCACAATTCAAATCGGTGATACCTTTACGGAAGGTGAAGATCTAAAATTTACGGGGATTCCTCACTTTGCACCAGAATTGTTCCGTCGTGTGCGCTTGAAAGATCCGATGAAAATGAAAGCCTTGCAGAAAGGCTTACAGCAACTTTCCGAAGAAGGTTCGACTCAGTTGTTTATGCCTCAGCGCAATAATGAGCTTATCGTGGGTGCCGTGGGTCAGCTTCAGTACGAAGTGGTAGCATATCGACTAAAAGACGAATACAAGGTTGAGTGTATTTACGAAGCGGTTAATGTGAATACGGCTCGCTGGGTTGAGTGTGACGATCCGAAGAAATTTGAAGAGTTTAAGAATAAGTGTCGTGACAATCTTGCGATTGATGGTGGTGGTCACTTAACTTACCTTGCTCCAACGCGAGTTAACTTGATGATGGCAGAAGAGAAGTGGCCAGATGTGCGTTTCCGTTCTACCCGTGAGCACTGATCAATACTTGACTAAAATACTCGGTTAAGTGGATAATCCATTTATTCGAATACACTTGTAATGGTAATGATATGAGCATGGTTGAATCAGTAGATCCTATTGAGTTTACAGCGGCGGCTGCGGCTAAGTTGCAGTCTCTTATTGAGGAAGAAGAAAACGATCGTCTCATGCTACGTGTTTATGTGACAGGTGGTGGTTGCTCCGGTTTTCAATACGGCTTTACGTTTGATGAAGAGCATCAAGAAGATGATACGGAAGTAAAACGCGATGGGGTGACCTTGGTGGTCGATCCATTAAGCTTCCAGTATTTGGTTGGCTCTGAAGTCGACTATAAAGAAAACTTGGAAGGTTCGCGCTTTACGGTGCAAAACCCCAATGCCACCTCAACTTGTGGTTGTGGGGCGAGCTTTAGTATTTAGTACTAATAGGCTTTCTTTTAAAACCCTTTATGCTTGTCATAAAGGGTTTTTTATTGCCTTAAGCTTTTTCATACAGTCGGCTGGCTTGACGGCTTTTCTCCTCAGGACTCATCATGCTGCTGTCTAGGGGAGAGTAATTTCCCATGTAGAGTAACCCTAGGCGATTGTCGCCAAGAATTAGGGGCGTTAATATTTGGTCTTTATAGCGCCAAATGCGTAATCCATGACTGTCACTGCTGGTAGGGTTGCTGTCAGAAAGGCGACTTTGATTGGCGTAGGCGTGTAAATCCGATAATTGGTCTGCTTCACCGTCTTGGTCGAGTAAAACATGGAAGTGTCGATTCTGCTCATTTAAAAACTCCGGTGTATAAGGGGTTTTTAATGGGCTTAGATTGTTTTCTTTCGGGTATTGATGAAAAAGTGCAGGCTTCTCAGGAGAGCCTAGTGGTGTTGACATTAATACTGTCATTTCAATGGTATTGCCATAAGCGGGTTTCACAGGAATGTGAAAAATTAACGATTTGGCTTGTGGTCTTTTTTGTATATGCGGCACCTGATAGTTGCTGGCAGGTTTCTGCGGCAAGTTGTGATACGGTGGAATTTGTAAAAATACTTGCCAAGATTTTTCTTCGACGCCCAGTTCCTGAGGTGAGGAAATATTGATTTTAGTCTCAAACAAATAGCAAAGGATATGTTCGATAAGGTTAGCGACAATACTTTGTGATGCACTGAGTGGCTGAGCTTCCTTACTGTCGAGGTAGATTTCTTTAACCTGAGTGGCGTCTTGACTTAAATCTACAGAGTCTTTATCGCGGACGACAGCACGCTTTCTCAGGCTACTATTGAGCCGAGTGTCGTGGGGCGGTGTGTTGAGTTTGTTGAGTGCTTCTATGAATAACATGAGACCATTCCTGCAATAACTGGAATTTATATCGGCACCATGAAGCAAAAATTTAGGAATAGCCTTTTTATGACGATAAAAAGCTATTCCCTAGGGAGGTATTAACGCAGTAGGTTAGACAATTTTGGATTGGCTTCTAGTGCTGCTCGGTAGAAAAGCGCCACTTTACCTATGGTTTGCACCACTTCGCATTTCATGATTTTGCTGATTTCAGCGATCAAGGCGCTACGAGTGTCACGATCAGCAATGCTGATACGGACTTTAATAAGTTCGTGATCTTCAAGGGCGCGATCAATTTCAGTTAACACAGATTCTGTTAGGCCATTGCCCGCAACCATTACCACTGGATTAAGTGCATGGCCAATAAGGCGATATTGCTTTTTTTGGGCGTTTGTAATGCTCATAGTAAAATTTTCTCATATTAGTTAACCCTCTTTATTGGAGGCTTTAGAGGTTAAGCGATATTATAGCGGAATATTGACTGATTTAGGTATGATGAAAACGTGGCAAGATCAAAAAGTAGTAATAATTGGATGAAGGAACATTTTGACGATCAATATGTCAAACGCTCCCAGCAGGATGGTTATCGTTCTCGAGCGAGTTATAAGTTGCTGGAAATCAACGAGAAGGATAAATTGTTCCGTCCAACCATGCGAGTGGTAGACTTAGGGGCCGCACCGGGGGGGTGGTCACAAGTCGCAGGCAAACTGGTGGGCGATAAAGGCACCGTGGTTGCGTCAGATATTCTTGAAATGGCACCACTACCTGGGGTTCGCTTCGTGCAAGGGGACTTTACTGAGCAAGACGTATACGAAGCTATTCTAGCGGAAATAGGGAATGAAAAAGCAGATCTTGTAATTTCAGATATGGCCCCCAATATGAGTGGTAATAGTTCTTCGGATCAGCCACAGGCCATGTATTTGGTGGAGCTTGCTCTGGATATGGCGGCACAAGTGCTACGTCCAGGGGGTAATTTTTTGGTTAAAGTGTTTCAAGGGGAAGGTTTTGATGAATATCTTAAAACCATGCGAGCACAATTCGCCTCCGTTGTGACACGAAAACCAGATGCGTCACGCGCGCGTAGTCGCGAAGTTTACTTATTAGGAAGACAATTTAAAGGTTAACGATCGGTGTTCTGGTATAATGCCAGCAACATTAAATACAACCGTTAAGAGGTGTGCTCTTGAACGATATGCTGAAAAATATACTGTTGTGGCTAGTTATTGCGGCTGTGCTACTAACTGTGTTTAACAATTTTAATACAACGACTGAAACGAATCGGATTTCTTATTCTGAATTTGTCAAAGAAGTGCAAGATGGACGAATCGCGAAAGTAGTGGTTGATGGCTATACCATTAGCGGTAGTCGTACAAGCGGAGACACCTTTGATACGGTTCGACCTGCTGCAGCCGATCCTAAAATTATGGATGACTTGCTGAATAATAACGTTGTTGTTGAAGGTCGTATGCCTGAACAGCAAAGTATTTGGACGCAATTGCTGGTTGCTAGTTTTCCTATTTTACTTATTCTTGCCATTTTTATGTTCTTCATGCGCCAAATGCAAGGCGGTGGCGGTGGTAAGGGCGGCCCAATGTCTTTTGGTAAATCCAAAGCGCGTTTGCTGCCAGAAGATCAAATCAAAACAACCTTTGCCGATGTGGCAGGCTGTGATGAAGCCAAAGAAGACACCGAAGAATTGGTGGATTTCCTTCGTGAGCCAAGCAAGTTTCAGCGTTTAGGCGGCAAGATTCCTCGTGGTATCTTGATGTGTGGACCTCCAGGTACAGGTAAAACCTTGCTGGCTAAAGCCATTGCAGGTGAGGCAAAAGTGCCTTTCTTTACCATCTCTGGTTCTGACTTTGTTGAAATGTTTGTGGGTGTGGGTGCGTCTCGTGTCCGTGACATGTTTGAACAAGCTAAAAAGCATGCCCCATGCATCATCTTTATTGATGAGATCGATGCGGTAGGTCGTAATCGTGGTTCAGGCATGGGCGGCGGTAATGACGAACGTGAGCAAACTTTGAACCAATTGTTGGTTGAAATGGATGGTTTTGAAGGTAACGAAGGTATTATCGTTATCGCCGCTACCAACCGTCCAGACGTGTTGGACCCAGCACTATTGCGTCCTGGTCGTTTCGACCGTCAAGTACAGGTTGGTTTGCCAGATATTCGTGGTCGTGAACAGATTCTTAAAGTGCATTTGCGCAAAGTGCCTTGTGATGATGATGTTGAGCCAAAGAACATTGCTCGTGGTACGCCTGGTTTCTCTGGTGCCGATCTTGCGAACTTGATTAACGAAGCGGCACTGTTTGCTGCTCGCTCAAATCGTCGTTTGGTGAACATGGAATTGCTTGAGTTGGCCAAAGATAAAATCCTCATGGGTGCTGAACGCAAAACCATGGTGATGAGTGAGAAAGAGAAACTTAATACCGCTTTCCATGAAGCGGGTCACACCATTATTGGTTACTTAATGCCTGAGCATGATCCAGTTTACAAGGTGTCCATTATTCCTCGTGGCCGTGCCTTGGGTGTCACTATGTATTTGCCAGAAGAAGACAAATACAGTGTCAGTAAGCTCGGCCTAGAAAGTCAGGTTTGTAGCTTGTATGGCGGTCGTATTGCCGAAGAAATGATTCATGGTTTTGATGGTGTTTCGACCGGTGCTTCCAATGATATTGAGCGTGCAACCAGTATTGCTCGTAACATGGTAACTAAATGGGGTTTGTCTGAAAAACTGGGGCCATTTGCTTATGAAGAAGATGACAACAGTGGTGGCTACATTTCTGGCCCAACAGGTAGTAAGGCTAATTACTTCTCACCTGAAACAGGTAAGGTAATTGACGCTGAGGTACAGGATATTATTACTCGTTGTTATGCGACAGCGACGCGCATCTTAGAAGAGAACCGTTCTAAGCTTGACGTGATGGCTGAGGCCTTGATGCAATACGAAACAATTGATGCTAAGCAAATTAAGGAGATTATGGATGGTAAAAAACCTTCCGCTCCCGAAGGCTGGACTGACCCTAAGGGGAATGGTCCAAAGGCAGATAATGTTGAACCTGAAGAAACGGTTGAACCGGTTGTAGATCAGGATAGCGATGACGAAGTGCCCGCTTCTAAGCCTGTTAGTGAATAATTAGGTATAGATGTAGGTATATGTCTTTGATGTCATTTGGGGGCAAGTCACTCGACTTGTCCCGTCCTCAGGTTATGGGCATTTTAAATGTCACCCCAGACTCGTTCTCAGATGGCGGGTCTTTTTCGTCTCTAGATACTTCCCTAAAACACACAGAAAAGATGATTCTTGAAGGTGCCAGCATAATCGATGTGGGCGGCGAATCAACGCGCCCGGGTGCTGCCCCAGTGAGTCTTCAACAAGAGTTAGATCGGGTTATTCCTGTTATTGAAGCTATTAAGCAACGTTTTGATGTTGTGGTTTCTGTCGATACGAGTAGCGCAGAGGTGATGCGTCAAGGGGCTTCCCTCGGTGTCGGTTTGATTAACGATGTGCGAGCGTTGGAGCGTGAAGGTGCCTTAGAAGCCGCTGCTCAAACTCAATTGCCCGTTTGCTTGATGCATATGAAAGGGGGGCCGCAGACAATGCAGGACCAACCTAATTATGTGTCTGTGGTGGATGAAGTGACACGTTATCTCATGTCCCGTGTGGGAGCTTGTGAGGCGGCAGGTATTGCTCGCTCTCAGTTGCTGCTTGACCCGGGTATCGGTTTTGGCAAATCCTTAGAGCATAATTTGAGTTTGTTGAAACATACTCAACACTTTCGCGAGTTAGGATTCGAAGTGTTAATAGGCGTATCCCGCAAAACCATGATAGGTGATGTGTTGGGTTTGCCAGTGGATGAACGTCTTTACGGTACTATGGGGGCAAATGCTGCTTGCTACGGGAAAGGCGCACGTATTTTTAGAGTGCATGATGTGAAAGCGCATGTGCAAATGCTAGAGCTAATGTATCGAATTGAGAGAGAAAACTGATGCGTAAATATTTTGGTACGGATGGGATTCGTGGCACAGTGGGTAAAGGGCCAATTACACCTGAGTTTATGTTGAAACTTGGTTGGGCTGCTGGGCAAGTATTTAAAGAGCAAGATAAGAAAATTTTGATTGGTAAGGATACCCGCATTTCTGGCTACATGTTCGAGTCAGCTTTAGAGTCAGGGATTGTGGCGGCAGGAGTAGATGTTCGCCTAGTAGGTCCTATGCCAACGCCTGCGATTGCCTACCTAACACGAACGTTTCGTGCCAGTGCAGGTATTGTGATCAGCGCTTCCCACAATCCCTACACAGATAATGGTATTAAATTCTTTTCCGCGGAAGGTGGCAAAATCTCGGATGAGATCGAAGAGCGTATCGAGCACTATCTTGATCAGCCTATGGGGGTTGTTGAGTCTCACCTAATTGGTCGTGCACGTCGCATAGATGATGCGGCAGGTCGTTACATTGAGTACTGTAAGGGTACTTTTCCGATTGGCTTGCAGTTGACCGGTCTAAAAATTGTGGTGGATTGTGCAGATGGCGCTACCTATCATGTAGCGCCTCGTGTGTTTAGTGAGTTGGGCGCTGAAGTGATTGCCATCGGTGCCAACCCAGATGGTTTGAATATTAATGAGTTTAGTGGAGCTACTAAGCCTGAACTGCTGCGTAAAAATGTCTTAGCGGAAGAAGCGGACATTGGTATTGCACTAGACGGTGATGGTGATCGACTGATTCTCGTGGACCGTCATGGTGTGGTTAGAGATGGTGATGATATCTTGTATATTATTGCCAATCATTTGATGCAAACGGGCCGCTTTAGTGGTGGTGTTGTGGGTACGCTGATGAGTAACTTCGGTCTAGAGTTGGCATTTTCTGAAACCGGTATTGGGTTTAGTCGTGCTGCGGTAGGTGACCGTTACGTCAATGAAAAGCTCAAGCAACATGGTTGGGTGTTGGGTGGTGAGCCATCTGGACACATTGTTTGTCGTTCTATTACCACCACGGGTGATGGTATTGTGGCGGCCTTGCAAGTGCTGCGCGCAATGGTAGAGGAAGGCAAAACTCTTGATGAGCTGTTGGTGGGTCTAGTCAAGTTTCCGCAAAAATTACAAAACATCCGTGTCGAAAAACGTTTCGTGCCGAATGAAGTGCCGGCTTTGCAGAAAGCGATAGCGGTGGCAAATGAACGTTTAAACGGCCTTGGTCGTGTTTTGTTGCGAGCGTCTGGAACCGAGCCTTTAATTCGAGTTATGGTAGAAGGTCGAGATGACGATACGGTAAATGAGCTGGTGAAATACTTGTCTGAAGAAGTGAAGGCGGCAATTCCAAAATAAGCGCTCATTTAAGAGGTGCTTTTTGGTTGTCTTATAAATAAATACTTGAAACCCAAGGTGCCTTTCCATAGAATAAGCGCCTCAAATTTAGGAGTTAGAATATGATTCGTCAAAAGATCGTAGCTGGAAACTGGAAAATGAACGGTTCAAAAGAGACTGTTTCTTCTTTAGTTGAAGGTTTGCTGAAGATGGATGCTTCTAACTCTGAAGTGGTGGTTTCGCCTTCATTTCCTTATTTGTCTCAAGTGTCTGATGCTTTGTCTGCCAGTGCTATCCAATTAGCTGCGCAGAATGTTAGTGATCAGTCAAAAGGGGCATTTACTGGTGAAGTTTCCGCTTCAATGTTGAAAGAATTTGCGGTGAAATATGTGTTGGTAGGTCATTCTGAGCGACGCTCTTTATATGCTGAATCAGATGCGTTCATCGCTTCAAAAGTAAAACTTCTTCTAGAAGAAGGTCTGTCCCCAATGCTGTGCATTGGTGAGACATTGGCGGAGCGTGAAGCAGAGCAAACCTTAGTGGTTTGTCAGCGTCAGGTTCAGGCTGTGATCGATCTCGTTGGTATTGAAGCTTTTGGAAATATAGTTATAGCTTATGAGCCGGTATGGGCAATAGGCACAGGGTTGTCAGCCAGTGCAGAGCAAGCGCAAGATGTGCACAGTGCCATTCGACAGTTCCTGGCAGAGTTATCTCAAACTGTCGCTGAAAAGGTACAGATTCTGTATGGCGGCAGTGTAAAAGCATCAAGCAGTTCGGCTTTATTTGCAATGCCAGACGTGGATGGTGCTTTAGTTGGTGGTGCATCATTAGATGCAGACGAGTTTATAGCGATAGTTAAATCAGCAGGTTAATTGATGGAAGCACTTATTTTGGTTTTTCACGTCTTGGCAGCAATCGCGATTATCGCGCTTGTATTGTTGCAGCAAGGCAAAGGCGCAGATGCAGGTGCCGCTTTTGGTGGTGCTTCTCAGACCGTTTTTGGTAGTCAGGGTGGCGGTAGTTTCTTTGTTAAGCTAACAGCATTTTTTGCCCTGGTATTCTTTTTGACAAGCTTTGGTTTGGCGTTTTTTGCCAGCGAGCAGGCGAAGAGTGTATCAACTGGAATAGATTTTGTTCCTTCTGCTTCACATGTAGCAGAAACGATTTCATTGCCTGAATTAGGTGATGATGTAACTTCATCGGATTTGCCGGTTACTGAATAAGTAACCCTTTAATTCGATGTCGAAGGTTTTGCCGATGTGGTGGAATTGGTAGACACGCCATCTTGAGGGGGTGGTGGCTTAGGCTGTGCCGGTTCGAGTCCGGCCATCGGCACCAATCTTGAATTGACATTATTATTGTGTATAATGTCCGCGTATTGATTAGCAATAATTTTAGTTTTTTTAATCTGTAAGGTTGAAAGAATAAAGTTATTCGTAGGTTAAGGTGTAAGTTAGATGTTTTTATTGAGAAATCTACTTATATTGACCGCCAAATCGCATTCTAAGAAGCCCCTATATGGGGTTTTTTGTTATCTATGCAGTTTGAAATGGGCCTTGAGCCCGTTTTTTGTTTCTGCGTTTTAAAAAATGATTTTCGGAGAAAACGATTGTCAGCGAAATATACGATTTTAGATGAGCTTATTCGACCTGTGGTTGAAGGGTTAGGGTTTCAGTTCTGGGGTATGGAGTATTTATCTCAAGGTAAAGACTCTGTTTTGCGTATTTTTATCGAAACCGATGCTGAAAAGGGCATTGATGTTGAAGATTGTGCGCAAGTTAGCCGTCAGGTGAGCTCGATTCTGGATGTAGAAGACCCAATTACAGGTGAATATAACTTGGAAGTTTCCTCTCCAGGTTTGGATCGCCCTTTGTTTGAATTGGCGCAATACCAGGCTTATGTAGGGACAATCGTTTCTCTACGTTTACGTGTGCCTTTTGATGGGCGTCGTAAATTTAAGGGTCAACTTGTGGGTATCGAAAACGAAGATATCGTTATCCGTGTTGATCAAGAAGAATATTTGTTGCCTGTCGAGTTAATCGAGAAGGCAAATGTGGTTCCACAATTTTAAAAATTAACCTTGAAGAGAGGCTAAAGGGATGAGTAAAGAGATTCTTTTGGTAGTCGAAGCTGTTTCTAACGAAAAAGAAGTGCCGAAGCAGATTATTTTCGAAGCCGTTGAAATTGCTTTAGCAAGTGCAGCAAAGCGCCGTTTTGAAGAAGATGCATTGATCCGAGTGTCTATTGATCAACGTACTGGTGATTATGCAACTTACCGTCAGTGGAACATTGTTGCGGACGAAGATTATTCTTCACCAGCAACAGAGCTCACTATAGATGATTCAATTGAACAAAATCTTGGTGTGGAAATTGGCGGTATTTACGAAGAAGAAGTAGAGTCTGAGGCCTTTGGTCGTATTGCTGCGCAAACAGCGAAACAAGTGATTGTACAAAAAGTTCGTGAAGCAGAGAAAGCCAAAGTCGTGGCACGCTACATGGAAAAAGTGGGTAAGTTAGTTCACGGTCAAGTGAAGAAAGTGACCCGTGACAGTTTGATTATTGATTTGGGTGAAAACGCAGAAGCAAGCTTGCCTAAAGACCAATTGATTGCTCGCGAATCTTTCCGTATGAACGACCGCATTCGTGCGTTGTTGTTGGAAATTCGTGATGATAATCGCGGTTCACAACTTATCTTGTCTCGTAATAGCCCTGACTTCATGGTTGAGCTGTTCCGTTTGGAAGTGCCAGAAATTTCAGAAGAAATGATTGAAATTCGTGGTGCTTCACGTGACCCAGGTCTACGCGCGAAGATTGCCGTTAAAACCAACGATCGCCGTATTGATCCAATCGGTGCTTGTGTGGGTATGCGTGGCGCTCGTGTACAGGCTGTGTCCAATGAGATGAATGGTGAACGAGTTGATATCGTCCTTTGGGATGATAACCCAGCACAATTGGTTATCAACGCAATGGCACCGGCCGAAGTAGATTCCATCGTAATCGATGAAGATGCTCATTCGATGGATGTGGCGGTTAAGAGTGATAACTTGGCGCAAGCTATTGGTCGTAACGGACAGAATGTTCGCTTGGCATCAACATTAACGGGTTGGGCACTTAACGTCATGACCAGTGAAGATGCGGAAGCGAAACAGCAAGAAGAGTCGCAGAAACTAATCGATTTATTCGTTGATAGTTTAGAAATTGACGATGATTTGGCGATTCAATTGGTTGATGAAGGCTTTGCTTCTTTAGAAGAAATTGCCTATGTACCAATGGAAGAAATGTTAGATATTGATGGATTTGATGAAGATTTAGTTAATGAGCTACGTTCACGAGCAAAAGATGCTCTGTTGAACAAAGCCCTTCAAGCTGAAGAGCAACTAGATGGCGCCAAACCCGCTGCTGATTTGTTGGAAATGGAAGGCATGGATAATCACCTTGCTCTCGTTCTAGCGTCGATTGGCGTGATTACAATGGAAGATTTGGCTGAACAGTCTGTTGACGAATTGTTAGAAGTTGAAGGGATGACTGAAGAGCGTGCCGCGAGTCTAATTTTGACCGCGCGTGCTCCTTGGTTCGCTGAATCTGAATAAAATCTGAGTACACAAGGGGGAACTTAATGACAGTTCAAACCGTAAAGATACTATCCGAATTAGTAAATACACCAGTAGAGAAGCTACTGACTCAGATGAAAGAAGCTGGTCTTCCTCAGAAGAGCGAAAACCAAGAAGTCTCTGATGTAGAAAAGCAAGTTTTGTTGAATTACTTGAAGCGCTCTCACGGTGAAGAAGGTAATGCTTCTCAGCGTATTACTTTACAGCGTAAAAAAACCAGTACATTATCTCGCGGAGATGGTGGTAAAGCGGTTAACGTTGCGGTGAAGAAAAAACGCACCTATGTTAAACGTGATGAAACAGATGATACAGCTCAGCAGGAAGAGCTGGCTGCGAAGCGTCAAGCGGAAGAGCAAGCTCGCTTGGCCGCTGAAGAACAAGCAAGAGTTGAGGCAGAACGCAAATTAGAAGCTGAAAAAGCTGAAGCGCAAGCCCAAGAGAAAAAACGCCAAGAGGCGGCCGCTAGCACGGTTGCAGCGGATCCTGTTGTCGTTGATAATTCTGAGCAAAATGTTTCCGATACAGGAGCGAAAAATCCAGTGGAATCTCCTAAGCAGGCCAAGCCGACCAAGAAAACTTTCTCCTCTCCAGCAGAAAGTAAACCGGCTCATGCGCCAAAAGGCAAAAAAGGCGCACCAAGACAAGATGGTGACGCAAAGCCTCGTGGTCGTGGCAACGATAATAAACGTGGTCGTGTTAATGTTAATGGTGACGACGAGTTCGCACGCCGTGGCAAGTTAGGGCGTAAGAGCAAGAAGCCTAACAAGCAGCAAGAACATGGTTTCCAAAAACCCACTGCGAAAATCGTTCATGAAGTCGCATTGCCTGAAAGCATTACCGTCGCTGATCTGGCTGAGAAAATGACGGTTAAAGGCGCTGAAGTCATCAAGATCATGTTTAAAATGGGCGCAATGGCGACTATTAACCAAACGATTGATCGTGATACAGCGACCTTGGTAGTTGAAGAAATGGGTCATACAGTCAAGTACATCGATGAAAATGCGGTGGAAAATGACATGATCGAAGCCATTGATTACGATGGTGAAGCAATTAAGCGTGCGCCAGTTGTAACGGTAATGGGTCACGTTGACCACGGTAAAACTTCGCTACTTGATTACATTCGTACGACACGCGTTGCTGCGGGCGAGTCTGGTGGTATTACCCAGCATATCGGAGCTTACCATGTAGAAACACCGCACGGCATGGTTAGTTTCCTTGATACACCAGGACACGCCGCCTTTACATCGATGCGTGCCCGTGGTGCTAAAGCAACCGATATCGTTATCCTTGTTTGTGCTGCAGACGATGGTGTTATGCCACAGACAATTGAAGCGATTCAGCATGCTCGCGCAGCAGAAGTACCTATGGTTGTTGCCATTACTAAGGTTGACAAAGAAGGTGCAGACTTAGATCGCGTTAAAAATGAACTAGTTGCTCAAGAAGTCGTTCCAGAAGAATGGGGCGGTGATGTTCAGTTCGTCGGTGTGTCTGCCAAGTCTGGTGAAGGTATCGAAGAGCTTCTAGAAGCTATCTTGTTGCAATCCGAAGTATTGGAATTGACTGCTGTGCCTAGCTCACCTGGTAAAGGTGTAGTAGTTGAATCTCGTCTTGATCGTGGCCGCGGCTCAGTGGCGACGTTACTTGTTCAAAATGGTACCTTGCGTAAAGGTGATATCGTATTGGCAGGCCTGCAAATGGGTCGTGTACGTGCTTTGTTGGATGAAAATGGTAAAGCCATTACTGAAGCAGGTCCGTCTATTCCGGTTGAGATTCTTGGTCTTGATGGAACACCAGAAGCAGGGGAAGAATTTATTGTAGT
The DNA here is from genome assembly GCF_039940335.1 of Marinomonas sp. Classification (GTDB taxonomy): domain Bacteria; phylum Pseudomonadota; class Gammaproteobacteria; order Pseudomonadales; family Marinomonadaceae; genus Marinomonas. Next base: position 653,652 of record NZ_JBDVGW010000013.1, on the reverse strand, counting down.
TGCTGATGAGCGTAAAGCTCGTGAAGTAGCTAACTTCCGTCAGGGTAAATACCGTGAAGTACGCTTTGCGCGTCAGCATTCTGCGAAGCTTGAAAACCTATTCTCTGAAATGGGCAAAGATGAAGTTCGCACTTTGAATGTTGTACTTAAAGCCGACGTACGTGGTTCTCTTGAGGCTTTGATTAAGTCTCTAACAGACCTAAATACAGAAGAAGTACAAGTGAACATCGTATCTAGCGGTGTTGGTGGTATCACGGAAACGGATGCGACTCTGGCCTTGGCTTCTGAAGCCGTTATCTTTGGTTTCAACGTACGTGCTGATAGCTCTGCTAAACAGTTCATCGAGCGCGAAAGTATTGACTTACGTTACTACAGTGTCATCTACAACATTATTGATGATGTGAAATCTGCCTTGTCTGGCATGTTGTCTCCGGATCTACGTGAAGACATTCAAGGTACCGCTGAAGTGCGTGACGTATTCCGTTCACCTAAGTTTGGTTTGATTGCCGGTTGTATGGTAATTGACGGTACGGTTTACCGAAACAAACAAATCCGTGTACTTCGTGATGACGTGGTTATCTATGAAGGTGAGTTGGAATCATTGCGTCGCTTTAAAGATGTCGTTAATGAAGTCAGCAAAGGCATGGAATGTGGTATCGGTGTGAAAAACTACAATGACGTTAAAGTTGGCGACAAGATCGAGGTTTTTGAAACCATCGAAGTAGCTCGTACACTTTAATAGGAAAATATAATGGCAGGCGAATTTAGTCGTACTAGTCGAATTGGTGACCAGCTCCAAAAGGAGCTGGCTAAACTGATTCAATTTGAAGTCAAAGACCCTCGTTTGGGTCTGGTGACTGTCAATGAAGTGCGTGTTGCAAAAGACTTAGGTTATGCAGACGTTTATTACACTGTGCTGGGTAAAGATGATCAGCCTGAAGTGTTGGCTGAAAATCAAGAGGCACTGGAAAGCTCAAAAGGCTTTTTGCGTCGTCGTTTATCACAAGAAGTGAAATTGCGTGTGATGCCCTTGTTACGTTTCCATTACGACCAAAGTGTGGTCAATGGTACGCGTATGTCTGCACTTATCGACGAAGCAATTCGTGATGACCAGACCAAGAATGGCAGCGAAGACGAGTAAGTAATTTACATGGTAAAAACGAAATGGCGTTCAGTAGACGGGATTGTCCTACTGAACAAGCCCATCGGTTTAAGTTCCAATCAAGCTTTGCAAAGAGTCCGTCGTTTGTATCGAGCTGCGAAAGCAGGTCATACGGGCGCTTTGGACCCATTAGCAACAGGAATGTTGCCTTTGTGTTTGGGTGAAGCGACCAAGTTTTCTCAGTTCTTATTGGATGCAGACAAACGTTACGTTACCTGTATCCAGTTAGGGACTCGAACCACTACGGGGGACCGAGAAGGTGAGGTGTTAACGCAGGAAACGATTCCTGAGTTGACCGATACAGAGTTAGAAGTGGTGTTAGATATGTTCCGTGGTGACATTGAACAAATTCCACCTATGTACTCTGCTCTCAAGCATGAAGGTAAACCGCTCTATGAATATGCCCGTCAAGGCATTGTCATAGAACGGAAACGTCGTCAGGTTATCATCTCCAATTTAACCCTTATTTCGAGAACTGCTGATACCCTAACCTTGGATATTAGTTGCTCGAAAGGCACCTATATTCGCACTATAGGTGAGGATATTGGTGAGACTTTGGGCTGCGGCGGTCATTTAAAAACCTTACACCGTGTTTCTACGGCCGGTTATCAGCCGGAAAATATGCTTACGCTGGAAGAGTTTGAGGCGTTAGCTGAGCAGGGTGAAGAAGTGTTGGATGAACGTCTAATGACCATGGATACGGCGGTTGAACACCTTGATGAGGTGATGTTATCGGTGACGGACAGCAAAGATATGTTGTTTGGTCGCACGGTACAAAACCCTACGACATTAGCTGATGGCGCATTAATCCGCTTGTATGACCAAGAAAACTCGCGTTTTCTTGGATTAGGGCAAGTAAAAGGGGCTTTTATCAAGCCTCAACGATTGGTAAATACCAGTGAGTTGACCCTGTAAATAGCAGTGAGTTCTGTAAAAAATAGTGGTAAACTTATGGTTCTAGGATAACTGAAAATATGCTCGGCTATCCTTTACTTTTAATAGCATATTAATTTGGAGATATAGATTATGGCATTGTCTGCAGAATCAAAAGCAGCGTTGGTTAAAGAGTTTCAAGTAGCGGAAGGCGACACTGGTTCTCCTGAAGTTCAAGTAGCATTGTTGACTAAGAACATCGAAGGTCTACAAGGTCACTTTAAAGCTCATATCCATGACCACCATTCTCGTCGCGGTCTAATTCGCATGGTAAACCAACGTCGTAAGTTGTTGGACTACCTTAAGCGTAAAGACGCAGCACGTTACACTAGTTTGATTAAAAAGCTAGGTCTGCGTCGCTAAGACTGAATAAGGGCCATAGTTTTCTATGGCCCTTTTTTATTGGTTTCCCAAGGAGCAGCCTGTACTTCATATGAGTTTTTAGATGAAGAATTTATATGAGTACTGGCTTAAAAAGATGGCCTTTGGGAAAAAGAAAAACTTTATAAAAAGGAATACGTGTGAGTATTACGACTAAAACTTTCCAGTTTGGTAACGACACAGTTACGATCGAAACTGGCCGCATTGCTCGTCAAGCGACGGGCGCAGTGCTATGTACCATTGGTGATGCGCAAGTATTAGCGACCGTTGTTGGCGCTAAATCAGCTAAGCCTGGTCAAGACTTTTTCCCACTTTCTGTTCATTATCAAGAGCGTGCTTACGCGGTTGGTAAAATCCCTGGTGGTTTTCTAAAACGTGAAGGTCGCCCTTCAGAAAAAGAAACGCTGACTTCTCGTCTAATCGACCGTCCTATTCGTCCATTGTTCCCTAAAGGTTTCATGAACGAAGTTCAGGTTGTTTGTACTGTTATGTCTACCAATACTAATTTGGATGCAGACATCGCTGCCATGATCGCGACCTCTGCAGCGCTAACGATTTCTGGTATTCCATTTAATGGTCCTATCGGTGCCGCTCGTGTTGGTTTCAACGACGAGTCAGGTTACGTGTTGAACCCAAGTTACTCTGAGCTAGATTCTTCTCTTCTAGACATGGTTGTTGCGGGAACAAAAGATGCCGTTCTTATGGTGGAATCTGAAGCACAAGAGCTAACAGAAGACGAAATGTTAGGTGCGGTATTGTTCGCTCATAAAGAAATGCAAGCAGCGATTACAGCGATCAATGAGTTTGCCGCTGAAGCTGGCAAGCCTCGCTGGGAATGGGAAGCAGAAGCCGCTAATGCGACTTTAACTGAAGCTTTGGCAACAGGTTACGCAGCCCAAATCGAAGAAGCGTACGGCATTAGTGAAAAAATGGCGCGTTACGCCAAATTGGGCGAAGTGCGTGATGCAGCGGTTGCAGCCTTGGTAACAGAAGAGGGTGAATTCTCTGAAGCTGATGTGACCGGTGCTTTCTCAAAATTAGAAAAACGCACAGTACGCCGCCGTGTTATTGATGGTCAGCCACGTATAGACGGTCGTGATAACAAAACAGTACGTCCAATCAATGTTGAAGTAGGTTTACTAAGTAAGACTCATGGTTCATCTTTGTTTACTCGTGGTGAAACACAAGCCATTGCTACTTGTACACTAGGTACAAGCCGTGATGCTCAAATGACTGATGGCTTAACTGGCGAAAGCAAAGACAGCTTCATGTTGCACTACAACTTCCCTCCATACTCTGTAGGTGAGTGTGGTCGTATGGGTGGTGTTGGTCGTCGTGAAATCGGTCACGGTCGTCTTGCTCGTCGTGGTGTTCAGGCTGTTTTGCCTTCTGAAGAAGAATTCCCGTACACTATTCGAATCGTTTCTGAGATTACTGAATCTAACGGTTCAAGCTCTATGGCTTCTGTTTGTGGTGCGTCTCTATCTATGATGGATGCTGGTGTACCATTGAAAGCTCCTGTTGCAGGTATCGCTATGGGTCTTATCAAAGAAGACGATGGCTTTGCGGTATTGACGGATATTCTGGGTGACGAAGATCATCTAGGCGACATGGACTTTAAAGTAGCAGGTACTGAAGAAGGTATCACTGCGCTACAGATGGACATAAAGATCGAAGGTATCAATGAAGAAATCATGGATATCGCCCTAAGCCAAGCAATGGATGCTCGTAAGCACATCCTACGCGAAATGGCTGAAGTTATCGGTTACGCTCGTCCTGAAGTGTCACCAAACGCTCCTTCTATGGCGACAATTAAGATTGATCCAGAGAAAATCCGTGACGTCATTGGTAAAGGTGGTGCAACCATCCGTTCTATCACTGAGCAAACGGGTGCATCTATCGATCTTGATGACGATGGTACCGTTCGTATCTACGCTGCGGATAAAGCTGCTTCTGATGCTGCATTGTTGAAAATCCATGAAATCACTGCTGAAGCAGAAGTGGATAAACTTTACCAAGGTAAAGTTGTTCGCCTTGCAGAATTCGGTGCTTTCGTTAACATCTTACCAGGTAAAGATGGTTTGGTTCACATTTCACAAATCGCAGAAGAGCGTATTCGTGCTGTGTCTGATTTCTTATCTGAAGGTCAAGACGTTATCGTTAAAGTATTGGATGTAGACGCTCGTGGTCGCATCAAGCTTTCTATGAAAGACGTAACGGAAGAAGATAAAGCCTCTTTCGCTGAGTAAGCTGAAAGGTTTTTCTATAGATTGTGAAAAGGGGGCTATTTATAGCCCCCTTTTTTTTGTTTAATAACCCCAAGGCTTTTTAGCAAAGCAGCTATACTGAGCAAAACTTAGCAACCAGAGGGAAAGGATATGAAATTAAAAATTGTTGGAGTGATGGCCGCTGCGATGGCATTGGCAGCCTGTAGTAAAGACGTCATTGATACGCCACCTGTGGCAGCGGTTCCTGAGTGTGTATTTGCTGACGGTTCTAACCAAGCAGCCCCACTATGGGTCTGTGGTGCACCCGTTGAAGGTGTTGAATTATCTGCGGTAGGTTACAGTGAAAAATCTGCAGCCGGACCTAACTATATGAAGCAAATGGCGGCTACCGCGGCTCGTGTAGAATTAGCACAAGTGCTGAGTTTAGATCTGCAAAACATGGTGAAGCAGTATGTTGAAACGACAGGCGCTGGTGATGCTGAAACAGTAGACCGTGTAAACAGTGTAGTGACTAAGCAAATTACCGATCAGACCTTAATTGGCTCGAAGGTTATTCGTCAAATTCCAACACCAAGCGGCGGTTTAGTGGTATTGGTTGGTTTAGACCCAGAGCAGGCTGGTGAGATGACGCAGGATATTCTTCGTACCTCAATGAAAAATGAAGCGGCCGTTTTCCAGAAGCTACAAGCGGAAAAAAGCTTTGACGAGCTAGCTGAAGAAATTGCGTTAAGTCGCGCCCAGTAGAAGGTTTACTAAGCACGGTGCTGTGGCATCGTGCTTAGTAAATTGATTTAGCCAGTGCTTATTCTAGGTCTTCAAAGATGGGGGTAGGTTTTTTGTTTTCATCCACTGCAACAAAGTTAAAGTGCCCAGTGATGGCTTTGGTGCGAACGTCACTATCAAGTTGTTCTAGGAAAATGCTTACTTCTACTTTTAAAGAAGTGCGTCCAACGTGAACAACATTTGCTACCAGTTCTACCAAAATGCCAGAAGGAATTGGTTGGGTGAAATCAACTTGCTCAGTAGAAATTGTCACCATAGATTTTCTGGTGAAGCGAGTCGCAGCAATATAAGCAACCTCATCCATCCACTGTAGGGCTATGCCGCCGAAGAGGGTGTCGTAATGGTTGGTGGTCGAAGGGAATACCATTTTTGCGACGCGTGTTTCTGATACTTCCTTACGTTTTTCAATAAGTTGCTGTTTCATGAGAGCAAAGCCTTTTCGTCATCTGATAATTTTGTCATTTATTATACTCTTTGCAGCGGTTGGGTGTGATAGTCGTTTTCAAACAAAAGACCTGTTTGAGGACTATATTGCCGATTTAAACCGTTCTCAGCTGGTGCAAATTGATTCGCCTGATACGGTGTTTCCTTTAGCTTATCCTCCGCTTCGTGATCGCCTCCAAGCACTTTCTGAATTTGATATTGGTCTTTTGGATTTCTTGTCCCTACAACAATGTGATGTGGGTGCTGTTGCGGGTCAACGAAACAGTATTCTGGGCAAGGTAATGCCCACGAGTCAGCGGTTTTTATACGAGTTAGACATAATTCGGGCGATTGAGAGTTGTCAGATCCAAGATGAGGGGTTGCTTAACGCTTTAGAAAATGTGGCTTGGCATAAACGGCACGAACTTCCTATTGCTTTCGGGAATGCTGTATTTAATGACACAGGCAGAGAAAGCTTTTTCAGCTTGTCGAATGGTTATTTGCCACTTGATTATTCTACTGCCCATAATCAAGCACTGCTTAGTGCTTTAAACGGCTTGCTTGGTATTGCAGAAAACCTGAAAAGTCTTCCTGTTGTTGATGGAGCGGAATTTGAGCAAGACCTAAAAGCCTTAACAGACAGTGAATATATTGGCCGCTTAATTTTTAGTTTGGTGCAGATAACGGAATATTTAAATGCTGTGACTGAAGGGGTTAATAACATAGAAAAGGGTCAATGTGGGTCTCCGATTCATTATTTGGCAACGCAGTTTGAAGACAATTATGTGCAAAGATTACAGCCTTATATGGCTCGCATTAATCGCTCCGCTTACCAAATATTACCACAACTTATGAAGCTGATTGAGTTGACTGAGCCGCTTACGGATGCGTTGAATGTCTATGTGGAACAGATTTCTCTTAGCGCCGACATAGGTGTATGGGCTAAGTATCAACAAGCCTCGGCTCAACATGCTAGGTCATGGAGTCAATTGTTGGCATCTTGTGGAACAGCCATTGGCGGAGCGAAAAAGGGTTAATAGGAGGATTAAACCCGCATGCTGATTTGATTTTCTAAATTAGCAATGGCGTCGTACTGATAAGCGCTCCCTTCGGCGAGTGGCTCTGCGGCTAGAGCTTTAAGTAAGGCAATGTTGGCTTCAGGATTGTTGGCAATACCTTGAGAAAAATAAGCAGGGCGCGTAATAGCGTGGGGTTGGTGCTGATTCAGTTCGTCATTGGTTTCCATGACAGGAGGGCCAGGTTGAGTAAACAAACTCATAAATAAGGCAAATTGAGCGTCACCCGAAACCGCTTTACCTGCGCGGCTATCTTGGGTGAGCTGAGTTTCAACTATGCCTCTAATGTTCATTTTGGGACCTGCTTATTTAAGTGTATCTAGCTATCGGCCTGGAAGGAGAAATCTTAATCTTAGAGGGCAGTTTTTCTTTTTTGTTAGTTGTTTAGCATTAGTGACTTCACCAAGTGTGCCAAAGGGTGTTTATTGGTAAGATTTAATCATTAAATAATAAGTAATTTGCCATGAAAGGGTAGGCATGTTGATTATGCTTCGTACTATAATGCATTATAGATCAACTGCTTCTTATTTTTCCTACAAAGTGATCCAGAAAGCTGAGCTGTCAAAAACAGGGTTAAGGCATAATGCATGCATGACATTGATGAACTGATAGATAACGTTAGACGTAATGAACAGATCGCTTTGAAATTTTTCGAAATTGAGCGCTGTATTCTGTCAATTGGTCGTTGTGATCAGTTTGTTTCCACGTTAACCAAAGAAGTTCAGAAGCAATTTAATGTCCCTTATGTGTGGGTAAATTTAATCAATGAAGCCCCGCTATCGCATTTAATCGAAAACTTAGAAAAAATGCCTGATCTAAGAGATAGAGTGCTATTTACTAAGCGTCGCTTCATGTTGGATATTATTAAGTCGAGTAACAAAACTGTACTGGTTAACACAGATTTACAGCGTTGCCGAGAAATTATTCCTGAAGTCTATCAAAACATTATTGCCTCCGTGGCGATCTCACCTTTGACTATAGATGGTGAGCTGGTAGGCTTGTTTTGTCAGGCGGATGCCGACAGTACTCGTTATGATGCTCAAACCAAAGACACCTTCTTACTAGATCAATTAGCAATCAAGATATCCATTTGTTTGAGTAATGTGTCGGCACGAGAAAAGCTTGAGTATTTGGCGACAAGGGATCCGTTGACCGGCTTGCTAAATCGTCGACAGTTAGAACTGATGCTAGATCGTGAATTTAGCCGCTCTAAACGTCAAGGAAGAGACCTTACCGTTGTTTTCATTGATTGTGATGCATTTAAATCCATCAATGATACTCTAGGGCATAACTGTGGTGATGAGGTGTTAGAGTATATTGCCAAGCGCCTATTAAAATATGTACATCGCCAAGGTCTAGCATTTCGTTTTGCTGGGGATGAGTTTGTCTTTGTGATGCCGGGTAAAAGTTATGACCAAGCTCTCTTGATTGCCGAGTCTATTCAAGAATACCTGCAATCGAACCCATTACGCTATAAGTCTAACTTGGTTCCTATCACGATCAGTTATGGTGGCGCGAGTGTCACAACTGATGCACCATCAAATTACAAGCAACTGCTAAAAATCGCCGATGAGCGTCTTTATGACTATAAAAATAATCGCAAGAGACTGGTGCCTACTAAGGTGTTCAAGTTCTTAAATCGGTTGAGATAGATGTAATTAAATTACATTTTAAGAGATAATATTTTGCCTGAAAGTGTTTTTCAGTCTTATTTTGTTGTAAAATTTCAAAAAAAATCTATTAGGGTTCTTTTATGTCCCATGCATTGATTGCTGACTTAGGCGGAACGAACGCACGTTTTGCTTTGGTGCCTATTCATGAGTATATCCCTCAGGAAGTGAGGGTGCTGCCTTGTAAAAATTACCGTACCTTTTTTGATGCGGCAGCCGATTATATCGCAACTTGCAGTGTTGATATGAGCCAGATTGATGCGGTGGTGCTTGCTATTGCCGGCCCAGTCAACAAACCCGTTATTCGATTTTCTAATAATCCTTGGGAGTTCACCCGGGAAGAGATACAAGCTTACTTTGGAGACGGGCCAAAAATAGCCTTATTAAACGATTTTGATGCCATTGGTCATTCCTTAGAAGTCTTGCCTGAAGAAGAGTTGGTAGCGGTTGGTGAGGTTACTGACATCGACAAAAAAGCCCCCGCTTGGGTAATAGGTGCTGGTACTGGATTAGGGGTGTCTTGTGTCGTTCCCCAAGATAATGGTCCTAACTTGATTCTACCTGGTGAAGGTGGTCATGTGGATTTAAGTGCCTGTAATGAGCTAGAAGACGATATCGTGCGTTTTGTTCGTACCCTCCATAAAAGAGTGTCGGCGGAGCGACTATTGTCTGGTATGGGGTTAGAAAATATTTATGAAGCCCTCGCTTGGCGCGAAGGTGTGAGTAAGCGTTTAAGTGCACCAGAAATTGGTGAAGCACTTAAAGGCGGGAAGGACCCTATTGCTAAGGCTGCTTTGGAGCAGTTCTTTGTATTTTTAGGCCGAGTAATCGGTGATTTAGTATTAACGGTGGAATCCCGCGGTGGTGTCTATATTGCCGGTGGAATAGTCCCTCGTTATTTAGAAAGTATTCTTAGAAGTGGTTTTCGCGATGCAATGCAAGAAAAAGGTCGTATGAAAGCTTATGTTACCCCTATTCCGACTTTTGTTGTGATGTCTGAATACCCAGGGCTGATGGGGTGTGCATGTTATGCATCCTATCTAGTATCGAAAGCCTAGATTTAGTTGGAGAGTGAAGAATGAAGGCCAGTTTGAAAGCCTGTGATGTTGTAATTTTCGGTGGTGGTGGCGATCTTGCGATGCGTAAACTATTGCCCGCTTTGTACCATTTGGATATGGACGGACTGCTAGCACCTAGTACTCGCATTATCGGTGCGTCCCGTCGTGAAGTGAGCGCTGAAGATTACCAAGCCAAGATACGTACGGCATTGGATGAGTTTGTACCTTCCAGTATTGGTGATGAGAAAACTTGGCCAAGATTCAAAGAGCGTTTAAGCTATGTTTCTGTCAACGCCCAAGAAGAAGCCGACTTCAAGCGTCTAAATGAGCACAAAATTGGTGAAGAAAATCGTGATGTTGTTTTCTATTTAGCAACTTCCCCTGACCTTTTCGGTTCTATCTGTTCTTCGCTAGCAAGTCATGGCTTGAACGATAAGCGCATGCGTGTGGTACTGGAAAAACCATTAGGCCGTGATTTGGCATCATCTCGTGCTATTAACAACGAAGTCATGAAAAACTTTGGCGAGCAGCAAGTGTTCCGTATCGACCATTACCTAGGTAAAGAAACGGTGCAGAACCTATTAGCGATTCGCTTTGGTAATACTTTGTTTGAGCCACTTTGGTCGAGTGCTCACATTGATAACGTACAAATCACTGTTGCAGAAACAGTCGGTGTTGAAGGTCGTTGGGGTTATTACGACAATGCGGGAGCCATGCGAGATATGGTTCAGAACCACCTTGTGCAGTTGTTGTGTCTTGTGGCGATGGAGCCTCCTGGTCGTATGGACGCAGACTCAGTACGAGATGAAAAAATCAAAGTGCTAAAGGCTTTGCGTCCTATTGTTGGCGCCAATGCTTACACCAAAACTGTACGCGGCCAGTACGCTCAAGGCCAGATTAAAGGAAAAGGTGTACAGGGGTATTTTGATGAAGAAGGTAGTAATCCGACCTCTAAAACAGAAACCTTTGTGGCGCTTCGTGCCGACATCGACAATTGGCGTTGGGCTGGCGTACCTTTCTATCTAAGAACAGGTAAGCGTTTAGGTCAGCGTTACTCTGAAATCGTCATCCAATACAAAGCGGTTCCGCACAGTATTTTCAGTGATGAAAGTAACCGTCAGTTACAGCGTAATCAGTTGATTATTCGCCTGCAGCCAGAAGAGAAAATCTCTTTGACTGTGATGAACAAGGTACCAGGTGCTAGCGAAGGTATGAACCTGCAGCCGGTCGATTTGAACCTAAGTTTGACCGAAGCGTTTAATGATAAACGTAGCCCAGAAGCTTACGAGCGCTTATTATTAGATGTGATGCGTAATGACGCCACTTTATTTATGCGTTATGACGAAGTAGAGGCCGCTTGGAAGTGGGTTGATGGTATTATGGACGCTTGGAATCAAACCAGTGAGCGTCCAAAAGAATACGCGTCAGGCTCATGGGGGCCAGCGGCATCCATGGCGCTTCCAATCAAAGACGGTCGTAACTGGCACGATTATTAAGTTTTAATAAAAAAAGGAAATGAGGATGAGTTCTTCTTACACTGCTGAACAAGTAATGACGGCAACACCTGTTGTCCCTGTTATTGTTGTTGATAATGCGGAACAAGCGGTTTCTTTGGGTAAAGCTCTAGTAGCAGGTGGTGTACCTGTACTAGAAGTTACTATGCGTACTCCTGCAGCGCTTGAAGCTATTACAGCGCTTCGCAAAGAAGTACCAGAAGCCATTGTTGGAGCAGGTACTGTCTGTACTCGTGCTCAATATGTGCAAGCTGTTGAAGCGGGTTCACAATTTATCATTAGCCCAGGAATGACGGCAGACCTGTTAGCAGTCGGTAAAGAGTACGATATTCCTTATTTGCCTGCTGTGGCAACGATTTCAGACATTCTATTGGGTATGGAGTACGGTTACGATCACTTCAAATTCTTCCCAGCAGAAGTAAATGGCGGCGTTAAAGCGCTTAAAGCCTTTGGCGGCCCATTGTCTCAAATCCGTTTCTGCCCAACGGGTGGTATTGGTGCGAATAACTTCCGTGAGTACCTAGCATTGCCAAACGTATTATGTGTTGGCGGTTCTTGGATTGTTCCTACAGACCTTGTGAAAGCGGGTAAGTGGGATGAGATCACAGCATTGGCAAAATCTGTGTCTCAATAAGATGTTAGTGCTTCTCAAAAAAAGGGAAAGGCGATCGCCTTTCCCTTTTTTATTGCTCGAAAAGTGCTAGAGGTTCTCTTCGGCAAACTCTGCTAAACGACTCCGTTCAATACCATTTACATGCATGATGCTGGCGTATTTAAAGGACTTACATTTTTCCACTAGGTAGGTTAAACCTGAAGTGAGTGGGGTGATGTACTTGTTATCGATTTGCGCCAGGTTGCCCAAGACGATAATTTTTGAATTACTACCGATCCGAGTGACGATGGATTTGAGCTGGAACTGAGTTAAACCTTGGGCTTCATCAATAATGATGAGGGCGTTGTTGAATGATCGGCCGCGCATAAAATTAAGTGATTTAAACTGTATGTTAGCCTTTTGTTTGACGTAGTCGATACTGCTAAAAGAATGTTCGTCTGCGCCATGAAGAATCTCAAGGTTGTCATCAAATGCTGCCAACCAAGGCGCCATTTTTTCCTCTTCTGTACCGGGTAGAAAACCAATATCCTCCGCCATAGGTGGAGTAGAGCGCGCGACAATGATCTTATTGAAGCGTTTCTCTTCCATGGTGACTTGTAGGCCATAAGCAAGCGCTAGCAGTGTTTTACCAGAACCTGCCGGGCCTGTCATGATCATTAGGTCGGAATTATCATGACGCAACAAATAGAAAGCCATGGCTTGCTCTAGGTTGCGGGGGTGGATCCCCCAAAAGCTTTGGTTCATTAGATTCTGTTTACTAATATCCAATAGGTAGACAAACTCCTTGTCTAGGTTGACCACGAAACCGACAAACTCTTCTTCATCAATGATGAACATATTTAGATAAAGTGTCGGCAAGTTGCTTCTGGCAATCACATGAACCGTGTGGCGACCATGGGCCTCGCTCTTGACACTGTCTACGGTAGACCAAAAACTGCCGTCATACTGGATGTAGCCTTTGCTCATTAAGTCTAAATCATCAAGCACTCGGTCTTTCTTGTAATCCTCAACCCGCTCAAGGCCAGAGCCCTTAGCCTTAATGCGCATGTTGATGTCTTTGGTGACTAGGCAAATAGAAGATCTTGGATTGGTGGCTTGAAGGCTAAGGCCAACATTGATAATGCGGTTATCGTTGGCGTGATCATGATTGCCATTTAAAAACGGAATGTTATCTGTGTTAGTGATCATTTGGTCTGGGAAAATAGCCAAAGACCCTTCTGTGTTTTGTGTGCTGTCCTCTGTGCCTAGCTCTTCCCCCATCACTCGAATAGGAACACCACTTTGCAAAGCCTTAGGTGAGGCATTGCCAACGATTTTATCGATAGTGTTGATGGCCAGTCGAGCTTCACGGCTAACATCTTTGTCTCGCCTGTCTTTAATGACATCTAGCTCTTCTAGCACGGTCATGGGAATAACCACCTTATGCTCGGCAAACGCATAAATGGCTAGCGGGTCATGCAGTAGCACATTGGTATCAAGAACGTAAATTTTTTCCATAGACAAATCTCCTGTCATAAGTAGGACAAGTTCCAATAAGGGTTATTTGACGAATTGATCGGATGTTACTGAGCGTTAAATGGGGATTGCTAAAAGAAGTGATGGGACTGGGGGTAGAGTTGAGTGTCTGTTTGCCAAACAAGCTAGATTGGCATCTGGGGGTAAGAGAATGATGTTCGTGTCTTTTCAGCAAGCTGGACCTCACAATCTGTATTCATACTCTAACTAGAGTGTATGACAAATTTGTGGCCGAATCTGCTGATTTTTTAATTTTTTACATTGCAGGTTAATAGGATACAAAAATAGAGGTGAAAAAAAGACGAAAAAAAACCGCCTGAATTAGGCGGTTTTAGTAGAGGCTTACTTACGAATATTATTCGTCTAGGAAGCTTCTCAAGTGTTCAGAGCGGCTTGGGTGGCGTAATTTACGCAACGCTTTAGCCTCGATCTGACGAATACGCTCACGCGTTACGTCGAACTGCTTACCCACTTCTTCAAGAGTGTGGTCAGTGTTCATATCGATACCGAAACGCATGCGCAGTACTTTCGCTTCACGGGCGGTTAAGCCAGCTAGGACTGTCGTGGTCGATTCACGAAGACCCTCAATAGTGGCTGTATCAATCGGTGATTCAGCCCCGTCGTCTTCAATGAAATCACCTAGGTGCGAATCTTCATCATCACCGATAGGGGTTTCCATAGAGATAGGTTCTTTAGCGATCTTCAAGACTTTACGAATCTTGTCTTCAGGCATATCCATGCGTGCTGCCAACTCTTCTGGCGTTGCTTCACGACCCATTTCCTGTAGCATTTGACGAGAAATACGATTCAACTTGTTGATCGTCTCAATCATGTGCACAGGAATACGGATGGTGCGTGCTTGGTCGGCAATGGAGCGTGTAATGGCCTGTCGGATCCACCATGTAGCATAAGTCGAGAACTTATAGCCGCGGCGGTATTCAAACTTATCAACTGCTTTCATCAAGCCGATGTTACCTTCTTGGATTAGATCCAAGAACTGTAGACCACGATTGGTGTATTTTTTCGCAATGGAAATAACCAAACGTAAGTTGGCTTCTACCATTTCTTTCTTAGCACGACGAGAGCGGGTTTCACCGATAGAGATGCGGCGGTTAATTTCTTTCAACTCTGCGATAGTTAAGCCAGAATCTTTGGCAACGGCGCGAAGTTTCCGCTGGCTGCGCATGAATTCCGCTTCGTTTTCTTCAAGTCCTGCTGCGTAGCCAGCGCCCGAAGCAATTTGTTCTTGCAACCAATCTGGGTTCGTTTCGTTACTTGGGAAGCGTTTTAAGAACTCAGTACGAGGCATGCCAGCTTTGCGTACACAAACTTGCATGATGAGACGTTCTTGGTCGCGTACTTTGGTCATGCGTGAACGAACACGATTGATTAATTCATCAAACAATTTAGGCACAAGTTTGATCGGAGCAAAGCTAATGCTTAGTTCTTCTTGTTTCGCTTGAACGTCGGGGTCTTTACGGTCACGGGTTTCCAGAAGGACTTTCAGCTCTTCATAGATGCGTGAGATGTCATTGAAGCGTAAAGCTGTCTCTTCAGGATCTGGACCGTTATCCGTTTCTTCTTCTTCGTCTGTATCAGAATCATCGTCGTCGTCATCATCTGTCGATTCTTCTTCGATGATTTCTTCAGGTGCAGATTCTTCAAACACAGGTTCTTCACCGTCGCCATCAATAAAGCCACTGAAGATATCGCTTAGACGACCTTCTTCCTCAATGACTCTTGCATAGGTGTCGAGTAGCACATCGACCGCGCCCGGGAAATAAGACACAGCGGCCATAACTTCTCGCGTGCCTTCCTCGATACGTTTCGCAATGGCAATTTCGCCAGCACGAGTTAGTAGTTCTACAGTGCCCATTTCGCGCATATACATGCGAACAGGGTCAGTGGTGCGAGTAACATCGCCTTCTACCGCTGCTAGGGCTGCGGCCGCTTCTTCGGCTGCGGCTTCGTCGGTAGAATCGCCTTCTTCCATAAGAAGGCTATCTTTATCAGGAGCAATCTCAGAAACCGTGATGCCCATGTCGTTGATCATGGCAATGATTTCTTCTACTTGCTCTGGGTCAGAAAGGTCATCAGGGAGGTGGTCATTGACTTCGGCAAAAGTTAGGTAACCTTGTTCTTTACCTTTGGCGATCAGCTCTTTGAGACGTGACTGTTGAGTGTCTGGCATTCGACAACCTATCGTTAGAAATGTATTTGGAATTTTGCAAGCAGCGGATTATACCAAAATCAATCACTTTTATCTAGAAAATCATCGATTATAAGGGTGATTTTAAAGAAAAATTAAGATTTTTTTCGTCGGAGTGTATCCATTAAATCACGTAACTCTTGCTTGCTACTATTATCCTTTATGGATTCATTACCCTTATTTTTCAAGCGCTCAATGCTAGTATTTAAGCCAAGATTTTTTTCGAGGGCCGATATCATGTCGGCTACTTCTTGTTGAGCATTGCTAATTTTCTGCTTAGTCGCTGCATCTTGATGATTTAAAAGACTAAATATTGCCGTTAGAGTAATGCTGTCCTGTAGCTCTGTTAATAAATGGCCTACATTCTTTTTAGGATATTTATGGAAGAAGCGCCAGATTTTGCAGAATATTTGTAAATCTTCCTCACTTCGATTGATCAGCGGGTCGGGTACATCTACTTGCGTGGCAATGTGAGGGTGGAGCAATAAGCAAAGGCTGGCTTGTTTGATTCGGCTCAAACTTGTAGGCGCGGGTGGAAAGTGGGCGGGTGTATCTTGGTTATTTTTAAAGCGCCCCTTGTTACCAAACTTTGAGCCCTTTTTGCCTGAGTTGGACGTTTGCTGCTGGCCCGTATAAGCATCTTGTGGGATACCTAGCGATTGGTATGAGTCGTCATACTCTTCATAGCCCATACTAGGTGGTAAATGATCATCATAGCCCCCTGGTGGGTTTGAATCTGGGGTATTAGAGGGAGTTTGAGGTTCATAGTTGCTTTGACGAACCGCTTTGATGCTAGTGTTGCCAAGGGTGTCGCTGTCAATACCAGATTGTTCACTGAGTTGGCGAATAAGCACAGAGCGAAAAGTCAGCTCTTTCGGCATCTGCTGGATCATCGCCATAGCGTTACGGGCAAATTGTGCTTCGCCTTCTTCGTCACCGAGAGTGACTTGGCTGCGGGCGTGGTCAAACAGCACGTGAGATAAAGAATGAGCGTCCTCAAGGCGATGGTTGAAGGCGCTTTCACCTTCACTGCGAACTAAAGAGTCTGGGTCTTCTCCATCGGGGAGAAATAAGAAGCGAATTTGTTTTTCATCTTGCATGACTGGTAATGCCGCTTCCAATCCGCGAATGGCGGCAGCACGACCCGCTTTGTCTCCATCGAAACACAATACCACCTTGCTCACTAACTTGAATAGTTTGCGGATGTGTTGGCTGTTTACAGAGGTGCCAAGGGTGGCCACGGCATTGGTAATGCCGTGCTGAGCAAGAACAATTACATCCATGTAGCCTTCTACTACAAGGATTTGATCGAGTACCTTAGTATTTTGTTTGGCTTCAAATAATCCGTATAACTCCTGACTTTTTTGAAATACAGGCGTTTCTGGGGAGTTTAGGTATTTGGGTTTTTCATCTCCGAAGGCTCGGCCGCCAAAGGCAATCACTCGACCTCGACTATCGCGGATAGGGAAGATAATTCGGTCTCGAAAGCGGTCGTAGTAATGTCCCGGCTGATCTTTTTTTTCAATCAACATACCGCCACGTAGCAGTTGCTCTTGGCTTTCGGCGCGGGTGCCAACTTTTTTAAGCAGGTTGTCCCAGCCCGGCGGAGCAAATCCTAACCCAAATACTTTTGCAATTTGCCCAGAAAGGCCTCTGTCTTTTGAAAGGTAATCTGTCGCTTTGATTTTTTGGGGGCTTTGGGTGAGCTGTTGTTGATAAAACTGAGCACTTTCGGAAAGTCTTTTCAGTAATTCGGCATTTTGCTCATAACGGTCTGGGGCGCCTTGTTCCTTAGGAACCTCCATACCAGCATCTTTGGCGAGAGTTTCAATCGCGTCGACAAAATCTAAATGGTCATGTTCCATGACAAAGGAGATAGCATTACCGCCAGCCCCGCAGCCAAAGCAGTAGTAAAACTGTTTGTTAGGATTAAGGCTGAAAGATGGGCTTTTTTCATTGTGAAATGGGCATAGAGCACTGTAGTTTTGGCCGGTTTTTTTTAAGCTGATGCGGGACGCAACCACGTCGGTGATATCTGTGCGAGCTAATAGCTCATCGATAAATTGATCGGGTATGCGTCCTGCCATAGTCTTAGCCTAATTGTGCTTTAACTTGCTTACTGATTTGCGCCATGTCGGCACGACCTTGTACTTGAGGCTTAACAATGGCCATTACAGCGCCCATTTGTTGCATAGAGCTAGCGCCCGTTTCTGTAATAGCGGCTTTGACGATTGCAGCAACTTCATCATCCGTTAAGGGTGTTGGTAGAAACTCGCTAATAATTACCATTTCTTCTTGCTCGATTTTGGCAAGATCTTCACGGCCACCGTCTAGGAATTGCTGGTTGGAGTCTTTACGTTGTTTGTTCATTTTATCTAGGATGGCCAATACGCGAGCATCGTCTAGCTCAATGCGCTCGTCGACTTCTACTTTTTTACATTCGGATAAAATGGTGCGAATGACGGTAACTCGTTGTTTTTCTTTCGCGCGCATTGCGACTTTAAGGGTGTCGGAAATATTCTTTTTAAGTGCTGACATAAAATCCTCTCTAAAATTAAAAGCAAAAAAAACGGCTAGTTTAATTAACTAGCCGTTTTTATAAGCCTAAAAGTGTTGTACGTCTAGGCTAACATTTGTTTTCTAGTAAAATGCCAAACGGCAGATTGGCCTAGTACAAACGTTGGAATTTTTTCTGCTCGCGAGAAACTTTCTTAGCGTGACGTTTAACAGCAGCGGCTGCAGCACGTTTGCGAAGAGTTGTTGGTTTTTCGTAGCATTCACGACGACGAACTTCAGCCAAAACGCCTGCTTTTTCACAAGAGCGCTTGAAGCGACGTAGAGCGATGTCAAATGGTTCGTTGTCTTTTACTTTAACTGCTGGCATGTAAATTACCTTTCAAATAATGTTTTAAATTTAAGTGTTCACAAAACGGCGTGAATCATACCCGTATTTATAGGGCTTTCAAAGCGCGCTTTGGTTGAACAGGATGAGATCCATCGGATCATTTTTCTTACCCTGAACAGACTAGATCGCGTCTGTAACGGTTTACTCTTTTTTTAAAGGGTGTCTGCCTTCCTAATTGCTTTCTTGCAACTTGGTGCAAACTCGAAAAATCACCTGCCTTTTAATTTAAACATTGAAAACGCGCGCATTATAAAGTGTTTTTATTCGACTGTCTAACGTTATACCAAAGCTAGCCTAAGGAAATTGAGCACAAGTCTGCAATGCTGGATCTGAATGGGGTACAATGCCGACAAATTACGTTAAGAGATGATTGCCATGAAAGTCTTGGGGTTAGAAACGTCTTGTGATGAGACGGGGATTGCTATTTACGATACCGAAAATGGCTTATTAGCACACACAATTTATTCTCAAATCGCCCAACATGCAGAGTATGGTGGTGTGGTTCCAGAATTGGCCTCCCGTGACCATGTGCGAAAAACCTTGCCATTAATCGATGAAGTTTTAGCGCAAGCTGGCATCAATAAACAAGAATTGGATGCCATTGCTTATACAAGTGGCCCTGGTTTGGTTGGCGCTCTTATGGCTGGGGCGACAATCGGTCGCTCTTTGGCGCATGCATTGGATATTCCTGCCTTAGGTGTGCACCACATGGAAGGACACTTGTTGGCGCCAATGTTGGAAGAAACCCAACCTGAAATGCCGTTTGTGGCGTTGTTGGTATCGGGTGGCCACACACAATTGGTGCGTGTGGATGGTATTGGTGAATACCGCTTATTGGGCCAATCTCTCGACGATGCTGCAGGGGAGGCGTTTGATAAAGCCGCCAAAATGATTGGTTTACCCTACCCTGGCGGGCCACAAATTGCAGCCTTGGCGAAATCAGGCAACCCTAAGTCAGGATTGAAATTCCCACGCCCTATGACCGACAGGCCTGGGCTCGACTTCAGCTTTAGTGGTTTGAAAACAGCTTTTTTAACAGCGGTTCATGAAGCTTTAGATGAAGAGCGTTGTGATGAGCAGTTCAAAGCGGACGCAGCGCTGGCGTTTCAATCCGCCGTGGTAGATACCCTAGTGATTAAATGTCGCCGAGCGCTGGAAAGTGAAGGGTTAAAACAGTTGATTATTGCAGGTGGTGTGAGTGCCAACCAGCATTTGCGTGAGCAACTGGAAAGCCAGTTGAAGAAAATCAAGTCCAGTGTCTTTTATGCGCGACCGGAATTTTGTACCGACAATGGTGCCATGATCGCTTATGCCGGGGCACAGCGTCTGGTAAATGGGCAGTCTTCGGATTTGAGTTTAACCATAAAGGCGCGTTGGCCTTTAGCCGATTTGCCAGCCATTAAGGAAGCCTAATGCAAGATATCGTGTTTATAGAAGGGCTGACAGCCCAAGCTGTGATTGGTGTATATGACTGGGAAAAAGAGATCCAACAAGAGCTGGTGTTTGATCTAGAAATGAGTCACGACAATCGTTTACCGGCGGGGACAGATGATTTGTCTCTCACTTTGGATTATGAAGCCATTTCAAATTACATCTTAAACTTTTGTGCCACAGAGCAATTTGAGCTGATTGAAACTTTAGCGGAAGTCCTAGTGGCTAAGTTAATCGAAGCATTTTCTCTAACCGAGGTGACCCTAACCTTGCGTAAACCCGGTGCTGTCCCTGCTGCACGGGCGGTTGGTGTTAAGATTCGTCGCTTAGCTGAACAATAAAGGGACTGTCCATCTTGCTTAGGGCTTGGATTCGAGCTTCTTTTAGAGCTTGACCCAGTTCGGCGCCACTAAAGCCTTGTTTTATAAAATTAGCAGGTGAAACACTAGCAGCCTGCTGTCTAAGGGCAAGCCAATCTTGTTGCTCTGTTTGGGTCAGGGCGCTTAGCACTTGAATGAGCCGTTCGTACGGTTGTGGTTTCTTAACTGCGCTGACCGACATAATCCAGCCTTCCCATTGCTGTGCTGTCATTTGGGGGCTGCATTGATGCATGAAATGACTGGCTTGCTCGGCGAGTAATTTAAACTGATTCGGCACGCGTAAGGATTGCTGTAAAGTTTGTAGCTCCGCAACGGGGGTGCGGTGGCAAATAATCGCCCAGCGCTGTTGGGGGGTCAAAGTGCCTTCGCTTAACAATATCGTGCAGCTTTGCTTACACCATACCAATTCCGAGAAGATACTTTCTAGTGCGCCAGCTTCTTCTAATACGGAGAAATATTGGCCGCTATTCGAAGTGCAAAGGGCCTTTTCTGTTTCTTTCCAAACGCGTTCTGCACTTAAGCTTTTCAATTCGCCGGATTGGCTAATGGTGCGCATGAGCGTTAATGTGTCTGGGGCTATTGTAAAACCAAAATCATGGAAGCGTGCTACAAAACGTGCGGCTCGTAAGACTCTAAGGGGGTCTTCCGTAAATGCTTGTGAGACGTGTCGCAAGATTCGATCATCAAGGTCTTGTTGGCCATTGAAGGGGTCGATTAGCTCACCATCCTCACTCTGAGCGATGGCATTTATGGTCAGATCCCTTCGCTCTAAGTCCTCTTCAAGGTTAATATCGGGTGAAAAATCACAGATAAACCCTGTATAGCCCACTCCTTGCTTTTTTTCTTTGCGGGCGAGAGCGTATTCTTCTTTGCTTTGCGGGTGTAAAAAAACAGGGAATTGTTTACCCACTTGCTGGTAGCCTTGCTGCTCGAGTTGTTCGGGTGTCGCTCCCGTCACCACCCAATCCCTGTCGATGACCGGCAGCCCGAGTAACTCATCTCGTACTGCACCACCAACAAGATAGGTTTGATAACTTGCCATGCTGGGTTAAATGCTCATGTCGCATTGCTCTGGGAACATAGCGCTCCACTGGCTAAAGCCACCATTTAATGAGTAGACCTCTATAAAGCCTTGAGCCGCTAAATACTCGGCCGCACCTTTGCTACTGTTGCCATGGTAGCAGCATACAATCACAGGTTTGGATTTATCTGTTTGCTCAATAAAAGCCGGCACATTGTCATTGTTTAGGTTAATTGCATTCGTCATATGGCTGGTTTGAAAACTCACTTGGTCACGTATGTCGACAATCGTGGCATCGTTTTCAATGATTGGGAGGGCATCGGCAATATCGATACAGGTATAAGTCATGAATTCTTCCAGTTTGTTGAACAAGGTGTACTAAATTTTTGTTGGTCTTCTAGGCGTAAAGCAGTCAGGCTGCCTCCCCAGACGCAACCGGTGTCTAGGGCGTGAATGTTTTCTTTATTGGCCATGCCTTCCAGTGCGGCCCAATGACCAAAAACCACTTGGCAATTTTGAGGCAGCTGCAATGGGTAGTCAAACCAAGGGGCGTAATTCTGTTTGGCGTTGTCTGGGGACTCTTTAGATTTGAGGTCTAGGACGCTGTCAGCATCACAAAAGCGCATACGAGTTAAGTAGTTGGTAATGCATCGTAAGCGGTCCATACCCACCAGTTTGTCATTCCACTTAGCCGGCTTGTTGCCATACATAGTGGCAAAGTAACTGTGAAAGTCTTCGCCACGCAATTGTTCTTCCACTTCTTGAGCGAAACCAAGGGTCTGTTCAAGCGTCCAGCACGGAGGGACGCCAGCGTGGGTCATGATGGTGTTGAAAGACGCATCATAATGACAAAGAGGACGCTGCCTTAACCACTCGATCAGATCGTCTCTGTCGCTGGCCGTGAGTATTTCGGATAAGGTGTCATTACGTTTTAAATTGCTATGACCATAAGCGACGGCCAGTAGGTGTAAATCATGGTTACCCAAGATTGCTACCGCTCCGTCTCCTAAGGACTTGATAAAACGTAGAGTCTCTAAGGATTCCGGGCCTCGGTTGATGAGGTCTCCTGCGAACCAAAGTGTATCGGACTCGGCTTTATATTGAATGCTTTCTAATAGCTCAAACAGAGGGGTTAAGCACCCTTGTAGGTCGCCTATAACATAGGTAGCCATTTAAGCCTCAGTGTATTTGGTTGGGTGCGCAAAGTGTGAAAGGCTCTATAGACGCTTCAAATGACGTACCATCATCGGCCTGGAATTGATAGCTGCCCTGCATCACCCCAACCGCAGTCTCAAGAACCGTGCCACTGGTATAGTGGAAAGAAGCTCCAGACTCTAGGTGTGGGAACTCGCCCACAACACCGTCGCCTTTTACTTCTTGGACCCGTTGGTCGCCATTGGTAATGACCCAATGACGAGTTTTTAATTGTGCGGTTTCGGTACCACAATTGGTGATGGAAATATGGTAAGCAAAAACATAACGTGACTCTTCCGGTGTTGACTGATGGGCAAGATATTCTGTCCTAACCGACACAACTATGTCGTATTTTTGCATCTAACTTTCCTTCTGTATTACATAGTTTGTAATGTTAACAAAGTCTTCAACATCCAGTCTTTCAGGGCGTAAGCTTGGGTCAATATTAAGGTTTTCAAAGTCATCATTGTCCAGCACTCCTTTGTAGTTATTACGCAAAGTTTTACGGCGCTGGTGGAACCCAATTCGAACCATGTCTTCTAGTTTTTTAATGTCCGATACCTGATAGGGCATGGTTCTGTGTGGTGTCATACGTACGATAGCAGAATCAACTTTTGGCGCCGGGTCAAACGACTCAGGGCCAACGATAAAGAGTGATTCTACTGAACAGTAGTATTGTGCCATCACACTGAGACGACCATATAAGCTGTCTCCCGGGCGGGCGGCAAGGCGATCTACCACTTCTTTTTGCAGCATAAAGTGCATGTCTTCAATGACTTCTGCTTGGCTGAGCAAGTGAAAAATAAGCGGTGTAGAAATATTGTAAGGTAAGTTGCCAACCACACGAATCGCTTGTTCATGAGTGGCCAATGAAGAAAAATCAAACTTCATGGCATCCGCTTCGTGGACGGTTAGGTCTGGGTAGCGGAAAAGGTTCACCTTGAGAATAGGGATTAGGTCGCGATCAAGTTCGACCACATCCATACGTTCCGTGACACTAATGATGCCTTCTGTTAAAGCGCCCTTACCTGGGCCGATTTCAACAATGCGCTGACCTTTTTTAGGGCCGATGCAGGCAACAATGCGTCGAATGATACCATGGTCATGGAGGAAGTTTTGGCCGAATCTTTTACGGGCCTTGTGTGCTTGTGGTCTACTCATTAAAGATGTTTTTTCGCGTTATTGGCCATATTAATGGCGTGTTGGATAGCCACTTTTAGGCTGCCGTTATTTGCTTTGCCTGTGCCTGCTAAATCCATAGCAGTGCCGTGGTCGACGGATGTTCGAATCATGGGTAACCCAAGGGTGATATTCACCGCGTTACCAAATCCAGAGTATTTTAACACAGGTAAGCCTTGATCGTGATACATCGCCAAGGCGCAGTCTGCATTATCTAAATATTTTGGTGTGAATAGAGTGTCGGCAGGGAGAGGGCCGATGAGGTTAATGCCTTCTTGGCGTAATGCTTCTAAGGTTGGCGTGATGACTTCAATCTCTTCTTTGCCAAGGTGGCCGTCTTCACCCGCGTGAGGGTTGAGTCCACAAACCAGAATTCTAGGTTGAACGATCGCAAATTTGTCAATTAAATCTTGATTGAGAGCTCTTACTACTCGGCTGATTGTGTCTGGGGTTATCGCCGTAGAAATGTCTTTTAATGGTAGGTGAGTGGTCACTAAAGCCACTTTCATGGCTTCAGTCGCTAGCATCATCACCACGTGTGGAGACTGACTCAATGCCTGAAAAAACTCCGTATGCCCAGAGAAGTGAACACCGGTTTCACAAAGAATCCCTTTGTGAACAGGCGGCGTCACTATGGCATCAAAGTCTTTACTAAGGCAGCCTTCACCCGCTTGTTTAAGGGTTTCTAAAACATAGTTAGCGTTACGAACATCCAGCACTCCTGGTTGGCAGGTTTGGGAAAGTGCTATGGGCAATACTTGGATTTGCGCCTGTTGATGAGGGCCTACCTTTTGAGCATTGTCGACTTCGCAGATTTTTACTGTAACGCCCAAGCATTGAGCGCGCTGTCGAAGTAGGTTCGGGTCGGCTAATACGACTAAGCGAGCAGGGAAGTTTTGCTCGCTTAGTGCACTAAGAATAATATCCGGACCAATACCCGCAGGTTCACCTGAGGTAATGGCCACTAGAGGATGGCTAGAGGAAGGGGCCGGTGTCATCTTTAAAGCTATTCCTTCAAGTCGATAAAGGCATCGGCACGTAACTCTTCTAACCAGTTACTGAGCACTATGTCTTGTTTTTGCGCGGTTAATGCTTGTCTTGCATTGGCACGTTTAACTTGATCACTTACGTCTTCATCGCGGCGGCCTTCTACTTCTAGAATATGCCAGCCAAACTGAGTTTTGAAAGGCTGACTGACACTGCCAATGGCGGTCTCGTTCATCACGTTTTCAAAGGTCGGGATCATAGTGCCCGGTGTTACCCAGCCTAGATCACCACCTTGTAGGGTTGAGCCTTGGTCTTCACTGTATTCTTTAGCAAGGGCGGCAAAATCTGCACCTTCTTTTAAATCAGTGTAGAGCTTATCGGCTAAGGCTTTGGTTTGAGTGTCATTGCGGATCTCATTTGGACGAACCAAGATGTGACGAGTTTTGGTTTGTTTTTGCAATGTGGTGTTTGGCGAGCGTTTTTCCATCACCCACAATAAGTGAAAGCCTGCATTACTGCGCAATGGTCCAATGAGTTGGCCGCTTTCTTGCTCAAGGGCACGTACAAATAGAGGAGGTAATTGGTTTAATGGACGCCAGCCAAGATCGCCCCCTTGAATAGCAAACTGACCTTCAGAAGATGCAATCGCTTGATCAATGAAATCACTTTCGCTGGTGATTTGCTGTGCGATTTCTTCAATTTTTAGCTTGGCCTTCACCGGGTCTGTGGCGCGAATAATAATGTGGCGTAGGCGAACCTGATCTTTTTCTTTACTGATGCTGGTGGTTGAGCTCAAGTAATCATCAATTTCCTGTTCAGAGATCACAATGCGTCTTTTGATGATTTCTTTTTTGATGCTGTTGATTAGGATTTCCTGCTCAATTTGATCACGATAGCGACTGTAATTAATACCTTGTTGACTGAGAACTTGCCTTAGGCCCTGTAGATCCATCTTTAGGTTTTGTGCAACCCCAAGAATGGCTTTGTCTACTTCTGAGCTAGAAGGGCGCATGCCGATTTTTTTAGCATAATTGGCTTGCAAGGCTTCGTCGATCATCTGATTAAGAATTTGACGGCGAATGTTGTCCGTCATTTGCCCACCGGGAATACGCTCTTTAATTACTTGGAAGCGCGTATTAATATCGCTGTCTAAAATCGCTTTTGAATCAATGATGGCAACAATGCCATCAATTTTAGTTTGTTCTGCGTGAGCGGCGTAAAACGGTACGCACATAAGTAAAATAGCGGTGTAAAAAGAAAACAACTTCATGGTTAGTATCCAACTTGTCCTTTGTTCCAGTAGTCATCAGCAATGCTGGCTTCGGTATTTTGACTGCCGACTGTGCTTAAACTGCGTAATATAAATTGTAAAAAGATGCCTCTATCGCTTTCGTCATCGTCGTCTACCCAGTCTTGGTAGCTTAGTGAGACTTTGACACAGCAGTTTTCATAGCCTAATCCGACCACCTCTTTGGTGGTATCATCGTCAAAAAAGTCGTACGTATGATGGGTGAACATGGACCAATTTCTATTTAGCGGAAATATGGTACTGAAGCTCGCTTGTTTGGCATCGTCATCCGAATCGCTGTTATCTATGGTGTACAGATAACTTAAGTTGATCTTTATGTCGTCCGTAGGCTGCATTTTTAGTACAAGCTGTGCCAAGTCTGAGCTTCCGTCATCTAGATCATAGTTAACGTTACTAGTGAGGCTGTAGCGGTCGCCATTGTAACTTGCCGACGTAAGGATGTCGCTGTGTGTATCGCTGTCCACAGCAGTATCACTGTCCGTATCGCCGTCTATATCAACATAGCGATCTTCAAAATAAAATACTTGTCCGACTTTAAATGTCCATCTTTCCACATTATTGACATCATAAAGACTGGATTCCACCCCCAATGTCATTTGCTCCGTGTCGCCAATGCGGTCATCACCGGAAAACCTTTCATGGCTAAACGCTTGGGAGTAGGTGATTGTCGGTTCGCTGGCATCAAAATCAGGGATGTCGTCTTGATCGACATAAGGTGCGTTTAAGTAACTTAAGCGCGGCACCAGCGTTTGTCGCCAAATGCCGTTATTTACATTAATGGCTCTCTCAAACGCGATGCTGGAATCGAAGTAGCCACTGGCATGAGTGATTGAGGAAGTACTATCTGAGCCAGTGTAACTATTGAGGTTGTAATCTCGGTATTGCACTAATACACCTGGGCTGAAGCTGCCCCAAGCATTGCTCAAATCAACGGAAAGGTCTTGATTTAAGACACCACGCTGACCGTCGAAGTCATCTTCTGCAGGGTCATAAAAATCTGTGTACTGAGCGGCCAGTGAGTAATCGATCAGTTCCCCTGCCACTCGATAAGAGCTTTCAACTCGAGGCAACCAATCGAAGGGTTCGTCATTGGACGAATCGGGCGTGAAGTAACGACGCTGAGTGATTTTGCTGCTGAAATTGCCTTTCGAGTAGGCTACGTAGGCACTGCGTTCGTAGTCGTCCTTTTCACCAATAGAAGTGGTGTTTACCTCTGGGTATAAGTCATCTGTGGGGTTGTCTTCTAACGTTACCCCTGCGGTGATGTTTTCAGTAAAAGTTAATTTGGATGTGAATTTTTGTAGGGTTTGCTCACCTTCATCATTGTCATAAAAACTAGACTGCTCATAGGTAGTTTCATCGTATTCTCCTAAATGCCTCAGCTCGATATCAAGACCTTCCCCTTTGTTCTGTACGTAGTTGGGGGTAATCGTTGCGTCGTAGTTGGGGGCAATGTTCCAATAAACAGGAGCGGAAACACTGAGTCCGTCATTACCTGAGTAACTGAAGCTTGGGAATAAAAAACCAGTGTGTCGTTGATCATCTATGGGAAAACGCAACCAAGGCACATAAAAAACAGGAATATTAGCAATGTGTATGCGCACATGTTTTGCTGTACCAAAGCCTGTATTCGGATCGAGTTCGATAGCGCTACCATACAGTTTCCAACTCTCTTGAGTGGGTTCACAACTGGTGTAAAAACCCTCTTCGATGAAAACAACGCCTTGCTCGTTGCGAGACAAGGATTGAGAAGCGCCACGTATTCCGGACTGATAGCTTAAAAACTGGGCGTTGTTAAAGCGGGTGTCTTGTAAACCGTTACTTGATATATAACTACTATCACTGAGAATAAGCTGATTCGAATTTTGTACACGCACATTTCCTTCAGCTTGATAATATTGATCTGGTATACCGTCAATTGTCTGTGCATAAAGAGTCGATTCGGGCTGTTGGATCTCAGCGTTGCCTTCCAAATGGACAACGCCTTTCTCGTTTCTTTTCATCATATCAGCCACTAAAGTGGTGTCAGATGTGTCTGTCGCATGCCAGTTGTTAATATAGGATCCTTGGCAATAGCGATTTAAATTCGTTTGTTGTTCAGTAGAAAGTGCTTCACGAGGAACCCAGCCCCATTGATTGGCTTGGGCAAGAGGAATGAAGAAAAGACTATGCAAAAATATTGTGCAGGGGCGTAAATACTTGGCCATACAGGGTATACTTGTTAACAATAAATGATTGTCCAAACTGGACTTGTCCCATGAATGGGTCCACGTTAAAGCTAAATGATAATCTAAGCAGGCCCATAGGGGCTACCGATTCTGGAGAAATATCTTTATGTGGAAAATTGTCTGTGCCATTTTGGGTTACATCCTAATGGGATTTGTGGGCGGGGTACTCGGGTTCTTTATCGGCAGTTTTATTGACCGATCTCAGTCTGGTGGTGGTTTCATTGGTGCTCGCCGTGGCAATGTCCGTGCTCAACAGGAAGCTTTCTTTCGCACTTTATTTTTATTGATGGGGCGTTTGGCCAAGTCTGATGGTCAGGTTTCTCAAGCAGAAATTCAATTGGCTCAAGCTGTCATGCAGCGTTTGCGTCTTTCCCCAGCGGCTCAAGAACAAGCCAAACAATTGTTTAATGAGGGTAAAGCGGACAATTTTGACTATGTGCCTGTACTGAATCATTTTAAAGAAGTGGTGGGGCCGGGTGACCTAACACGAACCTTACTCGAAATTCTTTTGGTGTCTGCTTATGCGGATGGCCACTTTAGTGTGGAAGAAAAGTCGTTAGTTTCTCAGGTGTGCGCTTATCTTGGTGTGACAGTTGCCGAATTTGAAGCGTTGCATTTGCAGGTTAAGCAGCAGGCTCACTTTCGACAAGGCTACCAGTCATCTGGTGATGCCAGCAACTCTTCCGACCTGTTGAAATCTGCTTACGATGCTTTGGCTGTGAAGCCTGAAATGAGTGATGCTGAGATCAAGAAAGCTTACCGCAAGTTAATGAGTCAAAATCATCCGGATAAACTCAGTGCGAAAGGCTTGCCAGACGAAATGATCGAGTTGGCGAAAGAGCGTACCCAAGAGATTCAATCAGCGTATGAGTTGATCAAAAAGTCTCGTAAATAAAAGACGAAAGGGCTTAATAAAAGAGCCCTTTTGAAAACGCACTGAGTGTTTTACGCTGGTTTATTTGTGCGGTGTTTTGTTTAAGAAAGCCTCTCACCCTTTGAACCAGCTGTTGTTGGTTGGATTCATCAAGTACATCGTTGTTGGATTCTATGGGTAAATAGCGACTATTGTTGGAATTTTGATTCATGGCCTGCTTGCGCCACAGGTTAAAGCGTCCCATGTTTAAGGGTGAGTAATAGTCTAGGACAGGGCTATTAATGTTTATTAATTGCTGAGCTATCAGGTATTCCGAGGCTTCTTCAGGGGCCTTAATATCTATCATAACCAGAGCTTGCGCGGCGTTAGGATTGTCTGCTAAAAAATTTAACGCGTAACTTGCTCCAGTCTTTTCTCCTAATAAAACAATACTCTGCGCATTATTTGATTTGGCAAAATCAATGCTAGCTTGAATGCGAGCATTAATAACGTTCTGCTCCTTTAGGATGAGTTCAGCTGCGTCCTCATTGTCATTAGAGGGCGCTTCACTCGTCACCGCCTGAGCTCTATTGGTGATGTCGGGTAATTCTATGGATATAGTGCACCAGCTATAGTCAGGAAGTTGGTTGCGT
This sequence comes from Marinomonas sp., assembly GCF_039940335.1. Lineage (GTDB taxonomy): Bacteria > Pseudomonadota > Gammaproteobacteria > Pseudomonadales > Marinomonadaceae > Marinomonas. Next base: position 623,947 of record NZ_JBDVGW010000013.1, on the reverse strand, counting down.
ATGGGGCTGATAGTATGGGGCCAGTCTGGGTGTTCATTATCCGCGGGTAGCAAGATAACGCAGCCAATGGAGTCGCGAGTAACGGCTTTATTATAAAGCGCAAGGAAGCGGTCATCGTCGGCTTCTAAGGTCTGTATCTGGTGGCTCTGGTGCTTGTTGGTGAGTTGCTGAACTAATGCATCCATACGCATGGTTTGCGGCATGGGCTGACTGTACTTATCTGCCCCTTGTGTACGGTCGTCGTCTGCCCCAACGCTGGCATTTACACCGAACAGTAAAATCAGGCCAATTAAATGGTTATTGAGCGCGTTTTTGTTCATAGAATTCAATACTTCTGATGCATCGCTTGTTAAAATTAATCTTTGTTTTATACCGATTTTTTTATTGTGTCACTGCTGGAGCCAGATATGAATGATTTTTTCATTGCCCCTTCGATCCTTTCCGCTGACTTTGCTCGTTTAGGTGCGGAAGTTGATCAGGTATTAGCAGATGGGGCCGATATTATTCACTTTGACGTGATGGATAACCATTATGTGCCTAACCTAACCATTGGCCCTATGGTCTGTAAGGCATTGCGTAAGCATGGTGTGACGGCTGAAATTGATGTTCATCTCATGGTGAAGCCGGTTGATCGTATGATTAGCGACTTTATTGAGGCGGGTGCTTCTTATATTAGCTTTCACCCGGAGGCCAGCGAGCATATTGATCGCTCTCTACAAATGATCCGTGATGGCGGCTGCAAAGCCGGTTTAGTGTTTAACCCAGCAACACCGTTACATCATTTAAAGCACGTCATGGATAAAGTGGATATGGTGTTATTGATGTCGGTTAACCCAGGATTTGGTGGTCAAAGTTTTATTCCAAACACCCTTGATAAACTGCGTGAAGCGCGCGCTATGATCGATGCCAGCGGTTACAACATCCGTTTGGAAGTTGACGGTGGCGTAAGCGAGAAAAACATTGCCGAAATTGCCGCGGCCGGAGCAGATACTTTTGTTGCAGGCTCTGCCATTTTTGGTAAAGAAGACTACAAGGCTGTGATTGATAGCATGCGTAAAGCATTGGCGAGTGTGCGACCATGAAGACCCCAAAGCACTTTTTAGAATGGTTTGACGGTTGGCCTGAACTAGTGTGTTTTGATCTCGATGGTACCTTGATGGACAGTGTGCCAGATATCGCAGGGGCTGTAGATGCCTTCTTAGCGCATTTTGATGTCCCTCTTGCAGGAGAGCAACGAGTGCGAGGCTGGGTTGGATTTGGGTCAGCCAAACTGATTGAGCAAGCGATGCAATGGGCAGATTTAGAACCTAAGCATCACGAAGAAGCCTATCGTGTTTTCCTTATGCATTACCATCAGCACCTAACGGATAACACGCGCTTGTACCCAAATGTTCAAGCGATTCTAAAAGCCTGTAAGCATAATAATGTGCCTATGGCATTGATTACCAATAAACCAAGTGTGTTTGTAAAACCCATGTTGGATCATTTTGGGCTAACAGAGAATTTTGCTTGGTTACTGGGTGGTGACACCTTAGATGAGAAAAAGCCTTCCGCTCTGCCTTTGTTGCATTGTAGTGAGGCAATTGAAGCGGCGCCAGAAAAGTGTCTGATGATTGGTGATTCGATCACAGACTTTAGAGCGGCCAATCAAGCTGGCTTTAAATGCGCCTTAGTAACTTATGGTTATCACCAAGGCGTCGATCTCGCTAGCTTAGGTGCAGATCTTTTGGTAGATGACTTAACAGAATTGTTACTTTAGGTTGTTTGTTAAGTAAAAATGCCAAGCGTCTGTCACTCGTTATAAGTGACCGCTTGGCATTTTTTATGTCTGCTTGCTTAAGAGGCCTTATTGGGGCCTTCTGGTATGGCATCCGCTAAATGAATGGTTTGAGTTGGGAAGGCCACTTCAGCGCCATGGGAAGCAATAATCTCCATGATCTTAAAGAGAACGTCTTGTTTAACGTTATGAAAGGTTCGCCAGTCCGTTGTCTTGGTAAAGGTGTAAATAAAGAAGTCCAAGGAAGAAGGGCCAAACTGATTAAAGTTCACCATGTAGATCTGATTCGTATCTAGGTCTGGGTGATTGGCTATCATGGACTTCACATCAGCAATGATCTGTGGCAATTTTTGAAAGTCATCGTAACGCACGCCGATGGTTTCTTTGATGCGTCGATGCGACATGCGAGAAGGGTTTTCTACCGAAATCAGAGAGAAGGTGGAGTTCGGAATGTAGAGGGGGCGTTTGTTAAAAGTACGTAAGCGAGTTTGACGCCAACCAATGTGTTCAACCGTCCCTTCAATATCTTGGTCTGGAGAGCGTACCCAATCACCGATAGCAAAAGGTCTGTCTAGATAAATCATTAAGCCGCCAAAAAAGTTGGCTAGTAAGTCTTTAGCGGCAAAGCCGACAGCGATGCCCCCGATACCCCCAAAGGCCAATACCCCAGAAATGCTATAGCCTAGGCTCTGTAAAATCACTAAAGCAGAAGTAATGATGATAGAGGCTCTTAGCAATTTACTGATAGCGCTGGCGGTGGTGTAGTCCACCTTATTTGCTACCTTTTCAGAACTGGTTAACGCTTTTTCGGCACCAGAAATACAGCGCAGTACAAACCAAGTAAGAATAATGATGACGCCGATTTCTCGGGCGTTGCTAATCAGTGTCGAAAATCCTGGGTCTAGCTCGGATTCGGAAATTTCCGCCGCAACGCTTAAACCCACCAGCCAAATGAAAACGCCCAAGGGCTTTCTGGCGGCGAAGATAAGTACGTTATCCCAAGGGGTTTTTGTGCGCTCAAGCTGTTTGTCTAGGCGAGCGAGCATTTGAGTGGCGATAAAGTTTACGACTAGGGTGATGGATACGACTAAAAAAACGCGTACTATCCAGTGCATTTCCGTATCGCCCAAGCCTATGTAATATTCTACGGTTTCCCAATTCATTAAACTGTCTCTATATTTGGTGCAAGAAAATACTTGTCTCTATCTGTTGGGATGTTACAACAAAAATAAAGTGCCTAGCCCTAGGAAGGCGACGAAACCTGCAATATCTGTCACGGTGGTAAGAATCACGGAACCTGAAAGTGCAGGGTCAATCTTCAGTTTGTCCAGCAATACCGGGATCAGAACACCTGATAAAGCGGCCATTAAAATATTGAGAATAATGGCGCAGGCGATCACCACACCGAGCATTGGATTTTGGAACCACCATAAGGTGATGGCGCCAATCACCAGTGCCCACAGCACACCGTTTAATACGCCGACTTTTAATTCTTTAGAGAGCAAGGATTTTAAGTTGCTGCGGGTAATTTGGCCTAATGCTAAGCCTCGAACAATAAGTGTAAGGGTCTGACTACCTGCTATGCCGCCCATGGAAGCAACAACAGGCATAAGAACCGCGAGGGCTACCACCTGCTGTAAGGTAGCCTCAAAAATGCCAATGAAAGCGGAGGCAAGAAATGCGGTCAATAGGTTGATACCCAGCCAAATGCCACGGGTAGCGGCACTTCGAGGTACCGGAGCAAAAAGGTCTGATTCCTCATTTAAACCGGCGGTAGACATTTGCTGGGCTTCATTTTCTAAACGCCAGGTTTCCATCGCAAGGCCCGCATGAAATCGGCCCAATAAAATATGGTTGTCGTCCACGACTGGAATTGCACATAAGCTAGAGCGCTCCAGTTGTTCAGAAGCCTTAGTAAGTTCTGCACTGGATAAAATAAACGGGCATTCTTCGTCAATTAAACTTGAAACCGGATCGTGCCCTTGAGCTTTAAAAAGCTGGTCGAACTTAACACAGCCTACCCAACGGCCAGTGCGATTGACCAAATAAATCATATCCGTGTAGTTGGGTGTGTGCTTTTTTAACAGTCTTAACGCTTCGGAAGCGCGAATGGATTGGGAGGCAATCAACAAATCGTGATCGATCCAGCGACCGACAATGTCATCGTCGTATACTACACCTTGTTGGTAGTATTCACGCTGCTTGTTATCCATCTGGTTGAGAGCAATATCCACCAACCTATCTGGCAAAGAATCTGCCATTTCCAATAGGTCTTCTGCGTCCACATCCGAAAACAGGGTTTCGATCTCAACATCATCTAGCTCTTTTAATAGTAGCTGACGGGACTCTCCACGCATTTCGACTAAGATGTCTAAACGGTTGGCGGTTTTAATGCTTTCCCAAGCCTGTTTACGTTGGGCAAGAGGGAGAGATTCAAGTGCTAAGGCAACATCATCTGGACTCAGATCAGACATAGCCTGTCTAACCGCCTCGGCAGAGTATTCTTCTTGAATTAACGTTTCTATTAAGACGGCGATTTGACCTTGCACGGGGAGTCCTTAAAACACGATGCTGAGCGTGCAAGATAACATGTAAAGACCTTTCGCTGTATAGTTATCAGTATGAAATAAGAGGCTAGTTTTATTTGTCTACTTAGGTGGTTTTAGCGAAGTATAGAGCGGTATCGTTTTTTAATTGATCGATCCACTTATCCAGTCAAGGAGAAGACAGTCATGGGAGTAAAGTGTAGAATCACTAGAAATTAACAGGTTGTTCGATGAGCTTATTAGAAGTCGGAGCAACCTAGCCTCATTTAGTTTAGGTCTAGCGTTCAACATGTTGTTACTGATCGATAATTATGACTCTTTTACTTATAACCTAGTGCAATATTTTCGTGAACTAGGTGCCGAAGTAGAAGTGTACCGCAACGATGATATTAGTCTTGCTGAAATAGAGCGCCTTGCACCCAGCCATTTAGTGATCTCTCCAGGCCCTTGTACGCCTAATGAGGCAGGCATCTCTATGGCTGCAATCGAGGCTTTTGCAGGGCGTATCCCTATTTTAGGTATTTGCTTAGGTCATCAAAGTCTTGCTCAAGTCTTTGGCGGTGAGGTGATTCGTGCTAAAAATGTTATGCATGGGAAAACATCTTTGATCCATCATAAAGAAGTAGGGGTTTTTTCGGGGGTTGTTAACCCGCAAACCGCAACGCGTTATCACTCTTTAGTAGTTTCTCAAGACAATTTGCCTGAGTGCTTAGAGGTCACTGCATGGACTTATAATGAAGCGGGAGAAAAGGATGAAATTATGGGATTGCGACATAAAAACTTGTCTGTTGAAGGTGTGCAATTTCATCCTGAATCGATTTTAACTGAGGCAGGTCATGCCTTATTAGCGAATTTTTTGACACGGTAGGAGATGTGGGTGGATATCCAAAAAGCAATTGCCAGCGTTGTAGAAGGCAACGATTTAAGCAGCGCTGAAATGCGTGTCGTGATGAACGATATAATGACAGGAAAGACCACACCCGCTCAGATTGGTGGTTTTTTAATTGGCCTTAGAATGAAAGGCGAAAGTGTTGATGAAATTATTGCTGCCGCCGAGGTTATGCGAGAACTCTCTAGCAAAGTCGATGTGCCTTTCGAGCATGTTGTTGATACCTGTGGTACAGGCGGTGATGGCGGTAACTTGTTCAATGTCTCAACCGCTTCGGCGTTCGTTGTTGCTGCAGCGGGCGGTAAGGTCGCCAAGCACGGTGGCCGCTCTGTGTCCTCTAAATCTGGTAGTGCGGATGTACTTGAACAAGCTGGAATCTATCTTGGCTTAGAGACTGGGCAAGTAAGTCGTTGTGTAGATGAAATTGGTTTGGGCTTTATGTTCGCGCCAAATCATCACTCCGCTATGAAGTACGCGGTAGGCCCAAGAAAAGAGATGGCCACGCGAACCATATTTAATTTGTTAGGACCACTAACAAATCCTGCTAACGCCAAAAGTCAGGTTATGGGCGTATTCGATAAAAAATGGTTACGCCCAATTGCCGAAGTATTAAAAGCTTTGGGCAGTGAACATGTAATGGTCGTGCATTCGCAAGACGGTTTAGACGAGATCAGTTTAGCTGCTGCTACCGATGTGGCCGAGCTCAAGAATGGCGAAATTCTTGAATACCAGATATCTCCTGAAGACTTTGGCATACCAATCCAAAGTGTAGCGCCTCTTCAAGCCCAAGATGCAGAGCAAAGTTTAGCTTTGATCAAGACAGCCTTAGAGGGTAAAGGGGAAGTTAATCCTGCTCGCGATATTGTCGCCCTCAATGCAGGGGCTGCGATTTATGTGTGTGGTGTCGCTGATAGCTTAGCGGAAGGGGTGATCATTGCTGAAGACGTTATTGGTAGTGGTATGGCAAAAATAAAGATGTCTGAATTGGCGAGTTTTACTCGTTGTTTCATGGATAACGAATCCTTGTAGTGGATAGGAGCTATAGCTTGATGCAAGTTGAAACACCTACAATTTTAAAGAAAATCGTTGCTCGTAAATTCGAAGAAATTGCCGAGCGTAAGGGACACTCCCCTTATGAAAGCCTCGAATTAGCGGCTTCTGTCGCGAATGTACATAATGCGCCTCGTGGATTCGCTAAGGCTCTAAGAGCCAAGATTGCTCAGCAAGAAGCCGCTGTAATTGCAGAAATAAAAAAAGCCTCTCCTAGTAAAGGGGTGTTGCGCCAAGCTTTCTTTCCGGCGGATATTGCTAAATCTTATGAGGCGGCTGGAGCAGCGTGTTTGTCTGTTTTGACTGATCGTGACTTTTTCCAAGGCCATGAAGATTACCTAGTGGAAGCTCGCGCGGCCTGTCAGTTGCCTGTGATACGTAAGGACTTTATTGTCGATGAATATCAGGTGTTAGAAGCTCGCTCTATCGGGGCGGACTGCATTTTGCTGATTGCTGCGTGCCTAAGCGGTGAAAAGCTTCAAGCATTAGATGTCATGGCGAGAGATTTGGGGATGGACGTGCTGGTGGAAGTGCATAATCGCCCAGAGCTTGAATTGGCTCTAGAATATACTCAAACAGAGTTGTTAGGTATCAATAACCGAGACTTACACAGTTTCGAATTGAGCCTGGATCATACATTTGAGTTGATGGACAGTATACCGGCAGATCGTTTAATTGTTACTGAAAGCGGTATCCATACTCGTGATGATGTGGCGATTATGAGAGAGAAAGATATTCACACTTTCTTAGTGGGTGAAGCGTTTATGCGTGCAGATAACCCAGGCCAAAAGTTGGCTGAGTTGTTTAAGTAAACAGATTAGGTGAAATAAAGTTGATGGAAACAAAAGTAAGTTGGCAAGAAGATGTTCATTTTACAGCGGAAACTGGCTCAGGATTTAAAGTAGAGATTGATGGGCAGCAGGTTGCAGGTCCTCGTCCTATGGAGCTAATTTTAGCGGGGTTAGGTGGCTGTACCTCTTATGATGTTGTGGGGATTTTAAAAAAATCTCGTCAAGATGTTGTGTCCTGTGTGGCTGAAATTCAAGCTGACCGTGCTGATGCCGTTCCTGCGGTTTTTACTGAGATCCGGGTGAAGTTCGTTGTGACTGGCCGTAAACTGAAAGAGAGTGTAGTGGCTCGAGCGGTTAAGCTTTCTGCGGAAGAGTATTGCTCGGCTTCTTTGATGCTGGAAAAAGGTGGCGTTAAAATTATTCACAGTTATGAGATTGTTGACGTGGAATAATGTTCACCAGTTTCTGAAAAAAAGGCTTTCTAAGATGCTTAGGAGGCCTTTTTTATACTCATATGAAAAGAGTTGATTGCGCTTTGAAATGGCGTCCCCGGCAGGAATCGAACCTACAACCTAGCCTTAGGAGGGCCATGTTATATCCATTTAACTACGGGGACGCGAAGAGGCATAGTATATAACGATTTAACTGTTTTATTGAAGCCTTGAGGGTGTATTTGCTGTCCATCTATATGAAAAAAAAGACTTTTTTGAAGCTTGTGGTGCTCAGTGTGAGTACAGAGAAGAGGCTTAGGCTCTGCCTAAGGTATGCTTACTGCTGACAGGATGAGTAGCGCCTCTGGCGGTATAGACTTTGTTTTTGTTGCTATGACCCTGCAGTAACTCAAAAAGACTCTTGTTGCGTTTTTGCAGTGTGTTCAGAATGCGAGCATTGCTGTGGTTCTTCGTTTTGCATTCTTGCAATGCGCTCTCACATTCCTGCATGAGCTGTCGAATGTCATCCATTGAATCATCTTGCTTGGCAAGCCAGGATTTAAATTCTTGTTCGGTAGGATTTTTTCGATCAACAACATCAAACTTGACCAGAACCTTTATGCGCTTTTCGTTTAGGGCGTTCATCTCTTCAAGTAAGGTTTGTTTTTGCTCTGCAAGGGATAATATGATGTCGCTGTTTAATCCACCGAAAGCAACCCTTTCTTCATCAAGAAGATTTGATAGCTCTAGTAGTATCTCTTTGCTTCTGATGAAAATAGGGGCAAGTGGTAGCATAAAGGTAGGAACTTAAAGGCCGTGTAATGTATACATCGACCTAGAATAAAGAATCCATAGAGGCCATATTGTTGGCCAGCTTCTGTGAGTCTATGCGGTATTCACCTGCCGCAATAGCACGTTTAATCTGCTCAACTTTTTCCATATCAACATCTGGAAGACTATTGATCTTTGCTTCTTGGCTTTGCAATGTTTGTGCTGCACCGCTTAGACGTACTGTATCTTCCGCCATTTTTTCGTTGCTGCGGACATTATTACTCTCTACAGAAGTGCCTGACGCACCTTCTTTCGAAGTACGTTCATTCTTGCCGACACTATTCTGGGTAGATAACCCTGTTAAGTGTATTGCCATTATGTTTCCGCCTTAATTTGTTTTATCTAACAACACTATCGGCCAAGTTAATTAAAACTTTAGAAATATTTAGCTAAAAATAATTTTGCCAATCTGTGTGATGCAAAGCTGTTTAATAGTTTACAAGAACCTCACCACTAGATACAACTTTACCGTAAATAATTCGTCCTGAGCTGGCATTTTTGACACGAATTTGTTGCTCCATGATGCCACTTTCTAATGCTATACCGTTCATTCTAACCTGGATGCTACCACTTCTTGCGGTGATGAGGACTTGGTCTCCTTTCTTTATTAGTAAAGGTTGTTTTGTGTTGGTGCTGGTAATAAAAGTGTTTGTTCTTATGTTGCGAGAGGCCACCAAACCGTATGGAGGGCGCTCAACAGTAAAGTATTGCCCGCGTAGGTCAACAAGATCCACTTCACCAATGCTAGTATTGGACCGATTAATAGTGTCGCCTCGTTTAATGGGGGCGCTGGTTTTTACTGCTGATACTAGGATTGATTGAGTGGCAGGAACATAGGACTTCCAAACAGGGTTTTGACAACTTATAACATAGTTGGTGCGTTTCGCAGCGCCTTCTCTTTGATTGCTGATGTTTACTGTTTCATCTTGGCAAGCTGGAAGGTAGTTTAGGGAGGCTAAATTGTTGAGCGCTATTTTGATATTGGCGTTGGGGTAAATTGTCGCCAAGCGTGGAATTTCAACCTCATTGATGAAGTGGTTTAGCTGCTCTTCAATCGAAGCCGCCAAACTTCCACCGATTTGTAAACAAATGAAGGCTATCGTTAGCCTTGCTACTCGCATAATGAACACTCTTTATCTCTAGTTGTGTATTTAATATCAGATAGGGGATAAGATATTAGTAAATTGATAAAAATCACTCTATCATTGGGCATTATCTTTTAACACTGGGTAGTTCCCCTTTTTGCTGTTTACTTAAGATTTGTTGGAGGCATGTATGGCTGGCGTTTTAGATAGTGTAAACCAACGCACTCAGCTGGTTGGAGAAAATCGCCTGGAATTGTTGCTGTTTCGTTTGAATGGTAAGCAAATCTACGGCATTAACGTTTTTAAAGTAAAAGAAGTTCTCCAATGTCCTAAGTTGACAACCATGCCTCACAGTAGCCCTGTTGTTCGAGGGGTTGCCCATATTCGTGGCGGCACGATTCCTATTCTTGATCTTGGTCTTGCTACAGGGGCCAGCCCAATCGAAAATATCAGTCAATGCTTTGTTATTATTACTGAGTATAACCGTCGTATACAAGGCTTCTTGGTACGCGGAGTTGAACGAATCGTAAATATGAACTGGAGTGATATTCAACCACCGCCAAAAGGCTTATCAAATGACAACTATTTAACAGCTGTTTGTCAGGTTGATAAAGAAATGGTCGAAATTATTGATGTGGAGCAAATTCTTTCTGAAGTGGCTCCGACTCGTCAGGCTATTTCTGATGGCATAGTGACAGATGATGTGCAAGCGAATGCGAAGCAGCATCATATTTTAATCGTGGACGACTCTTCTGTAGCTCGTAAACAAATTAAGCGCTGTATGGAGCAGGTTGGCTTTGCTACCACCGTCTTATGTGATGGTCGAGAGGCTATAGAATACTTGCAAGGTATGGTTGCTGATGGCGCGGATGTCACAAAAGAATTTGCTATGGTTATTTCTGATATAGAAATGCCTGAAATGGATGGTTATACATTAACCACAGCCATTCGAAATGACAGTCGTTTACAAGACTTGTTTATCTTGTTGCATACATCTTTAAGCGGTGTATTTAATGAAGCGATGGTTAAAAAAGTGGGTGCAGATGGCTTCCTTGCTAAGTTTCAACCCGATGAGCTAGCAAGATTAGCGATTGAGACTGTCCAGGTGCAAAGTGAGTAATTAACTCGACTTTGTTTAATAACTGTCAGAGCTTAAGGCTCAAAGTTGAGTCTGTAATATGGAGTGTTAATGCTCAGTAGTGCCAACGCTATTACACCTAATGGCTATGTTAGGTTTCGAGATTACTTGCAAAAAGTCTGTGGTATTTCACTTAGTGATAACAAACAGTACTTAGTGGCAAGCCGCTTGGGCCGCATTTTAGAGCGCGAGAAGCTGGATAAAATCGAGCGTCTAGTTGACATCCTTGAAGTGGGCCGTAACCCTAAGCTTAAAGAGGAAGTCATTAACGCCATGACGACCAACGAAACTTTGTGGTTTAGGGATTCCCATCCTTTCGACATACTTAAAAATAAGTTGCTGCCTGAGCATGCTAACGCCCCATTAAGGATTTGGTCGGCGGCTTCTTCGACCGGTCAAGAGCCTTATTCCATCAGTATGGTGGTTGAGGAATCCAAAGCTCATAGTGGTCGTTGTGATATTATTGCAACGGACATTTGTACCTATATCTTGGCACATGCTAAGCAAGGGGAATACGACAGCTTAGCCATTGCTCGTGGTTTGGACCAGGGCCTTCAAAATAAGTACTTCGACAAAATTGACGATAAAACTTGGAAAATCCGCCCTCAAATCAGCAAGCGAGTGAGTTTTAAACACCTAAACTTGATCGACTCTTTTAGTGCCTTAGGTAAATTCGATATTATTTTTTGCCGTAATGTCCTGATCTATTTTTCAGCGGATTTGAAAATGGATATTATCAAGCGCATGCACGCCAGTTTAAAAACCGGAGGGTACTTGTTTCTTGGTGGTGCGGAAGCTTTGAGTGGTCTGTCGGCTTACTTTGAAATCGTTCAGTGTCACCCTGGGATTGTTTATAAAGCGAAAGTTTTGTAATTAGAACTCTTTTCTAGAGGCCCGCTTATGCAAATAAGCGGGCTTTTTTTGTCTAAAAAATTACCTGTTTAAACTAATCTCTATTGCCGCTTTTTGCCGATTAGAAAATATAAATTTTTAAGGTGTTGATTTTGTTGTGTTTTTTATTTGGCATCATTATTGCTTTGTATTAAGTCAGTAAATTTATATATGAGGTTAGGATGGCGATTTCGTTCGATAAAGCATTTGCAGGGCACGATAAAATGTTGGGTTTTAGAAGTGCCCGTGCTGCCATACTTGCAAATAATATCGCCAATGCCGATACGCCTAACTACAAGGCAAGAGATATCTCTTTTGATGGCATGTTGGCGAATGAGCAGGCTAAATTGAAGTTGTCGGCGACCAGTCAGAGCCATTTGTCTGGCGGCTCTAGTGCAACAGAAGGTGGGCTTTTTTATCGTAATCCTAATCAGCCATCTTTGGATGGTAACACTGTGGATATGCAGCGTGAACAAGCTGAATTTGCAGAAAACTCATTACAGTTTGATACCAGCTTTATGTTTCTCGATCGCAAAATTAGCGGCATGAAAAAAGCGCTGACAGGGAACTAATTTTTATGTCTATAAGTAATATTTTTGCTATTTCAGGTTCAGCGATGAGCGCTCAGACAGTCCGACTGAATACTGTGGCGAGTAATATGGCAAACGTTGACAGCGTTGCAAGCTCTGCAGATCAAACCTATCGAGCGCGTAAGCCTGTGTTTTCACAGATGATGAATGACAATATGAAAAATTATGGTTGGTCGAATGCCACTATAGATGAGAGTGGTGCTGGGGTTGGGGTAAAAGTGGATGCCATTGTGGAGTCGGATGCGCCGTTACAACCAAGATACGAACCAGATCACCCGATGGCAAATGAAGAAGGGTATGTGTTTTACCCAAATGTAAACCCAATGGAAGAAATGGCCGACATGATGTCTGCTTCAAGATCCTTTCAAACTAATGTGGAAATTATGAACTCGGCCAAAAGCATGATGCAGAAAATGTTAACGCTTGGTCAGGTATAGGTGATGTATGGCAAATATATCCGATAGTAATCCTTTAAATGGCTTAATAGCTCAGTACGGCACAGAGGGTGCTAAGGCTAAGGCTGGTATCGAAAAACCAGCAGAAGCGGTCACTGAAGCGGGTCTTGCAGATCAAAACGTGTTCCTAAAGCTCTATATTGAGCAACTTAAAGGGCAGGATCCGACGGCGCCTCAAGACACCAATGATATGGTGGCGCAAATGTCTCAGTTTAGCTCATTAGAAAAGCTAACCAGTATTTCTGATCAGTTAGAAAATATGGCCTCAGCACTCACCTCTAATCAAGCGTTAAGCGCTTCAACATTAGTCGGTAAGTCAGTCATGATGGATGGTAGTAAGAGTGCGGTGACTGATGCTCAGGATGAGGTGTTATTGAAAACCGTTATTCCTGAAGGCTCTCGGTCTGCGACTTTGAAAATTTATGATGCTAACAATCAGTTGGTAAGAACTGCCGAACTTACGGGGGCGGAGTATAAATGGAACAGGCAAGATGATGAGGGAAATGTTTTGCCGTCTGGTGAATACCGTTTTGCCGCTTCATCAATGAATGAGAAAGGTGAGGTGTCAGCAATGACGACACAACTACCGACTCGCATTCAAGGTGTCACCATTAATGGTGAGAATGGCACGGTTTTAAACGTGGAAAATCACGGCAAGATCAATCTTACAAATGAATTGGAAATTTTAGGGTAATCGGAGGGTATTATGGGTTTCAATACAGCGCTTTCAGGCATTAAAGCTTCAGCAGACTATTTAAGTGTGACAGGTAATAATATTGCCAACGCCGATACTACAGGTTTCAAAAAATCACGTATCGAGTTTGACGATCTTTATAATACCAGTGTTCTTGGTGCTGGCAGTAACAACAGTATTGGTTCTGGCGTTAGTGTGAGTGCGGTGGCCCAAGAATTCTCTTCCGGTAACTTATCTTATACCGATAACAACTTAGACTTAGCGGTTGATGGTAGTGGTTTCTTTGTATTGGGTGGCAATGTAGCACAGTCTTACACCCGAGCTGGTAACTTTAAGTTAGACGCAGATGGTAACTTGGTGACGAACAACGGGCTTAATGTTCAAGGTTACAATGCGGTTGATGGTTTGGTAGGCGGTAATCTTGAAGACTTGGTTGTGCCAACGGATCGAATTTTACCGGAAGCGACGTCTAAAATTGACTTGAAAGTAAACTTAGACTCACAAGGCGATGATGTGCCGGCTTATATTAAAGATGATTTTGATTTAACCGATCCTGATACGTTTAATTTTACCCAAACTGAAAGTGTGGCTGATGCCAATGGTCAGAATCACATCATTACTTATTATTATGCTAAGAGTGAATTGCCGAATACTTATCGAGTTTATGCAGCCGTAGATGGCAACATGACGGATGATACTGGGGCGCCTTTCATGCCAGAAATGTATGCCACCTACAACAGTGCTGATGGTGGTACAGATTATAATGGTGATGGCGTTACCGAAGCGCCGTTTGAACTTTTGTATTTAGGTGCGGCTGAACCTACGACGGATGATATTGCTGCGGCGACTAAAACGCCTTTAGCTGTTGCAGGTACGCTTAATGGTGTTGCCATTACGGGGGCTCTAGATCCTACCGCAGTTCGAGACTCCAGTACGGTTGCCCGTGAAGCTTTCGATCCATTAGATCCTGCTACCTATAGCTATGGTAATACTAAAACTGTGTATGACTCTCTTGGGGAGTCTCACACCATAGGCTATTACTTCATCAAGCAAGGTGAGAATAACACCTACGAACTCCGTGTAACGATGGATGGTGAAGAAACTTACATAAATCCATTGGATGGTCAGGAGACCAATTATCTGGAACCTGGTACGAATATCGCTTTTGATGCGGCGGGTAATTTTATCGGTTCATATCGAGGGTTACCGCCTTTTGATATTGCTGAGCCAATTACCATAGAGCTGACTGGTTTAGATCCAAGTAATCGTTCTGCTATTGCACCGTTAGACTTTACGGGATCAACACAGTTTGCCCTAGAGAATACGGACCACTTCGAGCAGGATGGTTTTGCGGCAGGTGAATTGCAGGGCGTTTCCTTTGATGAGGATGGTTTCCTTGTTGCCACCTATACCAACCAGCAAGCGGCAACACTTGGCCAATTAGCACTAGCGACGTTTGATAGTAATGACGGTTTAATGCCGACCGGTCACACATCTTGGTTGGCAGGTAAGAACTCTGGACCGGCTAATATCGGCCGACCTAACAGTGGGACTCTAGGTAAGATTCAAGGGGGGGCCTTGGAAGAGGCTAACGTTGATTTGACCACGGAGCTTGTGGCTTTGATTGAGGCTCAACGTAACTACCAAGCGAACAGTAAGGCGTTAGAGACAGAGAATACAGTGACGCAAACTATTATTAATCTCCGTTAATAAATTTTAAACAGCGTCTTTTTAAAGGCCGAAACAGCTTGTCTGTTTCGGCCTTTTTTCGTGTTTTTTTAAGTTGGTATGATTCTTGATAGATAGTTTGTAATTAGACGGTTTACATGAAGGGGTTTGCTATGGATAAAGCGCTGTATTTGGCGATGAGTGGTGGCGTGCAGACAATGAACGCACAAACAATTCATGCCAATAATTTAGCAAATGTCAGCACTACAGGTTTTAGAGCAGACTTTGAACAAGCTCGTTCCATGCAGGTATACGGTGAGTCTATGCCTAGCCGTGTCTATGCTATGACGGAAAATCCCGCTACCCGCTATACCACAGGAGACATGATACAAACCGATAGAAACCTAGACATTGCTGTTGCAGGTGAGGGTTTTATCACTGTCTATGATGAACTTGGCCAAGAAGCCTATACCCGAGCTGGAGACCTGCAAATTAATGCTGCGGGGCAATTGGTGACAGGAACAGGTTTGCCAGTAGCAGGTGTTGAAGGGCCGATTTTTTTGCCGCCCTTAGACCGTATTACCATTACACCAGATGGCTCTATTTCGATTGTTCCTCAGGGAGGAGCTGCGAATGAAGTGGCGGTTCTGAACCAAATTAAATTGGTCAATCCTGACCCACAAAATATTCGAAAAAAAGACGACGGTTTAATTCATGCTAAAGACGGTCAACCTTTTGAAGCGGATTTAAATGTAAGCGTGGCATCAGGGTTTCTAGAAGGCAGTAATGTGAATGCGGTAGAAGAAATGACACACATTATGAACCTTGCTAGACGGTTTGAGATGAATGTAAAAATGATGGACAGCATTCGAGAAAATGCTAATTCGTCAGCAAGAATTTTACAGCGTAGTTAAGTAAACGCATCGTAGTAACGAATAAAAGATAGCTTTAAGAGGTGAATATGAATTCAGCATTATGGGTAAGTAAAACTGGCTTAAGTGCTATGGATAAGCAGCTTAATGTGGTGGCCAATAATTTGGCGAACGTATCAACGAACGGCTTTAAAAAAGACCGAGCTGTTTTTGAGGATCTCATGTACAAAACCGTACGTGCACCAGGTGGACTAAGTGCTCAAAATGCAGAGCTACCTTCTGGTCTTCAACTTGGTACTGGTGTCCGTGTTGGTGCTACGCAAAAAGACTTTTCGGAAGGTGATTACAATGTCACTGATCGTCAGTTGGATATTTCGATTCAAGGCAAGGGTTTCTTTCAGGTTGTGCAAGCGGATGGCTCTATGGCGTATACCCGTGATGGCAGCTTTCAGCTGAATAGCCAAGGCCAGCTTGTGACGGCTAATGGGTTATTGGTTCAGCCTGGTATTAATATCGATAATGACTCAGTAGAGATATTTGTGTCGGAAGATGGTGTGGTTTCCGTGTCAAAAAGTGGTCAAGCGGAACAACAGGAAGTAGGGGTTATTAACATAGCGGGCTTTATCAACCCAACTGGTTTGGATTCATTGGGGCAGAATGTGTTCGCAGAAACCAATGCCAGTGGACCGCCTATTGTTGGCGCACCTGGTACAGACTCCCTCGGAACGCTAGGTCAAGGTATGCTAGAAGCATCCAATGTGAACTCTATTGAAGAGTTGGTCAATATGATTACAACGCAACGCGCCTATGAAATGAACTCTAAGGTGATTGCGTCGGCTGATGGTATGATGAGCTTTGCGATACAGCAGCTTTAACGTAAATTGAAATCATTTGGTTTAAGTGAAACGTGGAAAATAATGAAAATTAAATTGGTTCTACTGGCCTTAATGAGCGTTTGTCTGACCGGCTGTTTATCCTGGGATGTGGACGAGCAGGCGTTAGCTAACGCGGCAGCAGCAGGTGCTGGTGCGGCTGTTGCTGATGCAGTCGTTGATGCGGTTACTGATGATGAAGAAAATGCTGATGGTGATGCAGAGGAAGCAGAAGAAGAGTCAGAAGAACCAAGGACTGGTTATGTACCAGACCCCAACGATCCATTGAATGGGCCTCAAGTCCAGCAGGCGATTCGTTCGGATGACCCATACTATGCTCCTGTGTACCCAAATGGCTTAGAGCCTTTTCAAGCCCCTACGGGTGGGATTTATAGACCTGATATGGGCGATGTATTCTTTGGGGACCAAAAAGCGAGTCGAGTGGGGGATATACTCACCATTAATTTGAATGAAACCACCACATCGACAAAAGCCAATGCTGCGACAGTGTCGAAATCTGCTTCTGCAACCCTAGAAAATCCAACGGTTCTGGGGGAAACATTACGATTAGATACAGATTTGCCTCAGCAGGGAACGGATTTCTCGGGTAATGCTTCGGCGAACCAAAACAATAGTTTGAATGGTACTATTTCCGTTACGGTTGTTAAGGTGTATTCAAATGGATTGCTCGCAGTACGAGGTGAGAAATGGTTACGGTTGAATCAGGGGGATGAGTACATACGGTTTTCTGGGGTCGTGCGAAAGCAGGATATCTCACCTAATAATACAGTAGAGTCTGAGCGTGTAGCCGATGCACGAATCACCTATTCAGGTACGGGTGATGTGGCGGCTGGCAGTGAGCAAGGGTGGGTAAGTCGCCTACTAAATTCTAGTGATATGCCCTATTAATGAAAAGCAGGGCTAAGCCCAAGTAAAGGTGAACAAATGAAATATATGGTCGCGCTTTTTTTCGTTCTTCTCTCATTGTCAGTTCAAGCTGAGCGTTTGAAAGATATTGCGAGTGTGCAAGGAGTACGTGACAACCAGCTGTTTGGTTATGGCTTGGTGATTGGTCTCAATGGTACTGGTGATAGCACTGCCTTTACAGACCAAAGTTTTTCCAGCATGTTGTCTAAATTTGGTGTCACCTTGCCTGAAGGTGTCAATGCAAGCTCCCAGAATGTAGCGGCCGTGTCACTTACCGCAACGTTACCACCATTTTCAAAACCCGGACAAAAAATTGATGTCACGGTATCGTCGGTTGGTAACTCAAGCGGTTTAAGGGGTGGGACTTTATTGTTATCTACCCTAAAAGGTGCTGACGGTGCGGTTTATGCCATTGCCCAAGGTAATCTTGTTGTTGGAGGGTTGGGAACGAATGGAGCCGATGGCTCCCGTTCATCTCTGAATATTCCAACAGTGGGTCGTATCCCTAATGGTGCCAGTGTAGAACGCGCAGTACCTAGTAGTTTCAACGCTGGTGATACATTAACGTTCAACCTTAATCGACCAGATTTTACCACTGCCAGATTCGTCTCTGAAAAAATTAATGGACTGTTAGGGCAAGGAGTGGCGAAAACACTTGATGCGACGTCCATTCGAGTGACCGCACCTCGTGACCCAAGCCAAAGGGTGACCTTTCTGTCGATTCTTGAAAATCTAGAAGTTGAATTAGGCGAAGAGCGCGCTCGAATTGTTATTAACTCAAGAACAGGCACCATCATAATTGGTCAGCATGTAAAGGTCTCGCCTGCCGCTGTTACGCATGGTAGTTTAACGGTAACGATTAATGAAATACCTCCTGTTGTTGGTCAAGATGGAACTGTCACGGGTGGAGAAACTATTCTTGCGCCAAGAGCGGGCCTCGAAATTGATGAAACCAGCGGTCATATGTTTGTGTTTGATCCCGGCGCTTCATTGAATGATATTGTGCGAGCAGTAAATCAAGTCGGTGCCGCGCCTGGAGATGTGATGGCCATTCTTGAAGGCCTGAAGCAAGCTGGCGCTATTAACGCAGATCTTGTGGTGATATAGGATTACCCATGAATACCGTACCTTCGAATGACTTTTATGCCGACTTTTCTTCATTATCAGCGCTGAAGACGAAAGCACAAAAAGATCCAGACAGCGCCCTTAGGGAAGTTACGCAACAGTTTGAATCGATTTTTATTAATATGTTGCTTAAAAATATGCGCAGCACCAATGAGGCCATTGGTGGTGGTTTGTTTTCTAGTGCTCAAACCAAACAATATCAAGAGATGATGGACTCTCAGATGGCGCAAAGCTTGGCGAAATCGGGAGGCATTGGTTTATCTGAGGCATTAATTCGGCAGTATCAGCAAACTTCATCTGAAACTTCTACAAGCCAAAGTCGACAAGACGACACGGATTTCCTTAACCAAGTGGCTAAACAAGACTTAGCTCGTATCCAGGTGTTGGCCAAACAAGCTTCGGCAGATTTTATTAAGTCTGTGCAAGGCCAAGATGGCTTAGCTCCTCAAGCTGTCGCTGATAAAACACCATCGGCTTTGTCTGTTGTGTTTGACTCACCAGATGAGTTTGTTGATTCTTTGTGGCCCCATGCCCAAGCAGCAGCGCAAAAGATAGGCGTTGATCCTAAAGCGGTTTTGGCTCAGGCCGCCCTAGAAACTGGCTGGGGAAAGTACCCTATCGCGAAAGAAGATGGTGCAGCCAGTTTTAATCTATTTGGCATCAAAGCGGACAGTCGTTGGCAAGGGGATAGAGCGGTTGTCAATACTTTAGAATATCGAGAAGGTGTGGCAAAACGAGAGAAAGCAGCCTTTCGAGCCTACCAGTCTTTTTCTGAAAGCTTTGATGACTACGCCCGATTTTTACAAACAAGTGAACGTTATCAAGAGGCCTTGAAAGTAGGTAAAAATGCGTCGGCATTTACCCAATCTTTGCAACATGGTGGCTATGCCACTGACCCTCAGTATGCACAAAAAATCAATAATATAATGTCCAGTGAGTGGTTCGAGCAATTATAGTCTACAGGCTCCGATACTACTTGAGTAAAGTTTTCTGGCTTTTGGCCGATAGTAGGAAATAAGTAATTATCCTATTTAAATATTCGCAATGAGGTGAGCAATGGGCTCAAATTTATATGGTATTGGTCTCTCTGGTTTACAGTCGAGCAATGCCCGTATCAACACCACAGGCCAAAATACGGCCAATGTAGACACGGAAGGGTACAGTCGTCAAAAGACAAATACTTCCAGCTCTCATGTGGGTGGTGTGGAAGTTCGTGATACGACTCGCCTTGTTGATAATATGATCAATAGTCAGGTTAGAGCTGATACTTCGAATCATTCTTACTATGAAACCTACCATAACATGATGTCACTTTCTGATGGTTTGTTAGCCGAAGACAGTGTTTCGCTGAATAATTACCTAAACGATGCTTTTAAAGCTTTGCAAGCGGTGAATAATGACCCAGCATCGCCTGGTTTACGTAACCTCGCTCACTCCAGTTTAGGAAGCCTAGTAGAGCAATATAAAGTTCTATCAGGTATGACCGCAGAGCAAAGCCGAACGGTAGATAATCAGCTAGCGGCCTCTCTTACAGATTTAAACGCGCTTACTAAGCAAGTTGCAAAATTAAATGATGAAATTCTTCAGCAGGAAAGTAATTCATTTTCCCCTGCTAATGAGCTTAGAGACCAACAAGAATTGTTGGCGGTTAAAATCTCTGAATACATAGATACCAAAACACAGTTTAATGATGAAGGGGTGATGAGTATCTCTTTGGCAAATGGTCAGCCTTTGGTATTAGATCGCCTAGCCCCAGAATTAGAAATGGAACCTGACCCGCTGGACCCAAAGAGAATTAAGCTTACGGTTGACTTAGGTCGTCATGAAGTTGGCATAAAATCGGAAGATCTAGGTGGTTCTATTGGTGCTTTGGTGGATTATCGCCGCGACTTTTCGATTGATACAGACCGTACTCTTGGACAGAGCGCAATCTCAATTGCTGATGCGATGAATCAGCAGAATGCCTTAGGTATTGATGCTAATGGCCTTTTAGGCCGTGATCTTTTTTCTTTTGCCGACATTAAGATTCAAGCCGATAAGGCTAATACAGGTAAAACACCGGATCTTGAGGTGCGAGTGTCGCCTGGTAACTCGGCTAATATTCTTAAAGATACTTATGAATTGATCAAAACAGGTGACTCGAGTTTCTTGGTGCAGACTTATGACTTGAACGGTGAGCCTTCAAGACGCACTGCGACCATAGATGCGAGTGCTGCACCTGATAAAAAGGGTTTTTACCAAGTGGCTGAGCTTGGTGTTGACCTTAAATTAGGGGATTTAAGTGATTACGAGATGGGTGATACTTTCCAATTTTCTCCCACTCAAGGTATGGCCTCAACCTTTCAGCTAGCAGCAAAAAATGGTGATGACTTGGCTTTAAGTGGGCCAATGAATGTTTATACGGACTCTGGTAATTTATCGGAAGCTAAGATTTCCTTAAGTTCGGTAACCAATACAAATCCAGATAGCTCGGCGTTTGCGTCAAACCATGGGTTGTATCCAAATGCTCCACATAGCATACATTTCATGTCGAATAATGAATTTCAGGTTCGAGATGCAAATGGTGGGGTGCTAACGTCTATTGATAATGTTCAAGATTATCAAAACCTGCTGGAACAGGCCGGGCTTGCTGAGAAAGCTGGCTTTGATGTCTCATTATCTTCCATGCCAATGGCAGGGGATGTGTTTTCAATGGATATGGAAAATATTGGCGTTTCAAACAACTTTAACGGCTTATTACTAGGTGAGCTACAAAATGAAAACCTGGTGGCAGGGCGTCAATCTGTTTCTGAGTCCTTTTCTGATTTGGTTGCTCAGGTAGGGAGTAAATCGGCTGAATTGGAAGGCAATGTTAAGTCTAGCGAAATCATAATGAATCAAAGTATGGCGCGTCGAGACAGTATTTCTGCCGTCAGCTTAGACGAGGAAGCGGTTAATTTGTTGAAGTACCAGCAATCCTATTCAGCCTCTGCTCAAGTTATTACCGCAGCACGTACAACCTTTGAAACCTTATTAGGGGCGGTGAGATAAGCTTATGCGAGTAACAAATAACCTCATATATGGTCAATCAAGCAATGCCATTTCGAAAGCGAATGAGCGTTACATGGATGTGCAGGAAAAAATTGCTGCGCAAACCAATATTATTAAAGCGAGTGATGACCCAGTGGGGGCCAGTCAAGTCCTACAATATGAATCCAGTAATCAAAAACTTAGGCAGTATGATGATGCTATGAGTATGGCGGCTAGTAATCTAGAATATCAAGAGGTTGCACTGGATAGTCTGAATAGCTTGTTGGATGATGCCAGAAGTTTGCTAATTCAAGGGCAAAATGAAATTAACACTCAAGCAGATGTGGATGCGATATCTCAAGAGCTTGCCATTATGGTTGAGTCTATGGCAGATCTCATGAATTCTAAAAGCGCTGAAGGTGATTACATTTTTGCCGGAACAGACACTTCAAGTCCTGCCTTTGTATTAGGTAATGATGGTCGCTATGAATGGGCTGGTAATGAAAGCCAAAAATTTGCTCAAATCTCAGAGGGTATGAAAATAGCCGTAACAGATTCGGGCAAAAAACTGTTTGAGGATGTATGGGCGCGTAATAATTTTAGTGCGCATGTTGAAAGCGGTGAGGCGAATCTAGCCACTGAAATACGTCATCAAGGGGATTTCGATGCTTTCATGGATGAACATTATGACCCGATTAATCCATTAAATAACCATTACCGATTGACGACTTTCGCTCAAGGAGAGGAGCCAACTCTTGTTTCTCAGGTTGAGTCAGCCTTGGACGCAAATGGCGATGTTATTGAAGAGACGGCAGAACAAGAGCTGGCAGACCAGCTTGGTGATGTGCTCAAGGAAGAAGAATATGATAATAGGCCTTACTTTGGACCATCGGGTCAGTATGTACTCACTAATAGCTTCGGAGAAGAGGTAGCCTCTGGCGAATATCATCCCAGTAAACCTATTGTTTTTGAGGGCATGTCATTTTCTATAAACAGTGCGCCGGGAGCGGTCATCGACTTCGAATTGAACCCGCCTAGAAGAGACAATGTTCTCAATGAAATAAAGAAAACCTTATCCATTATCTCAGATGAAGATTCTAGTATGGCAGAGCGCGAAAAAGCGTTTTTTGATGCTACAACAAGTATTACTAATACTCAGAGTTCTATAGGTCAAGGGCGTTCATCAATTGGTGCAAGAATGAATACCCTCAGCGACAAAGGTAACGTTAACTCTGCGAGTCAATTATCGAATGCGATAGCTCAAGACAAAGTAGGCGGTCTTGATGTGGGGGCTGCAGCCACTGATTTAGCGATGGCAGAGTCGGCTCTAACCGCATCACAAAAGTTATTCTCTCGCATTAATAACCTTTCTTTATTCAATCAAATTTAATAGTGCAGGTAGCTTTCAATGTCGGCATTTAACATAGAATCTTGTTTTGGTGCAGATATAACCGTTGGCTATTTTGATATTGAAGAAATTCTAGATGTTTTTGGCATTAAAACAGAAGTATTTAAAAGTACTCGGCTAAAAAGCCTAATTAAGCAGCATGGTAGAAAAGATCGTATTGTGACCATTGTAATGCGACAGGTGGCTCTTGATTATTTAAAGCCTGATTTGGAGGCTAAATTTCTACCCTATGATGTGCATTTTAACGATGATCTGCTACTAAGTAGTAAGCGTGAGCGTTTGTACGATGCCCAAGAGCGTTTTTTACTGCTTTGTTATGCTATCGCGAATGGTAAGCCTGTCCGTAGTTTGAAAAAACTGCATAAAGGTTTAAGTAGTAAAGAGTGGCGAGAAAAGCACCGTCGTAATGTCAGTTTATATAAATACTTTCGTCAAGAATTAAACGACCATACCCGAGAATACATTCTTAGCTATAAAGCCAGAGCCAGTGGCGAACAACCCGTTGAGAAAAAAACATCAGTAAGAGAGCCTGTCTCTCAACCGGTAGAGAAGAAAGCGGACCCTCAAGAGAGCCTAGCGCGAAAATTACCAACGGCCGATAAGCATCGAAAAACTACCTTAGAAGAAGAATTGGTAGCAGCGCAAAAACTGTTTGTAACGGGTGGCGACTTGCTGGCTGAGCAGGTGGACAAATTTAAGCGTGGAGAGGTCATTGATTTAGAGGCGCTTAAGGGCTTTTCTCGACACTTTATTGACTCTTACCAACGTAACAACTTTGCTCTCATGCTCATGCGTCAAGCGAATAATATAAAAGATTATTTACCTCGACATATTTTAGGAATGGCTGCTTTGTCGGTCCCTTTTGCCCTAGGGTTAAAATTAACCGCCGATAAAATTGAAAATATTGTTTTAGGCTGTCTAGTGTTTGATTTAGGCCGCTTTCGTTTGCCTCCAGCGGTAGTCAGTAAACCCGATGCGTTGAATTCGAGTGAGGTGGAACTGTTTCAAAATCATGTTCGCTTTGGTGAGCAGGTGTTGAAAAAGTGTCCAGATTTGCCTGCTAGTGTCTATCAGATGCTGACGGATCATCATGAAAGAGTCGATGCAAGTGGTTACCCGCAAGGGAAAAGCGCTCAAGATATCTCAAATTATGGAAAAATGGCCGCCATTATCGATGCGTTTGATTCGATAACGTCGGTGCAGCCTCATCGAAGTGCTAGTGGTCCTATTACGGCTCGTAAGCGCATGCTGGAAGATTCTGGACGTGCTTTTGACGCCAATTTTTTGGCTGTTTTCCTCAACAGTATTGGTTCATGCCCTGTGGGTACGTGTGTAGAGCTGTCTAATGGTCGGATAGGATTTGTGCTTACCCTAGATAAAAAGCTACAGCCTGCTTTGGTTCGCCAAGTGTATAGCTTACGAAATAAATCATTTATCCCATCAGTGGATCTAGAGTTAAGCAGGGCTTTAAATCAAGAATCAGATATCAGTATTCTTCGAGAAGTTACTCCGCAAAAGTACGGCCTAAAGCTAAGTAATTGTCTATAAACGTTTTTATTCTAAACTCTGTGACTCACTAGTGTCACTGGTGAGCCTGTTGTTACACCTGTCTCTCTCCTCAATACGATGTTGTTTCTAAACAAACGCCCACTTTCTAAAAGATTTTATCTTTCTTTCCTAAAGTTTTTTCTACTTGGCTCGATACATAATTGAAGCGTTTTTTTAGGTTCGAAAAAATTAAAGATCTAAAAAAAACGAAAAAAAAATTAAAGATCGATACCAAGATGTCGATAACAGTTTTAAGAGATCAACAACCAAATAACTAATTAAATCAAAAGGTTGTGGCTCTTAAATTATTTTCTTAGGAGAGAAGAAATGGCTTTATACGTAAACACAAATACATCCTCATTAAATGCCCAAAGGCAATTAATGCACTCAGCAAACTCATTAGATACAGCGTTCCAACGTTTGTCTTCTGGTCAACGAATTAACAGTGCGGCAGACGATGCTGCAGGCTTACAAATTTCTGACCGTTTAACGTCACAAATTAATGGTCTTAATCAAGCAGTGCGAAATGCCAACGATGGTATTTCATTAGCGCAAACTGCTGAAGGTGCGTTAGACGAATCAACTGATATGTTACAGCGTATGCGTACATTATCGATTCAAGCAGCAAACTCATCCAACACGGACAAAGACCGCTTGGCCTTGCAAGAAGAAATGGCTCAGCTGGCTGAAGAAATTAATCGAATTGCAGAGACAACCACTTTTGGTGGACGAAATCTTTTAGATGGAACTTACGATGGTATTTTCCAGGTGGGCGCTGATGCCAACCAAACGATAAGCTTTTCGATGCGTTTTGGTGGTGGAGCAAATTCTATTGATTACCAAACCAATAATGGTTTCACCATGTCTGGTTTATCCAGCCAATCAGGTACACCAATCGATGGCTCTACGGCCTCGGTGTCTACTGCGGCGAATGCGCAAAGTATGATTACTATCATTGATACTATGATTTCAGGGATTGACTCTAAGCGAGCGGAACTTGGTGCGGTACAAAACCGTTTTAGTTCAACGATTAGTAACTTAAGTAATATTTCTGAAAACGTTGCGGCAGCCCGAGCGCGTATACGAGATGCAGACTTTGCAGAAGAAACTGCAGCACTTACGAGTGCTCAGATTCTTCAACAAGCAAGTAGTACGATTTTGGCCCAAGCGAATCAGCGCCCGCAAGCAGCCTTGTCATTACTAGGGAACTAATTTAGCGGCATATAAGCTTTTGATAAGGGGTAATTCTTTGCCCAATCGATAATTGAATTTTCGAGCGTGTTCTCGAATTTAAGTCACTTCTCTCTCCTAGAGGTGGCTTTTAGCCGGATGAGAAATCATCCGGCTTTTTTCGTTTTTGTAGAAGCTGTTGGTGTTTTTATGAGCAGTATTTGCCTGTTGGTGAGCTTTGTTCAGTCAGCATATACAAATTAAGTGGCGGACGACGTCATAGAGAAAGGATGGGGTATTTGGATCGAATAAAACTAGGTTGGCAAGTGTTCACGCTTTTTCCCAAGTGTTCATAGTGGACAGCTCTGTCGCTTTGCGAGACAGCTGGTTGTGAATTGTTATGGATAAAGCCTTGAGATTGGCTTGGTCTTTAGCGGCTTACGGCCATGTTCAATAAGCGAGCGAGAACGAAAACTTCTCCTCTATAGCTCTACTGTGTGATAGGCAGAAGGTGCTAAGAATGGGGAACTCTTGTGGGTGATGAGGGTAGGTTTTGGCTTGATGGCTAGTGACTAAATATTTGAATATCTAAAGGTTTGTTGATGTGTAGGTAGGCCGAGCACATTGCTCGTGGTGTGCTCTGCATGTGCTCTTTCACAGTGCTGGGTAAGTTGAATGAGATGGGTGACCCTGGCTCCGTGTGATGACGCCTGCCAGGAGCCTAATCGAAGAAGTCTTAGCTAAGGGCGCTGGTGTCTGGTCATAGGCTAGAGGGTGCCTTTCTCATATTGGTGCGGCAAAAGTCTGTCGGCAAGCGTGGGGTACTTGTCTTTCCAGTCTGGTCGGCTCAGGTGAGAGCTTCTGATGTTGCACTTGTTCCCAGTTGAGGGTGAGAGCTTCATAGATTCTCGTTTTATAGATTGGTGGGTTTTTCATACCTGTGTATAGCACAGGCATGTTGAAAGGGTACTTCGTTCAATAAGCGCTTTTTTTAGGGTGTTTTTAAAGATTTTTTTAAGTTTTTTTAATGAAGAAGATGATTTTAATTTTTCTTTTAAAAAACACTTAAATCAATGAGTTAGGGAAAATTTTTGCCAGTTGTGCGGTGTATTTCTGCCGTTGATGGGAAAATATTTTCTGCAAAGTGTTAAAGGTCTTAACAAGTCGACCGATAACTAAATTACGATCTGCAAACTAATCGCAGAAAATTGAAAAACTAGGAGGCTATAATGGCTCTTTATGTAAATACGAATACTTCGTCTACAAATGCACAGCGTCAGTTGATGAGCTCTGGTAAAACGCTGGATACATCTTTCCAACGTTTGTCTTCTGGCTTACGTATTAACAGTGCGGCGGATGATGCGGCAGGTTTGCAAATCTCCAACCGTCTTACTTCTCAGATCAATGGCTTGAACCAGTCTGTTCGTAACGCTAACGATGGTATTTCGCTAGCGCAAACGGCTGAGGGTGCACTAAACGAAACAACTGATATGTTGCAACGTATGCGTACACTTTCTATCCAATCTGCTAACGGCTCTAACTCTGATGAAGACCGTCTAGCGCTTCAGCAAGAAGTTAGTCAGTTATCTACGGAAATTAACCGTATTGCTTCTGATACCACTTTTGGTGGCGCAAACTTACTTGACGGTACGTTTGAAGGTATCTTCCAGGTAGGTGCTGATGCTAACCAAACAATCAGCTTCAGTATGACTAAGGGTGGTATCAACGACTCTATCGACTTAGCCGCTTCTGGTGGTTTCACTATGACTGGTTTGTCAGCAGGTGCGACAACCCAGGTTAATGCTGATACAGCTTCTGTATCCAGTGTAGGAAACGCGCAGAGTATGATTGCTATCCTTGATAGTATGATTGCAGCAGTAGACTCTAAGCGAGCGAACCTAGGTGCGGTACAAAACCGTTTCAGTTCTAGTATCAGTAACTTGAGTAATATCAGTGAAAACGTAGCGGCGGCACGATCTCGTGTACGTGATGCAGACTTCGCTGAAGAAACAGCGCAACTTACCAGCGCTCAAATCTTGCAACAAGCCAGTTCTTCTATCTTGGCTCAAGCAAACCAAAGACCGCAAACAGCATTGTCCCTATTGGGATAATATTGCGATTACGAAAAGCTGGGGCACGGCCTCAGCTTTTGCTTTTGTGAAGGAATACTGAGATGTCTATTAGTTCTAGTGATTTTTCAAAGCAAGCACTTGGTGGCATTCCTAATCGTCAAGAACAGCGAGTGGCGGATGACTTTCGAGCAATGCGTCAAGCAAACGCTAAAGTTGTTCAGAACACGGCCGATAGTAATAGGGCAGACTCTGGAAATAACGGCCAGGCGGCTCAATCAAGTCAAAAAGTTGAGCCGCAGCAGGTCGAGAAAGTAAACCAGAAAATGGCTCAGCTGAGTGTTCATTTGTCTTTCGAAGTAAACGAAGGCGGTGATCAAAATGTCGTGAAAGTAATGGATCAGACAACTGGAGATGTTGTACGTCAAATTCCGACGGAAGAATTTCTTAAAATGTCTGAACGAATCGATGCTATCATGAGTCAACTTAGCGAGGTAAAGGGTAGCTTGGTAAACAGTCAGGCTTGAGTTTGATAAATGATGCTTAGGCATCCGGAGATAGGTTATGTCGGTAGGCTCATTAGGGGCAGGTTCTGGACTCGATCTAGAGAGCCTTGTTAAAAATATGGTGAGTGCCCAACGAGACACCAAAGTGAAGCTTTATAACGATAAGTTAGACGGTTTTGAGACAAAATTGTCTGCTTTGGGTAGCGTTGGCGCAGCAATCGACAGCTTTAAGTCTTCCGTCAAAACATTAAACGACGAAACTCTGTTTACCGGCCGCAATGCCATCATTGACCAAGAAGAAGGTAATGAAAGCATTGCAATATCTACTGACAATACAGCCTCGAACGGTTCTTATGCCATTAGTGTAAATCAAATGGCGGCTGGTAGTCGTATTGTGTCGGCTGATAACCTGTTCAGCTCTGGTGATGACATCATCACGACGGTTGGCGGTGACTTAAATTTATCGGCAGGCGATGATAGTTTTACACTTACCGTGGAGCCTGGAACGACCCTTTCCCAATTACGTAGTCAAATAAACAATTCTGCTGAGAACTTTGGTGTTTCAGCAAACCTTGTGGATGATGGCAACGGCAATCTTTTTCTTACCATGACGTCTTCTAAACAAGGCGCAGAAAATACCTTACGAATTACAAATGAACCGACTCCTGTTCCAGAGGGGAGTGAGTTAGTGAGTGATGTCGATGATGCTTTAGAATCACCTGCGTTGCTTGAAACCGGGTTTGGTTTAGACAGTGTCTCGACCGAAGGATTATCGGCAGGTTTGTATACTCCGCTGGGAGATGAGGCTAAAGATGCCATTATCACGGTTGACGGGATTGCTATTCGCAATGATACAAACACTTTTGATGATGCCGTATCAGGATTAACCATTGAAGCGCTAGCAACTTCTGATAAGCCCGCTAATGTTGATATTAGTTATGATCAACAAACGGTAAAAGAAGCGGTAGAGACCTTTATATCTTCCTACAATGAAATGGTCGACGTGTTAAAGCGAAGCTCAGCTAAAGGGGCTGTGCTGAGTGGCAACAGCATGATACGTAATTTACAAAACGCCCTGTCCAGTGAGCTGATGTCCAGTTCTACCAACACGGGTGTATTTTCATCTATTTTTGATATTGGCATCGAAATGCAGAATAATGCCGTGTTAAGTTTTGATAACGCTAAGTTTGATGATGCAATGCAAAAAGGCTATAACGATGTAGCACCACTTTTTTCTGGTGATAGCGGCCTTGCTGAATCTTTAGATAATATGTTGGATAACTACACAGGCTCTCAAGGGATGAATAATACTCTGAAAGAGTCGGTAAGACGCTCAATTGATGACACGGAAGAGTCACTTAATGATTATGAAAAACGCATGGAACGCTATGAGTCAACATTACGTGATAAGTTTACAGGTTTAGATTCTCAATTGGCGAATATGAATGCGCAAGGCAACTATTTGAACTCCATGCTAGAAAAACTGTAATCATTGATGAAATTTAAATGAAGATGATATTTGGAGTTGTGTATGTATAACAAAAAAGGGATTCAAGCGTATAAGAAGGACTCTATCAAGTCTGATTTAGCCTCTGCTGACCCCCATCGTATTATTCAACTTTTAATGCAAGGAGCTCTGGAAAAACTGGCCCTAGGCAAAGGCTGCATTGACCGAAGTGATTGGGAAGGCAAAGCGAAAGCTTTAACTCGAGCAATTGAGATCATCAATGCTCTGAGAGATGCATTGGATAGAGATGCGAACCCTGAACTAGTGGATAATCTAGAGTCGTTGTACGATTACATGGTCTTGCGTATTAATGAGGCGAGTGTAAACAAAGATTCCGCTATTATAGATCAAGTAATGGGCTTAATTTTACAGATTAAAAGTGCTTGGGACCAAATTTCAGAAATGGATAAACAAGGCGCTTACTCAGACAAAGAAGATGCTCGTGCAGGAGCAATTTAATGCTCGATATCAAACACTTAACGAAGTTAAGTGCAGCGCTACAAATCAGCACCCAGGATAATGATGTTGATGAAATACTAAAACTCTGTGCAGAGAATGATGGCTTTATATATTCCCTCAAGCCATCTTCAAAAGACCCTGAAACCAATCAAGCGATCAAAGAATTTATTTTGGTCCACCAGAGCGCAACGCAGCTGATCCGCGATCTTCACCAAGAAATGCAAAAACAACTTTTCCAGTCTACCAAAACCCGTAAGGGTGTCAGCCATTACAAAGGCGTGAAACATGCAGAATAATGATGCGAACAACACTTTACTTGAAGAAGCAGAAGCCTTTGCCAAACTCTTTCAAGAGGGATTGGTGAGATTGAGAGACAACGATCAAGAGTTCACTGAAAGATATGTGCGTAATATGGCGATTTTTGAGCAAGTCATGCCGCATATTTTTGAAGAGTTTAAAAATTATCAGCCGACAAAGCGTCATATTTATTTAGAGGCCAGTGGTGAATTAAACCTTTATCGTGAAGATGTTAGTGCCCCCCTGTTTTCCACCACTCCGCGAGAGCAAGCAAAGGGGAAAATTGATCGAGCCTTACAAGCCCCGAATAAAACCTTATTGAACCTTGGTCGTACCGACAATCATCCAAGTCGACATGTTTTTTACAGCAATAAAATGCTGGATGAAATCGAAACCCAACAACAAGCTATGTCGCCCTTAAAAGTATGGCCTGATTTTGTGGGTGGGTGTGTTTTATTTGGTTTGGAGTTTGGCTATCAACTTGAATACCTGCTCAGCCAGAGATCCATCAAGCACCTGTATTTATACGAAACCGACTTAGACTTCTTCTACTACTCATTATTCGCTATCGAGTGGCAAAACATACTAC
The DNA here is from genome assembly GCF_039940335.1 of Marinomonas sp. Classification (GTDB taxonomy): domain Bacteria; phylum Pseudomonadota; class Gammaproteobacteria; order Pseudomonadales; family Marinomonadaceae; genus Marinomonas. The sequence continues at coordinate 592,753 of NZ_JBDVGW010000013.1, read as the reverse complement.
AAACATTTAATCGCGATGGCCGTACGATCCATTTTTTCTTAGGTATTGAAGCGCAGGAATTCACTGAGCGCTACGTTTTGCAGCTTGAAGAAAATGGTTACTTTATGGCGCCGGAAACCTACCTTCACGTGGCTTACACCAGCCCAGAAAATGACCAAGCGATTGATTACTTTAAAAAACATTATGCTCGGCAGGTTATGGGCTGGGGCTTTTTTGATGATGCCCTAATGGGCGTTGCCCAAGGCCTGAGATCTTTGCCTAAAACCAAGCTTGCTCATTACCCTGGCGACAACGTTTTACCTAAATGGGTGAAAGAGATCCCTGTATTTATCTTGGGGAATGGTCCATCCCTAGACTCGGGCATTGAGCTGGTGAAAGAAGTGCGAGACCAAGTCTTGTTGATCAGCTGTGGATCAACTATCAACACCCTAAAAAAACTGGGCATTAAGCCAGATATTCATGTAGACATTGAGCGCATGAAGCAAACAGTGGATAAGTTTTTGTTTCTGGAGAAAGATTATCTAGAAGACATTTGGGGATTGTCCGTTAACGTTATGCATCCAGACTATTTTGACCTTTTCAAACGTACTGGTATTGGTATGAAACCTGGGGAAGCGATTACTTCATTAATCTTGTCACAGGCCCGTCACCATGGCGATATGACAGAATATGTGCAGCTCAATTACTGTAATCCGATTGTGGCCAATTTAGCCCTCTCTTATGTGCATATGTTTGGTTTTAATAATGTCTATTTTTTAGGTGTGGATAATGGCTTTAAAGATAAAACCAGCCATCACTCTATTCATAGTGGGTACTATAAAGACGGTAAAGAGTCGGGTTTTCAAACCTTTGAAAGCGCTAGTTTAGTGGAGCGAGAAGGTAATTTTGGCGGTAGTATTTATGCGACAGGCATTATGGAAACCTCTCGGATTCAATTAGAAGCGTTAACACGTTTATTAAACAAGCGTCGAAACTATAACAGCTTTAACTTGTCGGATGGTGCTAAGATTGAAGGCGTCACACCTTTAAGAACCGAAGATGTCCTGATTATGGACCCGAAAATCAATCATCAAAAAGTGATCGACATTTTGGAGCAGACCTTCTTTACTTTGCCACCTGAGCAAGTGCTATCCCAAGCGCCAACCGATATTATTTCCGTGCCAGACTTTGAAAAAATCAGTCAGATGCTACAGCAGGGATGGGACGACTCTATTACCACTCGTGAACAAGTATGTGACTTGCTGTGGTCTCATCACCGGAAAATATTTTTCCTTAAAGGTAGTATTCACAGACACATCCAAGACTTATTGATTGGCTCTTTTACCTATTCTGCTTTCCTCATAGTGCAGTTTATTTTTGCCCATGATGATGAAGCACAAGCGGTTGCAAGAGCCCGTAACTTGTTTGCAGTATGGCATGAGTTTTTACAAGAAATGCCGGCATTAATGCAGCAAGCATCAGATTTTGTCGATCAAGGTAACGATCACCTTATTACTTATTACAATGGTTAATTATGTTTGAGCAAACGCCTTTTATTATTGCGGAATTATCGGGCAATCACGGGCAAGACTTTGCCCTAGCCAAACAGATGATACAGGCCGCGGCAGCCGCAGGTGTCGATGCCATTAAGTTACAGACTTATACACCCGATACCATGACCCTAGATATACGCCATGGAGAGTTTGTAGTGTCGGACCTTGGAGGCTTGTGGCAAGGGGATAATCTATACGACCTTTATGGCAAGGCTTATACTCCTTGGGAATGGCATAAACCCTTGTTTGAATTAGCGAATTCGTTAGGGTTAGTGGCATTCAGCTCACCTTTTGATGCCAGTGCGGTAGACTTTTTAGAATCCTTAGACGTGCCGCTTTATAAAATTGCCTCTTTTGAAATGACGGACATTCCCCTCATTCAGGCCGTTGCTAAAACCGGTAAGCCGATCATTATGTCGACCGGTATGGCAAGCTTTAGTGAAATTGAAGAAGCCGTGGCGGCCATCCGTGAGATAGGCGACAACCCACTTACCTTATTAAAGTGCACCAGTACATATCCTGCTAATATTGCCGACTCCAACCTGATAACCATGGCCGATTTGGCTCGAAAAACGGGGTGCTCTGTCGGACTCTCTGATCACACCCAAGGGCTGGCTGCGGCGGTTGCGGCGACGGCATTAGGCGCTACCGTGATCGAAAAACACTTTGTGTTGGATCGCAGTGCAGGTGGTGTTGATGCGGCATTCTCTATGGAGCCAGATGAGCTCAAATCCCTAGTGAAGGCTTGTCGAGAAGCTAAGTCCGCTTTAGGTAGTATTCAGTATGGAGGCTCTGAAGCCGAACAAGCCTCGAAGAAATACCGTCGCTCCATCTATGTTCGCCAAGATGTGCCTGCGGGTACAGTGCTAACGTGTGAGCATTTGCAAATTATTCGTCCAGCCATGGGACTTGAGCCAAAATACTGGACGCAAGTATTAGGTAAGACATTGGTGCAAGACGCCAGCAAAGGTCAGCCTTTGTCGTGGGACATGCTGGCATGAAAGCGCTGATTCGTGCTGATGCCTCAGTGCAAATTGGTATGGGGCATAGGGTACGATGTGAGGCCTTAAAGCAAGCGTTCGAATCCCTTGGTTGGCACTGTCAGTTTGTTATTCACCAAGATTACCAAGGTTTTTCAGCCTCGGACGATTTAATTATTGAAGATGAATCCGAGTTTCTAGACTTGGCGACGAATGTCGATTTAGTGGTCATTGACCATTATCAGTATCTCCCTGACATGATCGAGCAGGTATACCGTCAGCAAGCTCACCTTCTTGTCTTGGATGATATGAACGATAGGGGAGGGTTTCCATGCCAGTGGCTTCTCAACCCTTTGCATGAAGCGTATTCAGCTAAGGTAAAACAAGCGTTATTGGGCAGCCAGTATGCGTTATTGCGACCAAGCTTTGCACAAGCTCATCTTCAAGCCAAAGCAACATCCTCACACACTGGTAAATTACTGATTACTTTAGGGGGGACGGACCCTTTGGCACTCACCTTACCCATAGTTTCCCGCTTGTTGGAGCAGGGGGTTGAATCTGCAAAATTACAAGTGTTATTGGGAAAAAATGCCAGCAATGCTGAGGCTGTTATCCGCTTTTGTCAGCAGCACAACATTGCTTTTGCGCAAGGCGTAAAGGATGTAACCCCATTAATGCTGGACGCTAGTATGGCGATTTCGGCGGCCGGCGGTACCTTATTTGAGCTTGCTTGTTTGGGAGTACCAACCGTATTTGCACAAGTTGCGGATAATCAAACTCGCTCTTTAGAGCAGCATGTTCCCTTAGCTTGGTGTGATACGGTACGTTTTGACAATCTTGAGTCCCAAGAGGTACCTCAGGCGTTACAGCAATTGGTGAATAAAGTCCTGAATTATTGGTCTTGCCCAAGTTGGCAGCAAGCCGCTAAAGCCTGTGCTCAGCAGTTAGTGGATGGACATGGCGCGCAACGAGTGGCTAGTTTGATTGATCAACAGATTTTAGCTGAAGTTCAGAAGCCTGCTTAAGTAACATCAATTGGGTTAAGCGTAACCAATCTTCTTCTGTGTCTAAATCCTGAATCCTGTGCCTTGGCAGCATGACAGGTTTAGAGGTCGGAGCAAAAATCTCTTCTCCCGTTAACCACTCTTCAGTACTTGCCCAATAGAACTGACCCGCATCGTGTATGGCTTCGATCAAATCTTGTGAGCGTTTATTGATGTGTTCAACAAACATGGGGGCTAACTCGCCTTGAGCATTGGTATGTAAGGCACGCTGTATCGGAAAAGCAAAAGTCGTAGCGGAAAAACTGAATCCCTTACTAGGGAGGCAATCTAAGCCTTGCTGTAAATCCGTCACCTTTAGTAAAGGGCAGGTGGCATAGATTAAGCAGGCTTGAGTGGGGGTTGGCTGATTTTTGTTTTTGGCTTCATCACAAAGATAGCCAAGTGCATGCTGCATAACAGGGGTGGTTCCTGTCATGTGGTCAGCTAATTGAGCTGGGCGGATAAAAGGTGTTTGTGCTCCGTATTGACGAGCAATTTCTGCGATTTGCTCGTCGTCTGTCGACACAATTACTTGATCAAACAAATTAGAAGATAAGGCGGTCTCAATCGAATAGGCGATTAATGGTTTGCCATTTAACAAACGAATGTTTTTTCTTGGTATGCGCTGGGAGCCACCACGGGCAGGTATCACAGCAACACGCACTGTATGGGGAGGCTGGGTCATAGGGTTACTCCGTTTTCCGCCAGTGCTTTGGATAAAACCTGCGCCGTATAAATTTGCTCTTCATAGCTAAGATCGGCAAACAAGGGCAAACTAAGGGTGCGTGCATAGTAGTCTTCAGCGATAGGGTAGTCACCTAATTTAAAGCCCAGCGCTTGGTAATAGGGCTGGCTATGAACAGGAATATAATGCACTTGCGTACCAATGCCGGCTTGGCGTAAGGCATCAAACACCCCTTTGCGTTTTGTGGCATGTTGAGCAGGAAGCAGAATTGGGTAAAGATGCAAAGATGACTTAGCATCGTTTTTTTGCTTGGGCAATGTAATGGGTAAACCATTTAGCAGTTGTTGATAGTGGTCAAATTGCTGGTGGCGGCGCGTAATAAATTCGTCTAAACGCTTTAGTTGAGAAAGGCCAAGGGCGGCCTGTAGCTCAGTCATTCGATAGTTGTAGCCTAAGGTCTGTTGTTCGTAGTACCAATCCCCGGGCATTTGCGTTAGCTCTTGAGGGTTCTTCGTCGTCCCTTGATGACCGTGAGTACGCATGTGTTGAGCCAGTTTGGGGTCATTAGTCACCGCCATGCCGCCTTCTGCTGAGGTAATGATTTTTACCGGGTGGAAGCTAAACACACATATATCACTGTATTGGCAATTGCCTACAGGTTGATCGTAATAATAGGCGCCAATGGCATGGGAGGCGTCTTCAATGATGGCAAAGCCATATTGTTGCGACAGCTGATGAATGGCTGCCATATCACAGGGTTGTCCAGCAAAATGCACAGGGATCACCACCTTGGGCAACTTATTTTGACGGGCAGCCAGTGCAAGTTTTTTGGCCAACTTTTCCGGACAAAGGTTGTAGCTGTGTTCGTCTATATCAATGAAATCCACTTCTGCGCCACAGTAGCGAGCGCAATTTGCCGAAGCAATGAAAGTATTGGGAGACGTCCAAACGCTATCTTTGTCTGTGACCCCAAGAGCCAAGCAAGCAAGATGCAATGCGGAGGTGGCACTGTTGCAAGCGAGAGCATGCTGAGCGCCAACTTTATCTGCTAGCTTGTGCTCGAATTCGTTAACTTTAGGACCTTGAGTGAGGTAGTCTGAGTTTAGAGCCTCTACTACAGCGGCGATATCATCCTCATGAATGGATTGGCGCCCATAGGGAATAAATTTAGTGACTGTCATCGAACGCTAGAATCTCTTCAACACTTAGAAAATGCGGGTTAGAACCAGACTGATATTCGTATCCCGCCTCGACCAACTGACCTTTTTCAGCCAATTTATTCTGAGTAAAGTCCATGTCTTGTTGGTAAAACTTGATGCTAGGAGCTATCACATAATGGTCTTCATACTCATAGGTATGAAAAGAGTCATCACTTGGGCACATTACTTCGTGGAGTTTTTCTCCTGGGCGAATACCGATATTTTTGGTTGGCAAATGTGGGGCATAAGCCGCAGCTAGATCTAATATTCGCACCGATGGAATCTTGGGAATAAAGATTTCTCCCCCTTGCATACGTTGGAAGTTCTTTAAGACAAAATCGACCCCCATAGGTAAGGTGATCCAAAAACGCGTCATATCTGGGTGGGTTATGGGAATTGCTTCCGCCCCTTCCGTCACTAATTTCTGGAAAAAGGGCACGACTGAACCTCGTGATCCGACCACATTGCCATACCGAACGACGGAAAAGCGTGTACGGCCTTGGCCAACCATATTGTTTGCCGCAACAAACAGCTTGTCGGAAGCCAGCTTGGTAGCACCATATAGATTGATCGGCGCAGCCGCTTTATCTGTGGATAGAGCAATGACTTTATCCACATCATTGGCAATGGCAGCCGCGATAACATTTTCTGCCCCATGAATATTGGTTTTGATGCATTCCATTGGATTGTATTCAGCCGCGGGTACTTGCTTTAGTGCCGCAGCATGGATGACGTAATCCACATCGCGCATAGCTTGAGTAAGGCGGGTTTTGTCGCGCACATCACCAATGAAATAACGCATGCAGGCAGCATCGAAATCTTGTTGCATTTCGTATTGTTTAAGTTCATCACGGGAATAGATGATGAGACGTTTTGGCTGATAGTGTGCCAACAGAGTTTTGACATATTGGCGACCGAAAGAGCCGGTACCGCCAGTAATTAGAATGCTTTTGTTGTTGAACATGAAATCAATACCAAAAAATTAGCTAGAGTTGCTAAGCCTATCGGCCTAATTGAGGAAAACATTAATAAAATCAATATGCTTATTCTCATTCTGAACGTGCGATACAGTCCAGTAAGTGATCATTTACCATGCCAGTTGCTTGCATGAATGCATAGCAGGTAGTGGCGCCAAAAAAACGAAAGCCGCGCTTTTTCATATCTTTAGCGATGCGTTCAGATAGCTCGGTTTTGGCGGGTACATCAGCCATGCTTGTAATAGGGTTAGCCAATACCTTGTGGCCGCTAAAAGCCCAATAATAGTCACTGAAAGAGCCAAATTCTTCGGTGATCTTTAAAAATATTTTGGCATTGTTGATGGTGGCTTCTATCTTGCCACGGTGACGAACTATGCTGGCATCTTCTAGCAAACGCTCGACATCTTGCTCACTCATGAGTGCGACTTTCTCTGGGTCAAACTGATGAAAGAGACGACGATAACCTTCTCTTTTACGTAAAATCGTAATCCAGCTTAGACCTGCTTGGGCGCTTTCTAGTACAATGCATTCAAACAGGGTTTGATCGTCTTTAACGACCTTACCCCATTCCTTGTCATGGTAATCGATATACTCAGGTGTGCTTAAACACCAAGGACAGCGAACGCTTGTCATAAAAGATTCTCCTATACGAGCTAATCAGCATAGCGTCTTGTTGATTGGGCGTCATCTAAATTTCACAACCAAAACGGATTTGACTATGACAATTAATGTTATTCAATATGGAGCGGGAAATGCCCTTTATACCGACTTATAAAAGAAATGATGTCATCGTTGAGAAAGACGAATGTGTTTACCAAGGCTTTTTTCAGCTACGCAAACTCACGTTGAAGCATAAAAAGTTTAATGGTGAGTGGAGTCAAAGCATGACTCGGGAAATGATGGTGCGCAAAGACGCCGTTTGTGTACTGCTGTTTGATCCTCGTACTGATCAATTATTACTGATAGAGCAGTTCCGCCCAGCTGTGCTGCAGAGCGAATCCCCATGGTTGCTTGAGCTAGTTGCAGGTATGGTAGAATCCGATGAAAGTGATGAAGATGTTGCTCGCCGTGAAGCACTAGAAGAAGCAGGCGTGACGATTCAGCGCTTAGAGTATATGTTTAAGTTTGTGCCTTCTCCCGGTGGTTTAGTGGAATATTTGCGCATGTACGCTGGAGAGTTTGATGCCCGCTTGGTCGATGTTTCACAGGTGCATGGCTTAGATGACGAAAACGAAGATATTAAATTACACCTTGTGTCTTCTGGAGAAGCCATTGCGCTTTTAGAGGAAGATGTAGAAAACGCCAGCACCATTATGGGATTACAATGGTTTGCCTTGAATAAAGGTAAGCTGTTAGCAAAATGGTCAGAGGATTAATGAAAACGCTTCGGCAGGAAAGCTGAATGTTAACCGCAGGGCAAGCAGCGAATAAACGAATGAGTGAGATAATGAATAAAGCCACGGGTCACTATGTGCCAGATTTAGCCAGTTTACAGATGCTCGGTGAGTTAAATTACCGCCGCATCGGCCGGCTAATGCGTGGCCAAGAAGATCAAGACGCGTGGCATTTTTCTATTCATAGTGCAGGGGATCAAGAAAGTCGCTTGCGTTTAACGTTAGGCCCCCAAAGCCGTTTTACCACGCAAGTTGTTTTAGAGTTCGGCCCTGAACTGCAAACACCGCTTTTGTTTACGACTCAGTTAAGCATGACCATTCGTTTGTATCATGATGTAGGGATAGCGGAAATAACCGATGGACACCGCCAGTACCGTGGCACTTACCCTTACCCTAATGACGACATGTTTCATCGGGATGAGAAGTTTCGTCTCAATCAACAGTTGGCAGACCTTTTAGAGCTGTGCCTGAAACATGGCCACAGGTTGGGTAATCACGACTTTCAGTTTGCCTAGTAATAGTTTTGAATTTTAAGGATTGATCTTGCCGTATTTACTCTACATTCATGGTTTCAACAGTTCTGATAAATCCGAAAAAGCCAATGTTCTCAAATCTTATGCCGAGCCTCTAGGCCTTGCATCTTATATATTGTCCCCTTGTTTATCTTGGCAACCGAAAAAGGCCATAGCCCAGTTAGAATGTTTGATTGAGACTCATCTGGATGAGGGCATTACCCTGATAGGCAGTTCATTGGGAGGTTTCTACGCTAGCTATTTGGCGGAGAAATACAAAATTAAAGCGATTTTAGTGAACCCTGCTGTACAAGCGCCACAATTACTTACCGCTCATCTTGGCCAACAACATAACCCTTACACGGGTGAGGAGTATGTTTTAACGCAAGAGCAGATGGCGGAACTTAAAGCACTCGTGGTAGCTCAACCTAGTGCCTCTTTGTATTGGCTTATGGTGCAAGAAGGGGATGAGACGTTAGATTATCGAGCGGCGTTAGACAATTTTCAAAGTGTCGCTCGCTTGACCCAGGAAAAGGGTGGTAATCATAGATTTGTTGATTTTGAAAATCACGCCAAAGACATTTTTGAGTACGCTAATTTAATACCAATAGCAGACTCTTAAGACCGCCTACTGATTAACACATAACAGCACCTGAGACTATTTCACAGGACATAGATCCAGTGATAGACTCATTGCCATAAAATTATATCTATTAGCGCTAACCCATCAGCGCTAATGTTAACTTGGAAACAACTACCCATGTCTGCAAAAGAATATAACGCTGGTTCGATCGAGGTTCTTAGTGGCCTAGAGCCTGTGCAAAAACGCCCTGGAATGTACACAGACACTGCTCGCCCTAACCACCTGGGACAGGAAGTGATTGATAACTCTGTGGATGAAGCATTAGCCGGTCATGCGGACCGTATTGAAGTCATTTTATATAAAGATGGCTCATTGAGTGTGGAAGATAATGGCCGTGGTATGCCTGTGGATATTCACCCAGAAGAGGGTGTTTCCGGGGTCGAGTTGATCTTAACCAAGCTTCATGCCGGTGGTAAATTCTCTGGGGATAATTACCAATTCTCAGGTGGTTTGCATGGTGTTGGGGTTTCTGTGGTAAACGCTTTGTCGACTTCGTTGGAAGTTTGGGTGAAACGTAACGGCATTCAGTACCATATTGCTTTCGCTGACGGCTTTAAAGTTTCCGATCTACAAGAAGTCGGCACAGTAGGTAAGAAAAACACTGGTACTAAGGTGAAGTTCACCGCAGACAGTAAATATTTTGATAGTCCGAAATTCTCTTTATCTCGTTTAAAGCATCTATTAAAAGCCAAAGCCGTATTGTGTTCTGGCCTACATGTGGTGTTCATTGATCAAAGTGGTGCGGAAGAAGTCAAAGAAGAGTGGTTCTACCAAGATGGCTTGAAGGATTACCTTGCTCAAGCCAATGAAGGTTTTGTTTTATTGCCAGAAGCGCCATTCATTGGTGGGTTAACGGAAATTACCCAAGGCGTTGATTGGGCTGTGCAGTGGTTACCAGAGGGTGGTGAATTGGTCACCGAAAGTTATGTGAACCTGATCCCGACGGCACAAGGGGGAACCCATGTTAACGGCTTGCGTACCGGCTTATTAGAAGCAATTCGTGAGTTCTGTGACTTCCATAACTTACTACCACGAGGTGTGAAGTTAACCGCAGAAGACGTTTGGGATCGCTGTAGTTATGTGCTTTCGGCAAAGCTGCAAGAGCCTCAGTTCTCTGGACAAACCAAAGAGCGCTTATCTTCTCGTCAGATCGTTGCGTTTATTTCTGCAACAGTCAAAGATGCCTTCAGTCTTTGGTTGAATAAGCATGTGGAAGACGGCCAGAAGATTGCTGAAATTGTTATTAGTAGTGCGCAAAAGCGTTTGCGTGCCAGCAAAAAAGTGGTGCGCAAGAAGATCACTCAAGGCCCAGCATTACCAGGCAAATTAGCGGATTGTTCGGGTCAAGACTCTAGCCGTAGTGAGCTTTTCTTGGTGGAAGGGGACTCAGCGGGAGGCTCAGCCAAACAGGCTCGTGAAAAAGACTTCCAAGCGATTTTACCCTTGCGCGGAAAGATACTGAACTCTTGGGAAGTCGATTCTGGCCAAGTATTGGCGTCCCAAGAAATACATGACATTTCCGTGGCGCTTGGGGTCGACCCAGGAGATGAAGACTTAAGCGGTCTACGTTATGGTAAAGTCTGTATCTTGGCCGATGCCGACTCCGACGGCCTACATATCGCGACTCTTATTTGTGCTTTGTTCGTGAAACATTTTCCTGCCTTGGTAAACCACGGTCATGTCTTCGTTGCCATGCCCCCCCTGTATCGTATTGATATTGGTAAAGAGGTTTACTACGCATTGGATGATGAAGAAAAAGACATTACTTTGCACAAAATCGAGTCTGAGAAAAAGCGTGGCACGCCGAACGTTCAGCGCTTCAAAGGCTTGGGTGAGATGAACCCAGCCCAGCTGCGTGAAACGACTATGGCACCGGATACTCGTCGTCTTATCCAGCTCACTATGGAAGACAAGCCTGATACCGATGAGTTGATGGATAAATTACTGTCGAAGAAACGTGCAGGCGACAGAAAAAATTGGCTGGAAACTTATGGCAACTTAGCCATTGTCGATTAAAACAAATTTTTTATGACCAAACCCCCTTAAGAGACTTTGTCCTAAGGGGGTTTTTGGTATGGTGGGGTATCCCTTATCAAGCCATGATAATGTAAGGTGGTAAGGAACATTATCATGATTAAGTGTTCTACAATATTAGAGCATTTTGAAGAAGAGAAAAGTGATATGTCATTAATTAAAAATATTCGCGACTTGTTTAACTCAAACCATTCATCAGAAAAATTGGTTTTTGAGCCCTTATTGAAAAGCCTTTTATCCATGGCTTGGTTTGTCGAAGCAAGAGACCCTTATACAGGAGGGCATCTTTGGCGGGTATCACAGTTTTCTTACTTGCTTGCTAAGAAAAGTGGTTTAAGTGAGGCCATGGCAGCACAAATTAGCCTAGGTGGTTTTCTACACGATCTTGGAAAAATCGGCATATCAGACAGTATCTTACGTAAAACGGAGCGTTTGACAGACGAAGAGTACAATGTGATTAAAACTCATCCAGAGGTAGGTTTTCGCTTAATTAGCGACCACCCTTTGGCTGAGGTCATTAAAGATGCTGTACTTAGTCACCATGAAAGACCTGACGGTAAAGGCTATCCACATGGCCTTAACAGTGAGTCTTTAAGTCCTATGGCCAAAATAGTGGGCATATGTGATGCGTTTGATGCCATGACCAGCTCTCGTCCCTATCGTAAAGGCATGACAGAAGAAAAAGCATTGTCTATTTTATTAAGTGAGAAAGATGCTCAGTTTGATGGCAGCTTAGTAGATGCTATGCAGATGTTAAGTATTGATGGAAAATTAAAGCATATTATAGGGCATACCGATGAGGGTATACCTCTGCATAATTGCCCTATGTGCGGTCCTACCTTAGTGGTTAAAAAAGATCACCAGGTGGGGGATCAAATTTCATGTAACAGTTGCCATGCGGAATTTGGCTTAGCCGTTGATGGGCAAGGGATTATGGTGCCGACGCCAACAGGAAAAAATGTATCCGCAGCTCAGAGGGGAGTGGATTTAGATGAACATGTGATTGAGAGCACGTTAATTTTGATGCGGAAAAATCTCTCACAAGGTGTTTTGAAGCCCCTTTTGAGCTAATAATTAAGGCTCTCTAGGAAATGTTCAGTTAGGTTCCTCACGTTTAAAACTTCACTTATAATAAAGTGAAGTTCAAAATTTTATGGATAGATTGCATGCCTGATATAGATGATTCCAATGTAATGACAGAAGAAAAGTTGTACGAAAGGTTAGATTATTACCTAATGGCATATGGAAGCGATCGCTCTCTTTTATGTGTATCAGAGCTTGACGGATTTATTACTGCACTTGGCTGCTCGGCAAAAGAATTACAACCAGATCAATGGCTTGATGCTATTTGGGGGGCGGATGAAGATCAGCCAGTTTGGGAATCCTCTCAACATGAAGATGAATTTTTAAGCCTAGTACTCATTATGTACATGGAAGCCATGAATAACCTAGTGCATGGGGAATTTTACCCTGTTTATCTAGAACAAGATGTGGATGATAAATCCGTCATTATTGTTGAAGAGTGGTGTGTCGGCTTCATGCGAGGCGCTAAACTAACTGGCCTTGGTTTGGGCGAAAATAAAGAGTTTATGGATGAAGTGTTAGCGCCAGTACGCCTGTTTGGTACACAAGCGGGTTGGAAGCGCCAAGAGTCAATGGTGCAAGAAGAGATTCAGTTTTGGGAAGAGAATATAGAGCCTTCCATCTTACGCTTAGCACGTTGTAACTTCCCTGAAACCCAAGGTGCGACGCCCAAGCCTAAAACCCAAGTTTTGCACTAATCGTTATTGCAAAAAGGCAAAAAACATACCGCTAGAGCTAAATAAGCCTAGCGGTATTTTTTATCATGGGAGGTTAAGAGGTTTAACCAACCACTTTTTTAATGCTTTCACATAGGTAGTCGATGTTGTTGTCACTGACCCCCGCAATACTCATACGACCTGTATCGGCAATATAAATCGAGTACTCGCTACGCAACGTCCGTACTTGCTCAAGTGTAAGGCCTGAGTAAGAGAACATACCACGCTGATCTTTAATGAAACTGAAATCCTTGCTGACACCGCAGTCTTTAAGCTTCGCCACCAGCTTTTCACGCAAACCGTTAATACGGTTACGCATTGCCGTCACTTCTTCTTGCCACTCTGCTTTTAATTCAGAATTCGACATGATTGTCTGCACTACTGCCGCACCATGCGCTGGTGGCATGGAGTAGTTAGCGCGAATGGCTTGCCCTACAATAGAAAATGCGGTGTCTGCCTCTTCTGCTGTTTCAGCAATGATGCTCAAGCCACCACAACGGTCGCGGTAGATACCGAAGTTTTTCGAGAAAGAGTTGGCGATTAACATGCTAGGCACTTTAGAGGCCATATGGCGTAAACCTGCCAAGTCCTCGTCTAGCCCATCACCAAAACCTTGATAAGCTGCATCCACAAGCGGTAACAAGCCGCGTTCGTTGACAAAGTCTGTAATCACTTCCCAGTGCTCAGCTTGAAGATCAATACCCGTTGGGTTGTGACAGCAAGCGTGTACCAGTAATACATCACCTGCTTTCGCCTCGGCACGCAGTGTTGTCATCATGTCGTCAAAACGAAGACCATTGGTGGCTGAGTCATAATAAGGATAATCGCAAGACTCAATGCCTGCAGAGTTGAAAATGGACTTGTGGTTACCCCAAGTTGGATCACTCACCCAAAGACGCGCACCTTTAAGGTTTGCACTAATGAAGTCGGCCGCAACTTTTAAAGCGCCTGTACCGCCGGGTGTTTGTGAAGAGCGAATGCGTCCGGCTTGTTTGATAGGGTTGTCTTCCCCTAAAAGTAAATCTTGGATAGTGCTTTCGAACTCACTTGCTCCGTATATACCTAGGTAGCTTTTAGAGCTTTCTTGTTCTAGAAGGATTGCTTCTGCTTTTTTAACACTATTTAGAATAGGGGTGTGTCCATTATCATCTTTATAAACCCCAACACCTAAGTCTATCTTATTTGGGTTGGTGTCTTTCATATGGGCAACAATAAGCGCTAAAAGAGGGTCACCGGCAACAGCATTAAGATGTTTAAACATAATGGAAAAGAATCCTTTTAATAGGTCATAGTCAGATTGCAAAACGTCATAGTGAGACAAATTTGGCAACAAAATAGCGCATCTGCACACCCGTTTATTTTGCCGTATTTATGCCAGAATACAACGGACAAAGGTGCGAAAAAATACATTTACTGTCAATAAATCATGACACTTTCCATCATGAATCAATTTCGCACTTCTTCCTCCAAAAGCTCAACATAAAGCACTAGGCGTTAAACCTTTGTAACAGACAAAATTATCGTTTTACCTTTTGTAATCAAAGGATACAAAAAGCCTACTAGGTCCAATGAAGCCCACTGATATAGAGATAAAAATAACAAAACTGCCTTTGTAGTTGAGCTGCCACAAGACTAATTTTTACAGCCAAGGATAAGAATACATTTAAGGCTGACAAGGAGATTGGCATGGCAAATATCGTAATTTGTGCAGACGGAACATGGAACCGACCTGAAGAAGATACCAGCAAAGATTTCCCTACTAATGTTCTGAAATTAGCCCGAGCCATTGCTCCAACGAGAAACCAGCTTGCACAACACGTCTTTTATGATTGGGGTGTCGGTTCTTATTATGGTGCCATCAGCGGTGGTGCTTTTGGCTGCGGCATTCATAAAAATATTATGGATAGTTACCGCTATATTATTCAGAACTATCAGGCGGGCGATAATATTTACTTGTTTGGCTTTAGCCGAGGGGCTTATACGGTGCGAGCATTAAGTGGGCTGATTAACAATTGTGGTATTTTAAAAAGACCTCATGCACATCAAGTTGCTGAAGCTTGGAAAATCTATAAAAGCCCTCTATCTCGAAATAAACCGAGAGGGGCTGCAGCGACATCTTTTAGGAGTGCCTTTAGTCATGAAAACCGCAATATTCATTTTATTGGGGTTTGGGATACGGTGGGAGCATTAGGGATCCCTTTTAGCTTAATGGGGTTGTTTTCCGCTGATGATGAGTTTTATGACACTAAAATGGGATCAAACGTATCCATAGCAAGACATGCTTTAGCAATTGATGAGAGGCGTGATGATTTTGCGCCAACCATTTGGGCACCAAGAGCTGGTGTAGACTTACAGCAGGTTTGGTTTGCTGGAGTGCATGCGGATATAGGAGGTTCTTATGCGCCAGATAAAGGCACTAATAGTCGCATTTCCGATACATCGTTAGCCTGGATGCTTAAACAAGCCAAAGCGGCGGGTCTTGGGCTAGAGAGTCATATTGAGCGTAATTTAACGGACGGAAGCTTTGCCAAAAAGCATGAGTCTCGAAGTATTCCCTATCGCTATAAAAAAGCGTTTAATCGCCCCTTAATTTTTAAGAATATTCCGACCAAAATACATCATACAGTGAAGGCTCGTTATCTTGCCGATCCGAAATACCGTCCTCAGCAGTTGGTAAAGCTGGTGGAAAAGGTGGGTTGGGAAGGCGTAGTTCTAGAGTATGAAGAGTAAGCCGGTCAAACTCTAATTGAGGGTTTGACCAGCGAGAAAAATTAAAACAGTGCTCTACGAACTTCATTGCCTTCAGTTGGATGATTAGGAATATTGAAAGCAAGTAACAGTGAGAGACTTGCCATGGCTGCGCCAGCATAGAAAACACTCGCTGGTGATACGAGCCAAAGTAAGCCGAAACTCACAGGGATAAATACAGCGGCAATATGACTAATAGTAAAAGAAACGCCAGCGGTTGATGCAATGTCTGCTGGGTCTGCGATTTTTTGAAAATAGGTTTTGATGGCAAGTGCTAAGGCAAAAAATAGGTGGTCGATGACATATAAGCCTGCAGCGATTTCGGCACTTTCAACCAGTGCATAACTGACAAATACTAGTATTAACCCCGTGTATTCAAAAAGTAATGCTTTACGTTCTCCTATTTTGCCGATGATGCGGCCAATACGTTTGGCAAATAACCAATTGAAGGCGTAATTAATCAGAAACAAAAGGGTAATGTCAGCCGCTGAATAACCGAATTTTTCTACCATGAGGAAACCTGCAAATACAACAAAGATTTGCCTTCTCGCACCACTCATAAATACCAATGCATAG
Organism: Marinomonas sp.; assembly: GCF_039940335.1. GTDB lineage: Bacteria > Pseudomonadota > Gammaproteobacteria > Pseudomonadales > Marinomonadaceae > Marinomonas. The sequence continues at coordinate 576,631 of NZ_JBDVGW010000013.1, read as the reverse complement.
TATAGCCAGTAGCGCTTGCGCAAAATCAGCTTTTTATTCTGTATGGTTTTGCTTTCGAAGGTCGGGAAGGCTAACCAGATAAACAGGACTATGATTAGGGCTGTAGCGCCTGCAATTAAGTAGACCCATTGGTAATCTAGTGAGAGTTGCTCTAAGAGCACCCATAGCACACCATAGGTAATAAGCGAGGCGAGGGCGCCAACAGAAATCATTGTCCCTAATGTTTCAGGTGCCTCTTCTTTACTGAGCCATTGTAAAGAAAGAGATTGCTTTAAAGTTTCGAAATAATGGAATCCTGTAGACATCAATAGGGTCGTACAGAGTAAACCCGAAACAGAGGGGTAAAATCCAGTTATCGCCACGCCAAGAGTGAGCATAAGAAGCGCCAGTATCATGAATTTTTGTTCACGCATAAACAGTAAAATAAACACGGCGGTAAAGGCCAAAAAACCGGGTATTTCGCGAACACTTTGCAGTAAGCCAATTTCGGCTCCAGTGAAAGCCGCTTTTTCTATGGCGAAGTTATTAAGCAGAGCCTGCCAGCTGGCGAAAGATATCGGAAGGATAATCGCCAGCAGAGTGAGCAATGTTTTTGGATTTCGCCATGTGGTATGAGTTGGCTGTGAGGGGGAGGTCATGTCTACTTCCTTATCTTACTAAATGGTTTCGTGCTAAGTAAGTTCGTATTGAGCCAGTTCTGACTGAGTGTCAAATGCTGCTTAAGCTTGATAGTTATTAGATTAGCAGGTATGTTTTTGTCGGTCTTTCTGCTTTAAGCCAAATTGTATCGATAAAGAGACAGATTCTTATGAAGACAGGATTGTCGTTTAAAAACTCGAGCTGGCAAATTAATGAGCACGTGGAAGCTCAAGATGATCAGATGACGTTGGCACGTCAATATAATATGCCTGCTGGGTATCAGGGGAAACGGCATAGTCATGATTGGTTTCAGCTGATGTATGCGTCGAGTGGGTTGTTAAATGTCGAATTTCAAGGCCAGTTTATGGTCATGCCACCACAAAAAGCGATCTGGCTCCCTCCGCAATACGAACACAGTGTACGTGCACCAACTGGGGCAAGGTTTCGTAGTTTGTACTTTAATCCAGATCGGGTCAAAAGCATTGGTCAGGATGCGAAAATTTTTAATGTGTCATCGCTTATCAAAGAGTTAATTTTGGCTGTAGTTGAGCGTTGCGATATAGATATTTCATGGCAAGATCATGATGAGAGATTATTGACAGTGTTGTTAGATCAACTGGCAAATCAACCTGTGAACTCTCTAAGTTTGCTTATACCGAAGGATACTCGAGTTTCTAAATTGGTCGAAGTCTTACAGTCGGACCCGTGTAATGCATTGAGCTTAACCGAGTGGGCAAATACACTAGGTGTATCCAGTCGTACTTTGACGCGTATTTTTATCGCTGAAACAGGTGTGGGCTTTAAAGAGTGGCGTCAGAAAATACGCTTGTTGCATTCTCTTTCCTTGCTTGAGCAGGGGCTTTCTGTGACCCAAGTTGCCTATGAGGTTGGCTATCATTCCTCCTCAGCTTTTAGCTATGCGTTTCAGCAGCTTTTTTCCGTATCACCTAAACATTATTTCTTATAGGCATATGAGGTGCCATCGCCGGAATATTTTTATAGCGACATAGTGAAATTGGCCACTTGATTAGAGGTGATCGAGGAGTTTTTTTACGGCAAGCTGAATAAAATTTCTATTAAGTATTTGTAATTAAGGCTTAATGAGTGGTTCTCTCATCTCTCTAAAGAGCGTTATGTGTTAACTTAGGTGGCGGATAGTAAGTGGCTCGACGGAGAGTTTTCGATCATAGATTGTTGATCGATTTTGCTAAGCCTGTGAGTCTATTTAGAATGTACAAATTGCGTTTAAGGATGACCCGTGTTCGCACTTTCTCTGACAATTCTACCGGTTTTTTTATTACTATTAGCGGGGGCAGTCTGCCAGCGTTTACGTTTTCCATCTCCTGCTTTCTGGCCAAGTGTCGATAAATTAAGTTATTGGTTGTTATTTCCCGCATTACTCTTCCATAAAACCTCACAAATTGATTTTAGTAACCCTCTACTTTCCAACTATGCATTAGTACTGATATTAGCCTTGTTGGTGACGGCTGGAGTGGTGTTTATTATGGCTTGGTTCGCTAAGGAACCTCCACCAACGGCATCGTCTATGCTACAAGCTGGGGTGCGTTTTAATACCTTCATCGTCCTAGCGTTGGCGGGGAGTGTATATGGTGAAGAAGGGTTAGTACTTGCGGCGCTCGGGGCTTCCGTTTTGATTCCTGCTGTTAATGTATTTTTAGTCGTTAGTATGGTGCTGATGCATGGGCCACGATCTTCAACGGGTAAAACATATGGATTAGGGCGGTTGGTGAGCGGTGCGTTAATCCGTAATCCGTTAGTGATTGCTATTGTATTAGGAAGCGGTACGAATCTATTAGGGCTCACTCCGATACTACTTATCTCGGATATGATCGCTATGCTCTCGCAAGCCGCTTTACCTATGGTGTTGTTGGCGGTGGGTGCGAGTGTCCAACTCGATGCTGTTCGCCGAGTTGGTTTGTCTTTTTGCTTGTCAGCGAGTGCACGCTTTGTGGTCTTTCCTATCACAATTGGTTTGCTGTGTTGGTTGTTGGGTATTCAAGGATTACCTGCTTTAGTGGCTGTGCTGTTTGGCCTTGCTCCAACTGCCACATCTGCTTATGCTCTGGCACGACAGCTTGGAGGTGATGCTGAAAAAATGGCCGCCTATATTACATTACAGACTATATTATCGATTCTGACCGTGCCGTTGAGTGTCTGGTTGAGTCAATACGTATTTGGTTGATGAATTTATAGCAAAAAAAACCACCGGGCCTATTAGGCCAGGTGGTTTGTGTGTACTTGAGTAATTAAACTTAATCGTTTTTGTAGATATTTTCGTAGCAGTAATTAGTTGCTTGAACAAAGCCATCAACACTGCCACAGTCAAAGCGCTTACCTTTAAATTTGTAAGCCAGCACGCAACCTTCTTTGGCTTGTTGCAAGATCGCATCGGTAATCTGTACTTCACCATTACGGCCAGGTTCTGTGTTTCGGATTTTGTCGAAAATATCTGGTGTCAGGATGTAGCGACCAATAATTGCAAGGTTAGATGGGGCTTCTTCTTTACTTGGCTTTTCCACCATGTCCGTGACACGATAAAGACCATCCATCATGGATTCACCTTTAATCACACCATATTTGTGCACTTCGTCTTCTGGAACTTCCTCGATGGCCACAATGGTGCAACGGAACTGATTGTAGAGTTTTACCATTTGTGCCATGACACCGTCATCTGTTTCACCGAAGCAAAGGTCATCGGCGAGTACCACACCAAAGGCTTCATCGCCGATTAATGGCTCGCCTGTCAAAATCGCGTGACCTAAGCCCAGCATGTTGTTTTGACGGGTGTAGGAAAAGTTAATGTTGTTCATCAAGTGGCGAATGCCGTCTAAATATTTTTCTTTGGATGTACCAGAAATTTGATGCTCTAGCTCGTAACTAATATCGAAATGGTCAGCAATAGCGCGTTTACCGCGTCCAGTAACGAAGGTGATATTATTAAGGCCTGCGGCTTCCGCTTCTTCTACACCGTACTGTACCAATGGCTTGTTGACGATTGGGAGCATTTCTTTAGGCATGGATTTCGTGGCTGGTAAGAAACGAGTACCGTAGCCTGCGACAGGGAATAAACATTTACGAATCATATAACATCCTTAATTTGAGCGAAAAATGGCATTCAACAATGAAAAAATCGCCATCGTGTTGTCGTGTCATTTAGAGTCAACGCACGGTAATTGGGCATTAGTATAAAACATTTGTTGTGACGTTTAGTATCACTTTACTTAATCTATGCAATACTGCCGAATTTAATTCATACCAGTGCCAATACACAGGAACAGAGATTGTTTGCTGTGGAAAAAGTGACACTAGCTCACCGCGTTTCAACTCTTTTTGCACTTGAACCCTAGGGACTAAAGCACAGACTGTGCCACCCAAAACCAGTTCAACAAAGCCATGGGAAGATGGATACCAATGGCTGTTATCGTTATTTACCGTGACATGCAGGCACTCGTTCTGATATCGACTCCACAATTCATCGTTCTGGTCATATATTAGCGAAGGCACCTTAAGTATGTTTTGGGGGCAAATATCATTTTTTAAATACTGATGAATAAATGCTGGTGTTGCCACCAATTCATACACCATATTTCCCACAAAAGTGGATGTCCCCCCCGATACCGGCGTACCAATATCGCTTAAGCAAGCAATGACTTCTCCTGTTTTTAGTAATTCACGTGTTAGTCCTTGATCGATGGCTTGAATATGTAATTTGACGCTGTCTTGCTGTGCAAATTCAGTGACGACCTGAGGAAACCACGTTGCCAGCACATCATTGCTAACCGCCAGATTAATAGGTTGGCTTTGACTGGCTTGTTGCCAAGTGTCGGTAAGGTCGTCTTCTAACAAAGCCACCTTATTGATATGGGCGAGTAAACGCTCTCCTAATGGCGTCGCCACTACGGGTCTAGCTCGAATCAATACCGGGCTGGCGAACTTTAGTTCGAGCTTTTTTATGGATTGAGACACGGCGGATTGAGTGAGGTGCAAATGTTGAGCAGCTTTCTCGAAACTTTGAAATTGTATAACCGCTTTTAAGCAATTGAGAGCTTTGTAATCCATCATTAGATTAATTAATCCATATTAATTTTGATTAATTATAATTTATCGATCCGCTGTTTTATTATCAAGTTCTAATTTTAGAGTGAGGTGAGTATGTTGGCATTTATGAGTGGTGCGATAACCGGGGGTGGCTTAATTGTTGCCGTGGGCGCTCAAAACAGCTTTTTATTAGAACAGTCCTTAAAGCGGCACTATGCTTTTCCTTTGGCTATGCTGTTTGTGCTCAGCGATGCTTTGTCCATCATGATGGGAGCATTTGGTGTTGGCTTACTGATTGAATCTAACGCATGGCTTCTCGATGTGTCTCGCTGGGGAGGCGTATTGTTTCTGGCTTGGTTTGCCTATATCAAGTGGCGTGCTTCGTTTATGGATGAACAGTTAATATTGCAACAGTCGGCAAAGCGTCTTCCATTAGGTCCTTTGTTGTTAATGAGCCTTGCGGTTACTTGGCTTAACCCGCACTTTTATCTGGATACTATGATACTCATGGGGAGCTTGGCGAACCAATGGCAAGACACCAAGTGGGAGTTTGTTTTTGGCGGTATCAGTGCCTCATTGATTTGGTTTCTAGGGTTGGCCATGGTGGGGAAAATGTGCGCAAGATGGCTTGAAAAGGCGGTATTTTGGCGTTGGTTTAATCGACTTAATGCCATACTGATCTGGGGAATTTCTCTCAAAATTGCGACTCAGCCCCTATAACCTAGGGAACTGAGTCATGACATAGATTTAGAGTTTAATTTCTACTTCGTGAATTTCTTCTTCCACTGGCGTGGAAGAATCGGCTTCAACCAACATCTCTGCGGTGGCCACAGGACTGACGGCCAAGGCGACTTGGATTTGATCACCTTGATCTTCAATGATCATTGGCGGTTGAACGTTAATTCGATAAGCCGCCATCAAGGCAACAATTAAGTTCATGCTGGCGATGAATAGAAACAACGCTTGAATGCTAAATATATCCATTAACGATGCTGCCACCAAAGGCCCCATCATACCGCCTAAGCCATTCAATAAAATCATGCCACTACTGGCCGAGAGAATTTGTTCAGGGCGCAACTGGTCGTTCATGTGAGAAGAGGCTAAGGAATACATAGGGAAGGTGAAGGCCCCAACCGTAAACATACCTATCATCATTATGAGACGATTATCCATTCCTGCTCCTAAAGGAACAATGAGTGCTGTGACTGCGCCGACAATACCTACCCAAAGTATGGTGACTCGCCTGTCTTGGCGATCCGATAATAGACCAATTGGCCACTGTAAAATCATACCGCCGATATAGCTGGCACCAATAAATAATGAGATCTCCCCAATACCCATACCAATACTTTTTGCGTAAAGGGCACCAAGACCAAGCAATGCCCCAGAGGTAATGCCTGCAATAGAGACCCCTGTTGCGCCAAGAGGAGCAGTTTTGATCAGCCCCATAATGTTTAACTTTTCAGGAATACTGATGGTTGGCGAGGGGGTGCGAACTAACAACAGAGGCACCAAGGCCAAGGAGATAAGCACGGAGGTTAAAATGAATAGCCCAAAACCACCCGGGGAGGCGGTATTCAGCAGGAATTGCCCTAGTGTTTGGCTAGCCCAAATTTCAATTATATAAATAGAAAACAATCGGCCGCGTGTTTTATTCGTAGCAATGTCATTGAGCCAGCTTTCGGTGACAATGAATAAACCCGCGTAACATAGACCTGTCCCCATACGCATAAGCATCCAGAACCAAGGGTCGACAATTACGGATTGCATTAAAATTGTGATGGATGCTAAAGAAGCGACAGCAGCAAATACTCGAATATGACCTACGTTCTTCACCCAACCTGGCACCAATAAAGAACCCGCAATAAAGCCCAAATAGTATGCGGACATGATCAAACCAGTCGCCGTGGTATTGAAGGATTCGATAGAAGCACGAATACCAATCAAAGAGCTTTGTAGCGCACTGGCCATGGTTAAAATTGCAATACCAAAGAGTAGGCTCCAGATCGGCACTAGGGTTTGCTTAAGCATGCTGTTTCCTTGGGGGTAGTGGCTTTTTTCTGATTGAAATTCGAAGCGCGTAATTTTTGCAGACTATACCTTTCAAAGCCTTAAATGCAATGTTTTTGCCGGTAGTTTATGAATGAGTGGTTCATCATAAGGCGGCTTTATAAGCGTACAACTAGCTTAGTAAAAAGTTAGTCTAGTTACAAAATCCAGACGCTTTGTAACTAGACTGTCAAGGAGGATTATAAAGTACTCGGGTCAATGCTAAAGTGCTTTCCTAAGAGGGCATGGTAAAAGCGACTATCGGTCAGGATACCGGTGCATAAGCCATCTTTTTCAAGTACTAAGAATTGATTGCACTGGTAGCGAATTTCAACCGCATCACGCATGGCAATGGTTTCAGGGGCACTTACCACAGCGTTGCTAGGTAGGTCACTAATGTTATCACTTTCTTTGAAAGGCGCTGTATCTATCTTACCGTTATGATTGTGGGCGGCGACAAATTTACCCTCGACGATTTCTAACCAGACGTTATCATCTACCCAAGTTTTACCGTCTTCTTGCTTGAGCTCACCTATTGGGGTCATTAATGAGTTGCCGCAAAGAACATTGAGAGGGTTGGTGTGGGCAACGAATTTCTCAACGTAAGGTGTGGCTGGGTTAAGGACGATTTGTTCCGGTGCGTCTTCTTGAATAATTTGCGCAGATTCCATAATGGCAATTTTGGAACCAATTTTTAACGCTTCATCCAGATCGTGACTAACAAAGACGATAGTTTTATTGAGACGTTGTTGCAGTTCAATGAGTTCATCTTGCAGTTGGGAGCGAATTAATGGGTCTAACGCCGAGAAAGGCTCATCCATTAACAAGACATCTGTATCCATTGCGAAAGCTCGGGCTAACCCCACTCTTTGTCGCATGCCGCCAGACAGCTCATCAGGCTTTTTGTCTGCCCATTGATCTAGGCCCACCATCGCCAACTGTTCACGGGCTTTAATAAGTCGCTCTGTTTTGCCCATGCCTTGCATTTCCAAGCCAAAGGCCACGTTTTCCAGCACGGTAAGCCAAGGCATAAGGGCAAAGCTTTGGAAAACCATGGAAACACGATGAGTACGCATATGGCGCAGCTTGGTTTCGTCACAATCGGCCATGTTAACCATGGTATCGCCATCACGAACGAGGCAACGACCACGAGCTATCTTGTTCAATCCGTTGATTGCTCTGAGAAGCGTGGATTTACCTGAACCAGATAATCCCATGAGTACACAAATCTCACCTTCATTAATTTCTAAACAAGCATTCTGAACCCCGACGACATCACCTGTAAGGCCAAGAATTTCAGCACGGCTGTGTCCTTTATCCATTAAAGGTAAAGTTTTTGCCTGTTGCTCGCCAAACACAATATCAACATTTTCAATACTTACGACAGGCATGGCTTAACTCTCTTTTCTGGCGGTTGGGGATTTACAAATACGATCAAGCATAATCGCCACAAGAACAATAGCGATACCAGCCTCAAAGCCCTGGGAAATATTCACCGTATTCAAAGCTCGTACAACGGGTTTACCTAAGCCATCGGCACCAACTAATGCGGCGATAACCACCATAGACAGAGACAGCATAATACATTGGGTGATGCCGGCCATGATGTTGGGCATGGCGGAAGGTAGCTCTACTTTATAGAGCAGTTTGGATTTAGTGCAACCGAAGGCTAAGCCTGCTTCTCGTAATTCATTAGGCACTTCACTGATGCCTAAATAGGTCAGTCGTATTGGCGCGGCAATGGCAAAGATGATGGTGGAAATCAATCCCGGCACATAACCTAAACCAAATAAAATAAGGGTGGGAATGAGGTATACAAACGTTGGGATGGTCTGCATTAAATCCAGTATCGGGCGCAAAATTGTGTATAGCCAAGGACGATGTGCGGCCGCTATTCCTATTGGCACACCAATTAAAACGCTGATGGTCGTGGCCGTGATGACTAAGACGAGCGTCTGCAATGTTTCGACCCAATAGCCCATGTTAATAATCAGTAACAGTGCGGCGGCAATGAAAATGATTAAGCCGATGCTGCGGTGTAAAAACCAAACAAGTCCTAAAATAACGCCGATGACGGCCAGCGGGTGCATCCATTCTATGGCATCTACCATGGAGACGATCATTGTCTCTAGGGTGATTGAGATAAGATCGAAAAAAGCGGCGGCGGCATCAACCAGCCAATCGACAAAATTTTCCATCCAAGCGCCAAGCGGGATTTTATTATCCGTTAGCCAGTTCATAATTGTGTCTCCAAGGTGTAAAAGTCTTTCTCAGCCTATAAGGTTTAGGCTGAGAAAGTTGTGCTGAGTCATGGCAGGAGGCTTATAGGCCCAAGTGAGACTGGACAGCTTGCAGGCCGTTGCCACCAGATTGAGTAGTAACGCCTTCTAACCAAGGCTCGATCGCGCTAGGGTTGGCTTTTAGCCAAGCTTTGGCTGCTGCCGCTGGTTGTTGGCCGTCATCAAGAATGGCGCCCATAATTTCGTTTTCCATCGCAAGGGAAAACTGTAGGTTGCTGACCAATTTGCCTACATTGCCACACTCTTGTAAATATCCTTTGCGGATATTGGTGTGAACATTGGCACCACCAAAGTTTGGCCCGAAAAAGTCATCGCCACCATCTAGGTATTCCATGTCAAAGTTGGCGTTCATTGGGTGAGGCGCCCAGCCTAAAAATGCAATCCACTTATCGCGACGTAAATTACGGCTTACTTGCGAAAGCATGCCCGCTTCACTGGATTCAACCAATTGGAAATCGGCCAATTCAAACGCATTGCTATCAATCATGTCTTGAATGATGCGGTTACCGTCGTTACCAGGCTCAATACCATAGATTCGTCCAGAGAATTCTTTACGGTGTTTAGCCAGGTCCGCAAAACTTTTCACACCAGCATCATAGGCCGCTTTGCTAACCGCTAAGGTGTATTTTGCGCCCATTAAATTAGGACCAAGATCTTCCACCGTACCGGCTTGTAGGTAAGGTTCAATGTCCGCTTGCATGGTCGGCATCCAGTTTCCTAGGAAAACATCGATATCGCCATTGGCAAGAGAAGTGTAAGTAACAGGTACCGAAAGGAGTTGGGTTTTGGTTTCATAGCCAAGGCCTTCTACGATTTCACTGGCGACAGCTGTCGTCGCGGTAATGTCTGTCCAGCCCACGTCTGAAAATCGCACGGTTGAACATTCCGCCGCGAGAGTTAAGCCTGATAGGCTGGCCATAGACAGGGCGAGGGCAGTTTTTTTGGTCTTGCTAAACATAATTTCTCCTTTCAATTTTATGAATACTGTTGAGATGAACGTTTGCTGTGACGCATTTTTGAGCGTGAAAATACACTCAAGATTATTTATGAGCTTTTAACCCAACACTATTGCAGGCGCAATGCGTGGTTGTATCTCATAACGAGATCTAAGTAATACTGTATTTGCTGCATGGTTACAGCTTTATTAATACCGCCATCCAATGATCCTCTTAACCACATACCATCAATCAAGGCACAAACTGTGGATGCCACGTTACGAGCCTGATCAACTTCCAGCTCTTTTTTCAATTCAACCACCAAGGTGGTTTGGAGGCGTTTGGAATATACTCTTTGTAGTCGGAATAAAGATTTTGTATGCATGGATGAGGCCCAAAAACCAATCCAAGCTTTGACCACTTGAGGATGCGTCTGTGATTGACTAAAACTGGCTTTGACGATGGCCATGACTCGGGCATGGGCGGTGGTATTTTCAGGCTTGTTCAATTCGTGTTTAAGGACTTGGAAAAATTCTGCGATTAGGCTTTTCATGGTTTCGTCGAATAAACCACTTTTACCACCAAAATAGTGATTAATAATGGCAGGAGATACATTGGCTTTTTTACCGATGATACTCACGGTAGCACCAGAAAAACCGTATTCATTTATGGCCGAAATTGCTGCTTCAATGAGTTGAGGTTTACGAATTTTTTGCATTCCAACTTTCGGCATAGTTGCCCCTTTTTTATTAAACGCCTGTTCAATAAAACCTATGGTAGGCTGTTTTACTGAATTAGGTCAACTTATATCGGTTAAAAAGATTAGTGTTCTAATAAAATTAACTGTCTGATTTTTATATGAAAGCGCTAAAAAAACGCTCTTTATGAGTCTTTTTTTGATATGCTTTTGTCGGTTTCAGATAACAAAAACGCGTATTTTACCTAGCAGTTTTTATTAAAATAAGGCAATTTTTTAGGAAAATGAAAACGCGCTTAAATTAGAGGAAATGCTAGAGATGACAGCTGAGTCAATTTTTGATCAAGAAATAGATCGTACCCAAATGGATAGTGATAAGTGGTCTAAATATCCACCTGAGATATTACCTATGTGGGTAGCAGACATGGATTTCGATGCACCAGAGGTGGTAAAAAAGGCATTAGCCCAGCGTGTCAATGACGGTGTGTTTGGTTATACCCACGCACCAAAGCAATTAACGAAGAGTATCATTTCGCATTTACAAACGCGTTATCAGTGGTCTATTTCAGCCGCTCATATTCTACATTTACCTGGGCTGGTGTGTGCCTTGCACCTTAGTGTGCGTGCTTATACTCAAAAAGGAGAGGGTATTATTGTTCCTGGCCCTGTGTATTACCACCTAACCAAAGCTCCGGAGCTTGCGGATCGAGATTTGACTCGTATTGATATGCACCTAGAAAATGATCGCTGGGTGATCGATATGCAGCAATTTGAACAAGCTTGTCTGCAAAGCCATAACAAGATGATTCTGCTGTGTAACCCTCATAATCCTGGTGGCACGGTTTATACCAGAGAAGAGCTAGCTAAGATTCATACATTGGCGGAAAAATACGATTTACTGGTAGTGAGTGATGAGATTCACTGTGACTTAATTCTCGATCAAGTGACTCATGTGCCTTTCGCCAGCCTAAATGAAGATGCCGCCAATCGCTGTATCACTCTCATGGCGCCAAGTAAAACCTTTAACCTAGCTGGCCTTGGTTATGCGTTTGCCGTGATTGCAAACAGTCAGCTGCGTACTGTATTTAATCAAGCCAAAGCTGGGGTAGTACCTTCTCCCAATATGTTAGGGTTCACCGCCGCAGCGACGGCTTATGCAGAAGGTCAGTCTTGGCATGAGGAATTATTAGCGTATCTGCGTAACAACAGTCTTTATTTGCAGCAAGCTCTAGAAGGCACGCCGCTGCGCCTAAATGCCACCCAAGCCACTTACTTGGCGTGGATCGATGCATCCAAGCTCAAACTAGAAAGCCCTTACGAATTTTTCCTCAAGGCTGGAGTTGGCGTTTCGGATGGTAAAGACTTTGGTAACTCGCAATTTGTACGTTTGAATTTTGGTTGCCCAATCTCTCGTCTAGAAGAAGCGGTTAAGCGCATTAAACAAGCACTAAAAGAAGCGGGCTTTAGCTAAGCGTGAAGTGTCTGGATGATCTATAGGCTCTTTTAAACAAAGAGCCTATAGATTCTATTTAAAGTGTTTTAAGCCTATTGCCATCATTTTGTTGTTATCATCCTTCCTTATGGACGGAACTAATTCCTGACAATAGCGTCTATTTTATCAAGGTGCACAGTCGCATTTTGCTAGGGGCTCTGATGCCTTTTTATGACAGGGTGGTTCTCTAGATGATTGATTTTTCCCTACGTATGGGAGTGTTCTTTTCAGTTTTAATCCTTTTGCTTATTTGGCAAGCTTTGGCCTTACGAAGCCCTTTGCCGAAATGGCGCCAACGCTGGTGGCACAATGGTTTGTTACTGGTTTTGGGGGCGTTATGTGTTCGTCTCTTCCAACCAATCCTATTTGCTGTTATCGCTTCTCTCAGCCCACAAAGATTCTTTCTTGATTTCCTCGGTTGGCCTTTTTGGACGACCCTGATAATAGGTGTGTTGGTGCTGGATTGTCTGATTTATTGGCAGCACAGATTGTTTCATCAAGTACCGATATTGTGGCGCCTACATAGAGTGCATCATACGGACACAGAACTGGATACTAGCTCTGCAGTGCGTTTTCATCCTGTCGAAATCGGACTTTCTTTGATCATCAAAGCAAGCGTGATTTGGCTGTTGGGCATTCCTCTGGAAGTAGTACTTTTATTCGACATTTTGTTGAATGCTTCCGCTATGTTTAACCATACCAATGTGCGTCTGCCAAACGCTCTGGAGGGTAGAGTTAAAACGCTTCTTGTAACACCGGATATGCACCGCATTCATCACTCCCGTATAGCCCAAGAGGCGAACAGTAATTATGGTTTTTGTTTAAGCATTTGGGATCGCCTATTCGCCAGTTATACCCAGCAAGCGAAAGGGGGTGATGAGGCGATTAATATTGGTTTACCCGATACCAAAACGTATGAAGTTAGCTCATTTAAGGCGCTACTTTTAATGCCGCTTAAGAACTTTAAATAAGATTAATTGATTGTTTATAAAGAAAATTTTCTATATAACTTGCTTGTCTAATGGATCTATTAAAAATAAGGGGAATGCATGAGCTACCATGAACTTAACCCAATTGAGATGCGCGTCATCGGTTGTTTGCTGGAAAAGGAGGTCACTACACCCGATCAATACCCGTTAAGTCTAAATGCCCTCGTAAATGCCTGCAATCAAAAGTCGAACCGTGAACCTGTGATGATGTGTTCTGAGCTTGAAGTACAAGATGCTCTGGATGCCTTAGTGGCTCGTAGCCTAGTGACAGAAATCAGCAGCTTTAACAGTCGAGTTAATAAATACCAACATCGTTTTTGTAACACTGAGTTTTCCGATTTGCAGTTCTCATCTGGACAAACGGCCATTGTGTGCTTGCTGTTTTTAAGAGGGCCGCAAACGCCGGGAGAATTACGTTCTCGTAGTGGTCGTTTGCATGCTTTTGCGAGTCGAGAAGAGGTCGAAGAAGCGCTATCTGCGCTGCAGTCCATGACTGGTGGGCCATTCGTACAACAGTTGCCGAGAGAAGCGGGTAAGCGAGAGTCCCGTTATTTAGCTTGTTTTATGGATGCACAAGAGCAAGCGGACATGGTCGCGAATCTATCGACAGCCGTCAGCTCCTCATCTGCCCCGAGCAATATTGAAAGCCGTATGGCTGAATTGGAGCGACAAGTCGAAAAACTTACGCTACGTATTAGTGAATTAGAAGAAGAACGTGGACTATAATATCGCTAAGCATCAAATAGCGTACTTTCAAGCTGTTCTACATCGCTCATAGCGATGGATTTAATTAGGAGTAATCCATGTCAAAATATCGTTGGGGTATTATTGGTACAGGGGGCATTGCGCACGCTTTTGCCCGTGACTTTCGCTATGTTAAATCAGGAGTCCTAAGTGCTGTTGCCTCTCGCAAGAAAGAAACAGCAGACCAATTTGCCAACCAATTTGATATCGAATTAGCCTTTAATGACTACTTTTCACTGATCAATAGTCAACAAGTGGACGTCATTTACATTGCAACCCCCCATGTTTATCACTACGACCTAGTAAAAACCTGTATTTTGGCTGGGAAGGCCGTGTTGTGTGAAAAACCATTCACATTGAATGAGCGTCAATCGAAAGAGCTTTATGATCTGGCCGAACAGCAACAAGTGTTTGTTATGGAGGCTATGTGGACTCGCTTTAATCCTGTAATAGAGCAAGTCATTGAGTGGGTAGAAGAAGGTGAAATCGGTGATGTGCACAGCATCCAGGCCAACTTCAATTTTGTTGCGCCGACTGACCCCAACCATCGCTTGATGAATATTGAAATGGGCGGTGGCGCGTTATTGGATATTGGTATTTACCCTGTCTTTTTAGCGCAATTGTTCTTTGGTAAACCAGACTTTATTCAGAATCAGGCGGTTATTGGTGATACCGATGTAGATGTTTTCGAACAAATTTTACTTGGTTGGGAGAGTGGGAAGTTGGCGTCACTGGAGTCGTCATTAATTTCTCACAATCCTAATCGCGCGGTGCTGTCTGGGTCGAAGGGTTATATCGAAATAGGCTCTGAGTGGCACATGGCGAAATCTTGCCGCATCGTCAAAGGAGAGGATCACCAAGAGCGCGCGGTGGCGTTTGATTTTCCGGGATTAGGTTATCAATTTGAGGCCGAGGAAGTGAACCGTTGTCTGCAAGAAGGCTTGATTCAGAGCCCTAACTACAGCTGGCAGGATAGCCTAGAATTAATGGCGACTCTTGATGAGGTACGCCAAGATATCGGTCTTAACTACCCTGGTGAGAATGAGATAGACGCCGAGGAATTAGAGCATCACCACCACGAACATCACCATCATAAGCACTGATTCATTTTATATTGAGACATAAAAAAGCCCCCTTAACGGATCGACCAAATCTGGTGATCTATTAAGGGGGCTTTTTATGCTTTATTGGTTCTAATGCATTAAGCGAGTGCTAGGTGCTTTCTTAGCAAAGGAAGCAACGTCTTGAACAGGCGTGGGTTGGCACACAACACATCACCGCTTTCTACACTGGTAGCGCCGTCAAAAGCGCCAAACAAGCAGCCCGCTTCTTGAGCGATGAACAAAGGTGCTTGCATTTCCCATTCTTGTAACTTGATACCCCATGCGGCGTCCAAACGGCCAGCGGCCACATTGGCAAGCATTAGTGCTGGTGCGTCTTGCATAACAGCGCGAGCGCCATGCTCAGCAACACTTGCTAAAACAGCAAGTTGGCCTTCTAGGAAAGGACGAGTACGATCTGTGGCAGGGAATTGTGCTGCTAGGGTCGTGTTTTCTATACCACGAGCATTGCCTGTGCGGATACGGGAATTGTTTAGGTAAGCGCCGCGACCTTTACTTGCGTAAAACTCGTCTTTGCTATGAGGGTTCAGCACGATAGCGTGTTCCACTTTGCCAGCAACCTTGTAGCTCATAGTAATAACATGACCTGTTAGACCACGTGAAAATAAATGCTGACCTTGGATTGCATCAATGATCCATTCGCCTTCTTCACCCTGTTGAACAGAACCTTGTAAACGAGTGGTAATAGTATCCGCAGGGTAGGCTTTTTCTAGGTGATAAACAATGCTGCGTTCAGCTCCAGAGCAAACCGCTTGATAAACTTGCTCGGCGGATTGTCCTTGTTCTTTATCGAAAAGTAATTTTTCTTGAGAGTGAACAATGTATTCTGCTGCAGCACGGGCAGCTTTAAGTGCGATACTGATTCTAGGTTGCATAATTTACCATTAATAATCTGTGGTTAAGGTGCATTTACTGTGAGTAAAACAGTAGGTTGCCATCAAAGTGTTAAAGAGCGACGACAATACCGAGCGTTTTCCACCAAAAGCATATTGTTTTGGCTTTTCTAGTCGATATTGCTGTGTATAAATCTGAGGGCGGATTCTAGCTTAATAGGGTGGTTTTGGCTAGTGAAGTTTTGGTTAAAAAATGATCGTAACAAGGATTTAGCTATAAAATCTGTTACCATGCCAACCAACAAAAGATAGTCAGAGTGGATGTTTTAACACATGCAAAATAAAGTAAGAATTGTACTGGTGAATACCTCTCATCCAGGCAATATTGGTGGCGCTGCTAGAGCCATGAAGAACATGGGGTTGGCGGATCTATATTTGGTTGCCCCAAAAGTTTACCCAAGCGAGGAAGCCGTTAGCCGAGCTTCTGGCGCGACCGATATTTTAGATCAAGCTGTCGTGGTGGAGACGCTTGAAGAAGCTATTGCCGATTGTCAGCTAGTGATTGGCACCAGCGCCCGAGAGCGTCATATTCCTTGGCCATTAGTTGACCCAAGACAAGCGGCAGACATGGTTTATGATGAAGGTTTGGAGGCTGCTTTTGTGTTTGGTCGAGAAGACCGTGGCCTAACAAACGAAGAGTTACAACGCTGTCACTATCACGTACACATTCCATCTATTGAAACCTTCAGCTCACTTAATCTAGCGGCAGCAGTGCAGGTGATCGCTTATGAATTACGCATGAAATCACTGCTGATGAAAGATGCCCCTGTGGTAACCCCAAAATGGGATGTACCCGCAGCAACTTCCGAGCAAATGGATCATTTTTTAGCCCATTTGGAAGAGGTGCTCACCAAGACAGAGTTTCTAGACCCGAAAGTGCCTAGAAAGGTGATGACTCGCTTTCGTCGCTTATACCAACGTGCCCAGTTGGACCAGCAAGAAATGGGCATGCTAAGAGGCATGTTGACCTCGGTTGAGAAGCAAATAAAGTAAACTGAATAACTAAACTTCCATAAAAAAGCCGCTGAAAAAATCAGCGGCTTTTTTGCAAGAGTAGTTTGTCTTAAGCTTTGCGCTCAGGACGACCTTCTTCTTGCCAGTAAGTGTGGAATTTCTGACCCGCTTCAGCATCTACACGCTCATATGTGTGAGCGCCAAAGTAGTCACGCTGAGCTTGCAGTAGATTGGCTGGCAATACTTCAGAGCGGTAACCGTCGAAGTAAGCAAGCGCTGAGAAAATAGACGGTGCAGGAATACCAGACTGAGCAGCTAAGACAACGGTTTGGCGAAGTCCAGCTTGTTTGTCTGCCATCGCGTCTGCAAAATAATCACTCAACAATAGGCTTTCAAGTTCTGGGTTAGCAGTGAAAGCATCGGCGATTTTTTGTAGGAATGACGCGCGGATAATACAGCCGCCACGCCAAATTTTAGCGATGTCACTAAAGTTCAACGTCCAGTTGTATTCTTTTTGCGCCGCACGCATCAATTGGAAGCCTTGAGCATAAGCACAGATTTTTGCACAGTAAAGTGCTTCTTCAATGGCTTTTTCCACATTTTGAGCATCTACTTCGCCACTTTGTACATCGGCAACCAGTTTGCTCGCTGCGTGTTCACGTTCTGCCGTTAAGGTGCTCAATGCACGGGCATAGACAGATTCACTGATGATGCCAGCTGGCACACCCATTTGAGTGGCACTGATAGAAGTCCAACGGCCAGTACCTTTTTGCCCAGCACTGTCGAGAATCATGTCAACGAGCGGTGCACCCGTTTTTTCATCGTACTGCTGTAAAATGTCAGCGGTAATTTCAACTAGATAGCTGTTTAGAATGCCTTGGTTCCACTTTTCAAACAGCTTACCAATTTCTTCTGGCTCGTAGCCTAATAAAGAGCGGAGTAAATGGTAGGCTTCACAAATTAGCTGCATATCAGCATATTCAATGCCATTGTGTACCATTTTGACATAATGTCCTGCGCCATTTGGCCCAAGGTAGGCCGTACATGGCTCGCCTTGTGTAACCGGTTTGCCTGGTGTGTTGCTGACAATTGGTTTGCCGTTTTCGTCTACTTTTGCCGCAACCGCTTCCCACATTGGCTGTAGATATTTCCAAGAGTCTGCGTCGCCACCAGGCATTAAAGATGGTCCAAAGCGCGCGCCAACTTCGCCACCCGATACAGCGGTGCCGAAGAATTTGAACTTCGCTTTGTACTCAGCTTCACGACGAATGGTGTCTGTCCATTGGCTGTTACCACAATCTACGACAATATCGTCGCTTTCTAGACCCGCTTGGATCAGATTGTTGCAAACCGCATCCACTGGCGCACCAGCAGGAACAAGTACGACGATAACGCGAGGTTTTACCAAGTTAGCTAACATGTCTTCCATGCTTGAGCAGCCAATGATGCGGGCTTCAGAGACGTCAGCAGGGCGTTCTTTTGCTTCCGTATCTAATACATCTTTTACTTTTGCTGCATCAAGATCAAAACCTGCAACTCGGTAACCATGGTCCGCAAGATTTAAGGCCAAATTTTTGCCCATCACGCCGAGGCCGACAAACCCTATATTGCAGTTATGATTTGTTTTTAACATAAGTATCGAGCAACCTTTTGAAATAGTTGAAATTCGTTCTCGAATCTTATCATGAAGGTTGGAGTTTCTGGATAAATTAGCGCAATAAAAATGCAAAAAACCGCAAAAAAATCTCTTTTTTTAAGCAAAAACCGCATACTTTATGAGGGGATGTATGGCTAACTGGCTGTTTTTGAGTACTTTGCGTAGTTGTTAGTCGTTCTCATTAAATGCTCTATTTTGTTCTTATCCTACCAAAAAGTAATTTTATTACGGACATTCATTTTTAAAATGATACGTTTTTTCCTTAGAACTCTCTAGATTGTGAAAAACCTTCTGATTTAACTGTTTTTGTCATACAAATCAAAGCGTTAAAGTTGTTATTATTGTTACAAAATAGTAATAAAATAACATATTGTTATAAGGATATGTTTTTTTAGATTGTTTTGTTACTATCGATTTTACCGGCAGAATCATCCAAAAGTGGACTGGATGATCAGATATTACTTATGAGTTCAGAGGGCAGATACAATGAGTTTGGCATCAGGCGACGCGACAATTTTTTCAAATCTAACCACACCTCAATTAGTGGAAAAAGCGCTGCAAAATGGCGAGGGAGTGTTAGCGGATAATGGCGCTTTAGTCGTAGAGACTGGCGAGCGAACAGGTCGTTCACCAATGGATCGTTTTATCGTTGAAGAAGCGACGAGTAAAGACAGTATCCATTGGGGTGCGGTGAACCGTCCATTCCCGGAAGATAAGTTCGGGCCTTTATGGGACCGAGTGGTGGCGTACTTAGACACTAAAGAGTCGTTCCAATCACAAGTTCATGTTGGCGCCGGTGAAGAATATTATCTGCCTGTTAAAATGCGAACAGAAACTGCTTGGCAACAACTGTTTGGCCGCAACTTATTCATTCGTCCAGACGTTTACAACCCAAATGCTAAATCAGAGTGGCAAATTGTCAATGCCGCTGGTTTCCAATGTGATCCAGAGCGTGATGGTACGAACTCAGAAGGCTGTGTCATTCTTAACTTTGCTGAGCGTAAAGTGCTGATTGCCGGTATGCGTTACGCAGGCGAAATGAAGAAAGCCATGTTTTCTGTACAAAACTATCTACTACCTCAATACGATGTTTTGCCCATGCATTGTGCTGCAAACGTTGGTGTTAATAATGACGTTACTTTGTTCTTTGGTCTTTCCGGTACCGGTAAAACCACCTTGTCTGCTGATCCTGAGCGCTTTTTGATTGGTGACGATGAACACGGTTGGGGTAAAGGAACCGTCTTTAATATCGAAGGTGGTTGTTACGCCAAGACTATCGATTTGTCTCAGAAGAACGAGCCTATTATTTGGGATGCCATCAAGTTTGGCACCATAGTCGAAAACGTTGTGTTAGATAGCGAGACACGTGTTGCCGATTACAGTGATACTTCTCTTACCCAAAATGGTCGAGCAGGTTACCCAAGAGAACATATTGAAAAGCGTGCGGCGCAAAACCGCGCGGGTGAGCCCAATGCCATTATCTTTTTGACTTGTGATTTAACAGGGGTGTTACCACCTGTCTCTATCTTGAGTAAAGAAGCTGCGGCTTACCACTTTTTAAGTGGCTACACAGCATTAGTAGGTTCAACTGAGATGGGAGCGGGCAGTGGTATTAAGTCGACTTTCTCTACGTGTTTTGGTGCGCCTTTCTTCCCCCGCGCTGCAGATGTATATGCTGATCTCTTGATTAAGCGAATTGAAGAGTTTGGTAGCCGTGTTTACCTTGTTAACACAGGTTGGACGGGTGGGGCTCATGGGCAAGGCGGTAAACGCTTCAGTATTCCAACAACACGAGCGGTTATTGCTGCTATTCAATCCGGTGCACTTATAGATGTTGCCACAGAACATTTAGATGATGTGAATTTGGATGTACCAACCCATGTGCCAGGAGTGGAGAGCATTTTATTGAATCCTCGTAACACTTGGGCCGATCAAGCTGCTTACAAAGCACAAGCTAGTAACCTTATTTCACAATTTGTAGAGAACTTTAAAAAGTTTGATACAGTTGCTGACACAATTGTAAAGGCTGGCCCTAGCCTTTAATAAAACATTACTTTTGAGTTGTAAAAGCCGTGTAAAATTGCACGGCTTTTTTGTGTCTTGGAGTTTACAAGCTGGTCGTGATCCTAGGCTTGGGGTAATCTATAGGCATGTATATAGACAGCCATTGCCATCTTGATTTTTCAGTATTTGACCCACAACGACAAATGCTGATGCAGCATTGCCAAGATCAACACATAACGGGATTTTTGGTGCCTGCAACCACTTATGCGAGTTGGAAGCCCTTGGCTCTGTTAGCGCAAAAATTCCCGCAATGGCGCACAGCTTATGGGTTACATCCGTATTTCCTAGCAACGGCGAATAAGTCAGAAGTGGCGTTGTTGGGGGACTGGTGTGAGAACCATGACAGTTTAGCGGTTGGCGAAATAGGCTTAGATAATTGGCCTGGATCGGTGGATATGGCTGTTCAAATTGATTTTTTTAACGCGCAATTAAATGTCGCTAAGGCCATTAAACGGCCAGTAATTTTGCATGCGCGTAAAAGTTATGATTTAGTGCTAAAAAGCCTTCGAGAAACGACTTTTGAGCATGGAGGCATAGTTCATGCCTTTAATGGCAGTCTTGTTCAAGCAAAGCGATTTATTGATTACGGGTTTGTATTGGGAGTGGGTGGAACGATTACCTATCCACGAGCTCAAAAAGCATTGCGGGTATTGGCATGCTTAAAGGACAGTGACTTTGTGCTCGAAACGGATTCACCCGATATGCCTTTGCATGGCTTTCAGGGGCAGAATAATACGCCTTTGGCTGTCCCATTAATCGCTGAACAGGTCGCTCAAGTTCGCGGGCAGACAAAAGAGTTGGTGGCACACTATACCTATAATAATCTATTGAGGGTCTTTCCTCAGTGGCATAAGGATTCACTTTGAGTAACATGATAGAAATTAACGCACCGATAAAGGTGCTATTGTTGGGTGCGGACACAGAAATTGGTGCAGCATTACTACAATATTCCAAAGACCGTAGTGAGTTTGAATGGTTGTGCCCAAGTGAGTCGGTATTGCTTGGTCCCCAAAGTATCGATGCCTTGTCTGCTATGGAGCATGACATAGTGGTTGATGCCTTGAGTTTACGTTATGCCTTACAAGACGATTACAGTCGCTACCAGAGCACCTTGTCCCATTTAAGTCAGGCAGATAGCGCGCCACTTATCATGCTAAGCAGCGCTCGCGTGTTTTCTGGGGATAAGTTGGTGCCTTATTCAGAAAATGATGCCCCGGATTGTCTTGAGCCGTTTGCTAAGGCATTGATTGAATCTGAAAAAATTGTGCTACAAAGCGAGCGTAATTTTGTGCTGAGAACGGGTTGGTTGTTTAGTGGGCAGGGGGACGATTTCGTCTGTCGTACTTTGGGGTTGATACAAGATGGCGTTAACCTTGCTTACAAAAATGATTTAGTGGGTAGTCCAACACCTGTATCCGATTTGTCACGAGTGATTTTGTCCATGGTTAGCCAAACCCATTATGGTGCCAAAAATCATGGGGTTTACCATTATTGCTGCGCTGAAGAAATTAGCTGGATTAAGTTGGTGGAAGCAATCGTCGCTACATCAGGTCAATTTGATCCAAAAGCACAAGTAGAAGTAGAAACTATAGGTGATGCGTTTGAAGGGATTGAAGAAACCTTACAGATAAAACGACAGTCTTTGTCTTGTCGCCGTATCTTTAATCACTTTGGTATTAAGCAGCGACCTTGGCGCTCAAAATTACGTAATTTGGTGAAAGAGCTGTACGTATCTGGCTTATCGCACGATAAACGATAGAGATTATTTTTAGAGGAACGCTGTGTACAAAATTAATCATAAAGCCATTATTTTGATTTTCATCTTACAATTATTGGTAGGGACTGTGTGGTATGCCGCTGCACCTATGTCGTTGCTACCTGTAGATGGTGTCACAGCGTCTATGGGGTTAAAGTTATTTTTTGCCTTTGCGACTTTAGTGTATTTGTACTTTACCGCTTGGTTGCTGGTTCGATTGAAGTGGGCTTCAAGTTTTAGCATGATGTTGCTGGTGATTGGTATTTGGTTATTTGTTGTTTTGCCCAATTTCATTTTTGTCAGTGTTCATCTTGGTTTGTCTGCTTCAGATGCGTTTTATTTATTATCTTATGGTGCGATTAATTGTCTGATAGCCGCTTTTATTTTACCTCTATGGCGATCGTCTCGATCTATCTTTAAAGGCTGATTCAGTACTCAAAGTTGCTAAACTCGCCCATTTCTATAGCCCAAAAGAAAGCCCAGTGGCCATTACGCGACTGGGCAAAGGGAATCAAATATTCTGGTTATCAGAATTGATAAGCCGCACTCAGTTTAATGTTTCGTCCAGCCTCTGGGGTGCCAATAACACCGCTATACCCTGAGTTACTCGTGAAGTCTTCAACACTTGCATGATCAAGATACTGACGATCAAACAGATTGTTTACTGTAAGGTTAATCGTTAGATCCTCAATGCTCTCTGGCGTCCAGCGGGCATAAATGTCGTGAACAGTATAACCTGCTTTATCAAGTGATAAGTCCTGGCCGCCTAGGTTGAAGTTAATGTCGTTGATGTCTTTCACATGAACCATGTTCCAACCGGCTTCGAAACCTGTTGTAAACTGATAGCTTGCTTCAAGGGTGATGGTGTCTCCAACGGATACAGCGGAAGAGCCGTATACGTAACGAGTGGCATCAATGCCATCAACAGTAACCTCTGATGTTAAGTAGCTTGCACCCAGCACTAGTTTATCCAATTGGTATTTAACACGCAGGTACTGGCCGTTGGACTTAACATCATCCTCTAAGTTCATGTAGGTGTCTGTCCAAGGTAGCTCGGGTGCAATAAGATCTTCAATTCGAGTTTGATACACACCTGCTACGAAGCTCAGAGCATTCTTTTGGTAGTTTAAGGCGATTTCAGTGTTGTGGGCGTTTTCAGCGGTTAGATCACTCGCATTGTCATAGTCGTCTAGATCAAAGGCATCATGTACTGTGACGCCGCGCAATGCTTGAGCGTAACTGGCGCTTAATGAAACTTCTGGAGTGATTTGATAGTTACCACTAATGTTGGGGGAGACACCACTATCGGTTAGGTTTTGACCATTGATGTCGTCAATCTCATAACGATCTAAGCGTGCGCCAGCGGTCAGTGTTAAGTCTTCATTAACGCTATAAATATCTTGGATAAACAAGCCTATTGCTTGGCCTTCTTCCGTATGAGGAGAAGGTGTTGCTTCTAAAATAGATTCATCTTTACGGTAATCAACGCCATAAATAATCTCATTACGGTCCGTGAAACTGGTATTTTTGATAGTCATCCCGGTGGACTCAACACGACCGACAAAGTTTGAATCAAATCGAGAGGAATAACGTTCTTGTTCGTTATCGGTTTGATATAAGTTAATCGACAAATTAACCCAGTCATTTTGTTTTGGCGAAAAATTGTAATTTAGAATGGTTGTTTCCCTATGGGCAGAAGCGGCGGAAATAGGGCTGGAACTCGTTGATTGTCGCCATTCTGGGCGGTAAGGAATGTCGCCTTCTTCTGTAAGATTCTCATGGCTTATAGAGAGGCTTTGCTCGTCATCTAGGTTAACAATAAACTTAGCGTAACCTAGTTGCTTTTCCGACTCGGTACCCGCCACTTCTGAGCCTTCACCGTCTTCGATATTGTCTTGGTCTGCGTTCAGTAGACTTATCATACCGCTGAATTTCTTACTCTCGTCTTGACCATAAACAGTAACGCTATTTTTAAATCCGTCGCCGTTAGATGAGTAGGTAGATTTGATTAAAGCACCAAGGTTTTGGCCTTCTTTTAGAAGATCTTCTGGGTCTTTTGTTACAAATCGAATAGAACCGCCTAGGGCACCAAACCCTGCTGTTGCACTGCCAGCGCCAGACTCAACTTCAACTTGTTTTAGCAGTTCTGGCTCTAGGGTAACACGGCCCGCATGGTGGAAAATTGGGCCTGCTTGTTCTGCGCCATCGACGGAAATGTTGAGTAAATCTTCGCCTATGTTACGAACGTAAAGCTTTTGCCCCATAGAAACGGTGCCGCCAGCGCTGACATTTGGATCGTGTCTAAACACTTCACTTAGCGTATTTGCTTGAGCTTTTTCAATGTCGTCAGCGCTGACAAGATTATCGACACCGCTAGTGGCTTCGCCGACGACAAATAAAGTGTCTAGCTGCGTAGCGTTTTCACTGGTGAGCGTTTCGGCAACAGCGACAGGGCTAAATAGGGCTGCGCTAATAGCGCTGGCAATAATGGAACGGTGAAACACTGGCGGGATGGACTGCATATCTACCTCTAAATGATAATTATTAACAATTGAGGCTTATTATTTACATTTCCATGACGGAGGATAGCTTATTTACATTTGTTACATTCTCAAATTATCTTATGGCAGAGGGGTCTAGAGCCGACAAGGATTTAGCAAAAGTGCTATCTCTAGTCGGCTCTATAGTTTTGATCATCTAGTAAAGGCTTGAAGCAGGCCAGACCCAATATAAACTTACCGCCATCACCGCAGCGCTTACTACTGCTTGGCGGGCTAATAGCATTAGTGCCTGTTTCAGTGAGGGCGGGCGTTTTAGCGTTAATAAGCTTAAGGGTATCAATAAGCTTGTGAGTATTGATAAAGCGACCACTCCGATTGAAATATCTGCCAGTACATGGCTTTGTGCCATAAGACCTGCATAAATTAGCCAAGCTCCGAAGGGACTCAAGGCTTTTTGTTTGAAACCTACGGCGAGCAAACAATAAGCGAACATTGCCGCAGCAAATGCCCCAAGCAGTTGTGCTAATAACAGGCTACCACCAATGCCGACAACAGGTGCAGCCGCAGCGGCTATCACCATGAGTGCCACATAAGGCAAGACACTGACCAAAGGCGTATTAGAGATTAATCTTCTTCTCGATACTTTTTCAAGCTGTAAGTACACACCACTCACTAGAGTACAGATGAATACACCCAATAGGCTCACGGAAAGGCCAGTGTGCTTTAGGACAGGGTTTAACAGCCAATAAAAAGATAAGGCAACTAGAGAGTAAATAATGGCAATAGAGTACTTTTTATCTGTCTCGCGTAGCTCAATTAGATGCCCAATTAAACCAATCACAATGGTAGCACTTAGGTAATCTATCGCTTGTTTTGGGGGCAAGCTAAAGCCTGAATGAATCAGGCTAAGGCCAACAAAAAATCCCGCTAGATAGCCAAGGTAAGTTCCGCACTTAAGCCATTTTGAGGCGATGTAGCCAATGGCTAAGCTGGCCACAAAAGGCAATAAAGCAGTGTTTAATAGCATTATGAGATTGGCGTTGCCTGCTTCTTGATACATGATGGTTACCTTACTTATTCTTTTATGCCTTCAACAAAGACATCAATCTGTGTTTCGTCAGATACCCCAGGTATAAAGTAGGTGATACCAAAATCGCTACGCTTGAATGTCGTGCTGGCTTCAAAGCCCGCGCGGTAGCCTCCCCAAGGATCATTGCCTTCTCCAACCTTAGTCACCTCGAAACTTACTGGTTTGGTAATCCCGTGTAGGGTGAGGTCACCGGTAAGAGTTTGGCCATCAAATTGTGTACTCTTGAATGACAGCGTTGGGAATTGTTTAACATCCAGAAAATCTGGGCTACGTAGATGTTTGTCACGGGCCTCATGATTAGTATCCACACTGTCGGCTTGGATGATAAAGCTAGCGCTCCCAGATTGACCTCCTTCTGGGTAACTGAATTTGCCAGAGAACTCATTAAAAGAGCCTTGTGTTGTGCTCACCCCAAGATGGCCGACTTTAAAAGAAACAAAAGAATGCCCTGGATCGACATTGTAATCGGCGGCCATGCTTAAGCTTGATAATAGGGCTAGGGTAGTGCTTGCTATGATTTTCATGTACGTACTCTCTGTTTAATTAAGGAATTAGAGGGAGTGTATATTAAAACTTTCAATACATGATCTTCCTAAAAATCAATTCACAATTAACTAAAATGAAATAATAATGGTGTTATGTTGAGTTTTTAAAATCAGAGGTTTAAATGGATAAATTGCAAGCGATGCGAGTGTTCTGCCGAGCATACGAAACAGAGAGCTTTAAACTCGCCAGCGATACGCTTGATATTTCTCGGCCAATGGTGACGCGCTATATCAGCAGTATTGAAGAGCAGTTAGGCACAAAGTTATTTGTCCGTAATACCCGTAACATCAGTATTACCTATGCAGCACAGCGCTATTATCGTCACTGTGTTGATATTCTTGATGCTATAGAGGAAGCCGAGAGCGAAATAGGTGAATTGCTACATAAGCCAAAAGGCCGACTTAAAATGAGTGTGCCGATGGATTTTGGTATGTCTCATGTTATGCCATTACTAGATCAGTTTATTCAGCATTATCCCGGGATAGATTTAGAGGTGGACTTTAGTGATAAACGTGTGGACATGACTGAGTCCGGTATTGATCTTGCTATTCGTGGAGGCAATCTGGGAGGTGATCAATTTGTTGCGCGTCATTTATGTCACTTACGAGGTTACGTGTGTGCAGCACCCTCCTATCTTGAACAATATGGCACACCAGTGCAATTGGAAGATTTGTCGCAACATAAATGTTTGCTCTATAGCCTTTCGTTAACACCTCGGGTTTGGACCCTGAAGGACTCTCAAGGAGGCGAGCGCTCGGTAAATGTCTCCGGCCCTTTTCAGAGCAATAATGGGGGGGCCTTGACGGCAATGGCGATAAGTGGGGCGGGGGTGATTTACCAACCGGACTTTTTGGTCGCCAAGTATATTCGTAATGGTCAATTAATAAATGTATTTCCTGATTACGAGGGTTATCAATTGAGCTTTCATGCCATTTATCCTGAACGTAAGTTGTTGCCACGTAAAACTCGTTTACTACTCGAGTTTTTACAACAAAAGCTTAGCAATGATCCTCTTTAAGTGAAGGCAAATTGATGGTGATGGCTAAGCCAGTAATGTCTTGAGCGTTGCTTTGGTGGCGGTTGAGGGCATAGATACCACCGCCTATGAGGTGGATTTGACGCTTTGCAAGAGCAAGCCCTAAGCCAAAACCTTGTTTACGTTTGCCATCCAATAACGGTAGATGTTTACGTTGTTCTCCCTGCTGAGGATCAATTTGAAAGAAAGGGGTGAACATTTCCCTTAGGAAGGTCTCTGGTACACCCGTGCCTTGATCGAGTATTTGAATGCACACTTTCTCTCCATTTTGTTCCGCATGAACCTGAATTTTATGGTGTAGCGGCGTGTGTTGGTGGGCATTGCGAATAATGTTCTCGAGAGCCTGTGCGAGGGCTCTTTGGTTAGTAAAGTACTCTATCGTTTGTTGGTTATGAGTGAGTTCCAGTTGATGGTTTGGGTATTCAAAGCGAGCGTCTTCACATATCACTTCCAGCAAACACACAACATCAACATTTTCTTTGTTCTCTACATCATGCTCTTGATTCAACCAAACCAGCATCAAAGTATCTTCAACCAGCTCTCTCATAATGCTTGATTCATTGCGCAATCTGATCAGTGCCTGCTTATTACCTTGGGCTGCATCTATATTATCGAGGGTTAACTCTAGTCTTGATAAGGGCGTGCGCAATTCATGAGATAAGTTTTCCAGCAGTTCTCGCTGTTGTTTAATAAGTCGGCTGGTTCTCATGGCCATATTGTCGAAAGTTTCGGCTAAGCGAGAAAATTCATCATTACGATTGACCAGTAATGGGGTGGCGCGAGCCTCAAGATTACCTTGGCTAAATGAGTCAGTAGCACTGGCTAACTTTCGTAATGGCCCCATAGCATGCTGGTAGATCAGCCATGACATTAGACAAAGAATTAACAATGGAAGAGCCAGTTGAAGTACGACATAAGCCTGGGATTGATAAGCACCTGGTCGCATGTGCTGAGGTAGCTGAATCAGAAAGAACATGTGTTGCTGCTTAAAGGGGATTTCCATAATGGGGTTTTCTGGGAAATCCAGATGAACCTTCCGCTCTACGCGTCGACCTAAACCGTAACCACGCCAAAAGCGTTCATTGAGTTGGCTATTGGCACGAGGTAAAACTTGGCCTTCTACTATAGCCGCCCAGGTGTTTTCTTTCGTTTGTAAATCCATGAGCCAGGCATCTAATGCTTGTTTATCTCCAGCTAAAAAAAGCTTCTCAGCGTGTCGGCCATATTCTGTCAGGGTGTCTTGATTTGCTTGACTGATAAAACTCATTTGGGTTTCGGTGTGGCGAGAAACCAGATCGATTGCCCAGAAAAGTGTGACAGAGCCTAGGGCAATGATCGCAAAGAGGCGCAGTAAAAATTTATTCTTCATCGGAATAAATAGCCTTTGCCGTGAACGGTAGTGAATCGTTCAGTACTTATGCCCGCGTCTAATAGTTTTTGTCTGATGCGACTCATATGCATGTCTAAACTACGATCAAAGCGACTGTAATCACGATTGAGAACGGCCTTGTATAGATACAGTTTACTGAGCACCTCACCTTTATTTTCCATTAATTCCCAGAGAAGGCGAAATTGACTATCCGTTAACTCTAGAGCCTCATTCATAACTAGGGCATCACGTTTCTCTCGACAAACCAGTAATTGGTCTTCCTGAATTTGTTCTTTGCGGAGACTGCGATTTGTTTGTGGTGTGCGTGTTCGTTTTAATAAGGCATGGATTCTTAGGACCAGTTCAGTGGCGTTAAAAGGCTTGGCGATATAATCATCAGCGCCACTACCATACCCTAGGATTCTTTCTTGTTGGGAGTTACGACCTGTGATCATGATGACAGGCGTTTGATGCTTGCGTCTAAACCTCTCTAACAATGCGAAACCATCTAAGTGTGGAAGCTGTACATCCAAAAGAATAAGGTCAAATGAGTTACGCAATGCGGTGATAAGTCCTTGTTTTCCATTATGCTCTTGCTTGGTTTTGAATCCTTGAGCTTGCATTATTTGGGCTATTTGATCGCTCAATTGCAAATCGTCTTCAATTATTAGAATGTTTTCTGTCATGAAGTAGGGCTCAATCAAAGATATCAGTTGTTATGAATCAGGGCAGTCTATTATCTTACTTAGATGATAACCTTTTTCATTTGCAATTTAAATGGAAGTAAATATCAAGAAAGTATATGAATATTGACCTTAGTGAATGTGATATATAGAATGCCTTTGATAATTGTTTTCATTCGCATGGTGGTGGTTAAAAATGTTCGCTTCAATTGTGCTGCGTTGCGCTCAGTTCGGTTTTTTATTCTCTTTGGTGACAGCAAGTTATGCTGATACGACACTGACCCATGCTCAAGGTGAGACTAGGGTGGCGACGCCGCCTGCCAAGGTGCTAACGTTTGATTTAGCGACACTGGATACGTTAGATGCATTGGATGTTCCTGTCGCAGGCCTTCCTCAAGCAATTATGCCGGAGCGTTTGCAAAAATATACAACGGGCGACTACGTGAATATTGGTTCTTTATTTGAACCGGACTTCGAGCTTATTGCATCAATGCAGGCGGATTTAATCGTTGTCGCTAACCGTTCATCTAAGTCTTATAAAGATTTATCAGCATTAGCACCAACGGTGGATCTAACGATCTCAACGAAAGGCTTTATGGACAGCTTTAAGTCCGTCAGCCGCGATATTGGCACTCTGTTCCATAAAACTGAACAGGTTGATGCCCACCTAGCTCGTATTGATGAGAAGGTAGCGGCGGCAAAAAAACTTGCAAAATCTGCTGGTAAGAGCCTGATCATCATGACCAACGGTGGCAAGTTATCGGCTTATGGCGAAGATTCACGTTTTGGCTGGATCCATACCGAGTTAGGTTTTGAGCCAGCAATTGCCGATTTCAAGAAAGGCCCACATGGTGATCCGATCTCATTTGAGTACCTATTAGATGTGAATCCTGATGTCTTGTTTGTTGTAGACCGCGACGCTGCGGTAAACGCGAGCAAAGGTGCTGCTCGTGCCACGTTGGATAACGATCTGGTAAAGCGTACAAAAGCTTTTAAAAACAGCCGTATTGTGTATTTAAACTCGTCTAACTGGTACATAGTCATGGCGGGTTTAAACACCGTTGAGTTAATGATTGATGAAATTATTCAAGGTGTTTCTCGCTAAGTGACCGTAGTAATGCAGGTAAAACGCACTTTATGATAACCCCTTGGTATGCTTGGCCATTAGCATTAGCGTCTTTATTGTGTTTAATGGTGGTGAGTTTGCTGGTGGGAGTCGCCGACTTTTCATGGACTGTGAGCACCGTCCATGATCAGCAAATTCTATTTATTAGTCGTATCCCTCGTACTCTCGCACTTGTCTTGACAGGTATGTCGTTGGCTGTCGCTGGCCTATTAATGCAGATGTTGGTGCGCAATCGCTTTGTCGATCCGGGCACCACCGGCACGATAGAATCGGCTATGTTGGGGCTGTTGCTGGTGGCATTGTTGGCACCGGATCTTAGTGTTTTGAACAAAATGCTCGTATGCTCCGTTTTTGCCATGCTGGGCAGTTTTGTCTTTATGGGACTGCTGCGCACTATTCCATTACGCTCTCCTATCATGGTGCCTTTGGTCGGTATCATGTTCGGTGGGGTGATCAGTTCCATAACTTTGTTTTTTGCATACCGTTTTAATCTCTTACAATCTCTTTCTAATTGGATGAACGGAGACTTCTCAGCCATTCTACGTGGTCGTTATGAACTACTTTGGGCGGGAGCAGCACTGACATTGGTGGGATATTTAGCGGCTAACCGCTTTACCTTGTTGGGGTTAGGACGTCATCAAGCCATTAACCTTGGCCTTAATTACCGAACTGTGATGTTTTTAGGTCTATTAATCGTCTCTTTAATGTCTTCAGTGACAGTTGTTACCGCCGGTGTTATCCCCTTTCTTGGGCTTATAGTTCCTAATGTGATTAGCATTTTCTTGGGGGATAACCTAAAGAAGAGCCTACCTTGGGTCGCTTGGTTAGGGGCTATTCTGGTGTTGTTTTGTGACCTGCTTGGACGCCTATTGCGTTATCCCTACGAAATTCCAATTGGAACCGTAATGGGAGTATTGGGGAGTGCTTTGTTTATCTATCTATTGTTGAAACGGACACAAAATAATCATGGGTAATGGCGCGGATAAAGCACAGCATGTCACGGGGCATGACCCAAATGTACGCATGTTAATTATGGGAATTATTGCTCTGCTATCCATCGTGGCATTTTTAACCCTGAATGTACGAGCCAGCTGGGCTTTCACTCTGCCATTTCGAGCTGAAAAAGTACTGGCAATCGTATTCGTTGGGATCGCGATCGCCACCTCGACCGTGTTATTCCAAACCCTTACGCAAAATCGAATTTTAACTCCGGGAATCATGGGCTTCGATGCTTTCTTTATGTTATTGCAGTCTATTATGTTGCTTAGCCTTGGGCGTATTGCTTTTGTGCAATTTAACCCACAGGTTAAATGGCTCTTTGAAGTAGTGATGATGTCGGGAGCGTTATGTGGCTTATATTATTGGCTGTTTTTACGTCAAAAGCGGGATATCGCTGTCTTAGTGTTGGTAGGCATTGTACTTGGGGTGCTGTTTCGAAGCTTAAACAGCCTGATCGGGCGTATGATAGATCCTGTTGAATTTGATGTCTTGCAAGATCTTATGTTTGCCAGCTTTAATCGTATTGATAGTACGTTGTTAACCATTGCTGGTAGCACGATGACGTTAGTGTTCGTTTGGTTATGGCGCCAACGGTTTGTGTTGGATGTATTGCAGTTAGGGGATGCCGTTGCTGTCAATTTGGGTGTGAACCGTCGAGCGGTAACGTTAAAGCTGATCGTCGCAATTGCTTTGCTGGTGTCGGTTTCTACCGCTTTAGTGGGACCGGTGACCTTCTTTGGTATCCTAGTGGCCAACATTGCTTATGCTATTTGTGGCAGTTACCAACACAGGTATGTCATCCCAATGGCTGCGCTATTGGCCATTGTTGCTTTGGTGGGTGGTCAAGCCTTATTGGAATATGTGCTTAAATTTGGCACAAGCCTGAGTATCGTCATCGAATTTCTTGGCGGTATGTTCTTTCTTTGGTTAGTGATACGACAAGGTCGACGATGATTGCAGTACAAGCGGTAAATAAACATTACGGTCGCCATGCGGTGCTTAAAGACATTAATTTTAGTCTTGCTGAGCAAGGTGTGACGGCTCTAATTGGCCCCAATGGTGCGGGTAAATCCACTTTACTAACCATTATGAGCCGCCTACAAGAAGCTGATTCCGGTGTGGTTATGTTGGATGGCGTGGATGTGCATAAAGCTGATAATGCTCAATTGGCTAAAAAAATGGCTATCTTGCGACAAGATAACGCCATTAACATGCGATTGAGTGTGTACGATTTTGTTGCCTTTGGTCGTTACCCTCACAGTCAAGGGCGACTAACCAAAGAAGATTTAACCCATATAGATCAGTCGCTTAACTATCTGAATTTAACGGATCTGAAAGATCGCTATATTGATGAGTTGTCGGGCGGGCAGCGCCAGCGTGCTTGTATCGCCATGGTGTTGTGTCAAAACACTCAATACCTATTGCTAGATGAGCCATTGAATAATTTAGATATGAAGCATGCGGTGGATATTATGCGCCTGATACGCCGCGCGGCAGATGAACTGCAAAAGCAAGTTGTGGTTGTGTTGCACGATATAAACTTTGCCTCGTGTTATGCTGATCGCATTATCGCCATGAAGGATGGGGCGATCGCTTATGATCACCCGCCTGAGAAGTTGATGACCCAGGAAATCATGCGAGACCTGTACGATATTGATATGTCGGTTCACTCGATTAATGATAAGCCTGTGGGCTTTTACCATTGTTAATGCGCTTTTATCGGACATAAAAAAGCCTTGATTCAGTGAATCAAGGCTTTTTGCTTTCTGGTGAGAGAGGCTTATTTTAGATCTGCGAACTCATTCTCAAGCTCAAGATCAACACTTAGATCATAGCCTGGTAAGCTGATGTGCTTATCCGTGATCTCAAGTTCTTCTCCACCAAGTACATTGAAGCCAAATTTATAGATCGGCAAGCTTTCACCGCGAATCATAGCTTGGTTATAACTTTCCGCTTCAGCAGCAACTTGAAGGTTTTTCTCTTGGTAGCTGTCCATTTGTGCTTGGCTGTAACGCTTCGATAGCATGGTCATCACTTGCTGAGGAGAGAGCAACACAGCGGTTGCGTTGTTACCACCAAAACCTTTGGAGTTAAGCAGGGCTGCGTCGAAATACTCTTTTCCGTACATCTGATGCTTCAATTGGAAGCTTAAGCCTTCTTGATAGACATCGTCAGCCAGCTCTTGAGAGGTGGTGATGCCAGGTAGAATACCATCTTTCCAAACCCCTAGAGATAGGTGTAATTGATCCCCTCCAGCAGTGCCTTGGGAGTGACCTAGAAACGCCTTCATGGCGGTGACTGGCATAGCGGTTGCTCCAAAACTGGCTGCGGCTTTGCTCAGTACATGAGACTCTGTAACTCTGTTTTGCGGTGTGCTGGTACCATGGGCTTGAATAAAAGTACGCTGGGTTAGACCATCGTTACCGATGATGTTTTGCAGGTATGCCATGGCTTTGCTCATCGTTAGGTAATTACCAATACCCGGCGCCGAGATGGATTTCTTGTGGCCGTCAGCATAAGAAAACACCGCAGGTACAGCCCCAAATATTTGTGCACCCAGTTCTATGGCAAGCTCATCATCCATGAGCAAGGTCCACTGGCTTGATTCACCTATGGTGAAGCCACAGTTTTGGGCAAAGGGGCGACAGCTGCGACGGTGGTCTGGCTCGGCTTGGTTCTCAAGTTGATCTAATGCTAGCAGGGCGGTATCTTCTGCCAAAGCGCCCATGGTACGGAAGCCTTCGATAATCTCAGGGGTAATCGGGGCATCACTACCACCCACCATGGCAACACGGAATTTACCGGACTTAATACCATCAACCGCTTTCTCAAGATTGAAAAAGTAGGTCGCACAGGCACCGATGGCGGTGCCTATATTACCAACACTGCCTAAAATGTAGGCATTCACAAAATCTGCAGGCATTTGAGCATAACCTAGCGGTAGATGCTTAGAGGTAGTGCGTTTACCCATTAGAGCGGATTTCAGCATGCCACCAAAGCCAAGGTCGTCCATTTGGCCGATAGAGTTTGCTGCGTACACAGCCATTTGGTCTGGGGCGACATGACTGCGAATAGTTTCCCAATCAATACCGCTGCTACGGATAGCATCGGAGGCGCCATAAACCGTCATTTGCAGACCGCGTGGATGGTTACGACTTTGATATAGTTTTGAGGGTTCAAACCCGGTAGGTAATTGGCCTGCCGATTTTACCGAAAGTGCACGTGTATCTTTAATGAAGGTTTCTAGATTGCCATCCACAACAACTTCACTCAACGTGTCAGAAACTTCTGTAACCTGCCAGTTGGTTGGGCGGTTGTTTGGCAGTGAGCGAGTTTTTATAGTGAAACTGAGTTTTTCACTATCATGACCGGCACTGAGTGTTGAGGTCTTGTGAACGACGACTTGATCAACATCAAATAAGCTTGGGTGGATTCGGCGAATGAGAGTGCGTGCTAGTAGAGATTCGCCAATGCTGTCGATCAGAGCGCTAGCATCCAGTGCTTCGCCACTATCTGTGTGCCAAAGGCCATTTTTGTATTCAGCGGCATTCGTAATGGTGGCAAGATCAAGTAATACGTCCTGCTGGATTGACGCTGGAAGAAGTTCTAAAACAATTCGGCGATAAGCTTGATGTGAAGATGTACGACCAGCCGAATTGATTCCGCCAAAGCCAACGATAACAGGTAAACGGGCCAATTGAATTTCCTCGTTTTATGAGTGGGTAAAATATTCGGTTATTGTAAAGGAAGGGGGGTGTAGTTAGCCACCCCAAGCTAATGTAATTTATCCGCAAGGATGATTATATATTCGAATACGTTAGGGTGTGACTTGGTTGATAGGGTGATTAAAGCGCCATAACTTGTTGTATTCAATTAAACCTTTAATTTCATCGACATAGTCCTCACCACGTTGTGAGTAACTAAGCAGACCTTCGGCCAAGGCAAGGCCCGAAATACTTTCTTGGTTATCGCGAAGTGTTTTGCGAGTAGCGCGTAAAGATTTATAGGCAGCATTACGATTAAGATTATCGATATAAGCGAATACCGATTCGCGGGCGTCGTGAAATTTGCGGACTTCATGATCCGCATCGTCATCGCGAGATTCCGGCACTAAGCCACATCCTTTACGGAAACACCATTGCCCAAAGTAATTATTACCCATAGTAGCAAAACGCGAGGTCCCCCAGGCAGATTCATTCGCCGCTTGGGCTAATACTAAGGAAACAGGGATAATATCTAAACGATTTAATAGCGTGTTAATGTCTGCTTTGGCGTAGCTTTCCTTCTCTTCCAACTTAAGACTTTTACGTAAGGCTGAAATCCATTGGACATCATTCGCTGTTAGCTTTCGTTTGTTGTTAAGAAACGTTTTTAAACGTTTGCGGTCCTGCAGGATGAGCTGGTTTTTCTCATCCACATAAGGTTTTAGGAAATTGAAGAACGCTTTCTTGCGCTCTTTGATATTAGCAATGCTGGCAAAGTTAGGTGCTTGTCCTGAAACAGGGTGAGACTTGAAGTAACTTTTTTCTTCTTCTGAAGCATCGTTATCATCAGTATCTGAATCCTTTTCAACCACGGAAGTTTTTGCTTGCGTGGGCTTCTCCTGCAGCTTAACTGCAGGTGTCGTCGTTGTGTTGACTTGTGTATCTGATGATTGATTTGGCGTAGAGTGCTCTACTTTAATCCATAAAATACAGATTAAGACAAAGGATATAAGCCATAAAATTTTTCGTTCCATAAATGATCACAAATCTCGGTTATTTTCTTTAGCGACGACAACACAAAGAAAGAAAAAGGCATTTAGTTTGGTATTTTTGAGAGGCTATTATCGCCAAAAAGGCATTAATTTAATAGACCTATTTGCTCTCCCTTTGTTTGCATGCAGAATCTAGAGAGTTTGTGTTGAGAGAATTAATATCTACTAAGTCTACGGGGAAGTATTATTTTTGAATTTTGTTGGTGCTGTATGCCACGGTCATTGTTCAATCTGTTATTCTTTGTAAGCCGTCTCAGTGCCGTTATTTTATTGGTTATTTCTGAGCCTTTTTGTTAGTGAGTAAGGATGGTTTTATTTTATTTATGTTAGAGCGCTTAAGGTCTTTATTGGTGCCTTTTGTCATTTTTTTGGCAAGCGCCTATGTATGTTTACAGATAAGGGAATTAACGCCTTTGTGGTCGCAGTTGCTGGCATTTTCACCGATTATTTGTGCGTTGATGGGAAGTTTTCTAGCTTGGCACTTTAATAAAGGGCGAGCGCTCATTGCGATTCTTCTATTACTTGCTCCGATTGTTTTATCAAATCTCAATCAGCTAGCATTTCTTTCTGGCTATTGGCTGGCTTCTTGCGTTGGTTTTGCCATGATGACCTTGCTACAGGAGCGAGGATTTTTTAACCGATTCGCCATCAATCGCTTGTTATTGATAGGTGCGCTTATGGCCTGGAACTACGTACTGGATCAGCAATGGTTAGGTTTTGGTGTTCTATCCAACACAAGGGTCTATGGGGATTTAAGTCTGTCGATCCTGTTGTATTGGGTAACTTTCTCTGTTTCTTGCTTAGTGATTGGATTAGGTTGGTGGCGCCATGGAGATATGTATCGAGCCTGTAGCTTAATTAGCCTTTTGGCGATGTTTGTGATGGCGAAGGCACCGGTAACACCAATGCAGTTTACTGTGTTGCTGTCAGCAAGTTTATTGGTTTGGGTTTGGTTTTCGTTACAAGAAAGTCATCGTATGGCTTATGTGGATGATTTAACCCTTTTACCCGGGCGACGTGCATTAAACGAAAGGCTGGTGAGTTTGCCGAAAAACTATGCCTTGGCCATGATCGATGTGGACCATTTTAAGAAGTTTAATGACACTTATGGTCACGATATGGGCGATAAAGTTCTTAGGCAGGTGGCGAAAAAAATTAAACAGGCTGCTAAGGGTCGCGGTTACCGTTTTGGTGGTGAGGAGTTTACGCTTGTTTTCACTCATAAGCGTTTAGAGGATGTTAAAGACATCCTAGAAGGTTTGAGGGAAGAGATCGCAGAGGCGGAAATTTATGTGGTTGAGCCCAAGACACAGCAAGAAATAGAAGTAAGTGTTACGGTGAGTATAGGTTTGGCAATCGCTGAGGCTGGAGACAAAGCCACACAAGTACTTAAGCGTGCCGACGAAGCCTTATATCAATCCAAGAAAAAAGGTCGCAACCGCATTAGTGTCGGGGCCGTTAAGTCTTAACAATGACCAAAGGGATGTTGGCAATTAAAGTTTAGTTTGCGACATCTTAAATTACCTTCTAAGGGGCATATTTTTGGAACCACAAAAGCGCGCGAAGAATCAGCTTAAGACTCATATTCGAGCTCAAAACCAAGAACTCATTTTGGATACGGCAGAGCGTGTGTTTGCTCGTCAAGGTTTGGCGAAAACAACCACGCAAATGATCGCTGATGAAGCGAGCTTACCCAAGGCAAATGTTCATTACTATTATCGCTCTAAGCAAGATCTGCTCGATGCGGTTCTGGAGCGCATTTTAACTATGTGGTTGCACTCGGTAAGTTTATTTAACCCTGAAGAAGGGCCTAAGGTAAATTTGACCCGTTATATCAGTGAAAAAATAGATCAATCCCGTGCACGGCCGAATGCCTCAAAAGTCTTTGCCATGGCGTTAATTGGTGAAGAGGAATTTGTCCTGCAATATCTACGAGATTATTTTGTCACTGAACTGAGTCGCGAAAGGGCCATTATCGAAAAGTGGATTGGTCTTGGTTTGATGCGTCCTGTGGACTGCCAACACCTTTTTATTAGCATGTGGGCTATGACCCAAACTTATGCAGACTTTGATGCGCAAATAAAAATTGTTTTGAATAAAGACGAACTAGATAATAACGATTATGATACAGCGAAAAGCTTTATAACCAGTATGGTGTTGGCTGGCTGCGGTATTACAGAGGATTAGAACATGACATTAGAGAGCTCACTGACTTTTTTTGTCGCCATTTTTATTTTTAGTATCACACCAGGACCTGGAGTGTTCGCGATTTTGGCACGCAGTATGACGATGGGGGCTAAAGCCTGTGTTGGTTTGTGTGTGGGTATGGCGTTAAGCGATATTGTGTATTTAGTAATGGCATGCTTTGGTTTGGCAGCCATTGCAACAACATGGGAGGAGGTTTTCTTAGTCATTCGCTATCTAGGAGCTGCCTATCTCATTTATTTGGGCTGGAAAATGTGGACAGCAAAACCTGTGTCTTCCGCTGAGGGTAACGAGCTGACGAATCATAAAAATGGTTATGCTAGCTTCATACAAGGCTTTATGATTTCTGCTTCGAACCCCAAAGTGATCTTGTTTTACGTGGCCTTCTTACCCACTTTTATGGATCTTACCGTGTTGGATGGTGCCGATATAGTACTGGCATCGGTGCTTGCTTTTGCAGCTTTGTTGCTTGGTCTAACGTTAATCGCTATCAGTGCTGCACAAGCGAGACGCTTGATGAAATCAGAGAAATCTATGGTCACGTTAAACCGTAGTGCTGGTGGCATTATGGCGAGTGCTGGCGCATTTTTAGCGCTTAAGAGCTAATACAAAAAAGCCTCTTCAGTATGAAGAGGCTTTCGTTTGGCACGTCATCTTAGGTGTCATTATGACTACTGAGTACCGTAAATACGATCCCCTGCATCACCTACACCTGGACGGATGTAAGCTTTTTCATCCAAGCCACGGTCAATTGCGCCTATGTACATTGCTGTATCTGGATGCGCTTCTTTAAAGGCTTCGATGCCCTCTGGCGCAGCAAAAAGACAGATAAAGCGTATGTCTGTAGCACCCATCTCTTTCATCTTATCAATGGCCATGATCGCAGAGTTACCTGTTGCCAGCATCGGATCCACAACAATAATGGTACGCTCACTCACGGAATGCGGCATTTTTAAGTAGTATTCCACAGGTTGTTTTGTTTCTGGATCTCGGTACAGGCCAACATGGCCCACACGTGCAGAAGGAGAGAGTTTTAGCACACCTTCTGCCAAGCCATTACCTGCACGCATGATGGTCACAACGCACAATTTTTTGCCTTTTAAAACAGGGCACATAGCCTTTTCAAGAGGTGTTTCTACTTCAATTTCTACTGTATCTAGGTCGCGAGTCGCTTCGTAGCCAATTAAAGTGCCAAGCTCTTCCACCAACATGCGAAATTCACGAGTGCTGGTGGTTTTGTCTCGCAAGCTGGTTAATTTGTGCAGAATGAAAGGGTGATCGGTAAGGGTGATGTCGGAATATTTGCTAAGAATGTCTTCGCGAGTCATTTGGGCGTCCTTAAAATTGATGAAAGGCATGGTCACTGGTTTTGTTGCAGGGATCATACCATAAATTCATCTAGGCCAGAGGCTAATCTTGTCTTTACAGTCAGCAGGTGAATAAATAGCGGAAAAAAAACTCAAATTTTTGCGAGGGATTGTTTTCAGCTAAATTGACATTACATAAATGAATATCGAATTCACCAGTAGTTGAATACTGGGTGACCGCTTGACCAAATCTGGGGGGCACCCAGTGAAGTAATAGAGAAAGTATATGAAAAATGATGATCCGTATTTAGACAAAGAGAATGATGATTTTATAGAAGAAGATACCGAGGTTGTGATCAGCGACCCTAGAGCGTTAGCGCTTCCTGACGATGTATTACCGGACACCTTATATATACTGCCGATTTCCAGCCGACCTTTTTTTCCAGCACAAGTGCAACCTGTCATGGTTGATGCAGACCCTTGGGAAGAGACTTTAGAGCGTCTAGCCGAGCAACCACAAGCCGCGGTGGGGTTAGTGTATGCAGATAAAGTGGGCAAATCGGCGCCATCAGTGGAAACCTTCCGAGATATCGGTTGTGTCGCCCGTATCCATAAAGCAGAAAAACAAAATGATAAAGTAACCTTTCTAGCGCAAGGGGTGAAGCGTTTTGAAGTGGTTGAGTGGCTAAGCGAAACTAGCCCTTTCTTAGCAAAAGTTCGTTATCTACATGATGCCAAAACTAAGGACGATGAATCCAAAGCTTATTCCATTGCTATTTTGGATGCGATTAAAGAACTGATCCGTTTGAACCCGTTGTTTAGTGAGGATTTACGCCAATATCTTGGTCGTTTCTCCTTCTCGGAATCTGGTTTGTTGGCAGATTTTGCTGCCTCAATTACCTCTGCAGAAGCAAACGAGTTGTATGAAATTCTGGCGACGTTAGAGGTTCATTCGCGTATGAATTTGGCGCTAACCCTGCTTAAGAAAGAGCTTGAAATAGCCCGTTTGCAGAATGAGATCAGTGCTGAGGTTAATGAAAAAATCAGCGAGCATCAAAGAGAGTTTTTCTTAAAAGAGCAGCTTAAGGTCATTCAGAAAGAGCTAGGCCTCTCCAAAGATGATCGTACGTCGGATATTGAAACCTTTGAGCAGCGTCTAGAGAGCAAGCAGGTCCCAGAGGCGGCGTTGAAAAAGATACGAGATGAATTGCATAAATTAAGCATTCTGGAAACGGGTTCACCTGAATACGGTGTAACACGCAATTACCTTGATTGGGCTACCGCATTGCCTTGGGGAGTTCACTCCGAAGACAATTTGGATATTCAAGCTGCACGCCGAGTACTAGATGCCCATCATTCAGGTTTAAGTGATATTAAAGATCGCATTATTGAGTTTTTAGCATTGGGTGCACAGCGCGGTGAAATGGGCGGAAGCATCCTGTTGTTGGTGGGGCCGCCAGGAGTGGGGAAAACCTCCATAGGTAAGTCGATTGCAGAATCATTGAACCGTAAGTTTTATCGATTCAGCTTAGGGGGAATGCGGGATGAGGCCGAAATTAAAGGACATCGTCGTACCTATATTGGTGCGTTACCGGGTAAGTTTGTTCAGGCTTTAAAAGATGTCGAGGTTGAGAACCCAGTCATCATGCTCGATGAAGTGGATAAAATTGGCTCATCCTTCCAAGGTGACCCAGCGTCTGCCCTATTAGAGGCTTTGGACCCAGAACAAAACAGTGAATTTTTAGACCATTATTTAGATATGCGCATTGACCTGTCTAAGGCCTTGTTCGTATGTACTGCTAATCAGTTGGATACCATACCTTCGCCTTTGCTAGATAGAATGGATGTGATTCGCCTTTCTGGCTACATCAGTGATGAAAAACTGGCGATCGCTAAACAGCATTTATGGCCTAAATTACTGAAGAAAAACAAATTACTGAAACGTCAGCTTAATATTACGGATGCGGCGTTGCGTCATATTATCGAGCATTACGCCCGTGAGGCAGGTGTTCGAGGGCTGGATAAGTTGTTGCAAAAAGTGTTACGCAAGTCGGTGGTGACGCTCCTTTCTCAAGAGACTGACCATATAAATGTGGGTGTGAAGGACGTTGAGAGCTTGTTGGGTATGCCTTACTTCCGACCCGAAAAAACCTTGCATGGTGTCGGTGTGGTGACAGGGCTTGCTTGGACATCTATGGGTGGGGCAACCTTACCGATTGAAGCCAATAAAATCCATGAGTTAACCCGTGGTTTAAAACTCACCGGTAAGCTGGGCGATGTCATGAAGGAGTCCGCTGAGATTGCTTATTCTTATGTTTTCTCCCATACCAAGAGTTATCAACGTCATCCGGAGTTTTTCGACAAGTGCCTAGTGCATCTGCATGTGCCAGAAGGTGCTACCCCGAAAGATGGCCCTAGTGCGGGGATTTCCATGGCCACCGCCTTGATGTCTCTAGCGAAAGGTGAACCCGTACGCAAAGGTTTGGCGATGACTGGTGAGCTAACGCTGACAGGTCAGGTATTGGCTGTGGGTGGCATCCGAGAAAAGATCATTGCCGCGAAGCGAAGTAAAATCAGTGAAGTGATATTACCCGAGCCGAATCGTCGGGATTTTGAGGAGTTACCAGACTCGGTGAAAGAAGGTGTTACGGTTCACTTTGCAGAGCGTTTTACGGATGTGGAAAAAGTGGTATTTAATCGTGTAAATAACGATATTCACTAATAGATTGGTTTGTTAAGCATTCTATCGTGCCGCTATACATGAGAAAATAAAAAGAGCCAGACCTTGTCTGGCTCTTTTTATTTGGCCCTGCACCAAAGATGCAGATATTGATCAGGGGAACTGAATGCCGGTACAGGCAAAGTTGACACAAGGCTCGACCTTTAAACATGTGGTTACCATGTCGGTAACAGGGGCTTTAGGCCTCATGTGCATGTTTTTAGTGGACTTAGTGGACATGTTGTTTTTGTCCATGTTGGATGAGAAGGAAGCGGTGGCGGCGGTGGGTTTTGCCAGTACACTGGTGTTTTTTACCGTGTCCATCAGTATTGCTGTGTCGATATCTGCAACCGCATTAGTCTCCAAGGCCATTGGCGAGGGTGATCTGGCGTTAGCCAAGCGCCGAGCTGTTAATGTGTTAGCTTTTGGTATTGTCTTTTCTTCCTTTGTGGTCTGGTTATTGTGGCCGAAAATTCCTCATCTGTTATTTTACATAGGTGCGACAGGTCGTACCTTGGACTTATCCACTGAATATTTGCAAATACTGGTTCCGGCCATGCCAGCGGTGATGATAGGCATGATATGTTCAGGCATTATGCGTGCCCTAGGGGATGCCCGACGGGCTATGTATGCCACACTGTTTGGTGGGTTAGTGAACGCCATTTTGGACCCGATTTTAATCTTTGGGTTTGGTCTAGGAGTCCAAGGGGCGGCCATTGCTTCCTTGATTGCACGTTTGTCTATGGTGGCGGTATCTTATTATTGCGTGGTGCATGTGCATAA
Source organism: Marinomonas sp. (assembly GCF_039940335.1). Classification (GTDB taxonomy): domain Bacteria; phylum Pseudomonadota; class Gammaproteobacteria; order Pseudomonadales; family Marinomonadaceae; genus Marinomonas. The sequence continues at coordinate 533,162 of NZ_JBDVGW010000013.1, read as the reverse complement.
GATTTTAGGTGAGTTTGACCTAATGGACTTGCTGAAAGATTCTCGCGCTATTTGTAAAATCGCTATACCTGCCATGCTTACCAACATGTCTTCACCTTTGGCAAATGCGATTGTTATGGCGCAAGCGGCAGACTTTGGTGTCGATACTGTGGCGGCTGTTGCGATAATAGGTAGAGTGATTCCTGTGGTGTTTGGGGGCTTGTTTGCACTTTCCGGTGCTGTCGGTCCTATTTTGGGACAAAACTATGGCGCGGGGCGGTTTGATCGTATGCACAGTACCATCAGTAGTGCCGTGGTGTATGCCTTTATCTATTGCTTAGTACTGTGTCTGTCTTTATATCAGATACAGGATTGGTTGGTTCAAGTGTTTAATGCCACCCCTGAAACCGCTAAGTTGATTCGCTTTTTTGCCACCTTCGCATCATTTAGCTTTTTCTTCCAAAGTTTGCTGTTTATCGCTATCGCGGTATTTAATAACCTAGGACGTCCTTTTAATAGCACTATGCTTAACTTCGGCCGAGCGACTCTTGGCACTTGGCCATTGATTGCTTTCTTTGCCTTCTTTATGGACGCGGAAGCCGTATTTTTTGGTCAAGCAGTGGGCTCTATTATTTTTGGATGTTTAGGCTTTGTTATGGCGCGCAACTATATTAGTGAGCTTGAAGAAAAGGATGCTGAAAGCATTGTAGTCACCAACAGCAGCCAATATGAAGAGGTGATTTAGTCTTTTTATACTGGGTTATATTGCGCCCACATCAAATACTCTTGGTTGCCATCTCCTCCCTTAATGGGGCTATCGATATAACATTTAACTTGAAAGCCTAAAGCCTTCACTAACTCTTGCATGTCTTTGGCGAGTTGCGCGATGGGCGCTTTGCCCTTCACTAGACCACCTTTACCGATAAACTCTTTGCCCACTTCAAACTGTGGCTTCACCAAGGTGATCAGGTGGCCTTGGCTTTTTAATAGCGCAGGCAACTGAGGTAAGATCTTGCTTTGCGATATAAAAGACACATCCATAACCACTAGGTCAAAACCTGCAGGCGGGCAGTGTTCACCTAAATCTGCCGGACTAAGATGGCGAGCATTGATGCCTTCTAGGCAGGTGATACGGTTATCATTTCGTAGTCTTTTATCGAGTTGGTCGTGTCCAACCTCCACCCCGACAACATGCTTAGCGCCATGTTGAATAGCACAATCAGAAAACCCACCAGTAGATTGTCCAATATCAAGGACTTGATAACCTGTAATGTCTAATTTTGTGTGTTTTAGTGCGCCTTCAAGCTTTAGTGCCCCACGAGACACATATTTGTCCGCCTCATGAGGTGTTACTTTTAGCTCGCATTCGGAGGCTAATTTGAGGCTAGTCTTAGTGGCGGTTAACCACTTATCCTCTTGTTGATAGCTTACCCGACCTTCGTTAATGAAGGTTTGGGCCTGGGATCGGGATTTAGCTAGGCCACGTTCTGCAAGGAGAAGGTCGATTCGTACCATGGATTACTCAATGAAAGGGTGAAATAAACATGGACATATATTAGCAAATTGCATCGAATCAAAGTAGATTTAAGCTTGAGAATAAGCCTTTATAGGGATCGGATGAGAGAGGAATGCCAGTGATTACACATACTCTAATGAGTGCAGAGCAAATGCAAAATGCAATGAACCAAAATGATTGGGTCATACTGGATTGTCGATTTTATCTAACCGATCACCATAAAGGTAAACAAGAGTATGAAAAAGGTCATATACCCAATGCCATCTTTGTGGATGTTCACAATCAGTTAGCCGGCACAATTACAGAGCTAACAGGACGTCACCCTTTACCGAACGAAGAAGACTTTAGTCGTTGCTTGCAGGTTTGGGGGATAGGACGACAGAGCAAGGTACTGGTATATGATGATATGAGTGGCGCCATCGCCGCTCGTGCTTGGTGGATGCTGGCGCAGCTAGGGATAGAGGTTTATGTATTGAATGGTGGCTTTCCTGCTTGGCGTAAAGCAGGCTTTGCTATTACCACAATTCCAGCGACAGGTGACGCTAGCCCAGACTCTATTGAGGTAAGCTTCCCGTGGGCGGTTAGCGAACAAGAAGTGATTAACAATATTGAAAGCGACCGTTTTCAATTAGTGGATGCAAGAAGTGAAGATAGGTTCTATGGCGAAAATGAAACCATAGATCCTGTGGCTGGGCATATTCCCGGTGCCATTAATCGCCCCTTTGCAGCGAATTTAGCTCCTGAAGGTTTGTTTAAGCCTGCAGAGCAGCTGCATGTAGAGTGGCAGGATTGGCTATTAAATAGTGACGATTATGTCTATTACTGTGGTTCTGGAATTACTGCCTGTCATAATGTCTTAGCTCTTAATTATGCAGGGATTGAAGCTGAGCGTGTGTATGTTGGCTCTTGGAGCCAATGGTCTAAACGTATGCTACGAATGTCGCAAGAGAATAATTAAAAAATGTTAGAGGTAAGTATGAAAGAGCAGTTAAGTCAAAATGTGTGTTTGACTCATGACTCAATATCTGTAGTGATATCCCCTGAGTTAGGGGGCACAATTTTATCCTATCAAAGTCTTGATCAAAACGGCGAAAAAATCGATTGGCTGAGAGCTGCACAAGCGAATGAGCAAAGAGAACCAAAAGCGTTTCAAACGGGCTGTTTTCCATTGTTCCCTTTTTCCAATCGTATTGCTGAGGACCGTTTGTTTTTTGAGCAGCAAGAATACCCATTGTTAAGTAATTTGTCTGGCAGCTTTATGATCCATGGGCATAGCTGGATGGGGGCTTGGCGAGTCACAGAACAAAGTACCTCTAGCCTGAGTATCGTTTTTGAGATGCCTCATCAAGACGTTGCTTCCCACGGCTGGCCATTTTCTTACTTGGCCGAGCAGAGGTTTGAATTGTCCGACCAGGGGTTGAAAGTTACCCTAAAATTGACCAATACGTCGACACAAACCATGCCGGCAGGTATGGGCTTACATCCATATTTTAATTGGCTAGAGGGCATGCAGGTTACGGCTAAATGTGAAGGAATGTGGTTAGGCTCTGACAAAAATATTCCGGAACAAGAGGTTTTTTCTCATGAGGCGACCGCTGCGCTTGCTCAAGGAAAGCTGCTTAAGGGGTTAGATAATAACTTTACCCAGTGGGACGGATTGGCACGTATTGAGTGGCCAGACAACAAAGCCTGTATGACAATTAAGGCCTCCGATATGTTTCGCCATCTAGTGGTATACAGCCCAGAAGGAGAAGATTATTTTTGCTTAGAGCCTGTTTCCCATGTGACCAATGCTTTCAACCATCCTGAATGGAGTGACGCTCAAGGTGGTATGCAAATACTGTCGCCGAACGAAACGATACAGGGTGATATTCGCTTTTTAGTAAAGTGAGTTAGTGTAGTGAGTTTGAGAGTGGTCAGTGGGCAAGTAATTTGCCCACTGACCAGCGGGTAGACGAATTACTTTGGTGTCACTCCTGCCATGAATATTTGCACTTGTTGATGGGCGTCTCCCCAAATATGTGACTTGATAGCTTGTAAGAAAGTCTCGGCTTCTTTGAGAGTGACTATGCCATCAAGGAGCCTGATACCTATGCCTTCATGGGTAAAAAAGAATTGCCAGCTATGGCCGTCGATAAGGACTTCTCCTTCGCCATTTTGATAATTAGTCTGCTGAAATGTGTAGGCGCTGGGAACAAAACACGCCAGCTCTTGGCCGCTTTCCCCGTAGTTTAGATCTGGGATATAACCTTGTCGATCAACCAGTTCGAATTTCATGCAACGCTCCTTTTTGTTTTTCTTTTAGACTAGTGTGAATTAGCCTGTTTGCCTACTCTTTTCGTTGAAAGCCTAGAAAAACCTACTTAGAATGACGTGGATATTAACTACTGTCTGTCGGTTTCACTCGCTATAATAGTGGCTTCAGGTGCAGTGCCTGCATTTAAAGTATTTGCCCTCATGCATGCCAAGTGAATCTTAAGGAAAGATTGAATGCCCGAAATAACCAAAATACTCGTGGTCCGCAATGATAAAATTGGTGACTTTGTATTAGCTTTGCCGGCCATTCAGGCAATTAAAAAAGCCTTCCCTAGCGCTACCGTAACGGCCTTAGTTCCCAAATACACTCAAGCTATTGCCGAATCATTCGCATGGATTGATGACGTCATCATCGACACTAAAGATCCAGAGCATAAAGACGTGTTAGCGAAACAGTTACAAGAACATGGTTTTGATGCGGCAATCTGTCTATTTTCTGATCATTATAATGCAACCTTAGTGAGGCAGGCGAAAATACCTGTGCGCCTTGCTCCCGCAACAAAGTGGGTGCAGTTTCTTTACACCCACAGGCTGAAACAGCGCCGTTCGCAATCCTTAAAACCAGAGTTTCGCTACAATCTAGATTTAGCATATTACTTTATTGAAATTTTAGGGGGCAAGGTAAGCGCTGACGTCTCGGAAATCTTTTCTTACTCTGATGAGGCGTTAACTCAGCAACGGGTAAAGTTGGAAAGTATTGGCGTGCAGGCGAACAAGAAGCTTTGTTTTGTACATCCTGTGACTGGTGGTTCCTCTAACACATTAAGTAATGATCAATGGGGGGAGCTGATTTGCTTTCTCGATGCGTTAGATGACTTTCAATTTGTGATTACCGCAGGGCCAGGAGAGTCTGAAGCATCACAAGGTTTGGTGGATAGCCTAGCTGGTAAGGTGAAGGCCATCTTATATGATAAGAACGATGGCCTTGCAGACTTTATGCGCTCTATTGCCACCGGCAGTTTATTCCTGGCAGGGTCCACAGGGCCTTTGCATATTGCTGGAGCGTTAGATGTGCCAACCATTGGTTTCTACCCCAAGAAGCGTTCTTCCACCCCGTTACGCTGGCAAACGTTAAATACCTCCGGTCGTTGGTTGCCTATTTCTCCTAACGAGCTAGAGGATCAGTTAATGGATATGAAGGTAACGTCAAGGTTCGCTGAAATTGAAGCTTGGTACAAAGAATTAATAAGGAAGAACTGATTCATGGTACAGCCAGTAAATGTCTTGCACATGTGTTTATCCAGCGGTTTTGGTGGCTTGGAAATGTACCCAATTCGCGTTGGTAAAACCATGTTGCAACAAGGTCAAAATGTCTATGGTATTGCTCAATCTGGTACGCCGATTCACCAAAGCATGGCATCCGTATTCAAGGATACCTTTACGCTTTCGAGTCGTGGTGAAGGCTATCGCCAGCTTTTCACAATGGCAAAATGGATAAAGCAGCATGCTATTAGTCATGTGCACTGCCATAAATCCAGCGATCTAATGCTGGCAGTGCTGTTAAAAAAACTCTGTGGCTTTACTCTTATCTTTACTGACCATATGGGAGTGAAGCGCCCTAAACAAGATTTCTATCATAGATTTATCTATCGTAATCTTGATCTATTATTATCCATTAGTCATTTTACTCGCTCCTTTAATGTAAAGGCTTTGCCTGTTCCTCCTGAGCGCAATAAAACCCTATGGCTGGGAACCGAGATGCCAGATCAAGGGTTGCAAGGTTTGGGGTTGAAGCAAGAGTTAGGCTTGTCTGAAACATGCAAAATCATTGGCATTGTGGGGAGGGTATCCCATGGCAAAGGTCATGAGGAATTGCTAAAAGCCTTTTCTGTACTGGCCCAAGAAGATACCCATCTAGTGATTGTGGGTGGCCTAAGTCCAGAAACGGGCGGCTCAAGTGAATATGCTCAAATTTTAAAAGACTATGTCGAAGCGAATGGACTTGAATCCAAGGTGACCTTCTATGGCTTTAGCGAGCAGACACAAGCCTTGCTTATGGACATGGATCTGGTGGTTATTCCTTCTCAATTAGAAGCGTTTGGTTTGACGGTAATCGAGGCTATGGCGGTGGGTAAAGCTATTGTCGGCTCATGCCACGGCGCTATTCCAGAAATTATTGCCGACACAGGGATGCTCGTTGATCCAGCGGATAGCGCCGCGTTTGCTAAAGCACTGGCGCTACTATGTGATGATGTGAGCGAGCGTGAACGCCTATCTGTGTTGTCTAAGCAACGTGCTCAAGAGTATTTTGATCAACACAAACACGTACAGGCGTTGTTAGCTTTATATCAAGAAGCAACCGCTTAGTCTGGTCGTTTAGGTTGGGAGCGAATCCATAGGTCGGCATATTTTACAAAAGTAGAGTGTGCCGATAATACTGCTAGTAAAAAACCTTGCTTACCATCTAAAAAGCCTCGTTTAATCACATACATTTTCACGAAGCAGGCGAAGGCATGTAAGCTAGCATTGCTTAAGGAAGTCGTTTTGCCACGAGCTTGTTTTTGATCGGCGGAAAGCTTAGCGTAAGACGCGGATTTAACCAGATAATGCTGTAAATCATCATAGGTGTAATGAGTAAGGTCTCCTACTAGGCTATCAATTTGGATGCCTTGCTCTAAGATAACCTTTTCATGTACTAGGTCATCAGAATAACGTCCCTCATCAATTTTGTAGAGCCTGGTGACATAATCAGGATACCAACCAGAGTGTTCAATAAAGCGTCCAAATACCCAACTTTTACGGTTTATTTGATAGGCTGTTTGCGGCTTATCGTTAGACACGGCGTGTAAAATATTCTTTTTCAGTTCGTCTGTGACGACTTCGTCGGCGTCAACCCATAGTACATAGTCTGTAGAGACAAATTTTTGGGCTGCTTGACGCTGAAGGCCAAAGCCTTGCCAGTCTTCTTTGAGGTGAAAATGAGGGGTGTATTTTGCTGCGATTTGCTGAGTATCATCGGTACTACCCGAGTCAAGAATGACAATTTCATCAACCCATCCTGCTAGACTTTTTAAGCAGGTCTCTAGGTTTTTAGACTCATTTTTCACAATTAATGCTGCGCTTAGGGTGGGTGTCGTCCTAGGTAAGGTCATGCAGGGTTTCCGAATTGGGTAGATTTAACGCATTAATGATGGTTTCTGGGTAGAGCTTGTTTTGGCAGTCAGTATGACCAAGTGGGCACTGACGTTTGAAACAAGGGGAGCAATCAAGATGAAGGTTGTGAATATCGGCTTTTTCAGTAAGTGGTGGTGTAAAGAGTTCGCTAGTGGAGCCATAAATGCCGTGCACGTGAGTGCCTACGGCGGCCGCCACATGCATTAACCCAGAGTCATTACTGATGGCCTGCTCTGCGGCCCCCAATAAATCAATCGCGTCAATTAGAGAAGTACGTCCACACAGGTTGATGGCATATTCACCAAGGTCGGCGACGATTTTATCTCCATCAGTTTGATCTTTTGGCCCACCCAATACCCAAACTTGAAAACCAGAGGCAATCGCGTGCTGGGCAACTTGATGAAAATAAGCAATAGGCCATTGCTTAGAAGGGCCAAACTCGGCCCCAGCCATTAACGCAATTGCAGGGCGTTGTGAAAGATTGAGGCTGTCATACAAGGCTTGTTGATTAGTTGCATCGAGTTCAAGTTTTGGTTGCGGAAGCTCAAGCGGTGGATAAGCCTGTTGCTTAGGCAAACCAAGGGAGACAAAACGCTTTACTGTTTGGTTTAAGATGCTTTTATCAAGCTTACGACGCTCGTTTAGCAATCCATATCTCTGCTCACCATGAAAGCCAACTCTATGTTTGGCTTTCGCAAAGAAGGGAACCAAAGCCGACTTCCAAGAGCGAGGCATCACAATAGCTTCATCATACTGCTCATGACGTAAGCTATGACCAAGCTTTCGGCGGGTGCTAATACCCCATTCCCCATGACCAGTAGGTAGGGCAATGGCGTTTCTAACTTGGGGCATGCGGGCAAGAATCGGCAGTGACCAATTTGGACCAATAACATCAATAATGGCCTTTTCATCTGCTTGTTTAAGGGAAATGAAAAGGCTTTGTGCCATCACCATGTCGCCAACCCAAGAAGGTCCGACTATCAGGTATTTAGCCATTAGTGTCTAGCCAGTTTAGGTAGTCTTGTACCCCTTGTGCTAAGCCGCGGAAGTTGCCTTGATAGCCAGCATCACGCAATTTAGTAATGTCTGCTTGAGTAAAGCTTTGATAAGCCCCTTTTAAGTGTTCTGGGAAAGGAATGTACTCGATTTCCCCTTTACCATAATGGCTGATAACGGTTTCTGCTATGGTTCTGAATGGCTCTGCGTTGCCAGTACCTAAATTGAAAATACCGCTTTTATCAGTGTTTTCTAAGAACCAAAGTTTGGTATTCACCAAATCTTCTACATAAATGAAGTCACGGCTTTGGCCACCGGCTTCATAACCATCATAAGCACCAAATAACTTAGGGTTTTCGTCAGCAAGCACCTGATTTCTTAAGTGGAAAGCGACACTTGCCATACTGCCTTTATGTTGTTCACGAGGTCCATATACATTGAAGTAACGGAAGCCAACAATTTGGCTACTAGCGGTTGGTAAGATGTTGCGAATGTACTGGTCAAATTGAAATTTAGAATACGCATACATGTTAAGAGGCTTTTCATTTTGACGAGATTCTTCAAATACCGGACCAGAACCATAAACAGAGGCTGAAGAGGCATAAGAGAAAGGTGCTTTATGCGCTAAGCAAAAATCTAATACCGCTTTGGAGTATTGGTAGTTAACATCCATAACATATTTACCATTCCATTCAGTGGTCGCAGAGCAAGCACCCTCATGGAAAACAGCGGTCGGTACAATGTTTAAAGTGTTGTTTTTAATCGCTTCCAGAAAATCATACATATCCATGTAGTCGGCGATGTTGAGATCGGAAAGGTTTAGGCACTTTTTGCCGTCGGTTAGGTCGTCGACTAATAAGATGTTACTGATGCCCTTGTTGTTCAAGGCTTTAATGATGTTGCTGCCGATAAATCCGGCGCCGCCTGTGACGATATACATAATGTTGTGTCCTAAATGAGTCAGTGGAAGTTGGCTCTTATAGAGCCAACCCCTTAATTCAGTGTGAAAAGAAGTCTAAACTCTAGATCCTTAGTTTGCTTGCTGCCATGTTAGCACTTCCACTAGGCCGAGAAAAATGTGATAGCTACTGGTGCCGGGTAATGGGAAATCTTTCGCATTATTTTCTTTGTCTAGGTATTCATTCCAGCGACCATCTTCTTGTAAATAATACTGCTGCATAAATCCCAAGGCGCTTTCTAATCTTAATTGCTTTTCTTCTTTCCCAATCGGTATAACCGTAATGGCTTTAAGGTATTCAGTGATAGGCCAAATACGCTTTTCTTTATCTAGAGGGACATAAGTATTGGCATCTATTTGATTGTAGACGCCACCTTCTTCACTCATGCCATGACGTGTGCCGGTGGAAAACAACTGCTGAGCGAGCTCTAGATGAACAGGGTCAGGGCAGATTTTATAAGCCTGGTATAAAAGCCAGACCCACTCAAAGTGGTGGCCAGGCTCTACCTGATGACCAATTTCTGGGTGTATTTGCCAATCATTAGTAAAAAACTCTCTAAGTGTTCGAGAGTTTTTATCATAAAAGTGCTCATGGGTGAGGTTGAGTAAAAGCTCGATACTTTGTTTATATTGAATATCGTCACTGACTTGGTAGGCAGCAATATAGCCTTCCAGTAAGTGCATGTGTGGATTTTGGCGACGAACCTGAGTGAGGTCTACGGGATAGGCTTCATAAAAACCACCCGTTTTGGCTTGCATATTTGCCATTAAAAATTGGTGCGTTTGTTTCATATAAGACAGCGCACGCTGGTCACCGCTAAATTGGTAATAATGACTAAACGACAGCAATACAAAGGCCAGTGCATAGGCGTCAGATTGTTCGTCTTTGACGGTTAGGTCGTCATTTAATGAAAATATCCAACGATCATCTAGGTAATAATGACTAATAATAAATTCAAACAGTGGTGTGAGCTTATCGCGCCAAGGGCTGTCTTCTTTTAGCTTACAAGCGTGGCTAAAAGTATATAACTGTCGACATTGAGTGAGTAAACGCAGGCGACCTACACTCGTTCGGCTCCAGTCGTGGTTTAAACTTTCATAACTGTATCCGTGTTCTGCATCGATACCGTGCTCCGACCAGTTTGGTAAGAGATGTTCAAAGAGGAACTTTTCACAGGTAGAAAGAGTAGAATTAAGCATTATGTAAATAGCCTTATTTCGTATGATCTTGGTATGTCCAACTTACATTATGAGTATGATAAGATGGTCGCTCTCAAAAATCGATTAATATGTTGTTGATATGAACTCTTCTTATTTAAATTTCAAGGACAAACACATCCTCGTCGTAGGGGATGTTATGTTGGATCGCTACTGGCATGGTGGCACATCTCGTATTTCACCAGAAGCACCGGTGCAAGTAGTTAAAGTATCTGACATAGAAGACCGCCCAGGTGGTGCCGCTAACGTTGCGTTAGGCTTAGCTAAATTAGGCGTGGCCGTTACCTTAGTTGGGGTGGTTGGGGAAGACGATAACGCACAGGTCTTAAAGCGCTGCTTGGAAGCTGAAGGTGTTAATTGTCAATTTGTACACTCACCTGATTTACCGACCATCACAAAGTTGCGTGTGATGAGTCGTCATCAACAATTGATTCGCCTAGATTTTGAAGAACGTGCTGACAGCTTGTCCCAGAACAGAGCTGTTGCAGAGAAAGTGAAAGCCTGCCTTGAATATTCTGATGCGGTTGTTTATTCCGATTACGCAAAAGGTTGTTTGGCCGATGTGCAAACCCTAATCCAACTTTCGAATGCGGCCAAAGTACCGAGCTTTATTGATCCGAAAGGGGATGACTTCTCAATTTATCAAGGGGCAACTCTAGTCAAACCTAACTTGTTAGAGTTCGAAAACATTGTTGGTCCATGTAACTCAACAAAAGAGTTAGAAGAAAAAGCCAAAGCCTTACGGGATAAATACTCGTGGCAAGCATTGTTAGTGACCCGTGGTGAAGATGGCCTAGTGCTACTTGAAAGTGGCAAGGCGCCTTTCTCGTTGGCCACTGCCGCGCAAGAAGTATTTGATGTGACTGGTGCAGGAGACACTGTTGTTGCTGTGTTGACTGCAGTTTTTGTGACCAGCAAGCGTTTTACCGATGCGGTGGAATATGCCAATCAAGCCGCTGGCTTTGTGGTGGGTAAATTGGGCACGGCTTCTATCAGTGCCGAACAATTAGAAGCCATCATGTTTCAGCGTAATCGCACCACTAATTTTGGTGTTTTATCTCCGACCGATATTTTGGAGCAGATTAAACTGGCGCAAATGGATGGTAAAAAAGTGGTCTTCACCAATGGTTGTTTCGATATCCTACACCCGGGTCATGTGGCTTATATGAAACAAGCGAAGGCTTTGGGTGATCGTTTAATCGTTGCAGTGAATACTGATGAATCCGTAAAACGCCTTAAGGGGGAGAAGCGTCCTATCAATAACCTTGCTCATCGCATGGCAGTATTGGAAGGCGTCGGTGCTATCGACTGGGTCACCTGGTTTGATGAAGACACACCAAAAGAAATTATCGAAGCTTTATCCCCCGATGTTTTGGTGAAAGGCGGGGATTACACGATTGATACTATCGTCGGTGCGCAGCATGTGCTCGACCACGGTGGTGAAGTAAAGGTACTGACTTTTGTCGATGGTTATTCAACCACCGCAATCATCGAAAAGGCGAACTTGTAAATGCAAAATCAAGAGCCACTTGAGCTTGAGCAACCGGCTAAAAAAGTATCCAGTGCAAAAGTCTATTTTCGCCTATTAGGGTACTTACGCTCTTCTTGGTTTTATGTGCTTTTGAGTATTGTCGGTTACCTTATGTACTCAATCATGGAGCCTGCATTGGCAGCTCTGCTTAAACATATTGTTGATGTTGTCTCGAATAATAAGGTCTCAGAAAGCCGATTGGTGATTCCTGCGGCGATTTTAGGGGTTTTTATTATTCGTGGTATTGGTACGTTCTTAGGGTCTTACTTCATGGCGAAAGTCGCCAATCAGGTGGTTTTTGATCTTCGCACCAAGATGTTCGATAAGCTGGTGTCTTTGCCGTCGAGCTATTATCACGCAACCCCAACAGGTCGCTTGCTAGCCAAACTCACTTACGATACCGAGCAGGTTATTGGCTCTGTCACACAGGCGGTTCGTGTCTTGCTGCGAGAAGGCTTTACTGTGATCGGCTTGATGGGCTATATGCTCTATACCAACTGGCGTTTGTCTTTGCTGTTTTTGCTTATCATCCCTTTAATCGGTGTAGTGGTTTCTTATGCATCTAAGCGCTTCTTAAAGCTGAGTACACGCATTCAGGATGCTATGGGCGGTGTCACTGATGTGGCATCTGAGGCCATTAAAGGGCATGAGGTTGTCAAAATTTTCGGTGGCAACCAATATGAAAAACAGCGTTTTCGTGATGCCGCAGAAGAAAACCGCCGCTCGCAATTGAAAATGGAGATGACTCGGGCGCTGAATGTGCCAATCGTCCAGTTCATTGTCGCCGTGGCCTTAGCAAGCTTAATTTGGCTGGCGCTTGATCCTACGATTAGTGCATCCATGTCGGCTGGTGATTTCGTTGCCTTCATTGGTGCTGCCGGCATGCTAAGTAAACCAATGCGTCAGTTAACGGAAGTGAACAGTATTCTGCAAAAGGGTATTGCAGCGGCCTACAGTATTTTTGCTTTTCTAGACATGGCGGAAGAAAACGATTTTGGTAAAAAAACAGTCGGCCGTTTCACTGGCGCCTTGGATTGGAACAGTTTGACCTTCCAATACCCTGGTGCAGAAAAACAGGCTTTGAAAAACATTAATCTATCGTTGCCAGCAGGTAAAACCCTAGCCTTGGTGGGCCGCTCTGGTAGTGGTAAGTCGACCATGGCGAACCTGATTCCACGTTTTTATGATGTGGCGGAAGATCAGATTCAAATCGATGGCCATTCGATTAACAGTTACCAGCTGAAAGATTTACGCGCCAACATCGCTTTGGTTAATCAGCAAGTGGTCTTGTTCAACGGCACTATTCGAGAGAACATAGCCTATGGCAGTTTGCGTGATGCTAGTGATGAAGCGGTTATTGACGCAGCCAAGGCGGCGAATGCTTGGGACTTTATACAACAGCTAGAATCTGGTCTAAACACCATGGTTGGGGAAAACGGTGTACTGCTTTCTGGTGGCCAGCGTCAGCGCATTGCGATTGCTCGAGCCATCTTGAAAAATGCGCCGATTCTCATTTTGGATGAAGCGACTTCAGCTTTGGATACCGAGTCTGAGCGTGCAATTCAATTGGCGTTGGAAAACTTGATGCAAAATCGTACCACCATTGCTATTGCTCACCGTCTATCTACCATAGAAAAAGCCGATATTATTGCGGTTGTAGATGATGGGCAGATCATTGAGCAAGGAACTCATGCTGAGCTGTTGGCGCTTAAAGGTGCCTATGCTCAACTTCATAGCCAACAGTTTAGTGATGTTAAAGACTAAGTATGTGGTTTTATAGCCTCCTTCTTTTGCTGTTATCGCCGGTGATCTTGTGGAAAATTATCGGTTTTAAGCGACGTTATCCTAATTATCGTTTGGCTCAGGCCTTTGGTCTTGGGCCAAAGGTTGAGGCAGATTTATGGATACATTGTGCGTCGGTAGGGGAGGTGTTAGCCGTTAGACCCTTGGTGTTGGCTTGGCAGAAAAGACGTCCAGCAGGTCGATTGTTAATCACTACCGTTACCCCAACTGGGGCAGAACAGGTAGCGAAAAGCTTTCCGCAGGCGCAGCATAAGTATTTGCCTGTGGATTGGCGTGTCGCGGTAATGTTGGGCTTATCTCGTATTCAGTGTCCGCATTTGTGGATAGTTGAGACAGAACTTTGGCCAAACCTATTGCGGCAAGCTAAACGACAAAACCTCACGGTAGACGTGATCAATGCTCGCTTAAGTGATCGCTCATTTCGCCAGTATCAGCGTTTTGCTCTGGTTTCGAAACCTTTAATGTCTTTGCCTGATCGTTTTTTTGCCCATGCTGAAGACGATGCTCAACGTTTAAAGCGGCTTGGTGCCAAGCAGGTGTTGGTCACGGGCAATGTGAAGTTTGATCTTACCCTACCAGATGAGGTCATTAACTGTACTTGGCGAGAGCAAATATCTTCCTCTTTTGTGTGGATTGCTGCCAGTACCCATGAAGGGGAAGATGGCTTATTTCTCGAAGCTCATGCACAACTGCTAAAACAATGCCCTGATGCCTTGTTGCTGATCGTGCCTCGACACCCTGAACGTTTTGAACAGGTCTTCCAACAAGCCCGTCAATGTTTTACCAAGGTGGCGCGTCGTAGTGCTCATTATCTGACGACATGGTCTGACCATGCCGTTGTGGTTGGAGACTCCATGGGGGAATTGTTGCAGTATTATCAAGCATCGGATGTGGCGTTTGTGGCGGGCAGCATGATTGAGCGGGGTGGCCATAACCCTATTGAAGCAGCATTGTTGGCGAAGCCTGTGCTGGTTGGCCCACATACTTTTAACTTTAAAGATATCACTGAGCAATTAGTAGCGGCTGGTGGTGCTCTGCGCTGTGATAATTTGGCTGAGTTACAAGAGGATCTCAACGCACTGGCTGCGAACCCTACAAATAGGGTTTTACAAGGCCAAAAAGCTTTGGCCTTTGCTCAGCAGAACCAAGGTGCTGTAGAGCGCATTCTTTCTCAAATAGACATCGCCTGAACGACTCTTTACAATAGTCTCTCAAAATATCTCATGGGGTGCTTTGTGTTTAACAAAGCTGAGAAGCGGGTTTGCCTGCTAACCCACCGAACCTGATCCAGATTATGCTGGCGTAGGAATCGAGATAGCAAGAGCCCTATTACGCCTTGCCATTTCCCTGTACGCCGCTCATGTTTTTTATAGGAGCGTCACGTTGAAAAAATCCTTACTTCTTAAAGCCGCGGCTTTGTCCATTGCAGCAAGCTTTTCGCTATTGGCGACAGCTAAAGATACCTTGAATGTTTATACCTATGATTCCTTTGCGGCAGAGTGGGGGCCAGGTCCTAAAATCAAGAAAAATTTTGAGGCTGAGTGTCAGTGTGAGCTAAATTTCGTTGCCATGGACTCTTCTGTGGGGATCTTGTCTCGAGTGCAATTAGAAGGTAGTGCAAGCGAAGCAGATGTTTTGTTGGGTCTAGATTTAAATCTAATGCAAGCGGCAAAAAACAGTGGCTTATTGGCGGCTCATGGTGTGGATACGAGCCCTGTAAACCTTGCTGATGGCTGGAGTGATACACATTTTGTACCTTTCGATAAAGGTCATTTTGCTTTTATCTACAACACAGAAACCTTATCGACCCCCCCTGTATCACTAAAAGAAGTGGTAGAAAATCAGGACTTGCGAGTTATTTATCAGGACCCTCGTACTAGTACGCCAGGACTTGGCTTGTTGTTATGGATGAAGGCCGTATATGGCGATCAAGCACCAGAGGCTTGGGAGAAATTAGCGTCCCATACGGTCACTGTGACCAAAGGCTGGTACGACGGTTACAGCTTGTTTTTGAAAGGTGAGGCTGATGTTGTGTTAAGTTACACCACATCACCGGCTTACCACATAGTTGCGGAAGATGAGCATAAGTACAAAGCGGCTTTGGCCAGTGAAGGTTATTACCCACAAATTGAAGTGGCGGCGATGCTCAAGAATAGCCAGAACCCAGAGTTGGCTAAACGCTTTATGCAGTTCATTTTACAGCCAGGTTTTCAATCCACTATCGCGACCGGAAACTGGATGTTACCAGTGGTGGATCAGGCGGAAGCTCTGCCCACTGCCTTTGATGCGCCTTTAGCGGTTACCAACACATTGTTGCTACCAGCAGAACAAGTGGCAAAACAGCGTAAAGCTTGGGTGAATGAGTGGTTAAATGCCACAACTCGCTAAGTCTTTAGCAAACTCCTTACCTTGGCTGGCGCGTTTGAGCCCAGCCTTGCTAGGAGTGATGATATTCGTTTTCATAGGGGCGGCCAGTTTGGCGGCTCTTTTGCGTTATAGCGACCTTAGCTTATGGCCTCAGTTCCTCGGTGAGGCCTATTTATGGCGGGTGATACGTTTCTCTTTGTGGCAAGCCTTATTAAGCAGTGGCTTAAGTGTCATGGTTGCCATTCCAGTGGCATCTTGCTTGATGCATCGAAGTTTTCCTGGTCGTGGATTATTATTGCAGCTCTTTGCTGTGTCTATGGTGGTGCCAACCATAGTAGCGATCTTGGGTATTGTTGTGGTGTATGGTCGCTCAGGTTGGTTATATCAACTGTTTGGCCTGCAGGTGCCCTTGTACGGGTTGTTCGGCATTCTTATTGCGCATGTGTTTTTGAATATGCCCCTCGCCACACGTTTGTTGTTGCAAGGCTATGGTTTGATACCTGCTGGGCAATGGCGACAAGCCAGTCAATTAGGACTAGGGCGCTGGCAAGCATTTCGGTTAATCGAATGGCATTATCTTAAGAAGGTTTTACCGGGCACTTTTGTGCTCACCTTTATGTTGTGCTTTTCAAGCTTTGCGGTCGTGCTGAGTTTAGGGGGAGGGCCCAAGTCTAGCACTCTAGAAGTCGCTATTTATCAGGCCTTACGCTTTGACTTTGACTTAAATAAAGCGAGTTTTTTGGCCATTCTGCAAGTGTGCATTTGTACCTTATTTGCCATGCTTGTTTATCGACTCACGCCTACTAATCGTCAGGATATGAGTCTATTGGGTAGTAACCGTTACTTACTGCGTGACTCTTGGGAGGCCAAAGCAAGCGATGGTGTGTTTTTTGCTGTTATGCTATTGCTAGTATTGCCGCCTTTTATTGCCATTTTTGATCCACTGTTTTCAGTCACCTTCTGGCAAACCCTGCAGTCTGCAGGTTTGTGGCGAGCGGTTGGCATTTCCTTGAAAATAGCACTGCCCGCTGCGTTATTGAGTGTGATACTTGCGGTGTGCTTTGCTGTATTGGCTCGGCATTGTTTAGGACGTGTTGGCGTACGATGGTTGCCGGATAAATTGGAGCATCTGAGTAATTTGATTCTAATGGTGCCAGGCTTGGTGATCGCTACTGGGTTATTTTTATGGCTTCGAGATTTTGGTTGGGGATTGTCATCCGGTTATTGGGTGGTGGTATGGGTGAATGCTGTCATGGCTTTGCCTTTTGTAATGCGTGCCTTAATGCCTACCTTATACCAACAGGAAAAAAGATTTCGGCATTTGTATTTAGGTCTAGGTGTCTGGGGGATTTCTCGATGGCGGTTGGAATGGCCCTTGATACGTTTAAGTTTGGCGCAGGCCTTCGCCTACGCGTTGCTTTTATCGCTGGGGGATATGGGAGTGATCGCGATTTTTGGCAGCCAAGATCTGTTGTCTTTGCCGCTTTATTTGTTCCAGTTGATTGGATCTTACCGCCTAGAAGAAGGTGCTTGTGTTGCGGTTGTGTTGATAAGTTTATGTATCTTGCTGTTTTATTCTTCACTGCGTTTGATTGGAGGAAAGTCTCATGCTGTCCATTAATATAAAGTACAGCTGGGAGCGATTTTCGGCGGATTATCAGTTGGAGATTGCGCCGGGAATGACCACCTTATTAGGCGCGAGTGGTGAGGGCAAAAGTACGCTGTTGCATTTACTTGGCGGTTTCTTAAGTGGTCAGGGTGGGCTGAGCTTTCAAGGCCAGTCATTATTGCCATTACCCGCCTATCAACGACCCATTACTACTTTATTTCAATCCGATAATCTATTTCCGCAATTGACGGTCTGGCAGAATGTTGCCATTGGTTTAAATGCTAGTTTAGCCTTGAGTACTGATCAAAAACAGCGAGTGGCTTGGGCTTTAGAGAAAACTCAGTTACAAGATAAGGCCGAGCGCTTTCCGCAGGCTCTATCGGGCGGGCAGGCCCAGCGGGTGGCTATCGCCAGAGCCTTGGTGCGCAAAAAACCAATTCTGTTATTGGATGAGCCTTTTAGTGCCTTGGACCCAGCGTTACGCGAAGAGATGTTGCAATTAGTGGCGGCGGTCACTGAAGAATATGACTTAACCACCTTGCTGGTTTCTCATTTGCCACAAGAGGCGCTGTTGGTGGGCGGGCGTGTGGTGTTGATTGAAAAAGGCAAAGTAGTGGCCCATGAATCAGTGGCCGTTTTGCAACAACCGCAAAAAATAGCGGCTTTTGCCGAATACTTTGGTCACAATAAAGGCTCATAATTTTCCCTAAGGTGGATGTATAGTGGAACCCAAAGCGCTAATAAAAAAAGGTATTCTGCTGACCATAGTTTATGCCTTTATTATGTCCATTACAGCGCTGGTGGCGAAGCAACTGCAAACACAGGTGGCAGTATTTGCTGTAGTGTTTTGGCAAAGTGTGATTTGCTTGATTATTCTCTTACCGCAGATGAAAGGACGCATAAAGGCCCGCTCATTTGTGATTTGGAAAATCCATTTAGTGAGGAGTGTCGGAGGTTTTGCGGGTTTCCTATTTTACTATTGGTCCTTGAATCATATTCCGCTGGTTGAAGCTTCGTTGTTGAGAAGCTGTGCGCCGTTATGTGTACCGTTAGTGGTGTTGCTAATCCATAAGATAGGTATGCCAAGAAACCGTTGGTTACCCATGGTTGTAGGTTTTATCGGAGTGGCTCTCATCATTCAGCCTATTCCGAGCCACATTAATCCTTGGCATCTTATCGGCTTTCTTTCTGCTTTGGGTCTAGCGCTTTCTATGGTGACAACTCGTATGCTGTCCCGGCATGTGACAGGGCAAGAAACCTTGTTTGTTTATTTTTTCCTATCTTGTGTGTTGTCTGCAGTGCTTGCAAGCTTAATGTCGGAAAGCCTATTTGTACCTATGGGGTTATGGCCGCAAATGCTCGTCGTCGGCCTGACCTTATACGTTGGAATGTTTTTATACAACAAGGCTTACAGCTATGCTCCGGCCAGTGTAATTTCTCCTATTAGCTATATTGGTGTGGTATTCAGTGGACTGTGGGGCTTGCTGGTGTGGCAGCACCTACCTGATGTCTATGCACTATCCGGTATGGTGCTGATTTTTATTAGTATCTTGATCAGTGCTCGAATGGTGAAAAACGCTTAATATTAAAGCGTTTTTTTCTGTAGTCTCTGGTTCAGCAGAGTGGCAACAAAAATGCCTGAGAAAATTAACACAATGCCAATGTAATGAAAGCTGTAAAGACTCTCTCCTAGAAATATTACCGATAAAGCAATGCTGAATACGGGCATGAGATGTATAAAGTGCCCTGCTGTGGCGGCACCTAATTTTTGAACACCTGTATTCCAACATAAAAATGCGCCAATGGATGCAAATATCCCCATGTAAACAATGCTGCCCCAATGAGTGCTGTTAAGTTCTGCTATGGGGGTGTGTCCAAACAGTAAAAACAGTGGTGCTTGAAAGCCTGTGCCAATGAGAGCTGTGCAGGCGAAGAAGCCGATAAGGCTCATGCCTTTAGGACGTTTCGCAATCAGTACTGAATAAACAGCCCAGCTTAACGCTGCCGTTATAATCCATAAATCCCCTTGTGACATGGTGAGGTGTAGTAGAGTATCTAAGCTGCCGCGACTGACGATTTCTATGGCACCAATTGAGGAGATAATAATACCCACATTCTGTAACCATGTGGTTTTTTGGCCAAGCAAAATACGCGCTGTGATCAGAATAATAACGGGCATAACCGAATTAAGTAGTACGGCATTCGTAACACTGGTGGAACTGAGTCCGATGTATAAGAAGAGATTGTAATTACAGATTCCTAACCAGCCAAATAGGATGAGTAAAGGAAGGTTTTCTCGGATGATTTGACGCTCCTGCCAGAGTTTTTTATAAGCGAATGGCAAAATAAGCACGCAGGCAAGGCTCCATCTTAAAAAAGAGATGGTGTATGGGTCTATGCCGGTGGAAACGGAAACACGCCCTAGAATATAGTTGCCAGACCAAAATAGAATAGGCAGTAATAAGTAGACAAAAGCAGGCATTGTTAGTCCTTATAAGAGAAGGGTTTTATTGTTGTTTTGAATTGGCACTATTTTGAATAAAGAGGCCGATTAAAATGCACCCTAAGCCGACTAGGGTGGAAGGTAAGATTGGCTCATTAGCGATTTGAGATAGCCATATTATGGATAATAATGGAGCTAAAAAAATCAAATTAGCGACCTGGCTGGCTTTAGTGGTAAGTTTTAAAGCCTTGTTCCAAAGTACAAAACTTAACCCCATTTCAAATAAACCAACATATACAGCCCCCCATAAACCCTCTGAATTCCATTCGCTTAGCTCTCCTGTAAAAGCGGCGTAAGTCAGAATAAGGGGTAAAGCAAAGGCAAAATTTAAAGTTAAACCGATCAGGCTTGGACGAGTATCTTTGGCATTAAATAGCCAATAGCTTGCCCAAATAAAGGTGCTGAACAGGGCAAAGGCAACCCCAGGTAAATTGGAAAACTCTAAATCAGACAGCTCCCCTCGGGTGGCGATATAGAGAACGCCAAAATAACAAGCACAAGCTGCAATATAATCTTTCGCTTTCAGCCGTTGCTTTAAAATAGGCACGGCCATAAAGCTCAGTACAATGGCCCATGTGTAATTGATGGCTTGGGCTTCTTGGGCGGGTAGTGTGTCGTAGGCTTGAAGTAATATTAGGTAATATAAAAAAGGATTTATGGTGCCGAAGAATAGGGAGGCTTTCCAAGAGTTTTTGGCTTCTTGTTTTAGCTTTGTGAAATCTCCTTTTACAGCGGTTAAGGCAAGTAAAAATATAAGCGAAATACTGCAGGCGATAATGAGAAGTTGGACGGGCGATAAATGCTGTAAAGAGATGCTGAACGCTGTGGCTACAGTCGACCATAATACAACTGCTCCGAAACCAAAGAGCATCGCTTGAGCGTTGTTAGAAAGTTTATTCATATATACTGACGAATCCTTTGTCTAAAATAATGCGACAATCTGCCATGAGCCATGACGCTAAAAGTTATAAAGCAGAGCCGCCGTAATGGAGTTGATCTTGTTTCCCGTCACGATAGGGCTTTGTTTGATCTCTTCGTCATATTCTGTGTGCTTTACATTTAACATAAAGCTGGTGTTTGGTGAGATCGGATAGATAGCACGTATTCCCACAGATAGCTCTGTGGTAGAAGGCGAATCATAGGTGCTAATACTGCCGCCAGTGCGACTAGCATCACTTGAGGAAACGCCAAATAAGTAGTTGCTCATTTTATCACTCAAATAGCGATAGCTTACTGAGGGGATCAGTTGCCAGATGGATGTTTGGATCGGATAGCCTAATGATACTTGTCCAAAGTAGCCATCATGAACACCACTGATATCTTGCGCCATTTTTAGGCTTACTGGCCCCCAGCGATAATTAACAACGGCCATAGTGCTGTCATCTCTGTCATCCATTAATTGAATGTGGTTGTCATTGCTGTCATCTGGATCAAAGGCTGAAGGTTGGTATCTTAATCCTACTGAAAGACTCTGGTAAGAAGCTTTTGGTGTTAGGTGATACCCTATTTCAGGCAATTTTACATAGGCGCGCTCGCCTTCGTAAGAAAAAGCCGGCAACACTTTTGTTTGATTATCCGTGTCTTTGTATAGGCTTTGTGAATAGTCACCAACAATACCAATACTCCCATTTGCTTTGGCAAGCAAAGGCAATAAAGTGAAACATGTTAGAAGGACTTTTTTCATTGTCGAAACATCCATTAATTCGCTGATTCCTAGGTGCGTTAGATTCTATAGCGCTTATCCTTTAGCTGCAAAAGCATTCCTTGAATAATGCTGTTCTTTACACAAATAATTTCTTTCATAAGCTTTTGTTTCTAGGGGGGGACAATTCGTTTACATCTTGACCATTAGTGCTATATAATGCGCGTCCCTGTAAATCAATACTCCTTGTCTCACAGCTTTATAACAGGGGAAGCGTGGAGACTAAGAACCCATAAGGAGAGCTTAAATGCGTCATTATGAAATCGTCTTTCTGGTTCACCCAGATCAAAGCGAACAAGTACCAGCAATGGTAGAGCGTTACACTAACCTAATCACTGAAGATGGTGGTCAAGTTCACCGTCTAGAAGATTGGGGTCGTCGTCAACTAGCTTACCCAATTAACAAAATTCACAAAGCACACTATGTTCTTATGAACGTTGAGTGTTCTGAAAGTGTTTTGTCTGAACTAAACGACACTTTCCGCTACAACGATGCAATCATCCGTAACTTGGTGGTTCGTCGTAAAGGTGCGGTTACTGACGTTTCTCCTATCAAAGCTTCTGAAGGTCGTGAAGATCGTCGTTCTGCTCCGCAACGCGAAGAGCGCAACAATGATACTGCTGCTGAAGAAACTACTTCAGAATCTGAAGATTAATTTATTTGAACTAGGAGATACTCATGGCTCGTTTTTTCCGTCGTCGTAAGTTCTGTCGTTTTACTGCAGAAGGCGTTAAAGAGATCGATTACAAAGATCTAGAAACACTTAAAGGTTACATCACTGAAACTGGTAAAATCGTACCTAGCCGTATCACTGGCACTAAGGCTCGTTACCAGCGTCAGCTAGCGACTGCCATCAAACGCGCTCGCTACATTGCTTTGCTTCCTTACACTGACAGCCACTTTAACTAAGTTGCGGATCGAAGTGCAAAAATGAGTACGCTAGCGAACTGGGTTATGCAACGTCGACGCAATGCCATTATTGGTGTTGCCTTGTTCAGTGCTATTCCAATGTTATTTTGGCTAGCGGCGGCCATATTGGGCCTAGTTGTACTTCGAAAAGGTGTTAGCGAAGGAATACCTGTATTAGCTTGGGGTTGTCTGCCAGCATTGATTGTGTGGACGCTTCAAGGCGATGCAACAGCGTTAATGGTGTTATTAGACGTGGCTTTGTTGAGCTATTTACTTAGATCAACCATGTCATGGAGTTGGGTGTTATTGGCGGGCAGTTTCTTGGCCGTTGTTAGTACCTTACTGCAACCTCTATTGATGTCGGACATGTTGAACTTAGTGGTTGCACTGATTCAGCAAATGTTGACAACAGAAGGTGGTGATGTGCCAGAGAAAGCCTTGATTTATAGTCAGGCGGTTATGGCACTTTCCATCATTCAAGTGGTGGTTGCCGTTGCGTCGCTATTTTTAGCGCGTAAGTGGCAGGCAGGACTCTATAATCCAGGTGGATTACGTACCGAGTTTCATCAGTTACGATTGCCTGTTGTATTTGTGCTTGTGTTGGGGGGGATGCTGCTAGTAGGTGAAAGCCTAGCAGGTGGTTTCTCGATACTCTCTCAAGCGGCTGTGCCAGCGTTGGTTTTACCTGGATTGGCTTTGGTACACGGTATTTTAGCAAAAAGAAATATTGGGGTTGTTGGACTTATTACGTTTTATCTTGTGGGATTTTTCGTTCTAAATGTGTATTTTACCAAGCTGTTGATTGTCCTTTGTGTGGTGGACAGCTTCGTGGATATACGTAAACGGATCCAAGATAAGCCGTCCAATTCAAGTAATGGTTAATTATTAGAGGTGATCGAGATGGAAGTTATTCTACTCGACAAAGTAAACAAGCTAGGCGGAATTGGTGACGTTGTTGTCGTTAAACCAGGCTTTGCTCGTAACTTTTTGATTCCAAACAAAAAAGCTGTAATGGCTACGAAATTGAACTTGGCTAGCTTTGAAGAGCGTCGTGCAGAGCTTGAAGCTCAAGCAAACGAGCGTAAAGCTGCTGCTACAGTACGTGCAGAAAGCCTAGAAGGTAAAACTTTCACTATCACGGCTAACGCTGGTGACGAAGGTAAGCTTTTCGGCTCTATCGGTACTCGTGACATCGCTGATGCTATCTCTACTGAAGTAGAAGTATCTAAAGCTGAGATTCGTCTTCCTGAAGGCGCAATCCGTCACACTGGTTCTTTCGAAGTTGATGTTCAGCTACACTCTGAAGTAGTGGTAACTGTTACTTTAGCGGTTGTTGCAGAGTAATTTAGTTTTCTAAATTATCCTGTAAAAAAGGGTATCTTGCAGATTGCAAGATGCCCTTTTTTTATGGGCATGATAAGCTCTTTTACCAGTTTTATTCTGTTTATTCGCGGGTGTTATTTGTGCAGTTAAATGATTCTAGTGTCGCTTCGATTAAGTTGCCGCCTTACTCCATAGAGGCTGAGCGTTCTGTAGTGGGTGGCTTGATGCTTGACCCGAATGCTTGGGAAAAAGTGTCTGAATTAGTCTTGGCGGATGATTTTTATCGCCCGGAACATAAGCTGATTTTTGGCGTCATCGCACGACTTGCAGATGAATCCGAACCCATTGATGTGGTCACCATAGGTGAGCGTCTCGATAAACGCGGTGATTTAGAATCCATCGGTGGCATGGCGTATCTCATTGAGATCGCTGAGGCGACACCAAGTACCGCCAACATTGCCTCCTACGCAGATATAGTACGAGAACGTGCTTTACTGCGTAACCTTATCTCCACCACCAATGAAATATCGGCTCGGGCATTTCATCCTGAAGGTATGACTGCAGCGGAAGTACTCGACGAAGCTGAGCGCAAAATTTTTCAAATCGCGGAAGGTGGCGAGAAAAAAGGTGGGCCAAGAATTGCCTCGGATATTTTAAGTGCCACTGTTGATAAAATTGATGAGCTGTATCATCAAGAGGGCGCGATAACAGGGTTGAGTACTGGTTTTACCGATTTGGACGCTATGACCGCTGGCTTACAGCCCTCTGATTTGGTCATTGTCGCAGGGCGTCCTTCCATGGGTAAAACCACATTTGCCATGAACTTGGTGGAAAATGCCACCATGATTAGTGATAAACCTGTCATCGTCTTTAGTTTGGAGATGCCAGCGGAACAGTTGATGATGCGTATGCTTTCCTCTCTTGGCAAGATAGATCAGACCCGTATGCGTTCTGGGCAGCTTATTCAAGAGGATTGGGATAAGCTTATGTCGGCGGTTAAAATGCTAAAAGACAGAAAACTTTTCATAGATGACACGGGTGGTATTAGCCCGACAGAAATGCGCTCTAGAGTACGAAGAATTGCACGTGAGCACGGTGGAGTGGCCATGGTGATGGTGGATTACCTGCAACTGATGCAAATTCCTGGCTTTACAGAGGGTCGTACTAACGAAATTTCTGAAATTTCCCGTTCTTTGAAAGCCATTGCGAAAGAAATGGAATGTCCTATGGTGGCTTTATCTCAGCTGAACCGAAGCTTGGAAAACCGCCCTAATAAGCGCCCTGTAAACTCGGATTTGCGGGAATCAGGTGCCATCGAGCAGGATGCGGACGTTATTTCCTTTGTCTATCGTGATGAGGTGTATCATGAGGATACACCCTATAAAGGTATTGCCGAGATCATTATTGGTAAGCAGCGTAATGGTCCAATTGGCACTTGTCGTCTTTCATTTGTTGGTAAATACACGCGATTTGAGGATTTAGCACCGGATGCGTACCGAGATTTTGACGACGATTAAGGAATAGTCTAAAAAATTGTAATATTATGTTGTTTATTATCTATTCATAAGTTTCTTAGTTGGCCATAACAGAATAATTTGTCGAGAAGAGAGCACCGTATGCGAAAGATGTCAGTTACAAACAAGGAAAATGACTTTCCGAAGGACTATGTTCTTGTCTCAAGCACGGACACAAAGGGAAAAATTACATTTGTAAATGATGTGTTTTGTGAGATAGCAGGCTATCCGCGAGAAGTCTTGATCGGCTCTCCTCATAATGTTATTCGTCATCCAGATGTGCCGGCTGGCGTGTTTGCGGACATGTGGGGGAATTTAAAGCAGGGCAACAGTTGGATGGGCTTGGTGAAAAATCGTTGTGAAAATGGCGATCACTATTGGGTAAGTGCTCATGTCAGTCCGCTTTTGGATAATGGTAAGGTCATTGGCTATGAGTCGGTAAGACGTAAGGCGACTAAAGATGAAATCGCCCACGCCCAGACTGTTTATGATCGTCTGAATTCAGGTAAAACACTGCTGCCTTTTTCGGCAACTATCGCGAAGCACTTATCCAATGCTGCTTGGGTTGTAATGTCTTGTTTGGCCGTATTGGCGCTAGTTTCGCTTCTAAGTGGCCATCTCGCTCTACAGATTGCAGGGCCTTGCGTGGCCTTGTTGGGGATATGGTTGAGCTTTCATCAAAAACACTCGATGCAGCAGGTCGTTAAGTCTTTACCAGTAGAGGCTCATAATCCTATAGGGCAGTATTTATATTGTAAGGCGGTTGGCAATAGTGCGGCAGTTAAGTTTGCTCAAGCTCATCAGGAAGCGGCCAGTAATACTTTCCGCTATCGCTTGAAAGAAGGGGCGGGACAGCTTAGAGAAAAAGCCACGGAAGCAAAAAGTCATGTACTGACCAACTTGGATAACTTTAATAAACAGCGCAACACTTTTCAGGAAGTGGTAGCGGCTAGTTCTCAGCTCTTAGTAAGTGCTCAGAGTGTTTCAGAGCATGTACAAGAGGCTGCGGAAGCAACGGAATCTGTAGGTATTGTGTCTCGTGAGAGCCGTTTATTGGCTCAGCAAACGGGGGATACAATGCGCCAAGTGTACGCAGAAGTTGCTCAGGCAAAAGATGTGGTAACCGTGCTGGCAGAGCACAGCGATAGTATTAATGTGATGGTGAATTCCATTAGCGATATCGCAGAGCAAACCAATTTATTGGCGTTAAACGCAGCAATAGAGTCGGCTCGAGCAGGTGAGGCCGGGCGAGGTTTTGCTGTGGTTGCTGATGAAGTGCGTGCCTTGGCGATTCGTACCCAGAATGCCACACAAGATATTAATAACATGACAGAAGAGCTGAAAAAGAATACTGCCGATGTCAGTAAGACCATAGATAAAGGCGCAGACGTTGCTCAACAAGGTGTCGAGCGCGTATCTATGGTCGCGGAAAAAATGAGCGACATAGAAACGGCCATTAAGCGCATTGTTGATATGACGGCGCAAATTAATGTTTCAACGGAAGAGCAAGCCAGTGTTGCCCGCAATCTCAATGAAAAAATGCAAGAGGTGGACGACCTAAGTGTGAATAGCATTGAGAAGGCGAAAGGTATCGTGGCGAATATCGCTCATATTGAAGAAGAAGCTTATGAGCAAGGCAACCTTGCAGAACGCATGAAACAGTAAAATAAGTCGGTTTGAAGAGGCCCTTTGTGTATCAGCGCAAAGGGCCTTTTTTATGGACTATAGTTCGTCGGCGATTTGATAGATGGCCTTTCCTAGCGCCTCTATTTGCTGCTGCTCGATAATATAAGGAGGCATTAGGTAGATGAGTTTGCCGAACGGCCTTACCCATACACCTAGCTCAACAAACTTAGGTTGAATGAGATGTTGGTTGACTGGCTCATGCAGTTCCACTACACCAATGCCGCCAAAGCAGCGCACTTCTTTAACGCTGTCTAGTTGTTGGCAAGGACTTAGGGCTGTGCGCATCCAGCCTTCAAGTTGTCCTATTTTTGCTTCAATATCATACTCTTGTAGTAGCTTTAAGCTGGCGTTGGCCGCAGCACACGCCATCGGGTTGGCCATGAAAGTGGGGCCGTGCATAAAAACCCCTCCTTTATCACTGATGCCAAGAGCAACTTTGTCATTGGTGATGGTGGCTGCTAACGTCATATAGCCACCTGTTAGCGCTTTGCCCACACACATAATATCTGGGCTGATTTTGCTGTGTTCTGTGGCAAAGGTTTTTCCGGTACGGCCAAACCCTGTGGCAATCTCATCGAAAATGAGCAGGATGTCGAACTCATCACACAGTGCTCGTAAATGATTTAAGTACTCTGGGTTATAGAAGTGCATGCCCCCGGCATTTTGCACCACAGGTTCAATGATAAACGCCGCTAGTGTGTGGTGATGTTCGTTAAATAGCTCGCGTATTTCCTGAAGGTAGGCTTGGCTAATGCTCTGATCAATGCCGGTAGGTGGTGGAGAAACAAAAAACTGTTGGGTCAGGGCGCCTGTGAACAGGTTATGCATGCCATTCTCTGGATCACACACCGACATGGCGGCAAAGGTGTCCCCGTGATAGCCGCTTTTGGGTGTGGCGAAAAACTGCTTTTGTGGTTGGCCTTGGCTATGCCAATACTGAATAGCCATTTTGAGTGCAACCTCAACTGATACAGAGCCAGAATCCGAGAAAAATACTCGTTGTAGAGGTTTGGGGGTCATGGCGACCAATTTTTGAGCTAATTCAATGGCTGGCTTGTGGGTAAAACCACCAAACATGACATGAGCAAACTGACTTAGTTGATGTTGGATTTGCTCGTTCATATAGGGGTGGTTATAACCGTGTATGACACTCCACCAAGAGGACATACCATCGATCAATTGGCGGCCATCTTCTAGTTCGATGACACAGCCTTGAGCCTGCTTTACTAAAAAGTGTGGCGTCGGGTGGCTCATGGATGTGTAGGGGTGCCAGAGCAACTGTTTGTCGAGTTCAATGTAATCTTGGATGTTTTTGGTGGTGTTTAACGCAGGCATCAGTAGTGGACCATCTATCAATTTAAGCCTGGGCATACTAAACAAAGGCTTTACGGCTGGCTATAGAAAAGCTGTTTTTTGTTGTACTGGACTAATGGTTTTTATCAGCTGTTCGGGCAATGACCCAGATATCTACCTTTTCTGCTCCTGCTTGTTTGAGTGCTTTGCAGCAGCTTTCGATGGTACTGCCTGTAGTCATGACGTCATCGAATAAAGCGATATGGGGAGCTGGCTTAATGGCGCAGTGGTAAAGGTTTTTAGTGGCCTTAATGCGCTCTTTTTTATGTAGCGAGTGTTGAGCTTGGGTGTTGTGTTGTTTGGTTAACAAGTTGGCGGAGGGAAGTTCAATGGCTTGCTGTAGGTGGCTGTCTAACAAGAAGTGGTGCAAAAGTGTCGCCATTTCCTTTGTCTGGCAAAAGCCTCGCGACTTGATGCGTAGAGGGTGGCTTGGTACATACCATAGTTGGGTTGGCCATTGTCTCTTGTAGTGTTGAATAATTTCCTTGTGTAATAACTGGATAAGAGGGGTCATATAGTGTTTTTGTTGGCGAAACTTTATGGCCTGTATCATGGCTTTGGTGGTGGCTTCGTAAAGTAACGGGGCGATGCAGTAATCGTAGTTGGGCGGATGTCGCTGGCACTCACCGCATAAGTTTAGTGATTGTTCACTCGGTCGTCGACAAAGAGTGCAGTGGACTTGATTAGTATGTACTCCTAGTAGGCAAGTGTTGCAGATGTGCTGATCACTAGGGGCTTGGCATAAAATGCATTGCTCAACTATTGGTCTTTTGTAAACCCCTCTAAAAAACAAGGTTGACAGTGAGTTCCAGTTCATTAGTATGGCTTCCTTGCCTATATGACATCGAGGATCTTATGTCTCAACTACACGCTTCTGAACCCCGTTTTGATTGGACTCAGCCTGAAATTAAGGCGCTTTTTGACCTGCCATTCATGGATCTATTGTTTCGAGCCCAAACGGTTCATCGCGAAAATTTCGCACCCAATGAAGTTCAGGTTAGTACGCTTTTATCCATCAAGACAGGTGCTTGCCCAGAAGACTGTAAATATTGCCCACAAAGTGGACACTATAATACTGAACTTGAAAAAGAGAAATTAATGGAAGTTCAGAAAGTATTGGAAGAAGCAGCGTTGGCAAAAGAAAAAGGCGCCAGCCGTTTTTGTATGGGTGCGGCTTGGAAGCACCCTTCCGAGAAAGACTTTCCCTATGTGCTTGAAATGATCAAGGGAGTTAAATCTCTTGGCCTCGAGTCTTGCGTGACGTTAGGGACGTTGAACGATGAACAAGCGAAGCGACTATCGGATGTGGGTTTAGATTACTACAACCACAACTTAGATACCTCAGCAGAGTATTATGACAGTATTATCACCACCCGTAGCTATCAAGACCGTTTAGACACCTTATCACGAGTGCGTGATTCCGGTATCAAGTTATGTTGTGGTGGCATTATGGGCATGGGAGAAGAGCAAAAAGACCGAGTGGGCTTATTGCGTCAACTGTCTGCCATGGCACCGCACCCTGAAAGTGTGCCAATCAATATGCTGGTTAAAGTGGAAGGTACACCTCTTGAAAACGTGGATGACCTAGACACATTTGAGTTCATTCGTACCATTGCGGTCGCTCGAATTATTATGCCTAAGTCTCATGTTCGTCTATCTGCAGGTCGTCAGGGAATGAATGAGCAAACCCAAGCCTTGTGCTTTATGGCCGGAGCGAACTCTATATTCTATGGCGAAAAATTACTGACCACAGGTAACCCGGAAGCAGATAAAGACATGGCCTTGTTTGCTAAGCTTGGAATTAATCCAGAAAAACGTGAAGCGCATTCGGACGAAGCTATGGTAGAAGCCATAACCGCTCAAGTTGTCCAGCAAGAAGAAGCCAAGCTGTTTTATGATGCCAACGCCTAAATCACCAGATTGGCTATTGGCGGCGCTACGGGAAAGGCAAGCACAAAGCTTAATGCGCCGCACAGTCACTTTGGCTGGACCGCAAACCCCTTTAGCAAACATTGGCGGTCAGGACTATCGAGCCTTTTGTTCGAATGATTATCTAGGCTTAGCGAATCATCCGGATATTATTGCGTCCATGCAGCAAGGGGCGGCTGAATACGGTGTTGGTGGCGGGGCTTCCCACTTGGTTTGTGGTCATTTGACACCACACCAAGCTTTAGAAGAGGCCCTAGCGGAATGGTTGGGCTACGAAAGAGTGATGCTGTTCAGCACCGGTTATATGGCCAATTTGGGGGTGATCTCCGCATTGGCAAGTAAGGATAGAGCCGTGATCCAAGATAAACTTAATCACGCCTCATTGATAGACGGTGCGGTGTTGGCGCAAGCCCCTCTAAAGCGTTATTTACATGGGGATATTCAAAGCGCCGAGCAACGCTTAAGAAAATCTACATCTTCAGGCCTTTTGGTAACAGATGGTGTGTTTAGTATGGATGGTGATATTGCGCCATTAACGCAATTGTCTCGGTTGGCGGCGACCTATCAGCATGTGTTCATGGTGGATGATGCTCATGGCTTAGGCTGTATTGGCGCTGATGGACGAGGTTCTGCGGCGTTAGCTGGATTAGATGCCGAGCAACTGCCGATTCTGGTGGGTACTTTTGGTAAAGCTTTTGGTACGGCAGGGGCATTTGTGGCAACCAGCCATCACTTTGCTGATTATCTGACTCAATTTGCTCGCCCTTATGTTTATACAACGTCTATGTCCCCGGCAATCGCTGTGGCGACGCTGGCTTCGCTTAACTTAATACGGTCTGCGAAAGGGCAAGTGCTACGAGAATCTTTACAAGACAAGATTGCATATTTTCGTCAGCGTATGGCAAATATTGATGTTAAGCTTATGGCTTCAGAGACCGCTATTCAGCCAATCTTAGTGGGCGATGTTAATGACGCCATGGTGCTAAGTGATAAGTTAAAAGCTCTAGGCTTTTGGTGTACCGCTATTCGACCGCCAACCGTACCCGTTGGCAGCGCCCGACTGAGAATCACTTTAAGTGCGGCCCATTCACACAAGGATTTAACGCTGTTGTGTGACGCCCTTGAGCAGCTGTTAGGGTAAGATAGCGAATAACATTGTGCCATTGCACCTTCAGTAAGATAGAAGAGGAAGCCTATGCGTTCACGCATTGAAACAGAAGCCTTAGGAAATATTCAGAATCCAGCCATTTTTATGGTTTCAGGTTGGGCTATGCCAAAAGAGGTGATGCGTCCTTTTGCTCTTGCGCTGAGTCAGAAATATTATGTTGTATTGGCAAATTTACCGGGTATTTCCAATGATGAAAGCTGGGTAGACCGCAGCCGTACAGGTATGAACTATGATATTGATGCTTTAACGGAGCAGCTAATTGATGTCGCGCCAGATGAGGCATGGTGGCTGGGTTGGTCTTTAGGTGGGATGATTTCAGCCTATGTTGCTGCCCGTCGCTCCAGTTGTGTGAATGGCTTAATTACTATCGCCTCTTTACCGAGCTTTGTGGAAAGAGAAGGCTGGCAATATGGTATGTCTATCGAGACCTTTGATGAATTCGTAGGGTCCGTTAAGGCCGCGCCGAAGCAAAGTCTAAAACGCTTTTTGGGCTTGCAGACCCTTGGTGCTCAAGATCCTAAAAATCTAATGAAGACTCTGGCTCAAGCTATTCCAATGGAGAGTTTGAATCCCACGGCCTTGGTAGGTGGTTTACGATTACTCAAGGGATTGGATGTGCGACGTGAGTGGTCTTTGCTCAATGTTCCGAGTCTGCATATTCTAGGGGCGAATGACACCTTGGTAAGCAAGGTTGCTTTAGAGGATTACACAGTAGATCAGCCAATACAGAAAAATGTCATTCTTGCTGATTGTGCCCATCAGCCCTTTATTGAATACCCACAGTTATGTGTGCAGGAAATAGAAAACTTCATTGATGCCAATCACCCTTAAATTAGAATCAGAGGATTATAAGCGTCAGGTAGCGAGACGCTTTGATCGGGCCGCGCCCAGTTACGATACTTATGCTAAGTTTCAGCAACAGGTG
Source organism: Marinomonas sp. (assembly GCF_039940335.1). Classification (GTDB taxonomy): domain Bacteria; phylum Pseudomonadota; class Gammaproteobacteria; order Pseudomonadales; family Marinomonadaceae; genus Marinomonas. Next base: position 500,743 of record NZ_JBDVGW010000013.1, on the reverse strand, counting down.
CTTCAGCAGCTTTTACGAAAACTACCCCACGAAGCGTTTTCTAGGGTGATGGATCTCGGTACGGGAACAGGGCAAGCGTTGGCCTCGTTATGCTCCCATTCTCCAGTAGCTCAGTGTGTAGCAGTGGACCTTTCTAGCAGTATGTTGAGTACGGCTCGTGAGCAATGCGGTGATAAAAGTGCGCAGTTTGTTTGTGCGGATGCCGAAGCCTTGCCTTTTGCTGGTGGCAGCTTTGATCTATTGTTTTCCAGTTTGGCTTTGCAGTGGTGCTTATCTCCAGCCATTTTGTTTGCAGAGTTATCTCGAGTGCTAGAAACAGACGGTTGGCTGATGTTTGCAACCTTGACCCAGGGTTCCATGCCAGAAGTCACTGAGGCTTGGCAAGGGTTGGATGACAATGATCATATTCATCATTATATGAGCTTTGAAAAACTGTTGGACGCAGTAGCGTTTGAGACAGGCTTGACTGTAATGTCGAAGCAATTATCAAAAATCACCATGTGGTTTGACTCCCCTCAAAGTGCCATACATTCTTTGACGAAAGTGGGCGCCAGCTTAATCTCTGCTGATCAATCAGCTATTTCTCCGACTAAATGGAAAGCGTTTCTTGCCCAATATGAACAGCAAAGAACTGCGGCGGGAGTGCCATTGAGTTATCAGGTAGCCTTTGTAGTGGCTCGTAAGAAAGAGACAGGGTTAGGAAATTAATATGAAAAAAAGATACTTCATTGCGGGAACGGATACGGACGTAGGAAAAACTTATGTCTCGGTAGGTTTGCTAAACGCAGCGGCGCGAAAAGGTTTAAGAGTGTTAGGTCTCAAACCCATTGCGGCGGGTGCAGAGCTTGTTGACGGCTCTTTAAGAAATGAAGATGCCTTGCTGCTGCATGGAGCGAGTAATGTTAAAGTGAGCTATGAGCAAGTTAACCCTGTTGTGCTAGAGCAGGCAATCGCTCCCCATATTGCCGCCTCTTTGGCGGGGCGTTTAATTACAGCGTCTCGCTTAGAAGGTTTTCTTAAAGGAAGTCTATTAATGCCCCATGATTTTGCTTTGGTGGAAGGGGCTGGTGGCTGGCGGGTTCCCCTGAATGATCGTGAGTCCTTGTCGGATCTTGCTTGTGCTTTAGGGTTTCCTGTCATTATGGTGGTCAATATGAAGCTTGGCTGTTTGAATCACGCGATTCTAACGGCGGAGGCCATTCATCGAGACGGTTTAAACCTTGTGGGCTGGGTAGCCAATACTCCCCAAGAAGCTCCCATGCCTTATTATCAAGAAAATCTTGCCTCTCTTCAGGCTGCGCTTACTTCACCTTTGCTGGCAGAGTTGCCTTGGCAACCAAATGATCCACAAGGTGCGGCCTTTGATGCGCTTTTTGAGGCGTTATAATCTTCTAAAGGGTTGAAAATAGGCGAATAAAACGCATTATATAAGCTTTAAGAATGATAACGTAAACCATCTAGCCTAATTGAGGTGGTGAGAGGAAATGTTGTGAAAGCTTGGTTGTGTGGTCTAGACGATGAAGAGTTGCCTGAAGTCGCTAGTGTTCTTACCTTTGTTGGTATAGATCACAGTACCTCTTTTACGGCCTTCGAACTGCCTGATTTTGTGGTGGTGGGGGCATCGATTGAGCGTCTTGAAATGGACGAATTGATACCTGTTATCTCATTGAATGCCAACCTCGATTGGTCCGCGGAATATAATGTTTGGCAATGCCCATTGCCTTGGCGCTCAAAACGACTATTTAGCGTTTTTAGAGAAATTCAACAGTCCCGCCGTTTGCCCATGCTATCAGGGGTTAACCTCAATTTACATGTTCGCCATTTAGAAGCATTGCTGATTCGTCAGGCTTTGTTATCAACGCAAGGTGTGGTGTCCAAAGCGGCTCAGAATTTACAGATTCAACGTACTACTCTGATTGAAAAGATGCGTCGTTATAATATAGATAAGTCGGAGTTTTAGTGACTAAAGATGAAGAAATAGCCGAGCTCAAGGCGGCCTTTAAGGCCTTTTCTGAATCTTCGGATATGTTGGCCAAGTCCTACCTAGATTTGCAGCAAGAGGTGGCGCAATTATCACGTCAACTGGAGCAATCTGAGCGAGATAAGCGAGAAGAGCAAGATAAAAACCGTATTCTCGTACAGCAATTTCAGCAACTGTTTGAGTCCATGCCGGTGGGAGTGTTGTTACTAAGTGGTAGTGGTCAGATTGTAATGGCCAACCCAGTTGCTGAACATTTATTTCAATTACCGCTAATTGGTAAAGCGTGGGGAGAAATTGTCCCGGTCAGCTTTAAACCTCAAAAAGATGACGGTCACGAAGTCAGTATGACCTCGGGGCGTCGAGTAAGGGTAGAAACTGCTTCTTTAGGAAATGTGCCTGGTCAGCTAATTATCCTGGTGGATTTAACCGAAGCCTACTTGTTGCAAAAGCAACTGTCTCATCACGAACGCCTGTCCAATATGGGCAAAATGGTGGCCGCTTTGGCGCATCAAATCCGCACACCTCTTTCTTCCGCCACTTTGTATGCAGGGCATTTGCAAAAAGCAGACCTTGCGCCCCTTATGCGACAAACCTTCGCAAATAAATTGTCTGACAGACTGGCGAACATTGAGCGTCAAATACGAGATATGTTGATTTTTTCTCGTAGTGATATCAAGCTAGATGAAACCGTGCCTCTAAAGAGCTTTTTGGCGGATTTGTGTACTAATTGCCAGGATGTCTGCGTTCAAAAAGGTGTGGAAATTGCATTGCCGGAGTTATCTGCTGAATTAACAGGTTCGGTTCAGTGTAATAAAGAGACGTTGGTGGGCGGGTTGCTGAACTTGTTAAACAATGCCATTGATGTACAACCCCCTGGAGAACGCTTACAGCTCGAATGGCAGGTTAGCCAAGATAAAATTACCATCGCTTTTAAAGATAAGGGGGCTGGTATGTCTGCCGAGCAGTTGACTAAGGTTCAAGAGGGCTTTGTGACCACTAAGCAACACGGTACAGGATTAGGTCTGATGGTGGTAAAAGCCATCGCCAGAGCACACCATGGAATTTTCGAAATAGACAGTGTAGAGGGGGCTGGTACAACCGCCAGTCTAACATTGCCTCTAGTAAGGGTATGAAATGTCTGAAGTAAAGTTGTTAGTAGTAGAAGATGATAAAGGGCTTGCTGAGGCATTAGAAGATACGCTCATGCTGGCCAACTATCAGTGTAAGTTGGTGTACAGTGCCGAAGATGCCGTGTTGGCGTTAAAGCAAGACAACTTTGATATGGTAGTGTCGGATGTCAATTTGCCGGGTATGGATGGTTATGGCTTGCTTCATCATGTTATTGAGAGCTATCCAGAACTTCCGATAATGCTGATGACGGCTTATGGGGATATTGCTCATGCGGTTGAGGCGATGCGTGATGGCGCTGTCGACTATTTACTTAAGCCATTTCAAGAAGAAGAGCTACTAAACGTCATCGCTAAACATACAGTACAAGCGGTGGCCGATAATAGTGACCAACCTATCGCCAAAGATCCATCCAGTATTGCGATGTTGGAATTGGCTAGGCGCGTCGCCGTTACCGATTCCACCGTGCTGATTTGTGGTGAGAGTGGCACAGGTAAAGAAGTGCTGGCAAGTTATATTCATCAACAGTCTCCACGCAATGGCGCGCCTTTTGTGGCAATTAATTGTGCGGCCATTCCAGAAAATATGCTCGAGGCTATTTTATTTGGTTATGAAAAAGGCGCATATACTGGTGCTGTATCTTCCCAAGCAGGTAAGTTCGAGCAGGCAAATGGTGGTACCTTGTTGCTTGATGAGATCACCGAAATGGACGTGGGCTTACAGGCTAAATTGTTGCGCGTGCTTCAGGAACAGGAAGTTGAGCGCTTAGGTGGTAAGAAGGCTATCCCGCTGGACGTGCGAATCATTGCTACTACAAACCGTGATCTCGCTGAATATGTGCGAGAGGGTGGTTTTAGAGAAGACTTATATTACCGTTTGAATGTATTTCCTCTGCGCTGGTTGCCTATTCGTGAGCGAAAAGGTGATATTTTGCCCATTGCGAACCACTTACTTAGTAAACATGCTACAAAAATGCGTCTGACTGGTGTAATACTAACACCATCGGCATTAAGTAAATTGGAAGCACATCCTTGGCCGGGTAATGTGCGCGAGCTAGATAATGTGATTCAAAGAGCGTTGATTTTAAGTAATAATTCACACATTACTGAGCAACATATCGCTTTTGACATGATGAGCTCGCCAGTTATCAATGAAGAGGTTGAAGCCGAAGAAGAAAATGCCGCCTCTATTCTCGGACGCGGGGTGCAAGAGCACGAGTTCCGGATTATTGCTCAAGCCTTGATCGATGCAAAAGGCAAAAGAAAGGTGGTGGCAGAGACTTTAGGCATAAGTCCTCGTACTTTACGCTATAAAATTGCCAAAATGCGTGAATGTGGCATAGAGGTTGATTGATTTTTATATCTTGTTTTAATTAGCTTTATGCTAAGCTGTGTGAGAATAATTTTATTGGGTGGGTAGCATGGTCACTGATCGACCAGACATTAATCAAGTATTGTCTCAAATGAGAGATATGCGATCGCAGGTACAATCGCCAAGTTCGGCTATGCCTAACATCAATAGGATTGGTGGCGAAGGCGATGGCAATCAGGTGGTTGAGCGAGCAGATTTTGCAGAAATGTTGAAGAATGCCGTTGATAATGTAAATTCCCTGCAACAAGAAGCATCCCAGTTGGCTCAGTCCTATGAGCGTGGGGATGAAGGGGTGGATTTACCTCAAGTTATGATCGGTCTGCAAAAATCCAGTGTGTCGTTTGAAGCGATGACGCAAGTGCGAAATAAACTGGTAGACGCGTATGAAAAAATCATGAACATGCCTATTTAGGTTGTATAAAACGCTTGGCGCTTTTTAATGGATAATGTCCCTGCAGAACAATCGGAACAAAAGCTCTACCTTGAGCTAGTCACAGGCTTTAACAAGCTGACGGTGATTCGTCAGCTTGCGTTAATGGTCGGTCTGGCTGCGTCCATCGCCATCGCTTTAGCGGCTGTCTTATGGACCAATGGTCCCGATTACAAGCCCGTTCTTAGTAGTATTACGGATTATAACGCTGACCAGATCGTTGAAATTCTCAGTACCAATAATATCCCTTTCAAACTTGATCAAAATACCGGTGCTTTGCTGGTCGAAGCAGATTATTACCATCAAGCTCGCTTGAAATTAGCAGGCTCAGGTATCGTTTCCGACAAAATAGTTGGTATGGAGATCATGGATCAAGAGCAGGGATTAGGTACATCTCAGTTTGTTGAGTCCACTCGTTATCGTCGTGGTCTTGAAGGTGAATTAAGCCGAACCATCTCCAGTTTGCAGAGCATTAAATCGGCCAGAGTACACTTGGCTATTCCCAAAGAATCCGTGTTTGTTCGTGATACCCGTAAGCCTTCGGCTTCCGTTTTTCTAGAGTTGTACCCCGGTCGTCGTCTCGACAGCAGCCAAGTAGATGCTATCGTGAATTTGGTGGCGTCAAGTATTTCCCAGCTAAGTGACCAAAATGTAACCGTGGTAGACCAGCGCGGCACTTTATTGACAGAAAAAGACAGCCAATCTGAACTCTCTGTTGCGGGCAAACAGTTTGATTACGCCCGTAAAGTGGAAGATGTGTTGTTGCGTCGAGTGAATAATATCCTTGGCCCAGTGATTGGTGAAGGGCGCTTTAAAGCAGAAGTCTCAGCGGATGTGGATTTCACCGCTGTAGAAAGAACGGCTGAGCAATATAACCCTGATTTACTGGCATTACGCAGTGAGCAAACCTTTAAAGAGAACTCTTCAGGCGCTGGCGGCAGTGCTGGGGGAATCCCCGGTGCGCTAAGTAATCAGCCGCCTGGGGCGGTGACAGCGCCAGAAACCTTCGATCAGAATGGTGCCCCTGTTGGCGGCAGAAGCTCCAATAGCTCCACTGGTCAATCAAGAGAAGAAACTACCCGTAATTTTGAGTTGGATCGCAGTATTAGCTATACCAAACGTCAACAAGGGACCGTTCATAGGTTATCTGTTGCGGTCGTCGTTGATGACTTGGTAAGTTTAGATCCTGAAACCTCAGCGTTGGTGCGTACCCCGTGGAGTGATGATGAGCTAGGGCGACTCACTTTATTGGTTCGTGATGCGGTAGGGTATGATCCCTCAAGAGGTGATAGCGTGAGTGTGATTAATTCCCCTTTCGCTTTGCCTGAGCCGGAAGAGCCTATTGCTGAGATTCCTTTCTATCAACAAACTTGGTTCTTGAATTTGCTACAGCCTACTTTGGTGGGGATGTTTGTTCTAATCCTATTGCTCGTTGTGGTTCGACCTATCCTCAAAACACTTAGTGAACAGAGTAAAATTGCGGTGGCCGAAGATACTGAAGCTGCGATTTTTGCTGACGAGACAGATGAAATTTCAGATGATCAGGTCTCTTTGGTCAGTGCAGAAGATATTATGGTACCGGGATCGCCGGAGAAAATTGATCGCCAATTGAATGCCATTCGTGGTTTGATAGCTGAAGAACCTGAGCGAGTGGCGCAGGTGGTTAAACAATGGGTTATGGAAGGTTAGATGAGTGATACTGGCCAAGGTGAAAATTTAACTTCAGTACAAAAAGCAGCGGTTCTACTTATGTCGCTGGGTGAGTCCGATGCTGCGCAAATACTAAAACACATGGGGCCGAAAGAGGTTCAGCGCATTGGGCAGACGATGGCTCAGTTGGCGAATGTACAACGTCATCAAGTGGAAAAAGTACTGGATGATTTTCTAGTATTGGTTGGCGATCAAACCGGTTTAGGTTTGGGTGCTGATGGCTACATTCGAAATATGCTGAAAGAAGCACTGGGTGAAGAAAAAGCCGGCAGTCTAATAGATCGCATACTTTTGGGTGGTAATACTACAGGTCTTGATACCCTCAAATGGATGGAGCCCAGAGCGGTAGCGGATGTGATTCGCTACGAACACCCGCAGATTCAAGCGATTGTTATCTCTTACTTAGACCCGGATCAGGCGGCGGACATTCTTGCTAACTTTGATGAGCGAGTGCGTCTGGATATTGTATTACGTGTCGCATCTCTAGAAACCGTACAGCCAGCGGCTCTACAAGAGTTAAATAACATCCTTGAACGTCAATTCTCTGGTAATCAATCGACACAATCCACCACTATTGGTGGTATTCGTACAGCGGCGGATATCATGAACTTCATTGATAGCTCGGTAGAAACCGAGTTAATGGAGTCTATCCGTGATGTGGATGAAGACTTGGCGAACACCATTCAAGATTTGATGTTTGTGTTTGGCAACTTGGCCGATGTAGATGACCGTGGTATTCAGGTTATCTTGCGTGAAATCGAGTCTGAGACCTTGATTCTAGCCTTGAAAGGTGCTGATCCAGATATGCAAGAAAAAATCTTCAAAAATATGTCTTCACGTGCCGCCGATATGCTCCGAGACGACTTGGATGCGAAAGGACCTGTGCGACTCAGTGAAGTGGAAGTAGCACAAAAAGAAATCTTAGCTGTGGCTAGACGACTTGCTGATAGTGGTGAGATTGTTCTTGGCGGCGGCGGCGAGCAAATGCTTTAGGTAATCCATGTCAGATCCAGACAGTAAGTCAACGCAAAAACTCACAGCCTATGAGCGTTGGGAGCTGCCTCACCTAGAAAATAAAGAAGCGGGGCTCAAGACTGGGCCTGCTCTACTGTTAAAAAAAGAGCAAGAGGTTGAAACTGAAGAAGTAGATCAAGAGAGCTTGGTCTATGAGCCACTAACGGCCTCACAACTAGAAGAAATACGTTCAGCGGCTTATGATGAAGGTTTTGTTCAAGGTGAATCTGAGGGGCATGAGAAAGGCCATCAGGATGGCTATTCCAAAGGTGAAGTGGATGGTTTTGAAAAAGGTCATGAAGAAGGCTTCAAAGTCGGCCAGCAGGAAGGTCTAGAAGAAGCTCAGCAACAAGCCGAAGAAAAGTTTGCAAAAATTGAAACCTTGCTATCTGAAATCGTCGCAGAAATCGTGTCGCCACTTGAAGCCAGCCGCAGTGCAGCGGAGAGTTTGTTGTACCAAACCATGGCGCGCATGGTGGAAAATGTCTGTTTAACTCAATTGGAAGAAACAGCTCAGACGGCCTTGAAAGAGCAGTTGAATAAAACCTTTGCCGCGATTGGTGAATATGAAGGGCGTGTTCGTTTGAGTCTGCATCCTAATGATGTGGAGATTCTTGAGACGCTTAATATAAAAGAAAGATTAGCGCTACAAGTAGAAGAAGACGCAACCATGCTTGAAGGTGGTTTTGTGATCGATTCAAAAGCCTTCCATGTTGATGGTCGTGTGGAACAGAGACTTGACGAAGTTTGCAATGAACTGCGCCAGCTCTCGACAGCAAAGCAAGATTAACGACCGTGACCAGTCTCGAAGATCGCCTCCAAAAACTCAACGCCTTATCAGTTACTCCCTTAACGCCTCAGCTGGAAGGTAAAGTCACTCGTATGGTTGGGCTAACAATGGAGGCTGTAGGTTGTGTTGTGGCCCTAGGTGATCGCTGCTTAGTGCAGGTTCGCAAAGACAAGTGGGTGGAATCTGAAGTGGTGGGGTTTACTGGTAATCTTACCTATCTGATGCCAACGGAAGCTATTGATGGCATTTCTCCTGGAGCAAGAGTTAAACCTTGCCTTGAAGACAGTTTGATGCCAGTAGGTGATGAGCTATTAGGTAGAGTCGTTAATGGCTTAGGAAAACCCCTTGATGTTAAAGGTAAGATAAAAACTCGGGATGCGGTGAGCTTACAGGGAGATATCATCAACCCCTTGCAGCGTAAGCCCATAGATGAGCCATTAGATGTCGGCATCAAAGCGATTAATAGTTTACTCACTGTTGGTAAGGGTCAGCGTTTGGGGTTGTTCGCTGGCAGTGGTGTTGGTAAAAGTATGTTGTTGGGCATGATGACACGCTTTACTAAAGCGGATGTTATTGTGGTTGGCCTCATTGGTGAGCGTGGTCGGGAAGTAAAAGAGTTTATTGAACAAATCCTTGGGGAAGAAGGGCTAGCCCGTGCTGTGGTGGTGGCTTCACCGGCGGATGATTCGGCACTAATGCGTTTGCGTGCGGCCATGCTGACGACCCGTATTGCTGAGTATTATCGTGATCAGGGGAAAGATGTTCTGCTGCTGATGGATTCTCTTACTCGCTACGCTCAAGCCCAGCGTGAAATCGCTTTATCAGTAGGCGAGCCGCCTGCTACAAAGGGTTATCCGCCATCGGTTTTTTCCAAACTGCCACAACTTGTGGAGCGTGCGGGCAATGGTCGTGCAGGTGGTGGGTCCATCACAGCGTTTTATACCGTGTTGACTGAAGGGGATGACCAGCAAGATCCTATCGCTGATGCCGCCAGAGCCATATTGGATGGGCATATTGTGTTATCACGACGCTTAGCAGAAGAAGGTCACTATCCAGCCATCGATATCGAAGCGTCGATTTCCCGTGCTATGCCGCAAATCGTTAGCGAGGCCCACTTACAAGGGGCTATGCGAGTTAAGCAACTTTACTCTAAGTTCCAGCAGAACCAAGACCTTATTGCCGTAGGTGCCTACGTAAAAGGCAGTGATGAAGATCTTGACCATGCCATAGTGCAAATGCCAGAAATACGAGGGTTTTTGCAGCAGTCTCTGTCAGAGCGCTTCACCATAGATGAAAGTCTAGAGGCCCTTGTTATGGCAATGACAAAAGGCCAGTAGACGGCCTTAGGTAAAAACGTCTACTATGGCTGTAGACGTTTTGGGGTGATTCATGAAGAAATCAAAAAGAATGCAACTTTTGGTTGATCTGGCTAAGCGCAAAGAAGACGCTGTAGCGACTCAACTTGCCCGAGATAAGGCTAAAGTGGTTGATGATCAACGCAAACTTGAAGAGCTTAAAGAGTATGCTGGTCAGTATGAGTCAGAGCGTAATCTACTGGGTTTAAGTGCTTATTTAACAACAAACTACCAACATTTTACTAATCGGGTTCAGCAGGCTGTCCAGCAGCAAGAAGCTGCTGTTGGGCGTGCTCAGCAACAGGCCGATATGACCCAAAGACGTTGGCTACAGGCTCGTAGCAAAACACAAAGTATGGACTACTTACGAGACAAAAATATCAAGATTGAAAACCTGCTGGAAGATAAGCAAGAGCAAAAGCAGAGTGACGAGTTCGCCATGCGCCGTTTTATCAGCCAGTAGTGGAGTGGGTGTAATTGCCGTCGTAGTTCTGAGCGGAAATTCATGAAGGACATTGAAACGAGAGTTCTCTCAGTTTTCTCTTTATTTAATCTTCTACAAGTGATCTTGTTTAATGAATCGATATAACACCAGTTACAACCTACCAAGAAAGTCTCTCGCACACACCTTTTACAAAGCGGTTTTGCTGATGGCTGTGCTTTTTGCCATTGTTATGGGACTTAGCTATCACCACGCAAATAATCAATTGCATCAAATGGATATTCGTCAGAAGCAGCTAGCAGATTTGAGTTTGCAACTTAACCGTATCGAAGGCTACTTATTGGATATCGTTTTTGCCCCTGAAACGTCTGAAGATCTTACCGCTAAAACTAACGCTAGTTTCTTAACCGCCTTATCTTTAGTGAAGGATAGAATTGCTGTCTACGATGTGCTGCCAATAGAGGATATTGATGAGTTATTCGCATTTTTGGCAGGTTTTACTGAAGAAGGTCAAGATTTTTCAGACTTAAGTGCTCACCAAAGAAAGGAGCTTAATACCCATTTTCATGATGTGAAAACCTTGCTGTTAAGGTTGAGTCAAGAATCTCAATCATTGGTTCTTCAGCGTCAGCAGTTGGTGAATCAGGGTTGGTTCTGGTTGGTCGGTTTGTGGGCTGTTTTGGTGGTGACTTTAGGTTTAGTGGTATCTTCTTTGCGGGGAAGATTGACGCAGGGCATTGCAAATTTACACTATATTGTTGAACGCCATAAGCATAAAGAATATCGAGTTGAGCTGGATCACAAGAGACAAGATGAGTTCTCAGATTTTGGTTTGTCCCTTGCTCATGAACTAGCCTCGCGAGACTTGCAGTTGGATCATCAAGCAGAACAGCTTGAGAGAGTAGAGCAAGCGTTTTCTGTGATGCCTCTCGCTATGTTGGTTACCAGCGATGAAGGTGATGTGGAGTGGCTAAGTAGAGGGTTCGAGGCTTTATGGCAAACCAATACAAGAGTGTTGGAAGAGCTGTTAAGGGTCGATGCGGGGCTAGACTCTATAGTGGGTGAGTCGATTAGTCACGAGCTTTTAAAGGAAAGCTCGAAGGTGAAGCTTAAAGAAGGAAGTTATACCTTGAATGTCTCCCCGCTGGGCTCGAAAACTCAAGCTTGTTGCATAGCGTTTGTACCTCATTATGAACTTGCAGAACTGCAAGTACTGCATAAAAGCGTCATGCTAATGACGCAAGATATCTGGTCTACTCCGATTAGATTGCTCAGAAAAGACTCTGTCTATTATGAATTGTCGGTTGGTCTGGAAGCTTTACGAATTAAAGGTTTGAGCGTGTTGGCAGATGTTAATTTGGTGCGTGCAGATCAATCGGGTTACGAAGAGTTCACTAAACTACAACAAATAGCTACTTACATTCAGGCGCAGATTATTGACAATGGGAGCTCGCAACAAGAAAAAATGCCTGTGGTATTACAGCAGACCAGTGAATCCCACCATAATTTGAGTGAGATGGCTGAGCTTTCTGAACAAATTAAAGATGTTGTGTTGTTAGGGTATGAATCGACTCTGCAAAAATTAGCGTTATCTGAGCAAGATAGAATAGCCTACCATGATTTACTCGGTGAAATTGAACGCTGTATGAGTGAGGTAAGGTTAGGCGTGCTACATAGTTTGCAAGCGACAGAGCAAGAAGGTGAATTAATTCGCCAGCGTTTTTCGAAGGACTTGAATCATGATATTGATACCGTCCAAGAACGCATTTTACGGATGAAGTCCAAGTCGCAAGAAAGCTTGCCTCTATTAGAAATGGACCGACAAATTAGTCAGGAAAGGCTAAGTACGGCGCAAGCGGATGTGGAAGAGTTGCTTGCCTTGGTGCATAAGTTGTTGGCCGATAATAATATGGTGAATGAAGAAAGTGGCGTGAATGGCGTCACTTTAGGGGTGACGCAAGCTTCTGAAGAGGAGTCTTTGTAAGTCGAGTGTTAAAGGCTTGCGAAAATTGGCTTTGCTTTTGGCGTCTTATTAGCGAGGGATCTTACTGTAGATGTGGGCGGCTGTGAGTCCATGTGGTATCAGTGAGGGTGTTGAGGAACAACAAAAAAACAACCTGCAATACTCATTAAAAATGGTCTAATTTATATGCCCGATATGCCTCTGAATATATTATTGATAGATGATGATCCAGCTGATCGTAACGACCTAAGTGGTATGTTGGCGGCGTTTGGTCACAATTTAGTGGCTGTAGATGGTGCTTCAGCCGCCATGGCAACTTTTACTACTCATGTTGTGCATCTTGTACTGCTAAAAAGTACTTTCTTATTTAGAGCAGATGAAGGGGTTGTCTCCATTTTGCACAACGCCGCTAAAGATATGGGGATTCCCGTTGTTTTTTTGGCTGATAGTGATATTGCTTCCTTAGCTCCATGCCTAAAACAAGGCGGTGCTGATTTCTTTGTTAAACCTTACAACGCTGATTATATTTACAATAAACTTGATTCGCTAACGAGAATCATAGATGAGCAAAAGAGCTTTGATAGTCAGCGTAAAGCGGTAAAGAATTGTGGTGAAAGGTTATCCCAACATTACAGTATCAGAGAGTTGTTTGATCAAAGTATCGTACACCTTAATTGCCTTGATACCCCTTCCATTCAAAGCTTTAGTCAAAGTAAACAACCCTTCAATCGCTGTATTATGCTTGCCGCCAATAAACCTGATGGCGGCAAGCACTTATTGTTAGGTGAATTTAATGCTCATAGATTAGAAGCCGCATTGAGTGCTTTCCCTTTGGCCGACATTTTTTTCAGTCTAACTGAAAAAGGCTTCTTAATGCGTCAGATACTGGTTGAGCTGAACCGTCGTTTATCCTCAATCTTACCTGTTGATATCGTTTTTAATGGCGCTTTTATTGATGTGAAAGTCAATGAAGAGAGTCTTGAAATATGGAATGCTGAAGCACCAAATGTCTATGTTTATTCTCAGGGTGAGGCAGAGCCAATTGTGTGTTCATCGCAAAATCAGCCTTTAGGTATCGCCTCTCGCTGGGCTCAAGATTACCATGTTGATTTGGTTCCCTATAAGTCCGGTGACCAGTTGATGATGTTTTCTAATGGTGTTTGCCGATTACAGGAAGGTTCAGGGGGTGTCAGTTATCAAGCTTTATTAAACAAGATGTTGTCGAGTGTTACTCCTTCAAAGAACAAACTGGATTGGCTAAAAGAAAATTTAAATAAGCAAGGTTTGCTTGACGCAAGCCATGAAGATGTCTCATGTCTTACTATGACATTGAATACAGATTTGGTGCTTCCTAAGGCCTACGAGAAAAAAATAGTGGTCCAAGAAGACAGGCCTGCGGATTTTTCTCTGGATTATGTTTTGAATGCCACCACGCTGAAAAACACAGATCCATTGCCTTATATTTTGCAGATCCTCACCACTGTACCAGGTTTGAATAATAGTTCTGCTCAGGTATTTATGATTCTGTCGGAGCTTTATTCTAATGCCTTAGAACATGGTGTATTGAAGCTGAGTTCAGTAACCAAAAGCTGTCCTGATGGCTTTGCGAAATATTACGAATCTCGCCAAACGGCCCTTGATGAGCTTGATGACGGCTTTGTAAAAATCCACATCAAAGTCAAAGCTGATATCCAGAAAGCTTTATTGGTTTTGCGGGTAGAAGATAGTGGTGATGGTTTTGACTTTAGTCGTCTAACTTATCAAGTTGATAACACTGAAATGCTTTATAATCGAGGCTTTGCCTTAGTAGATCAACTTTGTGAAAAATTGGAATTTTCCCACGATGGCCGAGTCGTGACCGCCTACTATGATTGGCAACGAGGCGCTTTTAGCTAGGTTGGCCTTGCTATTGCATAGTTCCTTACACGGAGGAAAGGAACTATGCGTACAGCGTCGAATTTGTTGTTGCCTGTGTCTGCAGAGACACCTAAAAATCTATCAAAATCTATTTCAACTGATGGTCAGGGGCAAGGCTCCTTTGCTGATGATTTGCGTCAGGCAAAAGTAGATCAGGATTTAAAAGAACAATCTAAATTGTCTGCGGCTTCGTCAGAGTCAGGGACGCGTCCATCAAATCCCAAGTCAGAGTCTTCACAGCTTTCGTCGACATCTTCCACCTCCAAAGAAATTTTGAATACGACTCAGACTGTTAATGCTCAAACTGTTAGCACGCAACCGAACCAGGATTCTGAAAGTCTAACCGCCAAACAATCAACTGTTTTAGCACCGGCTGCGCCTGCACAATTAACTGAACCAGAAGGTGTTCTGGTATCCTCTAATGAAACGGTGACGCCTGCCAACGATCTATTGTTAAGCGAAAGTACGAGTGGCAATAAATTGCAGTCTCTAGGCACAATCGATCCTCAACTAGAGGAGGGTGCCGCTGTTTTATCTGGGGTGGGGTTGGCATCTACTGTTGATAAGAATACCGACGGGGGCGAGTTAGTCGGCAAAACACTTTTATCTTCCTCTGCACAGACATCATCCCCAGAGCAAGCACCTATCGAATCTAAAGACTTAATCAGTGCTACTCAAAGTCTTACCGATGTTGGGTCGACCAAAGAGCTTGTTAATACTCTGCCTGTATCTGAGGAAAACTTTGTGTCGAAGCCAATTGACGGCATAGCGGAGGGAGCTGTATCTGAGCAAAAGCCAAAAACACAAGCTCAATCTCTTAATCTAAATTCAACGCAGGGGTCTTTTCAACAAACGCCGTTGGCAGAGCAAATAGATCTAGCAAATACGTCACCTCAAAGTGAATCTACAGTGCTACGTTCTGGGGTGAATCCGCCAATTCAAACGCCGTTGGCAGAGCAAATAGATTTAGCAAATACTTCATCTCAAGGTGAATCCATAGTGCTACATTCTGGGGTGAATCCGCGAATTCAAGTGCCAGAGCCAGTGACAGATGTTAGTAGTGATGAAGCTAAAGCAGCCTTACTGGCTTCATCAACTGGCTTAACGGCAGTTGTGAAGAAACAGTCTGATGAAAGCGTGGCAACGGGAATGCCATCATCCGAATCTGAAACAAATTCAGCTGGGCTAAGATCAGCAAAAGAAAGTTCGAGCTCTTTGTTAGCCGATCAAGAGGCTTTGCCGAAAACCACGGAAGGTGCTTCATTTGCAGAATTAGATGGACTTAAATCCAGTGAGTTGGCGCAAACGGATACGACCGATAGTCTCCCAATAATGGACAACAAATTAACGGATGGGGATAAAAATCAGAGCTCGATAGATTTATCTCAGGCACTGCTAGCTTCCACTATGAAGGCTACTAAAGCTGATGCTGGGGGCGTGGAGCCAAAGGCAACCTTAAGCACTGACCAAAATGTTATTACCCCACAAGGTACGCTTGTAGAGCCGCCAGCAGAAGATGGTGTCGCATGGGTTATGTCTCAAATGCAGGCCACACAGGCGCGCCCTTCGATGAGTAAAGCAAATAGTATAGAAGGGGATGGGCGGCCATTATTAGCGGATGCTACACAAAAAACAGTTTTAGAATCACCTTCGACAAAAACTACCTTGGCGACAGAGGGCGTAAGCTTGTTAAGTGACGGTTTGTCCGAGTCGTCTACAGTAGATGCTACGGAGTTTGAAGTAGAAAGCGACGGTATGTTAGAGGAGTTTGTTGCTAAAGATCCTGTTGAATTGCGTAAGAAAGAGCAAGATGCCTTAATTACTCGAATGTCCACAACGGTTGAGCGTGCTGCGAATGATGCGGGCGGATTGGGTAGCTCTTTGCAAACAGGACAAATGGCGAAAGCAGCCCCAGCTGGATTCACGGCTGGAGCTGGGGCTAACGCTACCGCTCCAACCGCCCAAAATTTGGCGATGAATTTACCGCCCCAACATCCTGGTTGGGCAGGAGAAATGACACAAAAAGTGGCTTGGGTGGCCCGTGATGGTGGTCAATCTGCGCATATCCGCTTAGATCCACCTGAGCTTGGCAGTTTAACGGTTAAGATCTCTATTGATAAGGATGCTGCAACACAGGTGAGTTTTGTGGCAGCCACACCACAAGCTCGGGATATGATTGAAGGCCAAATGCATAGATTAAGAGAAATGTTGGCTCAACAAGGCATGGAGCTTAATCAGGTTAATGTGGATGTTTCTCAGCATGATCCTTCTGGCAGCCAATTTGCCGATGCACAAGATCAGCAGAATAACTCTAGTGCTGGCAGTTCAGGAGGGCTAGATGATGCTGATATGGCTCTTACCGCTGAAAATGTCAGCTATGTTTCGGCCACAGGTGTGGATTACTATGCATAACAGCTAAGAAATTGATGGTGCTAAGTTTTATTCTTTGTAGAATAGAGGTTTAGCAGTAAGACACTGCACAAAATTACTTTTTTGAGTTTGATAGACCTAAGGTTTGCGATATGGCTGAAGATGATGCTTTAGATGTGGGTGCTGAGGAAGAGAAAAAGGGCGGTAAGAAAAAGCTCATAATTATCCTTGTTATTGTATTGATACTACTGGGCGGTGGTGGTGCGGCGGCGTATTTTCTATTTTTGAGTGGCCCAGATGACGCAGCACAAGGTGAGGGTGCTGTCGCAGAAGAATCTGCTCCAATCGAAGGGCCTTCCATTTATCTAGAGCTCGACTCTCCATTTGTTGTCGACTTTATGGTGTCTGGTAAGCAGCGTTATTTACAATTAAATATGACGTTAAAATCCCGTGACGCCGAGCAAATCGATGCGGTTAAGGTTCATATGCCTTTGATCCGTAATAGTTTGGTTTTACTGTTTTCAAGTCAATCATTCGATGAGTTGCAATCATTAGAAGGTAAGAAAGCTTTGAAAGAAGCCTCTGTGGTGGCTGTTAACAGTATTCTAGAGCAAGAAACTGGACGCGGCGGGATGGATGATGCCTTGTTCACTAACTTTGTGATGCAGTAGCCATATATGTCAGCTCAAGACTTATTATCTCAAGATGAGATCGATGCGCTTTTACATGGGGCAGACGAACCGGCGGTAGAAGAAGATAACCGTGACCCTAACGGTGTTGCTTCTTACGATATCACCAGCCAAGAGCGTATTGTTCGTGGGCGCATGCCTACGCTGGAAATGATTAATGAGCGCTTTGCTCGTTATACTCGGATAAGTTTGTTTAATTTGTTACGCCGCACAGCTGATGTATCGTCTGGCGGACTGCAGATTATGAAATTCGGTGAGTATGTTCATACTCTATACGTTCCCACCAGTTTAAACTTGGTCAAATTTCGCCCTTTACGAAGCACTGCTCTGTTTATACTTGATGCAAAGCTGGTGTTTAAATTGGTGGATAACTTTTTTGGTGGAGATGGTCGTCACGCTAAAATCGAAGGGCGTGAATTTACTCCAACCGAAATTCGCATAGTGCAGTTGATGTTAGAGCAGGTGTTCGTGGATTTAACCGAAGCTTGGGCGCCTGTGCTCAAGCTGGATCTTGAGTACATGAGCTCCGAGGTTAACCCCGCCATGGCCAATATTGTTAGTCCAAGTGAAGTGGTCGTGGTGTCCACTTTTCATATTGAATTGGATGGTGGTGGTGGTGAACTGCATATTACCTTGCCCTATTCTATGATCGAACCAGTACGAGAGCTGTTGGATGCTGGTGTCCAAAGTGATGTAGATGAGAAAGATGACCGCTGGGGTAAATCCTTAGAGCGTGACATAGAAGATATTTCAGTGAATTTGAAGGTCAATGTCGCCAAGCGTAAAATCTCATTGCGAGACGTATTAAAATTCAAAGAAGGTGATATTATTCCAATCGAGATGCCAGAATATGTCACGGTACGTGCTAACGAAGTACCAACTTTTAAAGGTAAGCTAGGCATCAGTAATGAACACTACTCTGTTCAAATGGAAGAGAAAATCAAAATTACCAAGGTGAATAAATAACATGGCTGAAGAACAATCTCCAGATCAAGAAGGCATGGACGAAGGCTTAGCAGATGAGTGGGCCGCAGCCATGTCGGAAGCGGGTGAAACGGATGGCGGTTCAGAAGGGGCTGAAGATGAATGGGCCGCAGCGCTTTCAGAGCAAGAAGTAAAACCCGCACAACTGGATAATTTGACCAGTCCAGCACCTGCAGGAGCGGTAGGTTCTGATCTGGATTTGATCATGGACATACCTGTGACCTTAGCGATGGAACTTGGTAGTACAGAAATCGCTATCCGTACATTAATGCAATTGACTCAAGGTTCCGTGGTTGAATTAGATCGTTTCGCAGGTGAGCCACTAGATGTCTTGGTTAATGGTACCTTGATTGCCCATGGTGAAGTGGTGGTGGTGAATGATAAATACGGAATCCGTTTGACCGATGTGGTCAGTCCAAGTGAGCGCATTAAAAGGCTGAAATAACCCCAGTGACTTTTTCTTTATTACTTAAAACTTTCCTAACAGCCATGCTTAGCATGGCTGTTGCGTATGTGTATGGCGCAGAAAGCAGAGATATTTCTGCACCGTATTCGATCTGGAAAGTGGTCGCATCACTGTTGTTTATTATTGCCTTTATCCCTCTTACCTTATGGTTGGTGAAAAAATTTCAGTTGGCTCAAATGAAGCTCAGCCAATCGCAAATTAAAGTGGTTAGCGTGCAATCCCTAGGTACAAAAGAGAAGCTGATGTTGGTGGACGTTGAAGGGGAAAGGATGTTGCTAGGGGTGACGAGTCAGTCCATTAATCATCTGAAGAGCTTTTCATCCAATGCGCGTACATTTGCAACCATGATGGATGAGGCCGGTTCGCCTGAGGCTTCTTCTCCCACAGAAGAGAAAAAACTGTGATGCGTTTGTGGCTAGTCCTATTAGTGTTATTACCGGGTGCTGTATGGGCGGAAGTAGGCTTGCCTGCAGTGAAAGTCATCACCAATGCGGACGGAAGCCAAGACTACTCAGTGTCTTTGCAAATTCTGTTCATTATGACGGCGCTGACGCTGTTACCAGCCGCTTTAATGATGATGACAGCCTTTACCCGTATTGTGGTGGTCTTGGCTATTCTGCGTCAGGCGATAGGTTTACAGCAAACACCTTCCAACCAAATTATGATCGGCATGGCGTTGTTTCTTACCTTGTTTATCATGACACCAACGTTAGATAAGGTGAATGAAGTTGCCCTCCAGCCGTATTTAAATGAAGAAATAACGTCCGTACAAGCGATCGAGGCGGCTTCTGGGCCCATGCGTGACTTTATGTTGGCGCAAACCCGTGAAGATGATGTGGCTTTATTTGTTAAATTGGCGGGCAAAGAAGGCACGATTGACTCAATGGATACCTTGCCTTTTACGATTCTCATGCCCGCCTTTGTAACCAGTGAATTGAAAACTGCTTTTCAAATTGGCTTTATGATCTTTATTCCCTTCCTGATCGTCGATATGGTGGTAGCGAGTGTCCTAATGGCCATGGGTATGATGATGCTATCGCCTGTCATCATTTCTTTGCCCTTCAAAATAATGCTCTTTGTTATGGTTGACGGCTGGTCTATGATAATGGGTACTTTAGCAGCAAGTTTTGGCATTTAGCTATGGATCCACAAGTAGTATTAGACCTATATGGGCAAGGTTTCTACCTGATCGTACTGATTGTGGGGGCCGTTATGTTGCCCAGTTTGTTGGTGGGCTTGGTGGTGAGCGTGTTTCAAGCGGCCACACAAATTAACGAACAAACCCTCTCGTTTTTGCCGCGTTTGATTGTCACGATTTTGGTTATTATGCAATTAGGCCCTTGGATTTTGACTGAGCTAATAGACTTTACAACGGCTTTGTTTATTAATATTCCGATGATCATTGGCTGATGCTTGAGCTTAATCCCGATCAACTTCTTAATCTAACCATAAGCTTTTTGCTGCCGTTTTTTCGCATTGGTGCTTTTTTGATGGCTTTGCCGCTGTTTGGGAGCCAGCTGGTCAATGCCAGAGCTCGTATTGCTTACGCTTTTTTAATTTCGGTCATAGTGACGCCACTGGTCACTGTGCCTGATTATGACCCCATTTCTCCTGGCTACGTGGTCTTAATTGCTGAACAGCTAGTGATAGGTTTTGCGTTAGGGTTTGTTATTACCATCCTTTTTCAACTGTTTGCTCTAGCTGGGCAGCTTGCGGCGATGAAGGCTGGCCTAGGTTTTGCCATGTCTAATGACCCTGCTAATGGCGTCTCGGTTGCGACCCTAGGGCAATATTATCTTTCCATGGTGGCGTTAGCCTTTTTAGGGACTAATGGCCATCTTGTGGTGATGGAATATTTGGTTGAAAGCTTTAACTATTGGCCTATAGGCCAAGGCTTCGACAGCCAGCATTATTGGCAGTTGGTGCTACTAGGTGGCTGGATGTTTGAAAAGGCTTTGTTGATCGTTTTACCACTAGCCATAGCTGTGTTGGTCATTAACCTATCCTTTGGTGTGGTGGCCAAAGCCTCCCCGCAACTCAACATATTCGCCTTGGGTTTTCCTATAATTATGTTGTTTTCCCTGTTCTTTTTCTGGATCATGCTGGAAGATTTCTTAGATATCTATTTGTTATTTTTTGATGAAATAATAGATTGGTTAAAAACTACATGGGGGATTCGTTTGGATGGCTGAAAACGAAGACGGTAGTGAAAAAACGGAAAGTGCCAGTAGTAAGAAACTACAAGATGCACGAAATAAAGGTAATTTACCCAGATCAAAAGATTTGAGCTCGGCTTTATTATTGATCGTGGCGGCGGCGACCTTGTACGGCACGGGAACCTTATTAGTAAGGGATCTTGCTATCCTGTTTGATTTTAATTTTGTGATTGAGCGGGAAGATATTTTCGACCTAAGTCGTATGGTATTCCATCTGTACGAATCCATTGTGGCGATTATGGATTCCATGGTGCTGCTAATGGCGGTACTTGCTGCAGCGGGTGTTGTCGGCAGTATCGCTCTAGGCGGGTTGAATTTTTCTTGGGAGCCACTCCTGCCTAAATTGAGCAAGCTGAGCCCTATTGCAGGTTTGAAAAGAATGTTTTCGGCTCAATCCTTGGTAGAGTTATTAAAATCGATTGCCAAGGTGCTGTTGGTAGCTTTGGTGTCGGTTATTGTTATCAACTATTTTTTGGCCGAGTCTTTAGGGCTAACCTTTCAGTCGATTGAGCAGGCTATTGCTCATGGTATTGATATGGTGATTTGGTCCTTCGTGTTTGTTTCCTTGGCACTCTTGTTGATCGCGGCCATTGATGTACCGTTTCAGATTTGGTCACACAAAGAAAAGCTGAAGATGACCAAGCAAGAGGTAAAAGATGAGTACAAGCAGCAAGAGGGTGATCCGCAGGTAAGAGGGCGTATTCGTCAATTACAACGTCAAGCTGCAATGAACCGCATGATGGCAGATGTGCCAGATGCAGATGTGATCATCACCAACCCGACACACTTTTCGGTGGCATTAAAATACGATCAAAAAGGTGGCTCTGCTCCGGTGATGCTGGCCAAAGGTGGCGACTTTATTGCATTAAAAATAAGGGAAGTTGCCAACCACTATGATATACCTGTAGTACAATCGCCTGAGTTGGCCCGTGCGATTTATCATCACACTGAAATTGGTGATGAAATCCCCGAAGGTTTGTTTAAAGTTGTCGCGCAATTACTGGCGTATGTTTATCAGTTAAGAAATGCTCGTTACGGGGCGACGGCTCCAAATGGTATGCCAGATTTAGACGTTCCTGCAGAATATCAGTGGGATGGGCAGTAATAGTGTGTTTGCTGAGTGTTTTTTTAGAGGTTTTTTGTGATTTTTGACCGCAATCGTGTGGCTGGGCAAGTTCAAAGTATTTTTAGCGGCAATCTAGGTATTCCTATTTTGCTGTTGTCATTGTTAGCAATGATGATCTTGCCAATTCCAGCCTTTCTGCTGGATGTTCTCTTTACCTTCAATATCGCCTTGGCGATTGTTGTGCTATTGGTTGCTATCTATTCTATGCGACCTTTGGACTTCGCCGTTTTTCCTACCGTTTTACTAGTTTCAACCTTAATGCGTTTGGCCTTAAATGTGGCCTCTACTCGCGTGGTCTTATTGAATGGTCATGAAGGAGGCGATGCGGCTGGTAAAGTCATTGAAGCCTTTGGTGAGGTGGTAATTGGCGGTAACTATGTTGTTGGTTTTGTGGTCTTTGCCATTTTGATGATCATCAACTTTGCCGTAGTTACTAAGGGTGCGGGCCGTATTTCAGAAGTGAGTGCACGTTTTACCTTGGATGCTATGCCCGGTAAGCAAATGGCCATCGATGCGGATCTTAATGCTGGCATGATTGATGCGGATCAAGCGAAGCAACGCCGTATTGAAATATCATCCGAGGCAGAATTTTATGGGTCCATGGATGGTGCCTCAAAGTTTGTGAAAGGGGATGCTATTGCAGGTCTGTTGATTCTAGGGATCAATATTATCGGCGGATTAGCCATTGGCATGGCGCAACACGATTTATCCTTTACCGAGGCGATTGAGCGATATTCTCTGTTAACAATTGGTGACGGTCTTGTCGCTCAGCTACCCTCTCTAATGCTGTCTACTGCGGCGGCAATAATGGTTACCCGAGTAAATGAAACGGGTGATATGGGTACACAAGTGGTTAGCCAGATGTTTGGTTCACCAAAAGCCTTGTATGTGGCGGCTGGTGTTATGGCGATCATGGGTATCGTGCCAGGTATGCCTCATTTGTCATTTTTGTCTCTTGCGGCTTGTATCGGTGGTTTGGCTTACTTCCTTGAGTATCGTAAAAAACAGAAAGCTAAGCAGGGTGTTAAATCCAGTGCTAAGTCATCCTCAAGTAATGCTCCAGCCCCTGAAGTGAAAGATTTGAGTTGGGATGATGTCGCCCCGGTCGACATGCTGGGCTTAGAGGTGGGTTATCGACTTATTCCTTTGGTGGATAAAGGTCAGGGTGGCGAGCTACTGGCACGAATAAAAGGGGTAAGACGTAAGCTTTCTCAGGATTTGGGCTTTCTGGTGCCTAGTGTGCATATTCGTGACAACCTTGATTTGATGCCAAATGCTTATCGCGTGACCTTGATGGGGGTTAGCTTAGCCGAGGCAGAGGTGCACCCAGATAAAGATTTGGCCATAGACCCAGGGCAGGTGTTCGGAAAAGTGGATGGTATTGCCGGCAAAGACCCATCCTTTGGTTTAGATGCAGTTTGGATAGATCCAAAGAAACGCGATCAGGCACAAACCTATGGATACACAGTGGTGGATGTAAGCACCGTTGTGGCGACACATATTAATCAGATCATGCACAAGCATGCTTATGAGCTGATTGGTCATGATGAAGTACAGCAATTGCTTGGTTTGCTTAAACAATATAATCCAAAACTCGCCGAAGAACTGGTGCCAAATACTGTTCCTTTGAACGTATTATTGAAAGTCTTACAGAACCTATTGATTGAAGGTGTGCCCTTACGAGATATGCGCACGGTGGCGGAAGCTATTATGGGAGTTCAACCAAAAACTCAGGACCCTATGATTTTAACGGCGGCAGTCCGTACGGCCTTGTCGCGTTTGATAATCCAGACCTTAGCAGAGGGAGCGGAAGAAATTCCAGTGTTAACCTTAGAGCCTCAGCTTGAGAAGATGTTAATGCAGACGGTTCAGCAAAGTCAGCAGTCTGGCATTAAAAATGAAGAAGCGCTTATTTTGGAGCCGCAAATGGCAGAGCAGTTGCAAGCTTCTCTCAAACAGTCTGCTGAGCAGCAAGAAGCGATGGGTAATACGCCAATTTTGATCGTTTCAGCGCCAATTCGTCCAATGCTTGCACGATTCATGCGTTACGGTATGGTTAACATGTCAGTGCTTTCTTATCAAGAAGTGCCAGATCATAAACGTATTACTGTGGTTGGCGTAATTGGTCAATAGTATCCGTTAAATGGAATGATTTAGTCTCTATATTTATCCTATCCTTTCGGGTAAGCTATGGATTTGTAAGAAAAATAAACTGGAAGGATTGAAGTATTCATGCAGATTAGGCGGTTTCGAGCACCTGACATGCGGCAAGCGATACGGAAAGTACGCGATGCGGTAGGCCCAGACGCGGTCATTTTGTCAAATCAGCGATTGCCTACTGGTGAAATTGAAATTGTTGCAGCGTTAGACTATGACGGATCACTGCCCTCTAGTATGTCGTCTAACAAATCGGCAAAGCCTGAGTCTACTTCCCTTAATCGAGATGTGCCCAGCCAAGAACGAGCTCGTCCAAGTGATGATTATTTAGAACGCATAGAGCGTGCGAAACAGCAAAAAATCGATAAAGAAACTACAGCAGCAACCTCTAGTAGTAGCAAACCTTTATTTGATATGCCGGATTTGCCACCCGATTATCAAGACCCTTCTGTAGAAGAGGCGCTTTCCCTTCGTAACCAGCAAGACGCAAAACAGCTTAAAGACATGGAACGTGAGCTATTGCACGTGCGTGAAATGCTAGAGCAAAGCCAAAACATGGTACAGGCGAGTAGTGGGTCGAAAGTGGATCCTATTGAGTCTCAAGCTAGAGATAAGTTAACTCGTTTGGGACTATCAGATTTTGTTATTTCTCGTCTGCTTGATGATATTGATCTTAAAGGGCGGGAAGATGACTGGAATCGATTATTAGCCCACTTGGCAGATTATATTCCTGTCCGTTCCAGTGCTTCAGAACTAAAAGGTTGTATCGCCTTTATGGGGCCAACTGGGGTAGGTAAAACGACTTCCATAGGCAAAATTGCCGCTCAACATGTTTTGAAGCATGGGCCTGACAGTGTTGTTCTTGTAACGACAGATACTTACCGAATTGCAGCCCATGAACAATTGCGAACTTTCGGACGTATTTTGAACGTCGCGGTGGAAGTGGTCAGTGAATACTCTGACTTGAATGAAGTCTTGGCTAAATACGCGAATTATTCTTTAGTGTTGATCGATACTGCGGGTATGAATCCAAGAGATTCTAACTTAGAGCGTCAATTGCTGATGATGAAGCGAGCGCGAGCCAATGTTAAAAAACTGTTAGTGTTACCCTGTACAAGTCAGCGCCAAGTATTAAAAACAGTTATTGATGTCTACTCACAAATTCAACTTGATGGTTGCGTGTTGAGCAAACTAGATGAGTCAGCCTCCTTAGGTGAAGCGATTAGTGTGGTAGTTGAAGAAGGGTTGCCTGTTGTATATATTGCAGATGGGCAGAGAATCCCAGATGATATTGAACCGGCCCGAGCCCACAATATTATCAGCCGAGCTGTCTATACAGCAGAGCACTATAACCAATTGTATGGGGCACTAAAGTACGGTAGTTAGTAAAGTTATGTTACTACCAAGCACACAATAGCGGACTATGTAGTAAGGTTGTGTGTAGCCATGAAATTTATTTGTGACTAATAAGGTCGTTAAGACTCATTTATGCAGAGCAAAAACGGATATAACACCTATAACAAAAAGGCTACTGTTTCGGTTGATGCAATCGTAGATCAGTATGCTTATTTAGTGAAAAAAATTGCTTTTCATCTATTGGCTAGGTTGCCAGATAGTGTCGATGTGGACGATTTGATTCAAGCTGGCATGATGGGGCTTATTGAGGCCTATAAACGTTTCGAGTCAACCAAGGGTGCTAGTTTCGAAACTTATGCAGGCATACGTATCCGTGGTTCCATTATGGATGAGGTGCGAAAGTCCGACTGGGCGCCACGCTCTGTGCGACGTAATGGTCGTGCAGTGAATAATGCGATTAAAGAGTTAGAGGCCAAAACCGGCCGTGATGTAACAGATTTAGAAGTAGCTGCTCACATGGGAATAGGTATCGACGAATACCATGATATTTTACACTCCTCCATGTCGAGCCAATTGTTTAGCTACGAAGAAATGCTAGATTCAGAGTCCAGTAACTTAGATACGCCTGTTTCTAGCCATGAAAATACACCTTATTCATTAACGGAAGATGATGGTTTTCAGGTGCAACTGGCCAAAGAGATTGATGGCTTACCTGAACGTGAGAAGATGGTTCTTTCGCTTTATTACAATGACGAGTTGAACCTTAAAGAAATTGGTGCTGTATTAGGCGTCAGTGAATCAAGAGTTAGCCAAATCCATAGTCAGGCGGCTATGCGATTGAGAAGCCGATTAAGTGATTGGCAGGATTAAATTATGAGTTGTGAAATATTACCTTTAGGGTATGGAGGTTGCATTGGATAAAAATATGAAAATCCTGATTGTTGATGACTTCTCTACGATGAGACGAATTATCAAGAATCTGTTAAGGGATTTAGGCTTTACCAACACGGTCGAAGCGGATGATGGTACCACTGCATTGCCTATCCTTCAGGCTGGAAGCATCGACTTTCTAGTAACTGACTGGAACATGCCAGGCATGACAGGGATCGAATTGCTACGTGCGGTTCGAGCAGACGAAAAACTTAAAAGTACCCCAGTACTTATGGTAACCGCTGAAGCCAAGCGTGATCAAATCATTGCTGCGGCGCAAGCTGGTGTAAACGGCTATGTTGTTAAACCTTTTACGGCTGTTGCTCTTAAAGAGAAAATCGAGAAGATTTTTGAACGCATAGACGCGACGAAATAGGGGCGATAGATGTCAGGTAAATTGGGGTCTGAAATAAGTGAGTTTGAAAGCCTAGTCAAAAACGGTGCCACAGATCTTGTCAATCATCTTGAGGCGGGCGATTTTGGTAGTGCAATTAAAATCATCCAAGAGCTGAGTGAAGCTCGTCACAAAAGCTTTTATAACGAAGTGGGATTTTTAACGCGTAGTTTGCATGATGCAATTCGTGATTTTCAATTCGACTCGGCAGAACTTATTAATAAAGATGATGATTCTGCGACGCGTATCACAGATGCTTCTGATCGACTCAATTACGTTGTTGAAATGACCAGCGCGGCGGCCAATAAAACCATGGACATGGTAGACGACAGCGTGCCAGTAGCGAGTGAGTTACAAGCTCGAGCAAAAGATTTGCGCAAAGATTGGGGTCGTTTAATTCAACGTGATCTAACGCCACAAGAATTCAGAGATTTATACAAACGCATTGATGCTTTCTTGGCTTATGCAGATGACAGTGCTACCACACTACATTCTAATCTTAATACGATTTTACTTGAGCAGGGTTATCAAGACCTTACCGGGCAAGTGATTACCAAGGTGAACGGTTTAATCCATGATGTGGAAGAAAAATTGGTTCATTTGGTTGCTGTGGCGGGTCGAGTAGATAGTATCTCCGGAATGGAGCATGCGGTAAAAGAGAAAAAGGTCGATGACACGCGTGGACATGGTCCAGCGATCAACATTGCAGACAACCCAGAAGTACTTAATAACCAAGATGAAGTCGATGATTTGTTGTCGAGTTTAGGTTTCTAAAAGGGGCTGAGGATGAGTTTCGAGGTCGATGAAGAAATTCTACAAGATTTTTTAGTAGAAGCAGGCGAAATACTAGAACAACTATCTGAACAGCTAGTCGATCTAGAGCAAAACCCAGATGATAAACCTTTACTGAATGCTATATTTCGTGGCTTTCACACAGTTAAAGGTGGGGCTGGATTTTTACAATTAACCGCCTTGGTTGATTGCTGTCACTATGCCGAAAATGTATTTGATATTCTACGAAATGGTCAACGTCAAATTGACTCTGACCTCATGGATATTGTGCTACGAGCCCTAGACTCTGTTAACGAAATGTTTGAAACAGTTCGTGCTGGTGGTGAGCCTGAACGTGCCGACCCTGAGCTTATTTCAGCACTGAGTGCTTATGCTAAGCCGCCAAGTGAAGAAGAGCTTGCGGCCAATCAAGAAACGCAAGAAGAAGTCTCTGAACCAGAAATTGAAGCGTCTAGTGGCGAAGGAAATCTTGATATTTCTGATGATCATTTTGAATCTTTGCTGGATGCTTTGGGTGAGGAAACCAACACGTCGAACGATAAAATCGAGGAAGTGTCCAAAGAGTCTACAGCAGACAGCGATGATATCACCGAAGACGAATTCGATGCCTTATTGGATCAATTGCATGGCAACGGTGCGCCTGGTGTAACAGATGAAGACAGCACTCCCGCAGTAGACAAAGCACCAGCTGAATCAGATGATATTACTGAAGATGAATTTGAAGACTTGCTTAATCAGCTTCATGGCGGAAGTGCACCTGGAGTAGATAAAAAACCAGAAGAGACAAAAGCTGGTACCAGCTCTGCGTCGGATGCTACGCCTGCAGATAAAGCAGCTGAGGGCGGCGAGTCAGATCTCATTACCGACGATGAGTTTGAGTCTTTGCTCGATACTTTGCATGGTAAAGGTCAGGCGCCAAAAGTCGAAGAACCGAAAGCGGCAGAAGAGCCGAAGAAAGCTGAAAAGTCAGCACCTAAACCGAAAGCAACGCCAAACGCTACACCTAAAGCTCAACCTGCTGCGAAAGCAGCGGAGCCTGCAAAAGAGTCCTTGGCACCAAAAGCTAAAGCACCAAATGCTCCCGTGGTTCAAGAAACCACGGTACGAGTGGATACCAAGCGCCTAGATGACATCATGAACATGGTTGGCGAGCTGGTACTTGTTCGTAACCGTTTAGTTCGTCTAGGTCTTCAAAGTGAAGATGAGTCAATGGGCAAGGCAGTGTCCAACCTAGATGTGGTGACGGGCGATCTTCAAAACGCCGTAATGAAGACCCGTATGCAGCCAATCAAAAAAGTATTTGGTCGCTTCCCTCGAGTGGTACGCGACCTTGCGCGTAACATGAAGAAAGAAGTGAACTTGGTACTGCACGGTGAAGAAACGGATTTAGATAAAAATTTAGTCGAGGCCTTGGCCGATCCCCTAGTTCACTTGGTGCGAAACTCTGTTGACCATGGTGTAGAAACACCTGAAATTCGTGAAGCCAAAGGCAAGCCACGTGTTGGACGAGTGGTGTTATCTGCGGAGCAAGAAGGCGATCACATACTATTATCCATAGAAGATGATGGTGCCGGTATGGACGCGGATGTGTTGCGTAAGAAAGCCGTGGAAAAAGGCTTGATGGACAGTGATGCAGCAGAACGCTTGTCTGACAATGAAGCCTTTAATCTGATCTTTGCGCCAGGTTTTTCTACCAAAGTAGAGATTACAGATGTGTCTGGTCGTGGTGTGGGTATGGATGTGGTGAAAACCAAAATATCCCAGCTCAATGGTACGTTGGATATCAAGTCTGTGTTGGGGCAAGGTTCACAGTTTATCATCAAGGTACCATTAACTTTGGCGATTATGCCGACGCTAATGGTTACTCTTGCGGACCAAGCTTTTGCTTTCCCACTTGTAAGTGTGAATGAAATATTCCATTTAAACCTGAAGAAGACAAACATTGTCGATGGTCAACAGGTGGTGGTAATTCGTGGTAAAACTTTGCCGATTTTCCATCTAAAAAACTGGTTGGTGAAAGGGGCGAGTGGTAATGAACAGCCTAATGAAGCGCATGTAGTGGTGGTTCAGGTAGGTATTAATGAAGTCGGCTTTGTTGTTGATCAGTTGGTCGGTCAAGAAGAGGTCGTGATTAAGCCGTTAGGTAAAATGTTACAAGGTACCGTAGGAATATCTGGCGCGACCATCACTGGTGACGGCCGAATTGCATTGATATTAGACGTACCAAGTATGATTAAAAGTTATGCGTCACGATAGAGCTTTATAAAGTCTGGGAGCCTGAGTTATGCCTGTAAAGGTTTTAGTTGTCGATGATTCTGGTTTCTTCAGACGGCGTTTGGCGGAAATATTTGAAGCAGATCCACGCTTAACGGTTATTGGTACGGCTAATAACGGTAAAGAAGCGGTGGAGAAGGTTCAGTCTCTCTCTCCAGATGTTGTGACCATGGACTATGAAATGCCAGTATTAGATGGCATTTCAGCTGTGGTTAACATCATGAAGATTAAGCCGACCCCAGTGTTGATGTTTTCCTCTTTGACCCATGAAGGGGCAAAGGTGACGCTGGACGCTCTCGAAGCGGGAGCCGTCGACTTTATGCCAAAGAATTTTGAAGATATTTCTCGTGATTCAGCGGTTGTTAAGCATACCCTAGTCGATAGAGTGTTAACGGTCGCAAGAACTCGCCTTTCTTCCTCACGTGGTCCTGTTGAAGCCCTAGCGCCTAGGGTGGCCCACAAACCAATTGTAACGGAACGTGGTGTTATTATTCCACGTAGCCGGAAACGTATTAGCCTAGTGGCGATTGGTACTTCCACCGGTGGTCCCATGGCTCTGCAAACAGTATTGAGTAAATTACCTAAAGATTTTTCCGTGCCCTTAGTGCTTGTTCAACATATGCCAGCCGCTTTTACCGGTGCTTTTGCCGAGCGTTTGAATAATATTTGTCAGATCACGGTGAAAGAAGCCAAAGACGGCGATAAGCTAGAGCCTGGTGTTGCTTTGCTGGCTCCAGGTGGTAAACAAATGATGGTAGATCCGAGAAATGGCGGTTGTGTACGTATCCTCGATGGGGATGAACGTTTGAATTATAAACCTTCCGTGGATATTACTTTTGGCTCTGCTTCTAAGTGTTTCCCAGGTAAGGTGTTGTCTGTTGTCATGACAGGGATGGGTTCTGATGGGCGTGAAGGCGCTAGGATGCTAAAAAACTCAGGATCAAAAGTATGGATCCAAAGTGAAGAGTCCTGTGTAATTTATGGCATGCCAATGGCGGTTGAGAAAGCCAACTTGGCTGACGAAACCATTACCTTAGAGCATATCGGTGAACGTATTGCCCGTGAGGTGAATTAGTGGATTTAGTTACTTTAGCCGGACTCATTCTAGCCTTCAGCTCGGTTTTCTTAGCCAACTGGTTGGGGGGCGGTGAAATAGTCCTACTACTCAATTTACCTTCAGCCATCATTGTTATTATCGGAAGTTTCGGTGCCACGTTAATCCAGAGCAGTATTAAAGACTCTATTCAAGCTTTAGGGTTGATGCGATGGAGTTTGTTTCCTCCCGTTTACGACTTCAACTCAGCTCGAAACTCAATTATTGCTTTATCCAACAAAGGCCGACGCAGTTCCATTCTTTCCCTTGAAGACGATATAGCGCTTCTCGATAATATGTTTGCTACCCGTGCAATGCGCATGGCCATTGATGGGGCTGACCCAGAACTCCTTGCCGATCGTTTGCATGATGAAGCCATGCGGATTCGTGATCGTCGTATGGTGAGTGTGGAATTTTTAGAAGCCATTGGTGGTTACGCACCGACGCTAGGAATCATGGGCTCAGTTTTGGGTCTTATCCAAGCCATGGCTAACCTTGATAGTCCAGAAGCCCTTGGACATGGTATTGCTGTTGCTTTCGTTTCAACTTTATATGGTCAGGGGTTTGCTAACTTAGTGATGTTCCCTATCGCTAAAAAACTGAAAGGTTACATCGACAAAGAATTGCTTTTCCATCAGTTAATGATTGATGGGATTCATGGTATTGCCACGGGTAAACACCCTCAGCGCCTAGAAGTAGAACTATACGCCTATGAGTAATGGTGTCTCAAGGGGAACTCGGCGACGCCGAACTCAACCAAACAGTGCACCTCCTGAAGGGCAGGGGAAAGATCGCTGGATACTTTCCTATGCGGACTTTATTACTCTTTTGTTTGCTTTCTTTGTCGCGCTCTATTCGTTGTCTTTGAAAAACGCCGGCGACAGTAAAAAGCTCACCGAGACTCTGAATGGTGTATTTGATGCAGTACAGCTGTCGGTGAAACCTATTAATATTGGTGAGCCCGTTATCGGCGAGCCTAAAACGGGTGATGCAGTAGAAGCTCCGCCTATTCCTCCTGCTACGCCATTGGTAGAAGAAGAGCCTGTGGCAGCCGATGTGCCTTCTAATGTCTTTACCATGCTAAACCAAGTCATTGAAAGCCAATATCAGGGTTTACAGGCTAGTGGTCAAATAGCCATCACGGAATCCGCAAACTGGGTCAATCTAGAGCTGAAATCCAATTTGTTATTTGGCAGTGGCGAGTACGAGCTAAGTAATGAGGCCGTGGCCTTGTTGATGCAAATTGCACTGATTTTGCAACGTTATCCCTCTGTCGTTTTGGTTGAAGGGGATACGGATGATTTGCCTGTATCCTCGGATCGACTGATTTCAAATTGGCATTTATCCAGCCTGCGCTCTGCCTCAGTGGTGGAAGAGTTAGTATATCGAGGTATGGACCCAAATACCGTCGCTCCCATTGGCTTTTCAAGCACCAATCCTAAAGTGCGTAACACTAATGAATACTCTCGCCAGCAAAACCGTCGAGTGGTTTTGAGGATAAGTAAGCAAGAAGCGGTTAATCTACACGATTACTTGTTTAATTAGTCGGTTACTGTATATGATTGTTAAGGATTTTTAGGCAAAATAACGGAAAACAGAGCAGGGGAAATTGAGTGCACATTTGGGCAGTGGCGAATCAAAAAGGTGGTGTGGGGAAAACAACCACGGTCGTTAGCCTAGCTGGCTTATTAGCTGACGCTGGTCATCGTGTCTTGATGATTGATTTAGATCCTCATGGTTCACTCACCAGCTATTTTCGATTTGATCCAGATTCAATAGAGCGTAGTGCCTATGACTTGTTTCAAGTGGCGGGAAAAATCCCTGCAGACCTGCCACCATCCTTGGTATTAGATACAGGCCACCCGAATTTATCTTTACTACCCGCTTCAACTGCTCTTGCGACCCTTGAACGTCATGCTCAAGCGCAAGGAGGGATGGGCTTGGTCATTTCCAAAAGTCTTGCCATATTGTGGGACAGTTATGACTACGTATTAATCGATAGTCCACCAGTGCTCGGCGTGTTAATGATCAACGCTTTGGCCGCTTGTCAGCAATTGGTCATTCCTGTGCAAACGGAGTTTTTGGCCATTAAAGGTTTGGAAAGAATGGTGCGTACCCTAACCATGATTAATCGTGCGCGCAAACGCCCTGTCCCATATACCATTGTTCCGACCCTGTTTGATAAACGAACGCAAGCGTCCACCAAGAGTTTGCGAAGCCTAAAAGATACGTATGAAGAATTAGTGTGGGATTCCGTTATCCCAGTAGACACCAAATTACGCGATGCAAGTACGGCAGGCATTGCGCCTTCGGCTTTAGATTCAAATGCACGTGGTATAAAAGCCTACGGGGATTTATTGGCGTCTTTACTAAACCCTGTGAGACCCTAAACTGTTATGAAAGACACAAAGCACCAAGATGACGTATTGATTGGCCCTCAGGCAGCTTTGCAGCATTATTTGGATGATTTATTACAAGATGCGACGAACCAAGCAATTGAGAGTGACTCCGAGCAACAAGCAGAGCAAGAAGTATTAAATGCTGCTGAAACTGAGTCCGTAATAGAGTTTGATTCGCCAGTAAATAGCCCAGATGAAATCGTCTCTGAAGCTGCTGAGCCGATCGCTGCGACAGAATCTTCAGTAACGGAAACCGATACGACCAATCTAGACGTTGAGTTAGAGGTTGAAGTTGAAGAGCCTGAAATAGAGGCGTCTGATGCAGCGACGGCTGTTGCAACGGATACTGAGGAACCTGTTGAAGCGGAAGAATCATTACCTGTCGAAGCGTTAGTAGAACCTTCACCTAAGGTAGAAGAAACCATAAATGATCAACAGTCCTTGGAAACATACCACGAACCGGTTGCTCAACCTAAGTTGGCAAAGACAGAACCGCTACCTTGGGCAAAAAGCCGTTTTGAATGTTTGTTATTCTATGTCGGTGGTTTGAAAATGGCGGTGCCCTTAGTTGAACTTGGTGGTATCCATCAAGGTAATCATGAAAAGCTGGCGTCTATTTTCGGTCAACCTGATTGGTTTATGGGTGTGTTAAAGCTTCAAGATCAGAATATTCGTACCGTGGATACCGCCCGTTGGGTAATGCCAGATCATTACCAAGGAGAGTTAAAAGATCACTTCCAGTTTGTTATTCAGCTAGATAGAACAGACTGGGGTATCGCTTGTGAAAAAGTGGCTGAGGCCATTAGTCTAGAGCCTGGGCAAGTGAAATGGCGAACAGATAGAAGTAAAAGGCCTTGGTTGGCTGGAACGGTAATTGAGCACATGTGTGCAATTTTGGATATTCAAGGTTTTATTGAGCTGCTAGAAGACCCAAGTAATGGCTTCAAGGCGCTTTCTAAAAAGTAATACAGTCCTATGGTAATCCTGGAGGCTAATGATGAATACGAGCGTAGCATTGAAAAGTGGCAATCAATCCGAAGACCCTATGTTGCAATGGGTAACCTTCCGATTAGAAAATGAAATTTATGGCATTAATGTCATGCAAGTGAAAGAGGTGTTGCGTTACTCAGAAATTGCCCCAGTACCGGGAGCACCAAAGTTTGTACTGGGTATTATTCATTTACGTGGCACCGTGGTGACCGTTATTGATACCTGTCAGCGCTTCGATCTACCTTCAGGTGAAATCACCGATGCCACGCGCATCATGATTCTAGAAGTAGAAGGTCATGTGATCGGTATCTTAGTGGATGCGGTTTCAGAAGTGGTTTACCTACGTCAGTCTGAAATTGAGATTTCACCGAGTGTGGGCAACGATGAATCTTCTAAATTCATTCAAGGGGTATGCCACAAAAATGATACACTGCTTATTCTGGTTGATCTCGATAGATTGTTGTCAGAAGATGAGTGGTCAGAAGTCGGCTCGTTATAATGTTGCAAGGTAGTGTTGTTTAATGGAATCCCAATGGCTATTTAACTTGTTGTTGATTTTGCAGTTTGTGGCGTTGATCGCCCTAGCTGTTTGGGCGCTGCGCTTGTCTAAGCGCCTTAAAGCCGCTGATAAAAAATATCAAGAAGCAGATATTAATCAAAAGAAGCAAGTTCAGGTTTTGGCGTCGGGCTCCATCGGCATGGGGCGGCGTTTAGTCGCAATAGAGAAAAAACTGAATATGGCTGTAGAACGCCAAACAGAAATTTTATCCAAAGAGGGTAATGTTTCCTATAACCGTGCCATGGAGTTGCTGGAAATGGGAGCGACTGTAGATGATCTAGTGTCTAAATGCGGCCTTATTCGAGCTGAAGCTGAGTTGATCAGTCTGTTAAAAAAAGAGTCTCGTCGTAATTCTGACTATCACTGATGCCCATTGATTTTATGGGCAAAAGCGATGATTTCTGCCACCGCTAAATAGAGCGCTTCGGGTATCTCATCTCCCAATTCTAAGCCGCTTAATAATTCAACCAGTTCCGGGCTGTGATGTATCAATACATCGTTATCCTGAGCGATATCCATAATACGTTCCGCCAGCAGACCATTGCCTTTTGCGCTAACTGTAGGGGCGGCTTGATAATCATATTTTAAAGCGACGGCCTTTTTCATCAACTTCTCACATCTATTAATGTTGGCCCCTGTGACGGCGCTTCATCTTGGGCGGTTAGTTTGGCTTGAAAAGATTCAAGTCGAGAGACTTCTATATCTCTTTCCATCAGCTTTTGCTTTAACTCTGTCAGGTTATTTTGTAGTAGGCGCTGGGTGGATGCTTCTTCCGCGGCAAACATGACGCTGACTTTATTGCCTTGAATGGCCGCTCTGGCATCAAACCTACCGGTCTGCTCCAAATCAAACTGTAACTTAACGAGCCAACGTCTTAGGTGAGGTTCAATTTCTTGGTTAGCGGAATCTTGATCAATGTCTAACTTAACCAAATGTTGGCTACCCAGCTCTTTGATGGGTAACTCGATGTGCAAAGGAAAAACTTGGCTCTGGCTGCTACCGATATCATTAAGGTGCCTGAGCTGTCCAGTGGTAAGCCTTTCTATAGCATTGGCGATTTGCTCGGTTGGCAGTCTAAGGTTACTTGCTTGTTGCTCTGTCGCCACTTGGTTTAAGCGCATAAGGTTGAGCTTCAAATCTGCGTTGAGCTGAGGGTGTTGTTGTTTTAACAAAGACTCAGTAAAAACACCGCTGGCTTGCACCGCTTGTTTCATCCCTTCAGGAGAGGCGGTTAATTTCTCAATACTGGGCAAATGTTGTAATAATTGACTCAAAGCCTGCTGGGCTTTTGGTGTTAACTGATTTGCGCTATTGCTGAGGCTTTGCAGTTGGCTGATTAAATCCGCCATACCTTGTGCTGTCAGTTGTTTCGGAAGGCTTAACTTTAAAGCATCTAATTGCGCCGTTTGGAGTGGGTTGGTAAGCTTGTTCGGTAATAGTTGTAGCTGGTTATTACCATCAACCATGACTCGTAGACTATCGCCTTTGGCCAGTTTTTGCTGACTTTGTAGAGTGAAAATTTGCTTCCCATCAGATACTTGCACTGTATAGCCAGAAGTGGATGGCTTGGGGGTGTCAACCACCGTCATCGTCGTGATTCTTGAGCCAAGGGTGACGTCTTGTTTCAGCGTGCCGTCCAGTGTATGTAGGCTGGCTTGATTCGCCGGCAAGCGAACCAATTGACCATTGCTTTGTGTATCTAATGAAATGGGGGCACCGCTATTAATGATAGTAAATGGCTTGTTTTGACCATCTCTAGCGCTGATAAGTTGTGTACTCTTACCATGTGAGTTGAGTGTCTCAATGGTTTGTAACTGAACCTTGCTAGAGGGCGATAAGTGTTTAGTATCTTGAGATAACGTATCAATAACGGTACCAGCAGTAGACACCGAGTTACTGGGCAGATTCGCTGTTTTGCTCTGAGCTAACATTGACTGTATCTTTGAGATCATCTCCGCTCTGCCTGCTGATTCGTTATTTAAGAAAGTTTCTCATATAATAGGCGCGTTTAAACATCTACTTGATTGAGTTAAGTAGGTTATCGACCTTAATGGATAAACCTTTTGCAATCACCTACGTCTTTAACGTTAAAAAATGTGTCGCTTGAACGTGCTGAGCGAAGCCTGTGCGAAGGTTTTTGTCTAACCATCCAAGCGAGTGAAGCTGTGCGGGTGGTGGGTGAAAACGGTGCTGGCAAAAGTTCCCTACTAAAAGCCATTTTGGGCTTGATTCGTTTACGTGAAGGCGACATTGAATATTGCTCAAATCACCATATGCTTTCTCGAGAGGAAATGCTCAAGCAGACACTCTATATCGGCCACAGTGCAGGACTTAAGCCCACTTTGACGGTAGAGGAAAGTTTACGCTATTACGCTCCTAGCGCCAGTTCTGCCCAGATTAAGTCTGCTTTGGGGATTTTTGCGTTGGCTGAATTCGTGCATTCCCCGATTAAAAAATTATCAGCAGGGCAAGTAAGGAAGGTCGCCTTGTGCCGTTTATGTTTATCCCAAAAAACACTCTGGTTGCTAGATGAGCCATATACCGCCCTTGATATTCAGGCGATTGAAGCCTTAGAAAACTTGATGCAACAACATCTAATAAACGGTGGCATATTGTTGTTGACCAGTCACCAAGCGCCTGTGAGCTTCAAGCCTCGGCAAGTGGAGTTGTCATAATGACGTATTTAAGTTTCGTAAAGTACGAATGTTTAGCCTTATACCGTAATAAGCAAAATTTATTCAATGCTTTGCTATTTTTTGTCATGGTAAGCCTGTTGTTTCCGCTAGGAGTTAGTTCTGAGGAAGCCTTTTTAGCGCCCGCGGCAGGAGGCATAATATGGTGTGCAACCTTACTAGCAGTCCTTATGGTCGTCGATGGTTTGTTTAAAAACGATTTTCATGACGGAGGCATAGAGCAATTGGCGGTGAGTGGCCTATCTTTTGCTTGGCTTATGCTGTTAAAAGTGATGATTCATTGGTTGGCAACCATTGGTCCTTTATTATTGATTACGCCGTTGCTTGGTTATATGTTGTTTTTGCCGACGGACAGTTTAGTCGTTGTATTGTTAAGTTTATTGTTTGGTAGTCCTAGTTTGTTTTTAATTGGTTCGATCGTGGCAGGTTTGACTCTAACCTTGCGACAAAGTGCGCTTTTAATGTTAGTGCTTATCTTGCCCTTTTATTTACCCGTATTAGTGTTCGCTACGGGGGCAATCAAAGCGCAACAGGCCGGTCTAGATCCGAGTGCTCCATTGGCTATTTTGTTAGCCATATTCTTTTTAAGTTTAGCGATTTCACCCTTGTTAACGGCAATTTCCCTTAGAGCGAGTTTAGCGTCATGAGTTGGTTGTGGATTCACAAATTAGGCTCTCCAAAATTTTTTTACGGCTTTAGTAAGCGATTTGCCACCCCTATATTTTTTAGTGGTTTATTGTTCAGCTTGCTGGCGCTTGGTTGGGGGTTAGGTTTTGCACCCAGCGATTATCAGCAGGGTGACAGTTACCGTATTATGTACATCCATGTACCAGCTGCCATGCTGGCACAGTCGTGTTATCTTGCCATGGGTATAGCAGGGTTGGTTTTTCTTGTTTGGCAAATGAAAATGGCCGCTATATTTATTCAAGCCGTCGCGCCTATCGGTGCTGTAATGGCCTTACTTGCTTTAGTGACGGGCTCCATTTGGGGGAAGCCTACCTGGGGAACTTGGTGGGTTTGGGATGCGCGCTTAACCTCAGTGTTGTTATTGTGGATTCTCTATATGGGAGTAATTGCACTGCAAAATAGCCTTGAAGAGAAGGTCCTAGCGAATAAGGCAACAGCGGTTTTAAGCCTGGTTGGCTTGATCAACCTCCCTATCATTAAATACTCGGTAGAATGGTGGAACACTCTGCATCAGCCAGCGTCTTTATCTTTAATCGAAAAACCCACCATGCCTATGGAAATGTGGTTACCTCTAGTCATTTCAATCTTAGGGATGTATCTATTTGTGGCCGGCTTAACCTTGTGGCGTATGCAAACGCACGTGCTATTAAATGAACATAAGGCCAGTTGGGTTAAGAAAGAGGTGTTGAATAATGGCATTTGACTCGTTGGCCGAATTTTGGGCTATGGGGAACTATGGGGCTTATGTCTGGTCTGCTTATGGCATCAGTTTTGTCACTATTGCTTTTATAACACTGCTCAGTGTTGTTAAAGGGCGAAAGGTTCGTGCAGAACTCCGCCAACGATACCTAAGAGATTAAAGAATCATGCAAGGAGCAAGAAAAAAACGCTTATTAACCGTGTTATTGATGGGATTGGTTTTGGCCGCGGCGGTAAGCGCTTTGCTTTATGCTTTGCAGCAAAACATTAATTTGTTTTATTCACCCAGTCAAATACATGAAGGTGAAGCACCGCTTAATACCAATATTCGTGCGGGAGGCATGGTTGTTGAGGGCAGTGTTCAGCGAGATCCCTACAGCTTGAAAGTCAGCTTTGAGGTAACGGATTTTAAACACCAGCTTAGTATTCGTTATCAGGGGATACTGCCAGATCTTTTTCGAGAAGGGCAGGGCATTGTGGCTCAAGGAATATTAACAAAAGAGGGGGTATTGGAAGCGCAACAAGTATTAGCTAAACATGATGAAAACTATATGCCCCCTGAAGTCACCGAAGCGTTGCAAGAAGCGAAATAAAAAATTGTTATATTTAAAAAGGTCGAAAATCGACATATTGTATTTTATCCATTAGGCAACCCATGATACCGGAAATAGGTTTTTTCTCTTTAATACTGGCATTGTTTTTTAGTCTGAGTTTGGCGATCTTGCCCATGCTGGGTTATTACTTAAAGCAAGAGGTATTACAAGCCAGCGCGCCCCCTTTAACTCTCATTGTGGGCGGCTTGGTAGCACTAAGTTTTTGCATTCTTGCTTGGGCTTTTTTGACCGATGACTTTTCGGTTTTATACGTCAGTTTAAATTCCAACAGTCAGCTGCCAACGGCTTATAAATTCAGTGCCTTATGGGGGGGGCATGAAGGTTCCTTATTGCTATGGGTGCTGGTGTTATCGGCTTGGAGCTGTGCTGTTGCATTAAGATTAAAGTCTTTGCCTGCAGAAATGGGCGACGTTGTACTAGCGGTGCTAGGTATGATCACCTCTGGCTTTTTATGCTTCTTGATCTTTACCTCATCTCCCTTCACACGAATTTTGCCCGACAGTCCACTGGATGGCAGCGACCTAAACCCTTTGTTACAAGACTTTGGCCTGATTGTTCACCCACCCATGTTGTATATGGGCTATGTAGGATTTTCTGTTGCTTTTGCGTTTGCTATAGCCGCTTTGATTACGGGGCACTTGCATGCTCAATGGGCTCGCTGGGTTAGACCTTGGACAAGCAGTGCTTGGGCGTTTCTCACCCTTGGTATCGTGCTGGGAAGCTGGTGGGCATACTACGAGCTTGGCTGGGGAGGGTGGTGGTTTTGGGACCCCGTCGAGAATGCTTCTTTCATGCCTTGGTTGGCTGGTACGGCTCTGTTGCACTCGTTAGCGGTTACCGAAAAACGGGGTGTCTTTAAGAGCTGGACTCTGCTGTTGGCCATTTTTACGTTTAGTTTATCCCTATTAGGAACCTTTTTAGTTCGATCAGGCATTTTAACCTCTGTGCATGCCTTCGCAGCGGACCCAAGCCGAGGCACTTTTATTCTCGTCTTGCTAGTGTTGTTTATTGGTTCGAGTCTGGTGCTCTATGCCGCTCGGGCCAACCAAGTTCGCTCACAAGTAGCCTTTGGTTTCTCGGGTCGAGAGGCTTGGCTGCTATTGAATAATATCCTATTAACGGTATTAACCTTAACCGTGCTTTTAGGAACCTTGTATCCGCTGGCGTTTGATGCCTTAGATCTAGGCCGAATTTCGGTAGGGGCGCCTTATTTTAATACTGTATTTACCCCCATTGCCTTGCTGCTGATGGTGTTTATGGCCATAGGTCCTTTATCCAAATGGCATAAGACTCAGCCGAAACTATTGCTTAAATCTATAACAGTCGCTGGAATTATCGCCCTGATTCTTACCGTAGGGACGGCCTACTTTTATGATTTCTCTTGGCTTGGTGGCATCAGTGTCTCTGTGGTGTTTTGGGTTACTCTCTTAAGCGCTAAAGACTGGTTGCAGAAGGTAACAGCTGGGCATAAAGGTATTGTCTATCGTGCCCGGCATTTACCCGCCAGTTATTACGCTATGTTGATTGCTCATTTGGGTATGGCGGTAAGCTTGTTCGGAATCATTATGGTCAGCCTAAACAGCGAACAGTCGATAGTACGTTTTAGTGTGGGAGACACCACGAGTCTTGCTGGTTACGAGTTTCATTTTGATGGTTTAGCGCAAATTAAAGGGGCGAATTATCTATCGGAGCGGGCGCAAATTTCTGTCTATAAAAACGGCCTGGAAGTTGCGATTATGCACCCTGAAAAACGTTTTTTTAGTACCCGTCAGCAAGTCATGACGGAAGCCGCCTTAGACCCAGGCTTTACCCGAGACCTATATGTATCTCTTGGTGAAAAACTGGAAGACAATGTATGGGGGATGCGTATTTATGTTAAATCCTTTGTCCGTTGGATTTGGTTGGGTGGACTCATGATGATGCTAGGGGGATTTTTAGCTGCGATCGATAAACGCTATCGCCTTGCTAAAGGGGGTAATCATCATGGCTAGAGTATTACGCTTCATTCCCTTATTGATATTTATCGGCTTGGGTTCGGTTTTTTATGTGCAACTGGATAAAAATAGCCAGTATGTACCTTCCGCTTTAATAGGGAAAACGGTACCGGAGTTTACCCTTGTGGATCTTTATTCGAATGAGTTGATCCGCAATGCGGATTTACCTAAGACATCTTATATTATTAATTTTTGGGGTACATGGTGCCCAGCCTGTCATATTGAGCATCCTTTCTTAGTGGCATTAGCAAAACAAGGCGTTACCATTATTGGCATTGATTATAAAGATGAAGCAGTTGCTGCTAGGGAATGGCTTGAGGAAAAACAAAACCCGTATCAGCGAGTACTAATGGATGAATTGGGTGATTTTGGCTTGGATCTTGGGGTAACAGGTGCCCCAGAAAGTTTCATTGTCAATGCTCATGGGGTGATTACTTATCGTCATCAAGGGGTGATTAATGCCTCTAACTGGCAAGAAATTAAGCGGTACTTAAATGAATAGAGGGTTGTGTTTTATTTTAGTGTGTTGTGCTTTTTTTGCTTTCCAGCTTAAAGCTGAGGCGGGAGATTGGCAGAGCTTTAGTTCAAGTTTGCATGAAACCCGCTACCAGCATTTGATTGAAGAGTTACGTTGTCCTAAATGTCTAAATCAAAATCTTGCGGATTCAACGTCAGGTATTGCCGTCGATCTTCGTCACCAGGTTTATCAAATGATAGAGGGAGATAAAACTGACCAAGAGATTATTGATTACATGGTGGCGCGTTACGGAGAGTTTGTTTTATATCGCCCAGTGAATAACCTGACAACCTACGCTTTGTGGTATGGCCCTTTTATCTTGTTACTGATCGGTGGTGTGGCGTTCTTTTTGGTCATAAAACGCAGTCGGAGTCGTCAAGGGAGAAGAGACTCATGATCATTGCTTACGTTCTCATGGCCTTACTGATTATAGTAAGTGTTGGTTGTTTACTGAGGGCTTTATCTAAAGCTAGCAATAATGGTCAAAGTGAATCGCAATCAAAGCATGAGCGTGCCATTAAAGACAGTATTATCGAGGAAGAGCAGCGTGGGCGTTTAAGTCAAGATGAGCGCGAGCGACTTTTATTAGATCTTGAGTATGAGAACGCTCTTCAAACTCAGCATAAAATTAGATTCAAGGCAGCAAAGCCAAAGAGTTTGCAGTTGATCTGGTTAACAGTACTAGCGTTTATAGTGCTGGGTAGTACGGTGATGTATCAGCACTTAGGCTATAGCAAAGAAGTTGTTTTTCATCAGCAACTTGACGCTAACCGCCTAACCCCTGAAGCGGTGCGAGACTTTATCCAATATCGTAGTCGCCGTTACGATCGCGCGGCAGATTGGTACTACGAAGCTACAGATTTCATGAGCACGGAAGACTACCCATTGGCGGTCGCTGCCTTTGAGCAAGCTCTCAAGAAATTGCCTGCCAATGATGAAGGCCGTATCACCTTAATGGCGGAATATGCTCAAGCGATCTTTTACGCACAAGATAACCAAACCAGTCCAAAGCTGGAGGGAATTGTCGAAGATATCCTCGAGCAAGAGCCTGCTCAAGCCACGGCTTTAGGCCTAAAGGGTGTCATAGAGTTCGACCAAAAAAATTACTTGGCGGCGGTGCTCGCCTGGCAAGAAGCCATACGTTATAACAGTGACTCTATGGAAAGGTTAGCCTTGCTGTCGGGTATTAAAACGGCTCGAGAGTTAGGTAGCATTAGTTATCAGACTGCTCCCGCTATTATTACTGACAGCTTATTGGTGAATTTAGACTGGGACTCTCAAGCGATTCAATGGCATGAACAAGATGTTTTGTTGGTGTATGCCTTGGCGGAAGGAGAGGCAATGCCCATTGCCATACAGAGGGTAATGGCGTCCGAGGCGGATAAACCGATTTTATTAACCAATTTAGATACATTAATGCCAACGGTGTCTTTAGCGAATGTAGAAAATGTTGATTTGGTGGTGAAATTATCCAATTTGAATGAAAAAGATCTCACAAAGGGTCAAATAATTGGTATAAAAAGCCATGTAAAACCCAATAGTAAGCAGATTTTTGTAATCAAGCTCGGCTTATAATTGAAACCTGAGCCGCTTCGCTTGATAATAACAGCAACTTTATTGATGTAAGTCGGAAAATGTAATGGAATTTAGTTTACGTGAGTGGCTAATCTTAATTGGTGTTGTCATTATCTTGGCCATTTTGGTTGATGGATTTCGCCGTTATAAAAAAGGTCAGGCTCTAGCACAGGAGCCTGATGATGATTTTGTTGACCCTGATGAACTCATCAAAGAGGCGGTACTCAAACGTGAGCTACCTAATGGTGGTGCAAGACCCTTGCGCCCAAAGCCAGACTCTACCAGTCCTACCAATAACGCTTTCGAAAATGCTCGTAAAACTGCGAATGCACCGTTAACTGAAATGCCCCATAAGGTGGATGCCGGACCGACGCTAGATCGTGGTGAAGAAATGCATCTTGATGAGCTGGCTTCTCTTGTGCCTGATCGAGACTATGGATCAAACGATGTGGCTTCTCAAGACTATTCTGATACCGAATATGATGGCTACAATAGTGTCGATGACTTTGATGCGGAACTAGATGGTGAGTATGAAGAGGCTGAGTCTACCGATATAACGGCCACCGTACCTCATTCTGACATGGACTATGAACGCAGCTATTCTTCTGTGGATATTGACCAAGTAACACCTCAAGGTGTGTTACTTGAAGAGAATGAGCGTGAAGAAGAGGACGAAGCA
The DNA here is from genome assembly GCF_039940335.1 of Marinomonas sp. GTDB lineage: Bacteria > Pseudomonadota > Gammaproteobacteria > Pseudomonadales > Marinomonadaceae > Marinomonas. The sequence goes on along the minus strand of NZ_JBDVGW010000013.1, from coordinate 456,389 downwards.
GAAATTGAAGAAGTCATCGTCATCAATATCTTTGCTCCCGAGGGTGCCGCTTTTTCCGGAATGGAGTTGCTGCAATTGGTCTTGAACTGCGGTATGCGTTATGGCGATATGGACATATTTCATCGTCATGAAGATGGCTTCGACCGTGGTCGAGTGCAGTTCAGTATGGCGAATGCAATTGAACCGGGTACTTTTGATCTGGATACCATGGGTGAAAAAGACTGTCCTGGTGTTAGTTTCTTTATGGGCTTGCCTGGTCCGAAAAATAGCATGAAGGCTTTCGACTTTATGTTGGAAACGGCGCAAACCATCGTAAGAAATCTAGGTGGTGAGCTAAGAGACGAAAGACGCAGTCCAATGAGCGACCAAACCATTGCCCATTGTCGTCAAAGAATACGCGATTTTGAACGCCGAAAATTGACCCGCCGTAAATAAAAAATCTCTATTAAATCTGGGCCCTACGGGGCCTTGATTGTTTATACCTATTATTACCACCCCTGTTTGAGTGTTTTATGAGTCAAGATACAGACAAGTTATATCAGCAAATGTTGACGTTAATTGAGCAACTAAATGACTACAGTTATGCCTATCATGTAAAAGATCAACCAAAAGTACCTGATGTCGAGTACGACCGTTGTTATCTTGAGTTGCAAGCCATAGAACAGCAGCACCCAGAATGGTTACAGAATAACTCACCCACTCAGCGGGTGGGTGAAAAGCCGGATAATGGTTTTGTTAATGTGGCTCATAGCGTTCCTATGTTGTCGTTAGATAATGCGTTTGATAACCCAGCCTTAGAAGATTTTGACCAGCGTATTCGCAAACTTTTAAATACCGATAAAGTGCAATACTGCTGTGAGCCGAAATTAGATGGAGCAGCCATTAGTTTGCGCTATGAAGATGGTGTCTTGGTGCGAGGCGTGACGAGAGGTGATGGGCTATCAGGGGAAGATATTACCTCCAATATTAAAACCATTCATTCTGTGCCATTGAAGCTTCGCACTAAAAATCCCCCGGCTGTGGTAGAGGTGCGTGGTGAAATTTATATGCCTAAAGAAGGCTTTGAAAAGCTGAACAAACTAGCCCTGGAGAAGGGCGAAAAAATGTTTGTTAATCCGCGTAATGCGGCAGCAGGTAGTCTACGTCAACTAGACCCTAAAATTACCGCCGCACGCCCTTTGGTGATGTGTGCGTACTCTATTGGTTACGCAGAAGGCTGGCAACAGCCTGAGAGTCATTATGATGGTCTAGTGCAGTTAGGTGATTGGGGCTTTCGAATTAACGATCTGATGATGCAGGTTGAGGGAGCGCAGGCTTGTATCGACTATTACGACAAGCTTAACGAGCTACGAGGCAGCCTGTCTTACGATATTGATGGTATTGTCTATAAAGTGGATCAAATTGCCTTACAAAACCAATTAGGCTTTATTGCACGAGCGCCGCGCTGGGCCATTGCACGAAAATTTCCAGCCCAAGAGGAAATAACGCAAATTGAAGATGTGGACTTCCAAGTGGGTCGAACTGGTGCTATTACGCCAGTTGCCCGTCTAAAACCAGTCTTTGTCGGTGGCGTTACGGTTTCTAATGCCACTTTGCACAATAAAGATGAAATTGCTCGCCTTGGTATCGAAGTAGGTGACTGGGTTATTGTGCGCCGTGCTGGTGACGTTATTCCGCAGATTGTTCAGGTGCTGACTGAACGTCGCCCAGAACAAACCAAAGCGGTAAGCTTCCCCGATGCCTGTCCTGTTTGTCAGTCAGGTTTAGAGCAAGTGGAAGGGGAAGCCGTCATTCGTTGCACAGGAGGGCTAGTATGTGGCGCTCAGCTAAAAGAGTCTCTTAAGCATTTTGTGTCGCGTAAAGCCTTAGACATTGATGGTTTGGGCGATAAGCTAATTGAGCAATTGGTAGATCAAGGCTTAGTGAAAACCCCAGTCGACATCTTCACTCTGGACAATAAGAAAGACAGCTTGCTAAACATGGAGCGCATGGGGCAAAAGTCTGTTGAAAAGTTACTGGCTTCAATTGATAAAGCGAAACATACCCAGTACAACCGCTTTGTTTACGCCTTAGGCATACGCGAGGTAGGAGAAGCCACTGCCCGAGCCTTAACCAAGCATTTTGATGCGCTTGATGAGTTACTAACAGCAAACCCAGAAACACTGATAGAGGTGGATGATGTGGGTCCTGTGGTGGCACAACATGTTAGCTATTTCTTTGCGCAAGCGCAAAACATCGACACCATTCAAGGCTTATTAAGAGCAGGGGTTGAGTGGCCGAAAAAACAGCAGTTACCCGAAAGTGAGCAGCCTTTGTTGGGCAAGATCTACGTGGTGACAGGCTCACTAAGTCGCTTTAGTCGTGATCAAGTAAAAGACAAGCTTCAGCAGCTAGGGGCGAAAGTCAGTGCTTCGGTATCGGCAAAAACAGACTGCTTGGTGGCGGGTGAAAAAGCTGGATCAAAACTGGCCAAAGCGCAAAATTTGGATATTCCTATCATGGATGAAGAGGCCGTTATTGCAATGCTCACTGAACTAGGAGCCATTTAATTGGATACTTTAATCCCTTACGACAGTATTAATCCGGATACGCTCATGACCATCTTAGAGGACATAGTAACCCGAGATGGCACAGATTATGGTGATTATGAGCTGTCGAGTCAGCAAAAGTGTCAACAAGCTCTGAATAGCTTAAAAGCGGGTGATGCGGTACTCTTATTTGATACGGAAAGTGAAACCATTAAACTCTTACCGAAAAGTGAATTAGCGGCCTATGATAGATTTTGAGGCTGAGACGTGTTTTATAAGGAATGCAAAGTAAGCATTAATAACGTCACATGAGTGACCTAAGAGCAATGGAGTGAAGTATGTTTAGACTTTGTATCGTTGGTGTGATGCTGTGTGCATCTTTTGCAAGCCAAGCCGCAGAAGGTGTTTTGTCTATTAAAAGCCAATACTCAGTGCAAGAAACAGCCGATAAATTTGTGAGCTTAGCCGAATCTAAAGGCCTCAATGTGTTTGGCCGTATTGATCATAGCAAAAACGCGGAGCAAGCGGGCTTGTCTCTTCGACCGACCCAAGTGATTATTTTTGGTAACCCAAAAGTAGGTACACCGTTAATGCAATGCGCCCAAAGTCTGGCCATCGATTTGCCACAAAAAGTGTTGGTTAGCCAAGATGAAAATCAACAGGTTTGGTTATCTTACAACGATCCGCAGTATTTAAAGCAGCGTCATGATATTAAAGGCTGTGACCCAGTGATCGAGAAAGTATCACAAGTATTGAGTGGTCTAGGGAAGGCCAGTGTGCAATAAAATATTGCTGATGAGAAGATAAAAAAAGAGAAAGTCCTATGGCTTTCTCTTTTTTATGAAGGCTACTTTCTTTTTTTATGAAAGTTATTTGTCGCTGCATTCACGCAAGCAGTGATTGATATTATGATCCATCGCCAAAGCAGGTTCTTGTTCCGTATTGTGGCCAACGACTTTAGCGGGAACACCCGCTACGGTGGTGTGATGTTCGACCGCTTCAAGCACCACACTGCCCGCGCCGACTTTGGCACCAACCCCCACTTCAATATTACCCAAGATCTTCGCGCCGGCACCAATCAGTACACCGGAGCGGATTTTAGGATGACGATCTCCGTGTTCTTTCCCTGTACCGCCTAGGGTGACGGATTGTAGGATAGAGACATTGTCTTCAATAACACAGGTTTCCCCCACCACAAGACCCGTAGCGTGATCGAGCATGACGCCACCCCCTATGGTTGCTGCTGGGTGAATGTCCACACTGAAGGCCATCGACATCTGACCTTGCAAGTACAGAGCGAGACTCTTACGGTTATTTTTCCATAACCAATTCGCTACTCGATAGGTTTGCAGGGCGTGAAAGCCTTTAAAGAAAAGTAACGGTGTAGTAAGTGTCTCGCAAGCCGCATCACGGTCTTTAATGGCCACAATGTCTTGCTCGATAAAACTGACAATATTAGAGGCTTCATCGGCCATAGCCTCTTCAAAGACTTCGCGTAGAACCATAGCGGGAATGGAAATACTGTCGAGCTTACTGGCCAGTAAAAAACTTAAAGCGGAACAGAGGCTATCATGGCGTAAAATAGTGGTATTAAAAAAACTTGCTAAGATAGGCTCATCTAGGGCAAGCTTTTGGGCTTCTTGTTGGATACTTTGCCATAATGTACTAGCGGCCGTGACAGGGTTTTTTAGATGACTCAAGAGACTATTTACCTCAGTGGATTTTTGTCTAAGAATGTAGGTTATAAGGATCACAACAAACAATACAAGGGGCAATGTTAATTTTGCTCAATATTTGGAGATGTTATGACTCAAAAAAACGTGGCTGAAGCGTTAAATGTATTTTATGAACTAAAAGCAGCCCTAGAAAACGCTTACTGGGAAACCAATGATATCAATCAGAAAGATCGCTTCTTTTCAATGAAGTCCATGTTACAGGATGAACTGGATGAGTTGCATAAACTCAGCCTACAAGACCATAGCTACCCCTATGAAGCGATTAATCCAAGTGTGCCGAGACTGAAAGTTAGGTTGCAATCTTTGTTGGAAAACCTGGACAATATTGTTTATCGCCCAGAATCATTCCAAAGTTTGGCGGAGCTTATCCCTAAAACAACGGATCTATTTGATGCCTAATGGCTTGGTTTAGTAGGACGATCAGCACACTCATACCTTGTCGATAAAAGTGTGCCTCAATCGTCCTCAATGAGTTATTTAAGTCATCTTGTTTTGCTTTAATTGTCGTATGACAAAGCGGGTAGGATGCAATTTATAAGCAATCTCTTGCTCCAGCGGTGATGGTGTGCCAGCCACTAAATCCGCCAGATAGACTCCGCTCAATGGTGTGGAAATCAAGCCTCTCGAACCATGTCCTAAATTTAAATACAGACCTTCATCTTGCTCGCAAACATCATCTGTTTGCCACTTGGCATTTCGTGTTAAAGGCTGATAGATCTCCACTAGTTTTCGCTGCTGAAAGCTAGGGCCCACTATGGGGGCATAATCACTCACAGCACAACGGAACGACACTCGCCCTTGGCAATCTTTGAGGGCAAAACTGTCGTCAGCGACTTGCAGCATACGGGTCAAAATTTTCAGATTTCTTTGATGGCCTTCTTCACGTATCGCTTCCTCCTGATCATGCAAATCGTAGGTCGCACCAAAATGCAGGGTGTTATCTAATAGAGGAGAAGCATAACCAAGTTCACACAATACCTTATCGAGCTTTTGGGCCGTTTCCACACTGGCAGGCTGTGTTTGTAAATTGGCTTTATTAAAGTCGATAAAAGAGACTTGCCCTCGAATGGGGTGGATGGGCATTTTAGGGCTAAATTTCAGCTGGTTAGAATCGTTAGCAGTGCACAGAATAACATGAGAAAAGTGCTCTTGCTGCTCAGCTGAGTGAGCCAGCCAACGCTTGGATAAATCCGTGCAAGCCGCTACTTTCTCAAGGTCAGTTAGCTCACGGTTAAGTACAACACTAATGTTTTCGTGGGCCAGTAATCGTTCGCATAAATCCTTAGGTTTTACCCAGCCGGATAAAGGCAACAATAAACTGCCCGGACGCTCAGGGTATTTTTTAAGTATGTTTTCTGGGTAGAGCTTGGCTTGAATCAGCTTTTCAAACTTATCGGCTTCTTGTGAGTTTTTAGGAATCTGTACTAAACCGCATTGTTGCCAAAATGCTTGCCCATCCTCTGTACTTAACTGATTGTACAAGCGGCTAGCGTACAAATAAGCACTGAGATAAAAGCGATTGATTGGTGTGTCTTGTGAGGCTAGCTTAGGGTAAAGCATTCCCTGAGGGTTGCCTGAGCCAGCATTTGCTATGCTGCTGGCTTTCTCCCAAACGCTTACCTTAAAACCACGCTTAGCGAGTGCGTAGGCAGTATTGGCGCCAGCTAAACCTGAGCCGACTACCAATACCCTTGGAATCTCTAACTCGTCATTATGGCGGACATTAAACCAAGCTTGTCCTTGCGTCATGCGTTTGGTGAAAGGCTGATCGTCATGGTTTAACTCACCTATGGCCATTTCTCGCTTAATGCCAAAGGCTTTAACTTTACGAACGTCAAAGCCCACGTTCTGTAAGCCTCTGCGCACAATACCGGCAGCGGTGAAGGTAGAGAAACTGGTTCCCTTATGGCTTAGGCGTCGTATGTGCTGGAACAATAAATCCGACCACATTTCGGGGTTTTTACTGGGGGCAAAGCCGTCTAAAAACCACGCATCCACATTGGCGTTTAATTGCTCAAAACCACTGGCAGCTTCGCCAAACCAAAGGGTTAGTTGGATGCGGCCTGCGGCGAGTTCGATGCGATGAAAGCCGTGACAAACGTCTGGATAGGCTTGGATCAAAGCGTCGCTGTATGCTTTAAGGGAAGGCCACATGGCCAAGGCTTTACTTAAAGCGGCTTTGCTTAAGGGGTATTTTTCCACAGAGATAAAATGCAGGGTTTTATCCGCTGGGCTTTGTGCCTCAAAGGCTTGCCAAGCGCATAGAAAATTCAGTCCTGTACCAAAGCCTGTTTCCGCAATCGTAAAATTCGCTTGGGTAAGTGTCTGCCAGCGCTGATAAAGCTGATTGTGCTGTAAAAAAACATAACGTGTTTCTTCCAATCCAGACTCTTTGTCAAAGTACACATCATCAAATTGACTGGAATGGGGAGCACCATCTTCGCCCCAGCTTAACGCTGGGGCAGATAAGGAATAACTAGTTAACACGCGTAATACTCTCGATAACCACAGGTTCGCTCGGCACATTTTGATAAGGGCCAACGTTACGTACAGTCACCCCTGCAATACTATCAACCACTTCTAGGCCACTGATTACATGTCCAAAAGTTGTGTAACCTGCGCCGCCACGAGCACCGTGGTTAAGAAAAGGGTTATCTACATGGTTTATAAAGAATTGTGAGGTGGCACTGTCTGGGGCTTGGGTGCGAGCCATAGCAAGAGTGCCGCGATTGTTCGCTGGGCTATTGTAGCCTTCATAGGCAATTGGCTGGTGAACATCCTTACGGCCTAAGTTGCTGTCAAAGCCACCCCCTTGGATCATGAAACCACGAATGACGCGGTGGAAAATTGTACCTTCATAAAAACCTTCATCCACGTAGCGCAAGAAATTAGCAACGGTATTTGGTACAACTTCGTCGTACAATTCGACACGAATGTCGCCTTTATTGGTGGTGATATTGACCTCTGTAGCTTGGGCGAATCCACTTAGAGCCAAGAGAGCAGAGCATGTGATTAAAAATTTGCGCATAATAGACTTCCTAGTTAAATCAATTTACTAATAGTATTGGCTGACTTATGGACTGCCAAGTCGTTTTAAACATTATCGGAGAACTCCCCTGTGCGAACCGCTCAAGTAGAAATCGAATATTGTACCCTATGTCGTTGGATGTTACGCGCTGCGTGGCTGTCTCAGGAGTTACTCACCACCTTCGATGATGACATTAAAAGTGTCACACTACTGCCGACCCAAGGAGGGATTTTTAAGGTGCGAGTAAATGGTGAAGAAATCTGGTGTCGTAAAAAAGAAGAAGGTTTTCCCGAGGCGAAAGTTCTGAAGCAACGTATGCGAGATGTCATTGACCCTGAGCGTGATCTTGGTCATTCGGACGTAAAAGCCTAAAAAATTAAGCCCTCTTAAGCCAAAGGCGGAGGAGGGCTTTAAGTCTCATTAGTTAGGAAAAACTTGTTTAAAAGGTTTTACTTCAACCGATGCGTAGACCCCAGCGCTAACATAAGGGTCAGCGTCCGCCCAAGCCTGTGCATCTTCTAGACTGGCAAATTCTGCAACCACCACGCTACCATTAAAGCCTGCTTCCCCAGGGTTGTCCGAATCGATCGCTGGGTTTGGCCCTGCTAGTACTAAACGGCCTTGGTCTTGTAGGCTTTGTAATCGTGCTAAATGCTCAGGGCGAGCCCCTAGGCGGGCGCTAAGGCTATCTTTGATATCTTGTCCAACAATGGAGTACAGCATGCTTATTCCTTATTTACGGGTAGAAAATCGAATAGTATTTTCATATAAAAACTAATTTATGTATGCTGGGATTATGATAACCACCAATCCCCTTAAAGAACAGCCTACTTTATGCCTGAAACCGAGCGTTACCGAAAAGTCGATTTACATTCACATTCCGTTTGTTCAGATGGGCGTTTAACCCCTACTGAATTAGTAGATTTAGCAGTAGAACAACAAGTTAGTTTGTTTTCTCTGACGGATCATGACTCTATCGCTGGGTTAGAAGAAGCAAGACAAAGGGCGCAACAAAAAGGCTTAGTTTTTATTAATGGCGTGGAGCTATCCACCCAATGGAAAGGCATTCCTTTACATATGGTGGCGCTGGACTTCGACCTTGATAATCATATTTTGCAGCAACTGGTGGCTAACAATCAGCAGGTGCGAATGGGTAGAGCGCGAAGCATTGCGGATTTGTTGATCAAAAAAGGCTTGCCGGATTTATTCGACGAAGCGGTTGAGCGGGCCGGTAAGAGTCAAATAGGACGCCCCCATTTTGCCAGTTTATTGGTCGAAAAAGGTTTTGTTAAAGATGCCAATAAAGCCTTTGACCGATACTTAGGAAATAAGCATCTAGGCAAACTACGAGATGTTTGGCCTGAGCTTGAGACGGTTTTAAGCGCTTTAGCGGATCAAAATATGGCGCTCGTGTTGGCTCACCCTAAACGTTATCCATTAACCGTCACAAAGCTAAAGCGCTTGCTGGCGGATTTCAAACAGTGGGGCGGTAATGGGATGGAAGTTGCCTCTGGCAATGAGCGACCTGACCATGTGCGTTTATTGGAGCGTTTGTCGGTAGAATTTGGCTTAAAGGCCTCTGTGGGAAGTGACTATCATGGCCCATTTGGCCCTTGGATGCAGGTGGGAAAGTATACCCAGATTCATGAAACCAGTGTGCAACTGGTATGGCAAAATTGGCATTAGTACTCACAGATCGGCATGTAATTTGCGTACTAATAAAGCTTTATACGTTATGATCAGCGGATTGCTTATCAGGAGAGACCTTTCGTGAGCCAGTTTTTTCAAATACACACAGAAAACCCTCAAACGCGCCTAATAAAGCAGGCCGCAGAGGTGATTCGCCAAGGTGGTGTGATTGCTTACCCAACGGATTGTGGGTATTCATTAGGTTGTCATCTCGGGGATAAAAGTGCCTTAGAGCGCATACGTGCTATTCGGCGATTGGATGACAAACACAATTTCACTTTAGTCTGTCGAGATTTGTCGGAAATCTCCACTTATGCACGTTTTGATAATCGCCTTTATCGATTGCTTAAAAACAATACGCCAGGGCCTTATACCTTTATTTTTAGCGCGACTTCTGAAGTGCCTAGACGCCTGCTGCACCCGAAGCGGAAAACCATCGGTATTCGTATTCCAAATAACCGCATAGTGTCGGCGTTATTGGAAGAATTAGGTGAGCCGATTATGAGTGTTTCGCTGATTCTTCCAGGGGAAAACGACACCATGACGGACCCTTATGATATTCGAGATACCCTAGAACACGCCTTAGATTTAGTGATAGACGGTGGTTACTGTGGTATTGAACCCACCACAGTGATAAAAATGGAAGCGGATAATATCGAAGTGTTGCGTGAAGGGGCTGGAGATATCACACCATTTACATGAAATGGGCAATATTCTGGTATTAAGGGCGGCCTTGAGCGCATATAATGTCCCCTTTATAGATATTTAAAATAGGTTGCTGAGAAGCATTCCCCGAAGAGGTTGTAATGGACGAGAAATTACAAAAAGTTTTAGCGCGAGCGGGTCAAGGTTCCCGTCGTGAAATGGAAGCCCGTATCCGTGAAGGCCGTGTATTGGTCAACGGTGAGGTCGCCACCTTAGGTGATCGTGTAAGTTTAACGGATGAAATCCAGTTGGACGGTTACCCTGTGAAGGTGACAGAAGCAGGCGAAGGTCGCCGAGTGATCATTTATAACAAACCAGAGGGCGAGGTATGTACTCGTAAAGACCCAGAAGGTCGCCCTACTGTGTTTGATCGATTGCCTAAGTTACGCGGTGAGCGCTGGATAGCGGTAGGCCGATTGGATATTAATACCTCAGGTTTGTTACTTTTTACAACGGACGGTGAGTTAGCCAATCGCTTAATGCACCCATCCACCGAAATTGATAGAGAATACCTTGTGCGCGTCATGGGTGAAGTGACCGAAGAGCACACCACGGCCCTTAAAAAAGGCGTCATGATGGATGATGGTCTGGCCAAGTTTACCGATATTGTTGATGGCGGCGGCGAAGGTATTAACCGTTGGTTCTATGTTTGCCTAATGGAAGGCCGCAACCGTGAAGTACGCCGTTTGTGGGAGTCCCAAGGGGTAAAAGTAAACCGCTTGAAGCGTGTGCGTTTTGGTCCAGTATTCCTGCCGTCTAAAGCGAAAGTTGGACGCTGGGTAGAAATGGAAGAATCTGAAGTTAACTCTTTGTGTGCCATGGTGGATTTGAAAGTTGCTGCCATTAAGCCAAAAACACAGCAACAAAAGCTGGAAGTGAAACGCTCTAAGAACAAAACATCCGCTGGTGGTGCGGGTGCTCGTCGCCCTAAAGGGTTTGATTGGCAAAGTAATGATAAGCAAGAATTTAAACCTAAGAAACCGGGCAAAAGATCGTTCCGTTAATTGTTAGTCTAGGTAGTTGATAAGTTAGGAGAAGTATTTACATGGTTAGAGGAATAGCCTTTTTTATTGCGCTTTTAGTGGTTGGTTTTTTTGCCTATGTTCACTACTACAACGAGCAGCCCAATGATCTAGGTGTCACCGATGGTCTGTTAAAAGCTTGTCCTACTTCACCTAATTGTGTGTCGAGCCAGGCAGACAGAAGTGATGAAGTGCACTATGTTGAGTCAATTATCTATCGAGAGAATCGTAAAGATGTGCAATTATCTCTCGAATCATTTTTGTTAAACCAAGGTAACGCTCGTGTTGTGAGCAGCACTTTAGGGTATGTTCACCTGGAAATAAAAAGTAAGTACATTGGTTACATCGACGATGTAGAGTTTTATTTGCCTGAGGCAGACAGTGTTATTCACGTACGTTCAGCTTCTAGAGTGGGCTACTCAGATGTAGGTGTAAACCGAGAGAGAGTAGAGCAGGTTAGGGCTTTTCTGGCACAATAATACTGCTGGCGATGATTTTAGACCCAGATAGAAGATTAAGGAAGTCTAATGAATTTGGATGAAAAACAGTCAATTTTGATCGTGGAAGACGATGAACGTCTTGCTTCATTGACTCAAGAATATTTACAGAAAAATGGCTATACAGTGGATATCGAAGCTGACGGCCGTAAAGCAATTAGCCGTATCGTTGCAGAAAAACCTTCTTTGGTTATTTTGGATTTGATGTTACCGGGTGCAGATGGTTTTACCGTATGTCGCAATGTACGTAATGACTATCAAGGTCCTATCTTGATGCTAACGGCCAGAAGTGATGATGTAGACCAGATTCTAGGCCTAGAAATTGGCGCTGATGATTATGTTGCCAAACCTGCCAAACCTAGAGTCTTACTTGCTCGTGTGCAGTCTCTATTGCGCCGTAGTAGCCAAGACGTAGAAGTGAGTGCTGGCAATAGCAAAGATGAGCCAAACCTAACATTTGGTAACCTGACAATCGATAGTTCTCGTCGTGAAGCTTGGCTATTGGACGAAGAAGTCGAACTGACCAGTGCTGAATTTGATCTGTTATGGCTATTGTCTAGCAATGCAGGCCGCACTATGAGCCGAGAAGAAATTTTCGGTGAGTTGCGAGGCATTGAATACGACGGTCAAGACCGCTCTGTTGATGTTCGTATTTCTCGTATTTCTCGTATTCGCTCAAAAATCGGTGATGACCCAATTCATCCTCGCCGCATTAAAACGATTCGTAGCAAAGGTTACCTATTCGTTAAAGAGATATAGTCTTTATGCGAGTGGAAATTTGGCGATTGTATCGCCACTTAATAATAACCGGCGGCATCATAGCGATTTGTTGTTACATCGCTATGATGCTGTTCGAGCGTCGAATCAATACAATTCGTGTTGAGCGGTTGTTGTGTGTGGATGCACACGTTAGTTCTGCTATGTTGTTATCGGGTATCGAGTTCGATGCTCATTTGTCACAATTTAGCTGGACGCTTCATGTCTCCGAGCCATCTGTAGCTCAAGCCGTTCAAAATATTCACACGCATCAGTTAATTGCCCATCTAGAAAACAGCTACCAATCTATTGTTGGTCCTAAAGAGGCGCCCCTAGTAGAAGGGGAGCTTAATAGTGTTAAAAGCATTCTTTATCTTGAGTCCTTGTTGCTTAAGTTACTTAACTCTAGCGAATTGAGCTATGCCCAGAAACTGGATTTGCTGAGCAAGATACCTTGTGTGACGGTAAGTCTATTTGAAACACAAGCACCAGATGGTGTCATGAATGGCACATTATCCAGCGGAGCATCAGCTGGTGAAGGGGCTTTTATTTGGTCATCTGAAGGGGTAAGTCATCTGGTTTCCGTGGAAATCTATCACCCCGGTATTTCTTTTAAGTACATTGTTGTGTTCGTGGTGGTGATTGCTTTGCTTGCCATGTTGTTGGTTATTTGGCGCGAGCTTTTAGTTTTGGATCGGAAACGCCAAAGCTTCGAAAGCATTACTCGAGAAATCGCTCGTGGTCGCAGTGCGGTAACGGAAGAAGTGGCTGACAGCAGTGGTACATTGAAAGAGCTGGCCTATTCGTTTGACTCTATGTCCTCCCATATACAGCGCTTATTGAAAGTGCAACGAGAGATGATAAACGCCATTTCTCATGAGCTGCGCACACCCATCGCTCGTCTTAGATTTGGGCTGGAAGTGTTAAAAGATGATGTAGATGAGGCCGCTGTTACTACCATAGATGGGTTAGAAGGCGACGTCGAAGAACTTAATACGCTGGTGGATGAGGTGCTGACCTACGGTAAGCTTGAAGATGGTTCTTTGGCGCTACATTTTGCCAGTGTCAGTATCTACCACATAGTGGAAGAGATTCTGGAGCATAATAAAACCTTGCTCCAACATCTTGCACTGGAAGTTAACGTTCCTGAAGATGTAAACGTCAATGCCGATGAACACCATTTGCGACGAGCCCTGCAAAATCTTATTTTGAATGCGTCCAAATACGCTTCCAGCAAAATCTCCATCAGCTTCACCTTAGATGAAGAGCGCTGGCAACTGGATATTGAAGATGATGGCCCAGGCATTCCGTTTGAAGACAGAGATAAGGTATTTATACCCTTCCATCGTTTAGATAACAGCCGTACCCGTGCCTCGGGAGGTTATGGATTAGGTTTGGCAATTGTTCAACGGATTGCCTTTTGGCATGGTGGGGCTGTGCTAATTGATGAAAGCGAATCTGGCGGTGCCAAATTTAGTCTGATTTGGTCCCGTAAGCAGCATCAAAACTCCGTGTCTTAACACTGTTATAAGGTTTTAGCTGCGGTTTATAAATCCGCAGCTAAAATCCCTTTCAGGTTCTTAAAGCAGGTTTTAGACGCTGTGTTAATCAGGTCGTCCATGTAGGCGTTATTACGCTGATCTTTGCGAATGGCTAGGTAGAGCTTACACCAAACCCCTTCTTCCCCCAGTGACTTAGTAATGACATATTGGCGATTGGTGTATTCCGTTAGTGCCCAATTTGGCAAGCAGCTTACCCCTCGACCACTGGCAATCAGTTGCATCATCATTAAGGTCAATTCGCTATGACGTATTTTGGCTGGTGATACCCCAGCTGGAGTAAGAAAGTGCTTAAAAATATCCAAGCGTTCAGTTTCTACCGGATAGGTGATCAAGGTTTCATTGGCAAAATCTTCTGGTGTTAGAAATTCTTTTTTCGCCAGCGGATGGTGGCGGGATAAAGCCACTTGAGATTCGTATTGGAACAGAGGAATGTATTCGATATTGGGCAAATCTTGCGGGTCTGAAGTCACCACTAAGTCCAAGTCACCTCGTGCAAGCGCCGGCAGCGGCATAAAGTTAAATGCCGTTGATAGGTCGAGTTCAACATCTGGCCAGTGCTCACGGAAATGGTCTATGGTCGGCATCAACCACTCATAACAACTGTGACACTCGATGGCGATGTGTAGGCGGCCACTTTCACCTTCAGCAAAGCGTTGAATGTCTCTCTGGGCGGAGCGAAACGACAATAATACGTCATCTGCTAGTTGCAGTAAGCGTAATCCTGCGCTGGTGAAGCGTACCGGCTTGGTTTTGCGAATGAATAAAGGACAGCCCAGTTTCTCTTCTAAATCTTTGAGTTGGTGGGAGAGGGCAGATTGTGTGAGATGCACACGTTCTGCAGCTTCCACTAAGCTGCCAGTCTCTCTTAGGGCGGTTAAGGTCTTTAGGTGGCGAACTTCAATAATACTCATAATGATTCACTTTACGAGAGTTTCCTTCAATATAGAATCAACAAAAAAGCCCGTGACAGTGCGTCTTACGGGCTTTTTGGATTATAACTTATTTCGTTAGCAAAAACTCAAGCAAGGCTTTTTGAGCGTGCAAACGGTTTTCTGCTTCATCCCACACGACAGAATCTGGGTCATCCATCACTTCAGCGGACACTTCTTCACCACGGTGAGCGGGTAGACAGTGCATAAACAAAGCATCGGCATTGGCTTTGTCCATCAACTGACGATTTACCTGGAAGCCTTCGAAGTTTTTCATTCGTTGATCTTGCTCATCTTCTTGCCCCATGGACGCAAACACGTCTGTGACAATCAAATCTGCACCAACTGCGGCTTCGGTTGCACTGTGTACCATGGTGACGCGATCTTGGTGAGCTTCTAGTAATTCTGCATTGGGTTCATAACCTACAGGGCAGGCCACCACAAGTTGGAAATCCAATAATGCGGCTGCGTTAATGTAGGAATGGCACATGTTGTTACCATCGCCAACCCAAACCACTTTTTTGCCTGCTATTGAGCCACGGTGCTCGTGATAAGTCTGCATGTCCGCCAGCAGCTGGCAAGGGTGGAAGTCATCGGTTAGAGCGTTGATCACAGGCACAGAAGAATACTTCGCAAAGGTTTCTACCGTCGCGTGGTCAAAGGTACGTATCATCACTGCGTCAACCATGCTGGAAATGACGCGTGCACTGTCTTCAATAGGCTCGCCGCGTCCTAATTGAGTATCCCGTGGGGAAAGAAACAATGCATGACCGCCAAATTGAGCCATGCCTGCTTCAAATGACACTCTTGTGCGTGTCGAGGACTTTTCAAAAATCATGGCGAGTACGCGATTTTTTAGTGGCTCAAATCGGGTGCCTTCTCGGTGGATTTTCTTCAGCTCAGTCGCGCGTGAAATAAGTTGTTTGAACTCGTCTGAGGAAAGATCTTTGAGAGTAAGAAAATGTCTTGGTGACACCGATAGCTCCTTAAATTAACTTTTGAAAAGGGAATCGACCAATTTAATATACTAGGGCAAGGGAGTAAAGGGGGGATTAAAGAAGAAATTCGTCGCATATGGAAAAAACAGGGTTGTAAATCTATTGCCAAGCCCCATAATCTGAAGCAACTTTTTAAAATATTCTATTGCTTGCCCAGCTAGGCTTTAGCCTTGGGTAACAGACACCCACTACAGTGAGGATTTTACATGAGCACTACTATCGATACGATCAAAGAACAAATCAGCAGTAATGACATATTGTTGTACATGAAAGGTAACCCTCGCGCGCCTCAGTGTGGGTTTTCCTCTCAAGCGGTACAAGCTTTGATGTCTTGCGGTGAGCGTTTTGCGTTTGTCAATATTTTGGACAATCCAGATATCCGTGCTGAGCTGCCAAAATTTGCTAACTGGCCGACTTTTCCACAGTTATGGGTAAAAGGTGAGCTAGTAGGTGGTTGTGACATTATTGTTGAAATGGCTAATAATGGTGAGTTACAGACTGTGATCAAAGAAGCCGTGGGTTCTGAAGAAGAGTAAACAAGCTTCTGATCTCTAAAGCGCGCATCAGCAATGGTTGATGCGCGTTTTTTTTTAGCTTTTTGCCTGTAACTCATTAGCCACTTGAATGACCTGTTTACGAAACCAAATATGGCTGGCATCGTGGTGCAGGAGTGGGCTCCAGATCATTTTGAGTTCTATTTCAGGAATATGGAAGGGTGGCTCGACAATCACTAGGTCTGGATTGTTACGATTCACCATGGCGACTTTTCTGGGTAAGGTGGAAATCAAATCCTGCTCTAAAGATAGGTGCATAGCGGTGTGATAGCTGCGAGTAAATACCCGAATGCTGCGAGTTTTCCCCAGTGCCTGTAGGGACTCATCAACCCAGCCAAGCTTTTGCACATCGGTAGGGTCCATGCCCACCCCAATACCAAAGCCTGTTTTACTTACCCAGATATGTTGGGAGCGCAAATAAGCGTCCAAGTCCAAATTGTTTCTAAGTGGGTTTTTTGAACTCATTACACAGACAAAAGTGTCTAGCCAAACATTTTTTTGATGGAAAGACTGGGGGAGTTCTTCAAAACGGTTGATGGCCATATCGATTTTCCCTGCTTCCACATCGTGAAAGGTCACATCACTTGGCGTCATAATATCCAGCGTTACCCCCGGGGCCTGTTCACGCAAGCGGTTTAGTAAGCTAGGAATGACAGTGGAAGTGGCGTAATCACTCGCCATGATGCGAAACACACGGGTACTGGTTTTTTCATTGAAGTCGGCTTCTGGCTGCAGGGCCTCTTCTAGTTCCAGCAAGACTTTACGAACAATAGGTTGTAAGCGTAGGGCTTTCTCGGTTGGTTTCATGCCCTCACTGGTGCGAACCAGTAGAGGGTCGCTTAGCAGGTCCCGTAAGCGCTTTAAACCATTACTCATGGCAGGTTGGGTAATGTTTAGCTTATTGGCCGAACGGGTAACATTACATTCCCTAAGCAGCACATCTAAGTATATGAGCAGATTGAGGTCAATCTTATTAATATTCATAAAGCCTATTTTCTTTTGCGAAGAAATAACTGGGATGAATCAATTGTAGGGGGCTATCTGTAAAGGTCAACTGCCTACAAAGAGTTTATTTTATCGTCACAGCTTGGGTGGCTAGGGAGGGGTGATCAACTGCTGACATTGGTTCACAAAAAACTGCGCGTTTTGAGTGAGAGCTGTGCTTTTGGGCGTCACGATCAATAGATTACGGTGTAAGGCTAATGGCGTTTGATAAAGTCTGATTAGGCCTGAATTCAGCTCTTGGGAAACCGCCATGCGAGATAGGCAGCCTAAGCCCATTTGGTGGATGACCGCTTGCTTGACTGCTTCCATGTGGGCTAATGAGAGCACTACATTAAGATTAGGGATTTTTGCTGCGGTGGCTTGTTCTAGAATATTGCGCGTGCCTGAACCTGCTTCTCGCATCACCCAATCAGCTTGTTGCAAATCTTCCCACTCCAGCTTCTCGTGACGGCTTTCGGTGGCCGAGCCAAACACCACTAGCTCATCTTTTAGCCAGGTTTGCGTCATTAGCTCGGCGTGTTGGCAGTAGCCTTCGATAAACCCGACTTCTGCTTTACCTGTTAGTAATTGCTGAATCACACTTTGGGTATTGCCTATGTCCAAATTAAAGCGAATGTTTGGGTGCTGCTTTTTAAAATTAGACATCTGTTTGGGCAATAAATAGTTGCCAATACTGACACTGGCGGCCAAATGCAGAGAACCACTTAACTCATCCGCATTGCCCATACTTTCAATTTGTTCTATTTGGCTGAGTACCGCTCTTGCTTGAGGAAGTAAGTGACGTGCTTGAGGGGTGATTTGTAGACGTTTACCATGGCGCCTAAATAATGGACGACCGAGGAGTGCTTCAAGCTCACGCAACGCCTGACTGGCAGCGGGTTGACTGATGTGTACCAAATCGGCCGCTGCGGTTACTGAACCTGTGTGGACCACAGCTTCAAAAATTTGTAATTGTCTTAGTGTGATTCTCATGAAGCCATTGTAGCCGTTTTTTAATTTCTATGAACAGTCCAAAGATCAATAAGTTATGTTTTATTATGTGAGTCGGTTTTAAAGTTTAGGGCGACCCTAGAAGCTTGATTGGAGGCGGGCAGCATTTGATGTTTGTAGTTAAAATGTGCGCTATGATCTTAACTATGTGCTGAAATGGTGCGAAAATACGGGATATCTCAAAAAATAAAAGGTGTATTTCGTGGCTTTTAACGACATAATGCCCTTTCGTTTTTTTGGTACGCATTATGCTAATCATTTTAGTATGTGTGGACAAAAAACATAGAGTTTGTTCTGCGCACCGGGCTTTCAAAAGAAGCTAGCGTATAAACCGCCACCTTAATCAAGAGTTAAGTTGGCCATGTGAAGGACTTGTTATGAATATTACCCATCGTTGGCTGTCGATTGTCGAGGGCTGTCTGCTTGTGGCTTTAGGGCTGCATATTTTAAATGCTGCTGGTTTACTGATTAGTGGTACCGCTGGAATCGGTATGATTCTGGGCAAATTTACCGACCTGTCTTTTGGTCAGTTATTCTTTATTCTTAATATGCCGTTCTACATATTGGCTTGGCGTGCGCTAGGAAAATCTTTTGCTTGGCGAACCTTTGTCAGTATTAGCTTGCTATCTGGTCTGTCTGAGCTGATGCGCTTCTATATTCATTTGACCATTGACCCAATTTTGTCAGGCATCTTAGGTGGCATGTTAGTGGGTTTTGGTTTGATCATTTTGTTCCGTCACAATGCTTCTTTAGGTGGTCTTAATATCTTAGCGGTTTATCTGGAGCGTCGTTTTGGATTTCATGCGGGCAAGACTACGTTAATCGCCGATCTCGGTGTGTTAGTGGCGGCAGTTACCGTGTTGGACTTGAGTCATTTACTCTACTCCTTATTGGCTTTCTTGTTATTAAGTTCTGTTGTGGGGCGTTACCACCGACCACCTAAATGGGCGCAAGTACCCAAAGCCAATGAAGCGAGCAGCTAAGGCTCGCTTCAAGGTCAGCTAGTGAAAAACTATTTGTTAAAGCGTGACTGACCTTTTTTGATTAAAGACATCATCATTAGGATGGCTAACACTAGGCCGCAACTAACAGTTAGCCATTGAGGCAGTAGCTCATGCTCAGGTCCAATTTGAGGCATGACGGAAAAACCAAATGCCGTGACCAGAAAATCCGTTAAAAATCCAAATAGTAAAGCACCGCCGAGTACACCCGCTAAATATCCTCCTAGTGCTCGTTTGCCCAATTCTTTGGATACCACTCCTAGTGTTGCAATATTCGTGGCAGGGCCTGCCAACATGAAAACCAACACAGCACCTGGTGCAACCCCTGCAATCAATAAACCTGCGGCAATAGGAGTGGATGCTGTGGCACAAATGTACATAGGTATCGAAATGATCACCATGACCAACATGGCCAGTAAACCGTTCCCCCAGGACGCCAGAAAGTCATCTGGTACATAGGTTTGGACTATGGAAGCAAAGCTTAAGCCAATTAAGAGCCACACGGCTGTGTCATCTATGAGTTCCGTCGCACTATAGCGAAGTCCAGTGACCACTTTGCCTAAAAAGTTTGGCTGCTTTTGTAAGGGCTCAGTTTTTTTAGACCGCCCACAACTTGATGCTGGTTTTTCTGTATTGCCTTGGGTGCTTGAGCAACATGAACCTTGAGAAGTTGTTGGCACTGATGGCTCAGGTACTGCTTTCGTAGAACAACAAGCTGATTTTTTGGTGGCTTGTAATGATGCTTGTGTTGCGCAGCAAGAAGCTTTTTCACTGACTAGCGGTTTCGGCTCGGATGTTGAGGAACAGCTTGATGGCCCTTTGGTCGTATCCTCAGTGACAAGTTTGTTGTTTCTGCTGTCCTCTCGGCCCACAAGTAATCCTGCCAAAATCGCACTAAAAATCGCCGCTACGGGACGAATCACAGCCATAAAGGGGCCAAGTAAGACATAGGATACGGAAATAGAATCTATGCCTGTTTCTGGTGTGGATACCATAAAAGAGGTTGTCGCGGAGCGAGACGCGCCAGAGCGACGTAAACCTATGGCGGCAGGAATGACGCCACAGGAGCATAAGGGTAATGGTGCACCTAATAACGCCGCTTTAATGGTTGTCATTAAACCGTGACCACCTAGTTGCTTGTTCATCCAGTTCATGGAAATGAACATTTTTAGCATGCCTGCTAATACTAGGCCGACAATGAGCCAGGGGGCGGATTCAAGAAATAAATCGAGGAAATTATTCAGCAACGACATCTTGTTGCTCCTTGAATTCATGGGAGTGATTTTCTGAACGTACCTTGGTTTCGCCCGTTTCCAACGCTTCTAGAATGGTGCAATGAACAGCGCTTACATCACCTCCGCAACAAGCATCCGATAATCGTTGTAGAGACAGTTGGAAGGCTTGTAGCTCGGCGATTTTTTCTTCCACCGCTAGTCGTTTGTGGTCCACTAGGGTTTTCACATCGGCACAAGCGTTATTGGCTTTATCAATCTCGATCGACAGCAGCTCTTGTATTTCGTTTAAGCTAAAGCCAACCGCTTTTGCTCTTAGGATAAAAGACAGAGTTTGTTTGTCTTGCTCGGTATACAAGCGATAGCCAGCCCTAGAGCGTTCGCTAGGAACTAATAGCTGGTTTTTCTCATAAAAGCGCAAAGTGTCCTGATTGATATCAAAGTGCTTGGCTAATTCACCGATACGGTACATACCATACCTCGTTGTTTTGGTTTCAAGATAGATGAAGTATAAACCTTGGAGGTAACTCCAAGGTCAAGGATTTTCTTTGGATAAGTTTCATTTATGTCATTAAATTTTATTCATGATGACGGGTGGCGTATCAATTTGACTTGCAAGGGGGGCAAAGATACTGTCAAACAAGACAAAGCCTAGGCAAAAACTCTACAATAGCAGGTTATGAACAGGCTCTTACGCCCCCCATCATTTAAGAAAGGTTTAGCAATGCAGAGCTTAGCCCATAGCAATTTTCCATTTACGGCCGTCGCTGGGCAGGAGCCGTTAAAACTGGCGTTAATTCTTTGTGCCATTAACCCGACCATTGGCGGTGTGTTGATCAGTGGCCCAAGAGGTTCTGCTAAATCTACTTTGGCAAGAGGGCTTGCTGGGGTGATGCCGGCGTTGCAGGAGGATCAAAATGTGCCTTTTGCCACCTTGCCATTAGGCGCTAGTGAAGACCGCTTATTAGGCGCTCTGGATTTAGAGCAAGTTTTACAAGAAAAGCAGGTGGTTTTTAAGCCCGGCTTGTTAAGTCAGGCTCATGGGGGTGTGCTTTATCTAGATGAAGTGAACCTTCTATCCGATCATTTGGTGGATCAGCTATTGGATGTTTCCGCCAGCGGCGTCAACCGTATTGAACGTGATGGCATGAGCCATCAACATGATGCTCGCTTTTTGTTAGTAGGTACTATGAATCCCGATGAGGGTGAGCTAAGGCCACAATTACAAGACCGTTTTGGTCTGATGGTAGAGCTTTACAATCAATACAGTTTGGAAGAAAGGGTGCAGATCGTGCGTTTAAGAGACGAGTATGATCAAGACCCACAAGCTTTCTGCGAAGCTTTCAAATACAAGCAGAAAAACCTCAAAACCAGCATCCGCCAAGCCAGAGAAGTTTTGCTGCAAGTTCGCTGTAGCGATGATTTGCGTTTAGAGATTGCCAAGCGTTGTCAACAAGCCCGAGTGGATGGAGTGCGGGGCGATATTGTTTGGGTGCGTGCTGCGATGACTCATGCGGCCTGGCGCGGTGATAAACAAGTGCTAGCAGAAGATGTAGAGGCTGTAGAAGAACTGGTACTGGCCCACCGTCGACAGCAACAAGCGCCACCGTCTCCGCCATCAAACCCATCGTCTCACAGGCCTTCGAGTCCGCCGCCGTCTCCTCAATCAAAGCCGCTTGATGGCCAAGCTGAGAGTCAAAATACTCAAGGGGAGTCGGAACAACCGACCTCTGCTGGAGAGTGGGGGGCCATGCCGCCACAAGCTCAAGAGACGAGTGCTGCTATTCGTGTAAAAACTGATGCCTCGAAAGCTCAAGGAAAATCATCCTTTTCCAAAGCCATTGCGGGTGGTAAAGCAAAAGGCCCCCATGAGGGCGGTAATATAGACGCACAATCGAGTGGTGAGGGAATTGATTGGTTCCGCAGTTTGATTAAACAACCCCAAGAATGGCCACCAAAGCATTTGGTTCATAAACGAGATAAAACAGGCCAGAGTTGTTTGCATCTGGTGTTAGTGGATACCTCCTCGTCCACCCTGAGCCAAGGAAGCTTTGGTTTTGCGAAAGGGGTGATTTTAGACATAGCCGAGCGCGCTTATTTAGCTCGAGAGCAAATTAGTATTTTAGGCTTTGGCCAAGAAGGGGTCACTTCTGTACTGCCGCAAGTGAGAGCGCCAAAAGAAATCACCGCACTGCTGGATAATTTACAGGCGGGCGGCGGTACACCTTTTCGAGTGGCCATCGACAAAGCCAGCCAATATTTACAGCAGCAACACCAACGTAACCCAGGCTTACAAAGTCATACCTACATTTTAACAGACGGTCGTACCCAGGCGGATGTGTCTGATTTTGCCGTAGGGCAACGTTCATTGTTGGGAAATCGAGTGCTGATAGACACGGAACATGCACAGATTAAACGTGGTCGTGGTGAAGAAATCGCTCAACAGCTTGGGGCGGAATACGTTTTACTAACTTCGATATTAGAGACAGGTTTATGACAGTGAAAACAGTCGAGTGTCCGGCGCTTTTTTTAACCGCTCCGGCCTCAAATCAGGGCAAAACCACCATCACTGCAGCTTTGGCGCGTTACTTTACGGAGCAAGGTAATGTGGTGCGTGTTTTTAAAACTGGTCCAGATTATCTTGACCCACAGATTTTAGCGCAAGCCTCCAAACAGCCTGTCGAGCAGCTGGATATTTGGATGGCAGGAGAAGACTACTGCCAGCAAAGGCTCTTTTTGGCGGCGCAAGAGGCCGACCTTATCTTGGTTGAAGGCGCTATGGGAATGTTTGATGGAGAGCCTTCCAGTGCAGACCTAGCCGCGCGTTTTGGTATTCCCATGGCCATCGTCATGGATGTGAAAGGCATGGCGCAAACCGCTGTCGCTTTAGCGACTGGCTTAGCAAGCTTTAGGTCGGACATAGAAGTAGCAGGCTTAATTGCTAACCGATGTGGAAGCGAGCGTCACGCCGAGTTAATACGAGATGCCTTGCCTGAAAGTCTGCCTTTATTAGCCAGCTTAAAAAGGGATGAGCTGATTGTTTTACCTGAGCGTCATCTTGGCTTGGTGCAAGCAGATGAAGTGGCGGATGAACTGGAAGAGCGTTTTAGCGCCGCGGTGGTTTGGTTACAACAAAGCAATGATTGCGCCCTGCTTAGCTTACCCAAAGCGGTAACCTTTTCAGCCAGCGATACCGAGACACCAGTAGAAGAGATAGAACCCTTACTGGCGAATAAAACCATAGCTGTCGCCAAAGATGCTGCGTTCAGTTTTATTTATGATGCCAACATTAAAGCCCTACAAAGTTTAGGGGCCAGCATCGTGTATTTCTCGCCCCTTAAAGACAATACCTTACCCGATGCCGACGCTCTTTGGTTGCCCGGTGGTTACCCCGAATTGCATGCAAAGGCCTTGTCCGAAAACCTTAGTATGCGCCAAGCCATCATGGATTTTCATAAAACAGGGAAAGCCATTTTGGCGGAATGCGGCGGCCTTTTATACAGTTTGCAAAGCCTAACGGACTTACAAGAAGGGTGTTATCCGATGACGGGAATCTTGGCGGGTCAAGGGGCTATGCGAGGTAAGCGTGGCTGTCAGGGGATGCAAACCGCAATTTTGCCACAAGGGGATATACGTGGCCATGCCCATCATAGGTCTCGCAGTGATAACACCCCAACACCCGTGGCGTTTGGCCGTCGTCAAAGACACCCAGCCCCTGGCGAAGCGATTTATCAAGAAAAGGGCCTAACGGCTACGTATTTGCACTTATTCTTCCCTTCGAACCTTGCTGCAACGGCGCAGGTGTTTCTGGCTCAAGGGGCACAAGAAGCCCTTATGGCAGATGTAGGGTAGAGGCAGAATATGTGGCCTGAAAGTTCAGAAACACCCACACTATTACGCAGCGGCTTAACCACAGGTACCTGCGCGACAGCTTGCTGTGTGGCGGCGGCCCAAGCCTTGTTTAGTCATAAGCAAGCCGCCAGTGTGAGTGTAACCTTGCCTAAAGGCCAAGACGTTTCTCTCGATATTATTGATTATCAAACCATTGAAAATGGTTATCGTACGGCGACGATCAAAGACGCGGGGGATGACCCAGATGCCACCCACGGGGCAAAAATCTTTGTTGAATTGTGTCTGTCTAAAGCGCCGGGCGTGGTGTTCCGTGCGGCCAGCGGTGTCGGCACTGTCACCAAAACCGGTTTGTTGTTGGCAGTGGGTGAGCCGGCGATTAACCCTGTCCCTCGCAAAATGATGACTGAGCATTTATTAGGCTTCGCTGATACTTATCAATACCAAGGAGGCTTTGAGGTCTCGGTGGGTGTAGTGGATGGGGACAAAATAGCTCTTAAAACCATGAACCCACGCTTAGGGATTTTGGGCGGTTTGTCCATCTTAGGCACTACAGGTATTGTGCGGCCTTTTTCATGTGCGGCTTACATTGCTTCTATTCATCAGGGAATCGATGTGGCCAGAGCCAATGGATTAACGCACATCGCTGCCACCACAGGAAATGCCAGTGAGACTGCCGTCAAACAATGCTATCAACTTGATGACATGGCGCTCATTGAGATGGGGGATTTTGTGGGCGCTGTCCTCAAACATTTGCGTAAAGTAGAAAACACCAGCCCTCAATTAACAGCGTTAACCCTCTGTGGCGGCTTTGGCAAGATAAGCAAATTGGCGCAAGGTCACATGGATTTAAACAGCCGAGTATCGAGTATTAATCTTGATGCTCTCGGGGATTTGGCCGTTTCGTTAGGAGCACCGGAGCAAGTGCAAGGGCAAATGCGAGGGGCAAACACCAGCGTAGAAGCCTTGTCGATATATCAAAAGTACAGTGCTGAATCCATGGGACCAAGTCTTGCGGATGCGGTTTGTGCTCAAGCATTGGCGTTTGCTAAAGGCTATTTACCAGAGCATATGGCCGTGGAAGTGATTGCTATTGATCGTCAAGGTCGAACCGTAGGTCAGGCGGCTTTTAAGGCGACTGAGTCTAAAGGGGAGGCGAGATGAAGTTACTCTTGTTAGGCGGCACTGCGGACGCTAGACGTATGGCCGATCAGCTACATCAAGCAGGCATCAGTGTGGTCTATAGTATCGCAGGATTAGTGCGAGTGCCGAAAGTAGACTGTCAGTTGCTGGTGGGAGGCTTTAGTCAATTTGGTGGCCTAGCCAAGTATCTGCAAGAGCAGCCTATCGATGCCATTCTAGACATCACTCACCCTTATGCGGCGGCCATGAGCACCACAGCTGTGGCGGCGGCAAAGTCGTTAGCGATACCATGTTGGCGCTTGCATCGCCCCGCGTGGCAAGTGCAATCCGATGATTGCTGGTTTGAGTATCAGGATGATGAGCAATTACTTGGCTATCTGAGCCAATATCATCGGCCTTTATTGAGTGCTGGGCAAATGTCCCAAGCATTGTTAACGCAAATTGCTGCGTTGGATAAGATTGAAACGGTGTTGTGGCGCACGGCTGTGCCACCAAAGTTTGAGTTACCTAAAGGCGTCACTTGGCAAAAAGCCATTGGGCCTTTTGCCTATGAGGATGAACAAAGCTTGTTGGAGGCTCATCAAATCGATGTCATTGTCAGTAAAAACAGTGGCGGTGAGGCCACCTATGCCAAGCTTGACGTGGCACGAGCCAAAAATATCCATTGTTTGCTGCACAAACGTCCCCATTTGCCCACGGCTGATCGACAGTTCAGTGATGCTCAAGCCTGTTATTTGGCTTGTGTTGAAGCATGGGGCGATACCTCTAGAACAAATACCAGTACTGGTGAGCAATAACATTTAAGTAGAGATTATGTACCTTTTTGAAAAAAATCCTCAAGCGATCGAGCAAGACAGTTTTCGACAAATTCGTGAATTAACCGAGTTAAGTCAGTTTGACCGTGATCAGCAACAAGTGGTGATGCGTGTGGTACACAGCTTAGGGCTGCCCGAGGTGGCTCAATATGTACGCTTTAGTGACCAAGCTGTTGCGGCGGGTCGTCAAGCCTTGGCGGCCAAAGCCCCTATTCTGTGTGATGTGGAAATGGTTAAGCAGGGGGTTACTAAGCGCATGATAGAAGGTGAACCTTTATGCTTTTTGAATGACCCTCGTACCGCACAAATTGCCAAAGGGTCTGGGGAAACCCGCTCCATGGCGGCGTTGCAGCTTTGGCAAGAACAGCTTGCTGGCAGTGTGGTTTTGATCGCCAATGCGCCTACTGCTTTATACCGTTTGTTAGAAATGCTGGCACAGGGAGCACCAAAGCCTGCTTTGATCATCGCCATGCCTGTGGGTTTTGTGGGAGCCGCTGAATCTAAGCAAGCTCTTTGGGACGCGCATCAGTCTTTGGGCATTGAATGCATTACCTTGCTCGGTAGAATGGGCGGCAGTGCCGTTACGGCGGCAAGTTGTAATGCCTTGTTACGCTGTAACCTAGGTGAATATTACTGATGGAAATTCATGTAGTCGGACTTGGGGTAAAGGCTCAAGCAGTGCTTTGCCAAGACGTTCAACGCTTGTTGGCGTCATTATCTGCTCACGACAAGGTACTGGGTTCAGTTCGTCAACTTGAAACTCTTGGGGAGATAGCGTATCAAGCTCAGTCCCAGACTTTGCCCAAACTTGCGGAGTTGGCAGATCGCATCGAACATTGGCAACAACTGGGTGTTGAAAAACTTGTGGTGTTGGCCTCAGGTGATGCCCTGCATTATGGCATTGGAGCATGGTTAGGGCGTTTTGTGGATCAACATCCAGCATTAGACTCCATTCGTTACTATGCCAATGTTTCAAGCGTTCAAGAAGCTTGCCATCGTTTGGGCTTGTCTTTGCAAGATGCTCAAGTCGTGAGCTTGCATGGCCGACCATTATTCAGTTTACGCCGTTACCTGCAGCCAAACCGCAATTTACTCTTACTGACAGATCAATTCAGTCAGCCTCAACATATCGCAAAAGAACTCCTACAAGCAGGTCTTGATGACAGCCAAATTCAGGTGTGTGAAGCCCTAGGTTACGATGAAGAAACAGTCACTGCATACACGGCCAAGGAGCTGGCAGAATTGGCACATGAATTTAACCCGCTTAATGTGGTGGTGGTCACCACCAGTCATCAAGCCAGTCTTTACCCAAGTACCCCGGGCATAGCAGAAAGTCGTTTTGTGACCGACAAAGGCCATGGCAAGGGTATGATCACCAAGCGTGAAGTACGCCTAGCGATACTTTCTTACATGGCCCTTGATGCCAAAGATGTGGTTTGGGACATTGGGGCTGGTTGTGGTGGCGTCAGTGTTGAGCTGGCCTACTGGCAAGCAAAAGCAACCGTGTATGGCATTGAGCATCACCCAGAACGATTAGCCTGCCTTGAAGAAAACCGGCAGCGTTTTGGCGTTATGCAAAATCTACAAATTATTGCTGGACGTGCCCCGCAAGCATTGGTGGATTTGCCTCTTCCGAATAAGGTCTTCATTGGCGGCAGTGATGGCACCTTAGAAGAAATGATGAATCAAGTCTGGCGTCTTTTACCTGAGGGCGGTCGCCTAGTGGTGAGCGCGGTAACAGAAACAAGCCGTTGTCAGGTAATGAGCTTTATGACGAGTCGTGATTTAGCCCAAGACGCTGAAGATGATGCCTTACAAATAGCAATTTCGAAGTGTGAGCGTTTGGCAGGGCAGAGAGTCTTCCGCCCCAGTTTGCCAGTAAACTTATATCAATTTATAAAAACCAAAGCGCTTAATAATGAGCCTGAGCAAAATAGTATTAAGGAAACCTTGAGTTGATGAACCCAGAGGATATAACACCATTAAACGGCAAAGGGCGCTTCATTGGTGTGGGAGTGGGGCCCGGTGACCCAGAACTAATAACCTTAAAAGCCTTACGCCTCATTCGCTCGGCTCAAGTGGTCAGTTATCTTGCTAATGGGGAAGGTAGTTCTCAAGCGCGTAATATCGCCTGTGAAGCATTCAAAGACGTGGCCGACTCTCAACATGAAATCGCCATTGTTATGCCCATGTCTACCGATAGAACACTTGCTAACCAAGCCTATGATCGGGGCGCTGAGGAAATCGCTCGCCAGCTTGATGAAGGCCGAGACGTGGTCTTTCTTTGTGAAGGTGATCCGCTGTTTTTTGGCTCTTTTGCTTACTTATTGGAACGTCTAGAAGGGGCGTATCCTTGCCAAGTCATTCCCGGGGTGTCGTCCATTAATGCGGCTTCTTCGGCATTGAATCACCCGCTTACTATTTTAAAAGAATCCTTTGCTGTGGTCAGCGGTCGTCACAGTGCCGAACAAATTGATACGGCTTTGTTGCAACATGACAGTGTGGTTATTATGAAAGCTGGCCGAGCCAGACCCAGAATTCTCACGGCGTTGCGCAAAACCAATCGTATGAGGGACGCCAAGTATCTTGAATACATAGGTCGTGACAATGAGCGGATTGTGCAAGATGTAACCTCGTTAGAAGAGAAAGCAGGCCCGTATTTTTCGTTGTTTGTGGTCACTAAAAGTGAGCGGAGCAGTCGTTGATCAGTATTATTGCCCTTACCCCTATGGGAAAAAACTTGGCTCAGCAGCTGCTTGTACTGTGTCAGAGGCAAGGGTTAGAGTGCCAATTATGGTACAGGCCTAAGCCCTTTACCCAGCAGGTACAGCAAGCTTTCCAACAAGGGCATAAGCTTATATTTGTCTGTGCAACGGGGATTGTTTTTCGAACGCTGGCGCCAGTGTTGCAAGATAAGTATCAGGACCCACCAGTGCTAGTGCTTGATGAGCAGGGAAAATATGTTATCCCGTTGCTTTCGGGCCATGAAGGGGGCGCGAATGACTTAGCCGCTCAAGTTAGTCACATGTTGGGGGCTGAGTTGGTCATGACCACGGCCAAGGCATATGTTAATCCTATTTATACCTTGGGCATGGGCTGTGAAAGAAATTGTGATTTAGCCTACCTTGAAGAGCTGATGCTCGAAGCGCTGGCGCAAAAAGGTTTAACTCCTCAAGATATAGAGAGTCTTACCAGTATTGACCTTAAAGCGGACGAAACGAACCTGATCAAGTTAGCGGAAAAGTATCACTGGCCTTTTGTCACCTACAGTGTGCCTGAGTTAAGCAGTATGGAAACCTTGTTGAGTACTCGCTCAGACTATATCTATAAAACGGTTGGCGTGTATGGAGTGGCGGAGTCGGCGGCTTTGTATGGGGCGAGCCAAATTAGCCAGCAACCAGCAGAACTTGTTTTGGATAAAATCAAGAATGCTAAAGCCACCTGCGCTATCGCTCGCGCTTATTTGCCAACCCAAGAGGGTAACTTGGATGTGGAATGCAGATTAAATTAAAGAATATCGAAGACACGCAGGTTTCTTGTCATCAATGCCAAGCCAGTTGTTGTCGTTTAGAAGTGATGATCATTAGTGACACGGGGGTGCCTGAAGAGCATATTGAAGTGGATCGTTGGGGAGGAGAGACCATGCTAAGACTAGAGGACGGATGGTGTTCCGCTGTAGATAGAGACACTTTTCAATGTACTATTTATGAAAATCGTCCTTGGATATGTCGCGAATTTGAAATGTCTTCATACGAGTGCGTCAAAGAGTTTCAGCCTAATAAATCATTGTAACCGGAAAAAAATGAGGTGAATATGCTGGCGAGTAGCAAGGGTTACAATCATCAATATAGCGAACAAGCACCCAGTTTGGCGGACATTGAACAGTCCCAAGGTTATCTGTTATTAGAGTTTGGTGCTCCTTGGTGCGGCCATTGCCAAGGGGTTGAGCCCTTGTTGCAAAGCGCCTTACATTCTGTTGACGAGCTAACTCATGTGAAGGTCTTTGACGGCAAAGGGAAACGCTTAGGGCGAGTATTTAAGGTGACCTTATGGCCGACTTTGATATTATTGAAAGATGGAGGTGAACTGGCGAGATTGGTGAGGCCTACAGAGCGGTCTCAGATAAAAAGCTGGTTGGCAACGAAGTGATTAGGCTTTGATATCGATTAAGCTGCCTAGGGTACGATCGGACGCAGCGATCACTTTAGCATTTGCTTGCGCTTCTAACTCACTGCTTTTAAGTGCAATTAGCCCATCTTGTAAACGGTTGGCACTCTGGCTTGTTTGTGTCGAAGCTTGTGCAATGTCACTGGCGGCTTGGCTCATGTTATCTTGGCTGCGTTGTAAACCAGCTTGGCCATAAGCAAAGGGGGCAGGGCTAATCTTCATAGAACCTTCTTTGTGTAAATCATTACAAATATGGTTACATATTAAACAATTTTAAGTGTTTTTGCAGTACCTATTCTGCAAGCTATGTTATTTAATCGAATTCACTATTTGCAATCATCAGGTAAGTTTAATTTTGCGAGCAACTCAATTACTAAAATACGTCAGATCTAGCAAAGGTCGGTGGCGATTTTTATGGCTAATCAGCGCTTTGCTTTGGCTCACGGGTTGCGCAACGGTGGAAAAACAAGCTCAACCGGTATCCGCTGAATTCTATACTCTGATGAATCAAGTTTCTGAATCCGAACCAGTGGATGAACGTATCGCTAAGCTTAGTGGTGTTTTACTGGGCATCCCTTATCAAGCGAATGGTCTTGGGGAGGGCGCTTTAGGGGAATTTGATCAAGACCCTTTAGTGCGCTTTGATGTCTTCGACTGTACCACCTTTGTTGAAACGGTATTGGCTGGTGCTTTCTCTCACTCCAATGACGCCTTTTTACATCATTTAAATCATCTGCGTTACCATAATGGGCAAGTGTCTTTTGTAACCCGTAACCATTTCCCCAGCGCTGACTGGATACCGAATAATCAGGCTTATCTATCGGATATTACGGATCAGGTAGCGCAAGGCTCGCTAGCGTATGCTCATACCGTCATCGATAAGAAAGCTTGGTTCCAACACATTGATGAGCAGAGTGTAAACTGTGCGTTGTTGGATGAGGCTCAGTGTCAGGCCTTGATCCAAAAACTACGTCTGTTAGGTCAAGACATTCCCCCACAACCTGTGGTGACACCTTATGTCCCTATTAGTGCTTTATATGTGGGCTTAACCATTGAGCATGAAGCTCAATGGACTGGCTTAGACGAGGCTTTGTTGGCGCGTATTCCTTCTGGGAGTGTGATCAGTGTAGTCAGACCGGATTGGGCTTTGAAAAAGTGGATTGGCACCAATATGAACGTTTCACACCAAGGTTTAGCCATTCGTAAAAATGGCCGTTTATTTTTGCGTCATGCCAGCCAAGAAACGGGTCGAGTCGTGGATGTGGGTTTTGCAGAATACTTTTCCGCGTATCTCGCTTGGTCGTCAATTAAAGGCTTTAATGTTTTACAAGCCAACTTAAACTCTCCTCATCAATAAAGGCTTTAGGGCGTGCGTTTACTTTTATTGCGGCTCAGTTTAAAGCTGCGGTTAAAGTGCTGTAGATGCACGTCTAAGGCATCACAAGAAATATGAATCTCCCTCACAGAAAGGTAGAGAGAAAACATCAGAAAGACCAGACTGGCGGCAAAAATATAGCTACCCGCTTGTTGATATTCCAGATACATAGCCATCATCGACATTACACAGAGGAAAAAACTCATTACACCGGCTTCTTGCATACGGCGAATCAGGTAAATACGTTTGCGTAAATTACTGATTTGCTCAGTCGTGTTGTCATCGCTTTGGGAAGGATCGAAGGTACGAATGATCGAGGCCAAGGTCACAAATCGATTAGTGTAGGCCAATAGCAAGAGGGATACGGCGGGAAATAATAGTGCTGGTGTGGTGAGAGTAATGGTCATAATGGGCCTTTAGTGCATCAGAATGAGGAGCTTAGCAAAGCTATTATTGTACGACTCTGCCTATTTATTAGAAGTCCCCTTGTGAGCAAAGAATATGATTTTCCGTGAAGTAAGGACGAATAGGCGAGGCTTTTCCTTCCATATAGTAAGTATCCGCAGATTCCTTAGCTTTGTGCTCGACATTACTCTGCTAAGTCTCTATATTCGCACCCCTTTGTGTTCATCTTTTGTACGCCTCAATCGGGCGGATGGACTTTCTCGTATTTCTTTAGGGCTTTTCTTTTGATATCCACTGCGAACATCACCATGCAATTCGGCGCTACGCCACTTTTTGAAAATATCTCGGCAAAATTTGGACAAGGCAATCGCTATGGTCTGATCGGTGCTAATGGCTGTGGCAAGTCCACCTTTATGAAAATTCTAAGCGGTGAATTGGTGCCAACGTCGGGCAATGTGTCCATCACTCCAGGTGAAAAGGTGGGGACGCTAAGTCAGGATCAATTTGCGTTCGAAGAGTATTCCGTTGTCGATGCGGTGATCATGGGCGACACAGAATTGTGGAAAGTAAAGCAAGAACGAGATGCTATCTATAGTAAGGCCGAAATGAGTGAAGCCGATGGCATGCGCGCAGGGGAGTTAGAAGCTGAATTTGCCGAAATGGATGGTTACAGTGCTGAAAGCCGCGCTGGTGATATTTTGTTGGAAGCTGGCATAGACGAATCCTATCATTTTGGCCTTATGAGTCAGGTGGCACCGGGTTGGAAACTACGAGTGTTATTAGCGCAATCCTTGTTTGCAAACCCTGATATCTTGCTACTTGATGAGCCTACCAACAACTTGGATATTCATACGATTAACTGGTTGGCTGAAGTGTTGAATCAGCGTAAATGCACCATGATTATTATTTCCCACGACCGCCATTTCTTAAACTCGGTTTGTACTCATATGGCCGACATAGATTTTGGTGAACTGCGTATTTACCCTGGGAATTATGAGTACTTCATGGAGGCGTCTGCCCTTATTCGTGAACAGCTGCTCACAGAAAATGCGAAAAAAAGCGCGGAGATGGATGATCTGCAAGCCTTTGTCAATCGTTTCTCTGCCAACGCCTCGAAAGCGAAACAAGCCAGTTCACGTGCTAAGAAACTTGAGAAAATAGAGTTGGCAGAAGTGAAGCAGTCGAGCCGAATGACGCCGTCTATCAGTCTGAAACAAGATAAAAAACTTCATCGCCAAGCTCTGGTGTTAGAAGAATTTGGGCACGGTTACGAAGACGAGCTGCTGTTTAGTGGCGCGGATATGATTTTAGATGCGGGCTCAAAGCTTGCGATCATTGGTGAAAACGGTGCAGGTAAAACCACGTTTCTACGTTGCTTAATGGCTGAGCTAGAAGCGCAACAAGGAATCATTAAGTGGTCTGAAAATGCTGTAATAGGCTATTGTCCTCAGGACAGCTCTGCAGATTTTGATTGTGATCTTACGTTGTTTGATTGGATGTCCCAATGGCGCACAGCAAAGCATGATGACTTAAAGGTTCGAGCCATGTTAGGACGCCTACTCTTCACCGCAGATGACTTTAATAAGAAAGTGCGGGTTTGTTCAGGTGGTGAAAAAAATCGCCTGCTATTTGGCAAATTAATGATGATGGATTTGAATGTGCTGGTAATGGACGAACCAACCAACCACATGGATATGGAAGCCATTGAGGCGCTAAATAATGCCTTGATCGATTTTGATGGCACCTTGATCTTTGTCAGCCATGACCGGGCGTTTGTCTCTTCTCTTGCGACACGCGTGGTGGAAATTAAAGATCGTAAGGTTATCGATTTTCAGGGTACTTATGATGAGTACTTGGCAAGCTTGTCCTAACCATAAAAAAACAACGAACAAGCTCGCTTGTTCGTTGTTTCTGCCTTACCAATCGCTAGTCTATAGCTTAAAAGTCGACATAACCTTTTGTGTTTGCTTAGACGTATCAGCAAGCTCTTCACTGGTTTGATTGTTTTGTTGAATCAAATCACTGGCTTGTTTAGACAAGTCCATGACTTCTTGATTTAACTGATTCAACGCCTGTACCGCTTTACTCTGGCTTGTCACAGTATCGGTAATGCTGTTACTCGCATGAGTGATGGCGGTGACAGAAGAGGCGATGTCTTGCAAGGAGGAAGCCGTTAAAGTGATGTCATCTGTGGTTTTCTTAGATTGCTCATAACTTGAAGTGATACGTATTTCCGCTTCTTTCGCTCCATCTTGTAAGTTCTTAATCATGGTCTGAATCTCGTCCGTGGAGGACTGAGTACGGCTGGCCAATCCACGCACTTCATCGGCTACCACCGCAAAGCCACGGCCTTGTTCGCCCGCTCGGGCGGCTTCAATGGCAGCGTTTAGCGCCAATAAATTTGTTTGCTCAGCAATGCCACTAATCACGTCCAAAACAGTGCCAATATTTTGAGATTCTTGCGCCAACTGGACAACGGATTTCACGCCAATGTCTAATTCATTAGAAAGGAGATTCAAGGACTCAACGGTTTTGGCAATAGAGTCTTGGCCGAGTTGTGTTTTATCCGCTGTATCTTTGGCAGACTCCAGGGTTGAGTGGGTACTGTCTATA
Source organism: Marinomonas sp. (assembly GCF_039940335.1). Classification (GTDB taxonomy): domain Bacteria; phylum Pseudomonadota; class Gammaproteobacteria; order Pseudomonadales; family Marinomonadaceae; genus Marinomonas. The sequence continues at coordinate 421,790 of NZ_JBDVGW010000013.1, read as the reverse complement.
ATATCCCCTTTATAGCTGTCCACTTCCATAATCGTATCTGTCATCTTGGCAAACATGATTTCGCGTTTTTGAGTGATTTCACGAGTAGATGACGAGACTTGTTGTAATTCAATACTCTTATTGCCGACTTGATTGTTCAAATCGATGGCACTGGAGAGTGTTCTTGAAAGACGTTCTGCAAACTTGTTGTAGGCGCTGGCAATATGGCTAAGATGATCGCTACCAGATTCTGGCAAGCGAGTACTTAAATCACCATCCCCTTCGGCAATGTTTTGCATCACATTTAGGGTTTGGTTGATGGGGCGTAAAATAGAGTTAAGCACTAAGTAAGAGAGTAACAAACTAAGCACAATGATGACGGCGCTAATGGAAACAAGGCGAGTCGCTTCTGTTTTAAATTGTGCATCCACATCGTCTAAGTAAATGCCCGAGCCAAGGATCCATTGCCATTGTTGAAACCCTTTAACATAAGATATTTTTTCAACTGGCTTTTCTTGGCCAGGTTTTGGCCATAGGTAATCCACAAAGCCTGCGCCATTGTTGGCATTCACTACATCGACAAAAGCTTCAAATATTCGTTTACCGTTCTTGTCTTCTAAACTGGCAAGATCTTTACCATCTAGTTTTGGTGAGACCGAATGCATGACCATATTGGATTGGTAGTCATTGATCCAAAAATATTCATTGCCGCCATAACGAATCTCTTTAATCGCCGCCATAGCTTGTTGTTTAGCTTCATCACTACCAAGCTTACCGGCCTGCTCTTGTTGATAATAATATTGAATCACACCGTAGGCGGTTTCCACTACATGCTGAGTCTTGGTGTATTTCTCATTGAGTAGAGAGGCTTTACTGGCAGCTAAAGAGGAATAGACAACGAACAGAAGGCCAAGGGACAAAAGTCCCACTAAGCCTATGAGGCGTGACTTAATTGAGAGTGAGCGCATAGCATTTATCATTATTGTTTACCCCAACTTAAACATAACTAAATACTACATCAGATTAAGCTAAATGTTACTGTTTTATGCAAATAATAAGGATGCAATAGACAGATTGCTGACAGTGTCTTGCTCTTGTTCAAACTCTGGTGTCTGACTCATTAACCTTTAACGACGCCTTAGGCTATCCCAACTGAAAATGGCCAAAGCGATCCAGATAAAGATAAATGTAATAAGTTTGTATGGATCAAATGGCTCTCCATACACGAAGATAGCTAGTACAAAAAGCATACTCGGAGATAAGTATTGGAAAAAACCGATTACAGAGAGAGGTAATCGCTTCGCTGCGCCAGAAAAAAACAAAAGTGGAGCGGTGGTAATAGGGCCTGCCAAAATTAGAAATAGCCAATCGGAGGTGCCCCTAGTCGCTGGACCTTCCCCTTGATAGCTTAGCCAAAGCAAATAGCCCATCGCAAAGGGGAGCAGTAGGCTTGTTTCTAGGAATAATGAAGTAAGGCTATCGGTTGGTGTTCGCTTATGCAGTAGACCATAAAAACCAAAACTGAAGGCCAAAACCAGAGACACCCAAGGCAGGTAGCCCACGATGAACAGCTGCAACGCAACGCCTATTGCCGCTAAGAAAACGGCAAACCATTTAACCCTGCTGTGTTTTTCTTGTAGGAAAATATAGCCCAGAAAGACTGTGATTAGAGGGTTTATATAATAACCAAGAGAGGTCTCCAGCATGCGGCCATCATTAATCGCCCAAATAAATACCAGCCAGTTTGTGGCAATAAGTACTGTTGTTAACAGTAATGTAAAAAGGTGCTTGGGTTGGCTGATAAGTAGACGAACTCGATACCATTTAGCCATTCCAGTGATAAGTATTAACAGTAAGATAACAGACCAGAGTACTCGGTTAGCAACCATCTCTACAGGTGGAGTATGAGACAGATATTTAAAATAAATGGGTGTTAGCCCCCAGAGACCAAAGGCCAGTAACGCATAGAGATAACCGGTGTTCATATTCATCCTTGAAACGTTAAATATATTGCCAAAATTGACTTATTATTTGCTGATTTATATCAATTTTCTTTGTTTTTGTTTTGTTTTGTAAAGGCTATAATTTCGACATAGGATAGACATGTTAAGCAAACAATCAGATCAACGAACTCTTCAAGATAAGAGTATTATTTACAACATTTTTAAAGATGTAATGACTGTCTTTGATATTTATTTAATCTATCGCCATAGGCGGTCAATGATGCTAGTAAGGCCTAATGAAAAAGCAATTTTTTAAGTCACTTTTTGTAAAACAAGCCATACTAACACTATTGTTTGCCATTCTATTAAGTATATTTAGTAGCTCCATACAGCTATTTAAAGAAACCTTAGCTCTACAAGAAAAAACTCATGACTCTTTCTCCTATTGGATGAAGGTTTTGAATCAGCCATTGTCTATGGCCATTCAACAAGGAGATACATTATCTATTGAGCAACAAATTGCCCCGCTTTTAAACTATCCTGGGGTGTCGCATATTGAAGTGTTTGATGGCGACCAAGGCTTGTTAGCTAAGGCGTATAATACGCAGACCAGTGACAGTGAGTTGAAAAAGGCGATTAACAACATACTGCCGAATTTTAGTGTTTTCCATTCACCTTTGACTTTAAAAAACGTTTCCAATGATATTGGAAGTGTGATGATTTACCCAGATAAAAGCCAAGTGATGGCTGGGTTGATTTCCACCCATGCAGAATATTTCATAAATAGCCTGGTCAAAGATATTATGCTGGCAACGTTCATATCTTTGCTATTTTACGTCATTGTTACACACCCACTTAGACACCTAACTCGATCGCTTTCTGAGATGGGGGAAAATATCCACCGCCCTTTATCTGAAGCTTTTACGCGCCGTCATAAACATGATGAATTGGGTTTATTAAATAAGACATTTTCTCAATTATGGGAGAAATTTAATATTGCCCATACGAAGCTGGAAGAAGTACACCAACAGCAAACCAATATGATCGAATATGCGGCAGACGCCATTCTATTGTTAGATCACCAACATAGAATTCTACTGGCCAACGCAACGGCTGCAAAAATGCTAGGCATTGATCAACGTTCATTAACGTGCCTAACCCTTGACGACCTATCGACATCTACTGACTGGTCAGATTTTTCTGAAGCCCTTAAAAACATTCAAATAAATGAAAACAAAACCGTTGAGATTCAACTATCTACTATGTCTGTTGATATTCCGGTTGAAATTCACCTGGCGAAATATGCCGTGGGAGAAAGCAATGAAACCTTGCTATTAATTCGTGATATTACTGAGCGTAAGGAATCGCAGGAGCATATTGAGCGCTTGGCCTATTACGACCCGCTAACCAACCTACCTAATCGTCAGTTTTTACTAGAAAAGCTTGAAAGTTATCTTGAGCACGCTAATCATCGTGGTGCTTTAATACTGTTAGATCTCGACCGTTTTAAAACCATTAATGATTCGTTAGGTCATAACGTTGGAGATCAGTTACTTTGTTCTGTCACCGAGTTTCTAAAACCTTTTGCTTCGTCTAAGGCTACATTAGTAAGGGTTGGTGGTGATGAATTCGCCTTCTTTTTACAGGGACTTGACCCTGACCCTCAAAAAGCGGCTTTTGCCTGTAATGTGTTTATGCAAAAAATTGTCGATGCTTGTCAACGTGTTCGTAGCGTGGGAGTCCATGAAATGCACATCAGTGGAAGTGTTGGAGGGAGTCTATTTTGTGCTGATAAAACTACGCAGACTATTTTGAAACAAGCCGACACAGCCCTGTATCAATCCAAAGCTCAAGGTCGGAATACCTACACGCTTTACCAAGAGGAGATGCAGCATCAAGTGGATGCTCGTTTGGAAATGGAGAAATCTCTCCATAGAGCTTACGAACAAAAGCTATTTGAACTCTATTACCAACCTCAATTGGATCATCACGGGCAGTTGATTGGTATGGAAGCACTGATACGGTGGCAGGATGCTGAGCGAGGTTTTATTTCTCCAGCCGAATTTATTCCAGTGGCAGAAGAGATTGGTCTCATTATAGATATTGGTGCATGGGTCATGGAACAAGCGATTTATCAGGTAGCCGCTTGGCAAGCGGCACAGCAATGGCAAGATGGCTGGAGAATGTCTATCAATGTCAGTCCGATTCAATTTCAGCAAGCCGACTTCTTGCCAAATCTAGAAATGCTATTGAATAAGCATCAGGTCGACAGTCGATGTATTGATTTAGAAATCACTGAAAATATGCTGTTGAATGACTTAGATTCCAGTTTAGAGAAAATGAACCGAGTAAAATCTTTGGGGGTTTACTTATCCATTGATGATTTTGGTACGGGTTATTCATCACTTAAATATTTGAAAAGTTTACCTATTGATCGATTGAAAATTGATCAATCCTTTGTGCGTGACCTGTTAGAAGACAGTAGTGATGAAGCCATAGTTCATGCCATCATTGCCATGTCAAAAGCCTTAAAAATTGAGGTGTTAGCTGAGGGGGTTGAGACATTCGGGCACTTTAATTATTTAAAAAATATTGGTTGTTTACATTATCAAGGCTATTTTTTTGCGAAAGCCTTGTCAGCTGAGAGTTTTGTGAATGACTTTATTTGTCCTCTGCGTCCTGTCCCAATTGAGGATCAATTTGTGTCATCATAGGTGGTTTAATTTATAAGAGATAACGCTATGTTGCCTTACATAAGTCGAAGCCCAAAAAGCGAACAAGCCGCTTGGATAAAGGTTTTATCCGCAGCGATGCCAGAAGAGAAAATCGTTCCTTTTTCACAGCTTACTCAAGCTCAAAAACAAGCCTGTGACCTAGCCATCGTTGCCAATCCTGACCCTAAAGAGCTACAGCAACTCACTCATTTAAAATGGGTTCACAGTACTTGGGCTGGGGTCGAGCGTATGCTGCTTGAACTTGATGAGCCTAGGTTTGATATCGTGCGTTTGGTGGATCCTCAATTAGCCGAAACCATGTCCGAAGCGGTGTTAGCTTGGACTTTATATTTACACAGAGAAATGCCCTGTTATGCCCAACAACAAGCGGCAAGTGTCTGGCAGCCACGAAGCTTTGTGCGTGCACAAGACCGCACCGTTGGAATATTAGGCTTAGGGGCTCTGGGCACAGCAAGCGCTAAACGTTTAAAAGCCAATAATTTTAATGTCATGGGCTGGAGTCGACAGGCGAAAGAGATTGCGGGGGTGACATCTTTTACTGGGGACGAAGGGCTCGCTCAATTGCTGAAGCACAGTGATATCCTAGTTTGTTTACTGCCCCTTACGCATGAAACAAAAGGCCTTTTGGATGCGAATAATTTAGCGCAACTTCCAGCAAAGGCCAGCCTGATCAACTTTGCTCGTGGCCCTATAGTGGATGATCAGGCATTATTAGCCGCCTTAGAAAGCGGGGCTATGAGCCATGCGGTATTGGATGTTTTCAATCAAGAGCCGTTACCTGAAACAAATGCTTACTGGCAGAATTCTAGGGTGACTGTCTTGCCTCATATCTCAGCACAAACTTACCCAATTAGTGCCAGCAAAATTGTCGCAGACAACGTACGTCGATACCGATTAAGCGGTGAAATTCCTAATGCAGTGAATGTACGAATAGGGTATTAATAGCACAGCTTTTTCTCTTTAAATTACTAATAAATCTAAAAAAGGAAGTACTTATGCCTCATTGCATCGTTGAATACAGTCAAAACTTAGAGCAAGAAGTCGCCCCAATTGAATGGCTGGAAGCCGTGAAAACCGCTTGTATCGAGTCGCAATTGTTCTCTATAGAAGACATTAAGTTACGCAGCTTTCCTTATAAAAACTTTATCACGGCAGGCCAAGAAGATGCCTTTGTCCATGTGACAGTTCACCTGTTATCTGGACGTACCGGTGAAGAAAAGCAAGGACTATCAAAACGTATTTTAGATCAGTTATTAGCATTGCCCGTAAAAGGCATCAGTCTGTCTGTTGAAATGCGCGATATGGATAGAGAAGCCTATAGTAAACGTGTGGTCTTGTCATAATAATATGTTCCATTTATGGGCGATTAATACCGAAAAGGGTAAAATGCATGAAAGCCATTTTATGGTGTACAGCAATAGTTTCTAGTTTGGCTTGGTCCGCGCAAGAAAGTGTCGAATTGGTGACTGAGGAAACTCAATCCGTTGAAAGTGAAGAGAGCTATACTCCGGTGGAGCCTCAAGTTCCGGACTCCATTACCAAGCGTGCGAGAGATGCTCAAGGTTTATTTCGTCAACGGGCCATCCGTGAGGCGGCAACAGTTGATAACCCATTTGTATTGACGCCCCATAAACCCACGTATTTTTTGCCTATTTACTACAGCTCAAGATTAGATGAAGAGGCGTTTCTGGGGGCCAGTGAAGCGGATGAGGATTTAGACAATACTGAATTTAAATATCAGCTGAGTTTAAAGTTTCCTATTGTCTATGATGTGGTTGGCCGTAATACCAGTTTGTGGTTGGGCTATACACAGCTTTCCTATTGGCAAGCCTACAATGACACGATTTCGGCGCCTTTTCGGGACACTAACTACGAGCCTGAACTTTTTATTACCACACAGCCTAAAAGTGAGTTCTTAGGTATTAAGCCGGAATATGTCTCCTATGGTGTGGTCCATGAATCGAATGGTCAGTCTGGCGCTTTATCTAGGTCTTGGAATCGTATTTACGTGGATTTCTTATTTGAAAAAGAAAATACCGCAATATCCATTAAGCCCTGGTATCGCTTTCCAGAAAACAGTGAAAATGACGATAACCCAGATATCGATGATTACTACGGCTACGGTGAAATACGTTTATTGCATGTTATTGAAGATTACAGCATTGATGTCTTGATGCGTAACAACTTAGATTTCTCGGATAATAAAGGCGCTTTCCAAATTGGCGTTAACTTTCCTTTATGGGGAAAAAGCCGTGGTTATTTACAGTATTTCAATGGCTATGGCCAATCTCTCTTAGATTATAATAATCACACCCAATCGATTGGTCTTGGCATAATGCTGACAAATTGGTTGTAATGCATGGCTTCTGTAATGATATTGTCATTTTCTGCTTTTAAGGTTAATGGCAACTATCATCAGGAGTACGACCATGACTTTGAAATTCCTACCTGTAGCGACAGGCTTATTTGCACTAACACTTCTTACGGCCTGCGGAACAGAAACGGTTAAGAAACAAGATGTTCAAGCCAGTGTTGAAGAAGCAAAAGCAGCAATTGAACTGAACAATCAAGATTTGTACGAAGTTCACCATGAAGGCCGTATCTATGTATTTGATGATCATGCTACGTATCAAGAATTTCTAGAAGTAGGTGAAACCTCATTCCGTAAAGTGTTCATAGGCGAAGGTCCCAAAGGTGAGACCATTGTTTTTGGTCTAACCAACGAAGACAAAAAGAAAACTTCCGGTATTGCCAGCATGGACATGTACCATGGCGACCTAGCCGGCGCAGATGTTTTCTACGGTGAAATGCGTGTGGAAGGCCGTATTTATGTTTTCTCTTCACTTGAAGAAATGACCACCGCTCGTACCGTTGGTGAAGTACCATTACGCTATACCGATATTGGCGCAGGTCCAAAAGGTGAAACCGTTGTTTACGCTCTAAACGGCGATAACAAGAAAGTAAAACCAGTGGCAATGATTGCTGCATTCCGTCAAATTAATGGTCTTAATTAAGACAGCTAAACCCTTCAAAATATTGAGAACGCCTCGTTTATCGAGGCGTTTTTTATGCCTTGCACCTGTCATCTAAATGTCATTAAACTGCCGCCAAACTGACACCCTGAAGTTTTATTTTAGAGATAAGATAAATGAACTGGGGGTATCTATGAACATACTTCAAAATATTCACGCATTTGATGTACAAACCTTTTATTGGTGTATGGCTCGCAAACACAGAGCAACACTTACCAAGTTTGGTAAAGCGGTTTCCTTTAGTGCTGATGGCCCTTTGTATGTGATGGCTGGCTTACTCTTATGGTGGGCAGGCTTTGAGACCCTTGCATTGGTTCTGGCCTGTGGTTTTACTTTAGAGCGTTGTTTGTATTTTGTCCTCAAAAAAGGCTTTAAGCGTAACCGCCCCGCAGATGCCCTGGATGACTTTAGCAGCTTCATCATTCCATCCGATCAGTTTTCATTTCCTTCTGGCCATACTTCTGGGGCATTTTTCGTTGCTTACTGCTTAAGTGAGTGGTTCCCAAGTTTGAATATGATGCTGTATTTCTGGGCCATGAATGTGGGTCTATCAAGAGTCTTTCTAGGTGTACACTTTCCAACCGATACCGTGGTTGGCGCTCTTTTAGGCACCAGTTGTGCGATTTTCATGATAGGAGTCTTAGTATGAAAATACTGTATGGCGTACAGGGAACCGGTAATGGCCATATAACACGTGCTCGAGCGATGGCGGAAGAACTCAATTTGGCTGGGGTAGAAGTGGACTACGTTTTCAGTGGTCGTGACCCAGAAGACTACTTCGATATGGAGGTTTTTGGCCACTACCGAACATTTGAAGGTTTAAGCTTTGTGGCCCGTAATGGCCAGCTGGATTTACTTGCCACCTATCGTCATGCGCATTTATTTCAGCTTTATAAAGATTGCAAAGCGATAGACACTCGCCAGTACGATTTGGTGATCACCGACTTTGAGCCAGTGGTTGCTTGGGCGGCAAAACAGCAGGGCGTTACCTGCTTGGGCTTTGGTCATCAATACGCTTTTCATCATGATATTCCGCGCTTTAAAGGGAACTGGGTGGCTCAATGGATTATGCGTAATTTTGCGCCAGTCAGTATGCAACTGGGTGCCCACTGGCATCATTTTAATAAGCCTATTTTGCCACCATTGGTACACGTGAATGAAAATAGCAATACGCCCTTGAGCCGTAATGTGTTGGTCTATCTTCCCTTTGAAAACAGTGAAGCCGTGTTTGAGTGGTTAGAGGCGATTCCTGATTATCAGTTTCGCATGCACTGTAAGGATATTGAACCAGGTGTCTATGGTCATATTGAAGTGTTTGCCTTTGCTCGTGAATCCTTCCAAAAGAACCTTGGTGAATGTGAATCGGTATTATGCAACGCGGGCTTTGAATTAAATTCTGAAGCCTTGCAGCTGGGTCGTAAAATTTTAGTGAAGCCGTTGAAGAAGCAGATAGAGCAACACTCAAATGCCTTAGCGTTGGAAAAACTCAAGTTCGCTCAAACCTGTGAGGAGTTAAGTTCTGAACGCATAATTGAATGGTTGGAAAATAGTCAATCTGTACAAGTATCTTACCCTAATGTGGCAAAAGCTGTGGTGGCTTGGTTGGTTTCTACCGAACACATTAGTATTGAGTCTTTGTGTGAAGCGTTATGGGCACGCACGCAAACAAATCACCCTGTGAACTTTAGTTTTCCTTCGTCGAAAAATGCCACTAAAACAAAATATTCTGTGCCCGCTTAAGAGCTGATCGTTTGAGGGGGCGCTTAATCTTGAAGCGCTTTCCCCAAATCTCTCTGTTATCTAGCTTAAACTCTGTTTTTTCACTGAAAGCTTTTGATGATTGAGAAGGAGGCTTTTGTGTGTGAAATAAAGAAAAAAAGCTGAAAAACATTGTTCTTTGCTCAGTGTTGGGTGAACCTCGGTCATATTAGCGGTAGAATAGCCTTTTGATACTGGCGCGAGTCAGTTTTTCACTGCTCTGGCGTAAAGTAATGCGACATAGTAGGTAGGTTATGAGGTCTAGGACAAGGTAATGAAAGCAGCCATTTTAAAACAGAGTCAAATTGATACATCCCTTTACTCTGCAGAAGCCTTACAAGTGCGCCAGGCATTAATCGACACTGGTCTTGAAACGCCAATGATTGATAACGGCCTAAGTAGCGAAGAAAAATACCTGCGTATTAAGAGTGCTTTTGAAGATGTGGTCAGTACACTTGGTTTAGATTTAAACGACGATAGCCTAGCTGAAACACCTCACCGTATTGCCAAAATGTACGTGAAAGAAATCTTTTCAGGGTTAGATTACAGTCAATTCCCCAAAATCACCGTGATAGATAACAAGATGCGCGTGGATGAAATGGTGAAGGTGAGTGATATTAGTTTTACCAGCACTTGTGAGCACCACTTCGTCACCATAGACGGTTTAGCAAAAGTAGCTTATTTGCCTAAGAACAAAATTATTGGCTTGTCGAAAATAAATCGTATTGTGCGCTTCTTTGCTCAGCGTCCTCAGGTGCAAGAACGTTTGACTCAGCAGATTCTAGTCACGCTACAAGCCTTGTTGGAAACCGATAATGTGGCGGTCAGCATTAACGCCGTGCACTATTGCGTGAAAGCGCGTGGTGTGATGGATGCGAGTTCTTCCACTCAAACCACCGCCTTAGGTGGCTTGTTCAAGCGCAGTGATAAAACCCGCAGTGAGTTTTTAGCAAAGTAAAGCTGCCTGAAGGCAGGTTTTAAAGAGTCTTTTATCGGCTCTTTTTTGTGTCTAGAAGTACCATGCTTATCAGCTGGAGAAGAATATGAGTGAGAAGAAGAAAAATACTTGGTTTCCAGCAAAAGAAAACGGCTGGGGGTGGGGGAAACCTCATGCTTGGCAAGGCTGGTTGAGTCAGTTTATTTATCTGATTGCGGTGGCTTTAACCAGTTACCTCATTGATCCAAAAGTAGAGTTACTTAATTGGGTGATTGTGGTGACCATTTTAACCTTATGTTTGATTTTTCTTTATGTCGTTAAAGGTGATGCTCCGAGCTGGCGCTGGAAACGCATCAAGCGCAAAAAAATTAAGCTATTTAAGTAAAACTAAAGATATTCTTTATCTTCCACCTGCTATTAAATGACCTAAAAACGTCAGGGAACACAGGTTGAAAACGTCTAAATTACTGCTCATTATCGCTTATCTTGGCTTCATTAGCCTTGGTTTACCCGATGCGGCCCATGGGGTGAACTGGCCTTTCGTGCGTCAAAGCTTATTTGTCCCTATTGGTTGGTTAGGGTTCGTTATTGCGGCTGGCAGTGTCGGTTATTTAATATCGAGTTTTTTTGTTGGTCAGTTACTGGAGCGTTGGGGGATTGCTTGGTTGCTGAGTCTAAGCAGTTTATTGGTCAGTCTTGGCCTATTCGGTTTTGCTATCAGCCAGCAATTTTATATTTTCTGTCTTTTTGCATCATTAATAGGGTTAGGGTCTGGCGGTATAGATGCTGGGCTTAATGCTTATGCGGCGGAAAACTTTTCTGCCAAGCATATGAACTGGCTACACGCCGCTTTTGGTATCGGTGCGACTCTAGGCCCAGTGATTGTGACCTGGGTGTTAGTACACAGTGATCAGCAATGGCGTTGGGGCTATGCTCTGATTGGCAGTTTGATATTTATCATGGCGCTGGTGTTTGTGTTGTCGAGAAACATTTGGCACAAAAAAACTGCACATGAGTCTACAGAAACAACTTCTCCTGAGGAAAAAGGTTCTCAGTGGCGTCTGCTGAAACATCCGACTGTGCGTTTGCAGATGTTGTTCTTTTTTGTCTATACCGGACTTGAGTTTGGTGTAGGTCAATGGGCTTTTACTGTGATGACGGAAACTCGTGGAATAAGCTTAGCGGCCGCGGGTACTTGGGCTGCTTTGTTTTGGGCTGCGTTGGCTTTTGGTCGAATACTATTTGGTGTTTTAGTTGAGCGTTTTAATGTGGATCGATTGTTAGGTCTTTGTTTATTGGGCGTTGTGGCTGGTGCTGGGTTCTTTAGTTTGGAGCAATCGCCCATCTTTAGTTTTATTGGCTTAGTGCTTATAGGGTTTTGTGCAGCACCGATTTTTCCTTGTATGATCTCACAAACTGCCAATCGCGTCGGTAAAACCCATGCCCCCCATGCCATAGGCATGCAGATGAGCAGTGCGGTCTTGGGTGCCATGACTTTACCCTTTGCCAGCGGCATCATCGCAGAGCATTTTGGTATGAATTATTTGAGCTTGAGTTTTGTTATCTATGCAATAATCATTGCCTGTGTTTTCCATAGGATTCGTCACAGTGATGCCAAGGGGCAAGTGGCTTCCTTGCCTCGATAGATAAACAAAAATACCGACTTATAAGCTCGTCTAGTTCGACGAAGATTTTTATTAAGGATGATAGCAAAGGTGATGTCACCAAAGTATATTGAAATAATTTCTCAGAATTTATTGTTGCTGTGCCTTGTTGTGTTGGGCATAGGGCAGTCCTTTATTTTTGCTTCCCTACCACCGATTGGTCGTGAAATCGGCCTTACGGATGTCCGCATTAGTACGCTGATTACTGTAGGGGCGGCGGCATTCGTAGTGGCCGCTTTCATGTGGGGAGGGATTATTACTCGCTTAGGGCGAGTCCGCTCGGTCATCATTGGCATTGCCTGTTATGCCGTTACCATAGTGTTAACGGGTGTGGTGCTCGAAGAAGCGCTGGCCCAGAATATTTCAGCGGGTCATGCGTATTATTGGGTGTTTGCCTTACGTGTTATCTTCGCGTTTGGTATCGCCGGGGTCTTACCTTCTATTCAAGCCTACTTGGTTGCCCACAGTGATGTGACGCGCCGCAGTGGTACTATCGCAAAAATTGGCGCGTCTTTTAGCATAGGTATGATCCTAGGCCCAGCATGTGCTTCTTTGTTAAGTAATTTTGGCTTGACCGCACCTTTTTACATTATTGGTTTTGTGGCGGCTGTAGTGTGTTTGCTGGTGGTATTTTTCGTACAAGATAGCCAAGATGTGCGCCAGTTTAGCAAGCCACCTAGGCTCAATTGGTTAACTCAACCGGTTATGCCGTTTTTACTCATGTCGGTGTTAGCAATTTTGTCTGTCACGGGTGTGCAGCAAATCATGGGCTTTTTGATTCAAGACAGATTTCATCTAGACGTATCTGAAACCACGAAGCAGGTGGGTGTGGCTATGATGGTGATGTCTTGTTTGAGTATTTTTGTGCAGATGATCTTGGTGCCTAGATTCCAGTTTGGTGTGGTGTTCTTGATCACAACGGGGGTGAGTCTAGGGCTAACCGCACAATTTGCTTTTTTATTTTTAAATTCTTATACGGGCATTCTGGTGGCTATGGGGCTATTTGGCGCAGGCTTTGGCTTTTTGTTTCCCGGTATCCTTACCGCCCAAACCCTATTAGTAAAAGACGACCAACAGAGTCGTTTGGCTAGTGTTAACGCTTCCATGCAAGGGTTGGGTGCTGCATTAGGTCCTGTGACCCTAGCGTCTTTATATCAAGTAGGGATTCATGTGCCCTTTATTTTTCTAGCACTCGGCTTGGTGTTTATCATCAGCGTTTTTCAGTTGTGTCGTAAACGTTTGCTTTCCCCATCTTAGTTGAGTTTTGTTTGGCAAAACTGACGGGGAGAGACACCAAAATGCTGGTGAAAACGACGACTGAAATGACTTAAGCTTTGATAACCTAATTCAAAGCTTACTTCCGTAACCGAACATTTCTCCTGCAGGCGCTGGTAAGCACGGCTCATCCTACGCTGATGTTGATATTCCACCGGTGTGCAGCCAAGCTGACGCTTAAACTCTTGGTAGAAACGACTGCGGCTCATGCAGGCCATCTTGCTTAATTCATCAATGTTCAGGGGTAAGGCGAGATGCTGTTCAATCCAGTGTAAAACACAGGTTAAGCCATTGGCGTCGGGTGTGGCTTGGGTAAAGCACAATAAGGCTTCACGACCGTGGTGTCGTAAAATTCGAGTAATCAATTCACTTACCCCTAAATCCACCAAGAGATCTCTGTCTGGATCATTTTGTACATATTCGCTGGTTAAGCGGTTTAGCACCTGCTGTGTGGCCTGGTTGTGAAGTGTGTGCAGGGGTTGGTAGGGGTTGACCGTTATCTTGCTTGATAGGGGGGAAGTGTTCAATACATCATTCATGCGATCGCACAGCTGCGCGACTCTTTCTTCGGATATTTCTATAGTGAGGCAAGTGGTCGGTTTATCAATTCTTGCTTCTGGAAAGTCGATAAAAACTTCTTCATTAGGCGATAAAATAAAGGATTCATGAGGCATGAAAGGGATATTGCCTCTGTGCTGAGTGTGCATGACCTTGGCTCCCGTAACCATGCCGCAATACAGTAGCCCTTCTGATTTCAAGCTAACTTTTTCTGCCGTTTCATAGGTATCGTAAATACTCAGTTCCGAGTGGGGGCCTGCAAAACTAATACGGTTTTCCACCAACTGTGTCGGCGCTTTTCGTTTGCCATGTAACAGATGATGATTGGAGTATTGAACACTCATTAGCACACCTCTTTTATCTTTATTTTATTGGCGCGATGTTTATTTGTTAGAGGGTCATCATTACGCTTGTTGCCGAGTACGTCAACAAAAATGGATCCATAGGCAAATGATAAAGACTCACAGACAAGTTTTCTTAAGGGCTTAATTTACAGTTAAGCAGGTCAAGACAAGTCGAAAAAAATAACAATAGGAGATTTATTATGATTTATGCCAAACCAGGTAGTGAAGGAAGTGTCATCACGTTTCAATCTGAATACGGGAACTTTATTGGTGGGGAATGGGTTGCGCCGGTAAAAGGGCAGTATTTTGATAATATCAGCCCAGTCGATGGACAAGTTTTCTGCCGTATTCCTCGTTCCACAGAAGAAGATATTAACCTAGCGCTGGATGCCGCCCATAAGGTTCGGGCCGCTTGGGGAAAAACTTCTGTGGCCGCTCGTTCTTTGATGCTCCTAAAAATAGCGGATCGTATTGAACAGCATTTAGAAGCTTTAGCCGTAGCGGAAACATGGGATAACGGTAAAGCGGTACGAGAAACCCTAAACGCAGACATTCCTTTAGCGGTTGATCATTTCCGTTATTTTGCGGGTTGTCTACGCTCCCAAGAAGGCAGTGCTGCAGAACTAGATGAGCATACAGTCGCCTACCATTTCCACGAACCGCTAGGGGTTGTTGGTCAAATTATCCCTTGGAACTTCCCTATTCTCATGGCGGCTTGGAAGCTTGCACCAGCTCTTGCCGCGGGCAACTGTGTGGTTTTAAAACCTGCGGAGCAAACTCCTGCTTCTATTCTAGAGATGGTGAAAATTATTGCCGACCTGCTGCCTGCTGGTGTGCTGAATATTGTTAATGGCTTTGGTAAAGAGGCCGGTGAAGCGCTAGCCACCAGTAAGCGAATTGCGAAAATCGCCTTCACAGGCTCCACGCCAGTCGGCTCACATATTTTAAAATGTGCGGCTGAGAATATTATCCCTTCTACGGTTGAGCTAGGCGGCAAGTCGCCAAATATCTACTTTGCTGATGTAATGCAACAAGAGCAAGCCTTCATCGATAAATGTGTTGAGGGTATGGTGCTGGCATTCTTTAATCAGGGAGAAGTCTGTACCTGTCCATCTCGGGTTTTGATTCAAGAGTCCATGTATGAAGAGTTTATCGCTCTTGCCATCGAGCGTACTAAAAGCATCAAACAGGGGGATCCATTAGATACTGAGACCCAAGTGGGGGCACAAGCCTCTAAGCAGCAGTTTGATAAAATTCTTAGTTACATCGATATCGGTAAAGAAGAAGGGGCAGAATTACTCATTGGTGGTGCTACTCAAGCGGTTAATAACCTTAACGAGGGCTTCTATGTCCAGCCAACCATGTTTAAAGGCTCCAATGACATGCGCGTCTTCCAAGAAGAAATTTTTGGTCCCGTGATTAGTATTACCACCTTTAAAGACGAGGCTGAGGCACTCGCCATTGCTAACGATAGTGAATTTGGCTTGGGGGCTGGGGTTTGGACGAGAGATACGAACTTAGCTTATCGAATGGGGCGTAATTTGGAAGCGGGTCGAGTGTGGATGAACTGTTACCACCAATATCCTGCTCATTCTGCATTTGGTGGTTACAAGAAGTCAGGTGTGGGTCGAGAGACGCATAAGCTGGCGCTAGCGCATTATCAGCAAACTAAGAATATGTTAGTGAGCTATGATATTAACCCGCTGGGTTTCTTTTAGTTTTTAGTTAGGTAGGAAAGAACAAAAAGGCCAAAAGACAATTTGTCTTTTGGCCTTTTTTATTTCAAGAGTTGCTAACTGGATTAATCTTTGTATTTCTTGATTTCACCAGATTTTAGACGTGACATGTAAGAGTTTAGCTCTTGCTTCACGATCGGCATTAGGAAGTAAAGACCGATGATGTTAGCAACTGCCATAGCGAAGATCGCGGCATCAGAGAAGTCAATAACTGGGCCTAAGCTTGCGGCTGCACCGACAATGATGAATAGGCAGAAAATAACTTTAAACGTAAGTTCAGCGTTTTTACCTTCACCAAATAGGTAAGTCCAAGCTTTCAAACCGTAGTATGACCAACTGATCATGGTAGAGAAAGCGAACAATACAACGGCGATAGCAAGAATGTAAGGGAACCAGCTAATGTTAGATCCAAATGCAGCAGAGGTTAGAGCAACACCAGAAGAACCGTCAGCTGTCATGATACGGCCACTTTCAGTTAACACGTACATGCCAGTCGTAGGGTCGACAACAAGCTGCTGAGTAATGATGATCACCAAAGCTGTCATAGTACAAATAACAACAGTATCAATGAAAGGTTCTAGTAGAGAAACAAAACCTTCGGTGATTGGCTCATTTGTTTGTACTGCGGAGTGAGCGATTGCTGCAGAACCAACGCCTGCTTCGTTAGAAAATGCTGCACGTTTGAAACCCTGAATCAAGGCGCCAACAATACCACCGGCAACCCCTAGACCTGTGAATGCGCCTTCAAAGATCTGGCCGAAAGCCCAACCAATTTTATCCGCATTTAGGATTAGGATAATCAAAGCGGCGCCAACGTATAAAATACCCATGATAGGAACAATTTTATCGGTAACGCGAGCGATAGACTTAATACCACCAACAATTACAGCAAATACAAGAGTTGCAAAGATGATACCGGTAATCCAACCTGGGTAATCGCCTGTCAATTGGCTAATTTGAGCATGGGCTTGGTTGGCTTGGAACATGTTACCGCCACCAAAAGCACCTAAAATACAGAAGACAGCGAATAAGCCTGCAAGAATTTTACCGCCAGGGATACCACGTTCAGCAAAGCCTTTCGAGATGTAATACATTGGACCACCAGATACACTGCCGTCTTTGTATTCATTTCGATATTTCACACCCAAGGTACACTCGGTAAACTTAGAGGCCATACCCAGTAGGCCTGCAAGAATCATCCAGAATGTTGCACCCGCACCACCAATCGATACTGCAACGGCAACACCAGCGATGTTACCAAGGCCAACGGTACCAGATAACGCTGTGGCTAATGCTTGGAAGTGACTAACTTCACCTGCATCGTTAGGGTTTGAGTAATCACCTTTAACAAGCGCGATAGAGTGACCAATGTTACGGAATTGTACGAAGCCGAAATACAGAGTGAAAACACTTGCACCGACAACCAACCACAATACGATCCAAGGGAAGCTAGTGCCTGGGATGGGAGCAAAAATAAGGTTAACAAACCAACCTGTTGCAAAACCAAAGGCTTCGTTAACGGCGGCGTCGATACCTTCTGCTTTAGCTGAAGTACTAAGGGCTAAGGCAAAGAAAGCAAACAGAGCATTAAATGGGGTCATAAATTTCTTCATAATAGTCATCCTTAGCTCACAACTGTAACGGGCACATTGGCGCTCATTACCAAGTTCGCAGTTACGCTGCCAAATACTCGTGCACTTAGCCCATGTTCAGATGAACGGGCTACAACGATTTGATCCGCATTTTTTTCAACGGCAATCGTATTAAGTGAATGAGCTACTTTACCGTGTAATACTCGGCCTTCTGCTTTTATGCCATCTTCGACTAACGCTTTTAAAGCAGGCTCGATCACCCGCTCTTTGGCTTTCGCGATTTCTTCCTGACGATGCTTTTTACGCAATGCATTTTCTTCTGTGGTTTGGAATGTATAGGGTGACCACTCGACGACACATACAAGTTCTAGTGTACATTCGTCACCGATTAGACCTGCTAATCGCTTAGCGTAGGAAAGAGCGCGACTACTCGCCTCACTTCCGTCTACACCTACTATGATTGTTGCTGACATATAAAAAGTCCTCTTTTATTAATTCTTATAAAGACTAAAAAGTAAAAATTTAGTCCTTCAGACTATGTTTAAGCAATTCTTATTCCATTATGCGTTAAGTGAGAAGAAATAAGCTTGCAGATAGATCGCACAATTCATCTTTATTGTGCAATGCACCATAGAGTGGCATATATAAAATAAAAAATCCCCATAAAAGCGCTTTTATTTGGGGGAATATGTTAAATAATTAGAGTCTAGTGGTGTTTATAACTGCTTTATTTGTAAGTTTAAGTAACTAGTTTTACTAACCATAGACTAAGCCATAGATTAAACTTTTATCTTTGTGATTAAAGTAACAATTTCGACCGCCTTGTTTCCAATAGGAAATTTTTATTCTAATATGCAATTGATATTGAAAGTTAACCCCCTTGAGTGAGCTATCTCACGATTTAATAGAGTAGGAAGGTGTTATGGCGATTAGTTTATTTGACTTATTTAAGGTTGGTATTGGCCCTTCAAGCTCACACACAGTCGGTCCTATGGTGGCGGCTAATGACTTTGTTCAACAGTTGAAGAAAAACTCACAGCTTGATTCGGTTACAAGAATAAAAACGGATTTATATGGCTCTTTGGGGGCGACTGGAAAAGGGCATGGTACAGGTAAAGCTGTGTTGATGGGCCTTGAAGGGGAATACCCAGACAAAATTGACCCGAATACGGTGGATGATAGAGTTCGTCAAATTACCGACAGTTCTCGTATCCATTTACTGCAGGAGCAAGCCATCGCTTTTAATAGCCAAGCTGATTTGATTTATCACCGCATCGACAGGTTGGATTTCCACGCAAATGGCATGACCTTTATTGCTTATGATGCACATGGGCAGGAAGTACATAAAGCAACTTTCTATTCAGTGGGTGGTGGCTTTATTCTCCAAGAAAATGCTCAGGGTGATATTGAATTAGTAGAAGATAATCGAGTGCTACCTTATGACTTCCATAATGCTGATACGTTAATCAGCTTGTGTAACAAGCATGATATGACGATTGCTGAAATCATGCTAGAAAATGAAAAATGCTGGCGATCAGAGCAAGAAATTAAAGCGGGGATTCTCGCTATTTGGTCGGTGATGAAAGAGTGCGTCACAAACGGCATAGCTCAAGAGGGTATACTTCCAGGAGGGCTTAAAGTCAGGCGCCGTGCGGCGAGTTTATACAGAGATTTAACAAAGAAAACACGTATGGATATGATCACCCCATCCTTAGGTGCTCTGGACTGGGTTAACTTATATGCTCTAGCTGTCAATGAAGAGAATGCGGCAGGTGGTCGAGTAGTGACAGCGCCAACGAATGGCGCAGCAGGCATAATTCCCGCAGTCTTACATTACTATTGGGATTTTTGTCCAAGGTCTGATGAAAAAGGCATCATAGAATTTTTTCTTACCGCATCGGCAGTAGGTTTACTATTTAAAGAAAATGCTTCTATTTCAGGTGCGGAAGTAGGGTGCCAAGGAGAAGTGGGTTCAGCTTGTGCTATGGCTGCGGCTGGCCTTGCGGCCGCCACAGGAGGTACGCCAGAGCAAATTGAAAATGCAGCTGAAATCGGCATGGAACACAATTTGGGCCTGACTTGCGACCCCATTGGTGGATTGGTACAGGTTCCTTGTATTGAGCGTAATGCTATGGCGGCTATGAAGGCTATTAACTCCGCGTCTATGGCGATTCGTGGGGATGGTAAGCACTATGTATCGCTGGATAAGGTGATTAAAACCATGCGGGATACAGGCCGAGATATGAATGATAAATACAAGGAAACCTCAAGAGGCGGATTGGCTGTGAACGTTATCGAATGTTAAAAAATGTACGGTTGGGAAATACTTGTTTCACTGTCTGAAATCTATTCAACTGTTTGATATTTAAGAAAATATATTAACGTCGTAATACGCTTTTTGAAGTGATGTGTTTTCTAAGGCGCCTGATCTTTGGATAAAACGTCAGGCGCCTTTTTTATACCCTAAAACTAGGGGTATATATCTTATTTATCCCAGTGTAGAATGGCGCCCGAAATATATCTTACAGAAATATGACACTGTAGGTGTGTGGTCAAATTATCTCGGGTGTTAGGACGTACACTTTGTTAGTGACTTGCGGATTCGTCATTAAGAGTTTGGCATTAATTTAATTAAGTAGAAGAGCCGGTATGGATCAACAAAATAACCCTAATCAAAATTCGACCCTATTGGGGGGAAATGAGTTTATTCGCGTATTAATCGCCCTAGCATTTATTCTAGTGTCTGGATTTTACGCTTCAACCCTTGGCATTGGTGTTTCTAATGTTTCTATTTTGGCCGTAGCCTCTGCTATCGGTGCTTACATGGCGTTGAATATTGGTGCTAATGACGTAGCAAATAACGTTGGGCCTGCCGTTGGCGCTAAAGCTTTGTCCATGACAGGGGCTATCCTGATCGCAGCTGTTTTTGAAGCTGCCGGGGCAATTATTGCTGGTGGGCAGGTTGTCGGTACGATTAAAAAAGGCATCATCGTTCCAAGTGCTATTGCGGAAGCTGAAACCTTTATTTGGGTGATGATGGCGGCGCTATTAGCGGGTGCTATTTGGTTAAACCTAGCGACTTATCTTGGTGCTCCGGTATCCACTACGCACTCGATTGTAGGTGGTGTATTAGGTGCTGGTATTGCCGCGGGCGGTTGGGACATTGCTAACTGGAATCAAATGATCGCCATCGCAGCTAGTTGGGTAATCTCCCCTGTTTTAGGTGGGCTTATTGCTGCAGGCTTTTTGATCTACATTAAGCGCAATGTCACTTATAAAGGCGATATGCTAGAAGCGGCTAAGAAGACCGTACCTTTGTTGGTTGGGCTTATGGTTTGGGCATTTTCAACGTACTTGATACTAAAAGGTCTTAAGAAGCTTTGGTCGCTTGATATCGTCTCTGCAGGGCTTATTGGTTTTGCTATTGCTCTCACTGCATATTTCGCTGTACGTCCCGTTGTTGAAAAGGCAGCTGCATCGTTGTCAAATACTAAAGATGACGTAAACAATTTGTTCACGCTTCCACTAATCGTTTCTGCGGCATTATTAAGTTTTGCTCATGGTGCGAATGATGTCGCTAATGCTATAGGGCCTTTGGCTGCTATAACCGATGCACTCACCACGGGAGCAGTATCGAGCAAGGCGGCGATTCCTCTTTGGGTCATGTTAGTGGGTGCTATAGGTATTGCGATTGGCTTAGCGCTATTTGGTCCAAAACTGATTCGTACTGTGGGCACAGAAATCACTGAGCTGGATAAAACTCGAGCTTACTGTGTCGCAATGGCGGCGGCGATTACCGTAATCATCGCTTCTCAATTAGGTTTGCCGGTAAGCTCGACGCATATCGCTGTGGGCGGTGTGTTTGGTGTGGGTTTCCTGCGTGAATACCTAAAAGTATCCTATGATAAAAAATTGGCGGCGATCATTTCTCACTCTGAAGATGCAGGCCATGACGGCAAGCAAACACAGGCTTTTGTGGAGCGTTTCAAACAGGCTGGTGTCGAAGAGAAACGTGCGATTTTACGAGAACTTAAACAAGAGCAAGCCTCTTCACCTATTAGTTCACGCGAGCGTAAAGGCCTGAAGAAAGCCACGAAGAAAGAGTTAGTGAAGCGTTCTGCTTTACTGCGAATTGCGGCAGCTTGGGTCATTACTGTCCCTGCGTCAGGTATTTTATCTGCGGCAATCTTCTATATGTTGTTAGGTTATTCATTATCATAAGTGTTCTTAATTGATCCAAAGGGCCAGCTTAGCTGGCCTTTTTTATATGTATTCACCTGTCTGGGTGTGATATAAAAAACATGAGTTGACGTTTGAATGCAGGATATTCGGTACCACTACTTTATGGATGGAGTGCAGCTAGAACCATTAACATACAATGTATCGATTTTTAACTCGCTGGTTTGGTAAGTTGGAGATCGTATAGGACACGTTTTTTACTCATGACAGAAATCGCCATATTTATTCTTTTACTCCTGATAGGAAGCGTTATTGTACTAGCGATAGTGCTGCAATTTAAGGAACAGGCTCGTCAGGAAAAACTGCGCAAGCTAACTCGGCTTGATAATCAATTGAGACTACTGCGCGGTTTTATTGATGATATTCCCTCTCAGTATCAACCGAAAGATATGCGCATTTGGCTGTTTGGTCGGGTCGTAGCTGTTTGTGATGAAATTCAGACATTAAAGTCTGATATCGCTATCGCTAAAAAGCGGACGCGTTTTGCGGAAGAACTCAAGCGTTTTCAAGCTAATGAAGATACACGTCGGCCAAAACCTATTAATGATGAACTTTTGATTAGTGGTTTAAAGCGTTTGTTTGAATCCTTGAGAAGCTATCTATTATTAGCCCATAAAGAAAAGCAGCTGTCGCTAGATGTTGTGCAGCGTTATGAAGGGTTATTAATGCTTTATAAATATCAAGTAAGTGCAGATTTCTATGCTTTTCAAGCCAAACAAGCGTATCTAAATGGTAAGAAAGAAAATGCCATTCAAATCTACAAAGAAGCCATTTCTCAGCTAGCACCTATCAAAGATACTCCACAAGTTTTGCCCATTATTGATGAATTCAATGCTGTCATTGCTGATATTTCAGCAGAGATAACTGCGCCACCAGTAGATGACAGCCTTCCAGATAAAAGCACTGAAGCGCTGGATGAAGAGTGGGAACAGTTCATTGATGAGTCCACTTTTACTGAGAAAAAGCGCTTCTAAAATAAAGGCTTGTGAGCGTTCTTTTTTCGTGATTAACTCGCCAATCGTTAAATTTTTCTTTGCTAATTGATACAGGGAGTTCAATTGTGAACTTTGCGCTTTTGTCGGCATTTATTCCAACTTTCTTTTTCGTCTCGATTACTCCTGGTATGTGTATGACGCTCGCCATGACCCTTGGCATGACTATAGGTGTGAAGCGTGCTTTATGGATGATGCTAGGAGAGCTTGTAGGGGTAGGTGTAGTGGCTGCACTATCCGCATTAGGTGTAGCGGCTCTGCTGTTGAATTACCCAGATGTGTTCACGGTATTTAAATATATTGGTGGTATCTACCTTGCCTATATCGGTGTGCAGATGTGGTTGTCAAAAGGCAAGATGGCCATCAAGCAAGATAGCGAAAATACGGCACAGGTATCTTATTATGACTTGGTTTCCCAAGGCTTTGTTACCGCGATTGCGAACCCAAAAGGATGGGCGTTTTTTGTGGCTTTACTGCCGCCGTTTTTAGATGCCTCTCAGCCATTAGCAGGCCAGTTAACACTGCTTATTGCCATTATCTTAAGCCTAGAGTTCAGCTGCTTATTAATTTATGCCACTGGCGGTAAAACCTTGAAATCCTTGCTTATGAAAAGTGGTAATGTTCGTATCATGAACCGCATTGCTGGCTCGTTAATGATGGGGGTAGGCGTTTGGTTAGCTTTTGGCTAACCTAGGCTTTAGCGGACCTTTTACGAGAAGTCTTAGTGCCTGTTGAGCGTTTTCTACCGGCAGGTCTTCGATAGCTTTTCTTCGTTGCTGGCGGTAGATTTTGTAACGCACTAACCGGGATATCTTTCGACGTTTGTAGCAAATTGTGTAGGTTCAATTCTAGGCCGCTCATGAACGACTCGTAGCTCGTCTCATTGAGACTCATAGCGTTTAGATTCGACTCCCATTGGGCGGTCATATCAGGTGTCACTATAGACTCAGGCAAGCAGTCCGCAAAGCTTCTACCCGTTTTACTGGCGTGAATTTGCTTACCTTCTCTTATCAGAAAGCCGCGTTTAAAAAGTAACTCTATAATACTCGCCCGTGTGGCTTCCGTGCCTAATCCATCACTGTCTTTTAGGATGGCTTTAATTTGTGGGTCGCTGACAAAGCGGCTTATTCCTGTCATGGCGGCCAGCAAGGTTGCGTCGGTAAAAGCTGCGGGAGGCGTGGTAACTTTTTCCTCGACTTGGCCATGGCTACACCACAACTGCTGACCCTTGCTAAGTTTCGGCAGCATGGTTTGTTCTTCATTATTGTCTTTTGTGACCGACTTCTTCGGTAATAAAGTTTTCCAGCCCAATATTGTGGGCGTGTTTCCTTTAGCTTCGAATTGGCCTCCTTCAATCGTCAGTGTTATGGCCGAAGCGAGGTATTCGTAGGGAGGGTAAAACTGCATCAAGTACTGGCGAGTAATTAGTTGAAAAATTTTCTTCTCAGTACTGTTCAATTTTCCTGCTTTATGGGCTTGAGTGGTGGGGATAATAGCGTGATGGGCGCTGACTTGTTTGTCATTCCAAGCTTTGCTGCGGCGTGTAACATCCGCACCTTGAATAGCGGCTTGGAATTCTTCTCCAGACTGGCCAAGCGCTTGCAAAATGGCCTTGGCATCTTGGTGCTGACCACTGGGTAAGTAGCGGCAGTCAGAGCGAGGGTAGGTAATAATTTGATGTCGTTCATACAGGGTTTGGCAAGTGTCGAGAACCTGTTGTGCAGACATTGAAAAAGCTTTTGCAGCATCGATTTGTAAGCTAGATAAATTATAGGGTAATGGTGGCGCTTGCTTTTTTTGCTGGTAGCTGGCCTGGGTCACGATGGCAGGCTTGTCACGGATGCGCTTGGCAACATTTTGAGCCAAGGGTAAACTTAACACTCGCTTTTCCTCGTCCATGTAAGGGGCGCAATGCTCACTAGGTCGCCATTTTGCCTGAAACGCTTCGCTACTCTCTGTGGTGATATGGGCCCAAACTTGGTAAAAATCTTTAGCGACAAAGTTTTCTCTTTGCTTGTCTCGATTGACTACCAAGCCTAATACTGGAGTTTGCACGCGTCCTATGGACAGCACCCCTTGATAACCCGCCTGACGGCCTTTGATGGTGTAAGCCCGTGTCAGGTTAAGGCCATACAGCCAGTCCGCTCTAGCACGAGCCAGTGCCGATCGTGATAAAGCAGAGAACTCACTGTTGCTTTTTAGTTGCCCCAACGATTTCTTGATGGCGCTAGGGGTGAGATCATTCACTAAAAGCCTGTGAGCCGATTTGAGCTTAGTGGCGGGGACTTTACAGTAGTGTAATACTTCATCCACTAGAAGCTGTCCTTCACGGTCTGGATCCCCAGCGTGAACGAGCGTTGTCGCTTGTTTGATGAGTTTTTTCAGTACCCCAAGTTGCTTCTTAGTTTGGCTTTTTTCCTGCCATTGCCATTCTTCAGGGATGATGGGAAGGTGATCAAAATTCCAGCTTTTAAAGGCGCTGTTGTAAATGTGAGGTTCGGCTTGTTCGAGTAAGTGACCAATACACCAGCTGATACAATCCCCATTGGCGAGCCAGATACAACCGTCGGCTTTTTTTTGAGGGGGTGGAAATGCAGCGGCAATGGCGCGTGCTAAGCTGGGCTTTTCGGCGATATAAAGAATCATGGTTACACTTAACTGGTTATTTATACAGTTAAGTGTAACGGACAGGCAGCAATGTGACCAGTGTTAACTCATCACAAAGTGAGAGTTAGCTTGATTGTTCAAAGTTCTCAGTGCTTAAATAACGGCTGGTGGTTTTCTCACTATGGTCGTGATAGCTGTCGAGAATAAAGCAGCTTGCGGAAGAAAATAAAACAATACTCACAAACAATATTCCCCAATAATCCGTCTTTTTACGTTGGGGCTTCAGGTTAAATTGTTGATCAGGGCTGGCTTTTATAAAGCTCTGGCTTTCCATCGAATTATTCCTTGTTCTCAGAATGTAATTCAATATTAATGATAATCAGTATCATTTGCAAACACTATTAATACGATGGTTTTTTTTAATATCTACCGCATACTTTCGTGCAGGCTATCAGCGTGTCGTATCCTGCTTGGCTGTGCTATAATGCGCCCTCAAATTTACATTTACGAATAAGAGAGTTTAAACATGTCAGAACTGTCGTTCGACTCGAATGAAGCTAAAATCGCATACGGCATCGGCCGTCAAATTGGTGATCAACTTCGCGGTAGCGATCTTGGCGAACTGTCTTTAACGCACCTTTTCGCTGCGATTGAAGATGCTTTGAACCAAGCTGAAATGCGTGTTCCTGGTGCTGAACTAGAGGCTGCTTTTGCTGAGCTTCAAGCAAAAATGGAAGAAAAAACGCGCGCTGCTTCTGAAGGCAACGTACAAGCTGGCGAAGCTTTCCTTGCTGAAAACAAAGCAAAAGAAGGCGTGCAGGTAACGGAAAGCGGTTTGCAATTTGAAGTACTTGAAGAAGGTACGGGTGCAACACCTGCTCTAGAGTCTACTGTTCGTGTTCATTACGAAGGTCGTTTAATCGACGGTCAGGTATTCGATAGCTCAATTGCTCGCGGTGAGCCGATCGAATTCCCACTAACTGGCGTTATTGCTGGTTGGACGGAAGGTTTGCAGCTTATGAAAGAAGGCGCGAAATACCGTCTTACTATTCCTGCGGAATTGGCTTACGGTGCACAAGGCGCTGGCGCGATGATTCAACCTTTTTCTGTTCTACAGTTTGATGTTGAGCTGATTGCAGTTGTTTAATTAAACGACTGGCAATAAAAAAGCGAGGCTTGCTAAAGCCTCGCTTTTTTGTATCCGACAAACGTCTATTAAATGTCTCTCATCATTCGAGTGTGCATTTTACCCGCTTCTAAAAAGATCTTACCATCGCCTTTAAAGCCAATCTTTTCATAGAAAACTTGCGCATCTACCTGTGCATTTAAATACACTTGGGAAATGCCCATTTCTCGGGCGACCGAAACTGCCTTATTGATCAGCATTTTGCCAAAGCCTTGGTGACGGTAATTTTCTAGGACGGCCAAGCGACCAATTTGCCCTTGCTCCGTTAAGCGGCAAGTACCAATGGGCACCGCAGTCGTGCCAAAACATACAAAATGCACAGCCTGCTGATCTTCATCGTCCCACTCATCTGCTGGGTCAATTCCTTGTTCGACAATAAACACCTGAGTGCGAACAAAGGTGATCTGTGCTTGGCTGCTGTTCCAATCGGAGGTTAAGGCTTTCAATGGGCTTCCTCTAATCTTCTGTATCGTCTGGGTTAGCAACAAGTTCAATTAATCCCTGTTGCGAAATCAAGAAGCGCACTAGGGGCTCAAGATCGTTATTCAGCTTGAAATCCAACCCAGAAAAATCGAACTCAGTTTGTTCGCAAACCGCTTGCACAAAGGCGGTTAGATCAGAGTGAATGTCGATCTGCTGACCATTACAGAAGACCGCAAGCTTATGGGTTCTAGGGTTATTATAGTAACAAACTCGGGCATCCCCAGGGCGGATAAAGGTTTGCCCCTGGGCCGCTTGCTCAAAAGTCTGATCCACTTCTTGCTGATTCAAAGCCGCCATGTATTCAGGGTATTTGACCTCGCTCATGGTGGTGCCTAGCCATTGGGCAAGACGCTCAGGCTGAGCAATTAATTGGCTCAGCTGATCTGATAAATATTGAATGTCGTCGTCATGTATTTGAGCAGAGTGTTCACGGTTAAAGGTTTCTGGGGCACTGAACCTATGTTTAGGATTAACTTCTTCACAAATTTTATCACGCAAACCTGTTAAGGCATCCTGCATGCTGGGTGCGCGAAAACCAATGGAGTAGGTCATGCAGTCGTCATCTAGGGCACGGCCATTGTGAGCAAAGTTTGGCGGTAAGTAGAGGATGTCACCAGCCTCTAGCGCCCAGTCCATACTTGTATCAATGTTGAAGTTATCGAGGATGTGCAAATCGATGCCTTGAATGGCGCTGTCCTGATATTGCTCTGGGGCTAGTACCTGCCAGCGACGAGCACCGCTTACTTGCACTAGGAATACATCGTATTGATCATAGTGTGGGCCAACACTGCCACCCTTTGTCGCGTAACTTGCCATCACATCGTCGAGACGCCAGCTTGGTAAAAACTGGAACTGTTCTTTCAATGTTTGAATTTCAGGAATCCAGTGATCAACCGCTTGAACTAATAGTGTCCATTCCTGTTCAGGCAAGGAACTAAAAGTGGCTTCATCAAATGGGCCTTGCAGTAACTGCCAAGGCTTGACTCCTTTCTCAATAACAATTCGGGACTCGACCTCTTCTTCCATCGCCATGCCTGCTAGCTCGTTAGCGTCTAGCGGAAGTTCAAAGTTTTGCAGACCTGCACGGATCAATAGTGGCTTTTGCTGCCAGTATTCCTCTAAAAAGGTTTTTGCTGTCATGCCACCAAGTAAGCTTAAAGGCGTGTCTAAATCCATCATGTGTTGATACCGAGAAAAAAGGCTAGAGAGAATGAAAAAGAGCCGATAAATCGGCTCTTTTCTAGAGGCTAAAATTGATAACTTAACCGCGAATGGCTTTCGCTTGTGCGACTGCATTACCTATGTAGTTACCAGGTGTTAACGCTTTTAACTCCGCTTTCGCTTGCTCTGGTAGTTCTAGTGTCTCTACAAAGGCTTCAATGGTCGCTTGATCGATCGTGCGTCCACGAGTCAGCTCTTTTAGCTTCTCATATGGAGACTCGATGCCGTAACGACGCATTACGGTTTGAATTGGCTCTGCCAAGACTTCCCAAGCAGCGTCTAGGTCTGCATTTAGGCGAGGGGCATTGATTTCCAACTTGCTAATGCCTTTTAAGGTCGCTTGGTAAGCAATAAGGCTGTGAGCAAGACCAACACCTAGGTTACGCAATACCGTAGAGTCTGTTAGGTCACGCTGCCAGCGAGAGATAGGCAACTTAGCGCTTAGGTGACCCAGGATGGCATTGGCGATGCCTAAGTTACCTTCTGAGTTTTCAAAATCGATCGGGTTAACTTTATGAGGCATAGTAGAGGAGCCGATTTCGCCCGCAATGGTTTTCTGCTTGAAGAAGCCCATTGAGATGTAGCCCCAAACGTCACGGTCGAAGTCGATTAGGATAGTGTTGAAACGAGCAAT
The DNA here is from genome assembly GCF_039940335.1 of Marinomonas sp. Lineage (GTDB taxonomy): Bacteria > Pseudomonadota > Gammaproteobacteria > Pseudomonadales > Marinomonadaceae > Marinomonas. The sequence continues at coordinate 392,875 of NZ_JBDVGW010000013.1, read as the reverse complement.
GGCATCGTACAGCTCAGCAATGTAATCGTGTGGCTCAATTTGCGTGGTGTAAGGGTTCCAAGTTAGGCCCAATGAGGTAACAAATTGTTCTGCGTGGGCTTGCCAGTCTACATCCGGGTAAGCAGAAAGGTGGGCGTTGTAGTTACCTACTGCACCGTTAATCTTACCTAGGAATTCGACACTTTCGATTTGTTTTAGCTGACGGCTTAAGCGCGCTGCCACATTGGCCATTTCTTTACCAACGGTAGAAGGGGAGGCGGTTTGTCCGTGGGTACGAGACAGCATAGGTTGCTCAGCATGCTCAATGGCTAAATCTTCAATGGCACTAATGACATTTTTTAGCTCAGGGGTGATGCCATCCGCTAGGGCTTCACGCAACATCAAGGCATGGGATAGGTTGTTAATATCTTCAGAGGTACAAGCAAAGTGTACAAACTCAGACACCGCCGCTAATTCAGCGTTATCGGCCATCTTGTTCTTAATGAAATACTCAACAGCTTTTACGTCGTGGTTGGTTGTTCTCTCAATATCTTTGATCGCTTGAGCATCTGCTTCGCTAAAGTTTTCAGCAAGTGCATCTAAAAAGCTGTTTGCTGCAGGGCTTAGGGCAGGTACTTCAATAATTTGCGGGTGATTCGCAAGGGCTTGCAACCAACGAATTTCGACTATGACTCGCATACGTAGTAAACCGTACTCGCTGACAGAGCGACGTAATACATTGGTTTTCGATCCGTAACGACCGTCGATAGGGGAAATTGCGTTTAAGCTAGTTAATTCCATTGAGATTGGGCCTCGAAGAAGGATTTCAGGAAGTCGCTATTATAGGCAAAAGCGCTTAGGGAATACAGGGCAACAGGGAAGGTTAGAGCACAAAAAAGCCCAGATGAAAATCTGGGCTTTGATTGTTGCTATAGAAGCTTGCGAAAAGCTTATAGAGACGCTAATACTTGGTTGAATGTCGCGCTTGGTCGCATCACTTTTTCAACTTCGTTTAGGTCAACATGGTAGTAGCCTTCAAGACCGGCTGGTGAGCCTTGAACGGCAGCAAGTTCTGCGACAATTTTTTCTTCTTGCTCTGTTAACTGCTTCGCTAGCGGGGCAAACTTAGCCGCCAATTCAGCATCGTCAGTTTGCGAAGCAAGTTCTTGTGCCCAGTACATTGCTAGGTAGAAGTGGCTGCCACGGTTGTCCAGTTCGCCAGCTTTACGAGAAGGAGACTTGTTAGTATCCAACAAACGACCGGTTGCTTTATCTAGGGCTTTCGCTAGAGCAATGGCTTTTGGGTTGTCGTTCTTAATGCCTAGCTCTTCAAAAGATACCGCTACCGCAAGGAACTCACCAAGAGAATCCCAACGTAGGTGGTTTTCTTCCATCAGCTGCTGAACGTGTTTCGGAGCCGAACCACCCGCACCTGTTTCGTACATACCACCGCCTAATAGCATAGGTACGATAGACAGCATTTTTGCAGATGTGCCAAGTTCCATGATTGGGAACAAGTCTGTTAGGTAGTCACGTAGTACGTTACCTGTTACAGAGATAGTGTCTTGACCGCGCATGATGCGTTCCATAGAGAAACGAATTGCTTCGTTGTAAGGCATGATGCGAATGTCTAGACCTGTTGTGTCATGGTCTTGTAGGTAAGTCTCAACCTTTTTACGAAGTTGGATATCGTGAGCGCGATCTTCTTCTAGCCAGAATACAGCTGGTGTATCAGATTGACGGGCACGGGTTACGCCCAGTTTTACCCAGTCGCGAATCGGTGCATCTTTAGTTTGACAAGCACGCCAGATGTCGCCTTTTTCAACTTCGTGTTGCATCAATACTTGGCCGTTTTCATCAAGAATGCGCATCACACCGTCTGCTTTCATTTCGAAAGTTTTGTCGTGAGAACCGTATTCCTGTGCTTTTTGAGCCATCAAACCAACGTTTGGTACCGTACCCATAGTGACTGGGTCGAACGCACCATTAGTTTTACAGAAGTTGATGGTTTCTTGGTAAATGCGCGCGTAAGTACTTTCTGGCATAACCGCTTTCGTGTCTTTAGACTTGCCGTCACGGCCCCACATTTGACCAGAGTTACGGATCATTGCTGGCATAGAGGCATCAACGATTACGTCACTTGGTACGTGTAGATTAGTGATGCCTTTGTCGGAATCAACCATCGCAAGCTCAGGACGTGTTTCGTAACAGGCTTCGATAGCTTGTTTGATCTCTTCTTGTTTTGCTTCAGGAAGGGATTTAATTTTGTCGTAAACGCTGCCTAGGCCGTTGTTTGGGTTAACACCGATTTCGTCAAACAACTCGCCGTATTTTTCCCAAACGTCTTTGAAGAAAACCGTTACCGCGTGACCGAAAACGATAGGGTGAGACACCTTCATCATGGTCGCTTTCACGTGTAGAGACCACATGATGTTGTTTTCTTTAGCGTCTTGTAGTGTTTCTTCGAAGAAAGCACGTAGCTGTTTGCAGCTCATGTTCATGCTGTCCAGTACTTCACCAGCGATCAATGGCAAAGATTTTTTCAACTCTACCGAACCGTCTTTAGCAACGAATTCAATACGAACCGTTTGATCTTTGTCCATGGTAACGGACTGTTCAGAAGAGAAGAAGTCCCCGCCGCGCATGTAGTCTGCATGGCTAGTAGACGTCTTTTTCCAAGCACCCATTGAGTGTGGGTTTTTACGAGCAAAACCTTTAACGGCTGCTGGTGCACGACGGTCAGAGTTACCTTGACGTAGTACAGGGTTTACCGCACTACCTAGAAGTTTAGAGTAACGAGACTGTACTTCTTTCTCTTCGTCCGTTGTGGCAGTTTCTGGGTAAGCAGGGATGTCATAGCCTTGCTCTTGTAGTTCTTTAATCGCAGCGTTTAGCTGTGGCAAAGAAGCACTGATGTTAGGTAGTTTAACAATGTTGGCTTTTGGGTCGGCAGTGATGTCGCCAAGGAACTTCAAGCCATCTACGACTTGTTGCTCGCTTGGTAGGCGATCAGAGAATGCTGCAATGATACGACCAGCTAGAGAGATATCGGTAAGTTTTAGTTCTATATCGGCTTCTTTCGCAAAAGCGCCAAAGATAGGAAGCAAAGATGAGGTTGCTAACGCAGGTGCTTCATCGGTCAAAGTGTAATAGATGGTTTGTTTCGACATGTAATTCCCCTAACATTTCAGGCTCTATCGCCCATTGGTTCGAAGGTGACTTTTGGCCGCCATTCCCTTAATTAAGCTGACTGAGCAGATTAAAAATTTGTTCGACATACTACCGAAAAAAAAACTTAAAATACATTGGCTCAAGATATACTCAAAATTGATATCAGTGATTTTAACGATTAGCGTTTCTTTAAGAGTCTTGTGATCAGGTTTTTTTCGATAATTTAAACCTATTGCTAAGCAAAAAAAGACCGAATAATTATCGGCCTTTTTGATGTGCTTTTAATGACGCGCTGCTAATGCATTTAACAGTGCCTTACGTTTGAAGATTAAATGCCAGCGCTTACCGCCCAGTTGTCGCCAAAGCATAGCGGCGCGAATACCCGCCATTAAAATACTGCGCACTTGATTGGCAATGGGCGCCTGTTGTAAGAAACGGCTGTCTCCCTGCACTTGAATACGAAAGGCCAGCTTACTTAAAGTGTCTTGGTACATTCCGGAGATCGACGCCAGCATATTTTCATGCAAAACATCGTCATCGTAATGGCCTTTTTTCTGTTCAATTTGGGAGATTTTCTGACCTATTGTCGACAGCATGTTGGTATCTTTTGACAGCTTACCTTCAAGGTGTACTAGGCTTAACGCGTATCTTAACGTGTCTGGATTGACGCTGTTTCGGTCTTTGCCTAACGCTTGCTTGGCAATGCGACGGCCCAGAGCTAGATTGGTCTGATGATCCCAAGAACCACCGTAGATGTCTTCGGTTGTCTGCGGGTTGAGTACTAAGATACTTTCCACCATAGGGCGAAGCGCATCTTTATCCACCGTACCTGTTTTGGCGAGCGTGGCGACTAATTCAGCGGCTTGAAAAATCGCGCTTAATGCAATGCTTTGCTGCTTTTCTTGACTGTTCACGAATCTACTGCCTGCTGTCTCAATTATTTATTGAATGCTTGGTTGATGATACCGCCACCAAGGCACACGTCATCTAGGTAAAAAACCACAGACTGTCCCGGTGTAATCGCTCGTTGTGGTTCTGTAAAGGCCACTTCAATGCGCCCGTCTTCGGTTTCATAAAGCGTGCAGTCTTGATCCGGCTGACGGTAGCGGCATTTTGCTTTGCAGGTCAGTGGCAGTTCTGGCTTGTGGCGTGCCACCCAGTCAAAATTGTCGGCCATTAAATGGCTCTTGAATAACGATTCATGCTGGCCACCTTGGGTAACGACTAATACATTGCGCTCTAAGTCTTTTTCAACTACATACCATGGATCATCTGAATAATTTGCTAAACCGCCAATACCAAGTCCTTGGCGCTGACCTATAGTGTGATACATGAGACCGTGGTGGCGACCAATTTTATCCCCCTCTAGGGTTTCAATATTGCCAGGCTGGGCTGGGAGGTATTGTTCAAGGAAGTCTTTAAAGCGACGCTCGCCAATAAAACAAATGCCTGTGCTGTCTTTTTTGTTGTGGGTAATGAGTTGAAATTCTTCCGCTAAACGTCTTACTTCTGGCTTTTCAAGTTCTCCCACAGGGAAGAGTGTTTTAGCAATTTCATCTTTGCCCACAGCGTACAAGAAGTAGCTTTGGTCCTTGTTGCCATCAAGACCTTTTAGTAGCAGAGGCTCTCCATCTTTTTCGCCACGGCGCACGTAATGGCCAGTCGCTATGTAGTCTGCGCCAAGAGCTAGGGCGTATTCCAAGAAGGCTTTAAATTTGATTTCTTTGTTACACAAAATGTCTGGGTTGGGAGTGCGGCCAGCTTTATATTCTTCTAAAAAGTGTTCGAAAACATTGTCCCAATATTCAGCTGCAAAGTTGGCTGTATGGAGCTTTATTCCCAGTGTGTTACTGACGGCTTGAGCATCGGCTAAGTCATCTTTTGCTGTGCAATATTCAGTGCCGTCGTCTTCATCCCAGTTCTTCATGAAAAGACCTTCGACTTGATAACCCTGCTGCATCAAAATAAGCGCAGATACGGAAGAGTCGACACCGCCGGACATTCCGACAATGACTTTTTTGGTGCTGTTTACGCTGGGTGTCGCTTGGTTCGCTTTCATGACCTGTGAATTACTCGTTTAACGTTGAGGCTTGGCCTCGAATGAATGTAAGTGGGCTAATGGTATCATTATATTGGTGCTGAATCAGGCGTTAAAAACTGATCCGACATAAAGCATAGGGGTATAATGGGGTTGTTTTGGTAATCTTCAATGCAGGTCATGACCAAGGGGCTGCGAAGCGCGTGTGTCTTGATCTCTGCATGGCTGAGCCAATGGCTGGAAACGATGTCTTTGTCTAATTCGTTAGTTTCACAAGCGACCGCTTCACAAACAAAACAAAGCCTGTGGTAAGTGTCCGCATCGGGGTGCGGTGTAAAACTATAAAGGCCCAGCAGGCCAGTAGGCTTCACTCGCCAGCCAGACTCTTCTAGTGTTTCACGAATCACAGCTTCCATTGCACTCTCATGGTTTTCTATGTGTCCGGCGGGCTGGTTTAGTACCAGTTGACCGTCCTGCCACTCTTTTACCATGAGGTACTTGTCGTCCTTTTTGATGATGGCCGCCACGGTTAGGTGAGGCTGTCTTACTTCTTCGTTGCTCAAACTGTTCAACCTCTTTGGCAAGTATTGGCGAAAGGTCAGTATATTGCCATTGGCCAATCGGGATATTGTCTAGTGTGAAAGGGCCTATAGCGTAACGGATGAGACGTAAGGTGGGAAACCCAACCGCCGCCGTCATGCGTCTCACTTGACGGTTCTTACCTTCTTTTATTTGTAATGAGATCCAGCTAGTGGGAATGCTTTCGCGGTACCTCACTGGTGGGACTCTTGGGTCAAAGTCGGGCTCTTCGATACATTCTGCGATGGCAGGTTTGGTTAAACCATCTTTTAACGTTACGCCTGCTTGCAGTTGTTCAATCGCCTCTTGGGTGATTTCACCCTCTACTTGCACCCAATAGGTTTTAGCCATCTTGAAATCGGGCGAGGCAATGATGTGTTGTAACGGACCGTGATTGGTCAGCAGAAGTAAGCCTTCGGAATCAAAATCTAATCGCCCTGCAGGATAAAAGTCAGCGACGTCGATGAATTGAGCAAGGGTGGTTTTATCCCCTTCAGGTGAGAATTGGCTCATCACGCGAAAAGGTTTGTTAAAGAGAATTAAGTGGGATGACATAAGCTTAATTTAATCACTAGACACAAGAAATAAATGGTTAAGAATAATAGTTTTTTATTCCTAACCATCATAACAACTTATGGGCAAAAGTGCTGTCTTATGCTTGAGCTTGTTGTGTTTCTTGATCGGTTGGGTCTTTAGAAGAGTCGAGAGGGGTGATGTCTATGGCATGGAGTCCGCGGTTACCAGGTTCAACTTGGAAACTAACGTCTTGTCCCGCTTTTAAGGTTTTATACCCTTCGACATTTATAGCTGAGTAATGAATAAAAAGGTCCTCTGTAAATTCGTCACTAATGATAAAACCATAACCTTTGGCGTTATTGAACCATTTGACTGATCCGCGATGCATGAGTTACTCCTTAGTTACTCTAGCCTATATAGGCCCTTTGAATGAAAGCTTAGTTAAAAGGGTTGGTACTTCACAGTTATAATCTAGTCGTCGAAAAATAAATGTTAAAAATTGCAAATTAGGTGTGAATTGTTTCACAGCATTCAATGCTAAAATGGTGCTTTAAGCATAGCTTGCGCATTCAGTTTTTCTACTATTGAGCGTAGAAGCGGATTGTGAATTTGTAAAATCAAACTCATCTGACGTCAGTCTTTACTAGAAAAGTAGGGCGTTATATGTTTGATTTAATGTAGCGTAACTATTTATTGGTAGAGAGTAATTAATGACCAAGAGTAACAAAATTAGATTGGGTGCAGATGACGAGCAGCATGGCCGTCATGATGTTTTGCTGGCACCGGAAGAGACAGAGTTAAAGCCGCCTTCCATGTACCAGGTGGTGTTATTTAATGATGATTATACGCCAATGGATTTTGTCGTATTTGTGCTTCAGCGTTTTTTCTCAATGGATGGAGAGAAAGCCAATCAGGTAATGTTAGAAGTTCATCAGAGGGGTAAAGGTGTGTGTGGTGTCTACCCTTTTGATATTGCAGAAACTAAAGTGGCAATGGTACAACAGTTTGTAGAACAAAATGAGCACCCCTTAATGTGTGACCTACAAAAAGTCGACTGATTTCAGAGTGAGGGAATAGCAATGTTAGATAAAGAACTAGAGCAAACCCTGAATACGGCCTTTAAAGCGGCGCGTGATAAGCGCCATGAATTCATGACAGTAGAGCATTTGTTACTGGCTCTTATAGACAATAAAGCCGCCAGTGGTGTGATGACGGCTTGCGGTGTTAGTTTAGATGTTCTATCTAAAGAGCTTGAAGAGTTCGTAGATAGTACCACCCCACTTATCCCTGAAGACGATGAAGAGCGAGAAGTGCAGCCAACTTTGGGCTTCCAACGAGTTCTGCAGCGTGCTGTGTTTCACGTTCAGTCATCTGGTAAGCGAGAGGTCACGGGTGCTAATGTGCTGGTGGCTATTTTTAGTGAGCAAGAGAGTCAGGCGGTTTATCTATTGAAGCGCCATGATGTTGCCCGTATCGATGTGGTCAACTATGTAGCTCACGGTATTTCAAAATTGGGTGACGGCACTCAGGGCGATACGTACAGTGAAGAAGATTCGGAAGCGGAAGATACTACAACCGCGCCATTGCAAAAGTTCGCCACTAACTTAAATGAAGAAGCCAAAGCTGGCAAAATCGATAAGTTGATTGGCCGTGAATACGAAGTGGAACGGGTGATTCAAACTCTTTCTCGTCGCCGCAAAAACAACCCTCTCTTAGTGGGTGAGTCTGGGGTGGGTAAAACCGCTATCGCAGAAGGTTTAGCTAAGCGCATAGTGGATGGTCAAGTACCTGAAGTTATTGCGGATGGCGTTGTTTACTCTCTAGATTTGGGAGCCTTACTTGCAGGAACCAAATACCGAGGAGATTTTGAAAAACGTCTTAAGCAGCTATTGGGTGAGTTGAAAAAACTCCCCAATGCTATTTTGTTTATTGATGAAATTCACACCATTATTGGTGCGGGCGCCGCCTCTGGTGGGGTAATGGATGCCTCAAACCTTCTAAAACCCGTATTGAGTTCAGGTGGTTTGCGCTGCATAGGCTCAACAACTTTCCAAGAATTTCGCGGAGTGTTTGAAAAAGATCATGCGCTAGCACGTCGCTTCCAGAAGATTGATGTGAATGAGCCGAGTGTTGATGACACTTACCAAATCTTGAAAGGCATCATTAGCTCTTTTGAAGAGCATCATCAGCTTAAGTATGAAGAGCCTGCCCTGTTGGCGGCTGCAGAACTTGCGCAGCGCTATGTGACGGATCGTCATATGCCAGATAAGGCGATTGACGTCATTGATGAAGCGGGTGCCTATCAGCGTTTACAGCCTGAAGAAAAGCGTAAGCAGGTAATTAGCGTGGCAGATATCGAAGACATTGTCTCGAAAATTGCCCGAGTCCCTGTGAGAGCGGTGAATTCAGATGATAGACAAGTACTGTCTAACTTAGAGCGCAACCTTAAAATGGTGGTGTTTGGTCAAGATGGTGCCATTGAGTCTCTATCGGCGGCCATTAAACTCTCTCGTGCAGGGCTTAAAGCAGAGCAGAAACCTATTGGCTCATTCTTGATGGCTGGGCCTACAGGTGTTGGTAAAACCGAGGTCACCAAGCAGCTTGCTCATCAGCTTGGCTTAGAACTTATACGCTTTGATATGTCGGAGTATATGGAGCGCCATGCTGTGTCTCGATTGATTGGTGCGCCGCCGGGCTATGTTGGCTTCGACCAGGGCGGATTGTTAACAGAAGCCGTGACGAAGAACCCTCATAGTGTGGTCTTGCTCGATGAAATAGAGAAAGCGCACCCTGAAGTCTTTAATTTGCTCTTGCAAGTGATGGATCACGGCACATTAACAGATAACAATGGCCGCAAGGCGGATTTCCGTAATGTGATCTTAGTGATGACGTCAAACGCCGGAGCAGAAGAGCTAGCTAAACGCTCGATCGGCTTTTCTAGCCAAGATAACTCGAGTGATGGTATGGAAGTTATTAATCGTACTTTTACACCCGAGTTTAGGAATCGCCTTGATGCCGTCATTCAATTTAATCAATTGGATGAACGTATTATCTTCAATGTGGTGGATAAGTTCTTGGTGGAATTGCAAGTTCAGTTGGACTCTAAGGGGGTACTGCTGACGGTTACTGATACCGCGCGAGGCTGGTTGGCTAACAAGGGTTATGATAGGCAAATGGGGGCTCGACCAATGGCTCGGGTGATCCAAGAGCATTTGAAGAAGCCTTTGGCGGAGCAAATACTATTTGGAGACCTGACTGAAGGTGGGCAAGTGGTAGTGGCCTTAGATGAAAAGCAAGACGTGCTCTCTTTTAGTGTCGAAAAAGAAGCTGTTCTGCACTAACTTAGCTCACAAGACATAAAAAAACCGGACAGGAGTCCGGTTTTTTTATGTCTCATCGTTTGTGATAAACGATGATTAACGTGCGCGGTAAACGATACGGCCTTTAGAAAGATCGTACGGTGTTAATTCCACTTTTACCTTATCACCCGTCAAAATACGAATGTAGTTCTTGCGCATCTTACCAGAGATGTGTGCGATAACAACGTGTCCGTTTTCTAATTCGACACGGAACATGGTGTTAGGCAACGTATCAATGATAGTGCCCTCCATTTCTAAGCCTTCTTCTTTTGCCACAATATGTGTCCTATGGTGTTTAACTAATAGTTAGTAGGCGTCAGCCTAATGGGTATTCGAAGTTAGGGAATGTTTATCCACACGCTGAAGCCAGTGGACTTGTTTGTACCTTCCCTAGAGCCTGATGGCAACGAATAACGTATCAATTGAGCGCTGTAAATGTTTAGTCGAAAACGCTAACGAGCGACGCCTTAATTTTGATCGTGCATATTCTGCCTAAAAAACCACCGTAAGGCAAACTTAGTTGGCTGTTTTGAGGTTAATTCGATACTAAAATCATCAGATCGTCATTTTTCTTAGCTATATCTGCCAGTCTTGTATTTTTGTTTGATGTAGGGATGTGTGCAGCAAGTTCGCCAATAAATTTCGTTCTAGGCATGAGTTTTGCACCAAGCGACAGCATATGCTCAGACTCCACTTGGCAATCAATTAATTTAATGTTGCTCTGGTTGGCCAATTCACAAAGCGTTTTGAGGGCGATTTTTGAAGCATTAGGAACTAATGAAAACATGGATTCACCAAAAAAAACGTCTCCCATGGCGACGCCATAAAAGCCGCCAACAAGTTGTTGATCGAGCCAAACTTCAATGGAATGGGCATAGCCTAAGCTGTGTAGTTTTGTGTAAGCGTTTTGTATGTCACTGCTGATCCAAGTGCCTTCTTTTTGTTCTCGTAGTTGAGCGCAATGGCATATAACCTGCTCAAAAGCCTGGTTGCAGGTGACTAACCAAGCTTGTTTTTTAAGTGCCTTATTAAGAGACCTTGATGTGTGAAAATCACCTGGTATAAGGGTGCAGCGTTGGGCTGGATGCCACCAAAGTATAGGGTCGGGGTCACTATACCAAGGGAAAAAGCCATGTTGGTATAGATGAATTAGGCGCTCAGAGCTTAAATCACCACCGATGGCACATAAGCCTTCAGGGTCTTCTAAAGCACGATTAGCATCTGGCGTATCAAATGGACTTTCTGACAACAAAACTAGTTCAGGTTCAAGGGATATAGGTGACATAAATTTGTAAACCATTGCTTTACAGAAGATATTTATCTTAACAAAAGCTTTCTGTAAGGGAATTGAGAAAAAAAACTTAAAGTTATAGTCTTTTTCGTCGATAGATGAATTAAGCAAAAAAAATCGTTTCTCTTGTGATTTAGATGCACAATTATTGTTGATATCTTGCTCTAATGTGCATGCATTATTCAAAAGAAAAGGTTTTTTTAGGCTCATTGGGTGTTTTTTACTCAAAAAAACGAGATAAATGCAAAAAAATGAAAAAAAAGTGCAAGGATGGCTTGACCCACTATGGAAAACTTGGTTTTAATCGAGGTATTCCGAAACGGTGATTCAAATACCAAACGATTTGCAGTGTTAGGAACGACTTTAAATTTCACTATTGTGTAATTTGTCATAAAAGTGAAATTGATAGGTTTTAGAATACTTGAAATTGTTGATTTACCAACGTTTCTTGTTCAAAGAAGAAACTTACTAATAGGTCTATAAAGACCACATAATATAATTAAAGGGGAATCTTGAATGAAAGCGATTAAACTTGCTTCTGTGTTTGCGGTAACTGCTGTTGCAGCTGCTGTTTCTACTACAACTATTGCTGCAGAGCCAGTTTTCAAAGGTACTGCTGGTCTTAGCTACAAGTCTGTTGATAAGGGTGCTGATTCTGCAGGATCTGAAGGTGAAGTAAACATCATCGGTGATACTGGTCTTGTATATTTTGACCTAGATATGGAAGGTGACTCTACTGGTTCTGACGGTGGTTTCGACCTTGATGAAATCTATGTTAAGCAAGGTGCTGTACAGTTCGGTGACTTCGATGGCTCTATGGGTGATGATGCTGCATTCAGTGCTGGCGTTGAAGAAGATCTAGATGATGCTAAAGAAGATCTAGGTACTGGTCTTGGTATCCGTTACGCAGTAAGCGATGAACTAACCGTTGCTCTTGAAGTTGCAGAAGGTGAAAACAAAGGCGCTATAGCGTTTAACTACGCAACTGATGTTTCTGGTGTTACGTTGGGTGTGTCTGGTGGCGCAAGTTCAGATGAGCATATCCTTACTTTAGGTGCAAGCATTCCTGCAGGCATTGCAACTATCACAGCTTTCTATCAAACAGGTTCTTTTGTTGATACGGCTACTACTGATAAAGATGCAAGCAACTACGGTTTGGGTCTAGATCTTGCTTTAACGGAAGAACTTTCTGCTGCAGTTCAGTACTATACTCTTGATGGTGAAGACTCTGCTGGTGTTGATCGTAAAGACGATGGCCTAGTTGAAGCGACTGTTAACTACACTGTAGGTGATATCCGTTACTTCGCTACATACGTAGATTATGAAGACAAAGCAACTGCAGATTACTCTGTAGTTGGTGCTGAAGCTTCTTTCTAAGATTTCCCTTTCTTAGAGTAAAAGCGAAAGCCAGCCCTTTGGGCTGGCTTTTTTTATGTTAAGCTAGGCAATAAATTCACAGCTTTAATGTGTGTAGCAATTAACATAAATGGGAATGCGATTTTGGCGAGAAGTACAAATGAGTCGGTAAGATCACCAATTAGGGATATGTTTGCCAAGCAGGCGGCTTTTATTGCTGCACTATTGGTGCTGTTTTTTTTGGGGTTGGCAACCTACAGTTATCATCCACAGGATGCCGGTTGGTTCTATTCTGGCAATGGTGGTGTGATACAGAACTCAATGGGGCCCATCGGTGCCATTTTAGCGGATCTCGCCTCAGGATTTTTTGGCAGCCTATTTTACTCCCTTCCTCCTTTATTTCTTTGGGTAGCCATTATTCTATGGCGTAACCCGCATCAATTATTACCCATCAATAATGCTCTGTTGTGTACTTTAGGTATTCTTCTCTATTTGTCTTTTGGTTCCGTGCTGTGTTTTTTACACACGGTTGGTGATCCTAATTTACAATACGGTACAGGTGGCATTTTAGGTCGTGGCTTGGGTGTTATTTTATTTCATTTTATTGGCTATGACGGCGCAACATTGGTGAGTTTGGCGTTGGTGATATTGTCATTTACGTTGCTCTCACAATTACACTGGCTGGCTTTGATGGACTCGGTGGGGGAAAAAGCTTATCGATTCGTAGCGAAGCTAAAAAAGCGTTATCAAGCCTCTAAAGCTGAAAAACGTGATAAGCAAAATGAGCAAGGCGAATCCTATCAAGACGATTTGAATGCGGAAGACGAAGAGCCCGCCATCGTTCGTAAAAAACGCCGTGCGCTATTAGCAGGCCTTACTGGCAATAAAGCTAAGGCTGAAGCAATCGATAATGAACAAACTAAATTGGCTGAAGCTCAGGATTTATCACTTGCTATCAAGAATGAGGCAGAGATTGAGGAGCCAGTCGAATCGGAGTTAGAGAGTGGTAAGGCAGTGTCAAAATGGCGTTCGCTGTTTTCTCGTAAGGAGAAAGTAGGCCAAGACTCAGCTGAGCAAAGAGAATATAACGAGCCTGAGTTTAATGGTTTAGATGACATCTTGTTCGATGAGCAGGATGTCAGTATTGCCGATACCTTATACATAGAGGAGGAATGGGAGTCCACTAAACCAGTATCCCAAGCGCGTGAGCTGAAGAAAGAAGAATTGCCTGCTGAGGATGAGGCCTTTGCCACAGTCAGCGAAGATCAAGCCGATGCATTGTTGTTTGGCAAAACCGAAGAAACACAAAGCTCTCATACCTCTCCAAAAACTGCTGAGATTCCAGCCCACAAACCAACAGTGCGAACTCTTTCTGAGGCTAAACAATTAGATAGCCTGAATAATAGTCCAGACAATTCTAGTGAAGATCATAAGGCCAAAACGTATTCCTTACCAGATCGCTCCGTATTGACGACCCCTAAACCTAAAAAGGGTGGCTACACCGAAGATGAGCTATTAAGTTTGTCTGATTTGTTGGAGCAGCGACTACGCGAGTTCGGAGTAAAAGCCGAAGTCGTTGAAGTAAACCCCGGCCCCGTGATTACGCGTTTTGAAATTCAACCTGCGGCGGGTGTTAAGGTTTCAAGAATCACCAATTTGGCAAAAGATTTAGCCCGTTCACTGAGTGTATTGAGTGTGCGAGTGGTCGAGGTGATCGCAGGCAAATCGACAATTGGTATCGAGATACCAAATCAAGTGCGTGATACGGTGTATTTTGCTGAGGTCATTAACTGCGAAATGTACGATAAGGTGTCCTCTCCCTTAACTTTGTCCCTAGGTCATGACATTTCTGGCGAGCCTGTTGTGGTGGATTTAGCAAAAATGCCCCATGTGTTGGTAGCGGGTACCACAGGTTCAGGTAAGTCGGTTGGGGTTAATGCCATGATCTTAAGTATGTTGCTTAAATCAACCCCAGATGAAGTGCGCATGATCATGGTAGACCCGAAAATGCTAGAGCTTTCCATTTATGAGGGAATTCCGCACCTATTAACGCCTGTCATTACTGATATGAAAGATGCTGCAAATGGTTTGCGCTGGTCCGTGGATGAAATGGAGCGTCGCTATAAGCTGATGTCTAAGCTAGGGGTGCGAAATATTGCTGGCTACAACAAAAAGGTCAGGGATGCTATAGATGCCGGTTCGCCAATCGAAGACCCTTTATGGCAACCTGAAGACGCTATGTTCTCTCAGGACGGTGTGGCTCGTACCGTACCTCATTTAGAGCCTTTGCCTTATATTGTGATCGTGGTAGATGAATTTGCCGATATGATGATGATAGTGGGCAAGAAGGTGGAAGAGCTGATTGCCCGTATTGCTCAGAAAGCCCGCGCTGCAGGTATACATCTTATCTTGGCGACCCAACGACCTTCGGTGGATGTGATAACCGGTTTGATAAAGGCGAATATACCAACTCGAATGGCTTTCCAAGTGTCATCGAAAATTGACTCGCGTACGATTTTGGATCAAGGCGGTGCCGATCAATTGCTGGGAATGGGGGATATGCTCTATTTACCAGCAGGGTTGCCAACGCCAATTCGTGTGCACGGGGCGTTTGTTTCAGATGATGAAGTACATGGTGTGGTTGAAGAATGGAAGCAGCGTGGTGAGCCCGAATACATTAATGATGTGGTGGTGAATCCTGAAGATCTAATGACAGGGGATGACAATGATGAAAAAGATGCCTTGTATGATGAAGCTGTAAAAATAGTGATTGAAACCCGTAAAGCTTCTATCTCTTCTGTGCAGCGTCGCTTAAAAATAGGCTATAACCGAGCGGCTAACCTAGTAGAAGCTATGGAAGCCGCTGGCCTTGTTGGGCCGATGGGAACCAATGGCCAAAGGGAAGTGTTGATCCCCGAATAATCGCTAAACGTTTTAATTTTGGAGAATACCTTGTTGAAAAACATTATCGCTGTATTGGTTGTTGGTTGGGCAAGCGTTACCTACGCGGCAACATCGGCTAGTACCGCTCTAGAATCCGTACTGGAAAAGAATCGAAATATCGAAGGGGAATTTCGCCAGGTCACCTACGATGAGGCAGGTAAACAGCTGCAAGCCAGTGAAGGTATATTTTTGTTAGCCAAACCGAATCAATTTGTTTGGGACACTGTTTCACCTTATCCACAAAGAATTTTGTCTGATGGTGAAAGCATAACTGTCTGGGATGTGGACTTAGAGCAAGCCACGAAGAAGCCGCTAGCGGGTGCCATCGGTAATTCTCCGGCGGCGCTCTTGGGGCAACCGGCGGCGCAAGTGCTGCCTCATTACCAGATTAGCCAATTAGGGGATGAAAAGTTTCGGTTGTCTCCAAAAGAGTCGGATACTCTGTTCCAAAACTTAACTCTATCTTTTCGCAGGGAAGTAATCAGTGCCATGGGCATTGTTGACTCTCTTGGCCAGATGACAGTAATTGAGTTTAAAAATGTCGAGCCTCATGATGGGGTGGCTAAAGAAAACTTCTCGTTAGAGTTACCCGCTAATGTGGACGTTATCGTAGAAGGGCAATAATGCAGGACTTGTTTGCTGAGATGTCATCGGGCGCTTACCAGCCTCTCGCGTCACGCATGAGGCCCACCGTATTGGATGACTACATTGGTCAGTCCCATTTGGTTGGCCCCGGTAAACCCTTGAGACGAATGGTTGAAACCGGTCATTGTCATTCTTTTATCCTATGGGGTCCGCCAGGAGTAGGAAAAACCACTTTCGCACAACTTCTTAGCCATGCGCTTTCGGCGCAATTTATCGAAATTTCTGCTGTTATGTCTGGGGTAAAAGAAATTCGTGCGGCGGTTGAGCAAGCGCAGCAGTGCCGTGCGATGAAGGGCTCTCAGACTGTGTTGTTTGTGGATGAGGTACACCGATTTAATAAGTCTCAGCAAGATGCTTTCTTGCCTTACATCGAAGATGGCACCTTTTTATTCATCGGAGCGACCACTGAAAATCCAGCGTTTGAACTCAATTCAGCACTGTTGTCCCGGGCTCGAGTTTATCGGCTGAAGACTCCCGCAGTAGAAGACATCTCCAAGGTGCTGAATCGCGCTTTGCAAGACGACAATCAAGGTATGGGGCAGAAAGGCCTGCTTATTAGTCGCGAGCATTTAGACATACTCGCTCAAGCCGCTGATGGGGATATTCGTCGTGGGTTAAACTTTTTAGAAATCCTCTCGGATCTAGTTGAGCCAAATGTTGCGGTAAGCCAAGAGCAGCTTGAAGATGTGCTTGGCGGCAGCTTGCGTCGATTTGATCGCAATGGGGATGTGTTTTATGACCAAATTTCGGCCTTTCATAAGTCAGTACGTGGCTCATCCCCAGATGGCGCCTTGTATTGGATGGCAAGAATGCTTGATGGTGGTTGTGATCCTTTATATATCGCTCGACGTTTACTGGCGATCGCTTCTGAAGACATAGGCAATGCAGACCCAAGAGCCCTCCAAGTCGGTCTTAATGCTTGGGATGTTTTCGAGCGTGTTGGGCCAAAAGAGGGTAATCGAGCAATTGCTCAAGCGGCTGTGTATATGGCCTGTGCCCCCAAAAGTAATGCAGTTTATATGGCATTTAGTCAGGCTAAAGCTGATGTAGCCAGTCAGCCAAGTTATGAAGTACCTATCCACCTACGCAATGCACCAACCTCTTTAGCGAAAAGCATGGGGCATGGGGATGAGTATCGCTATGCGCACAATGAAGAACATGCGTATGCGGCGGGGGAGCAATATCTTCCCGAAGCGCTGCAAGGAACTCGATATTATCAGCCAGAGAAGCGTGGTTTAGAGCAAAAAATTGGCGATAAGCTTAATTGGCTCTCCGAGTTAGATGCGAACAGTCCAGTTAAACGTTACCAAGACGTATTTAAGGGCGCAGAATGATGTATTTGATGATTGCCCTAGGCGGTGCCTTTGGTGCTCTAAGTCGCTATGAGATGGGGCGCTGGATCAATGGCTTTTGGAGCTTGCCTTTTCCATTCGCCACATTAGTGATTAATGTGTTGGGTTGTGCCTTGATGGGTATTGCCTTTGTGGTGATCAATGAAAGATTACCTTCCTTGGAAGCTTATCGTCCGCTTATCATGGTGGGCTTTTTAGGAGCCTTCACTACCTTTTCGACTTTTTCTTTAGAAATTGTCGCGCTTATTAACATGCAGGCTTGGCTAAGTGCCATAAGCTATTTATTATTGAGCTGTATATTGGGGGTCGCCGCTTTGGCGATTGGAATAGCGCTCGCGCGATTATTTTAACCCGTTAATTTTTGATTTTTTGCGAACACTAAGTTCGTTGATATTGTTAAAGGATACTGTTGCTAAGATGTTAGACATTAAAGCGCTGCGCGCTGACCCCGAAGCCATTGCCGAGTTACTCAAGAAAAAAGGATACGAACTGGATGTGGCTACTTTTTCTTCCTTAGAAGAGCGTCGTAAAAGCATTCAGGTAGAAACGGAGAATTTGCAGCAGTCTCGTAACTCAGTATCGAAAGAAATTGGCCAAGCTATGAAGGCTGGCGAAAAAGATAAAGCGGCACAGCTAAAAGCCCAAACAGCGACTTTAGGGGATGATTTAGCCGCGGCTAAACAGCAGTTAAATGATGTGCAGCAAGCGATGGACGAACTGCTTGAAGGCATCCCAAATATTCCTCATAGCTCTGTACCAGATGGTAAGACGGAAGACGATAACATTGAGATTCGTCGTTGGGGTGAACCTAAGCAATTTGATTTCGATGCGAAGGATCATGTTGATCTAGGTGAAGCATTGGAGCTTTTAGACTTCGAAGCCGCCGTAAAAATTACCGGTTCACGCTTTGCCGTTATGCGTGCAGATCTCGCGCGTCTTCACCGTGCATTGACTCAATTTATGATCAATACCCATGCGGATGACCATGGTTATTCAGAAGTTTATGTCCCTTATTTGGTGAACGCCCATTCACTAAAAGGAACAGGCCAGCTACCGAAATTTGAAGAAGACCTCTTCAAAGTGCCAGTGGATAAAGAAAGTGGTAATAACGATCTTTATTTAATCCCCACGGCAGAAGTACCTGTTACCAACTTGGTGCGTGACGAAATCCTAAACGATGCAGGTCTACACAAGAAATTTGTTGCCCATACGCCTTGTTTCCGCAGTGAGGCAGGCAGTTACGGACGTGATACTCGAGGTATGATTCGTCAGCATCAGTTCGAGAAGGTTGAATTGGTTCACGTGTGTCGTCCAGATCGCTCTGAGGCTGTGCTAGAAGAGTTAGTGGGTCATGCTGAAGCCATTTTGCAAAAACTAGAATTACCTTACCGTACTGTGATTCTTTGTGGTGGAGATCTAGGCTTCTCTGCTCATAAAACCTACGACATCGAAGTATGGCTTCCAGGTCAAGGCAAATACCGTGAAATCTCTTCTTGTTCAAATATGGGAGACTTCCAAGCGCGCCGTATGCAAGCTCGCTGGCGTAATCCTGAAACGAATCGGCCTGAATTGGCACATACCTTGAATGGTTCAGGTTTGGCGGTAGGGCGTACTCTAGTGGCCGTTTTAGAGAACTATCAGAACGCCGATGGCAGTATTACCATTCCTGAGGTGTTGGTGCCTTATATGGGTGGCAAAACACAGCTAAACAAAGCCTAAAAATTGATTTGAAAGCCTCTTTTAAAGGGGCTTTTTTATAGAGTAGATGCATTATGACGGGTAAGGTTTATTTAATTGGTGCAGGGCCGGGTGATCCTGAGCTGCTGACATTAAAGGCACACCGCTTATTAATCAGTGCTGATGTGGTGTTGTATGACCGCTTAGTGGGAAAAGACATCATTGATCTGATACCAGAGTCGGCAGAGAAAATGTATGTGGGCAAAGCAAAGTCACTGCATAGCTTGCCTCAGGGGGAAATTAACGTTTTGCTGGCCAAGAAGGCACAGGAAGGCAAAATGGTGGTGCGTCTGAAAGGCGGAGATCCATTTATTTTTGGCCGTGGCGGGGAAGAACTTGAAGAGTTAGTGGAAGAGCAAGTGCCTTTTGAAGTCGTCCCTGGAGTGACGGCAGCTGCGGGTTGTGCTGCCTATGCGGGCATTCCTTTAACCCACAGGGATTATGCTCAATCCGTACGGTTTTTAACGGGGCATCTAAAAGATGGCACTACAGATCTGCCTTGGGATGAGCTAGTCCATCCAGCGCAAACTCTGGTTATTTATATGGGCTTGACGGGCTTAGCTGATATCACTCAATCACTCCTAAAATTTGGTATGTCTGCCGCTATGCCGGTTGCCGTCGTAGAAAAAGGCACCACAAGCGAGCAGCGCGTCTTTACCTCCACCATTGCTGATATATGTTCAGTGGTGAATGAGCAGGAGGTGAAATCTCCAGCCTTGTTAATTATTGGCGAAGTGGTTACCTTGCAAGATAAGCTAGAATGGTACGGTAAGTACTAGAAGATATTAGTGTATAAAAAAGGAGTCGAGAGACTCCTTTTTTATTACAGGCAGTTAGCAGGTTTGGGTAATCCGGCGATTTTTGCCGCCAGTTTTGGGGGGCTGCCTGGGAATAATGTCATTAAATAAATACTACGGCCTTTTTCGCTTCCCAATGATTTACTCACCGCTTTTACCAAAGGGCGCATCGCAGGAGAAAGCCCATACTCCTCATAAAAGTTTCGTAATAAATGAATTATCTCCCAGTGTGCATCGCTGAGTGCTACACCTTCCTCTGCCGCCAATTGCTCAGCCAATTCGGCGGACCAATCTGCTAAATCGAGCAGATAACCTTCTTCATCTAAAATCGTTTTATCTAGTGTCATAATTTTACCAGCTAATGTGTCTATCGGCTGCGAGGGTGGTGTCTACCCATTCCATTTCGGAAATTGGGGTGCCTGCATCAGGTTCTAAACCGTAGGCCTCCGCATCGGACTGCAGGAAATACAATGGAATGTTTTTACTCTCTAGCCATGCTAAAAAAGGGGGGGATTGAAGGCGCAATATAGCCTCTTCAATTAGCATAATGGCATCACCTGGCTGCAAACTCTGCTGCCATAGAGCTTCTAATTCAGCAGAATAGGCGTATTTATTGAGTTGAAGGAGCGTCATAATTAAAACCTAAAAACCTGTTGATACTGGCCAAACAGCTGTTGCCATTGTTGCGTTTCAAGTGTTTGTATTCCTTGCCAACTAAGTTGTGGTATAGCTAAGGCTTGCTGGCGTTCAATAAAGACGTTTTCAATATCGTAGAATTCTAAGCCATCTAGCAACTTATTGAGATTCTTGCCGTGGATCGAGTTTGGATTTTGTTTGTTACTCAAAATCGATAAAGCAGGGCCCGAAATACAAAGGTCTACTGCTTGTTCAAAGGTCGCTAACACCAAAGCAAGGTCGAGCCCTTCTTTACAGGCCAAGTTACTAAAAGGATCACTACTTAAGTGAATGAGGGTGTTTTTCATAGATTACCTAAATTGAATAACTTTATTTGTGCTGTTCATGAGTTCAACCAATGTCCCTAGGCCTTCCAGTTGAAATTGTGGCGCTAAATTGAATTGGGTGGCTTCATATCGCGTTGCTTCATCTTTACTCAAAATACCTCGACGAACCGCCGCCGCAATACAAAGATACAGTGGAACTCCATGCTCTTCGCTAAGGCTCTGCCATGCCGCTAATAAATTGACTTCATCTCGTGGTGGTTGAGTGAGCGAGTTGCCAATCTGCACCGCATCTTGATAGAAAAAGACCCCTGTAATCTGCGCGGTAGGGTGCTCAAGGGCACTTTTTATAAAGCGTAAGGCGCTGTGGCAGGCCTTGCTTTGATAAGGGTCTCCAGTCACTAAAAGAGCGTATTGCATGGCGTGATAACCTGATATGGGCTTGTGTTTGGTGTAAAACTAAATTTTACACAACAAAAAGGCCGCAGTCTGCGGCCTTTTGGATTCAAATAAGGAATTACTCGTCGCGAGCCATGCCTAAAAGAGAAAGGATGCTTAGGAACATGTTGTACAAAGATACATACAGGTTCACGGTTGCAACAATATAATTGGTTTCACCACCACGAATAATTTCACTGGTTTGTAGCAAAATGATTGCCGCAGAGAAAAGTGCAAAACCCGCTGAGATAAAGATCTGCAAAGCTGGCATTTGTACAAAGAAGCCTGCGATCACAGCAAACAATAGTACAAAGAAACCAACGGTTATGAAGCCGTTAAGAAAGCTGAAATCCTTTTTAGAAATAAGTGCGTAAGCAGATAGACCTAAAAACGACAAACCAGTAATACCCAAGGCGCTCATAATCAAGCTAGCACCGTTTGAAAGGCTTAAGTAAGCGCTAAGGATAGGACCTAAAGTTAGACCCATAAAACCTGTTAAAGCAAAAACACACAGAATACCTAGAGAGCTATTTTTGAATTTGTGGGTTGCAAACAACAAACCATAAAAGCCCACAAGCGTAATGATCAATCCTGGGTGAGGTAGTTGAAATGCCATGCTTAAACCAGCGGTAAAAGCACTGAATAGCAAGGTTAACGATAATAGACCATAAGTATTTCGCAACGTTTTATTCGCTGTTTGTGACGTATGTGTCGTCGAAAGAGCTTCTGTGTAACGCATTGGAGTGACTCCTATTAGTTTAAAACCTATATAGGGCTAATATGGGGTCGAATGATGCAAAACTCAAGTAGTATTTGGGGGTTGTTCAAAAACTTAACAAAAAAGTACTGCGCCAAATGATAGCGCAGTGCTGTTGGGTAATGGTCTAGGCAAGAGCGGTTTTGTGTTGGCCAGCAGCTATTTTGGTTTTGTGCTTACCTATTTGTCGAGCCAGTTTATCTATCATGGAGTCAATCGCATGGAATAGCCTATCTTCGGAAGATGCTGCAAAAATATCTTTGCCGGGTAAGTGAAGTATTGCTTCGGCTTTTTGGGTTTTGCTGTCTTTAAGAAGGGTAATGTTAATGGAAGTGATTTGGTCGCTTAGTTTGGCGACACGGCCAAGTTTTTCATCAATGTGTGACTTAATCGCAGGGGTGATATCAAGATGGTGGCCAGTAATATTAATGGTATGCATTCGTTTCTCCTCAACAATGAAATAGATAAAACGTGATGTATTGCCTTTAAAACTGATGTCGACTATTCCAGCATAGGGGGCCATTTTGACTCTGTCAATAAATGCCATGTGTTGATGTTTTGCGGTATGACACTAAAAATAGTAGCGCTATTGCGGTGTAATTTGCTCTCGGGTTATCGTGCTAATAGCAAAGGCTTTTGATAGACTAGTACGCTAATTATATGAAGCGAGCTTTATGTTAGACAACGATTATTCACTGCCCATTTCATTATCAATGGCGGCTAAAATTGGTTTAGAAGAGACGGTATTGCTAAGCTATTTAAAGCAGCAAGCCTATCTTGTTGGTGGTATCAGCTTAGCAATAGATATTCATCAGCTGAGCCGACAATTACCCTTTTTGAAAGCACCTCAACTATTGAGGCTGTTGGATAACTTGCAAATAATCCAGCTTATTAGCTATCAACGACAGGGTCAGGTATTGCAAATACAGTTTTCGCCTGCAGATAAAGAAGAGGTGAAAGCACCTATGTCGGCACCTGCCACTCAAATAGGTGAAGACCCTATCACGGCGAAAGTGGATCGACTGCAAAGAGAGTCACGCTCACAAACGGCGCCTGTGACCCCAGGCGTTAGGCCGGTAACGGAAAGAGCCCCAGAAGCTAGGCAGTCAATTCGTCAGGATTATGCGCCAGCCTTGCCGACCGTGAATGACCGTCGTGGAGTAACCGACTTTGATTTGTACTTGGAGCAAAAAGAGCGTTCCCGGCAACCGGATCAGTGGTTGCCTGAGGAAGCGACTTTAGAACAAATTACTCAAGCGGGCATCACCCGTGAGTTTGCGGTTTCTTTGCAAACAGAGTTTTTATTAAGAATTAAAGAACAACGTAAAAATGTAAGAACTTGGAACAGCGAGTTTTTTAAATACGTAAAACGTCAGTGGCAATATAAACAATCGGATCGGTCTTCATATGAAGGAACCTCAGGCAGTTCAAAATTTGGTAAAACCTCTAGAGAACAGGTTAGCGACGCCCTCACCAACATCCACGACACAGACTGGTAATAGTCACTACAGAGACGAGCCAAAAGCCGAAGCCAACGAAGCCGAGCAAAAGACTCGTGTGTTGGTTAACATGCTGTTTGCGCGTTTTAAAGCTATCTATACCCATAAGTTTGCTTCGGCTTACAGCAACCCCGACGAAGTTAAACTGGCAAAACGTGAATGGGCCATTGCCCTAAAAGGCTTTCAAGAACCTTTATTGGCCTACGCTGTTGAGCGAACAAAAGAAGAATACGCTTGGCCACCGACGATTTCCGAATTTTTGAAACTCATTAATACCGCCTACAAAGCTTATGGTTTGTTGGACCCAAGAGCTGCTTACCTCGAAGCCTGTTCATGTCGGGTAGATCCTTTAACTTTTCATTGGCGTCATCCTGCGGTTTTCTTTGCGGCCAGTGATGTAGGTTGGTATAAACTTAAAAGCGAAGAAGAGCGAGTTACTTGGCCCTTGTTCGAAGCCAGTTATTTAAAAATTGTGGATCGAGTGATTGCAGGGGAACGCTTAGTGGTTCCCAAAGTTGTGCTGATAGAAAATCAACAAAACTTAAGTCTTACCGATATAACACAAGCGATTGCAGAAGCGCTTTCTTTACCAGAAGAAGCCATCGCACCATTACTGTATTACACACAAAAGACCTATGGAACGGGGATTCGAAAAGCTTATCGAGCTAAGAGTCAGGAAAAGCTTACTGAAATGGGCTATAAGGGAATCTTGCCAGAATAAAGACGACAAGCGGATCTATGTCGATATTTCTGTTTAGTATGATCGTTGTCTACATAGTTTAATTTGACTGGTCAAAAAGTGGATCAGGGCAAAAGTAGGTCGAGGTAATTATGATAAAAGTTTTGTTAGTAGACGACCATTATATCGTCGTCGATGGTATTCGTCGTGTGCTGGAAGACGTTGATGGCATACAGGTGGTTGATGTGGTTAAGAGCGGTGAAGATGCCGTTAAGCAGTCAAAAACCTTATCTCCAGATGTTGTGCTAATGGATGTCCATATGCCAGGTATTGGCGGCTTAGGAGCCACTAAAGAAATTAAACGTATTTGCCCTAGGGTTAAAGTTATTGCCTTAACCGCATTGGATGATAGCTTGTATCCAGTGAAACTATTAGAAGCGGGTGCTTCTGGCTATATTAGCAAAGGGACGAATTCGGATTGCCTTATTGAAGCGATTCAAGCCGTGGCTCAGGGTGGACACTATATTTCAAATGACATCGCTCAAAAAATGGCGCTGTCTAAAGTCTCGTTGAATGGTCAAGGTTCTCCATTGGAACAGTTGTCAGATCGAGAGCTACAAGTTGCCCAAATGATCATAGACTGTAAAAAACCGCATGAGATTGCCGAGCAACTTGTGGTTAGCCCAAAAACCGTCAGTACCTATCGTACCCGAATTTTTTCTAAGTTAAACATAGAGGGTGATGTGGAGCTGATGCACCTTGCCATGCGTTATAAAGTATTAGGTATGGGGTAACACCCCAGAGGTTTGTTTGAGTCCATTAGAGTTTGATGCGAAACACTTTATTAGCCACCTGACGACCCGACCAGGTGTGTATCGCATGTATGATAAGAAAGGGGACTTGTTATACGTAGGTAAAGCGAAAAACCTCAAAAATCGAGTGTCTAGCTACTTTCGTGGTGCTGGTTTAACCACCAAAACCATGGCTTTGGTGAGTAAAATTGATCACATCGAAACCACCGTGACGAAAAGTGAAACGGAGGCTTTGTTACTAGAGCAAACGCTGATCAAACAACATCGGCCTCCCTACAATATCTTGCTTAGAGACGATAAATCCTACCCCTATATTCTACTCTCAGAACATCGTCATCCGGCGTTACTATTTCGTCGCGGCACGAAAATTGAAAAAGGCACATTGTTTGGGCCTTTTCCTAGCGGTACAGCAGTCAAAGAAAGCCTGAACACCATGCAGAAGGTTTTTAAGGTGCGTCAATGTGAAGACTCAACTTATGCAAACCGTTCTCGACCTTGCTTACAGTATCAAATCAAGCGGTGCTCAGGGCCTTGTGTGGGGCTGATAGAAGATAGCGAGTACGAAGCAGACGTTCGACATGCCAATATGTTCTTGCAGGGTAAGAATCAGCAACTAAATGCCGAGATTACTGAGCAAATGACGGCTGCAGCCTCGGATATGGAGTTTGAACGAGCGGCTGAGCTACGTGATCAAATTATACAGTTACAACACATTCAAGAGCAGCAGCACGTGTACGGACAAACCGGCGAAGCCGATGTTCTGGCCTGCATTATTCAGCCGGGTGGCCTATGTGTGCACGTAATGATGGTGCGTCGAGGCAAGGTTGTAGGCAGTAAAAGTTACTACCCTAAAATGCCAATAGAAGTGAGCGAGGCCGAATTACTGTCGACTTTTATCGCGCAGTTTTATTTGAGTGGTGCGCAGGAGTTGCCTAAAGCTTTGATTCTCAGCCATGAGTTAGAAGACACAGAAATTTTAACGGCGGGAATTTACGAAACTACACAAAAACGCATCGAAGTGTTGCATAATGTTAGGGGGCAGCGTGCTAGGTGGTTGGATCTTGCTAAATTGAATGCTGAGCAAGGTTTGCAATCGCGATTAGCAGATAAGCGCAATCACTTTAGTCGAGTGGCGGCTTTGCAAAAGGTATTGGGCTTTAGTGAGCCACCGAGTCATATGGAGTGTTTTGATATCAGTCACTCAAGTGGTGAAGCAACCGTTGCATCTTGTGTGGTTTTTGGTCCTAACGGTCCCGATAAAAAACGTTATCGCTCTTTCAACATTGAAGGTGTGGAACCTGGGGATGATTACGGGGCCATGAAGCAAGCTTTAACTCGTCGCTATAAACGGGTCAAAAGTGGTGAGCTTGAGGCTCCGGATGTGTTATTGATTGACGGTGGTAAAGGTCAACTAACCCAAGCTGAAACCGTCTTGAAAGAGTTAGGCTTGGTGGACATATTCCTTTTAGGCGTCGCCAAAGGGGATACTCGAAAACCGGGGTTAGAAACCCTTTACATAGGCTCGAAAGAGGATGAAGTGGTTCTGCCTCCTGATTCTGTGGCGTTGCACCTCATACAACACATACGAGACGAGGCGCACCGCTTTGCAGTAAAAAGTCACCGTCGCAGAAGAGATAAAAAGCGCCGACATTCTGCTTTGGAAGAGATTCCAGGCATCGGCCCAGGACGACGCAAAGAGTTGTTAACGACTTTTGGTGGTTATCAAGAAATTCTATCTGCGAGCCAAGAAGAAATTGCCAAAGTGAAAGGCATAAGTGCTAATAAAGCCGCTGAAATTTACAATCACCTTCATAAAAACTGAGCCAATTACTTAGGCTTAACTTTAACAACATTAGGAAAACCATGAACATACCTAACATCTTAACGTCAGTACGGATTTTTATGATTCCGATCCTCGTGGCGATTTACTATTTGCCATGGGAAGGTCGTTATTATGCCTGCGCTGTGATCTTTGCTTTAGCGGCTATTACAGACTGGTTAGATGGCTATTTAGCGCGTAAATTGAACCAGACAACCCCCTTCGGTGCTTTCTTTGATCCGGTGGCGGATAAGGTCATGGTATCGGTAGCTCTGGTCATGTTAGTGGCCAGTTATGCTCACCCATTATTAACCTTGGCAAGTGCCGTGATAGTCGGACGAGAGATTGTTATTTCAGCGCTTCGTGAGTGGATGGCTGAAATGGGTAAACGTGCAAGTGTTGCCGTGTCATATGTTGGCAAGTTGAAAACAGCTATGCAGATGTTAGCAATATTCATTTTATTAGGTACACCACCAGGCTCAACCTGGGCATTTATCGGACAAAGTGTACTAGTAGTAGCAGCCTTGTTAACTTTATGGTCCATGTATGTCTACTTAAAAGCAGCATGGCCAGAGCTAATGCCTAAAGAGTCGAACGAAAAGTAACCAAATATAAAAAAAGTCGCTAAGTTAGTTATTTATTTGGTTTTTTTCCTTGACCTAAGCTCAGAAATTCATAGAATATGCACCATCTTTTGAGACGCGGGAATAGCTCAGTGGTAGAGCACAACCTTGCCAAGGTTGGGGTCGCGAGTTCGAGCCTCGTTTCCCGCTCCATCTTAAAAGAGTTCTGATAGTTAGGCCGGATGGCAGAGTGGTCATGCAGCGGACTGCAACTCCGTGAACGCCGGTTCGATTCCGACTCCGGCCTCCATATCAGAAATGCCCGGGTGGTGAAATTGGTAGACACACAAGACTTAAAATCTTGCGATAGAAATATCGTACCGGTTCGATTCCGGTCCCGGGCACCATTTATGGTGCCTTTTTTTTTGCCTGCACTTTCTTATCTAGTTCAATCCCTTTAAATATCGACTCTCCAGCATTTTCTTAGTGTTACTTCAAATTGTCAGATTTTCCGCTTATATGCAGTCTTTTCTAAAATTCTGCATCGAAACTGCACTGCACATTGCACCGGAGAATATTCAATAACGTCTATTGAACCTTCAGACTTATTTTATTTATCTCTCGAGTATTTAGTCAAAAAAGTATTGATTTTTCTGCTAGCGTTTAAAATTTAAAATTAATGAGGATGGTGCAAGGTTGTCATAATAAAGATTGAATTTGATGTGTATTCTGCTAATAATTAAAGTTGTAAGGGAGTGTAAACAGTAAACGGATTTTCTTAAGTTATCTAAAGCTGAAAACTAAGTAGGTCTTTTATGAGTTTAAATGTAATGAAAAAAGCCATAATGGCTTCTAGCCTTTTATATACTTCCGCCAGTCTGGTCGCTGCACCCCAATTTTACGGTGTTTTAGAGCTTGGTAACTCGAAAAGTAAATTTTCCAATATAGATACTTCTATTGCTAAATCCACAGCAACAACTGACGTAATCAGTGACTCTGATAGCTCTTCTTTTTTTAGTGTCGGTGTTGGTATTGACTGGGAAAATAGCCCGCTTAGATCTGAAATTGTATATACATCGTTTGGTGATCAGAGCTTTATAGATGATACTGTTTTTGTTAGTAGTACTGCTAGTAATGAGCGAACTACTACCACGATTAAGCAAGAGTCGTTCATGTTTAATACTTTGTACGATATCGATATTAAAAGTAATGTTTTCAAACCTTATGTGGGCGCAGGTGTTGGTGTGCTGAGATCAGATGTTAGTGCAAAGCAGTTAGATTCACCTGTAGGTACTGGTAGATCAGCTTCTTTTGCTGAGGTCTCTGATACAAATTTTATGTGGAGCCTAGTGGTAGGTGCAAATTATAAAGTGACTGAAAAAGCGGCGCTTGGATTTGGTTACCGTTACACTGATGCTGGAAAAGTGAGTACAGGGAACAATTGTGTAGGGTCTGATGCCTTTATCTGTGATACTGATGAACAGCATTCCGCGGATCAAAAGTCTAATTTATTGTTTGCTAGTATGAATTACTATTTTTAATAGTTGAATATTATCAATAGATAGCTCGTAGAATCGTATATGTGAATTTAGCCTTTACTATGTCCACTACACTAAAATCGCACCATTTATGGTGCCTTTTTTTGCCTCTGAATTATTGATCCTTCAAATCAAGTCCCTCCTTCTTTCTGTTTACTCTGTTATTTTAATGTTCTGTAACGTGTTCTGTGATTGTTTGTAACTGAAATAGCACAAACTGTGTGCTTTTGTTTCTGTCTCTTGGTTTGTCTCAGTTATCTGTGCGTTAATACACACATTGAAGTTTAGTTATTGTTTTGTGTGTGGTTGTGGGCTTTACAGGCAGTCAGGATGTGGCTACCACAATGGGGGTTGAGCAGGGTAGCTATATTGTACGGGGATATGAAGTGAATAAATTCAAAGATTTTTTAGAAAAAGGCGCGCTTTTTCAACTGGCCAAAGTGGATGTGTCGCTTTGCTCTGAGGGTCGTTTAACTCTAGATGAAAAACACCAGCCCGATTTTTTCTGCCTGATTTGCAATGAAAGCAACAAGCATGATCTTGTTGCTGATGAATCAAAAAATCACCTTGCTACTGATACCTTGGACTTAACCTTTAGTTGTCGCCAGTGTGTGAGTGCTTTTAAACATATTTCCTTGCGAGTATTAAGCCCTAGAGGTATTTGCACGCACTATGATCATGGCCGCAAAATGAGTATGCAGAAGCTCTCTGATTCCGTTTCTTTATGTACTACAGGAATCAAGGTGAACAATAGAGTCAATGGTTTGTTGAGTCGGTTTCCACATAACCATCCTATTCGTGGTTATGAATATGAGTTGGATACACAGAAAACGCAGTAATTAGTGATAACCCTTTAAAATTTCTTAGGCCGCTTATAGAGCGGCTTTTTCTTGTCTGGTATTTGCTCAAGCTTTCTTGCTAGTATTTGATGATAGGCACAACCAAAGCTTCAAAGGATGCATATGTCTGAGTCAAATGAAAAATCTAAGGTAAGGCTAACGACACGTACGGTGGCAATGCCAAGTGATACCAATCCAGCAGGTGATATCTTTGGTGGCTGGGTTGTATCGCAAATGGATATCGCGGCAGGGATATGTGCGGGCCAGCGTGCACAAGCTCGTGTGGTTACGGTAGCAATCGATAGTATGAGTTTTATTAAGCCGGTAAAGGTGGGGGATATATTGGGTGTGTACACCTGTGTGGACTCAGTAGGGCGAACATCGATGAATGTTAGAGTTGAGGCTTGGGTGCGGCGTGGCCGCATTGGTCAGCGTGAAAAGGTGACTGAGGCCATGTTCAAATTTGTTGCCATTGATGAAGAGGGAAAATCTACCCCGATACCAAAAGTAGAAGATCTACCAGATTATGTGAATCACGGTTTTGATGATTAAATTCATGGTAATTAGACGAAAAAAGCGATTAATAAATTAATTGCTTTTTTTATGTGACTTGATAAAAGAGTATTCACACAAACCTGAGTTTAAGTCCGAAGTGCGGCACTTATCACTGAGTTTAGGGCTATTAAGTGAGGTGCTTTTGCTTCGCTGATTCTACAAAGGAAAGTTCTATGGCTTATCTGGTTCGATTTATCCTTAAGTTAAAAGAAGCCTTATTGAAGAATACATCACACGCAATATCTGGAGTCGACACAAAGTGCAATGAAGTGAGTGGGAATGCGTCACTAACATCGCGAACTATATTGCAGAAAGAAGTTGCTGAGATCCTGAACAAACAATTTAAGGATGCAAAAATAAAGCAACGAAACTCCCATAACTGGGGAAGTATCGGTTCGAAAGTTGAGCGAGCAGCATTACAGTGTGAAGGGATCATAACCTTAAGGTGCGAAGAGAGTTTGTCGGAGTACTTTGAAAGAGTGTTACCAGCGCTGAGATCGTTAGCTGAATCCTATCGGATGGATACAAGTGACGAAGATGGCTACGCACTAGGTACGGTACGTGAAGTAGAAAATGCCCTAATCTCTTATTTTGAAG
Organism: Marinomonas sp.; assembly: GCF_039940335.1. GTDB lineage: Bacteria > Pseudomonadota > Gammaproteobacteria > Pseudomonadales > Marinomonadaceae > Marinomonas. The sequence continues at coordinate 362,057 of NZ_JBDVGW010000013.1, read as the reverse complement.
CCATGAAGGAATGCTAAGGGGTGAAAGAAGCAGTCTTATTCTTAGAGCCAATATAGGGCGATGATTATATGAACCGCCTTCAAAAGCCAGATGCGAAGAGGGTTGGACTAAATATAAAAGGGGCAATCCCAGGAACAACAAAGCCCTAGCTAAAGAATAGCTAGGGCTTCATCTAAATGGTACCAGTAGGCGGACTCGAACCGCCACGCCTTTCGGCAACGGATTTTGAATCCGTCGTGTCTACCAATTCCACCACACTGGCTTTGAAAAAGGTGATGCGTATTTTAGGGTTTTTTATAACCCTGTCAATCATTTGCAAAAAATAAATGTGTTATTTGAGTGAATTGATGACATTGCTTGCCCAAACAATAGATTCGAGAAAGGCAAGGTTGAGTTTTTGCCTTTCTTGATCACTTAGTTTGTTGAGTCTAGACCACTTTTGCCCTTCACAACTAAGGGTCTGTTTTAATATTTCGCCTAGGTTGCCAGACCCAGATAAGATGGCAGAGCTGATCTCATTAGATAATGCGATTTGTTTCAAGATGACACGCTTTTCTACCCCGAAAAGGGTATCAATTCCAGATAGAAGGCCTGTTGTGAAAGCTGCATCAGTGAGTTCTGGGTATTTATCTTCACAGATTTTTTGGCAGCAGCTGCCTCGCGCCAAAAGGATTTTAAATATAGATTTTGGCTGGTCAGAAGAAGAGGTTAAGGTAATCAATAATGCCCATTTCTTGAGTTCCTTAAGGCCGATAAGAACCACCGCATCTTTAATCGAGTCAACTTTTTTACTCAGCCCGCAGACAGGGTTGTTGAGTATGCGGAGCAACTGAAAAGACAAGGTAGGATTTTGAGAGACAAGGGCTGATATTTGCTCAATTGAAACATCGGCATCTTGCAGTGCGTTAACCAAGGACATGGCGCCGTGAGTGGCAGTATCAACCACTTTACCTTTAACCAGTTTTGGTCTTTGCAAATAGTAGCCTTGAAAAAGTTCAAACCCCATATCTTTGCACACATCAAACATTACTTGGTTTTCAACTTTTTCTGCCAGTAATGTAATTCCCATGGCTTTTAGTTCAGCGATTTGTTTGGCAAAACGCACTGGGTGTGTATGCAGAACATCTACCTTTACAATAGAAACCCAGGGCAATAATGCTTTGTACCCTTCGCTAAACTGATAGTCATCTAACGCGAAAAGGTAACCAGCCTTATGCCAAGTTTCTACTGCTTCAACAAACTCAGGAGTAAGTTGCTGGTCTTCAAGTATCTCGATATAGATGGACTTAGGGTCAATCGGAATGAAAGCATCCGAAAGCAGCACCCCTGTCGTCATATTAATAAAAAAAGGCTTTTGTAGCTGAGACTCCAGCATGGTGATACCAATGCATAAGTTTGCCAGTACTCTATTGGTTGCCTGATTTCCATCAGACACATTGGCGTGTGAAGGACTGTCCTTTTCACGGAAAAGTAACTCGTAACCAAATATTTCATTGCTCAATGAAAGTATCGGCTGTTGAGCCATCATTAGATCATTCAATACGTCAGGAAAATCCATAATTCAATTATATTGTGAGTTCAGAAAGAGCAATATACCATGTGTTTTAAAGGGAGTTTGTGAAAAACAAACACATGTTAAAGACTTTAATTTCCTTAAAGTTACGATTTCTTACAATTATTTATTGACAGGTTTTTTCCTCAGCCATAAAATGCTCGGCGATTAATTAGTGGGGCTATAGCTCAGCTGGGAGAGCGCTTGCATGGCATGCAAGAGGTCTGCGGTTCGATCCCGCATAGCTCCACCATTAATTTCTTCAAATCTCCCTTCTTTTTTATATCTCCCAAGGTTAGGCTTGTGATTCGCGTTTTAAATGCGATGACACTAGTGTTTTACATGGGATGTTTTAATGTTTCAGCTATATACTGGCAACCGTTTAGAAGATTTGGCAGCATTACTGGCTAAGATTCTGGCACTTTCTCCTCCGCAAAATCCATTTGATGACGAACATATTTTGGTGCAGAACCCAGGTATGGCTCAATGGCTTAAAATGTATCTGGCAGACTCTCATTCAGTTGCCGCAGGACTTGCTTTTCCACTTCCATCGACATTTGTTTGGAAGGTTTTTAGTCAGGCCTTAGAAGATATCCCCCAACAAAGTGAATTTAATAAGCCGTTTCTAGTGTGGCGCTTAATGCGTTTGCTGGACGCTCGCCTGCTAGACGAAGAATTCTCTGCACTGAATTGGTACTTGCAAGAAGATGATACGCAGACTCGCCGTTATCAGCTTTGTAGCAGTGTGGCTGATATTTACGATCAATACCTAGTGTACCGTCCTGACTGGATTGCAGCATGGGAAGCAGGTCACATAGAGGATGAATCTTTAAAAGACTTATTTGCTGAGCAGCCTTGGCAGCAAATTTTATGGCGAGATTTAGTGACGGATATTAGTCAGCAGGGCAGTTCTCTCTATCATAGAGGCAATTTGATCGAAGCCTTGCAAGAAGCCACTGTGTCCCGAGAAAAACCTACAGGTATACCGGAAAGGATTTTCATTTTTGGCGTATCTTCGTTGCCGCCGAATACTCTTGAATCACTGCGAGTGTTAGCAAACTCTGGTTGGATAGAAGTACATTTATTTCTCCAAAATCCTTGCCGGTTTTATTGGGGCGATGTAGTCGACAAACACTACCTTGGTAGGGTCATCAAACGTCAAGCGCTCAAGCCAGGCCTAGGCACCGATAGCTTACACCTTGATGCTAACCCTTTATTGGCCAGTTGGGGACGTTTAGGACGGGACTATATTGCCCAGTTACAAGATATGGCCGATAACGAAATAGAGGTGTTTGAAGATTACTCAGACGCCTCGCAAGCAAGCTTATTGCAGTACGTTCAGCAAGATGTGCTAGAGCTTGAAAATCACGGCGCCAAACAGGAACGAAGCCTAGATTATGCGGATGCAAACTATCGCCATAAAGTCTTGGTGGACGATCAAAGTGTGCGCGTGCATCTGTGTCACAGTCCTCTACGAGAAGTGGAGGTGCTTCACGATCAATTGCTCGATATGTTTGAAAAGAACCCTCAACTGACGCCAAAAGACATTATTGTCATGCTTCCTGACGTGAACGCCTATAGCCCTTTTGTTAAGGCCGTGTTTTCTCAGGCTCAAGGTCACAAACACATTCCTTTTGCGCTGATTGACCAGTCAGGAAATTTAGAAAACCCTATGGTTGACGCCTACCTATACCTGCTGGGATTAGGTGAAAGTCGTTTTACCTTGTCCGAATTAATCAGTGTGTTGGAAGTGCCTGCGGTGTTAGCTCGCTTTGAGCTAGACGTTGAGGAATTAGAGCGCATTCGTCAGTGGTCGGTAGAGGTTGGTGTGCGTTGGGGGCTAGATGAAAAGACCGCTGCCTTACACGATTTGCCTACCCAATCTTCCCATACGTGGCTGAACGGCATTCGCCGAATGCTGCTGGGGTATGCCATGGGACACGATTATATTTGGCAAGATACCTTGAGCTATGGCGACGTGGAAGGCTTAGAGGCGGCAGTGGCAGGTAAGCTTGCTGAATTTTTATCGAAAATTAGCCAAGCACAACAACAGCTGCAGCAAACCATGGGGCCGTCCCAATGGGTTTCCAGTTTATACAATTTGGCAGAAGAATTTTTCGCGGTAGCAGAGGATGACGGCTTCATGCCGTTGCTAACCAAGCAACTAGAAACCTTAACCTTACAATGGCAGCAGGCATTTTTCGATGAGCCCTTAGAAAGCAATGTGATGCGACAGTTGCTTGGACCCATGTTACAAGAGGCACAAGGCGGTCAAAGGTTTCTAGCAGGCAGGGTGAATTTTTGTACGCTGATGCCGATGCGTTCCGTGCCCTTCAAAGTGATTTGTGTTCTGGGATTGAATGAAGGAGATTACCCTCGCAGTGTGGCCCCTATGGGCTTTGATCTCATGGTGGGAGACTATCGTAGTGGTGACCGTAGCCGCCGAGAAGACGACAAATACCTGTTTCTTGAGGCCCTCATGTCGGCACGAGATTGCTTCTACGTCAGTTATGTTGGACGCAATATCCAAGATAACAGCGAAAAGAACCCTTCTATATTGGTCAGTGAGTTATTGGAATACATTGGCCAAAGTTGTGTGTTCCATGGCGATGAAAGCTTAGCGCCAGATGACGCCCAAGCAGCTTGCTTGCAGCGTTTAATTGTTGAGCACCCTTTGCAGCCCTTTAATATTCGCTATTACCAAAATGACTCTGCCGATAGGAATGCCTTATACAGCTTCAATGAGCATTGGTTGCTGGCGGTGAATGGAGATAAAACTCCTAAGGTTGATGTCAGTTTTGAGCCTTTACAGAGCTTCGAGCAGGATTCACCTGAACTGCCCTTAGAGGAGCTTAGTCGTTTTATCTCTCATCCCGTTCGCTATTTTACCCAACGTAGATTGAAAGCTTATTTGTCTTTCAAAGAAGAGGAAGAGCTTGAGGACGAGCCTTTTGCCTTATCCGGTTTGGCGGGCTACCAGCTACGCAATGACCTTTTGCAGGCCATGTTAGAAAACAAAGAAGCAACCTACTTGCAAAGGCTCGCACTGCAAGGGGCGCTACCCTTTGGTGCGTTTGGGGAGTTAAGCCTAGCGCAAAACAAAAACGAATGTGAGCAGCTCGTTGAGTTGCTAAAAAGCTATCACCTAGAAGATCTAGAGGCAGCAGAAGTCAACTTTGCATTAGCTGGGGCGACGATACAAGCTTGGCTAGACAAACCCACAGCCACCACTCGTTTGTCCTATCGTATTGGCGATGTGACAGCCCATCAAAAAATCCAAATTTGGCTAGAGCACCTTGCTTTGTGTGCTCAAGGTACGCCAATGCAGCATCATCTCATTAACTTATCCAGAAAGAGTCGAAAGCTATCTCAGTTGGCTTTTACTTTACTAGCGCCAAAGGACGCTCATCCTCATCTCACGAACATTTTAAGCCTATTGAAAACGGGTCTGTGTCGTCCGCTTCCCCTGCCGGCAAAAAGCGCAGACGCTTGGTGCAAAAGTTATTGTTCCTCTAAAGCGGCGGAAGATACAGAGCTTGCTTGGCAAGCTGCTGTGAGTACTTATCAGTCATCAAGTGCTTTTGATAATGGTGAAGGCGAAGATGCCTATTGGCGACGGTATTACCCAGACTTAGAGCCCCATAGGGCGGAATTTGAGCACCTATGCGAAACCATTTGGTTGCCCATGCATCGTCATTTGGAGGTATTGGATTAATGGATGAATCAGCTGTTTCTCAGGATTTACCTGTGAGCTTATTGGACGCGCAAAGCTTTCCCTTGTATGGCAAGCGACTCATTGAAGCCAGCGCTGGCACAGGGAAAACCTATACCATTGCGAACCTATACCTGCGTCTTTTGGTGCCAACGGGTTCCCAAGGCGATTTAGGGCAGGCGTTAACGGTCGATCAAATTCTAGTGGTTACCTTTACAGAGGCCGCAACAGCAGAATTGAAAGCGCGAATTCGTTCAAGAATTCGAGTGGCAAGAAAAGCACTAATGCTCGCCCAAAGTGATGATGCTTTCCTTGGGGCTTGGCTGGCTCAAATGACGGAGTTGCAGCGCAAAGAGGGCATTGAAAAGCTGCTTTATGCGGAAAAACAAATGGACGAGGCGGCGGTTTTTACCATCCATGGTTTTTGTCAGCGAATGCTCAGTCAAAATGCCTTTGAAAGTCGTATGTTGTTTCAACAGAGTATTGAAACGGATGAGCAAGTGCCTTTGTCTATGGCGGTGAAAGATGTATGGCGCAAAGCGTTCTATCCTTTAAGTACTGTTCAAGCGTCTGTTATTCAGCCTATCTGGTCTTCTCCTGAGGCGCTTCTAAAAGATTTATATCTGCTTAATAACCAGCCTGATGCCAAATTGGCCATCGAAAAATATGATTGGCAACAAGCGATAGATCAAGCGCAACAACAAATAGCTGCGGTACGTAAAGTCTGGTTAAGCCAGCGACAGGACATTCTTGATGCTCTGAATTCAAGTGACATTAAGCGCACTTTTTGGAAAGACCCAGACAAGCACGCTCAAGCAATGGATCGTTGGGCCCTGTCACCACAGTTTGAACTAGATGAAAGCCTCATAAAGTTTGATGCGAGCGAACATTACGAATCCCGTATTAAAAAAGCGGGTCAGCCTCCGAGCCACTCGTTTTTTGAACAAGTGCGAAGCCTACGAGAAACCTTTCCAGATCAAGCCCGTTTAAAAGCCGTTTTGTTGGCGCATCTTTGGCAACAAGTACAAGAGCGCATGAAACGCTGGAAGCACAGCACCCAATCGCTAACCTTTACCGACCTGCTGACGTCTTTGGATGTGGCTTTGGCTCAAGAAGAGAGTGATAAATTGGCGGCACGGATACGTCACCTTTACCCGATTGCTTTGATTGATGAGTTTCAAGATACCGACGCCGTCCAATACCGGATATTTTCCAATGTTTATGCTCCCGCGAAGAGTGATCAAAATCAGCTGGGTTTGATCATGATAGGCGACCCAAAACAAGCCATTTATGCGTTTCGTGGCGCTGATATTTACACTTATTTGGCTGCCAAAAAACAAGTAGACAGTGTTTATTCTCTAGCGACCAATTACCGTTCTTCAGCAGCCATGATCCAGTCGGTAAATCAGCTGTTTAGTAGCCAAGAGCAACCCTTTCGCGTAGCGGGTATTCCGTTCGTTCAGGTACAAGATAGGGGCATAAATGGCGGCTTTGTACGGGGTCACGACACTCAGTCTGCTCTGCAGTTTCTTTATCAAGCATCGGAAGATTCCGTAAGCGCTAAAAGCTATATGCAGACCATGGCTGAGACGTGCGCTGCCCACTTACATGAGTTGTTGCTGGAAGGTCAACAAGGGCAGGCCTTGATTTCTGGTCAAGGGGTACGGCCAAAAGACATTGCTTTGTTGGTAACCAATTTTAATCAGGCGAATCATCTAAAGTTCGCTCTGAGAGAGCGAGGCATTGCCAGTGTTTATCTAAGTGATAAAGGTTCGGTGTTTGAAACCGTTGAAGCCCATGAGTTGCTTATTATTTTGACCGCTGTGTTAGCCAATGGGGATGAGTTTAAACTACGCTCGGCTCTTGCTACGGCACTCGTACAATGGAGCCTAGCGGATTTAGATACCTTGAATCATGATGATTTAGTCTATGAAAGATGGGTGCAGGCGTTTCAGAATTATTTACGTTTGTGGGAAGAGCAGGGCTTGTTGCCTATGTTGCGCACTTTTATGGCCGATGTGGATCTTGCGCAAAACATGCTTGGTCAAGTGGGAGGGGAAAGACGCTTAACCGACTTCTTGCACCTGTGTGAAAAATTGCAGCAAAAGTCCCAAGAGCTGGAGTCCAAAGAAGGGGTACTCCGTTATTTACGGCTAGCGATTCAAAACCCCAATGGTGCCAGTGACGAGCAAAAAATCCGTTTAGAAACTGATGCGGAACTGGTACGTATTGTGACCATACACAAGAGTAAAGGTTTGGAATATCCTCTCGTTTATTTACCTTTTGCCTTTACGCCTTATTCTCGCCGTGAAAAATCCGCTTTATACCATGATGCAGACCAGCAGCTGTGGATTGCTATCGACCCTGATGAAGAACAAAAGGCAGCCCATGAAGAAGAACTCTATGCGGCGGAAGTTCGCTTAGCTTATGTTGCGTTAACCCGCTCCAAAGAAGCGTGTTTTATTGGCGCTATGGAAGTTGGTAAAGGGGCGACGAAAACCCGTGGTGCTGTGTCTGAAATTCACTTAAGCGGTGTGGGGGCTCTTGTAGCAGAAGGTGAGCCCTTGGATGCAGGAGATTTATACGCAAGCTTACAAAGGCTATCAGAGAGTTCACCTAAAGAGCACATTGCCCTTGTGGATATGCCTCAAAAAGCGGCTGAGTTGCCTAGATTTAGCTTGCAAGAACAAGAGTCAACAAAGGCCCAGGCTCGAGATTTTAACGGCCGAATAGAGCGAGATTGGTGGGTTGGCAGTTATTCCTCTTTAGTGGTGGAAAGCAAAAGTCATCATGACGAAAGCTTACCTGGTCTAGATGAAAATGTAAGGTTCATGGAAGATAAGCTTGATGCTGCACCAGAGGCTGAAATATTGGCTGAGGTTGAGCCGGTTGAAAGCCGTTTTACTTTTCCGAAAGGAGCTAAGCCCGGCACCTTCTTACACGATACCTTAGAGGGTAAAGGCTTACAGCCTAAAATTAACCAGCCAAGTTTTAAAGACTTACTGCAGGCACGGCATCAAACGACACTAGCAGAATACTACCAACGCCAAGGCTATGCAGAATGGCAAGAGGTGCTCAATACCTGGTTGGTGGATATAGTGAACACAGAGTTACTCGAAGGTGTCAGTTTAGGCGCGTTGCCAGTAGAACAATGTCGTAAAGAGATGGAGTTCTTTATACCGGTGGGGGGGATGAATGCTTTGCAACTGGACGCCATTGCTCGACAATATGATCCGGTATCGCGCCAAGCCCCAAGCATTCAGGACCGTCCTCTCAAAGGTATGTTAAAAGGCTTCATTGATTTGCTTTTTGAATGGCAAGGGCGGTATTACGTTTTGGATTATAAATCTAACTATTTAGGCGATACCTTTGCCGATTACAGTGAACCGCATTTGCAGGACGCCATTGCAGAGCATAGGTACGATTTACAATATCAGCTCTATACCTTGGCGCTGCATAGATTGCTCAAGCAGAGATTGCCAGATTACGATTATGACAAGCATGTGGGCGGTGTTGTTTATACTTTCCTAAGAGGCATGCAGGTCGGAGAAAAGACAGGTATTTACACCTCAAGATTGAGCTTTGCCCACGTGGAAGCATTGGACTTGTTGTTTCAAGGCAAAGCCACAGAAAATTCGCCAACAAAAGCGGCCATAAAGAGCGATGAGGTGGTGCAATATGGACTTTTTTAATCAGCTCGACGCGACAGAACACAATTCACAGTCAGCCGTTCTAAAGCAGGATTGGTTGGCTGAATGGCAAGCCAAAGGCGTGCTTCGTGCCATTGATCGCCAATGGATAGAGCAGCTAAGCCAGCATGCCGGGGAAGACAATTCGGCCTTGCTGGTAGCGGGTAGCTTATGCAGCGCTTTTCTGGGCGCAGGCCATATCTGCATTGATTTATCGGTTATTTGGCAATCTTCCGTCGAGAATTTACCCATTGAAACGCTACGTTCTGTTTTGCGTGAGGTTGGCGTACAGAGTTCTTCTGACTGGTGTGAGAATCTAAAAAGCAGCGCGTTAGTGGGGGATGGCAATAGCGAAGCGGCCACACCTTTGGTGCTGGTCAATCAGCGTTTGTATTTATACCGCTACTTTCAGTACGAGCAAACACTTATTCATTACCTAGATAATCAACTTAATAGGCCGGCTTTTCCTATCGACAGTGCTTTGTTAGCAAAACTTTTTGAAGCCTCTAATGCAGAGCCAGATTGGCAAAAAGTCGCGGTGGCCAATGCGGCGAGCTTAGGCTTTTCGGTGATTAGTGGAGGGCCAGGTACAGGGAAAACAACTACGGTCACCAAACTGTTGGCGTTGCTGGTTGCTCAAGCTATGAATGACGGACAATTATTAAAGATTGCTTTAGCTGCCCCTACAGGAAAGGCCGCTGCGCGGCTGACAGAGTCTATCACTCGTGCCAAAGAATCCTTGCCTTTAAGTGCTGAAATTACGACGGCTATACCTGATCAAGCCAGTACCTTGCATCGCCTACTTGGCAGTAACTTTGGTCGCAGTCGTTTTAAACACAATGAACAAAACCCATTACACCTTGATATCTTGCTGGTGGATGAAGTTTCCATGGTTGATCTCCCTATGATGGCTAAGCTCATTGAAGCCTTACCTAAGCATTGTCGCCTGATCTTGCTAGGGGACAAAGACCAATTGGCTTCTGTGGAAGCTGGCAGCATTTTAGGAGATATGACTCATGGAATTGAAAAAGCCTACTTTCAACCAGACTGGGCTGATTATCTCGCACAAGTCAGCCAGCAACCGTTACAAGCCTTCGGTAATCCTCAGGCTCCTAGAACTAGCCGCGCTTTAACCTTGTTGCGTACCAGTTATCGATTTTCCAAAGACAGCGGCATAGGTCGCTTAGCTAATGCGGTAAACATAGGTGATAAACGAGCTGTAATGTCTTGCCTAAATGCCAACTTAGGGGATGTGCAATGGCGCCCTAGCCAAACAAAACCCATTCAGAGTGATATGGCTGAGTTAGCCAATGGCTACGATGATTATTGGCAAGGCGTTCGAGACAATGCTCCCATTGCCTGTTTGTTTGAGAAATTTTCTGCTTTTCAAATACTCACCGCAGTACGCCAAGGGGAATGGGGTGTGGAGCATATTAACCGTCAGCTAGAAGAGTATTTTTTCAAACGAGGGCGGATTAAAGACTTACATACTTGGTACCCTGGAAAAGCCGTTATGCTTACTCGAAATGATAAAGGGCTCAATCTATTCAACGGTGATATTGGCTTATGTATGCCAGATGAAAATCACCGTTTGAGGGTTTGGTTTATGCAGCCCGATGGTAGCTTCAAAGGTTTGTTGCCCAGTCGTTTAAGCGAATTCGAAACGGTCTTCGCCATGACAGTACATAAATCCCAAGGTTCGGAGTTTGAACAGGTCATTCTTTTATTACCTGTTACTTCATCACCTGTATTGACTCGTGAGTTGATCTACACAGGGATTACCCGCGCGAAGCAGGCGTTTGCCCTTTGGGGGCCAGAGTTGTTAATTCATGAAGCGGTCGATAGGCGCGTTCAACGTTATTCAGGGCTTAAGCCGATACTCTGGCCAAGGGAAGCGACTTGATAAAGTAAATTTCATCACCATAAAGTGAGTATTGTAAAAAAACATTTATAAATTCATGAGTTAGTTAAAGTATTTGCAACCCTAGTGAAGATGAATAGTGTGATCTAGAGGATAAATAAAGATACAATCAAGGCATTACGAACCATAGTTTCTTTGTGGTAGGGTAAGCGCAAATTACATATTTTAGAGAGCAGGAAAGAGTAGTAGTAATGGCTAAAGAGATCGTTTTAACAGGTGTAACAACCACAGGTATACCTCATTTAGGTAATTATGCAGGGGCGATTCGTCCTGCTATTGAAGCCAGCAAAAATCCAGAGGCAGAAGCGTATTTTTTCTTGGCAGATTACCATGCATTGATCAAATGTCAGGACCCTGAGCGAGTTAAAGAGTCTCGTTTAGCCATTGCGGCGACTTGGCTTGCTTGTGGTCTAGACACTGATAAAGCGACCTTCTACCGTCAATCCGATATTCCTGAAATTGCTGAACTTAACTGGCTACTTACTTGTGTCACCGCTAAGGGTTTGATGAACCGTGCCCATGCTTATAAAGGTGCGGTGGATGAAAACATCGCTAACCAGCAAGACCCTGATTTCGGCATCACCATGGGATTGTTTTGCTACCCAGTACTCATGGCGGCTGATATCTTGGCCTTTAATGCCCATAAAGTGCCAGTAGGGCGAGATCAAATTCAGCACATTGAAATGGCTCGTGATATCGCAGGCCGTTTCAACCACTTATTTGGTGAGCATTTTGTGCTACCAGAGGCCGTTGTTGGCGAAGAAGGTTCTATCTTAAAAGGTCTAGATGGCCGTAAGATGAGTAAGAGTTATAACAATACGATCCCGTTGTTTGATACTGAAAAGAAACTGCAAAAGGGCATTAATAAGATCAAAACCAATTTGTTGGAACCAGGTGAAGCCAAAGACCCTGATGACTCAATTGTTTTTGATATCTACAAAGCCTTTGCTACACCGGAGCAGGTGTTAGAAATGCGCCAGAAATTTGCTGAGGGTATTGCTTGGGGTGAAGCGAAAAAGGAACTCTTTGCGTTGATCAATGGTCAATTAAGTGAGCCTCGTGAAAAGTACTTTGAATTGATGGCCAATCCTGCCCATGTGGAGGAAGTGTTACAAGCCGGTGCTGCGAAAGCTCGTGCTCGTACCCAAGAACTAATTTCAAACCTACGCAGTGCGGTGGGTTTAGTGAATTTTAATTAAGTGGAGTAATCCTGTGAAAACTAGTGTATTTGCCATGTTAATGGCGTTTGTTTTAGCAATAGGTGCCGGCGGTTATAGTGCTGAAGTGCAAGCCAAAAAGTTTGGTGGTGGTAAAAGCTTTGGTAAAAGTTTTTCCATAGCGAAACCTAAAAGCGCGACTTCATCGACGAATAAAGCTACTACGGGTGCTAATTCTACGACTAAAAAAGGCGGCTTTTTGGGCGGCTTAGGTGGTGGTTTATTAGGCGGTCTATTGGTCGGTGGGTTGTTTGCTACGCTATTGGGTAGCGGTGCATTTGAAGGCATTTCTTTCGGTGACATTCTACTGTTTGCTGTCATTGGCTTCTTAATCTACAAGTTCTTTATTGCGCCGAAGCGCCGTGCAGCGCAGGCGCAAGCAGGCACGAATGGTATGTTCCGTGAAATGCCTAACTCAACCCGCGATAACGTTCAGCCTTCGCCAATGGCAGGTATGTCTGGGTTTGGAGCTCAGCCAGAAATGCAATTTCCACCGGGCTTTAATGAGCAAGCATTTGTCGCGGAAGCTAAAAATCATTACATCGCCTTGCAGAAAGCTTGGGATGATAACGACTTTAATGAAATTCTCGACTATGTAAGTCCAGAACTTTACAACATGTTGGTGAAAGAACGCGCCAACTATGGTGACGACAAACCTCGTACAGAAGTCATTTCCCTAATGGTGGAATTGGTTCGTGGTGAGTTTGTTGGCTCAACAGCTTCTATCTCATTGCAATTTTCTGGTTGGATTAAAGAAGGTGATCAAACGTCTGATACCAATGAAATCTGGCACCTAGAGAAAAGTATGAGCGAAGCGAATGCTAATTGGACTATTGTTGGTATCCAACAAGAGAGTTAATTAATTCGCTGTTTTGCTCGTAAACTCATCTTGATTTATCTAAGATAGAAACATCAAGATGAGTTTCACTCTTCTCTAAATTAAATCGAATATGGATGCGAGCCATGTCAGAACTAGCAACTATTAATGAATCCAATAAAGCCGTTGCTGAAAGCAAAAAAGGCGAATTACTGCAGTATCTAACGTTCAAACTAATTGATGAGACGTATGGCATTAATGTTATGCAGATCAAAGAAGTTTTAAGATACAGTGAAATTGCCCCAGTCCCTGGAGCGCCTTCATACGTGCTAGGTATTGTTAATTTACGCGGTAATGTTGTTACGGTAGTTGATACGCGGGCTCGTTTTAGCTTGCCGGAGTGCAGCATTACAGACGACACTCGTATTATTATTATCGAACACGATGGTGAACAGATTGGTTTGCTGGTGGACGCGGTACAAGAAGTGTTTTACCTATATCAAGGTGAAATCGAGCAAAGCCCAAGTGTTGGTAATGATGAAGCACTGAAATTTATTCAGGGTGTTTATCAAAAAGACGACGAGCTCGTGATTTTGCTAGAGCTTAATCGTATGTTCGAAGCCAATGAAGCTTTGGGTATCGAATCTATGTAATAACCTGTTTGGTTGTTGCAGAAAAAAGCCATGCTTTGCATGGCTTTTTGCGTTTTAAGCCGTGCTGGGTATTATCTTTCCCAGTAGCTTTCTTCCAAGCTGTCTTCTTTTTCAGGCAAGCCTCTCGATAGACGAGAAGCATTTTGTGCCAAGATTTCATAGCTCACACGATTCGAGTATTTACAGATTTGAGCAAAGGACGAATAAGCCAAGAAAGGCGCCACATGCTTGCTTGAGTTTGGAATGGCTTCCTTATGAAAATGATTCGCAGAAATATCATGCAGTAAGGCAGATAGTGCACCATCGCCCGCGCCATTGGTGTTGCGGATTTTTTCTGGCCCACCCATGTAGGGGTCAATATGGGAAAATACTTTAATCGGTTGTTTGCAGTTAGCTCGCAACATAGGGCGGCTGAACTCCCAGCGGTTAAAGTCAGCAAGGCTACCGGATTTAATGGGATTGCTGGTTTCACGCTTCACCGTCTCATCCGTATGGCCACATAGGTATAGACCTTCAGGGCCAGCGGTCAGTAGCACCACATCAACATGGTCTAAGATGGCATCGGCGGCCAGTAATGGGTCTGAAAAACCTGTTAGGGCTTCTGCTTCTAGCTCATTCATCGCCAATACATTGACGTCACGCTTGATGATCTCAAGTAATTCTTCACGGTTTTCTTCCACCAAATGCTTGGTGCCTAGTGTTAAAATGGTGGGCACATTATGTTGACTCGCCAATTGTAAGGCTTTTAGCATGGCTTGCTTAATAGGCTTATCTTGATGGCGCAGAGGGTAGGCACAAGTAACCAGTGCTGCGGCGCCAGCAATGATGTTCTCAGGAATGTGGTCACTGTCTAGCTCGTCCATGTCTCCAGGCGCAATGGCAAAGGTGCGCTCACCATCTGGTGTGATAAGCGTGATGCCGCGGCCAATATCGCCGGTTACCCCTTGTAAGTGGTTCATGTCTACCTTGCTACTGGTATGGCAAATATAATGATAGGCTGGAGAACCAAGGGCTATGTTTGAAGACATGACACCCAGTAGTACAGATTTATCGTCTGCTAACACCGAATAGTTATGAATCGTATTGCCTATGGTGCCACCGGCAAAATGATCCGAAATTGATTGCTCAGCGGTAAGTTGTTCATAAATAGCTGAAGCGGTTTCGGCATCTACTAGGTTGGATAAACCCTTTTGTATTTTATAATGGGTCAGGAACTCATCGCTGACGTTGGCAACAACGTCGACAATGGTTTCGTCTAGCCCAACAATGTATGAATCTTTATCGGGTCGTACTTCCGAAGTCGGCAGTGTGGGTTTTGCTTGAGAAACGGGGAAGTAATGTTTAAGTTTGCGTCTGCCTGGAAATTTCATAGTTGGGCTCATTGATAAGTAATGGCTGATTTTAACAAATTATTTTAAGTTCGGCACAACTCATCTGATAAGTAAGGTAAAAATGAACGAATTAGAACTGGACCGTTATAGCCGCCAGCTATTGCTTGCGAACTTTGATGTGCAAGGCCAGCTTGCCCTATCCGAAGCGAATATTCTGATTATTGGTTTAGGTGGCTTAGGGAATATTGCCGCAACCTATTTAGCAACCGCAGGGGTAGGGCATTTACAGCTGGCTGATGACGATAAAATTGAGGCCAGTAATCTACCCCGCCAAGTGCTTTTTGATGAAGCGCAATTAGGTGACTATAAAGCGCAAGCCGCCGCTCAACAAATCGCTAAGAAAAACCCTACGGCTAAAGTGACGGTCTTAACAGAGCGCTTGGCAGGCGAGGTTCTAGCGAGCTGTGTCGCCAGTGCCGACGTGGTGTTGGATTGCTGTGATAACTTTGCTACCCGCCAGCAGATCAATCGAGCCTGCTTTGCGCTTAAAAAACCATTAGTAAGTGCTGCTGCGATTCGTTGGGAAGGCCAATTAATCAGTTTTCGCTTCGATCAGCAACAAAGTCTCTGCTATGAGTGTCTATACCCAGAATTATCAGATCGACAACTCAGTTGTAATGAAAGCGGTATTATTGGCCCTGTGGTGGGCAGCTTAGGAGTACTGCAAGCCTTAGAAGGCTTGAAAATTGCCAGTGGCTGCGGGCAAGTGGAGCATGGCTTACTAAAACTCTTTGATGGCTTTGCTGGGCGCTGGCGAGAGTTACGTTTAACTCAAGATAGCCAATGTGTGGTCTGTGGGAGCCATCACGCCAGTAATGTCTCAGGCTAAACCTTGAAACTTCATAGAGTGCCCCTATTTTAGTTATTAAGATTTTTCGCTAAGTTTTTTAGCCTTTTTTCGTTAGAATCACCTCAAGACTTTTAGCCCGACCATTTTATTGTGTACTTGGTTGGGCATTTACCTATTTACCGGAGCAATTTTATGAGCGATGTAAAGCACGCTAAGTTAATGATTTTAGGATCAGGCCCTGCAGGTTATACCGCAGCCGTTTATGCGGCCCGTGCCAATCTTAGCCCTGTCATGATTACAGGTATGCAAATGGGTGGACAGCTGACCACAACCACAGAAGTGGATAACTGGCCTGGTGATGATCAAGGCGTGCAAGGCCCAGAGCTAATGGAGCGTATGCGTAAGCACGCTGAGCGTTTTGAAACAGAAATCATATTTGATCACGTCAATAAAGTTGATCTAGAAAATCGCCCATTTCGCTTAGAAGGTGACAGCGGTGTTTACACTTGTGATGCCTTGATCATTTCAACCGGTGCCAGCGCTCAATATTTGGGTCTTGAGAGTGAAACTAAGTTCATGGGGCAAGGGGTTTCTGCTTGTGCGACCTGTGATGGTTTCTTCTACCGTAACCAAGATGTCGCTGTGATTGGTGGCGGTAATACAGCTGTTGAAGAAGCGCTTTACCTAGCGAATATTGCTAAATCCGTCACAGTCATTCACCGTCGTGACAAGTTCCGCTCTGAAAAGATCCTAGCAGATAAGATTTTAGAAAAAGCTAAAAATGGCAACGTAAACATCGAGTGGCACTCAGAACTGGATGAAGTGTTAGGCGATGACGGTGGCGTAACAGGTATCCGTGTTAAGAATAACCAAACGGGTGAGAAGAAAGACATCGCAGTCGCCGGTGTGTTTGTTGCTATTGGTCACAAGCCAAACACAGATATCTTCCAAGGCCAGTTGGATATGAAAGATGGCTACTTGAAAGTACAAACGGGCTCAGAAGGCAATGCGACCCAAACCAGTATTGAGGGTGTCTTTGCCGCGGGTGATGTCAGTGATCATATCTATCGTCAAGCTATTACGTCGGCGGGCACGGGTTGTATGGCGGCATTGGATGCAGAGCGCTACTTAGATTCACTAGAATAAGTATTAGGTTTATTTTAGAGCAAAAAAAAATCGATCCTCGGATCGATTTTTTTTGTTTTCGCATCGCTTAAAAGCAAAGCGAGAAAGAAACTTAGGGTTATTCAGTGAGTGCTATTGAGCGTTGTACGCTTCTACGCCTTCAACAATCGCTTTTTTCGCTTCTTCAGCGTTTGCCCAACCTTCTACTTTTACCCACTTACCTTTTTCAAGAGTTTTGTAGTTTTCGAAGAAGTGCTCGATTTGGTCACGTAGCAATTGTGGAATGTCGTTCACATCTTGGATGTGACCGTATTCTTTGCTCAATTTTTCATGAGGAACAGCTACCAATTTTGCATCCATACCTGCTTCGTCAGACATGTTCAAAACACCAACAGGGCGACAGCGAATAACAGCACCTGGAACTACTGGGTATGGTGTAATAACCAATACATCAACTGGATCGCCATCATCGGCTAGCGTATTGTTAACGTAGCCGTAGTTAGCAGGGTAGAACATAGGCGCCGTCATGAAACGATCCACAATTAGGGCGTCCATATCTTTGTCTACTTCATATTTTACTGGGTTAGCTTGTGCCGGAATTTCGATAATTACATTGATATCGTTTGGCGCATCTTTGCCTGCAGGGATATTGCTATAGCTCATTGTAGTGTCTTCCAGAGTGTTAAATATGGGGCTATTATAAAAGCTAGATTGTGTCTATGCCAGTTATGATACCTATCCATAATCAATATTCACCATTTTTACGAAAGAAAAACGTCAAATCCGAGCTTAAAAACGCATAACTTATTGCTTTCTTTCTAGATTTAGCTAGTCTTAGGTAGTGATCAAAATATAGTCGTGAGGAAAAAATGACGAAATCTGAGCTGATAGAACTGCTAATCGATCAGCAATCACACTTGCCGGTCAAAGATGTAGAGCAGTCAATTAAAGCGATGCTGGAACATATGTCTGACGCTTTGGCAAATGGAGAGCGCATTGAAATTAGAGGTTTTGGTAGTTTCTCGCTTCATTATCGAGCGCCGAGAATCGGTCGAAATCCTAAAACAGGTGAATCGGTAGAGTTAACCGCAAAATATGTACCGCATTTTAAGCCAGGGAAAGAGTTGAGAGAGTTAGTCAATTCATTAGATGATGAAATGAACGAACTTAATTAATTTACATCTTATGCCTCGAATTTTTAGTGCTATCACGGCATAATGTTACCATTCTCATATTGGTAGGTTGAATTATGCTCAAATGGTTTAAAAGGGTTGTCCTAACCGTCCTAATCATTTTCTTTTTAGCCGTCGGTGTTTTTTTTGCGATACGCAATCCCCAACTCATTCGTCTAGACTTAGTCTTCTGGCAAGCACCAGAACTGAGTGTGGCTCTTTATACTATTATTGCTTTTTCTTTTGGTGCCATAGTTGCGCTACTGGTTAGCTCCATTACCTACCTACGCTCCGAACGTCAGATTCGTGTTTTACAACGTCGTTATGACAAAGTATTCAACGAATTAGATGCCCTAAGAAAAGACTCTATTACGAAAGAACTATCAGTTCGCAAGGAGTAATGGCGTTGGCCGAAGTCGGGTTATTTCTGGTTCTTTTTATTGCCCTGTTTGTTGGCTGGGCAATGGGGAAAAAAAGCCCTTCGAAGAAACCAAAGCAGGACAAAAAATCGGTTCCTGCAAACTATTTTCGCGGCTTAAACCACCTTCTTAATGATCAGCACTCGGAAGCTATTGATGCTTTTGTAGACTCATTGGAAGTCAATTCTGAAACCTTTGATATCCACCTAACATTAGGCAATCTGTTTCGTAAAAAAGGCGAGATCCAAAAAGCGATCAATATCCATCAAAGCCTTTTAGCCCGCCCAGAAATTTCTCAGCGTGAAATGCGTATGGTGCAACTCGAGTTGGCCAGTGACTTTATGTCTGCAGGCTTACTGGACCGAGCGGGTAGACTATTGCTCAACATGGCCTCTGCTAAGAAAAATGAATTCCAGCCGAAAATTCTTACCTTGTTGGTAGATCTGTACGAGTTTGAACAAAGCTGGGATAAGGCTATTCAAATTGGTGGTGAATTACTGAAAGAAGCGCCGAGTAAAAAAGAGACTAAGCGCCTCGCACATTTCCATTGTGAAATGGCCAATGAAGCTCAGAAAAAAGAGCAGTGGCGACAAGCTTTTCAGTATTACAAGTCTGCCCTAGAAGTTGATCCTAGTTGTGTTCGAGCCAGTATTGGCGCTGCGGATGTGCTTAGTCAGCAGAGTCGATATCGGGATGCGATAAAAGAGTTAAAACACGCTGCGGAACAAGATCCTGAATTTATTTCTATTATTCTACCTAAGCTGCGTGACAGCTATCAGCGCATCTGGGGCAGCAGTGGCTACTTCAAATTCCTTCAAGAGCAAAACCAAAAGAAACCTTCCGCTAGTTTAATTATGGCGTTGGTGGCTCATTATCGAGAAACCGATAAGGACTATGCTGAGATGTTTTTGGTAGAGCAGTTACGTGCTCACCCGACTATTAAAGGCTTTAAAGAACTGATTAACCTGCAATTAGCCGATAGTGATGATTATGACCAACAGCACCTAGTGGTATTGTATGAGCTGATTAATCAATTGGTTGAGGCGAAGCACAAATACCAGTGTCGACAATGTGGCTTTGCTGGACATCAGCTGCACTGGCAATGCCCAAGCTGTAAAAGCTGGGGCATGGTGAAACCGATTCATGGTTTAGAAGGCGAATAGCTTTCTGCCAAGGGGCATTCCTTCAAATACTAGTTTGCCCTGATATTTGAACTTTAGATAAGAGGACATTGAATGAGCTGCCAATCCCCTATAGTGGTTGCCCTAGACTTTCCAACCATGGCGCAATCCATTGAGATGGCGAAACGACTGGATCCAAAACTATGCCGAGTGAAAGTGGGGAAAGAGCTTTTCACTACAGCAGGCCCTGTCATTTTGGATGAGTTGCACAATTTGGGTTTTGATATTTTCCTCGATCTTAAATTTCATGACATTCCAAACACAGTCGCGAACGCTGTGTCTGTGGCGGCAAAGGCTGGCGTGTGGATGGTCAATGTCCATGCCAGTGGTGGTCGCCGTATGATGGAAGCCTCGGCAAATGCGCTACAGCAACTTCCTGATCAAGACACACTACTAATTGCCGTAACAGTTCTAACCAGTATGGATCAATCTGACTTATTGGAAGTGGGTATCGACCTAACGCCAGAACAGCATGTTAAACGCTTGGCAAGCTTGGCTAAGTCTTCTGGCATGGATGGTGTCGTGTGTTCTGCCCAAGAGTCAGCAATGTTATCTACCGAGCTTGGCAAAGATTTTGTCCTAGTGACGCCGGGTATTCGTCCTGTGGGTTCTGCTCAAGGGGATCAGAAGCGTATTATGACCCCAGTCCAAGCTATGGCAGCAGGCAGTCACTATTTAGTAATGGGGCGTCCAATCACGCAAGCAGACGATCCGATTGCTGTATTAACACAATCTAACCAAGATTTAGGGGTGGCAATATAAGCTTACAAATCGTTGCGAATAGCCTTTGAAAGGTAAGCAAGCTAACTTCTATTCTTAAACCGTTTCTCCAATGAGAAGCGGTTTTTTTATGGTTGCAAGCCTCTAACCAAAAGTTCTAATAAGGAAGGATTCTTTATGAAACATTTTATTTATGTCATGCGATCTCTAATGAAGCGCGCTGTGTTTGCTATGAGCGTGCTCTTTATATCAACAAGTTTGTGGGCCGCCACACCTTTAGACATTAATACGGCGAATGCCAAGGAATTGGCGGTGGTGATGAAAGGCGTTGGAGATAAAAAGGCTCAAGCGATTATCGATTACCGAGAACAGCATGGGCTATTCAAGTCCATCGAGGATCTGGTGAAAGTAAAGGGCATTGGCTCGGCTCTAGTGAGCCGTAACCAAACCTTGATTCGGGTGCAAGACGTCGAATAAATTAAGCGTGAGGGTGTTGAACTAGAAGGTGAGTTTCCTTTAATCGGGTCATTTATCTTCTAGTTCCTTAATGGCTTCATGCTGGCTAATGAAAATCTTCCCACTAAGACGCTCGATCAAAGTAGAGTCTTTTAGCCTATCCATAATAGGACCTTTCACCTCAGACAAATGCAGTTTTACCCCTGAATCTTTTAGCCTATCGACTATTTTTTCCAAGCTTTGTAACGCGCTAGCATCGATCATATTGATGGCGGTACACATTAGTACCAGATGCTTTATCTCTCTATTTTGGGAAACTAAGTATTGCAACCTTTCCTCGAACACACGTGCGTTGGCAAAAAAAAGATTTTCATCGATCCGTACCGTCAAAATAGTAGGGTGAGTTTCCACCGCAAAGCGCTGAACATTTCGATAATGCTCAGTCCCCGGTAAGCGGCCGACAATGGCAATATGGGGGTGGCTGGTGTGCCATAGGAAAAACAAGATCGAAAGCACTACACCAACAATCAGGCCCGTCTCCATGCCCTCTACCATGACCACACTGAACGTGATGATCAGTAAGCTGGCTTCTTTCTTAGAGAATCGCCATAAATCTTTAAGATCGGCCACACTGACTAATTGCAGCATTGAAAGAGAGATAATGGCGGCGAGAATGGCTTTAGGTAGGTAATAAAATAAGGGGGTTAAAAATAGCAGAGTCAGCAAAATAAAGAGAGCAGAAATGATACCTGTCATTGGGCTGGTAGAGCCACAATCGGCATTTAACACGGTGCGCGAAAACCCACCCGTCACGGGAAATGCCCCGCAAGCTGCTGAGCCAATATTGGCAAGGCCTAAGCCGACTAGCTCTTGGTTTGGGTCTATGTCTTGGCGTCGTTTGGCTGCAAATGACTGAGCCACGGAAACTGAGCCTATAAAACCAACAATGCTAATGAGCACAGCGCTGGGTAACAGATCTTTCACCAGTTGCCAGCTAAGCTGTTGGAAATTCAGCCCTAAAGGTGTGCTGGGTACAGCGCCAATAATACTTACGCCCATTTTATCTAAAGACAACCAAGCAACCGTCACAGTCGTCAAAACCACCACTAATACTGGCCCTGATTTGCCAAACAGCTGTACATATTGCTGAGAACAACCGCACTTTTCTAAAAAGCGGGCAAAGTAGCGGCGCATAATAAGTAATGCCGTGATTGCGACGGTACTTAATGTCAGGGTAGGTAGGTTGACCTCTGAAGCATGGCCGTAAAGGCTACGAGCTAAGGGGAATAACGTGCTCCCTGAGGATTCAATGCCCACCAAATATTTTATTTGGCCGATAACAATGAGCAGTGCGGAAGCACTAATAAAGCCAGAGACAACCGGGTGGCTGAGTAGGTTGGTCAAAAAGCCTAACTTTAATAAGCTTAATACCAACAAAAACACCCCAGACATAAAAGCCAGTAAAATCGCAATGGTGGCGTAATGCTCACTGCCCGTGGTGGCAAAAGGCAAAATAGCAGAAGCCGTCATGACCGAGGTGAGAGCGACAGGGCCAACGGCCAGTGATCGACTAGTACCAAATAAGGAATACAAAATAGAAGGTAAAATACTGGCGTACAAACCTGTAATGGCAGGTAAACCTGCCAGCATGGCGTAAGCCAAACTTTGCGGAATGACCATGATGGTGAAAATGAGGCTGGCCACGGTATCGTTTTTAAACGAGGTTTTATTGTAGGTTTTTAGCCATACGCTGGCGGGTAGATATTTTGCAAGTTTAGAGGTCATAGATTAAGCCAAAGTGATGGGCGTTTTTAAATAGTGTTGGCCATTGCTTTCTGCTGGAGGCAAATGGCCTGCCCGCATGTTGATTTGTACACTGGGCCAAATCAATTTAGGCATTTTCAGCGTGGCGTCCTTTTGATTGCGCATGTGGCAAAACTCTTCTTGGTTAATGCCAGATCGAATATGTAGGTTGTGTGCTTTTTGTTCTGCGACCGTGGTTTCCCAAGCGTAAAAATCACGGTTTGGTGCTTTGTAGTCGTGACACATAAAAAGACGAGTCTCCTCACCCAAAGCGAATATTTTCTGAATGGATTGATAAAGTTGAGCGGCATTACCGCCGGGGAAATCACAGCGTGCTGTACCGTAATCTGGCATGAATAGGGTGTCACCAACAAAAGCTGCCCCGCCAATTACATAGCAAACACAGGCAGGTGTGTGCCCCGGTGTGTGCAGCACTTTAATACTATGTTGGCCGAGTGATAGTTGGCTTCTCTCATTGACCAATAAATCGAATACGTTTGCTTTGGCCTGATGTTTTTCCTCTAAATTTAGTAGTTTCGAAAAGGTTTTTTGTACCGTATCAATATGTTCACCAATGACGATCTTACCCCCAAGTTGCTTTTGTATATAAGGGGCTGCCGAGAGGTGGTCAGCGTGTACATGAGTCTCTAATAGCCATTGCAGTGATAATTTTCGTTGTTGGATGAATCGAATAATGTTGTCTGCAGATTCAGTACTGGTCTGGCTCGCTCCATGGTCAAAATCCAGAACGGAATCAATAATGGCGCATTGTTGGCTCGTCTCATCTTCAAGAATATAGGTCACCGTAAAGCTGGCTTGATCGAAAAAAGCGTGGACCTGTAATGAGGTGGGAGAGAGTTGGCTTGCTGTAAACATAATTCACCTAAAGGTTATAAGCTTATTTCTTAATGTTATATTTATAGCTGAGCTTAGTAAAGAAAATCTCTGTGTATAAAAAGTGCAAATGCACCGGTTTAACTATGGCGAAAGGGAGGAAAAACCACACGTTAGTAACAAAATTTGTTAATCTGTGTCATTGATTGCACAGCCTAGGAAAGAGTCGTGTCAGAAGAATTTCAAGTCGTTTCATCTTATTCGCCAGCAGGTGATCAGCCTAAAGCCATTGAAAAACTTGTTAAGGGGGTTGAGTCAGGCTTGGCTCACCAAACTTTGTTGGGGGTGACGGGTTCTGGTAAAACCTACACAGTAGCCAATGTTATTTCCCAAGTGAAGCGGCCCACCATTATCATGGCCCATAACAAAACCCTGGCGGCTCAATTGTATGGGGAGTTTAAAGAGTTTTTTCCCAACAATGCGGTGGAATACTTTGTTTCCTACTACGACTATTACCAGCCTGAAGCTTATGTCGCGGCATCCGACACCTTTATAGAGAAGGACGCTTCGGTCAATGAGCATATTGAGCAAATGCGCCTGTCAGCAACGAAAGCCTTATTGGAACGACAGGACGTTATTATTGTTGCCACCGTATCCGCTATTTATGGCTTGGGCGACCCTCAGTCTTACTTAAAAATGATGTTGCACCTAGATCGAGGCGATCGTATTGATCAGCGTGCTGTATTACGTCGTTTAGCAGAATTACAGTACACTCGTAATGATCTAGTGCTAGAGCGTGGTAACTTCCGCGTGCGTGGCGACGTGATTGAAGTCTTCCCTGCCGATTCCGAAGACACAGCGATGCGTATCGAGTTGTTTGATGATGAAGTTGAACAGTTATCACTGATTGACCCACTAACCAATAAAACCCTGCGTAAAGTTCCTCGCATTACGATTTATCCGAAAACCCATTACGTTACACCAAAAGAAACCGTGCAAGCTGCGATAGAGCGTATCAAAGTAGAGTTAGATGAGCGTTTAGAGCAGCTTAAATCACTCAATAAATTGGTAGAAATGCAGCGTTTAGAGCAACGTACTCGATATGATTTGGAAATGATGCAAGAGTTGGGGTACTGCTCAGGAATCGAAAATTACTCCCGCTATTTATCTGGTCGTGAAGAAGGTTCACCACCACCGACTTTGTTCGATTATTTGCCTGACAATGCTTTATTGGTGATCGATGAATCCCACGTCACTGTGTCACAAATTGGCGCTATGTATAAAGGTGACCGCTCCCGTAAAGAAAACCTAGTGGAATACGGCTTCCGTTTGCCTTCTGCGATGGACAATCGACCGATGCGATTTGAAGAGTGGGAACAAATCAAGCCTCAAACCATTTTTGTTTCAGCGACGCCTGGAAAATACGAAGAGGAGCATCAAGATTGGGTGGTGGAGCAAATTGTTCGCCCTACGGGTTTGATCGATCCTGAACTAGAAGTACGTCCGGTGGCCACTCAAGTGGATGATTTATTATCCGAAATTAACCTGCGTTTACCTTTAGGTGAACGAGTGTTAGTAACTACCTTAACCAAGCGAATGGCGGAAGACTTAACGGATTACCTACATGAACATGGGATTCGTGTGCGCTATTTGCATTCAGATATTGATACCGTTGAGCGCGTGGAGATTATCCGCGACTTACGTTTAGGTGAGTTTGATGTGTTGGTGGGGATTAACTTGTTACGAGAAGGCTTAGACATTCCGGAAGTCAGCTTAGTGGCCATACTAGATGCCGATAAAGAAGGCTTCTTGCGGTCAGAGAAATCCTTGATTCAGACTATAGGGCGCGCGGCGCGTAATGTAAAAGGTAAAGCCATTTTATATGCGGATCGGATTACAGGTTCTATGGAAAGAGCGATTAACGAAACGGATCGTCGTCGTGAAAAACAAAAAGCTCATAACGAAGAACATGGCATCATTCCAACCGGTATTAGCAAATCCGTCGAAGATATAATGGAAGGGGCTTATAACCCTGGTGCAGGCAAGCGTGGTAGTAAGGTGAAGAAGGTCGCGGAAACGGCCAAAGACTACCAAGTTGAAAGTATGGAAGATGTGGCTCAGGTTAGAAAAGCTATAGTACAACTGCAAAAAGAAATGATTTTGGCTTCAGAAGAATTGAAGTTTGAATTGGCGGCGGGCTATCGTGATCAAATTCGCCAGTTACAGCGAAAGTTAAAAGATGTGGGTGAAGCCTAAACGGCTTGAGGTGGAAAAATGGCGATTACATTACGTAATTACAATATTATTCGGGTGATTGATAATGGTGTCATCGTCAATTGCACCGTGCTGGAAATGTGCTACGACTATGCATTGGTTAAGTTTAAAGGGAAAAATTACAAAGTGCCTTATCATCTTATTGACCAAGTAATCGGCCACGAATTATTGATTCCTACTTGATCAATTCTATTTTTGAATCTCGTTAAAAAATTGTTCCAAGAGGCTTGTCAAAAGCCCTTTGCTGGGTATAATAGCCCACACTTTTTAGGACTATAGCTCAGTTGGTTAGAGCGCATCCTTGACATGGATGAGGTCGGCAGTTCGAATCTGCCTAGCCCTACCAAATTATAAAGCCTCGACAGTTTGTGTTTATTCACTACGTCGGGGCTTTTTTGTATGTGTAGTTCCTTTCTAACCCTCTATGTCAGTATTTTGTAAGCGATTCATCTAATCCCTGTAATTTGCAAGGGATCATCACGATCTTAACGCTGATGTGATATTTTCGTACAAATTAAGTAACAAGATCAATATTGTTGTTGATACCTATTCTCACTACTGTTATTTTGTGTGCCAATTATCTTCGCTTGCTTGCAAAGCGTTGCCAAGTTTTGTTCATTTAAATAGGAAAAACAACCATGAAAAAGACACTCTTAGGCCTATGTGTAGCATTTTCAGCACACTCCATTGCAGCGGATCAATATGCTTTTGATATCACTCTGCAAGGTTATAAAGGTGATGCAACGTCTTCTGTTTCTTACGGTGGCCAAATTGCACGTCATGCGTTGCATAACTCTTTGAAAAAAGTTGTCAGCAAAGGTGATGAAGCAACTATGCTGCAGTATCTTTCTAGCAAAGCAAGCGGCTTAGAAATTCTAGACCCAGTATCAAAAGATGGTTTCAAGGTTAAACAAACACAAATCGATGAATTGTCGACAGGTAAAGACTTATTATCAAGCGCCTACGATGGTGTGGTAACAGGCTGGCCGGGCAACCCAACGGGTCAAGAACTGCTACAACAGCTTGTGACTTTAGCGGGCAAAACGAAAAACGGTTATGACCCAGTAAACGGTTATGACTACACTCAGTTAGTGTCTAAATTCGCTATGGGCGCCGTGTTTTATAACAAAGCCGTTAACCATTATTTGGAAGAAAAGCTGGAAGCGGATCAGCACCCGAATGATCAAGCTTACAAAAAAGGCACAGCTTACACAGGCAAAGAACACGTTTGGGATGAAGCTTTTGGTTACTTCGGTGCACCGGTAAATGGCATGTCGTTAACGGCGAAAGAAGTGGTTCAGGTTACTAAGCTTAACCCAGCTGTATTCTCCAAAGCCGACGCAAACGGTGATGGTGTTGTCGATCTAAAATCTGAAATGGCTTATGCGCACGCTTACTATGCAGCAAGTGTTGATGCGAGCGCAGGCACTAATTATTTCCACACCATTATGCAAGCCTTTATCGATGGTCGTAAAGTTATCACGTCAGCGAAGGGTGAAGTATTAACGGATGCTCAACGCAATGCGATTAAAGAGCAGGCGAAAATTATTGCCACCGCTTGGCAGCAAGTGATTGCTGAAGCAGCGTACAAATATGCTGGTAGCGTTTACTCAGACATTGAAAAAATCGCCATCATTGAAGAAGCTCACGGTGATGTGAAAAAAGCTTACCGTAACTATGTAAAACATTGGGGCGAGCTAAAAGGTTTTGCTTTAGCACTTGAGGGTGCGGGCCGTGATCTTGGTAACGCTCAAGCGGGTTTAGACCGCTTAATTGGCTTTAGCCCAATTTTGTTTGGTAACACGCAAGTCGTTGCTTTAGACGGCAAAGGTGGCTTCGTTCAAACGAGCGCTGTGACCATGCAAGAATACAAGCTTAATATGATCAAAACTCAGAACTTGTTAGCTCAAGCATTTAATCTAAAAGCGAAGCTTAATGACCGTACTGCGGGCATGAGTGACGTACTGAAGCAAATTAATGCAGCAGGTAATAGCGCTGAAAACGATTAATTTGTCGTTAGTATTATATGTTTGAAGTCTATTTAGGCTGGTTGGAAGAGGAGTTGGCGAGTGCCTTCTCCTCTTTCTTTGATATGGGCAAAAGAGTTTCCTTTGTCTATTTAATCTCTGCGTTCTTTACAGCAGCGGCCATTTTTTATTGGCGCTATGGTAAAGAAGGCTTTGGGCGTATGTCTGCCTTATTATCATGGCGAGTATGGTGGCATCCTTCTGCTCGGGCAGATTACCTCTTATGGATCGCCAATCGTTTCTTGTTGGCACTGATCCTTCCTAAAATGCTCAGCCAAGCAGTTTGGGTGAGCTGGTTATACTTCTTTTGGTTAGAGCAGGGATTCACTGCTTTTTCATTAGGCTGGCCAGACCTTTGGGTGATGGCGTTGTTTACCCTTTGTTATTTTCTTGCCGACGATTTTTCGCGTTTCTTTGTTCATTGGTGCTTGCATAAAAATGCCTATTTGTGGGCTTTTCATCAGGTTCATCACAGTGCCAAAGTGTTAACACCCTTTACCGTGTTTCGAACTCATCCAGTTGAAGGTGTCTTGTTTTTACTACGCTCTTTGTCTGTGCAAAGTGTGTTGATCAGTGTGTTTCTTCTGCTTTTCCCTCAGCAGGTTGGCTTGTGGCAAATCTTCGGGGTGATCGTCAGTTCTTTTGTGTTCAATGCTCTCGGGGCGAATTTGCGCCACTCAGGAATCGCCTTAAGTTACGGTGAAAAAATTGAAAGATGGCTTATCTCACCTGCTCAGCATCAGCTTCATCATTCTTTAGCACGAGAACATTATGATAAAAACTTTGGTGTGATATTAGCCATTTGGGATCGGATGTTCGGTAGCTGGTATAAAGGGGATGATAACCAAGTTATTCAATATGGCACTGGGTTGCTGATTGATCAGCAAGGCTGGCTTGGCCAATGGTTGCTACCTTTGACTCAAGTAAAGGGACTTGTTAGCAAGCGTGTTAAATCTATTTTTTGTATATGTTCCAGATGGGCAAAACGCTCTATCCCGACTAAAGGTCGGTAGATAATCTCTGGTCCATTGGAGGCGGGCAGGAGCTCTCCCGAACAATAAGTTGAGTTGGTAAGGTCATTTCTGGGTTAGGCTTTTTCCCAGATAAGATATCGAGAAGTAGCTTTATGGAGGTTTCACCGATAAGTTGCCGAGGCTGGTGGATGGTCGTTAATTCAGGGTAGCAATATTCACTTAGGGCAAGATTATCAAAACCGATGATGGAGAGTTGCTGAGGAACGTCAAACTCAAGATCTCGTGCTGCTTTTAACGCTCCTATAGCAGCCTCATCGCTATGACAAACAATGGCAGAAGGCGCGTTCTTTAGCGTCAATAGCTGTTTTGCTGCATTGTAGCCATCGATAAACGCAAGATCACTTTCTATTAGATACTCTTCATTATTCACCAATTTCCATTTCTTTAATGTTTCTACGTGGCCCATTATACGAGCGTTGAAAATAGGGCTTTGGCTTTTTCCAGAGATACAGGCGATTTTGTGATGCCCCATCATAATAAGGTATTCCACACCTTTCTTGGCACTGTAGTGATTGTCGATATGTACCGTTGGGATGGGTAAGTTAGAAAAGTACTCTGCCGCAATCACCATGGGTAATTTTACGTCACCTTTATGATTAATAATCATGGATTCAGGTATATCTGCTGTTAGGGATAATATGCCGTCAATTTGTTTGGTCTCATAAAGGTCTAAATAGCTTTGTAGACGTGTTACATCATTCCCTATGTCACCAATTAGCAGTTTATAGTTATGTTTATGAGCAAGGGCCTCGATACCATGAACGACGTCTGAGAAGAACGGACTTTCAATATTGGGCAAGATAACAACGATGGTTCGCGACTCATTTTTCCGCAGATTTCTCGCGAGTATATTGGGTAAGTAATCCATTTCTTTTGCCGCTTTTTCAACTTTTAAGCGGGTTTCAGCTGAAACAATTTCTGGATTAGCCAGAGCTCTTGATACTGTGGCGGTGGATACCCCAGCGAGCTTGGCGACGTCTTTCACTGTTGCCATAAATTAAATACCACTATTTAGGTGATGACTACATCTGCTTTGTCGTCGTGCTATAAGGTTATTTTGGTCTTTTGCACTGTCGATTTAATGCTCGCTTTATAGAAAAACGGCCATTAAGGTTAAAGCCTTAATGGCCTGGCGCTTCAATGTGTAACTCTTTATTAATACGCGGCGTCTTTAAAATAATAATCCGCTGCGTTCTCTTCGGTCACTAGGTCTGCACCTAGAATTACTCGAGATGGCTCATGGTACAAGTAGCCTATTTTTTCATTTTTAACACCGTGTACGGCAAGAGCAATACCTGATGCAATCATAGAAGGGCTGTATGTTACGGTTGCGCGAACCATTTTGCTGCCAGCCTGGATCATTTCAATAATATCTTTCGAGCCAGCACCACCTAATACCGTTTTAATGTCTTTGCGGCCGGATTCTTCGATAGCTTTTAGAACACCTTTTAACATGTCATCATCTTGGCACCAAACTGCATCAATTTTTGGGTGCTTCTGTAAGAAGTTTTCCATGACTGAAAGGGCTTTTTGAGTTGACCAATCACCTGGTTGCGAATCAAGAATGTTAATTTTAGGGTAATCCGCCATAACATCATTAAAAGCGTCTACACGTTGCTTGTTGATCGGGATTTGTAAACCTTCGATCACAACAACATTACCTTTGCCGTCCATTTCTTCTGCAAGCCATTGTGCACCAACGCGACCTAAGCCGACATTATCACCAGCAATGAAGACATTTTGAGCGGGAGTGGCGAGTTCACGGTCTACCACAACGGTATATATGCCTTCGCTGAAAGCTTCTTCGATAATTTTTTGTAGTGTCGCTGGGTTATGAGGAAGGATAACCAAGGCATCGATGCCTCGAATCATCAGGTCTTCAACATCGCCTACTTGTTTGGAGCCAGAGCTTGCAGCAACCACGTAAAACTCTATATCTTTTTCCTGTTCCTTTAGGTCCTTTACGGCTTTATTTGCCCACCATAACAGTCCTGCGGTCCAGCCATGATCAGCGGATGGCACACTAACACCGACTTTATATTTGGCCGCATAACTGGTGCTGACAAAAGCAAACAGCATAGTAAAGACTGCAACGACTTTCATGATTTTATTCTTATATTTCATGGTCTATCTCCGTATTACAGGTTTAGATTATTAAGATGCGTTGTGCACCTTGGATACTTGTTTCTCTCGTTACAAGAAAAACGAAGTGGTTAACGGTCACCTTTAAACTGCACGAGTACAGCGATAAGAATGACTAAGCCCTTCACCATGCCTTGTAGGTAAGGTGAAATGCCCATTAGGTTCATCATGTTATTGATAATGCCGAGAATAATGGCGCCGATCACTGTGCCCCAAATAGTGCCTTTACCACCGGTGAGGGCTGTTCCACCAATTACTACTGCAGCGATGGCGTCGAGTTCATAAAATAATCCTGCATCGCCTGGACTGACTGAATTTAGACGAGAAGCCAGTAGTACTGCAGATATGCCAACTGAGAGGCCAGCAATTAAGAAGGTAAGAAAGTAGACCCAGCGTACTTTTATAGCGGAATAGGACGCGACCTTGGCGTTTGAGCCGACAGCACATACATGGCGGCCAAAAGCACTGTGTTTAAGTAGGATGTGATAAGCGATGGCGAGTAGGATAAAAATCCACACAGGGTAGGGGATTGCCCATAAGTAACCACCACCGATATCTGAAAAGTGAGGGTTTTCAGAAACCATTTCCCCTGCATCACTGATATAAAGCGTCATGGAGCGAAAAATCGACATGGTTGCTAAAGTCGCGATAAAGGAGGCGACCTTACCCTTGGTTATTATTAGCCCGTTTATGGCTCCGAACATGGCTCCTAGTGCAATCGCCGATGATACTGCCATGGCTACTGCCCACCAGCCATCGCCTACGCCATTGATGATCATTATGGACAAGACACCGACTAGGGCGACCATTGATCCTACTGATAGATCTATCCCCCCAGCGATAATGACGAAGGTCATTCCCAACGCAATAATGCCTGTGTAGGAAACCTGTCTTAAGACATTGGTGATATTCCGAGGCATAAGGAAGTGTTCACTGGCTATAGATGAAAATAGCACTAGCAAAACTAAGGCTATAAATGGCGCATAGGTGGCCAAATCCAGCCGTCTTACGCGTGTAAGAATCAAAGACATGAGTAAACCTCTTTTATATTGTTGTTATTTTGAAAATTGGGTATTGGCAAGTCTGCCTATCAGCCGCTGGCGGCCTGCTTTAAACCTGCGGCATACAGCATGATCTCTTTTTCATTGATGGCGTCGCCGGTTAGCTCACCCATGATTTCGCCAGATCGCATAACAATTACGCGATGAGATAAGCCCATTACTTCTTCTAGCTCGGATGAAATGACAATGACTGAAACGCCTTGCTCAGTCAGACTTTGAATAAAGTGATAAATTTCTTTTTTGGTATTCACATCTATGCCACGGGTAGGCTCGTCGAGTATGAGAATACTGGGAGAGGTATCCATCCATTTTGATAGATAGACTTTTTGCTGATTACCGCCACTTAAGTTAATAAGGTTGGAGTGAATAGAAGCCGCTTTAATGTCAAACCGATCAACATAGTCACGAGCAACAGACTTCTCTTTTTTATGCTGAATAAGACCTTTAACATACGCGCTCAGTGAAATCAGAGTGATGTTTTTGGGAATATCAAAGTTCATGATTAATCCCTTACCCTGACGGTCTTCGGAGAGGTACGCCAATTTGTAATGCAGTGCGTCTGAAATATTTTCAATCTTTGCCGGTTGGCCAAAAACTTCTAGGTCACCGCTGTCTTTTTTTCTGAGGCCCATAATCGCCTCAGCCGTTTCTGTTCTACCCGCACCGATTAGCCCAGCGAAACCTAAAACTTCCCCTTTTTTGAGGTGAAAGTTGATGTTTTTCAGCACACCTTTAATTGAAAGGTTGCGAACTTTTAAGGCGTCAGTTTGTTGGTGTTCGGACAGTGGAGGGTAGATTTGATTAAGCTCCCTGCCGACCATTTTTCGAGCCATATCTTCTTCATCGATATCCTTCACATCATCTACGCTGACAAGATGACCATCTCGTAAGATCGCAAGGCGGTCACATAAAAATTTTACTTCTTTCAACTTGTGAGAAATAAAAATAATGGTCACGCCTCTTTGTTTCAAACGACCCACTAAGGCAAAGAAAATCTCAACTTCGTGATCGGTTAAAACCGTTGTTGGCTCATCCATGATGAGAATTTGCGAATCGTTTACTAGAGCCTTCGCAATTTCAACCATCTGTTTCTCTGCCACACTCAAGGTCTCAATGAGCGCTTCTGGGTTGAGTTCAGTCTTTAGTTCTTCCAGTAAGGATTTTGCTTTATTACGCATGGCCGTTTTATCTAACCAGCCTCTGCGTTTAATCTCATTGCCAAGAAAAATATTCTCAAACACATTAAGAGTACTAATAAGGTTGAACTCTTGAGGGATCATCGCTATTCCCAGCTTTTTTGCATCCGTCGCTGATTGAATATTGACTTCTTTGCCATTAATTTTGATGTCACCTGCCGTTTTCGTATAGATGCCACTAATGATTTTTAATAGAGTGGATTTGCCTGCTCCATTCTCACCTAAGATCCCTAGCACTTCACTGCCATAAATATCTAGCGTAATTTTATGAAGTACTCTTACTCCAGAGAACTCTTTCACAATGTTGTGAATTTGCATGATTGGCTCATTCATATTGTTACCCTCATTCATCACTTGTCGTTTCTGTTGGTGTGAGAGGGCACCAAGCGCCGTTATTCTCTGCAGACGCTAACACAGCAGATATAAACTTCATGCCTTCTACTCCGTCGTCAACACTAGGGATTAGGCCCTGAGCGGTATGAATGCTTGTACCACCTTGGATGGCTTCAATGGCGTCTGCAATTTCTAAATAAAGATTGGCAAACCCTTCAAGGTAACCTTCGGGGTGGCCCGCTGGAATACGTGTCAGTGCTGATAGGTGAGGGCTTGAGCCATGGCCCGCACGGGTGATGAGCTGCTTAGGCTCGCCAAACTTAGCTAACCACAATTGATTTGGCGACTCTTGGCACCACTCTATGCCTGCTAGCTCACCATAGACTCGAATTTTTAGCGCATTTTCATTGCCTGGAGCGACCTGGCTTGCCCATAACATGCCCTTGGCACCATTGCCAAATCGCAGCATGGTATGTACGTTATCATCCAGTCTTCTTCCAGGTACAAACGCCGTGAGATCCGACGCGACACTCTTGACTTGTTGACCACTAATAAAGCACGCAAGATTGAATGCATGAGTACCTATGTCACCTAGGCAACCCGCTTTACCTGACTTCTCAGGATCCGTGCGCCATTGGGCTTGTTTGTTATCCGTTGCTTCTGCTTTATCCGTTAGCCAGTCTTGGGCATATTCCACTTGAATGACGCGTAGATCGCCTAGTACCCCTGTATCCACAAAGTGTTTTGCCTGTCGTACCATTGGGTAAGCGGTGTAGTTGTGAGTAAGAGCGAAAAATACCCCCGACTCAGCCACAAGTTTTTGAAGCGCTTGGGCTTCCTGTAAATCTTTAGTGACGGGCTTATCACAGATCACATGGATTTTGTGTGTTAAGAAACAAGCAGCAACTGGGTAGTGCATATGATTGGGGGTGACGATAATGACGGCTTGAATGCCGTCTTCACGCCGTGCTTCTTGTTCTGCCATTTCTTGATAAGTCGCGTAACTACGATCTGGACTAATACCAAGATTCAAAGCGGAATTGAGAGCTCGTTGGGCGTTAGAAGAAAGTGCGCCAGCAACCAGTTCAAAGCGATCATCAATGCGACTAGCAATACGATGTACAGCGCCTATAAAAGCCCCGTCACCTCCGCCAACCATACCAACACGAATACGTTGATGACTCATGTTACTGCCCCTCCTTTAAACCTAATATTCTCCGGTTCATCGCTTGGTCAATCCCACTGCTGGCAAAATCATCAAAGTCACGTTCTGTTACCCGGATAAGGTGATCATTGACAAACTTCACGCCTTCAATGGCTCCGGCTTCAGGGTGTTTCATACAACACTCCCATTCAATGACCGCCCAACCGTCAAAATCATATTGGGTCAGTTTTGAAAAGATGCTCTTGAAGTCAACTTGACCATCACCGAGTGAACGGAAACGGCCAGCTCTATCGATCCAGTTTTGATAACCGCCATAGACCCCTTGACGACCTGTAGGGTTGAATTCAGCGTCTTTTACATGAAACATTTTGATTCGATCGTGGTACAGGTCGATGAACTGCAAATAATCGAGTTGTTGGAGCACAAAGTGTGAAGGGTCAAATAAAATATTGGCTCTTGAATGTTGGTTGACCGCATCAAGAAACATTTCAAAGGTGACGCCGTCATGAAGATCTTCACCGGGGTGGATCTCGTAACAAACATTGACGCCACAATGGTCAAACTCATTTAAGATGGGGAGCCAACGTTTGGCGAGCTCTTCAAAGCCTGCTTCAACGAGGCCTGCTGGACGCTGTGGCCAAGGATATAAGTAGGGCCAAAGTAGTGCCCCTGAGAAGGTTACATGGTTTGTTAAACCAAGATTTTTAGACGCTTGAGCAGATTTTAATAACTGACTTACCGCCCATTCTTGTCGAGCTTTAGGGTCGCCTTTGACTTTATCAGGGGCAAAGCCGTCAAACATATCATCATAAGCTGGGTGGACGGCAACAAGTTGTCCTTGTAGATGAGTCGAAAGCTCGGTAATTACCATGTCATGCTGAGCGAGAAAGTCTTTCAGGTACTGGCAGTACTCTAAGTCCGTTGCGGCTTTATCTAAGTCAAAGATACGTTCATCCCAAGTAGGAATTTGCACGCCTTTAAAGCCGATATCAGCAGCCCATCTTACAATATTTTCAAAGCTGTTAAACGGTGCTTCATCTCCAGCGAACTGAGCTAAGAAAAGAGCAGGGCCTTTCAAAGATCGCATAATATTAACCTCATATTTATTTTTATTGGGCGGAAAATTATTTGCTGTAATCGATTACATATTTTTAAGTTTTGTTACATCGCAGAGTATAGTGAAAAGCCTTTTTATGTAAACGCAGGCCGATTCAAGCTTGCTATGGAACCCCCACATTTCGGCTTAAAAAGCCTCAATGATCTCAGATTTTTGGCACATTATTATGTTTTTTTGTGAAGGTGTGTTGGTGGCTTTATCGCTGTAAAAGCTCGTACTGCATGGTCTTTGAGGTTGTATGTTTTTTACAGGATTGAGAGGGGTTATCATTTTTTGTTTTTTGTAAAAAATTTCCCTTTAAGGCAGTAATGTTGCTCTTACAAAGGTGCTTTAGCCGTTGTCTTCTCTTTCTCGTCCTTTGAGTGGCGTTATCTGCTTTTTTATTTGCTTCAGTGATAGCCCAGTGAAACTTTCCTTCTTTGCATTACAGTAGTTGCGACTTTTAGGGGAAAAATTCTTTAAAAAAATCCCAAAAAAGCTTTTCTTAATTTCAAAATGTGTCATTATGCGGAAATGAAGTTATATTTTATTCCGCAATACGGTATTTACTGGATTAAAGCTCTCTTTTAAAAAATAGTTTTGATAAGGGTTAAAGCACACTTTTTGGATCGCTATCAGAATAGATAGCTTACATTGTCAATAAAGGTTTTACGCCATGAAAAAAATAATAAAGTGGTTGTGGGAATGCATTGATATATTGATAACAACAATTCTCGCAATAATGGTTGTTTTAGTATTCACCAATGTTGTCTTACGTTATGGGTTCTCATCCGGGATCCGTTCTTCTGTAGAGTTATCTAGGCTTGGTCTTGTTTGGATCGTCTTGCTTGGGGCTGCTGTGGTATTACGCCGTGGTGAACACCTTGCGGTTTCGGAGTTCTCTGAGCGCTTCTTTCCATCGGCTGTACCGATTTTGAATCGCCTTATTTGGTTGGTAATTTTAGTCGCGTCTAGCATGTTGTTTATTGGTGCTTTGAATCAGACCGTCGCTAATTGGAATAATATTTCACCTTTAACAGGCTTGCCTTCTGCACTCTTTGCTCTAGCGGGCGTCATTTCTGGTTTGTTAATCGGGTTAATTTCTTTAGTCCGTATTTTTAATCCCAACTGGCTGTTAGATAAGGATACTGAAGAATGACATTAGCTATTTTTCTTAGTGTGTTACTGATCTCTATTTTACTAGGTCTGCCTGTTTCTTTTGCTCTGTTGTTGTCATCAATGGCACTGATGCTTCATATGGATTTGTTTAGTGCAGATATCTTATCCCAAGCTCTAATCAATGGTGTAGATAGCTTTACACTGCTTGCCATTCCTTTCTTTTTAATCGCCGGTGAAGTGATGGCAACAGGTGGCTTGTCAGAGCGAATCGTACGACTTGCGAATACATTTGTCGGTCATCGTAAAGGAGGACTGGGATACGTCGCCATTTTTACATCGATCTTATTGGCGGGTTTGTCTGGTTCTGCTGTTGCGGATGCCGCGGCATTAGTAAGTATTTTGTATCCCATGATGCGAAAAGCAAAATATCCAGAGGGGTCATCCATGGGGTTACTGGCCTCTGGCGGTATTATCGCGCCGGTTATACCTCCATCTATTCCTTTAATTCTAATTGGTGTTGCCGGTGGGATTTCTATTAAAAACCTATTTATAGGAGGCATAGTTCCAGGTCTATTAATGGGAGTAACCCTAGTTTTACTATGGGGATTTATCGTTCGCAAAGAAGAGTTAGCTGTTTCTGAAAAAGCATCATTGAAAGAAAAAATGGCAGCATTAAAAGATGGTATTTGGGCGCTGTTTTTACCAATTATTATTCTTGGAGGTATTCGGTTTGGTGTCTTTACGCCAACAGAGGCAGCGGTAGTTGCTGCGGTATATGCGATGCTGGTCTCTGCTTTTATCTATAAAGAGTTATCAATTAAACGATTAATTTATGTGTTAAAAAGAGCCGCTCGGTCAACGGCTATGGTGATGTTTTTAGTAGGCTGTGCAATGGTCGCAGCCTGGTTGATAACGGTTGCGCAGTTACCTCAACAATTAGCCGTCATACTTGAGCCTTTGATAGATAGTCCTCGTACTCTGATGGCGGTCATAATGCTGCTCGTTTTTCTAGTGGGTATGGTAATGGACTTAAGCCCTACCATTTTGATTCTTGTGCCTTTACTTATGCCGGTTGTAAAAATGGCCGGTATAGATCCCGTCTATTTTGGACTTATGTTCGTCATCAACACCTCAATTGGTTTAATTACACCACCAGTTGGAACTGTTTTAAATGTGGTATGTGGCGTTTCTCGCGTACCCATGTCTACTTCAATAAAAGGCATCCTGCCCTTTATTGGCGCGTATGTCGTGCTATTAGCACTGTTTATAGTGTTCCCCGACATTATTACTGTCCCGATGAAATTTATTATCGGTTAACCCGAGGAGAAAATAATGAAAAAAATAACAACTTTATTTAAGGGTGTTGGTCTTGTTTCTGTCTTGTCTGTAGCGGCATTAGCCAGTTCAGCGCAGGCAGCTACAACGCTCAAGTTGGCGCATGCTGCGCCTGAGACTGACCTTCAACAAGATATGTCCTTGTTCTTTAAAAAGGAAGTGGAGGCTAGAACCAATGGTGAGGTTAAAGTGAATATTTTCCCTCACGGACAGCTAGGTAATGACGCGCAGATGATTCAAAGTACGCGTTTTGGCTTGGTCGATTTTTCGATTGTCGGGCTTAATAATTATTCTGGTTTATTGCCAGAGTCCGCAGCCTTTACTTTACCATTTATGTTCCCTACTCGAGATGCTGCTTATAAGGTACTAGATGGCCCTGTAGGCCAATCTGTTTCTAAAGACTTGGAGCAATTTGGCTTGAAAGGCATGGGGTACCCTGAAAATGGTTATCGCAATATGACGAATAATCGAGCACCTATTCGTAGTCCTGAAGATGTGGATGGATTACGTATGCGGGTTAATGGTTCAAAGGCTCTAAATGATATGTTCAATTCGTTAGGTGCTAATCCAACACAGATTCCGGTGGCTGAATTGTATACAGCACTAGAGACTGGAGTGGTAGACGCTCAAGATCACCCTATTGGTGTCACGTTATCTTTTAAATTTTATGAAGTTCAGAAGTATCTCAGTCTCACTCAGCATGCTTACTCACCTTTGGCATTCACAATGAACTTAAAGTCTTTTAATAAGCTATCGGCAGATGAGAAAACAGTTGTCGAACAGGTCGCCAAGGAAGCTGTCGATATGCAACGTAAATTAAGCATAGCGAAAGAAGACAAAATGATCGCTGAACTTGAAGCAGGAGGCATGCAGGTAAACCGTGATGTCGATGGTGCTGCTTTCCAAGCCGCTGTGAAGCCAGTTTGGAGTGCTTTTATTGAAGAGCATGGTGACAAAATGGTCAATGATATTTTGGCTGCAGCGAAATAGCTCAGCTATCAGACTGACCCTCCCTTAATCGGGTCAGTCTGTACATAAAATTAAGTTTAGGTCCATTGAGGTAACTATGTTTCAAGAATTAAAGCAAAGAGTATTGGAAGCGAACTTGCAACTTCCTAAATACGGGTTGGTGACCTTTACATGGGGTAATGTTTCAGAGATAGATCGAGAAAGAAATGTTATCGCTATCAAACCATCGGGTGTTCATTATGAAAATATGACAGCTGAGGATATGGTAATAATCGACCTCCACGGCAATCGTATTGAAGGTGAGTTAAATCCTTCTAGTGATACAGCGACACATATTGAGCTTTACAAAGCGTTTCCAGCTATTGGTGGCATTGTCCACACTCACTCAAGACACGCCACTATTTGGGCGCAAGCAGGCTTGGATATTCCTGCTTTAGGCACAACTCACGCTGATTATTTTTATGGGGATATACCTTGTACCCGTAAACTGTCGGCAAACGAAATTGCAGAAGAATACGAAAAAAATACAGGTTTAGTGATTGTTGAAGAGTTCTCTCAACGTGGGTTAGATGCAAGTGCAGTTCCAGGAGCTATTATTTCTGGTCATGCTCCATTCTCGTGGGGTAAAGATTGCTTTGATGCTGTCCATAATGCTGTTGTGCTAGAAGAAGTGTCAGCCATGGCAATTGGCACTCGCTCGCTGAATACAGGCATAAAGGTTCAAAGTGAGCTACTAGACAAACACTATTTGCGCAAGCATGGCGAAAACGCTTACTACGGACAGAAGTAGTTCATTATGTATCAGATTTTAGCCCTTGACCTAGATGGCACTGTTCTTAAATCAGACCGAACTATTTCTGCAGATCTAATTCGTACGGTGCAGTATTTGGCTCAAAAAATACCAGTGGTTATTGTCACGGGTAGGCACCATACGACAGCTCGTCCTTATTACCATGAACTTGGGTTAACTGGGCCGATTATTTGTTGTAATGGCGCTTACGTATACGACTATCGGCAAGAAAAGGTTATTCAACATAACGCTATACCTAAGCCGTTAGCGAAGGAT
This sequence comes from Marinomonas sp., assembly GCF_039940335.1. Taxonomy (GTDB): domain Bacteria; phylum Pseudomonadota; class Gammaproteobacteria; order Pseudomonadales; family Marinomonadaceae; genus Marinomonas. Next base: position 321,788 of record NZ_JBDVGW010000013.1, on the reverse strand, counting down.
TTTTTGCAGCTGGCGCAAGACCAAGGGATGGCAGCCGTACTTTATACAACCCACGCTATGATGCATTCGATAACTCACCCGGTTCCTTATATTGATACCTTGGCCGATTGGGCTGAGCAGTATCCGAAAAATTTGAAGCCACAGATCTACAAGGTGGCCGATTTACGGCAAGAACTGGATGCCAATGATTTTATTTGGAAATTCGTATTAGAAGGTGAAGATGTGGCTTCTTTCGCGGACCAGTGTTTTGTAGCACAGAACTTTAGTGCAGAGCAGTCCTGGCAAGATCGCTTCGATTTTGCCTATAAGGGCAATACCAAAGGGGCTGCATTAGGTGCTTACTTAGCCTCCTTGGGGATCGATCCACAACATATGGTGGCGATAGGTGACCATCATAATGACATTAGTATGCTTAAGTTAGCTGGATTAGGGGTTGCTATGGGGAATGCTGGTCCGGAAATTAAAGCCATTGCTGACCAAGTCGCTGCTGGACATAATGATGAAGAGCTAGGCTTATCTAATACGTTACGGCAGATATTTGGGCTTGATGAGGAGCGCATATGAACTATTTCATAGGGCTAGATTCAGGCGGCACTTTTATGAAAGCCGCATTAATTGATAGTCGCGGACACCAGCTTGCGATTGCAAAAGTCTCTGCGCAAATAATTAACGGTCAACAAGGATGGGTTGAAAGAGAGCTTAACGCCCTTTGGTTTGATGCTAAGACTGCCATTACTAAGTTGCTAGATAAAGTAGCGATAGACCCGTCAGACATTAAGGGAATTAGCATTTCTGCTCAGGGTAAAGGCGCTTACTTATTAGACAAAGATGGAAATGACCTTAGAAATGGCATTTTGTCTTCAGATTCTCGGTCTATTGAGCTCGTTAAGCAATGGCAGGCCGAAGGTATACCAGAAAAAATTTATCCATTAACACTGCAAACTTTATGGACTGGGCATCCCGTCTCTATCGTGCGCTGGTTGAAGGATAACGAGCCTGATAACTATCAACGGCTCGGGGCTATCTTGATGTCCCATGATTATCTGCGTTATCGCCTAACTGGAGATATATCCGCTGAGCTAACCAATATATCCGAGAGTAACTTCTTTAACGCGAACACAGGACAATACGATGCCAAGCTTTTAAAAATATTTGGTATTGAAGAATGTTGGGATGCCTTACCTAAGGTTATTAAATCTGATCAATTAGCAGGTTATATTCGCGATGATGTCGCAGAAGAGACGGGTTTACACTCAGGCACCCCAGTCTTTGGAGGCCTATTTGATGTGGTTTCAACTGCTATTTGCTCAGGTATTAATTCAGATCAGCAAAGTTTGAACTATGTAATGGGGACTTGGGCGGTCACCTCAGGCATTGCTAGTGTCGCAAAACCGCAAGACAATCATCGCTATGTTTATGGTCATTATGTCGCGGACAAGCAGTATATTGTTCATGAAGCGAGCCCTACCTCAGCCAGTAATTATGAGTGGTTTGTCGATTATTTAGGGGAAGGAGGATCGTTTGATCATGAAGACAATCAAGCCTTGGTTAGCGCCCTTCCGGTAGCTGAAAGTGAGTTGCTTTTTGTACCATTTTTATATGGTTCCAACATGGGATTGGGTATTAAATCCGGTTTTTATGGTTTACAAGCCCACCATACAAAAGGGCATCTGATTCAAGCAATTTGGGAAGGCATTTTATTCTGCCATAACCTGCATTTAGAGCGTATGAGAATTCGTTTTCCTAGTGCCACGTTGTTAACTGTGACCGGCGGTTCTACTTCGTCGAGCGTTTGGATGCAGATGCTTGCCGACTTAACAGGTATGACCCTTGAAATCCCAGAACTAGAAGAAACTGGGTCGTTGGGTGCTGCTCTCATTGCAATGGTCGGTGCAGGTCAATATGACAATATCGAGCAAGGCTTGCAGTCTATGTCGATTCAGTCAAAGAGGGTTGAGCCTAACCAAGAGCATTACCAAAAATATCAGAAAAAATATCAACAATATTTGCGACTAGTAAACCTATTTAATGCTTTTGAGGAATCCAAATGACTAAACCATTATTACAAATTGCCCTTGACTCAACGGACATAAACAGTGGTCTACAAACAGCACAAAAAATTGCCAACTATGTTGATGTGATTGAGGTGGGAACAATTTTAGCGTTTGCAAATGGCGTTGAAAGTGTACGTTTGTTACGTAACCAACACCCTGATCATGTTATTGTATGCGATATGAAAATCACCGATGCAAGCGCAATTCTTACTCGAATGGCTTTGCAAGCAGGAGCCAACTGGGTCACGGTAAGCGCAGCAGCGCATATTGAGACCATCAGGGCAGCCTATAAGGTAACTCAAGAGCTTGGTGGTGAAGTCCAAATCGAACTGTATGGTCATTGGACACTAGAAGACGCTAAAGCTTGGGTTGATATGGGAATTAAGCAAGCAATTTATCATAGATCAAGAGATGCAGAGCTGGCCGGTGTGACATGGACGGAAGAAGATTTAATGAAGATGAAAGCCTTGTCCGACTTAGGGATTGAATTATCTATTACTGGTGGAATAGTACCAGAAGATCTCGTGCTGTTTAGAGAACTCAAAGTCAAAGCTTTCATTGCTGGTCGGGCATTGGCAAGTGAACAAGGTCAACAGATTGCTGAATCTTTCCATACTGAAATATCAAAATATTGGTAGGTAAAAATGAGTGAGCAAATAAAGTCACTTCTAAAATCATTAAGTGTTCTTGAGTTTCTTGGGCAGTATCCGAATGGTGCATCATTGCAAAAAATTGCCCAAGAAACTGCAATGACTAAATCATCAGCACACCGCATATTATCTACATTTGAGAGCGCAGGTTACGTAACGCAAATGTCAGGAGGGCGTGACTATCGTTTAACGATGAAGCTCTTGCATGTCGGTCAAGTGGCCCTTAATTCCGATGTGACAGGGTTGGTAAAGCCTTATTTGAAGGCGCTTCAGCATGAAATTAATGAAACCATTAATTTCATTTCTTTTGATGGGGATAACATTGTTTTTAAAGACAAAGTTGAACCGAGTAACGCCTCTTTTCGTACCCGTACTTATGTGGGGTTACATGCTCCAGCTTACTGTTCTGCAGCCGGGAAGTGTTTTTTAGCCCATGCTTCTATGCAAATTAAAGAAGCCTACTGGCAGCGTAATAATCATATGATGGAGCAATTGACAGAAAATACAATTCTAGAAAAGTCAGCTTTTTTGGCTGAGCTAGAGCGGGTAAAAGAACGTGGCTATGCCATCGACGATGAAGAAAACGAAGCGGGGATTTCATGTGTGGCCATTCCTGTTTTTAATCAAGACAATATGCCAATTTACGCGATTAGTGTGTCGTCTCTTACGCCAAGAATTACGCGCTTAGGGGTGGAGGCATTAGCAGGGCAACTTGCGAATACTGCGCAAAAAATACAAGGCAAGTTATTCTAAGGTAATAGTATGATCCATTTTAACAAACCGTTTCGTATCGGCATTTATGAGAAAGCTTTTCCAGTTGAGTTGAGTTGGCATGAACGCTTTGCTTATGCAAAACAATTAGGCTTTGATTTTATTGAGATATCCGTTGACGAAACTGAGCAGCGTCAAGCTAGGTTAGATTGGTCAGATGAAGAAATCTACGCACTGCGCCAGTTAAGCATTGAGCATGACATGCCGTTACAATCCATGTGTTTAAGTGCTCATCGTAAGTATCCTTTCGGCTCCATGGACGAAAATATCCGCGAAAGAGCATTTGAAATTATGGAAAAGGCCATTGCTCTAGCTTACAAACTTGGGATTCGCTGTATTCAAATGGCTGGTTACGATGTTTATTACGAACCTCAGTCAGAACAAACCCACCAACGCTTCATTGAAGGGATGCGTAAAGCAACAAAAATGGCAGAGCGAGCTGGAGTATTATTAGGGGTAGAAATAATGGATACCCCATACTTAAATTCTCTAGCTAAATTTGAAGTTCTAAAGCGCGAGATTCCTTCACCATTCTTTATGGCCTATCCTGATGTCGGCAATATTTCCGGTTGGAATCATCATGTTCCAACTGAATTGAAACTAGGTCAGGATCATATTGTACAGATACATTTGAAAGACACACTGCGAGTATCTCCGACCAGTAAAGGTCAATTTAGAGATCTTGTTATTGGCGAAGGTGAAGTTGACTTCCATAGTATTTTTAAAACCCTTGTTGAAATTAATTATGCGGCGCCATTTGTTATTGAAATGTGGGCCCAAAATGATAATTGGTTTGCCGATATTAAAGCCGCGAAAGCACGCCTTACCGCGATCGCAAATGAAGCTGGGTTACCCCTTTAGTTTTCCCCTAACTCACGTTAAGTAAGTAAATGTCTGCTACTACCTAATGTTCTACTTGGTAGTTAGTAGACCTTTTTACCCACCCTTTGTATGACACTTCTAAAAGAAGAGGATAGTTTGCATCTCCTATTTGTGATTAATTCTTTTAGCTTGTTTGAGGCGAGTGCGAGACCAGTCTAAAAAAATAGAAATTGTTCAAAAAAGCTTCATTTTATTTTTGTTTGTGTCATTATACGGAAGAATAACAACATCGAATTCCGAATTGCGGAATTTAATAAGGAGAGTAAAAATGCCTATCGTATCTGTCGAAACCCTTCAGAGCACTTATGAGAAAGTTCTACTTGCTCGTGACATGTCTCCAGAATCAGCTAAACGCTTAGCAAAAGGTTTTGCTGACATGGGAAATGAAGGGGTGTACTCACACGGCATTAACCGTTTTCCGGTTTTTATTAGTCAGGTCGATAAAGGTCAGATAAACCTTAAGGCAGTGCCAGAGTGTGTGAATCGTATGGGAGCTTTAGAGCAATGGGATTGCCACTATGGTCCAGGTGTTCTAAATGGGCTAGTGTGTGCTGATCGAGCAATGGAGCTTGCTCGAGAGCACGGCATAGGTATGGTAGGGATGAAAAATTCTAACCACTGGATGCGCGGAGGTGCCTATGTTTTAGAAATGGCACGTCAAGGTTTTGCCGGCATTGCTGCCACCAATTCAATTGCCGTTATGCCTGCTTGGGGTGGAAAGGATCATCGCGTAGGAACCAATCCCTTAATTATGGCCATTGCTGGTGATCCGCCCGTTTTAGTTGATTGCTCAATGTCCCAGTTCTCATATGGACAGCTGCAAAATCATGTTTTAGCCGATAAGCCTTTGCCTGTTGTGGGTGGTTATGATGACGAGGGTAACCTGACTCAAGACCCTCATGTGCTATGGAAAAATAAACGTATCTTGCCAATGGGATTTTGGAAAGGCTCGTCTATGTCGATTGTGCTCGACATGATGATTACTGCTATCTCTGGAGGGCGTTCTGTACCAGCAATCACAGAAGATCAGGATGGCGAATTCGGTGTGTCACAGTTTTTGATCGCAATCGACTTAAGTAAGACTATGGAAGCCTCTCAGTTTGCTTCAGAAATGCAACGTATTCGAGATTATGTAATGGCGTCTGAGCCGGCTGAAAGTGGAGAAGTATCGATTGCTGGTTCTAAAATTCAGCGGTTTATAGATAAGCATGAAGCTGCAGGTGGTATCGATATTCATGATGAAATTTGGCAGAGCATACAAAGCTTAGTTGACTAGTGGTTCAACAGAGAGCTTAGTGGCGATACGAATTAATATTAAGCTCTTTAAACACGAACCTATTGACTAACTAGAATAATAAAACTGTTATGTTTAAAACACAGTCGGATTGAATTAAATGCCAAAGGTCATCAACTTTTAAATAGCCCATAGGATTGTTAACATGGATTTTGAACAATATAAGCAATGTTTAGAAAATTTCAGTGAAGGGCGCTTTGAGTCTATACAAACAAGTTATGATGAGATTTGCCAAGCTCAAGATAAGCTTATTGAAGTGCTAGTAGAGCAGGGGGCGAGCATTAAGGGTTGGAAAGTGGTGGAAGATGATGAGTTATTTATCATTTCGCCTATTTTTGATTTCCAGATTTTTGCCAGTCACGGGGCTAAGTTGCCGGAAGAAAAGTTGACGGGTATAGAAGTGGAGATTTGTTATCAAAGCTATGTACCCGTTAACTCAATGGGCATAGAGCCATTATTAGATAAGGCTGAGCCATTAGTGGCGGCAGAAATTATGCGTCCTAAGATCAATTCAGACAGTTACCAATCCTGCGATTTTTATTATAACTACGGTATTGTGGTGTCCCACATTCCCCTGGCTGGGGAACAGTTTTTCCTTGAAAGTGGCAGTGGCAAGGTATTTGAGTACAGTACTGCAGAAGATGGTTTTTTTGATACTAAGTTAGCCATTCTGCGTAAAGGCATTGAAGAGTGTATACGTCGAGGATATGGACAAGAAGAATACTTCTTTATGACAGGAAGCCTGAATGGTTTGATTTCTTTAGATGAAGCGAGCGGAGTTAATCGTTTGGTGCATCAAGCCAATACCATGTTTGAATTTGCCTTAGAAAACTAATGCGCTAGGTATGAATCGTACGACATTAGGGCCTTTTTTAAAGGCCCTTTTTTGTGCCGAAGCCTTAGCTTAACTCCTGTATAAACCATTCTAGTAATGCTTGGTCAATGCTTGCTTGTTGGCGATAAAAGGGACTTAAAAAGTAAAAACCAAAACCACTTTCGTAGCGAATATCTAAAGGGTTGATGAGCTCTTTATTTTCTAATGCTTGGCGGGCAAACAATTCGGGTACTAGGGCGATACCTTGCTGTTGCTTGGCGGCTTCTAGTGAGAGAAAAAAGTGCTCAAAACCGTGACTATAAGTAGCATCATTAAGATGATTGCTGTCTGCTTCTATTTGATGAGCCAGAAACTGAGGCCATAGTTGAGGCCTTGTGACATGGGTGATCAGAGGGTGTTGTAGTAAATCACCTGGGGTATGGACAGCTGCCTTAGCCAGTAAATTAGGGTGTATTACTGGGACAAGAACCTCTTTGCTAAGCAAGCATGAGTTTTCATGGGTCAATGAAAGGGGCAGGCAGCGAATGGCAATATCTGCACTGTTTTGGTGGAATTGAAACTGACCATCTCCTAGAACAATTTGTAAGGATAAATCCGGTAGGTGGGAAGCGAGTTTATCTAATCTTGGGATGAGCCATAAACTGGCTAAAGAGGGAATCAAATTCAGTGTTAACTGTTGATTGTGATGATTTTTCTGTTGTAATTGCGCACTGGAGCTGTGGATAGTTTGTAAAGCATTCATGATGCTGGGCAAATATTGTTTGCCTGCATTGGTTAAGCTAATACCGTTCGCATTACGATCGAAAAGAGCGGTTTGTAAGTGCGCCTCTAATAGCTTTATTTGTTTACTTATCGCCCCTTGGGTAACACATAATTCCTCTGCTGCTTGAGAAAAACTCAATTTGCGTGCCGATGCTTCGAAAGCTTTAAGGGCATTTAGTGGAGGTAGTTTACTTGCCATGACTAACCCTATTACTTTTTTTCATACGGTCAGAGAATATATCGTTTGTTGTTGGGGGTAAAGAGCCCTTAGATTAAGGGCTCTTTCGGTCAATAATTACACACGAGCCCTGCTATGACACATATATTTCAACGCCACTGTCATGCCCAATTGCCTATCGCTACCCGTGGCGAAGGGGTATACCTCTTTGATCAGCACGGTAAAGCCTATTTGGACGCCAGTGGTGGTGCGGCTGTTTCCTGCTTAGGCCATAATCATCCCGCTATTCGACAGGCCTTACACCAGCAAATTGATCAGTTAAGTTATGCCCATAGTGGCTTTTTTCATACCCAAGCTTCTGAGCAATTGGCGGACCGATTGGCTGAACTCGCCCCTGGGGATTTAAATCATGTTTACTTGGTATCGGGTGGGTCTGAAGCGGTTGAATCTGCGCTAAAACTTGCGCGCCAATATTTCGTGGAAATAGACCAACCCCAGCGCCAATGCTTTATTTCACGTCGACAAAGTTATCATGGTAATACGCTTGGAGCATTAGCGGTCGGTGGCAACGCCCTACGCCGAGCGCCTTTTGCCCCTTTACTCATGCCAGTGGAGCATATCAGCCCTTGTTTTGCTTATCGTGGTAAAAGCCCAGAGGAAACAGAGTTTGATTACGGTCAGCGCATGGCCAATGAACTAGAGGAGCGTTTATTAGCCGTCGGCCCAGAAACCGTTATCGCCTTCATTGCAGAGCCTGTGGTTGGAGCAACGGCCGGTGCTGTAACCGCCGAACTGGGTTATTTCAAACGGATTCGTGAAATCTGTGATCAATACGGAGTGTTGCTTATTCTGGATGAAGTTATGTGTGGAATGGGGCGCACTGGTAGCTTGTTCGCGCAAGAGCAAGAAGGCATTGTAGCGGATATTGTGACCATCGCAAAAGGCTTGGGGGCAGGTTATCAGCCTATTGGTGCCATGATTGCGAGCTCAAAAATTTACGATGTCATTGATCAAGGTTCAGGCTTCTTTCAGCATGGTCATACCTATATGGGCCATGCAGTCGCTGCGGCTGGCTCCCTTGCAGTGTTAGACATCATTGGCCAGCAAGAAACTCTACAAGGAGTTATGCGTGCCGGTGATCTATTGCAACAATCACTTACAAACAAATTATTTGATCATACATTTGTTGGTGACATTCGCGGTAGAGGGCTATTTCGCGGTATTGAAATCGTCAAAGATAAAGACAGTAAAACCCCTTTTTCCATTAACAGCCGACTGCACACAAAAGTGAAAGCAAAAGCGATGGAGCATGGATTAATGTGCTATCCCATGTCTGGTACTTGGGATGGCGAGCAAGGGCATCACATTCTGTTAGCCCCACCTTTTATTATTAATGACGACGAAATTGAAGTGTTAGCGGAAAAAATGGCAACTACCATAGATTATGTTACACAGCAGGAATATAAAAATGAAAAAAACTATGCCTGATATAGGTGACATTGAAAATAAAAACCTTATTATTGTCGCCCCAAATGGTGCACGCAAAACAAAGTTAGATCACCCTAACCTACCGTTAAGCCCAGAAGAGCTGGCAGTTGAGGTCGAGAACTGTGTTGCGCAAGGTGCTGCAATGGTGCATTTGCATGCTCGTACAGCACAAGGAGCGCACTCTCTAGAAATTGAAGATAACCTTGCCGTTTATCATGTTGTTAAACAAAGGCTTGGGGACAAGGTGATTATCCAGCTGACGACAGAGGCAGTAGGGATTTATAATCCTGAGCAGCAAATGGATTTAATCAAGGCGATAGAGCCGGAAGCAGCCTCTTTTGCATTGGTGGAATTAATACCGACGCAAGAATCTGAAGAAATTGCCAAACAGTTTTTTCATTGGCTTACATTGCGCAATATAACTTCACAATATATTGTATATTCACCAGAACAATTATCATATTATCTGGATCTAAGAAGACGAGGCATTTTACCGGCTGAACAGCATCATTTATTGTTTGTATTAGGCCGTTACAATGAAAATTTAGAGTCAGAACCTAGTGACCTAGATCCGTTTTTAGAACTCGTTAAGCAGTTAGATGGGGTTCGCTGGGCCGTATGTGCTTTCGGATCGAAAGAGCAGGAGTGCTTGTTAAAAGCCGCTCGATTAGGTGGCGATGTGCGTATAGGGTTTGAGAATAATCTTTACACCACAGAGCAGGTTGTTGCGGACTCTAACGCTTCGCAAGTAAGAGATTTGGTGACTGCTCTTAATCGCGAGGGCGGCACTGTAATGGATGTTGAGACAGCAAGGAAGAACTTGTTTTCCGCATAAGCACTGTTAAAAAGTGCATTCAAAAGTAGGCGCTGTGCGCCTCAAATAAAAAAACCAAGGGGATAACCAATGAAAAAGCTTAAATCTGCATTGTTAGGTGCTGGTATTGCTACCTTATTTACAGCGGCTGCACCTGTTCAAGCCCAAGAGTTCATCACAATTGGTACAGGTGGTGTTACAGGTGTTTACTATCCAACAGGTGGTTCTATCTGTCGTTTGGTCAACGCATCACGTAAAGATCACGGCATCCGTTGTAGTGTAGAAAGTACAGGGGGTTCCATTTACAACATCAATACCATTCGTGAAGGCGATTTGGACATGGGTGTTGCACAATCAGACTGGCAATACCATGCCTACAATGGCACAAGCAAATTCAGCGACAAGGGCGCATTTAAAGATCTGCGTGCTGTCTTCTCTATTCACCCAGAACCTTTCACCGTGGTTGCTCGTGCTGATGCCGGCATCAAGTCATTCGATGACTTAAAAGGTAAGCGTGTGAATGTGGGTAACCCAGGTTCAGGTCAGCGCGGTACGATCGAAGTTCTGATGAAAGAATACGGTTGGACAATGGATGACTTTGAACTAGCTTCTGAGCTAAAAGCTTCTGAGCAGTCTAAAGCACTTTGTGACAACAAAATTGATGCGATGGTTTACGTAGTGGGTCATCCAAGTGGTTCTATTAAAGAAGCGACCACTTCTTGTGACAGCGTGATCGTAAATGTTGCCGGTAAAGAAGTAGACAAGCTAGTCACTGATAACTCTTTCTACCGTACAGCAACTATCCCAGGTGGCATGTACTCAGGTTCTCCTGAAGATGTACAAACATTTGGTGTTGGTGCGACATTCGTAAGTTCTACAAACGTTGCTGACGAGCTTATTTATAATGTTGTAAAAGCGGTTTTCGAAAACTTCGAAACCTTCAAAAAGCTACACCCAGCTTTCGCCAATCTTAAGAAAGAAGAGATGGTTAAAGATGGTTTGAGTGCTCCGCTTCATCCAGGTGCTGTTAAGTACTACAAAGAAGCAGGCTTAATGTAATCCGCAGCTTATAGCGCATTACATTAAAATAGCAGGGGCGTAAATGCCCCTGCGTTTTTCCGAATCGCATTAGGATAGCTTTTTATGACTTCAAAACATTTATCCGATACCGACGCGAATAATGAACAAGCAACAAATGTAGCCGATGAGTTTCTAAGCTCCGAAACCGGTAGTCGCCAATTCCACGGAAAAATGGCGACCATAGTTACAGTTGTTTTGATTGCTTGGGCTGCCTTCCAACTTTGGTACGCCTCACCATTACCTTTTATTTTTAATTTCGCGGCCTTCAATGAAGATCAGGCGAAATATATACATTTAGCGTTTGCCACATTTTTGGCCTTTTTTCTTTTTCCAGCCTCAAAAAGCTCCAGTAAAGATTCTGCCTCGATAGTAGACATATTGTTGGCGTTAGCTGCCTCTGGTACCTGTTTATATCTTCTGGTCTTTCGTAATGAATTAGCGACTCGTATGGGGGCGCCCACTACAGCCGATGTCGTGGTGGCTGTCGTTGGTGTGATCACTCTCTTAGAAGCGACTCGTCGCTCTTTAGGGCCACCATTGGTTGTGGTCGCCGTTGTCTTTTTGACCTTTACCTTCGCTGGCCAATATATGCCAGAGGTTATCTCTCATAAAGGTGCAAGTCTTAATAAAGTAGCGTCACACCAGTGGATTACTACAGAAGGTGTGTTTGGTGTTGCGATTGGGGTTTCAACAGCGTTTGTATTCCTTTTCGTTTTACTCGGTTCCTTATTGGATAAAGCCGGAGCGGGTAACTACTTGATTAAGGTATCTTTCTCACTGCTTGGTCACATGCGTGGCGGCCCTGCGAAAGCGGCAGTTGTTGCATCAGGATTAAGTGGCATCATTTCTGGATCGTCCATTGCTAACGTTGTAACCACGGGTACTTTTACCATTCCTTTGATGAAGCGGGTGGGTTTTCCGGGTACCAAGGCTGGTGCGATCGAAGTAGCGGCTTCGACGAATGGTCAGCTTACACCACCTATTATGGGGGCTGCGGCATTCTTGATGGTGGAGTATGTAGGTATTCCTTATATCGAAGTCATTAAGCACGCCATTCTACCATCTATCATTTCTTATATTGCTCTTGTGTACATAGTGCACTTAGAAGCGCTTAAGTTGAACATGCAGGGTATTGAACGTCTGCATAAGCCAACGTTCGCTCAGCGTATGTTGTCTTGGATGAGTACCTCGGTGATCTTATTGGTGCTGGGTATTGTCGTATATTACGGCTCAACCATACTTGAATCCTTATTAGGTGGTGCTGCAACTTTAGTCATGTTGGCGGCGATTATCGCAGCGTATTTTGCTTTGGTTAAATTGTCCGCGGCTTACCCTGATTTGGCGGATGATGAAGCCAGCATTACCTTAGATAAGCTGCCAGAAACGCGTCCTACTGTGTACTCGGGCTTGTATTTTGCGTTGCCTATCGTGGTCCTACTATGGGCATTAGCGGTTAAGCAATACTCTCCACAACAGTCTGCCTTTTATTCGGTTGCCTTCTTGATCGCTGTGGTACTAACCCACAGACCAATCAAATCTTGGTTCCGCAAAGAAGAGAATTGGGCGTCTCAGTTTAAGGTGTGTTGGAACGAATTTGTCGACGGTATGATCACCAGCTCACGTAACATGGTGGGTATTGGTATCGCCACTGCGGCGGCCGGTATCATAGTAGGTACAGTAACGCTCACCGGTCTTGGTCAGATGATGACAGAGTTTGTGGAGTTCATTTCCGGGGGCAATCTGATACTGATATTAGTGTTTACCGCTATCATTTGTATCGTCCTTGGCATGGGGCTACCAACCACAGCTAACTATATCGTGGTATCCACCTTAATGGCGCCAGTTATTGTGTCTTTAGGGGCAGAAAACGGTCTAGTGGTTCCGCTTATCGCTGTGCACTTGTTCGTGTTCTACTTTGGTATCTTAGCAGATGACACACCTCCGGTGGGGCTTGCGGCCTTTGCGGCAGCAGCTATCAGTGGTGATGATCCGATTAAAACCGGTATTCAAGGTTTTATCTATGACATTCGAACGGCAATTTTGCCTTTCATGTTCATCTATAACACTCAGTTACTTTTGATCGGTATTGGTTCTTTCTTTGATCTGGTTCTTACTATTGTCAGTGCGATTGTCGCCATTCTTGTGTTCTCTGCGGGTACGCAAGGCTACTGGTTGGTGAAAAGTCGCTTGTGGGAATCTTTAGTATTAGTCTTGATCGCTTTCTCTTTATTCCGTCCAGGGTTCTGGTGGGATATGGTTTACGAGCCGAAAGCGCAACTGCCGAGCAGTGCTTTGGTAGAGCAAATTGAAGGGCTGGAAAACGGCGGTTTTATTCAATTACAGGTAGAAGGTATTACCCTTGAGGGTGATGAAGTGAACAAGACGATCCCTATTCAACTAACCAATGCTTCCGGTGACGGTAATGCGCGTCTACAGTCTTTGGGGCTTAACATGAGCTACATGGATGATATTTGGACGGTGGATTACGTGGACTTTGATAGTCCTGCCGCCAAAGCAGGAATTGATTTTGGTTGGCAAATCACGGGCATCGAAGTGGAATCTGATCGTCCACCGAAAGAATTGGTATTTATACCGGCTATCTTGGTGCTACTGCTGATTCGCAAGTTACAGCAAAAACGAATGGCCAGCGCAGCAATAGCTTAGGGAGTTGATATGTACAATTCTGTATTAGTTCCAGTGGATCTTGCAGAGCAAGGTTATACGGATAGGGTAATAGAACATGCGCTGCATGTTCTAAAACCAGGTGGTAATCTGATTTTACTTACCGCCCTTGCGGGCTATCAAATGCCTATTGTTGGCAGTTTTTTTCAACCAGGTACCTTTGATAAAGCGGTTCGCACTGTGCATCAAAAATTGGTTGAGTTTGTGAACAATGAACTGCCAATTGAGGCGGATACCTGTACCATTAAAGTGGTTGAAGGGAAACCTGCTGAAAGCATCTTGAAAACGGCTCAAGAGCAAAATGTTGAAGCAATTGTGATGGCAAGTCACAAACAATCTCGTATGAGTAATATGATGATTGGTTCGGTCGCAAATAAAGTTGTGTGTCAGGCAAGTGTGCCTGTGATGGTCGTAAAAGGCTAAAGCACACTTGAACCGCTCGTTGAAGAAAGCTTTTTTATCTTGTATAAAATCGCTATATTCAGCGAGCGGTTTTTTTATGACCCCAAGAAACCAATAGCGCTATTTGAGGTCAAATTTCACTGCTCGCGGTTTTATAGCGATGCGAATGTGTGTATCAACCTAAAAGAGATTATGGATTATGACAAAACCTTATAACCCACTGAACGATCTGGAAACCCATGTGATCCTGAATAAAGGCACAGAGCGACCATTTACGGGTGAATACACCGATACTATGTCAGCGGGACTTTATCTTTGTCGTCAATGTGATGCTCCTTTATACCGATCAGAGCATAAGTTTCTTTCTCATTGTGGCTGGCCAAGTTTCGATGATGAGATTGCTGGCGCTGTTTGTCGCGTACCAGATGCAGATGGGCGCCGCATCGAGATTATTTGCAGCAACTGTGAAGGGCATCTAGGGCATGTGTTCGAAGGCGAGCGTTTAACCGAAAAGAATGTTCGTCACTGTGTGAACTCTATTTCAATGAAGTTTGTTGCTCAGGGCGAGCAATAAATACATATTCTTACCCCCTTCTTATCGTTAGAAAGGGGGCGAGTCAAAAATTTGATCTATCATTTGTGCCAAAGGAAGTTGCCCATCGTAGGCCTTTGAATAAGTACGAAGTCCTGCAATTTGAATTTGCAGGTGTCGAGCCATAAGGGCGCAATCTTTATCTAAGCCGATTTCGCCTTGTAGTTGAGCTTTTTCTAATTGAGTTTGAAAAGCGGACTCAATGGTCTTGAGAGAGCTTTTCGCCTCATCTAATAGTTCTGAATTGTCATTGGTGAGTTCGCCTATGGTTTTTGCAAGCATGCACATACTACTTGGTGCTTGTTCCGCTTGCACTATGATCAGTTCTTTAACAAAAGCTTTTAACCCAGCAAGAATAGAGTGTTCTGTTGTGCAGCACCTTTCTAATGTCAGAAGACCTTGTTGAGTGTAATGAGCGAGAGTTTCCTTAAATAACCCTTCTTTACTGCCAAAGGCTGCATAAATGCTGCCAGGGCGCATGTCGATAACATCTTGTAGCTGGCGCATGGAGGTTCCGTGAAAGCCTTTTTGCCAATATAAATTAGTCGCTTTATCTATTACTTGTTCGCGATCAAATTTGGTGCTTTTTGTCATCTTGGGTATCTCATGAAGGTTATTTTGAACATACGTTCAATTTTATATTGAACGATCGTTCATTTCTAGTTATATTGTCAGCATCTTGGTTGAGCTTAATCCGCTCAGCTTTCTAAATCGGACAATATAAAGGGCGTATCCATGAAAGATTTCACTATCCACACAATTGAGTCAGCACCAGAAGCTAGTAAGCCGTTATTAGAAGCTTCAGTAAAAGGCTTCGGCATGATTCCTAATTTACACGGCGTGATGGCCGAAGCACCTGGTTTGTTAGAGGGTTATCAATTACTACATAAATTGTTTTCGGAATCTTCTTTTAACGCAGAAGAGCTAACGGTTGTGTGGCAAACTATTAACGTTGAGCACGAATGTCATTACTGTGTACCAGCTCATAGTGCCATTGCTCAGATGATGAGTGTAGACGGTGCTTTAACAGACGCGTTGCGTAACGGTACTGCTATGCCAACAGAAAAACTGCAAGTGTTGCATGATACGACGCTAGCGATGACACGTAGCCGTGGTGTACTGACAGACGATGAATTGGCGGCCTTTTATGGTGCGGGCTATGGTCAGCGTCAAATTTTGGAAATTGTCTTAGGGCTTTCACAAAAAGTGATGAGTAACTATACGAATCATCTAGCGAAAACCCCAGTAGATGCGCCATTTGAGCCATTTCTTTGGAAAAAGTAATCGTTTTTAGCGTGCAAGAACGCTAATAATCTAGCCCAGTTTGAAAACCTTAAGTCAATGATGGAAGGTTTTTTTACTGGGCTTTTTTGCGTCTATAGATAATGAAGTAGTGGCTGGAATGAAGTTGAGGGTCTTCTAAGCTTATGTAAATCAACTTCCAATTGTATTATAATACCATGAATAAATATTAGAATAGACTATTCCAATAACTATAAACCAAGATAAGTTAGCGTAAGCAAAGAGGCTAAATCTATGCATTCAGTGTTGTTTTCTATGGATGAACTGGCACCGTTACGTAGCCAAGTTGGCGCGTCCAGTTTGATGGGCAAAACGATAGCAGGGCATGTGCAAGATGTGGATGCTTTTCTTCAACTGCCTCTAGAGGTTCCAGGGCATGGTGAAGCGGGTGGTTACGAACATAATCGCCATAAGCAGAATTACAAATACATGCATCTTGCGGGCAATTTATTTTTAGTTACCCAAGACAAGAAATACGCTGATTTTGTCGTCGATCTCTTGTCTCTTTACGCGGACAAATACCTTTCTTTTGGTTTTCATGTTCAAAAAAATACCAATCCTACCGGGCGTCTTTTCCACCAAATCTTGAACGAGCATTGCTGGTTATTATTCAGCAGCTTGGCTTATTCAAGTGTGCTTCATGTGATGACGGAGCAACAGCGTGCTCACATTGAAAGCCGACTATTTGAACCCATGCTGGACATGTTTACTGTCAAGTATGGGCACGATTTTGATCGCATTCATAACCATGGTATTTGGGCTGTCGCGGCAGTAGGCATTTGTGGCCTAGTATTAGGCAAGCCTGAATACATGAAAAAATCTATTTATGGCCAAGACAACAATGCAACAGGTGGCTTTTTAGCCCAGCTGTCACAGTTGTTTTCCCCTGCAGGTTACTATCTTGAAGGGCCTTACTACCACCGTTATGCCATTTATCCGACCTGTCTGTTTGCAGAAGTTATTCATCGCCATATGCCTGAAGTGGACATTTATGGTTATAAGGATGGCGTAATCGGCCGGACGGTAAATGCTTTGCTGGCAACGGCTTACCCTAATGGTGTCTTTCCTGCTCTTAACGATGCATCTCGCACTATGGGGGTGACCGATGCTGGCGTGCAGGTGGCATTAAGTGTTTTGAGTGAACATTACAGCTGTGATGATAATGTCATTGGTATGGCGGAATTACAGGGTGAAGTTTGGTTGCATGCGAGCGGCTTGTCTTTATCTAAAGCCCATGAAGAAGCGCAACAAAAAGGCGATGTTAAAAAGCCTTATTGGCCTAGTGTCGAATTGAATGAAGGGGCGAATGGTGATTGTGGTGCCATTGCCTTTTTGCGCTTAAAAGGAGAAGGCGAAAATATTGCGCAGTTGACGATGAACTATGGTCAGCATGGCATGGGCCATGGTCATTTTGATACGCTTGGTATTTCCTTCTACAACGGTGGCCAAGAAGTTTTAAAAGAATACGGGTTTGCTCGTTGGGTGAATGTTGAACCTAAATTTGGTGGTCGATATTTGCCAGAAAATGTTTCTTATGCACGCCAGACTATTGCTCACAACATCGTTACCGTCGATCAGCGCAGTCAAAACCATTTTGATGTGGTCCGTGCCGACAGCGTACATGGTACTCCCCATTTCTTTGTAGAAAAAAGTGATCAAGTCGCCGTCAGCGCTTTTGCTGAACAACACTATGATGATGTCATCATGCAACGTAGTGCGTTTCTCATTAACCATAAAGAATTTGACTCGCCTTTATTAATCGATTTGTACCGTATCGAAGGGGAGGGCGAGCATTGCTATGACTATTCCCACCAGTATGAAGGTCAAATCGTTCAAACTAACTTCAGCTACACTTCGTATACTGAATTGAGTCCATGGGGTGAAGATCAGGGTTATCAGCATTTATGGAAATTAGCGTCAGGCGAGGCACCCAAAAGCACCCTGATTAGCTGGTTACAAGGTAATCATTACTATTCTTGGCATGGCACCAGTTCCAACCATCAAGATGAAATTGTTTTTACCACAATCGGTGCGCAAGATCCGATTTTCAACCTACGCAATGACACAGGCTTTAGTTTGCGCAGTCATGGCGGTACGACCTTATTTGCCTCGGCACTAGAAACCCACGGCTATTTTAATGAAGAGTTCGAGCAGTCGACTCAGGCTCGAGGTAAGGTCAAATCGATTGAAATTATTGGCCACAATGAGCTGGGTTCTGTGGTGAGAATTTATCTTGGCCAAAAGGCCTTTGTTTTAATGGTGAGCAACCAAAAAGCGTGCATACAAAGTACTCAACATGAGCTAGTGTTTGCTGGTAAAACGTATTGCTGGCAAGGGTTTTATGCGGTTGAAGAGTGTTTGGTAAAAGGAGAGCAATAGAGATGAGTTACCAGCCATTATTATTAAGTTTTGACGAAGCGGCGCTATTAGCCAAACAATTGCAAGAAGATAGTTTACTTGGCAAAGGCTTACGCCGCGATATTGCCAAGGTGAAAGGCTACATAAATGACATTGGTATAGAGGTGCCGGGTCATGGTGAAGCGGGTGGTTATGAGCACAATCGACATAAACAAAACTACATCATTATGGACACGGCGGCGCGCTTATTCTTGATTACCCAAGAAGTGCTTTACCGCGATTTCATCGTTGCCATGTTGACCGAGTACGCCCGTGTTTACCCAACCTTGGAAGACAATACCAGTCGAGATACCAACCCGCCGGGCAAGCTATTTCACCAGACATTAAATGAAAATATGTGGATGCTATACGCCTCATGTGCCTACAGCTGTGTTTATCACACCTTGTCTGAAGAACAGAAAACACTCATCACCAATGATTTGTTTAAACCTATGATTCATATGTTCGTAGTCACCTATGGACATGACTTCGATATAGTTCATAACCATGGGCTATGGGCTGTGGCCGCAGTGGGTATCTGTGGCTATGCCATTGGCGATCAACAGGCCGTTGATCAAGCTTTGTATGGTCTGAAACTAGATCGAGTGAGTGGTGGCTTCCTCGCGCAATTAGATAACCTCTTTTCACCAGACGGTTACTACATGGAAGGGCCTTATTATCACCGCTTTTCATTGCGCCCGATCTTCCTATTCGCCGAAGCGATTGAGCGCCGTCAGCCAGAACTAGAAATTTATCAATACAACAATGCCATCATTAAAACCACTTCCTATGCGGTGATGGCGACGGCATTCCCTGACGGAAGTTTGCCGGCGCTCAACGATTCTTCAAAAACCATTAGTATTAATGATGAAGGCGTTATCATTGCTACTAGCGTGTGTTTTCAACGCTACGAGCAAAGCGACACCCTCATTAGCATGGCGAATCATCAACAAAATGTTTGGGTTCACAGCTCTGGTGAAGCACTTTCTACGGCGGTCGCTAATGCTGAGCAAATTAAACCTTTTACTTGGGGAAGCCTCTTCTTAAGCGATGGCCCTAAAGGGGAAAAAGGTGGTGTCAGTATCATTCGGCATCGTGATAAACAAGATGACGATACCATGGTGTTGTTGTGGTTCGGCCAACACGGTTCCGATCATAAATATCATTCAGCGCTAGACCATGGCCACTATGATGGCTTGCATTTAAGTGTCTTTAACCGTGGTCATGAAGTGCTACAGGATTACGGTTTTGGTCGTTGGGTGAATGTGGAGCCTAAGTTTGGCGGCCGCTATATTCCAGAAAACAAAACGTATTGTAAGCAAACCGTTGCCCATAATACGGTGACAGTGGACCAAAAAACTCAGAATAAATTTAACACCGCCTTAGCGGAAACGAAATTTGGTGAAAAGCATTTCTTTGAAGTATCTGACGCGAGTTTGCAGGGCATCAGTGGCATCATAGATAATTATTATGATGGTGTACGAATGCAGCGAAGCGTATTAGTGGCCGACATTGAAGAGTTTGAAAAGCCGCTGGTGATCGATATTTATCGCATCTTATCTGAGCAAACTCACGAGTACGATTTACCCTTCCATTTCCGTGGGCAGGTTATCCGCACCGACTTTGACTACGACTTTGCAAGTACGCTAAAACCTTTAGGGGATGATCAAGGCTACCAACACCTATGGCATATAGGGGAAGGGGAAGTTGAGGGCAGTGCATTAGTGAGTTGGCTTCACGATACCAGCTACTACAGCCTAGTATCGACTGCACCTAAAGGCAGTAAAGTGATTTTTAGTCGTATTGGCGCAAACGATCCTGATTTCAATCTACGAACTGAGCCAGCGTTTATCTTGCGTCAATCCGGTGCTAATCACGTTTTTGCTTCTGTATTAGAAACCCACGGCTATTTTAATGAGTCCATTGAGGCATCGAATAACGCTCGTGGTTTAGTGTCAAGTATTCAAGTGTTGGCTGAAAGTGCGGATGGTACCTTGGTGCAGATAGAGACGGTTAATGGCTCTAGTTATCGTTTTGGTGTATCGAATCGCGTGGGTGATGCGCAAAAAGAAGAGCATGTGATGACTACGAAGCAGGGTCGTTTTGTGTGGTCTGGGGCGATCGCTAAGCTTTAATTTTAGCGACTTAAAGGTCATTAAGTTGTTAACTGGTGGCCTTGTTTAGCGCTTTGAAAGTTAGTGGTGCAACATTTTGGGTTGTTGAAACATATTCTTACTCAAAATGCGTATAAAGTGTGCAAAAAGAACTTGATCTCAATAGTTTTTTATTTGTATTATTTTAACACAAAATGTTTGGTTTAAAGCTATACTCACAATGACAGGCTAATCGCCTGAAGCGGAAAGTGTAGTTATCGTTGCAAAGCCTAGGCTCTACATCGAAAGCTTATCGTCTACTCTAGTGGACTTTTAGCAGCACCAAGCTTGTGTTGGCATAGCTTTGTTGGCTGCGGCCATTCTATTTTGAATAGAATGGTTTTTTTATATTTGTAGTATTTAATACTGTCATATAGTTTGAATGCTCAAGCGCTCTAATTACAAAAATAAAGGGTAATAATATGGATGCAATTATTGTTGGAATATACTTCATATTCTTAATGGCAATTGGCTGGATGTTTCGTACATTCACAAGTACAACAAGTGATTACTTCCGTGGTGGCGGTAACATGTTGTGGTGGATGGTAGGTGCAACAGCCTTCATGACTCAGTTTAGTGCTTGGACTTTTACTGGGGCGGCGGGTAAGGCCTACAACGATGGTTTCGCAGTAGCGGTAATTTTCGTCGCAAATGCCTTCGGTTATTTGATGAACTACCTATACTTCGCGCCTAAGTTCAGACAACTAAGGATTATCACGGTTATTGAAGCCATTCGTATGCGCTTTGGTGCAACCAACGAGCAGGTCTTTACCTGGTCGAGTATGCCTAACAGTATTGTGTCGGCCGGTGTGTGGCTAAATGCATTGGCGATTATTGCTTCCAGTATTTTTGGTGTGGATATGACCACCACCATTATCATTACTGGTCTAGTGGTATTGGTGATGTCTGTAACTGGTGGTTCTTGGGCGGTTATTGCCTCGGACTTCATGCAGATGGTTATCATCATGGCAGTTACCGTTACTTGTGCAACCGTTGCCATTGTTAAAGGTGGTGGTGTAGGCGAAATCATTTCTAACTTCCCTTTAGATGAGGGCGGTAGCTTCCTTACAGGTAACAACCTTAACTACTTGAGCATCTTTGGTATTTGGGCTGTGTTTATCTTCTTCAAACAGTTTAGTATCACAAACAACATGCTTAACTCTTATCGCTACCTTGCAGCGAAAGACTCTAACAACGCTAAGAAAGCGGCATTGTTGGCGTGTGTATTAATGACTATGGGTCCTCTAATTTGGTTTATGCCAAGCTGGTTTGTTGCGGGTCAAGGTGTTGATCTTGCTGCCATCTATCCAGAAGCGGGTAAAAAAGCGGCGGACTTCTCTTACCTATACTTTGTTGAGCAGTACATGCCAGCGGGTATGGTGGGCTTGTTGATCGCTGCTATGTTTGCTGCAACCATGTCTTCAATGGACTCTGGTTTGAACCGTAACTCTGGTATTTTCGTTAAGAACTTCTACCAGACAATTCTTCGTCCAGACTCCTCTGAAAAAGAATTGGTATTTGTTTCAAAGCTGACTTCTACTTTCTTCGGTATCGCTATCATCTTGATCGCCTTGTTCATCAACTCTCTTAAGGGTTTGAGCTTGTTTGATACCATGATGTATGTCGGTGCCTTGATTGGCTTCCCTATGACGATTCCAGCTTTCCTAGGCTTCTTTATTAAGAAGACACCAGACTGGGCAGGTTGGGGTACCTTGGTCATGGGTGGGTTTGTTTCTTACTACGTGGGCTTCGTTGTGACACCAGAAATGGTTCAGAACCTATTCGGCCTACAAGAGCTAACAAGTCGTGAATGGTCAGATTCTAAAGTGGCAATTGGTCTTCTTGGTCATATTGTATTCACTGGTGGTTTCTTCATCTTCTCTACCTTGTTCTACAAGCCGCTTTCTGAAACTCGCCAACGTGATGTAGACTTGTTCTTCAACAACTTGGCAACACCTTTAGTTTCCGAAGGTAGCGTACAAAAAGCATTGGATAACAAACAACGTAAGATGTTGGGTACTTTGATTGCCATCGCAGGTATTGGTGTAATGGGTATGTTCTTGATACCTAATCCATTCTGGGGACGCTGTGTGTTCCTATTCTGTGGTGCTATCGTCCTAGGTGTTGGTCTACTATTGGTTAAAGCAGTAGATGATGTCGTGGAGCAGGAAAGCGCTGAGGCGTAATCCTTCTGCACCTAAGTGATAAGCTTCTAAAGGCATAACAACCTAGTTGTTATGCCTTTTTTTATGTCTTCAGAACGTGCCAATTCCTTGTTGATATCGCCTCTCCCAACATCACCGGTAACTGTAGTTCCTACGGAGCCATTGTTCGTATAAATACGCACTGATCGCTGTAGGTGCGGCTTTAGCCGCAGGCGGAAATCATGGTCGTGGAGAGAATGATCTAATTCAAAATTTACCCCTCAACACCGTCTGTAATTGTGGTTACTGCGGAACCATTTCCGCATAAATGCGAACGGATCTCTGTAGGTTTGGCTTTAGCCGCAGGCGGAAATCATGGTCGTCGAGAGAATGATCTGATTCAAATCTTACCCCCCAACACCGTCTGTAATCGTGGTTCCTGCGGAACCATTTCCGCATAAATGCGAACTTACATTTAGGGTGTTTGGGTGTGGCGATTCTGCATGAAAATACACGCCGACCTCTGTAGGTTAGGCTTTAGCCTAACGCGGAAGTCATGGTCGTGGAGAGAATGATCTAATTCAAACCTTATCCCCAACACCGTCTGTAACCGTGGTTCCTGCGGAACCGTTTCCGCATAAATGCGAACCTACATTTAGGGCGTTTGGGTGTGGCGATTCTGCATGAAAATACACGCCGATCTCTGTAGGTTTGGTTTTAGCCGCAGGCGGAAATCATGGTCGTCGAGAGAATGATCTGATTCAAATCTTACCCCCCAACACCGTCTGTAATCGTGGTTCCTGCGGAACCATTTCCGCATAAATGCGAACCTACATTTAGGGCATTTGGGTGTGGCGGTTCTGCATGAAAATACACGCCGATCTCTGTAGGTGCGGCTTTAGCCGCAGGCGGAAATCATGGTCGTCGAGAGAATGATCTGATTCAAATCTTACCCCCCAACACCGTCTGTAACCGTTCTTCCTACGGAACCATTTCCGCATAAATGCGAACCTACATTTAGGGCGTTTGGGTGTGGTCGTGGAGAGAATGATCTGATTCAAACCTTATCCCCAACACCGTCTGTAACCGTTGTTCCTACGGAACCATTTCCGCATAAATGCGGACCTACGTTTAGGTTGTTTGAACATTGCAGGCTAGGGTTTGAATCAATAAGAAAAGAGGAGGGCGCTAGACATAAAAAAACCAGTGAATCGATACCGATTCACTGGTTTTAAATTATGCTCAGTAACAAATTAGTTAGCGAGCGAATTTGGTAATGTCATTGAAATAGCTGGAACAAAAGTTACCAGGATTAAAGCACCTAACATGGCAATGTAGAATGGCCAAATAGTTCTAACAGCTTTCTGGATGGTAACACCGCCCACCACACAACCAACGAATAAACATGCACCGACTGGAGGTGTACATAAGCCTAGCCCCAAGTTCATCATCATCATGATACCGAAGTGTACAGGATCCATACCAAAGCCCACGGCAATTGGTAAGAAGATAGGGGTACAGATCAAGATCAATGCCGCCATATCCATGATCATACCCAATGTTAGTAATAACAAGTTAAGTAGTATCAAGATGACAATCGGATTGTCAGAGATAGAGGTGATGAAGTTCGAAAGTACAGCGGGTACTTGGTAGAACGCCAACATGTAACCAAACGCTGAGGCACAACCAATCAAAATCATGACCATGCCGGTCGTTTTGATAGAGCTAGTAACAGCCGTGATGAACGCAGTTGGTGTGAGTGAACGGTACACAAAAACGGCGACTAAGATGGCATATATTGCCCCGATAGCACCAGATTCCGTTACTGTGAAGACACCAGACAACGTACCGCCTACTACGATTACCGCCGTGATCAAACCTGGTACGGAGCCCAGGAAAGAAATGGCAAGAATCTTCATGCCTACGAATGGTTCAGTAGGGAATTTCTTCTTAATAGCGATCATGCGAGCAACAAAAGCCAGCAAACAACACATCAAGATGCCTGGTACGATACCTGCCATAAATAAGCTTGAAATTGAGATACCACCACCAGCGGCAACAACATAAAGGATCATGTTATGGCTAGGTGGGATCACAATACCGGCAATAGAAGAGGTCACTGTAACGTTTACGGCAAAGTCATCGTCATAACCTTTTTCTTTCATGACTGGAATAAGTAGAGATCCCAGTGCAGATATGTCGGCGACGGCAGAACCTGAAATTCCACCAAACAACATACTAGAAAAAATGTTTACTTGTGCAAGGCCACCACGCATCCAACCAACAGAGGAAGAGGCAAGGCGAATCAGGCGAGCAGCAATGCCCCCATGTAGCATAAGTTCACCAGCAAAGATGAAGAATGGTACGGCTAATAGTGCAAATGTTGACATCCCTGCAACAATGCGCTGATATCCCACCATCAATGGTAAACCTTCAAACATAAAGGCTGATATAGCGGCAATACCTAGGGCAAAGGCCACTGGTACGCCCATCAACATAATGAGGCCAAAAACACCTAATAAAATAGCTAAACCCATGTTATTTGTTCTCCTGGCGAGAAGATTGAGGCTGTGTAAATTGGTAAAGTGATCTTACAATTCGGTCGATAGAAAAGATGCAGATTAACCAGCCAGAAATGATAACAGGTATGTAACGTATACCATCACTAATACCCAAAAGTGGAATTTTCTTACCCCAAGCAAATTGTGCCAAATCAGTGACATGTACGGCCATAAGGAAGCCAAATGTCGCCATAATGATATCGGCAAATAGACCCACTAGAGCTTTGCCAGAGTCAGGCAATAGTTGAGTTAAGATATCTACACTAAGGTGTGTTCTTTCATGTATACCGACAGAAGCGGTCAGAAAGCTAATAGTGATGACAAGTAATAAGGAGAGTTGTTCAACCCAAGTAGGGGTATCATTTAGTATATAACGACCATATACCAACCAAGCGAATGAGAATATTAGCACTAGCATGCAGATGCCAGAAATAAGGTTTGCAAGGCGTTTAACTAAAACAATAGCAGTATCGTATATGTTCAGGATGTTGTTATTATTCATGATTTATCTCAATAAAAAGCGGGAACATAAAGTATGTTCCCGCTAATTGTTACCTAGTCGATGCTTTGAATTTCTTCAATGTACGACGCTAAAACTGGTGTTGCTTTAATCGCTTGCTCGTAAACAGGTTTCATTGCTTTAGAGAAAGCAGTGCTGTCTTCAACTTCGTTGAAAGTTACGCCAGCAGCCTCAACAATGCGACGGCTTTCTGCTTCACGTGCAGCCCATAGTTCACGTTGCATCGCGACACTTTTAGCGGCTTCAACTTTCAAAGCGGCCTGATCTTCGCTAGAAAGGTCATCCCATGCTTTTGTGCTGACACATAGACACTCAGGAATGATCAAGTGATGAGATAAAGAGTAGTATTTAGCGACTTCGTAGTGGTTAGTAGACTCGTACGATGGTGGGTTGTTCTCCGCGCCATCAACGACACCTGTTTTAAGAGATTGGTAAACCTCGTTAAACGCCATTGGTGTACCGTTACCACCTAGAGCTGCAATCATGCCAACATAAAGTTCGTTGTTCATAACACGGAACTTCATGCCTTCCATGTCGCTAGGTTTAGTAATAGGTTTAGAGTTGTTGTAGAAAGAGCGTGAACCCGCATCATACCAACCTAAAGATTTGATGCCGTAGTTAGACATAGCATCACTTAGACGATCACCAAAAGATCCGTCAAGCACACGGTGCATGTGGTCTACATCTTTAAAAATGAAAGGTAGGGAAACGATGTTTGCTTCAGGAATGTCGGTACCCATTGGCCCAAGGCTAAAGCCAGCAAATTGGATAGAACCGATTCGCATCATTTGGATAGCATCACCTTGGCTACCTAAAACGGCGCCGTTATACAAAGTACCACCAACACGACCATCAGTGACTTTTTCTGCGTTTTGAATGAAAGATTCAAGAGCGTCAGTAATAGGGTAATCTTTGTTATGGATGTTCCAACCAGTCCATGCGGAAAGAGCGGAGCCTGAAAAGACAAGTCCAGCTAGAGCGGCAGATGCAATAAGAGTTTTTTTCATTGTTTTTTTCCTCTTTTAATTTTTGTGCTTTTTTACAAAGCGGGCTTATTATTTTTAGAGAAACTAATTTTTACCGTATCTAATGGTTAATGGCAATAGTGTTATTGTATTATTTTATAATTCGTGTGAAAAAAATGTAATTTGTTAGGAGAGGTTCATGGCTAGGCAACAGAAAATATATGTTGTGAGACCAGTGTAGTCGCCTTATCGAAAGGATAGCAAGCGTTTTTACATCCGATAAGGCGACTTTAATCGTGTGATTATTACGCAGTCTCTAATTCTGGTAAACGGTGTTTTGAAGATTGTAAGTGATCAGCAGAGACGGATCTTGCCTTGGCACTGTCACCCGCCATGATTGCTTCATAGATAAGTCTATGCTCATTTAGACAGACGGCCCCATGTTTGGATGAATGCAAAATAAACGTTTTAAACATGGTGGTCAGGATATTACCAAAAGGCAGGTAAAAATCATTGTTGGTCGCATTGAAAATCAAGCGGTGAAAACTCAGGTCAACCTCTGTCCAAGTGTCTAGGTCAAAGTTTTCAGTGACCTTCACCATACGCTGAAAGATTTCGGAAAGTTCTATCCGTTGTTCTGCAGTGGCATGAATGGCCGCTAGCGCACAAGCTTCTGGTTCCACGGCGCGACGCAAGCCAAGAAATTGTGTGCAGAAAACTTCGGAGTCGCTAATGCCATCCATCCATTCGATAAGCTGGGGGTCTAGAAAATTCCAGTAAGCACGATGTACCACTTTTGTACCAATCTTAGGGCGTGATTCTAATAGTCCTTTAGACGTCAGCAATTTAATAGCTTCACGTAAAGCGGTTCGGCTCACACCAAACTGCTCACATAGGGCCATCTCATTAGGGACAATAGATCCTTGAGGTAATTCACCCGCTAAAATCCGACGGGCAATACTTCTTGCCACCTGCACATGAAGGCTGCGAGAAGAAGTTGAGATAGTAGAAAAGTTATTGGTCATGGTGTTCCTAACATTTAGGCGTGAGATCGAATGTTATAGAAATCTTGTACTTTGGATACAGGAATTAATCAGCAATTTTAACACATTCACGCATTTATTTTTATAATTTAAGTGATTTTAAAATTGTATTACTTAATGACGCATGCCGACTTTGTCATTAAAAATATTTTCGATCACTTAGAGACATACTATGCAAAAGTATAGGCCTTGCCTATAAAAATCATGACTAATCTCGTAAAAGTTACAAGTTGAAGACCTTGAATTTGGACAGATTGAAGTCTAGATTAATACTATTGTAGTACTAATAAAAATAAAAGGAGTGAAAAATGTTTAACGATCTATCTGATCAGAAGGTATTGATTACAGGTTCCACGGCTGGCATTGGCCTAGCCGTTGCGAAGCTTTTTGTAGCACAAGGCGCCAAAGTTGCGATCAACGGACGTAGTCAAAATGAGACCACTGAAACTGCGTTGGCCAATTTAAAAAGTCTTGCTGAGGATCCTAACAATGTTGTTTTTATCGGGGCAGATTTAAGCAAATCTAGCCAATGCGAGCAGCTGGTTACTGACTTTGTTAGTATCTTCGGTGGCATAGATGTATTAATTAATAACGCCGGTGGGTTAGGTGGGCGTTCAGGGCTAGAGCTCATTGATGATGCTTTTTATGATCACGTGATGGATTTGAATGCTCGCTCTGCCCTCATGATGACCAAGTACGCCATTCCGCACCTGCGTAAATCTGCGGCTGATTCCGGTAAAACCTCTTCAGTAATTAGTACTGGCTCCATCGCTGGTCGCGAAGGCGGAGGCTTAGGTGCTGGTATTTATGCCGCCTCGAAAGCTTGGTTGCACAACATTCATCGCAACTGGGTAAAAGAATACAGTAAGGATAATATCCGTTTTAATATTGTCTCACCGGGCACTATAGATACCCAATTTCACGCGGATAAAAGCGATGAGCTGAAAGATAAAATTGCCGGCAGTATTGCTTTTGGGCGCTTTGGCAGCTCCGAAGAACTCGCTCCCTCTTTTGCGTTCTTTGCTTCCCATCAATGCAGTGGCTACATCACAGGGCAAATCCTTGATGTGAACGGCGGACAAATGAGCCCGTAAGGGAAGCGAATCACCGTCTATATTGGGTTTATGCAAACCAGGCTCGGTCCTCACCAAGCTTGGTTTTTTTATGGGTTAGCTATTTCCCTAATTTAGACAAAACTTCTGGGCTCATAAATTTATGGATTACCAACATAAAGAAAATCGAGGGCACTAATAAAATGAGAGCAGTAATGGAAGCAATCTGATAGTTACCTTCCATACTGGCAGTATATAAGAGTAAAGGTAAGGTACTGATGTCTGGGGCTCCAACAAAGAAAGTACCGGTAAATTCATCCAATGATTCCAGAAAAACAAAAATACTGCTGGCGATTAAACCCGGAGCGGCTTGGGGTAGTACGATATGGAAAAACGTATAAATCGGTCCAGCGCCTAGATTGCGAGACGCACGTTCTAGCATAGGGTCAGTGGATGAAAACGCTGCGACACTGATCCATACGGAAAACATCAGACCATGAACACTGTGAACAATGACCACACCGAACAATGTACCATTTAAATTAAACTCATAAAAAAGGCGCGCAATATTCATATATACCGTTAGGTTAGGGAAGGCTTGGGGGATCAAAAATAACAGCATCCAAAAAACACGCCATGGCATACTGTGTTTAGATAGCGCATAACCTGCCGGCACACTCACCAATAAACAGACCACTACGGTTAAAAGGGCGATGATTAAACTGGTTATTAAGGATCCAGATACATCACTATAAGGGTTAAACACCTGCTGCCAATATTTAAAACCCCATTGGGATGGTAGGGCATTGGGGAAATACCAAACTTCGGTAACTGTCCAAATCATCAGGTTCATAATCGGACCGAACAGCACTAAAGCGAAGATCAGAATAAAGCCCATTTGCCCCCAAAAACTCAATTGAAAAGGCAACCGGCCGCCAGATAATAACCTCTGATGGGGCTTTAAATTATTTATCTGTTTCATGATCTTACTCCTTTATCCTCTAAGCTCTGACGTAAATAGAACCATGCCAATCCTGCGCAGAGCACATAAGACACCAGCCCTAAAGCATTCGCCACTGAATAATCCCCATAAGAGTTGACCCTAAAGGCCATGTCGGCGCTGATCATGGTGGGGGTTCCTGTTCCTATCATTAGTGGTACAGATAACACCGACATCATGGTCACGGTAGACAGCACCAAAGAAACGCCGATAGTTGGGGCAACTTGCGGCAAGATGATGTTAATTAAAATACGCACACGAGAGGCGCCAAGGTTACGAGCAGCACGTATTTGTGATTCATCAAGAGCTGCCATGGCGCCACTAATTAGTAGGGTGGTAAAGGCCAATTGCTTCCAAACAAAGGTAATGATGATGCCGCTCCAACCAAGAAACGAGACAGTATCCATGGGGGTCATTAGGCCGCTGGCAATGAAAGCATTATTCATCAAGCCGTTTTTGGCGAGAAAAGTACGCATCATTTGGGCGGTAACAATAAAAGGAATAAACAGCGGAAGACGATATAAAAAACCTAATAGAGTCACCACAGAGCGAAATGGCGATAAAGTAATTAGGGCGGCTATAGAAATGGATAATACCGCTAAAATAACCACACTGCTTAAGACAATAATCAGAGTAAAGAGTATGTCTGTTGAGTAGAGCTCAAAGATTTTTTCTAAATGCGCCAGTGTAAACTGGCCTGATTCCGCGGACACTGCAGAATACAGGGAAAAAGCCAACGGATATAAAAAAAAGATGGCGACCATAAGCGCCGCTGGAGCCACAAGCCAATAATAATGCGATGTTTTAACACCCATAGGAATAACCTTTATTAGGAGAAGCGAGAAAACACGACATTGCTCACAATGTGATGGATGCCATGTTTTCTCACAGAGAGGATCAATTAATTAGAGACTTTGCGCTCATAGCCTTCTTTTATGTCGTCAAAATATTCCGCGATCGGGAAGCTTTTGCCGTATTTGGCTAGGTCGCTTGGGGTAATTTCCGCAAACAATTTCTCCCAGCTGGCTTTGTCCAGTTTGCTTTTAACGTTATCTGCGTCAATGCCTGGGTACCAGTTAAAACGTTTCACAATTCCTTCCGCTTGTACTTCCGGGCTAGTAGCAAGTGTAATAAACTCACGAGCTAGCTGCGGGTGAGCGGCTTTGCTTGGTGTTACGTAATACATAGGTTGGCCAGGCATGCCCGGTCCAATCAAGGCTAACTTCATCGTTGGCGGGATCTTACCTTGATCTTTCCAGCTGTAAAACATATCTACCCATACTGGGCCCATGAAAATTTCACCACGATTCAACATGTCTAGAGTGCCGGCATTACCTGGAGTGAAGGTAACGTTTTGGTTAAAAGCTTTTAAATCTGTAAACGCTTGGTTCCATTCGTTTTTCTTTTGGCTATCGTAAGATTGGCTAGATAGAGTGTTAGCATCGCTACCGTAGGCATAAATCCAACCGGTGACAAAGCTCACCCCAGACATGCCATTTTTAATGCCGTTATAACCAAAGGCTTTTGGGTGCTTTTGTGTCCAAGTCACTAGTTCATCATAGGACTTAGGTGGGTTTTTGACGAAAGCGCTGTTGTAGGCAATCGCTGTTTGACTGTGGAACATAGGCATAACATAACCTTCCACATTGGTACCTAAAGCATTTTTAGCACTGTCTCGTGTCACTAAAGCCCCAGTACTAATGTCGTTACGGTAGTTAGCAAGTAACCCCTCGTTAACCATCTCACCACCAACTTTCTGATGAACAACGGCCACATCGATATCCCAGTTTTCTTGGTTACTGTCTTTTTGAGCGGACAGTTTTTCAAAAATTTTGTGTGAGCCA
The DNA here is from genome assembly GCF_039940335.1 of Marinomonas sp. GTDB lineage: Bacteria > Pseudomonadota > Gammaproteobacteria > Pseudomonadales > Marinomonadaceae > Marinomonas. The sequence goes on along the minus strand of NZ_JBDVGW010000013.1, from coordinate 290,323 downwards.
GCATCGCCAGGTCCTGTGCCGACCACCTTTATTTTGACGTCTGGATGCATAGCTTCGAATTTAGGCGCTAAATAAGTTTTTACGTAATCCACCATATTTTGGCTACCAGCAGTAGCAACGTTTAACACGGTTTCGGCTTGAGCAACGGCTGAAAATTGTGCGAGGCCAATTGTGGCAATGACAGCAATTTTAGTTTTAGTAAACATGATATTCCTCATTGATTCGACGTAAACGACATAAAGTTAGTTTGCACTTGGTTCTCGACCATATGATCGTAGATATGCAACTTAGAAATTGGAACACGTAGGGTAACGGGAGTGTTCATAGGCAAATCAGCACTGTGATCTACCTGTATAATGTGCGCCCCGCAGCGCACACTAATTCGATAATTATTGCCAAAAAAAGCTGTGTCTAAGACATGCCCTTGAGTACTAAGATCAGAGTTTTTTAGCTCTGCTAGCGGCGTTTCACTGGAGAGACTTAGTTGCACGCTTTTACTGCGAAAATACACTGATTTCGAAGACTGGCTAGAGTGTTCAGGTAAGTTCAAATTGAGTGTGATTGCAGCATCCTCACAGGGCCAAATGAGATGGTTTTCCGCCCCCATAAAATCTGCCACAAAGGCACTTTTGGGTTTTTGATAAATTTCTTCTGGGGTGCCTATTTGTTCAATGCGACCTTGGTTAAGGACGGCAATGCGATCGGCCATCACCAAGGCTTCTTCTTGGTCATGGGTGACAATTAAAGAGGTAAAACCGAGTTGTTTTTGTAGAGCTTTAATCTCATGGCGCACATTGAGACGTACCTTAGCATCAAGGTTTGATAAGGGTTCATCCAGCACCAATACATCCGGACGTATGGCCAAGGCACGAGCTAAGGCAACCCTTTGACGTTGACCACCTGACAGGGCGGTAACCTTCTCATCCTCTAAACCATCAAGTTTTACAATGCTTAATAATTCGCCAACTCTTTGCTGTATTTCTGCCTTACTGACTTTTTGTACCTTTAAACCATAGGCAATATTTTGCGCCACTGTCATATGGGGCCATAGGGCATAGCTTTGAAATACCATGGTGATATTGCGCTTCTCAGCAGGCAGTTGGCTAATGTCACGCTGACCGATAAAAATCTCCCCGTGGGAGATGGGCACAAAACCGCAAAGAGCATTTAGCAAAGTCGTTTTCCCACAGCCAGATGGACCTAACAGGGCAATCATTTCCCCTTCTTCAACGGACAAGCTGATATCGTTTAAGATACGTTTATTGCCGTAACCTGCTTGTAGGTTTGCCATGTGTAAGCGTGTCATCTAGTGCTCCGAGTTTGGCCCAGTAGCTGTTCTAGGCTTTTTTTAATTTATTTTGCAAAAATGAACACGTGTTCACTTCACTGTAAAAAAAATGTAATGTCTAAACGACATTATGGTTGCCTACTTTGTCGTACTTTTGTGACATTTTAATTAAAGCTGCAAAATAACTTTGAGAGAAAAAATGAAAATCGATGTGATTGGAAGTGGCAGTGCATTTTCTAAAGTCAACAATACCTCAGCGTTACATATTAGTGATGAGGCTAGTAAACAATGGTTGATCGACTGTGGACCCACGGTGCCAAGAGCGCTCTGGCAACGTGATTTAGAGGTGAATGCGATCGATGTTATTTACTTCACTCATATACACCCAGATCACAGTACTGGCCTAACCGCCTTGCTGAATAACTGGAAGAGCTTTAAACGCGAAAAAGCCCTACATATCTATTGTCAACGAGAGCAAAGAGAACCTTTACAGGCTTTAGTTAGCTTGGCCATATGGCCGCAAACGAGTATCGGCTTTGAAATCACTTGGCATGATATTGAAGAGGCTTTTTCATGGCAGAATTGGCATCTACAAACCGCTTCTACACAGCATGAAATGTCCAATAAAGCCATTCGTATTAGCGTGGATAATCAGGTGCTGTTTTACAGCGGAGACGGTCGTCCTACAGCCGCTACCGAAGCGTTAATGCAAGGTGCAGATTTGGCTTTTCAAGAATGTGCTTCGTTCCAAAGCTTAGCGCACGATGCTTCCCATGGTGACTATGGGGATTGCGTGCGTTTGCTAAAGCAGGGTGGCATTGGCCACTTAGGGCTCTATCACTGTTTTGATGATGCCATTGCTGACTTAAAGAAGGCCAGCCAGAGCGTAGAGAAACTATTCGTCAGTCGAGATGGCTTAAACCTAGATCTCGCGCAATTACCAACATCCATTGCATTGTAAATAATCAGGAGAAAATTTTGATTAAGCACCGCAAAAAATCTTCAGTTACGGCACAGGATGTCGCCTTACGTGCAGGTGTATCAAGGGCTGCGGTGTCGCGCACATTTACCAACAATGGCAGCGTGGCGAAACATACCCGAGAAAAAGTCTTACAGGCCGCTAACGAATTGGGTTATCAGGTGAATTTTTTAGCGCAAGGCTTAAACCGTAAGCGCAGTCAGCTAATAGGAGTGGTTGTAGCAAGGCTCAGTGACCCTTTTCGTAGCGGGTTACTAGAAGGTCTGCTGCTTGAAATCCAAAGACAAGGGTATCAAGCCATGGTCACCGAAGTGCGCAACGCCGATGGCTTGGAAGAGACCATTCGCCGCTTTACGCAATTTCGTGTCTCTGGCGTTATAGTCACGTCAGGACAACCCCCTAGTGAACTGGTCAATGAGTGTGTACAGCATAATATTCCTGTAGTGGGTATTAACCGCCAAATGGATATAAAAGATGTGGACTTCGTTTGTTCAGATAATAAAGCAGGGGCCGCTTTGGCTGCCCAACAATTGCTTGAAAGCGGCTGTAAACAACTTGCTTGGCTCAACTATAAAGATTCAACATGGGGGGGCATCAATCGTGGTGAGTGCTTTAAACATGCCATTGATCAACATCAACTTCAGGCTCTCGAATTATTGGCTGAACAAGACGGTTATCAGGGTGGTAGACAAGCTGCGCACCAGCTATGCGCTAGCCAAAATTGGAACATAGATGGTGTGTTTTGTGCTAATGCACAACTAGCATGTGGATTTCTCGATGGCATGCGTGAGCAAGGATTTAGTGCTCCACAAGATTTTCACTTGATCGGTTTCGACGATACAGAGTTGACCGGGCAATACAGTTATCAGCTTACCACTATTAGGCAAAACATTGACTTGATTGCCAAGCAAGCAGTCCTAAACTTACAAGCTCGTGGTCGTGATAACACGGCAAAGCAGCGCTTTGATCTTGTTCCAGTGACGCTAACTTTAAGGGCAACATCGCCTGCTTTAACTGATTAATTATTCTTGTTTTTAAGGACAACCAAATGCAAATAAGTAACCAAGATTCCATCTTAGAACAAGCGGTTAGGCTGGCAGGAGAAAAAGCCCAAGTGTTGCGCCAGCAAGGTTTATCGATAACAACAAAGGGCCGCCAAGACTTTGTATCTCAAGCCGATCTCGCTGTAGAAAAGACGCTTAAACAAACAATTTTGGCACTGTATCCAAATGATGCATTTTTGGGCGAAGAAGGGGGCTTTAGCCCAGCGGAAGAGCCTGAGAAAACTCATGGTATTTGGGTGATTGATCCAATTGATGGCACCAGTAACTATCTACAAAATATGGATTATTGGTGCGTATCTGTTGCGTATGTGGTGCAAGGTGAAATTCAATTAGGCTTGATCTATGCCCCTGATAGAAATGAGTTTTTCTTTACTCGAAAAGGTGAAGGAAGCTTTTTAAATGGTGAAAAACTTTCTATGAGTGAGCCGGAGGTGGGGCAGGTTATTATCGGGCTAGGGCGCTCTAATCGAAGACCTTTAAGCGATTATTTGAACGTATTAACTCATCTTGATGAACAGGATGTGGAATACCGACGCTTTGGTGCGGGCGCCTTGATGCTTGCCCATGTGGCTTGTGGCCAGGTTCATGGTTATTTTGAAGCACACTTAAACAGCTGGGATGCGTTAGCAGGCTTATTATTAATTGAACAGGCGGGTGGTAAAGTGCCGGATTTTTTAGCGAATGATGGCCTTTTAAAGGGAAATTCTATGTGGGCGGCTAGTCCTAAATTATGGGCGCAATTAAGCGTTGATTTAGGGGCTTAATAGCACTCGTTTCGTCAATGTTAGACCTACTGTAAATTACGCATAGGTCTCTATTAGAACATCGAGCATGGCAGCTGCCGCAATCGAAAGATTGGATCTAGGTTGACATATTACGCCCACTCGACGGGCAATTTCAGGTGATGTAATTGGGCGGCAAATGGCCCCTTGTTCTGTTGCCTGTTGTTGACACAGAGCAGGTACAACCGCTACGCCCATGCCTTCACTGACCATGCGACTAACCGTTGTGAGCTGGTGGGCATCAAAAGCCACATTTAACTCTATTTCAGCTTTTTGTAAGGCCATTTCTATCATGGTGCGTACACTGGATGGGCGCTGAAGGGTAATAAAGTCGTAAGCCAAGATCGCTTGCCAAGTTAGGCTTTGCTCTGCTTCTAAAGGGTGGTCCGCCGGCAAAATAGCAATAAACTTATCTTCGTATAAAGGATAGAACGCCATGTCGATAGGGTAATAGGGCTCAAAGGAAATACCTAATTCCACCTGATTGTTACTGACCATTTCCACCACGGTATCGGAAAGTACATCGTCAATAGCGACCTGAATATCTGGGTAGACATCATGGTAATTACGAATCGCTTTAGGCAACAATGACGCGGCAAAGGAGGGCATAGCCGCAATGGTGATCTTGCCTAGTTGCAAGGCGAAGCGTTGTTTCATTTCCTCTTCGGCATTTTCCCACTGCGCCAGCAGTCGTTTGGCGATCGGCACCAGCGCTTCCCCTTCAGGCGTTAAGGCTATGGTTCGTGTGGTACGTGTCAGTAATTTGCCACCTAAATTGTCTTCTAAATTCTTAATCGACAAGCTCAAAGCGGGCTGAGATAAGTGCATCATATTGGCCGCGCTGGCAAAACTCATGGTTTGGGCAACTGCTAGGAAGGCACGAACTTGCTTAATATTCATTTAAAAAACTTATTAATAAATAGGTAATTTAAATTTAATTAATTTATCCCCTTGAGTCAAACTGAGTCTCATCGATGCTTCCCCCAGAAGCATACTTAAAACACCGACTGATAATGGGAGAATAACAATGGCGGGTTTTGATAAGGTCGTAACCAGTTATGCAGCCGCCCTAGAGGGGCTTGAAGACGGTATGACTGTCCTAGCCGGAGGCTTTGGCCTATGCGGCATTCCAGAAAATCTAATTCAACAAATCAAACTTAAAGGCACTAAAGATCTTACCGTGGTATCCAATAACTGCGGTGTTGATGGCTTTGGGTTAGGCATTCTTCTGGTGGACAAACAAATCCGCAAGATGATCTCTTCCTATGTGGGTGAGAACGCACTTTTTGAAAAACAGCTATTGGCTGGCGAATTAGAGGTGGAATTGACCCCTCAAGGCACCTTAGCCGAAAAGATGCGCGCAGGTGGTGCTGGCATTCCTGCTTTTTACACCGCAACAGGTGTTGGAACACCCATTGGTGAAGGAAAAGAAGTCAAAGTTTTCAATGACCGTGAATACCTACTAGAAGAATCCATTACTGGTGATTTTGCCATTGTGAAGGGCTGGAAAGCGGATCGTTATGGCAATGTTGTTTACCGTCATACTGCACAAAACTTCAACCCACTCGCCGCCACGGCGGGCAAAATTACCGTGGTAGAGGTGGAAGAAATTGTGGAAGTAGGTGAGCTCGACCCAGCCCACATCCATACTCCTGGTATCTATGTTGATCGTGTTATTCAAGGTAGTTTTGAAAAACGCATCGAACAAAAAACCGTTAAAGCCGCACAGTAACGTCCCGTACGTTGTAGCAAACACTTTAAAAATAACAAGAGGTGAAAGATGGCACTTTCTCGAGAACAAATGGCACAACGTGTGGCCCAAGAATTACGTGATGGTTATTACGTTAATCTAGGGATAGGCATTCCAACGCTAGTAGCAAACTTCGTTCCAGACGGTATGGAAGTGATGCTGCAGTCAGAAAATGGTTTATTGGGCATGGGGGAATTTCCCACCGAGGAAACCATGGACGCCGATATGATCAATGCGGGTAAGCAAACGGTTACCGCTGTTAAAGGTGCATCGATTTTTTCTTCTGCAGAGTCCTTTGCCATGATACGTGGCGGCCATGTTGACCTAACGGTACTTGGCGCCTTCGAAGTAGACGTGATGGGCAATATTGCATCCTGGATGATCCCTAACAAATTGGTCAAAGGAATGGGCGGCGCAATGGACCTTGTTGCGGGTGCCGAGAACATTATTGTCACTATGACTCATGCGTCGAAATCTGGTGAGTCGAAATTATTATCCGCCTGTTCGTTGCCATTAACCGGCAAAGGTTGTATCAAAAAAGTATTGACCGACTTAGCTTGGCTAGAGATCAAAGATGGGGCGTTTGTGTTAAAAGAACGCGCCCCTGGCGTGAGTGTGGAAGAAATCCAGCAAAAAACTCAAGGCAAGTTAATTATTCCGGATCATGTTGCTGAGATGCAATTTAACTCACATTAAACCTTGTCGGAGAGAGCAATATGAAAGCTGTTATTGTCAGTGCTGCTAGAACGCCTATTGGTGCCTTTAATGGTGGTTTGTCTCCGCTTAGTGCCGTGCAAATTGGTACTCAGTTACTTACCGCTATGTTGGCTAAGCAGCCGCAGTTAAAAGAGCAGATAGATGAAGTGATTTTAGGCCAAGTACTTGCTGCAGGTTGTGGTCAAAACCCTGCGCGCCAAACGGCTCTTCATGCAGGTTTAGATCAAAGCGTGAGCGCCATGACCATTAATAAAGTATGTGGTTCTGGTTTAAAAGCGGTGCAGTTGGCGGCCCAAGCGGTCTTAAGTGGCGATGCACAAATGGTGGTAGCCGGTGGTCAAGAAAGCATGAGCCAAGCGGCCCACGTATTACCACAAAGCCGTAATGGTAAAAAAATGGGCGACTGGAAAATGGTCGACACCATGATCAGTGATGGTTTATGGGATGCTTTTCATGACTATCACATGGGGCAAACTGCGGAAAACATTGCCGAGCGTTGGGACTTTTCAAGAGCAGAGCAAGATGCTTTTGCGCTGTGTTCTCAGCAAAAAGCCGCCGAGGCACAGTCTAAAGGCCGTTTTGAAGACGAAATTGTGCCGATCAGTATAGCTCAGCGTAAAGGCGAGCCTTTAATCGTCGCGCAAGATGAACAAATTCGTGGCAATACCAGCTTAGAAACCCTCGCTAAATTACGTCCTGCCTTTGCCAAACAAGGCACAGTAACCGCAGGTAACGCTTCCACACTAAACGACGGTGCCGCCATGGTAATCGTCACCACAGAAGAAAAAGCTCAGCAATTAGGTTTACCTGTCCTTGCAGTGATCGAAGCCTCTGCCAGTGCTGGAGTTGCTCCTGAAATAATGGGCACAGGGCCAATATCGGCTACTCAAAAAGCCTTAAGTAAAGCGGGTTGGGACAGCCAACAGCTTGACCTTATCGAGGCCAACGAAGCTTTTGCGGTACAAGCTTTGTGCGTCAATAAAGAACTTGCCTTAGACACTAATAAAGTCAATGTGAATGGTGGCGCCATTGCACTTGGGCATCCTATTGGTGCGTCGGGTTGTCGAATTCTAGTCAGTCTAATACACGAAATGCAGCGACAAGATCTAAACAAAGGTTTGGCGACGCTCTGTATTGGCGGCGGAATGGGGGTCGCTATGCTGGTGTCGCGATAGGCACCAGAGAGTAATACCCCTAACAAAACTATGCCAAAAGCATAAATAAATAAGGCCTCGATCCGAGGCACCTATAATAAATATAATATTAGGACGATAACTATGAGCACAAATGTAGCCCAATTAACCCTGTTACAACGGCTAAGTAAGTTTTTTGTTACCCTGTTACAACGTTACCTACCAGACCCTTTTATCTTTGCCATCGTGTTGACCCTAGTGGTGTTCGTACTGGTGATGCCCAGTACAGGGCAGGGGCCTATGCAAGTAGTAAATGCTTGGGCTGGTGGCTTTTGGAAACTTCTAACCTTTGCCATGCAAATGGCCATGGTGGTGGTGACCGGTCATGCTATGGCCAGTGCGCCTGCGTTTAAACGTAAATTAGCCATGCTAGCGGGCATTGCTAAAACACCAGGTCAAGCTATTGTTTTGGTTACCTTTATTAGTGCGGCAGCATGCTGGATTAACTGGGGCTTCGGTCTAGTGGTTGGGGCAATTTTCGCTCGTGAAATCGCCGCTCGTGTGAAAGGTGTCGATTACCGTTTGCTTATCGCTTCTGCTTACAGTGGTTTCTTATTCTGGCATGCGGGTTTGTCGGGCTCGATTCCATTAGCGATTGCCAGCGGTAGTAATAACGAGGTCATCACGAATGGTGCTGTGGTCGGAGCGATTCCAACTTCTGAAACCATTTTCTCTACCATGAACTTGGCGATTCTTGGGGTGATGTTTATCACTATTCCATTATTGAATCGTTTAATGCATCCAGCCCCTCAGGATACGGTTTCTATTGATGCACATTTGCTAAATGAGCAAGAAGTTGAGCCCGAGCAAAAAGCCAAAGCGGATATGTCACCAGCGGAGCGTATGGAAAACAGCCGTCTGTTATCTTACCTGCTGGGTGCCATGGGCTTCGCCTATATTATTTATTACTTTGTGAATAATGGCTTTGCCTTAAACCTGAATATCGTCAACTTTACCTTCTTGTTTGCTGCGATTGTGCTCCATGGAACACCAAAAAGTTTATTAAACTCTGTTTCTCAAGGGGCAAAAAACTGTTCGGGTATCCTGCTGCAGTTTCCTTTCTATGCGGGCATCATGGGTATGATGACAGCCACTGGTGATTCTGGTGCTTCCTTGGCGGGGGTTATCTCTGAAGCGTTTGTGTCTGTATCAAATGAAGTGACCTTCCCATTATTTACCTTCCTAAGTGCCGGTATTGTGAACTTCTTTGTACCCTCAGGTGGCGGTCAATGGGCGGTGCAAGCCCCTATTATGATGCCTGCAGGGGCGGCCTTGGGTGTGGATGCTGCGAAAACTGCCATGGCCATTGCTTGGGGTGATGCGTGGACCAATATGATCCAACCTTTCTGGGCATTGCCTGCGTTAGCTATCGCAGGGCTTGGCGCGAAAGATGTCATGGGTTACTGCATTCTGGCCTTGTTAGGCTCGGGCGTGATCATTTCAATTGGCTTATTAGTATTTTAATAGCAGCGAATTGAGGATGAGCAAATAAACCAGCTGCGGCTGGTTTTTTTGTGCCTGCAATATCGCTTGTTACTGAGTGCTTAGGGTTTTGTAAATAAAGCTAAAGGGAAACAAAAAAAGATAATACACCTAAATTAAGCCTGCCTTTACATTGTAATGACTCCTTTTAGGAGGCGCTTCAATCAATAAAAATAAGATAAAAGGAAAAGCAGATGAAGAAAATTGTATCAATGACTTTGATCGCTGCGTGTGTAGCAGCATCCGCACCCGCCATGGCAGCCGGTGAAAAAATTGGCTTGCTAATGTCGGACTTACGACTAGAGCGTTGGCAGAAAGACCGTGATTTATTCACGGAAGCCGCTGAGGCAATGGGTGCTAAAGTCTATACTCAATCCGCAAACGGCAATGTGAATACACAAATTTCACAAGTGGAAAATATGATTTCCCGCGGTGTGGATGTACTGGTCATCGTGCCTGAAAACGGTGAAGTACTGGGTAATGTTCTGGCGGAAGCTAAATCAGAAGGTATTAAGGTATTAGCCTACGACCGCTTGATTAAGTTTGCTGACATTGATCTTTATGTATCCTTCGACAATATCCGCGTGGGTGAAATGCAAGCTGAGGCTTTGCTAGAACGCAAACCAAGCGGTAATTATTTCCTATTGGGCGGCTCTCCAACCGACAATAACGCCAAAATGTTCCGTCAAGGACAGATGAACGTTATCCAACCTGCCATCGATGCTAAGAAAATCAACATAGTGGGTGACCAGTGGGCCATGGGTTGGTCTGCTGAAGCCGCTTTGAACATCATGGAAAATGGCTTAACGGCTAACGCCAACAAGGTAGATGCCGTCGTGGCGTCTAATGATTCTACCGCAGGTGGTGCAATTCAAGCATTAGCGGCGCAAGGTTTAAGTGGCAAGGTGGTGATTTCCGGCCAAGACGCTGACTTAGCGGCAATGCGTCGTATTGTGGCCGGCACGCAAACCATGACAGTCTATAAACCGATTTCCAAGCTGGCAAAAACCAGTGCTGAAATGGCGGTTAAACTGGCTCGTGGCGAAAGCATTAACGTAAATGGTCATGTTAATAATGGCAAAAAAGACGTTGATGCTGTGTTACTTACTCCTATCGCGGTCACCAAAGATAACCTAGATGCAACCGTCATTGCCGACGGCTTCCACTCTCGTGACGACGTTTTCAACCCTTAGTTTGTTCGATAGCTGAATCATGGCACTCGCAAGAGTGCCTTTGCTTTTTCATAGAGGTGTCATTATGAAGCAGCCCTTATTGGATATGCGTGGGATTGTGAAAAGTTTTTCGGGTGTACGTGCTTTAAATGGTGTGAGCATCCAGCTCGACAAGGGCGAAGTATTGTCCGTGTGCGGCGAAAATGGATCGGGTAAATCTACCCTAATGAAAGTGCTGAGTGGAGTGTGGCCGTACGGTACTTATGAAGGTGAAATTCACTTTGATGGACAACAGGTTAAGGCGAGTAGCATTCGAGACACGGAAGCTTTAGGTATCGTCATCATTCACCAAGAGCTGGCCTTAGTTAAAGAGCTTAGCGTGCTAGAAAATATCTTTTTGGGTAATGAACTAGGCTCCCAGGCACGCTTAGATGACGAAGCCATGTACCAGCGTACGGCTGAGCTATTAAGCCGAGTAAAGTTAGATGTTCTACCCGATACGCCTGTGCGTGAACTTGGAGTTGGTCAACAACAGCTGGTGGAAATTGCTAAAGCATTAAACAAAGATGTGAAGCTATTAATTTTAGATGAGCCAACCTCTTCTTTAACCAGTAAAGAGATTGAAATACTGCTGGATATTGTTAAGCAGCTAAAGACTCAGGGTATTGCTTGTATTTATATTTCCCATAAATTGGACGAAGTACTAGCACTTTCTAACTGGGTGGCCGTGATCCGTGACGGCGACCATATTGCCACCAAAGCCGCGGACCAACTCACTCAAAACGACATTATAGGCATGATGGTTGGGCGTGAGTTAGACGAATTATTCCCCCGTGAATCCCACCCCATCGGCGAAGTGATGTTACGAGTGAAAGAAGCCACCGCCAGCCAGCATGGGGCATCTCGTCCTCAGGTAGATAATGTCAGTTTTGAGCTAAAACGCGGTGAGATTTTAGGGATTTCTGGACTCATTGGCTCTGGTCGAACCGAGTTGATGCAATGTTTGTATGGGAGCTATGAGGGACAATACCAAGCCCAGATAGAACTTGAAGGAAAAGACATCTCGATTCGCTCCCAGCGTGTGGCACTGCAGGCGGGAATTGCCATGGTACCAGAGGATAGGAAGCGTCATGGCATAGTGCCCATCATGGGTGTTGGTCGCAATATTACCTTGTCTATGTTGGGACAGTACTGCGGAATGCTCGGGCAAATAGACGAAGAGCGGGAAAACCAAGACATTGATGAGTATATCGCCCGTTTAAAAGTCAAAACGGCCACGGCAGAGTTGGCCATCAAAAATCTCAGTGGCGGTAATCAGCAAAAAGCCATTATTGCCAAATGTCTGCTCAGCAAGCCGAAAATTTTGATCCTAGATGAACCAACTCGCGGTATTGATGTGGGGGCTAAGTACGAAATTTACAAACTTATGTACGCGCTGGTGAAAGAAGGGGTTTCTATCATTATGGTGTCTTCCGAGTTACCGGAAGTTATCGGTATTAGTGACCGAGTGTTAGTGATGCATGAAGGGCGCCTGAAAGGCGAGTTTGATCATCAAGGCTTAACCCAAGAAATCATCATGAATTGTGCTATTAAAGAGGGCGCATAAAATGTTTAAAAAAATAAAAACCAATCAGTTACAACTTTTAGCCATGTTGGCCGCCATGCTGTTTATCGTGGTGTTCTTCTCCATCGCTACTGAAGGCGCATTTATTACGCCGCGAAATATTTCTAACCTATTGCGTCAAACCGCCATAGTGGGGGTGCTCGCGATCGGTATGGTATTCGTTATCATCAGTGCCGAAATCGACTTGTCGGTAGGCTCTATGATGGGGCTGCTGGGTGGCATCGCGGCCATTTTAGATGTTTGGTTCCATCTGCCCATCGCGCTAACAATACTGATCACAGTGGCCACAGGCTTGGTACTGGGTCTATTTAATGGCTGGTGGGTCGCCTACCAAAGAGTGCCATCTTTTATCGTTACTCTAGCCGGCATGTTGGCCTTTCGCGGCATCCTTGTGGGGTTAACAGAAGGGGTCACTGTTGCGCCGACGTCCAGTGCTTTAGCCGTAGTAGGGCAAAGCTACCTGCCTTCTGGCTGGGGCATGAGTGCCATCGGTTTATTGTGCCTAGGTCTAGTCGCCAAAGTGTACTCTCGCCGCCAAGCTCGTAGTAAACATAAAGTCGTCAACAAAGCGGCTAAGTTTGAATATGGTCAAGCGACCATTGCTGTTGTCTGCCTATTGACGCTGTTTTTTGTACTGGACAATTACCGTGGTATTCCAACGCCGATTTTGATCATGGGCATACTGATTTTGCTGGCAACCTATGTGGCCAAGCGCACAGCCTTTGGTCGTCGTGTTTATGCCATCGGCGGTAACATTGAAGCGACACGTATGTCTGGGGTGAATGTTGAACGTACCAAAATGATGGTGTTTGGCTTTAACGGCATGATGGTCGCGGTTGCCGCATTGATCCTTACTTCACGCCTTGGGGCAGGCTCTCCTGCTGCGGGTAACATGGCTGAATTGGACGCCATTGCGGCGTGTGTTATTGGTGGTACCAGTTTAGCAGGCGGTGTGGGTACGGTATTTGGTGCCATCATGGGGGCGTTAATCATGGCCAGCCTTGATAATGGCATGAGTATGCTGGATGTGCCGACGTTTTGGCAGTTAATCGTTAAGGGAGCCATTTTGCTGTTGGCGGTTTGGTTGGACGTAAAAACCAAGAAAGCCCAATAAGACACTATGGCAAGGTGCTTGAGTCATTAAGCGTCGCCTTTAAGGAGAATGATTATGTATATCGGCATTGATTTAGGCACCTCGGGTGTGAAAGTCATCTTAATGGACGAAACGGGTAAAGTGGTGGCAAGTGAAACCGCTGGGTTACAAGTCTCTCGTCCTCAACCATTGTGGTCGGAGCAGCAACCAGAAGATTGGTGGCAAGCCACAGATGCGGCAATGAAGTTGTTGGCTAAAGGGCAGGATCTCAGCCCAGTAAAAGCCATTGGCTTATCTGGGCAAATGCATGGGGCAACCTTGCTCGACAAGCAACATAAAGTGCTACGGCCTGCCATTTTATGGAACGATGGCCGTTCCTTTGAGGCGTGCAAAACCTTGCAATTACAGTGTCCAGAAGTGCAGTCCATCACTGGGAACTTGGTGATGCCAGGCTTTACCGCGCCAAAATTACTCTGGTTAAAAGAACATGAACCGAGTGTTTACCAACAAGTCGATAAAGTCTTATTACCGAAGGACTATTTACGCTTTCGAATAACGGGAGAGTTTGCCACGGATGTGTCCGATGCTTCCGGCACCCTCTGGCTCGACATGCAAAGTCGCGGTTGGAGTGATCGTATGCTGGCCGCCACAGGCTTGGATAAAACACATATGCCAAAGGTGCTGGAAGGTTGTCAGGTAAGTGGTTATTTAGACCCGCAGCTTGCGAAATCCTGGTCTCTAAGTTGTGTCCCTGTCGTCGCGGGTGGTGGTGATAATGCTGCTGGAGCGGTCGGAATGGGGGTGATTAAAGAAGGCCAAACCATGATGTCGTTAGGCACCTCTGGGGTTATTTTCTCGGTGGGCGATGGCTTTAGTGCTAACCCGGCGTCTGCGCTGCACAGCTTTGGTCATGCGTTGCCTAATACTTGGCATACTATGTCGGTGATTCTAAGCGCCGCCAGCTGCATTGATTGGGTGGTGAAACTGTCAGGCTTTGCTAGCGTGTCAGCGGCGTTTGAAGCGCTACAAACCAGTGGCAAAGAAACCACGAATGTGGTGTTTTTACCTTATTTAAGCGGAGAACGTACTCCTCATAATAACCCGAATGCTAAAGGCGTTTTTTGGGGAATGGATCATCAAACCACAGGACTTGATTTACTTCAGGCAGTGCTAGAAGGGGTCAGCTTTGCCTTGCTCGATGGTTTAGATGCGGTGCGTTCGGTGCAAGAGGTCAGTGAACAAATTGATGTCATTGGCGGCGGTGCACGCAGTGCCTATTGGCTGCAACTGCTGGCTGATGTGTTTGCGATCACCATGGATTACCGAGAAGGGGGAGAGGTTGGTCCTTCTCTTGGGGCGGCTCGTTTGGCAGCGATTGGTGTTCAAGGAGAGGCCGCAATTAATAGCATTTGTTATCGCCCTGGACTGATACAAAGCTTTGTACCAAACCCTCAGCGTAGCGCGTATTTATTAGCTCAGCGGGAGCGTTATCTGAGTTTGTACCAAGGTGTGAAAGGAATCCTTTAATCTGACAAGGGCTTGTAACAGGGAGGTTAAAGCCGTCACAATGGACATTCCTTATTAAAATAAAAAATCAGCGAAGAATGTATGTTTGAGAAACGCTATCGACTTAATTTAGTGTTTAATGCCAACAAGGTTTATGACAGACAAGTCATCGAAGGTATCGGCGAATATTTACAAGCTGCCCAGTGTGACTGGGATGTGTATTTCGAAGATGACTTTCGCTATCGTCTGGATGGGTTAAAAAGTTGGCAAGGGGACGGCATTATTGCCGATTTTGACAACCCCGAAGTGGAATCCCTATTACGGGACACCAACCTTCCTACCGTCGCCGTTGGCGGCTCTTATCAGCACCTCGATGATTATCCTCGTTTGCCCTATGTGGCGACCGATAATTCTGCGCTCGTACGGACTGCCTATGAGCATTTGAAAAATAAGGGGCTAGGTCAATTTGCCTTTTATGGCGTGCCCAGCACGGCCTATACCCGTTGGTCTTATGAGCGAGAAAAAGCCTTTGAAAAACAGGTGCAAGCCGATGGATTTGTGCCGCACATCTACCAAGGGCTAAGTACCAGTGCCGAGCAATGGGATACCGCCCAACAAGATTTAGAAGCTTGGCTGATTAACCTACCAAAACCCATTGGTCTCATTGCCGTGACCGACTCCCGAGCGCGGCATATTCTCCAAGCCTGCGATCATCTTAATATCTTGGTGCCAGAAGAAGTCTCTGTGGTGGGCATTGATAACGAAAATATGGCGCGTTATCTCAACCGCACGGCGCTTTCTTCCGTGCAGCAAGGCAGTAAAGAAATGGGCTATCAAGCGGCTAAAATGCTGCATCGCATGTTGCTCGGATATCCCTTGGAGAACGAGTTGGTGGTGGTTGACCCAGTGGGCATCGAAGCTCGCCAGTCGTCAGACTTTAGAGCCCTAGAAGACCCTTATGTAATGCAAGCTATGCACTACATTCGCCATAACGCCTGTCGTGGTGTGAAAGTCGCGCAAGTGGTGGATTATGTGGGCATTTCCCGAACCAACTTGGAAACCCGTTTTATCGAAGAAATTGGCTGTTCTATGCACGAGCAGTTGCACATGACTAAGTTTTATCGCGCCTGTGAATTGATCAGTGCTACGGACTTATCTTTTGATGAAATTGCCCGCACCTGTGGTTATCCTTCCGTGCAATATATGTACACTGTGACCCGTAAGAATTTAGGCATGACGCCGGGGGAATACCGTGTCGCATCGCGTTTAAATAAAGATTCCTAGAACACCCTGAAACCCTTTGTTCCATGCAATAAAAAAGCGCGCCATGAAATGACGCGCTTGTTTATTGCCAGTGGTTAGTCACGGTTTAGCGATAAATAAATCCACTCACAATGTTTTCTAACATTTCCTGCTGACCAGAAACCGGTTGAGGGTTAAGGTTCTGCTGTTCGGCAAAATCAGCCAAGCTCTGCAAAGAGTGCTGACCGGCTAAAATATCTTGGCCTAAGGACTCATTCCATTTGCCATAGCGCTGATCCAGATGTTTGTTTAGGATATCGCTTTCTAGCATTTTAACGGCTTTTTCTAATGACAAAGCTAGGGTATCCATAGCACCAATATGACCGTGGAATAAGTCTTCTAAGTTGGTGGATTGACGGCGCAGCTTGGTATCAAACATATAGCCACCGTTTTGGAAGCCACCAGATTTAAGAATCTCATAAGTCACCAAGGTGTACTCTTCTACGCTAGTCGGGTATTGGTCAGTATCCCACCCCAATTGAGCGTCTCCTTGGTTCGCATCTACCGACCCTAAAATACCTAATGAACAAGCCGTGGCGATTTCGTGGTGGAAACTATGACCTGCCAGTGTGGCATGGTTGGCTTCAATGTTAACCTTAATTTCTTTCTCTAGACCAAACTCTTTCAAGAAGCCATATACCGTTGCGGTATCGTAATCATACTGATGCTTAGTCGGCTCAGCAGGCTTAGGCTCGATTAACAAAGTACCTTTGAAACCAATTTTGTACTTATGCTCTACCACCATCTGCATAAAACGGCCAAGCTGGGCACGCTCACGTTTAAGATCGGTATTGAGCAGTGTTTCATAACCTTCACGACCACCCCAAAGCACATAATTCTGCCCACCCAATTTGTGGGTAGCATTCATGGCATGAAAGACTTGCGTTGCCGCATAGGTGAAGATTTCTGGGTTAGGGTTAGACGCTGCGCCAGACATGTAGCGAGGATTAGAGAATGCGTTAGCCGTCCCCCAAAGAAGCTGTAATCCAGTTTCTTCTTGTTTCGCTTGTAAAACATCAACCATAGCGGCGAAATTATTGATGTATTCCTTGATAGATTTCCCTTCAGGGCTGACATCCACATCATGGAAACTGTAGTAAGAAATGCCCAGTTTAGAGAAAAATTCAAACGCCGCATCGGCTTTTAATTTGGCGGCGGCCATTTCATTGTCGGCTTGATACCATGGGCGTTCAAAAGTGTTGGCACCAAACACATCACTGCCTTGCCAGCAGAAGTTATGCCAGTAACAAGCTGCCATGCGTAAGTGTTCTGCCATGGTTTTGCCCATCAGTACCTTATTAGCATCGTAGTGTTTAAAGGCAAATGGATTGGTGGACTGTGGTCCTTCGTATTTTACAAACGGCACAGTGTCAAAAAACGTGCTCATAATGAACTCCTTTGGTTTTTGTTTTTATTTACCCCTTGATCATTGGCTTTTTACGGAATTGCTTCAATTACGAAATTTTCCCTCTTGGTTATCGAATTTTCCTTCTGGTTTTTTGCCTCATCACAAGACGGTTTAGCACGGCCTAGAAGCAAAATGTTATGATGCTGTGATCGAGGAATAGGAATGGCTGGTGAAAACGAGACCCTTAATAAATTTTGTGATGCTGCGTCGGGAGTTTGACTTTCGTGGCATTGAAATGGGGCGCTGGGTGACAGAGGCTGAGCGTGATAAAGCGGCGGTTAATTTTCATCAAGCGTTGCAAGATCTGATGCAGGTGTTAGGGGCTCCCCACAGCCTTATTTCATTGCGAGGCAGTCTCGGCATCCAATATGGCAAAGGCGGGCGACCGGGCGTGGCGGCGCATTATATGCCTGCTACGCGTCAGCTAGCCTTAGCGAAAAACGCAGGGGCAGGAAGTTTAGCCCATGAATGGTTTCACGCTTTTGACCATTATATGGGCACAAAAATGTTTGCTACGTTAGGGAATGATGAATTCGCCTCATTTGGTTGGATAAACAACGCAGTGATGAACCCGCATCCTCTTAATGATTCACTGGCAGCCTGTTTTAAAGCAATTATGTTAAGTCCAGATGGTCAATCTACCAGCGAGTTATTTCAGCGCTCAACCCAAGCCGATCGGACTCATAAAATACTCTATTACGCGAAACCAGAGGAATTAGCCGCTAGGGCATTTGAAGCCTTTGTGGAGGACTGTGCCCCTCACAGTCATTTCTTAGTGCGAGGGACACGTTATTCGCCAGAAGCCAAAAGTGGTCTTTACCCCCAAGGGGCAGATCGCGAGCGCATCAACCAAGCGTTTAAAGAGTATTTCCACACATTAGGCCAAGCGCTATTTCGAGAGCTGGGTTAACGCCGGCTTTTCTGCTGGTGGATGTGCTGGATTAAGGCGCGCAGTTTGGCGGGTTTGGCGGGTTTCGCCATGTAGGTGACTTCTTGTTTCTTACACGCCTCGATTAAATCCGCATCCCTAAGGGCGGTGATCAATACCGCTGGAATGGTCTTACCGGCTTTGTCTCTTAAGCGTTGAATTAAGTCTAAGCCATCTTGATTGTTATCAAGGTGATAATCGACCAATAACAGCTCGGCCTCACCTGATGCTTCAAGCGCCTCACCATAGCGATTAAAGGTCTGATACTCACATTGCCAATGGCTAAGTAGGGTGCTGATGGCCGCTAGATTATTGTTGTCATCATCAATACACCAAACCTTACATTGAGCGCTTCTATCGGCGGTCACCGCAGGGCTGGCGCTGATCACTGGGTTAGGTGCTTGTGACTGCTTAGCCAAAGGAATATAGATACCAAAACGGCTGCCTTTATTGGGTACGGAGTGGACTTCTGTGGTGAGATTAAGTTGCTTCTGCATGCGCCGCACTAAGCCTAATCCTAACCCCATACCCGGTTCTTGGTTATTTTCCCAGCGATAAAAGTCGTCGAAGATTTTTTGCTGTTCTGTCATCGGGATGCCAACGCCTGTGTCCCACACTTGTAAATAAACAAAGCCTTCACGACGGCGCGTGCTAAGCAAAACACTCCCTGTTTGGGTGTATTTCACCGCATTAGATACAAAGTTTTGAATGATACGGCGCAGATAAATCGCATCGGAATGTACACGGCAAGGGTTAATATGAGTGCGTAGTTGTAAATTTTTATTTTCAGCAATCACCCCAAACTCTGTAATGATGGGATGTAATATGTCCTGTAGGTCACAATCGGTGAGTTTTGGCTGAATCGCCCCTTGGTCTAAGCGAGCAATTTCTAACAAGGTGGAAATGAGCATCTCGGTGGACTCAAGGGAGTCAGAAAGCTTATCCACCACTTGCCCAGCTGCGTTGGGCATGTCACTCGATTGCAACACTCCCATGTAGAGTTTAGCGGCATTCAAAGGCTGCAAAATGTCATGGCTTGCTAACGCTAAAAATTCGGTTTTCGACGCATTTGCGTGCTCGGCTTCGGCCTTAGCTTTGATTAGAGCTTGCTCTGCTTGGCTGCGTCGGTCGATTTCTTGCAGCAGTTCATGGTTAATGCTTTGTACTTCTTCAGAGCGCGCTTCTACACGCTTCTCAAGGTCAATGTTGGCTTCTTTTAGGGCTTGTTGGCTTTCAATGTGGTCGGTTACGTCGGTGTAACTGGTCACAAAACCGCCGTTAGGCAACGGGTTACCTACCATTTCAATTACCCGACCACTGGCTCGACGGCGCAAGAAACGGTGGGCAGTGCCTTTGCGCAAATGTTCAAGTCGTTTGCTCACCAGCTCTTCAATTTGCCCCACACCACATTCGCCGCGCTGGGCATTATAACGAATGAGTTCTTCCACCGGTAAGCCAACTCGCAACATGCCTTCTGGGTAAGGGTAGAGAGACAAATAGGTTTTATTCCACGCCACGATACACATGTCTTTGTCGACCACACTGATACCTTGATCGAGATTGTCCATGGAAACGAACAGTAGGTTTTGGCTGAACTGTATAGCTTGGGTGGTCTCATCTAGGTAAGTCACCATCTCTTCTACCTTGATCTGTTTGTCGATCAAAATAGAGTTAATGATGGTACGGGCGGAAGAGCCGCCTAAAACGCCCCCAAGAATACGCTCACAATAGTCGATAAATAAGCGATTAGGGGTCGCATTGGCGACGACAGTTTGGTTGTAATCCTGCTCGAAACTGGACAAAACCTGCTGGCACTTTTGCTTGCCTAGGAAGGTTTCCAGGAGCACAAAGAAGTCACTGTTTTTGGCTTTACTTTTGGCCTTGAAAAAACCGTTTTCTAACTCGGTGGTTGGACTCACAAAGGCCGTGGCTTGAATTCTATCAATGAGCCGTTCAGTGGATAATAAGGAACCGATTATATAGCCAATAACGTTGGCGATTAAGCTGATCACTGTGCCGTAATTGATCATTTCACTGCGCGTCTGTGCTCGTTCAAGCCCCCAGTCCATATTGCCGGTTAGTGGTAACATGGTGAACAGTAACCAGCACAAGAAGCCCAAAGTGAGGCCTGTGTACACTCCATAAGCATGACCGCGCTTCCAATACAAACCACCCAATACGGCCGGCATGAGTTGCAGCACCAAGGAGAAAGCGAGTATGCCTGTACCTGCCAAGGATTCGGTGTTGGCCATGGTTTGATAGTACAAGAAGGCCAACATCAAGATACCCATCATCACAAAACGGCGGATCATTAAAATGCGTCTTTGGTAGACCGGCAATACCTGCTGCTGAGCACTGGCGCGGGCCAACATGAGAGGCAGGATAACATCGTTACTGATCATGATGCTTAGGGCAAAGGTCGCCATGATGATCATGGCCGTGGTGGCGGAAATACCTCCTAGGAAGATCAACATCTGCAGGGCTAAATTATCGGACGCCAATGCAAACTGAATAACATAAGTATCGGCATTAATATTATTGGCAAAAAGGCTCTGCCCAGCAATGGCAATGGGCGGAATAATCACGGCAAAGATCAGCAAATATAGAGGGAATAGCCAGCGGGCCATGGTCGATTGCTTAGGGTTTTGATGATCCACCACGGTGACATGAAACTGTCTAGGTAGGCAGACGACGGCCGCGGCAGACATAAAGGTTTGCATGATAAAAGCAAAAGAGAGAACGCTGTCAGCGCGCCAAACACTGGTGTCTATGCGTCGGCTGATGGTGTCAAAGTCCAGATCCTTCACCATTATAATCGCCACCGCACCGACAGCGACAATGGCGATGAGTTTGAACAAAGATTCGGTGCCAATCGCCAACATCATACCGGATCGATATTCGGTGACTTCCACTTTTCGTGTGCCAAAAAGCATCGCAAAAACGCCCACTAAGATGGTTGCACACAGCACCACTAGGCTGGCCGAGGACTCTTCTTGTTTGACAAACAAAGAGAAATTAAAGGCAATGGCTTTGAGTTGAAGGGCGATATAGGGAATCACCGCTAGCATGGCGATAAGGATCACCAAAGGAGCCGTCATAGGGCGCTTGCCATAGCGGGAAGAGATAAAGTCGGCGATGGACGTGATATTTTGTTTATGGCTGACGTTGATCAGTTTGCGCAAAAATGGGAAGGCGAAGGTATAAAGTAAAATAGGCCCTAATAAAATGGGTAAATAACTCCAGCCAGAGCGGGCAGCCTCACCAATGGAGCCAAAGAAGGTCCAAGCGGTACAATAGATAGCAAGGGATAAGCTATAAACGATAGGGTGACGAGTAAGGCGTTTTGCCATTGGGCTGTCGTTGTCTCCCCAAAGGGCAATCCAAAACAGTCCTAGGACATACAAGATGGCTAATACAATCCAAAAAAACGTCATTTCGTCATATACCCAATATCTTAATGATTCCTAATCGTCCTAGTATGGCCAACCATCGGAGAATGATGGCTAACATTGAGCAATGTAACACAGGCGACGGAAGAATCCTCTAAGACTAAAGTCGTGCCGGGTTAAAGCTCGGATTGTTTCTAATTAAGAAATTCACCTTATTATATCAGCTCGTCTTAATTGCCATGACAAAATGCTACAATGGCAAACATGTCGTGACGAGATGGAAGGAAAGCGAATGCAGTCATCAGTTCCCAGTGAGAGAATCAAAGCTTATCACGCACATTTATACTACGAAGACGAGGAAGGCTTAGCCTTGGCTCAGCAGGTAGCTCATCAAGCAGAGCAACGCTTTTCTATTAAAGTAGGGCGTTTTCATCGCCAAGCGCTTGGCCCTCATCCAGTATGGAGTTGTCAATTGTCCTTTGATAGAGAGACCTTTGCGCATATCGTGCCTTGGCTAATGTTAAACAGAAACGGCGTTGATGTGTTCTTACACCCGATCACAGGGGATGATTATCGTGACCATAGTCAAGGAATTGCTTGGCTAGGAAAGTCCTATGACCTTGATATTTCGAGATTTATCACCATATAGAGGGTTAGATTTACCCAAGGAAATAGTATGGAAGACTGGTTTAAGCAATTTGTGATTTTATGGTCTGTGATAGACCCAATAGGGACTATCCCTGTATTTTTGGCCGCGACGGCGAGCTTTACTCAGCCCGCTTTAGCAAGAAAGGTTGCTTTAAAGGCGGTATTGATTGCTGCCGTGGTTTTACTGTTCTTTGTGGTCGCTGGGGAATACTTACTTGATGAAATGGGCATACCTCTAGAGGCCTTCCAAATAGCCGGGGGGTTAGTGCTGTTCTTGTTTGCTTTGACCATGATCTTCGGGGAAAGCAAGCCAGATGAAGAAATGGGCATGATAGAAAAAGGCTTACACAGTGCTGTCTATCCTTTGGCAATTCCGTCTATTGCCTCACCAGGTGCCATGATGGCCGCCGTGTTATTAACCGATAACAATCGCTTCTCTATTATGCATCAAGTCATCACTACAGGGGTGATGCTCAGTGTGCTCTTGATCACGTTTATTCTTATGCTGTTGGCAACTCACATCCAAAAGATCATTGGAGTAGCAGGGGCCAGTGTGATCAGTCGAGTCATGGGGCTTATTTTAGCGGCTGTCGCGGTTAACTCAGTGTTAACAGGAGTGGAGCTGTATTTTGGCCTTGAAACGGCGGTTTCAAGTAGTTCTGCCTTGAATGGTTTATAAATGCAGATTCGCTTAGCTCACGCCAAAGATGCTCTGGCCATCGCAGAGGTTGGCCAATCTTTGGGCTATGCAGAAGACGTCATTACAGACTTAGCCGAGCAACGACTCTTGGCCTTGCTCGGCTCTAAACAAGACCAAATTTGGGTTGCTGAACGCGAAGATAAAATCGTCGGCTGGTTACATGCTCAGCATGCTTTTCGACTGGCTTCTCCGGACTTTATCGAGATATTAGGGCTGTCAGTAGCAGAAGACGCGCGACAGCAAGGTATTGGGCGCGCTTTGGTGGCTGAAGCCAAAAACTGGTCACACGATCTTGCGGTCGTGCTCAGAGTGCGGACGAATCAACAAAGAGTAAATGCACTGGCCTTTTATTCATCTATTGGTTTTAGTTGCCATAAACAGCAAAGCGTTTTTCAATGGTCAGACAACTTTTAATAAATCACCTGCTATAAAATCCAACGCCGCCAAAAAAATATTAATTTCCCCCTAGAAAAATCCTCGATCATCCCAAACTTCATGGCTATACGCTAGTTATTGGTGCTATGTCTCGTTATCATAGCAGTACAAGCTAACGTTCGGGTTCGTGATGTGTCGGTGTTATGCAAAAACTGTTTGCTTGTATCAAGCACTCGTTCCCCCATACATTTTAAAGTTGGAGAAGACAATGCAAATTGCAGAAAACACCGTGGTAAGCATGCACTACACATTAACAGATGACCAAGGACAAGAGTTGGATTCGTCTGTTGGCCAAGAGCCATTAGTATTTTTAAGTGGTGCGCAAAACATCATTGATGGTCTTGATAAAGCGCTTCAAGGCAAAAGTGCTGGTGAAAAACTGGCTGTTGAAGTTGCACCAGAAGACGCTTACGGTGCGGTACACGAAGAATTGATTCAGAAAGTTCCTCATGAAAACTTCCAAGGGGTTGATGAAATCCAAGTGGGTATGCAATTTATGGCGCAAACCCCAGGTGGCCAACAACCTGTAACGGTTATCGGTGTAGAAGACGACGGCATCATGTTAGATGGGAATCACCCGCTAGCAGGTAAAACGTTAAGCTTCGATGTTGAAGTGATTGAAGTACGTGAAGCGTCTGCTGAAGAGCTAGAACACGGTCATGTACACGGTGAAGGCGGTCACCAGCACTAAGTTTAAAACAGACTAAACGAAAAGCGGCGATTGTTATCAATCGCCGCTTTTTTTTATCCTTGGAATCTTAAGGATAACGTGTGAAGAAACTTATTAAGATTGCTGCTAATTCTTGAGGCATGGCTAGCTGCGGAAAGTGACCACAATCTAAACTAGCAACTTCTGTGGCAGGCACCAAAGCTTGCATGGCTTTTTGTGCAATCGGCCTCACTGAACGGTCCTGCAGGGCTTCAACATATAAGCGAGGGATGCGCCCAGCACCTTGTTCCGTCCACACATTACTACTGTAGCGGGCAGAATTGGGTTGGCGTACCAAACGTTGAGACACTTGCAAAGCACAGTCAGGGTCAATGTCATGCAGAAAGATTTTTAGCGCGGCCTCAACAGGCACTCGCGTCCCGCCAGTGGATTCTTGCAAATAGGGGCCTATGCCACTTACATCATGACCCTGTGCGCTCAGTTGTTGGCATAATTGATCAAACCTAAGACCACTCGGAAGCATCATACCCGCCACATAAGCGATGCTCTTGATCCGCTCTGGGATAGCTTCAGCAACCCCAGTCGCTGTTAAGCCGCCTCCGGAATGAGCAACCAGATAAATATCACCGGTTAACTCAGCAATTTTTTTGACTACTTGTTGGCAGTAATCGGCAAGGCTTACGTCAAATTCCTCAGGGTCATCCTCTAGGCTCCCTATCAAACTAATGGGATGAAGCTGATAATCCGCTTTAGACAAATAAGGCGAGAGATCTTGCCACGCCCAACCACTGGCCCAAGCGCCGTGGATTAAAATAATGTGTTTCATCATAAAACTCTTAAATGGTGACAGGGACTATTTAGCCTTAAAGATAAGTACGTCTGTACATCTCACGCATGTGTTCTTCTACCGTCACAGGCGCATACTTAGCTTGCTCGGAGGGTGCCAAACAACTTTCTATGCAGGCGACTTTATGGTCTGGATGGCCACTAAAAAAGAAAGGAATCGAATAACGTTCTTTGCCACTTCTATTGATCACTCGATGGCGTGTGGATTGATAGGTATCATTCGTCCAGCGAGCAATCATGTCCCCTAGGTTAACGATATAGCTACCTGCGATGGGCGGTGCAGCCAACCATTGCTGGTTGTCGTGATCCCATACCTCTAAGCCACCATTTTCATCTTGTAGCAAAAGAGTGATACCACCAAAGTCAGTATGAGCACCACAGCCTTTTTCATCTGGATGGCTCATGGAGGGTTGAGGTGGATAATGTAGTAAACGCAACGTCACCAGAGGGTCTTGGCAAAAATCTTTGAAATAATCTTCTTCCAGCTCCAGCGATAAAGCCAAAAGACGCATGATTTTAGTCGCCAGCTGGGTAAGTTGTTGCAAGTATTGGTTAGAGGCTTGCTGGAAGGTAGGCATGTTTTTAGGCCATTGGTTAGAGCCATAGTTGAAACGACCAGCTTGTACCATAGGGTGGTTTTCAGGCAGATCTGTGCCGATGTAAAAACCTTCTTTTAAATCTGGTAAACCATTGGCTTCAAGGGTTTGATGCTTGATTGGTTCGTAACCACGGTTGGCTTTAGACTTCTGTGTGCTAATGGCTAATTTTTGAGTTTCTGGTTGGGCAAAAAAATGTTTAGCTTGGTCAAATAACTCAGCTTGAAGGCTACTTTCTATGCCGTGGCCAGTAATATAAAAAAAGCCTTTGTCTCGACAAGCCTGGGTAATATTCGTGGTGATCTTAGCGGTTTCTGTAGGGTCATTAAGCGCTAAATTAGTTAGGTCAATAATGGGTAGCGCAGGGGCGTTGCCGTCCATATTTCATCTCCGGAAAAAAGTGTATGGGATTCATCCTAGAGTGAATTTGTGTTGCCTTCAAGAAACCATTTTAGCTCACCTCGATGCTATTTCGGCATCACTTTAGGTGCTTTCTGCTAGAGAAGTCAGTGTGTCGCATAAAGCTCTAGCAAAAAAGTCCATGGCTGTGGTTAAGTGCCGCCCACCGCGCACATATACCCCCAAGTCGGAATAAAACGGTTGCTGGTGAGCGATGGGGATATGCATTAGGTTACCCTTGGCAAGGTCATCTTCTATACCGATGCGAGTTTGAAAGGCAATGCCTGCACCACGCAGCACCATGCGACGGGAAAATTCAAAAGAGTTGCATTCAATACTAGCGTGGGGAGCGCCTAGTTGGGCCAGTAAGGGCGCCATGTGTAGGTAGGTAGATGTCCCAGGTTTGCTCATTATAAGTGGGTGCTGGGCGCATTTTCGTAGCGTCACCTTGGTTCGCTTGGCGAGAGGGTGATCTGGGGTAACCACCGCCCCAAGTGGAAAACGTGCTAAGGCTAATTGCTGCATTTCTTCGTAGCGGCTTAAGTCAAAACCTAACCCTATGTCGGCTTGCCCTGAAATGATCGCAGGGGCAATGGCATCGGACCCAGCAATACTTAAACCCACAGTAATATTGGGGTATTTTAGGTTGAAGCTTTCCAATAAGTTTGGGAGTAATTCAATGGAAGGGCCTTCAACACTGATGATTTCAACATGGCCTCGATGCAAACCTTGCAGCGCCTCGAGTTCACTGTGCATACGTTCTGCGTCTTGCAACACGGTACGCACATGATGAGCAAAAATTTCACCTGCACTGGTGAGCCGTAAACCATTGGCTAAGCGCTCAAAGAGTGGCACACCTAATTCATCTTCAAGCTTTAAAATCTGCCGACTTACCGCCGATGACGCAACATGTAAATGCCGAGCGGCTTCTCGGATGGAACCGTGCCGAAAAACCATGTCAAAGTAATACAAAGCATTGGCATGGAAGTGTTTACGGGGCAGTTTGGCGTCAGGCTGCATAGTCACTAAACTCGTGTAAAAGCCTAAACGTACCTGACAATGGTGCGTAATAGCAAAACTAATTGGCTTGTCGAGTCGTTCGGCTGAGACACTTGTTCGTTGTTGTTAATCGTTAAGAGGGGTGATAGCGCTGACGATCTTATCTCGATAATCTTGGGGGAGCTCGATAGCGGCTTTTAATTTTTTCGAGAAGCAAACATAAGTGACTTCTGCATCGGCGACTAAGGCTTGGGTGTCAGCATTGATAATGCGCTGCTGCATACTGATGCTGCGATTGCCTATTTTGGAAAAGGCAGTTTGCACTTCTAGGGTTTCCCCAAAATTGGCTTCGGCGCGAAAGTTAATATTGATGTTTACAATGGCCCAAGCGATGCCTTGCTTCATTAAGTCTGTGCCCATACCAAAGTCATCAAAAAACGCCCAGCGACCTTCCTCTAAAAACTCTAGATAACGGGCATTGTTCACATGCTGAAAGATATCAAGATGGAAACCACGAACCTTAATGTTGACCTTGCTGATCATACTATTCTCCCTTTAACTATTTATTTTCGCTGAAATGAAATAGAAGAATACGTAGCAGAGGGTCAGAAAAAAATAGCAAAAACGCTCAAGTTTACTGGCAGATTACGGGTGCTCACCTTTAAATGCTGGGTTCTTTCTCGTCTGCTTTGATGAGTGATTTTAATTCGTCCGGTAGTTTATCTAAGGCCTGTTTTAGTGCTTCTAAACAAGCAGGATCTATGGCGGTATTGAGGTTCTCTGTCATGATATCGAGGGCTTTTGAAACCGGCATAGCGCCGCGGTAGGGGCGCTCAGCGGTAATGGCATCAAAGATGTCAGCGGTGGTGATGATCCGGGTTGGCAAAGAGATTTGCTCTGCATTGAGCTTATTGGGATAGCCTGTACCATCCAGTTTTTCATGATGGCTGCCAGCCATTTCAGATAAGTTTTGCAAGGCGGTGATTTTCGAGAGAATGTCCTTGGTAAATTGTGCGTGTTTCTGCACCGCCAGCCATTCATCCTGATCCAGCTTACCGGGTTTATCTAAGATGGCATTGCTTACCCCAAGCTTGCCCACATCATGCAGCAGCGCTGCTCGCTTGAGCCATTTTCTAAGCTCATCATCAATCCCCATTTCTTGTGCGATGAGGTCTGTAAAGAGCGCCACACGTTCACTATGACCGGATGTGTAAGGGCTTTTTGAATCGATGATTTTACCAAAAGCAGACACGATACAATCCAGATAGCTATCATCCAGCAAGAGATTTGCTTTGGCCGGGGCGAGGTCCATCACGGCATTTGAAATGCTTGAAGAGGCCAGAGTGTCACAGAAATTTTTATCTAACACAATTTCATTCATGGCTTCTACAAGGGCTGGGTCAAACCAGCTGCCACTGCGTTGATTGGCTTCTGTCATGGCAGTCGATAGATCATTTTCTATCTGAAATACATCGATCACTTGCGCTAGCAGGGCGATACGAGAATTGAGTGGAATGTTGGATCCCACTAGGTTTTCAGGTCGGCCCTTACCGTCCCAGTGTTCATCCAGAGAATGCACTCCTTGAGCCACGGCTTCACTGAATCTTAATTCACGAGCGATATCTGCTCCTCTTGAGCATCGAGTTTCGATGAGCTCTTGGGCATAATCGGAACCATTTTTTAAAATGTCTATGGTTGCGCTAATGCGGGTAAGCCAATTTTTGTCTTTCCCTGTGTTATTCATCACAAAATTGATCACGCTAGAAAGGCTTGTGCCTACCGTTTTAAAACTGCGCTTAAACTCTTGGTCATTGGTGAGATAAAGCTCACAAATACGCGCCGCATTACTACTACAGCCAGTGTCTTTTAATAGCAGAGTAAAATATAGGTCGTACAATTGTGTTTCGGATAAACCAATTTTTTCACCAATATGCATACCAATCCAGCAACAGCGAATACAATGCTCAGGTGGCTGGCCTTCCGTCATATCTAAAGCTACGGTTAATGACAACATCAACTCGGATAGCTTGATATAGTTCGATTCAGGTAAATAGGAGGAGGCTAGGGTCATTCAATCAATCTCTACGCAAGAGGAGGCGAGTACTAAGACTATGTGTTTCTATACGCGTTTGCCAAGTAATTTACAGCCTATTTGGGAGATGGCTGTTTTCTAGATAGGTTTTTTAAGCGCTCAATAGAGGGTGAAATAGATAATAAATATTGATAATCTGATAAGAATTTTAGTAATTATAGTGTGAAATTTGAAAATGAACGCTGAGCATTTACGTTTGTTTATTCGCCTCGCGGTGACCCATAACATTAGCCAAGCAGGTAGCGAACTGGGTTTATCCCCTGCGGTGGCCAGTAATCATATTAATAAATTGGAACAAAGCTTAGGTGTGCGTTTGTTGCACCGCACCACCCGTAAAATCTCTCTGACCGAAGAAGGCGAAGCTTTTCTACCTTATGCTCACGATGTCTTATCGAGCATGGAAGCCGCCCGAAACTCTGTTGGAACGGGTGACGCCTTGCCAAGTGGTAAGCTGCGGGTCACCGCACCTGCTTCATTTGGACGTATGCACTTGGTGCCTGCGCTGAAAGGCTTTCTACAACAATACCCAGACCTTTCGGTGGATTTGCGTCTTTCGGATGCCATTGTCGATATGGTAGAAGGGGGCTTTGATGTGGCAATACGTAATGCGGAGCTGAAAGACTCCAGTCTGATTGCCCGAAAATTAACGGTCGATAAGCGGATTGTTTGCGCAGCACCCAGCTACTTAGAAGAGCATGGCGAGCCTCAAACCCCTGAAGAACTGAGCACTCATCAATGTCTTAACTTAATGCATTTCGATACATGGCGATTTAAGCAGCCTCAAGGGGAGCTCGCCATTAAAACCAAAGGGAACCTGCAGACGGACAATGGCGAAGCCATGCGCGATGCCTGTGTCCTTGGGTTAGGGTTGGCGATAAACTCCACTTGGAGCGCCTACCAGCATTTACAATCAGGTGAACTGGTTCAAGTATTAAAAGACTTTCCATTGGCCCGACAAACCGCCATTTGGGCTGTGTACCCAAGCTCTAGGTTATTGGCGCCTAAAGTGCGGGTATTTATTGATTATTTTTCGGCGCAATTTGGCGATAAACCCTATTGGGATCAAGCTTGCCAGCAGGCGAATTGAGATTCATCTACTGCTAACCTCCAGCGTATCTTGTCTATACTCTGGGGGTTTTTATTGAAATAATGCCGCGTCTTTAGCTCACTCATACCAAGGGGGTAGTTTTGTTTAAATCCATTCATCATGTGGCCATTATTTGTTCGGACTATGCTGTGTCCAAGGCTTTTTATGTTGAGCTATTAGGTTTGAAGGTGATTGCTGAAAATTATCGAACCGCGCGCGCTTCTTACAAGTTGGATTTAGCCTTGCCTGACGGTGGTCAAATCGAACTATTTTCTTTTCCTGATGCGCCTCTACGCCCTTCACGACCTGAAGCTCAAGGGCTAAGGCACTTGGCATTCAATGTGGATTCGGTGGAAGACACAGTCACCTATTTGCAAAGTAAAGGTGTGGAAGTGGAGCCGATTCGTGTGGATGAATACACTCAACGTAAGTTCACCTTCTTTAGCGACCCAGACGGCTTACCTTTGGAAATTTACCAAGCAGGTTAATCTTGAGTAGGGCGAATCATGGCTACATGCTCGATACCATCTTCCAAATAGGGTGAAGACACAACCTCAAAACCGTGGCGCTGATAAAAATTTGCAAGATGGGCTTGAGCGCTGATTTTGATCGGCTGTTTTGGCCAAAGTTTATTGGCTTGGGCAATGGCTTGCTCGATAAGCTGATGCCCCAATTTTGCTTGACGATACTCTGCTGTGACCAGCACTCGGCCAATGGCCACATGTCCTTCATAACAAACATCTGGTGCCATGATTCTGGCATAGGCAACGGCGTCTTGATCCGCTAGGGCGTATAGGTGTTGGGTATCGTTTAGGGTGTCGATACCATCCAATTCTGGGTAAGGGCAGTTCTGCTCAACGACAAAAACATCACAGCGGATTTTTAGTAGGTCATATAAGCGTTGTACGGTTAATTCATTGAAGGTGTGGTTGTGCCAGGTGACCATGTCTTTGTCCTAAAATCGTGTGC
The DNA here is from genome assembly GCF_039940335.1 of Marinomonas sp. Lineage (GTDB taxonomy): Bacteria > Pseudomonadota > Gammaproteobacteria > Pseudomonadales > Marinomonadaceae > Marinomonas. The sequence continues at coordinate 259,205 of NZ_JBDVGW010000013.1, read as the reverse complement.
TTCAAAGCGAGTTATTTTGGATAAAAAGGCAGGGCTAAGTAAAGCCTTATTATTGGCGGTCTATGATATATCTATAATGAATTTATATTTTAAGCATTCATATTGTATTGTTATATCTTGATTGTCAAAAAAACAACAATAAAATGAAAGAGATGACGATGAAAAACGGTTCGAAAAGATGACTGAGAAGTGTCTATTGAACTAGTGGCGATTCAATACCGGAAAAATTGACTCTGATTACATGAACAGTCGCTTTGAGAAATATCTTAAAGAGCTAAACAAACACCAAGATCAAGCCGATATAGAGCTCACACTTAATGAACTGCATAAATCTTTTGCAACGCTGACACAAAGTGAACAGAAATACGCCGAACTGGTAGAAGGGCATAGCTTCAGAGATTGCATCAACGACTTCAAAGAGAATGCCGAAAACGCTCGTCTAAACGCTGTCGTAGAGGCTTTAGGCGTAGATCAAAAACTATTAATTAGCTTAATCAATAGTAAAGTTGATGATAAAAACCTCAACAGTTTTGGCCGCTTTGATGCGCTTAAAGAATCGGTCGATAAAGACAAAGCAAAAAAATATTTTGAAAGCTTAGAGCACACCACACTGCTCATTTTCAAAGTGAACATGAGAATAGACAAAATGCTTAAGGACTTCGTATTGAGTGGAGGTGTTGAGCAGTAACAGGTTGCCAACGAGAGCATAAATGTTAATTTTTGATGATAAAGGGAGAAACATTTGCTACAAGCCATAATAAATGGAAAAGCTGGGCGTATAGATGTAGGTGGAAAGGGGGAGAGTGTTAGTTGGAAACAGCTCTACCAAACAAGAGAAGACTTATTGACGTCAGCGTTTTTTAATCGCTTTGCTTACCTTTCTCCTATTATTCAGCATCGTATTCTTAAATTTATATTTGATGGCACTGGCGACTTTACTTGTTTTGAAGGGATTGATTATTGGCCAAAATACGATTTGCCTGATCGTGATGATCGTCAGTTTGTAGAGCCCGACCTTCTCATTAAATTCAAAGATTTTGATCTTCTTGTAGAGGTAAAGCCTCCACAGGGAGGTAATCAATATGTTGATCAGTGGCGAGCTGAAATTGAAGGTTACTTTGCACAAGAACAAGATGTCAAAGAGATTTACTTTCTTGCTATCGGTCGTATTGAATCTGTTTCGAAAATAGAGCGGGATAGCTTATTTCGGCATGATCAGTACAAATTAAAAGGCCTAGCTGTAATATCTTGGAAGTTCGTGGCTAAAAATCTTTTTCAATTACTCCATTCAGATGAGCCACTTACACAAGATAAATTCATTCTAAGCGATATGTTGGGGGCCTTATCACTTTATGGTATTCGAGGAAATGATCTCCATTGGAACGCTCTTAGGTCTTTTCCTACATTCTCGTATGAACCAATGAAAACGTGGTCTTACGAACCAATTATTCCTTCTTTTGTTCAAGAGCAGGGCAGCTCTTTCGAATTTAAAGAGATGGTTAAAAATAGAGTACCTTTTGACTTAGGGAACATGAAAAAATGGACAATATAGAAAGCAAAGAATTATTCAATCAGGTTCGTTCGGCACATCGTTTACTGGCTGCCTATTATCAGCGCATATTTCAGCTGTTAACGGACGTAAGCGGTGATGAGCGTTTAGGGCTTAATTACTATTTATGGGAACCATCTGATTTTTCTCGCCCGTGTCAGAAACAAACAAATGTATTCAATAGATCAGCATGGGATCTATTGCCAGGTATGAATACGAATTATTTATTTCATAACGCCAAAGACAATAATAAGCAGCAATCAGGTGAGTGGATGCTTGATATGTGCGTGATTGCTGACACAGGGACGCATGACAATCAAAATTTAGACCCTCTTGAAGACGCATTGGCTTTAAAAATTCTTCCTGAAAATGCGAATAGCATCTTGCGGTGTTATTTTTTTACGGCGCATAAAGAAACCTATCTAAATTGGTATGATGGCTTTTGGAATGCCTATCCTTATGAAGAGTGTAGTGATGTGAAAACACCTAAGTGCATTGATGAAGAGCATCAACTGTATACTAGTGGTTTTGAAATCTCTTTAGACGAACTAACTGGCGAAAATGCGAAAGAATTGTTAGTTGAGAAAATTATGCAATTTAGAGATGCTTTATTACAAATTGAATAATTACGCTAGGCGTTGTCGCACTATGGCTGCTGACGCTACCGTTTTGGGAGAGTTTTGTTCATAACATCATGGGTATAAACAACGCTTCCGAAGTGACTCATTTAGTGATGGTTATGATTGGCTTCTATGTTGTTTTTGCATTTACCAATGTCATTGATAGCTATTTCTATGGTCTCGGTCGAACGGACTTGATGCTCTACCAATCGTTGATCGTAAACACCCTGTTTTATGGCGCAGCTTTTATTAGTTATCAGCAAGGGCTGTTTATCCCTTCTTTGAACAAAATCGCGATTATGTTTGGATTAGGCATCACACTAGACGCAGCTATAACTTGGTTTTTATATCGTATGATAAGAAAGCAAGAACAGACAAAGAGCTCCTATGCTTAGCTTCAGAAAAAACTATGGAAAACTATTAAGAGAACAAGGGAGTACGCAAAATGAATGAGCAAGAGTTTATAAAGATAATTAGGGACCAGTACTTAAAATCACGTGATTTAATTCATTGTTCTGATGAATACAACCTTCAAAGAGGATTAAGCCACTCTATCTCTGGAGCTACAGAAGACTTATTTGGCGTCTTTATCGCCAAGCATCTTGATGATAAAGACATAGAACTCTGGGTCGATAAAAATATCAGCATAAACCTTGATGATGGAAAGCGAGTAAAAAGCTTCAGGCCAGACCTTTTTATCATAAAAAACAATGTCATGACTCATTACTTTGACCTAAAAATGGATTTAGGATGGAGTCGAAATCTGAAAGACTACCTTTCTGAAAAAGAGAGTTTCATTTCGGACATTAGGGCCAAATCAACATCCTGGTATACTGATAGCAAAAAAAAGAAGAGATTTTTCGAAATTTCTCCCGTATTGAAATATCAAATAATAGTTGTCAGTAAAATGAACTGTGGCAAGGCTTATAATGAAAATTTTGCCTTAGCAGGTCAGCTATCTAATGTGGAAATGTACACATTAACCGATAAAGTACACCCTAATACATATGAAGATAATTTTGATTTAATAGAAATCAATATAGACGAATTTACACGCCTCCTAGCAGATACTGAAGATCAATTAGACTACTTAAAATCAATGGTTTAGGTTTTTTTTGTAAGCTTAGTTTAGTGAGTTTTTATGTTTCACATACATAATGAGGTCGTGAGAAAGGAATTTAAACTAAAGTAAAATTAAGCCCAACCTAATGTAAAAGAGGTTGGGCTTAAAGTTGATGTTCAGAGCATATCTCTAAAAGTTAAAAAAGCTAAAGCTGATGTTAGTGATAAAGATATTATCGAGATTATGATTGGAGAAGATGACTTTTTAAAGCTATCAAGTTGGACTTGTTGGTTCTTAATAAGTTGGAATAACTGTTGGATTTCATCATCATGCCTAAGGTCATTTGCATTGCTCAACTCTTTAATTTTTTTCGATTCATCATTTAGCGTATTTATTTTTTGAAGCTGCTCTTCATCATTTTGGTCGCTCTTTCTAAGGATTTCTGATGTTTTTAAGTGTATAAGAGCTTGAATTTCTTGATCGCTTTGGTCAGACTGATTTCTAAGTTCAGAAATTTGTTGCGTTAATTCAGCGTCTTTTAAGTCGCTAATTTTTTGTACATTATCTAAACCTAATTTTTGTTCTTTTTGTAGCTCCACTAATTGTAAGTGTCTGTTGGTATATTCATCAGCTTGACTTAAAATTATTTCAGCAAATTCTTCCCCAGACTCATTTAATTCGATGATCTCGCCGTTAGCATTTTTAAACCCATGTTCAACCATCTTAGACATAGCCTGCATCATTATGGTTGAATACTCTATAGATGACTTAGTAAAAATTATTGCCTCTTGAATGAGGTCATTCATTTCTGCTATTGCTTCGTTTGTTCGAACAAGGGCATTACTAGTGGCAGTAGCTTTTTTCCCGGTTTTTCCAAAGAAGCCGACCTTCATATTTTGTGCATACTCTGCATCTGTTTTAGCTTCTTGAATACGTTGGGAAACACGTTCTATATGTTCATAAATTTCTATAGCTTTTGATTTTGCGTTTTCGATAATACTATGGTCACTAATTGCTATTGGTAATTCCTCAGCTAAAATTAGATCATCGACTGATATAGCTGTGTTTTCTGTAGTGCTTGGTGTCTTGCTTAAAGTTTGAAACATTTTACATCCTTACTGTAGTTTATTGCGTAGAGCTGCCATTGCATTTTTTCGATTAATTTTTGAGTTTTGAATTCTTTCGTGGCTTTCTGAAATTGCTTTGTGAGTTTGAGCTAATACTTCTTTTGTTTCATGAGCTTTAACTTCCAGATATTTGTATGCATCACTTAAAGCAAACCAAGATTGAGCAATTTTATACTCAACAACTACACCGCTCTGGTAAACCATCTGTATTTGTAGCTTAGCTTTCTTGTTTGAATTTCTAAAAGAGTCCATCATGTAGAGAACAATAGTTGTTAGTAGTCCTCCTGCTATTGAGCTTAATGTAACAGCAATAGCATCACTTACAGTGCGTTGTTCTCCACCAAAAGATGGAAGAGGGAATAGCATTAATGGTTGAATTCCTGGAATAGATAATAGAAATTTTTCTATAAGCTCAGTTAAAGCTAAAGAAGCTGCACCAATCAGACCAGCTGTGAGTATTTTAAGAGCCTGATACCTTGATTCTTCTTTAGTCATATTACTTGGTGGTGAGACTAATATTTTTATTGCTTGAACTAAAGATACGAAACCAGCCCTTATCATAGAAACAAAGCGTTTAAGAGTTGTGGCAAAAAGATTGATGGCGAAGACAACAATATTAGATAAAAATGCAGTTACACCAGCCTCAATGGATCCAGAAAGTGTATCCTTCCAGTTAGATTTGATAGTCTCAATTGTAATTTTAATGCGACTTTTAAATCTCTTGAAAATACTCTTAAAAGATTCTTCACCGAATTTACTGAAAGTTGCTTTAATCTCATCAAAAATCGCTTTTATACACTCTCTGATTATCACACCCAAAGCAGAATAGGCGGCTATTTTTGCTGCATCTTTGGCTCCTGTAGTTAAGAGCTCTTTTGAATACTTTTTCACTGCTGCCTTATTAATTTCTCTATTGATTTCCTTTCTAGCTTTTTGATCTACCGCCTTAGCCTTCTCCTTATCTATGTCGAAATATTTTGCATTAGTTCCCCCTGATTTTTTATGTTCCCCATCAAGCCATTCATCCATAGATTTATCGCCTTTAGATTGATTTGCAGGGCCACTGGTAAAGGCTAAATTTTCATCTTGTGTCGCTAGCTTTGCTCTCTCTTCAGGAGATAAGTGAAGATTAGTAGCTGCATTTCTTTCAATTTCTTTGGCCGAAACGACATGATCAATATGCGTCCGACCATCTTTAGGTAGAGGTTTACCAGTATATTGGTCAATGATAACTTCGTTTTCTTGAAATGCTTTTTTTCTAAGGTTGGCTAATGGAGAGTCGTAGCCTGTTTCTGACCTTACATCTTGCCATTTCTTAGTTCCATTATTATTACTTTGGAAATCTTCATACTTTTTAGAGTCAACTGCATTGGATGTTATTCCTTTTTCAAAATTATGCGTAGTGGTTACGTTACCACCATCTCTTGAATCAATAACCAAGCTAGCTAAACCGAATTGAGACGTGATAGTGTCAAAAATATTAGTCTTGCAAAGATCTAATAACTTTTCAGATTCACCACTAGAAGATTGTTTCTTTAACTGTTCCATTTCTAGTAAAGCTTCCTCTAATCCAGTAGAAACCTCAATTTGGATTTTTTCTAACTTATCCATCTTTTCGAAATCAGAAGAATGTAGATCTATATTAGGGTTAAGAAGGTCGAATGGTTCTTGGTAATGCGGAGAATTAGTATGCATAAATTATCCTTTTTAGATGCATAGAGGTTAATAAACTATAATTTATAAAGACGCAGTATTAAAGCTTTATATCTGGTAATTAATTATGTGTATGAAGCTATAAACCAGTCTTCCATCAACAGTCTTCTTTTCTGTAGCAAACCCCCTCGCTGATAGGCGGCCTCTGCCTGATCTTTTAGCTTATGCGCTAAGGCATGCTCAATTACTTCTCTCGGAAAGCTGGTGGTTTCACCCGCCCAATCTCTGAAAGTTGAACGAAAGCCATGCTGGGTTCAGCCTTTTCGATCCATGCGTTTAAGAACGGCTGTAAGCGTTATATCCGACATCTGCTTACCCTGTTGACCAGGAAAGACTAAATTGCCACTAGCGACTCTTGGAAGCTCCTGAAGTATCTTTATTGCACCGGTTGAAAGAGGAACTCGATGTTCTTTACGTGCTTTCATGCGCGCCGCTGGGATAGTCCATATCTTGTTATCAAAATCTATTTCATCCCAGGTGGCGCCACGCACTTCACCCGAACGAGCAACAGTTAATATTGAGAATTCAAGCGCTCTGGCTGAAAGGCCAGGGCGCTTGGATAGCTCTTTCATGAAATCAGCAATTTCAGCGTAAGGTAAGGCTGCATGATGCTTACGTTTCTGAATCTTGCTTGGTTCTGGTAACAGGGGTTTAAGCATACCTTTCCAACCAGCTGGATTATCACCTTCTCTAAATTCTTTTGCTTTCACATAATCTAAGATCGTTTCAATACGCCCACGTAGACGGCTAGCCGTTTCATTCTTTTCAAGCCAGATCGGTTGAAGTACTTCAAGTATGTGAGTCTTGTTGATTTGATTAACTGAAAGGTGACCGATAACAGGGAAGGCGTAGTTCTCTAAGCTAGAACGCCATTGAGCAATGTGCTTGATGTTCTTAAGCTCTTTTTATTTCATGTTTAAGACTAATTGAGCGCACTCACTGAAGGTGGTATTTCTACCTTGTTTACGAATGGCTTCGGCTTTACGCTCTTTCTTGGCATCTAGTGGGTTGATGCCTGCTTTGATTTCACTGCGTAGCTCTCTCGCTTTATCTCTTGCTTCTGCAAGCGTTACTTCAGGATAACTGCCTAATCCAAGGAAAAGCCTGTTAGGGACTTCCTTGCCTTCTTTGTTTACTCTGGTTCCCATAAGCATGTTGAGTACCCAGCTTCTAGAATTACCTGATACTTTTAAAGACAAGCCACTGACACTACCAACGGCATGACGACCATCCTTTTTAATCTTAGAGACAGCGAGGGCAGTAAGCTCTTTTGCAATTTTTGGCATCGAATTTCCTTGTACATCAACTAGTACATCAATAGAAGTGAGATTTTAGTATATCTGGCTGGACACTATTGGATAAGGGTCTAATGTAAGGTGCTGATATATAATGAATAAATATATTATAGTGAACTTTGCTGGAAGCTATTATGGCGGCCTTGCTCGCCTCCATGTTTTACCTACGCCTAGATCGAAGCATGGGAGTATTGATGAGTACTTTGTTGGCATTATCCGTCTGGTTCTCACATTATATCGCGGCGCAAACGACATTTATTTGGTTAACCTGTGGTATTGGGTTGTTTGTGGTGGGGTAGATTTTTCAGTTCGTAGGACATTATTTTGAAGGGAAGAAACCAGCCTTTGTAGACGATATTATGGGCTTAATTATTGGGCCATTATTTGTAGTGGTGGAGGCTTTGTTCTTGCTTGGCTTTAAGAAGTCATGGCAACAACAAATTAAGACAGCTTGTCAGCTAAGAAATCAAAATAAAGAAGAGTAACGAAGAGAGAAGATTGGGTGGTACGCTAGTGTTTTTATTCTTGCGACCAGTCCAGTGAGTCATGTATCCCATAATGATGGGGACTCATAGCATAAAGAAGGGCTTAAGAATTAAGCGTGCTTCATAGTACGTGGGTTAAGGTTAGCCTTGATTTTAGCAAAAAATGTTTTAACAGATGTTACTGCAGAAGAAACTACTTCAACAATGTATTCTGCACGTTCTGCGTTAGCAATGGCAGTGTATTTTTCAGTCTCAGAAATATAAGTGATGTTTGCTGAATCTAACAGTTCAACTAAAGATTTTGAGTTTTTCATCTTGTGCTCCTAGTGATTTAATGAATGAAATAAATGTTTTCAATAATTAAATGGTAAGGGGGCAGAGGCACAAAGACAAACGATAAAAAATACCCTAATAGATGAGTAAAACTCAACCATACACTCAGTTAACCCTCATTCTACTTGATCATTCACTTTTGGCCAGCTTTCAAAATGCACACTCGATTCTAGAGATTTTCGAGGTAGCCAGCCCGCTCGTTGTAAGTCTGGGGTGGTGTGAAATTCCTTCACATAACCCAAACACAGATAGGCAATGATATCGATGTCTTGGGGGATATTGAGAGCGTCACGAATCACATCATCATGCACTATGCTCACCCAGCCCATGCCAAGATTTTCGGCTCGGGCGGCCAGCCACAAGTTTTGTACTGCACACACAGAACTGAACAGATCCATTTCTGGTTTAGCGGTTCGGCCAAGCACCACAGGGCCTGTACGTTTACGATCACAGGTGACACAAATACCCACAGGAGACTCTTCAATACCTTCGAGTTTAAGCCCTTGATATTGTCGTTTTCGCTCGCCTGTGAAAAGTTCTGCCGCCTCTTCATGGGCCTGTAAAAAGCCTTGTTTGATTTTCGTTTTGGTGACTGGATTTTTAACCACGATAAAGTCCCAAGGCTGCATGAAACCGACACTTGGAGCATGATGAGCCGCTAATAAAATGCGTTCTATTACTTCATCAGGGATAGGGTCGCTAATGAACTCGCGACGAACGTCACGACGGGCAAAGATGGTTTTGTAAACCGCGTCTCTCTCTTGCTGGGTAATTTGCATAATGGCTACTTAAATCCAGTGCTAAAATCAGCGGCCATTATGCCGAGGCCCATCTAAGAAAGCGAATGAATAAGCCTAATGCTATCGTTAGATAAGATCATATGTAGGCGATTCTTCGCGCTTAGTGGGCATCTTTTATGGCTCGTTTGTTGTGCTTGGCTGGGGGATGTCTTGGAAGCTTTTGCCCATGGTTTGTTCGCCCACATACTTTGGATCGAAGGCTGGGCGGGTAAATATTTTACGCAGCATAGGCTCAAAGTATCCCAAGGGTTTGGTCGGGTAGTCTGGGTCAAAAGAGCTTTGGTCCCAACGCTCACAAAAGTCTACGCAGGCTTGATACCAAGGATGATCTTTTAGGTAATCTCTTTCGTTCGGATCGCCACCTAGGTGGTGAGCATAGTAAAAATTCTGGAATAAACCGTGCTGATTAATGACCCAAGTGACTTCTGGTCGCACATAAGGTCGCAGGATGGCCGCCGCATACTGGGAATGATTATAGGGGGCTAGGTCATCGCCAATATCATGGATCAGTGCAGCCACTATCATTTCTTCATCGGCGCCATCCGCTTCGGCTCGTGTTGCAGACTGCAAGGAGTGCTCAAGGCGGGATACCTGATAACCCGATAGGGTGTTCTCAAGGTTTTTCAATGTTGCCAGTAGGCGGTCAGGCAAACCTGTTGCATAGGCTTCTTCGTGTTCGGTTAAAAACAAATACTCTTCTTTGGTGCCATCTTTCATTTGACGGAATTGAACGTTTTTCATTGTAAATCCTTCGTTAAATCGTTTGGCTTTGCTTGAGCGCTTTGTAGCGACCTTTCGGCTCGTCTAAATCAATGTAGGCACCTTGTAAATGTCGTATTCCCTCATTGCTATCAAACCCTGTTCTACCATGCAGTACACGAGAGTTATGAAACATTTGTAATTGACCTGGCTCAAGCTTAAAGCGCCATTCAAAATCAGGATGGCAAAATAATTGTCCTAAACGCTTACGGGCACGATGAAAAGGAATGAGCTGATTTTCAGGTAATAACGGCAAATAATCTAGTCTTGGGCTATAACTGACCCCTTCTACACGGCCGCTGGTATCTGTTTGTATGATGGTACGACGCTCAATTAGCTCAACACTTTTATCTTTGTAACGGTAACGGACAGGTACTTCACACAGTAACTGGTAACCTTCAGGGTCTTCACGCTTTAATTGCTCGATCACTGCTAAGCTATCGACCAAGGTAGATAAACCACCAGATGTTTGATTATCCAAACAATGAAGCAGTTGAATGCCGGGCATAGGGTCACGATATGGGTTATCTGTATGGGCACCCAAGGGAACAGAGCGGTAAGCTAAATCGGTTGAATTGGGTCGCGTATATACCTCGAAATATTTACCAAAATTGGTTTCGCGTACATGACCAAATTTACTGGCGACGTCTAGAATAGCATCTGGCTCATTTGGCACATCTGTTACGATAATGACACCGTGAATGAGAAACGCTTCTAACCCTTTAATAAGCCCTGCCTGCTCCGTTAGTTCCTGAAAGGGAATGTAAAAAGAAGATTTATCTGAATGGCTTTTCCACGCTTTGGTAACCGGAGCACCGTCCCAAGGGTCAAAATCCGCATAGAATTCTGTTAGGTCGTATTCACCTACATAACCATCACTGAAAGTAATAGAGACTTTTGACTGACCTTTTTTTTCCACGTGTAATAAGGCGATATCGTCATCGAGTTGATGAGGATCAAACAACCTCTGTTTGGTGATTTGATCTAAATTTATCGCATCCTGGCAGCGCTCGCGTAACCATAATGCTGGTAGTGGATAGTGATTCCCTTCAATACTGGCGCTAATTGAGGGGGGCTCTTCATTGACAGAGAAATTTACTTGTTGCATTTTAAGCCTCTCATGCTGTTGTCGGCGCAGTATCGAATACTCTACGGGCGAATTACAGAGGCAAAAACTTATGCAAAGTATGCAAAATCCTAATGATTAAAGAATCCGAGCTTCCAACCCTTAGTTCTTTGCTGGCTTTTGAAGCCAGTGTTCGCAACCAGTCTATGACGGACGCCGCTCACGAACTGGGTATTACTCAACCTTTGGTATCCCAGCGTATACGTTCTTTAGAAGAGATTATTGGGGGGATATTAATTGATCGAAGTATTAAACCTTTGGCACCCACTCAGGCAGGCCTTAAGTATTATCATGAGCTGAAAGAGCCATTAGAGGCTATTCGGCATGCTACGATGAAAGTAAAGAGTGACGTACAAGAGCCTCGTACGAAGATATCCATTAGTGTGTATTTTGGATTTGCTTTTCATTGGCTTATGCCCAGATTACAGCGTTTACAAGAGGCGTTTCCAGACTATTTGTTCGAAGTACTACCCACCAATAGCCTCAAAGAAGTCCTGGCTTCCAAAGCAGATATTCTGTTTCATTTCTCAACCAGCACTGGTCAATATCAATTCGAGAAGTTATTGATTCCAGAAGAAGTTTACCCCGTTTGCTCGCCGGATTTTGCTAAAAAGTACCAACTAAAGTCAGGTGATATCTTAGAAAGCTTGCATAATTTACCCTTATTGCACAAAGACAAAGGTGATGAACGATGGTTTGACTGGCAAAACTGGTCAGAAAAGCTTGGTATTAAGCCCCCAAACCACCCAGTCACATTTTGTTATCACAACTATCCTCTAATGATTGAGGCAGCAGTGAAAGGTCACGGAGTTTGTTTAGCTTGGGAAGGCCTAATTAACGCCTTTATTGATGAAGGGGAATTAATACCATTGGGGCCAAGAATAAAATCAATTAATCGAGGTTACCAAATTTGTTCTAACTATTATTCTACGTTTGCCGTGGGGAATGTTATAAATTGGCTCATCGATGAGGTAGAAACACCTAATGTATGAGTTAAATATGCTAGAGTAACCGCTAAGATTGCTCTTGTAGCCATTGAATAAAAGCTTGTACTTGATTGTCATTGAACATGTTTTTATGACAGACAATGCCCCATTCTCCTGCGTCTTCTACTTGATGGTCAACAGGCACTACCAAGCGTCCAGTCGCTAGATCCCTGTCCGCAAAAGGACCATTTACCAGAGCGATACCTTCACCAATAACGGCCATTTCAAGAGCGGCAGCAAGGGTATCTACTTCTATGATTTCTGGGCCGGTAGGTTCGGTAATCTGGACACCTGCGGATTCGAACCAGTCTTTCCAACTCCAATACTTTTCTTCTGTGTAAACCGAAATTAATGGACTGTGCTGTAGCTCTTTTGCTTCTGGGTGATTTGTAAGGGTAGCCAATAATTCTGGACTGCAAACAGGAAAGACGGTGGAGGTAAATAAGGGTTGCCAGTGCAAATAGTCTGGTAATGCTTGTGTTTTATAAATGATGGCGACGTCGGCGTGTTTCTCATCGAATTCCCAATCTGCATTGTAAGTACTGATTTCTAAGTTCACATCTGGGTGGCGCTTTTTAAATTTTGGCAAACGGGGGGCGAGCCATCGAATCGAGGTGGTGATGTAGGTTTGCACTCGCAAGGTCGGTTGGCTGATTTGGGAACGAACTTCTTCGGTGCCGACTATTAAGGTTTCTAACGCTTTACGAACAAAAGGATAATAACGCTCGCCGGCTGGTGTTAAGCGTATATGGCGACCCTCTCGCTCGAAAAGCTTACAGGCTAAGCTGTTTTCTAATGTCTGAATTTGATGACTGATGGCTGGGTGAGTAAGGCTGAGTTCCTCGGCGGCACCGCGCACGCTTTGTAGCCGGGCTGCGGCTTCAAAGCCTTTGAGAGACTTAAGAGGAGGAAGCTTTCTTAGGTCAATCTTATCGAATGATGGATCATCCTGCGTTCTGTCGAGTATTTCATTTTTCATTTAATTACCTGTTTCAAACGACTGGGGCAGGTAGATTGCCGAGTATCTTCTAGTGTAATGGATTGCCAACAGGGAAGTCTAAATGATTGGAAGGTTTTTTTTACCGGAGCTCTCAAAAAAAATCAATTTTTAAGCGTGCGAGCCATGGTTAATCTTAATTAAATTTCACAGCAGATTAAGAGGTGTCGCAATGCAGGTAGGTTTTATTGGGTTAGGTAATGTCGGTGGTCAATTAGCAGGTAGCCTGCTAAGGAATGGCATGAATGTGATGGTTCGTGATCTAGACGAATCTTTAATGGCGAAATTTCAAGACAAGGGCGCTCTAACAGCGACTTCACCTAAAGCATTGGCTGAGGCATGTGATGTTATTATTACTTGTCTACCATCTCCGGCTGCTTGCTCTCACGTCATGGAAGCAGAAGATGGTGTAATTGCAGGCATTAGTGCAGGCAATATTTGGCTAGAAATGAGCACTACAGATGAAGCGGAAATCAAACGAATCGCTGCCATTGTACAATCAAAACAAGCGATGGCGGTGGATTGCCCAGTGTCGGGTGGTTGTCACCGTGCGGGCACAGGTAACATTTCCATTTTTGCTGGCTGTGAACGCCAAGCCTTTGAAACTGTATTGCCCATTTTGACGAAAATGGGTCGCCGCGTTATTCATACAGGCCCCCTTGGTAGTGCGACAGTCTTAAAGCTGATCACTAATTACCTGTGTAGTGTTCATCTAGTGGCTTTATCTGAGGCGCTAACAGCGGCCAAAGTGATGGGGCTGGATATGAATGTGGCTTATGAGGGCATCAAAGCTTCCTCTGGTAACTCTTTTGTGCATGAGACTGAATCTCAGGTTATCTTGAATGGTAGTCGTGATATTAGCTTTACTCTGGATCTGGTTTCTAAGGATGTGGGTCTATTTAATGAGGTCGCTAAGCGTCATGGCATGCCGTTAGAAGTTGCGCCATTAATCGTTGATATATTCAAAGATGGTCAAGCTCGTTACGGCGATCGTGAGTTTTCGCCAAACATAATTCGTCGTATGGAAGAAGCCTGTGACGTTAAAGTATTGGGCAAAGGCTTCCCAGCGCAAATGGTCGATGATGAGCCAGAAGAGCCTGGCTATGAAGTGAAAATTCCATTCCGTAGTGATGTCTAAGTTCTAGTTTCTTCACAACAAGACAGCAAAAAGCCCCTTGATCAGTCGACCAAGGGGCTTTTTGAGTACCTGCGAATGAATGCTCAGACATAAAAATTTATGGGCAGATAATGGCTTTGGTTTCTATGTATTCGTGCATGGCTTCTTCGCCCCACTCACGACCATTTCCAGATTGCTTAACCCCACCAAAAGGGGCGTACATCGAAAAGAAACTGCCTTGAATATAACATTGACCGGCGTCTAAGCGCGCAGCAATAGGCAACGCTGACGCTTGGTCTTTGGCGTATACCCCAGATGAGAGGCCATATTCGCTGTCATTCGCAATGTCTATAGCGTTCTCGACTTCATCATATTCCATAATACATAACACAGGACCAAAAATTTCCTCTCGGGCAATCCGCATATCACGAGTCACTTTGGTAAAAATAGTCGGTTTCACATAATAACCTTTTGACAAACCTTCAGGTCGGTCAGTCCCTCCTACCAAAAGCTCGGCACCTTCCTCAATCCCAATCCTAATGTAGTCCTGAACTATATTGAACTGTTGAGCAGAAGCTAATGGACCCATCGTAGAACTTTCATGGTTTGGGTCGCCTACTACCTGTTCTTGGGCAACTTGAGCGGCGATCTTAATGATCTCTTGATAGCGGCTTTTGGGGACTAGCATACGGGTTAGTGCATTACAGGTTTGGCCGGTATTCCCCATCACATCTTCTACACCATAGCGAACGGCTGCTTCAAGGTCGGCATCTTCTGTAATGATGTATGCAGATTTCCCCCCCAATTCTTGGCATACGCGTTTCACACTAGAGGCCGCATTCTTAGCCACTTCGATTCCTGCTCTGGTAGAGCCGGTAAAGGAAATCATATTTACTTTAGGGTGCTCGGCAAGCATCGGACCTATGACGTGACCACGGCCAAAAAGCAAATTAAACACACCGGCTGGTAGGCCGACTTTATGGATGATTTGCGCCATGATTTGATCGGCCAGAGGCGTCTGTTCTGCAGGTTTTATGACCACGGTACAGCCTGTGGCTAAAGCCGGCGCCAATTTACCAACTAGCTGATGTAGCGGATAGTTCCATGGATTAATGAGCGCACAAACCCCGATAGGTTGTTTGGTAATGAGGTTGTTTTCTCTTTGTTCGACTTTATCAATCATGGGTGCCATTTCGGCGTAATAACGCATAGCCTCTATCGCACAGTCGATATGGAACGCCCCTGTTAGGCTTGTTGGGCAACCCATGCTCTGTACATGTGCTTGGATTAAATCGTCATAGCGGTTGAGCATCTCATCGGCAATGGCGTTTAAGTATTCTGCGCGTTTCTTATTTGAGGTGTTGGACCAAGCCGGTAGGGCTTGGTTGGCCGCAGCAACAGCTTGGTTAACATCGCTTTCGGTGGCCATGGTCACCTTTGCAATGCATTCCTCTGTAGCGGGATTAACCAGTGGAAAACGATCCGGCCCGGTGAGTGGATACCAGTTGCCGTTAATGTAGGCGTTTTCAAGGTATTGCATAAAGTCAGACTCCATAATGTGGGCAGAATTTCATAGAGTCAGGTTAATTGAGTGATAGATAAGTAACAATTCAGTTTTTTTCACCTCGATTGGTAAAAAATAATAACCGTCAATGATAAGGCCGACATAGGCAAGTTTACAAAGTAAACACTGAGAGCAACTTGATTGAAGAAAGGTTCAAGCAAGTTGCTAATATAGGTAGGGAGGTTTAGCTACAAACGGACGTTAGTAGAGCATCGCTCTTATCCAGTTGGTGCCAAGTTTGCTTGTGGTTGTTGTCTTGTTGTGAGGCACTGAAGTTCTGAGTAAAGTCAGTACGGGCGCCTTGTAAGCAATCCACAATTTGCGGCACGCGTTTGGCGACGCTGCGTCGCTCAAAGAAATACAAATCGACAAGAATCAAATTTGGGTCAATTTTGTTTTGAGCAGAGTTGGCCACATCCGCAGCAATAAATCGCATAGTTTGCGGGTATAAGTAGCTCCATGGACGCCAAGGGGCTTTTTCTTCCACCGCTTTTACGACCACGACACCTTCCGGGAGTAGACTTGCTTGATGTTCATACCAGTCGTATTCACCCTGTACTTGAAAACCTAACATAGCAAGGCCTGCCAGCGCAGGAACTAGCCATTTAGGCGCATTTTGTTTTGATATTTTTCTGATCAAGAGGGCAATACCCGCGCCACCGACACCGGCGAAAATCGTCGCAATGAGTTCCCAAATCATAAATATTCTCTTTATTAGTCTTGTGTGAATGAAGCGAGCCTTCCTTCTGGAAGACTCGTTCATTGTCGTGAATCACTTTTATAGCAGTGACTCTAAAGTATCACAACATCTTAGTGGTCAACCGCACCGCCAGCTCCTTGAGGGTAGCGAACGCTTTCTACTAGATCTTGAATTTCTTTTGGTGGCTCTTCTGTCATAGAAGATACTGAGAAAGCAACCGCGAAGTTAATCATGGCACCAATGGCACCAAATGATAGCGGAGACACCCCAAATAACCAGTTATCAGGCGTATTGGCAAAAGACGCTGTGCCAGGAATAAAGAACCAACCTAGGAACATAAAGATGTAAACCAAGGTACAGCCTAAACCTGCTAGCATGCCGGCAATGGCACCTTTACTGTTAATACGTTTCGAGAAAATACCCATCATCAACGCAGGGAAGATAGAGGCCGCAGCGATACCAAAGGCTAAAGCAACCACCTGGGCGGCAAAGCCTGGCGGATTCATACCTAAGTAAGTTGCCACCACTATCGCGACGAACATGGATATTCGTGCTGCTCGCAGTTCCCCCTTATCGCTTATATTGGGGTTGATGGAGCCTTTGATCAAATCGTGACTCACGGCTGAGGATATGGCTAAGAGCAAGCCTGCCGCCGTTGATAAGGCTGCTGCTAAGCCACCTGCCGCAATCAAACCAATTACCCAAGAAGGCAAGTTAGCAATCTCTGGGTTCGCCAGTACGAGAATATCGCGGTTAACCACCAATTCGTTGCCTTCCCAGCCACGAGCTGTTGCTTCTTCTTGGAAAGCAGGTGTGTCGTTGTAGAACTGCACACGGCCATCGCCATTCTTATCATCAAACTTGATAAGACCTGTGGTTTCCCAAGTTTGTACCCAATCAGGACGTTCCGCATATTCGATCGGTTGTTCTGTTGGACCAGATGGGTAAATAGTCGTCAATAGGTTTAGACGAGCCATAGACGCTACAGCAGGTGCTGTTAGGTACAATAGTGCGATGAATACCAATGCCCAACCAGCAGACCAACGTGCGTCAGCCACTTTAGGTACGGTGAAGAAACGAATGATAACGTGAGGCAAGCCTGCAGTACCAATCATTAGAGACAAGGTAAACAGAACCATGTTTAGCTTGTTGTCTACATCGGCAGTGTAATCCCTAAAGCCAAGTTCACGCACCACTTCATCCAGTTTTTGCAATAAAGGAATGCCAGACTCAGTATGGTTAGAGAACAAGCCAATTGCAGGTAGGAAGGTATCGGTTAGTTGCAAAGAGATGAACACAGCAGGAATCGTGTAAGCGATGATCAACACCACATACTGAGCGACCTGAGTGTAAGTAATCCCTTTCATACCACCTAATACGGCATAGAAGAAAACCACAATAGCGGCAATGGTTAGGCCCGTGTTCTTATCGACTTCAAGGAAGCGAGAGAAGGCCACACCAGCACCTGTCATTTGACCGATAACGTAGGTTACCGACGCAATGATCAAACAAGCTACGGCGACCAAACGCGCGGTGCGGCTGTAGAAGCGATCACCGATAAAGTCTGGCACAGTGAACTTACCGAATTTACGTAGGTAAGGGGCGAGCAGCATGGCCAGTAACACGTAGCCACCTGTCCAACCCATGAGGAAGGTTGAGTTTGCATAACCACCGGCGGCGATCAAGCCCGCCATAGAGATGAAAGAGGCCGCGGACATCCAATCTGCTGCCGTCGCCATACCATTTAGTACTGGGTGAACCCCACCACCGGCAACATAGAATTCTTTCGTTGAGCCTGCACGTGCCCAAAAAGCGATACCAAAGTAGAGGGCGAAGGAGCCACCGACAAAGAGTAGATTTATGGTAAATTGATCCATGCTTATTACTCCTGTAGGCCAAATTCTTCATCTAATTTGTTCATTTTCCATGCGTAGAAAAATGTCAAAATGATGAAAGCAATGATGGAACCTTGCTGTGCGAACCAGAACCCAAGGTCTGTGCCGCCAACTTGAATACCTGAGAGCATGGGACGTAAGAGAATGGCAAAGCCATAAGATACCAGTGCCCAAACCACTAAGCTGCCTAAAATCAGCCTAAGGTTTGCTTGCCAGTATTTTTCTGCATTTTTGCTATGATCGGACACGATAGGTCTCCTTATAATTATTTTTATGAGCTAGATCAATCTATCAGTAGCTGAGCAAAGATGAAGTCCGACTTTAGTCGTAGAGAGGGTAAATAGCTCACTATAGAGGTCGCGTGACTCATGCAAGAAATTGACTTAAAAGAGAAAAATCTGAATGAATGAAGATTTAAGAAACAAGATTCTGCGAGTTTGTGAGCAAAAGATTCAACAAAAAGGCGAGACAGTGCAGGTGTCCTTCTACGCATTTTTTGCCAATAAAAATGATGATCCAGCGTTATTGATGAGTGCAGCCCGCTGGTGGATTGAAGAAAACCAATTAAACCATTTTGAAAAAGCTCGGAAAATTCACGCCATGGTGGCCGCAATGGATAGTAATGGTTAAAACTATGAGCAAGATGACCAATATTTGTTTATCGCAACTGAATATTCAAAAAATCACCCCAGAAGAAACCTTGCCGTTGCGGCAGCAAGTACTTTGGCCTGCCGCATCATTAGAAGACTGTCGGCTAACGGATGACAACATCGGTTGGCATTTCGGCGGCTTTTATCAGCAAGAATTAGTCTGTGTGGCCTCGGTGTTTATTGACCAGCAACAGGCACGATTACGAAAATTCGCTACCTTGCCAGCCTATCAAGGCCAAGGCATAGGGCAAATGATGTTGACTCGGTTATTGGCAGAGCTTAGTCAGCAAGCGGTGACACAGTTTTGGTGTGATGCCAGAGAAACCGCCATCGGTTTTTACCAAAGGTTTGATATGCAAGTACAGGGGGAGCGCTTTTATAAATCGGATGTGGCGTATCGCAAAATGACCTTAGAGCTAGAACCCAAAGAGGCAAACTAGCATGCCCCTTTGGGATGTATTGTATTAGGCAGGTAAGTCCTGCACTAAAACAAAGTCTTTTATGTCTGCATATTTCGCATTAAAAGGTTGGCGCTGAACTGGGTACTTGCCCGCAGCAAAATCTGCCATGAGCTGATTAGCCTCTTGCCAACAATCAACTTGCGGGATTACTTGATCTCCATGGCTCTTAGGTTCAAACCATTGATTTGCCAAGTGCGCTAATGCCATAGGCTGCAGTTGGTGGTTTTGAAAGCGCCACACATCGCTGCTGGTGTCGTAGGCATAATAGGGCAGAAATGCCAGTCCATGGTTGGCCACAAACTCAATGGTTTGCAGAATAAAGTCCGCCTCTTGGTCGCTGATAAAATAGTTAAGGTTAAATCGCACCCAGCCCGGTTTGACGAGTTTTTCCTGATCCGCCAAGGCTTGCTGAATACGTTGCGATTTAGCTTTATCAATGTTCAGCAACTGATGTCCATAGGGTCCAGCACAGGAACAGCCCCCGCGCACTTGCAAACCAAATAGATCATTTAATAACGCCGTTACAAAACCATGGTGAAGATAGCCATAAGGGGTCTTAATTCGCACTGCGGTAATCGACAAACGTTTGGCTTGAGCATGCCCTAAGCGTTCAATATTCGGTTGATTGGCCCAGCGTTGCTCCATCTTGGCAATCAGTTCACTTTCTCTTTGTTCAATCGCTTCTTCACCCACTTGTTGTTTAAGGTGCATCACTAAGCCGGCGCGAATGGACTCTAGAATCGCTGGTGTGCCGCCTTCTTCACGACGCTCTCCAATGGGTAAAAACTGATGATCATCTGGGGTGACGAACGAAACCGTGCCACCGCCAATATGGCTCGGTTGGGCATTGGCGATAAGGGATTTCTTTACGACTAAAATGCCCGGTGTGCCCGGTCCACCAACAAACTTATGCATCGAAAAGAACAGAGCATCTTTGCTTAACTCTTTACTGTCTGCAGGGTTCATATCAAGAGAGACATAGGGCGCTGCGGCGGCGAAATCCCAGAAAGATAAGGCGTGATAGCGATGCAGCAGTTGGGTGATTGCTTTCTGGTCTTCCAAAATACCCGTCACGTTCGAGGCCGCGCTAAATGTGCCGATAATGCGTTTACCTTGGTGTTCCTGTAATGCCACTTCCAAGGCTTGCAAGCAAACGCCGCCTTGTTCACCTTCAGGAATTCGTTGCATCACAACACCGAGCTCTCGCCAAGGTAATTCATTGGAGTGGTGCTCATAGGGGCCGAGCAGGACACAGACAGACTGGGCTTGCTCTGGGCTGAGGTTTCGTAACCCTAGTTGACTAATGAGAGTGTTGATGGCGCTGGTAGCACCACTGCCACAAAACACCACTAAGTCATCGTCATTGGCGTTCACCGCTTGGCGTATTTGTTGCCTTGCTTGTTCACGAAAGGCGCTAGTCTGTTGGCCTGTAGCATTGGCTTCCGTATGGGTATTGGCGTAGAAAGGCATAACCGTGTTTTGTAAACTGGACTCGATAAAGTCCAGACTACGACCAGAGGCGGTGTAATCGGCATAGCACAACTTACGTAAGCCAAAAGGCGTTTGGATTTGCTGCGCTTTGCCGATTAAGCCTTGGCGGATTTTATCAAACCAAGTGTCGGCTGACGACGGTTCAGAAGTGGGCGCATTAAGGGTATTTAACTCTGACATCTTTACCTCTCGGGAGCGCCCTTTAACTAGTTCGAGTCTGCTTTGCCCTTAATAGGTAAGGGTAACTCCGTGGTCCATTTAATTTGTTCCATGGCGAAGTTTGAAGTGACATCGGACAGTGAAGTCGCGCTGATTAAGCGTTTATAAAATCGGTCATAGGCTGGAATATCTTTCACCAGCACTCTCAATAAATAATCGTAATCCCCAGCCATGCGATAAAACTCCATGACCTCGGGAAAGCTGGCAGCCACCTTGGTGAACTCTTCAGCCCAATTTGCCATGTGTTGGTTGGTCTTAACCTGCACAAAGACGGACACCCCTAAACCCAATTTGTCGGCATCTAACAAGGCGACTTTGCGCTTGATATAACCCGACTTTTCAAGTTTCTGAATACGTCGCCAACAGGGGGTTTTAGACAGTCCTACCTGCTGTGCCATGACTTCTGTAGAGATACTATCATTGCTTTGAATTAAGGCAAGTAGTTGCAAATCAATGTCATCTAAGTCCATTTCGTACTCTTTAATGGTGATTTTTTAGGAATATGTTTCTCATTATTGGTCAAGGAATAATTTCGGGCAACTCTATTCTCAAAATGCCTTGAAAGCAGGAATGGGGTGCTTGGAAATTGTCGAAAATTTTTGGGAAAAAACTTTTAAAAATAGAAAAGAAAGGTGGGTTTTGTCTGCAAAACCCCTCTAGGAGCATTCTCCTAGAGGGGTTGAGTGCCATTAATTTGCGACGGGTGTGTTAATAGGTTCTTCTGGCGTGGCTTTTAAACGCGCCAAAATATTGTGTACGTCTTCCTTGATCATCAATAGCACAGGGATCAATACCAGAGTAATCACAGTGGCGAACATGATGCCGTAGGCCAGAGACACCGCAGCAGGGATGAGCATCTGTGCTTGGCGGGAGGTTTCCCAAAGAATCGGGATCAGTCCTGCAAAGGTGGTAAAGGATGTCAGCAATACTGCTCGCAATCGGCTACGACAAGCTAAGCTAATGGCCTTACGAACATGGCTAGTCTCGTTGCGCAGATCATTAAAACGCGAAACCAATAGCAAACTGTCGTTGACCACCACACCACTCAGCGCCAAGATGCCGTTCAAAGAAAAAATGCCTAGAGTTAGACTGTTCATCCAATGCCCAAGGAGTGCCCCGATGATACCAAATGGAATCGCCATCATAATGATCAAAGGCTGAGAATAAGATTTAAGTGGGATGGCGAGCAAACCATATATGATCAACAATGCAATCAAAAACATTTCAGACATGGAAGACTGGGTTTCAGCTCGTTGTTCAGCCTCTCCAGAGAAGTACACAGAAACACCTGTAAACTGACGTTCTAATTGAGGAACAACTGCGTTTTCTAGGTATTCGACCACTTCGGTGGCCGACATGGTGTCTTTATCGACTTCGGAAGATAGATATAAAGAACGTTTTCCATCAATGCGCACAATGCGTGTTTCGGCATCTTGTTGAGACAATGTGGCAACTGAAGACAAAGGAATTCGTGTTCCATCATCTAAGGTGATTTTGGTGTTCATGACGTCAGAAGGGGACTCTTGCTGGTCGTCAGGGTAGCCTAAATGAACCTCCACTTCGTTGTTTTCACGCTGGAAGCTTTGCACATCATCACCATCAAAGTTATTTGATATTTGCGACGCCAAACCACTCGTCGTTAAACCAAGCAAACGACCTTGTTCGTTCAGCGCTAAAACCATGCGAGATTCAGTGGGCGTACTGTTTTGTTCTATACCTGTGACCGCCGGTAACGTTTCAAGCTGAACCAATAGTGCTTCCATGGCACCGTTAAGGACACTGCTATCGTTACCACGAAGTTCGACTTTTAAGGCGTCAACGGTTTCTCTAGCGCTACGAATACGTAGGTTTTTTACGCCTTCTGGCATACCAGAAAGCTGCTGCCATTTGCTGGCAAACTGAGCGGATGTATAAGGTCGGTCAGTGATGAGCTCGATACGAATATTCCCTGATTGATCACCACTGGCCGTCACTTGAATATTTTCGATGGCGACTTCACCAACCGCTTGTCGATTAGGCCTCGCAGGACGTTCCGCTCCACGGTTGTGGTCTGTTTCTGGTGGCCCACGACGCTCTCCAGAAGCGTTATTGCTCGGAGTGCGTAATGCAATATCCGCTTGATAGGCTGCTTTTTCTAGTGCCAGCAAGACTTTCTCGGTCTGTCCATAGCTGACATCGTTTTGCATGGTCACACTACCACGTACCGTATCACCCGGAATTTGTGGGAAAAAACTGGTTCGAATGGCGCCCGTAAACGGCATGGACATGACTAAAATGAAAATCGCCATAAAAAAAGCCAAAACCGCGTAACGATAATTAAGCGCGACCTCGATAGTAGGGCGGTAAATGCGTTCACTGAACCATTCTAGGCCATTGTCTGCCCCGCGCTGAATGAGCGCCCAAAGGCGGGCAATAGGGTTTGTTCGAGTCGATTTTCGTGTGTTGATATGGGCTAGATGAGCCGGCAAAATAACTTTTGATTCAATGACAGAGAGGACTAAACAAATTGCCACCACAATGGCGAACTGAGAATAAAGTTGACCTAATCGTCCTTCAATGTTGGATAAAGCCCAGAAGGCCGCTACGGTAGTGAAAACACCAAATAAAGTTGGTACGGCAACTATCATGGTGCCTTTAATGGTACTTCCAAGGGTGTCGCCTTCTTTGGAGCGCACCGTATAAATGCTTTCTCCCACCACTACGGCATCGTCCACCACTATGCCTAATGCCATGATAAAACCAAAAGTAGTAAACATGTTTAAGGTTAAGCCGATGCTCTCTGTACCCATGAAAAATAAGGTGCCAAAGAAAATAAAAGGTAGGCCCATAGCGACCCAAAATGCCACTGTGATGTTGAGAAATATGGCCAACAGTACAAAGAC
Source organism: Marinomonas sp. (assembly GCF_039940335.1). Lineage (GTDB taxonomy): Bacteria > Pseudomonadota > Gammaproteobacteria > Pseudomonadales > Marinomonadaceae > Marinomonas. Next base: position 235,373 of record NZ_JBDVGW010000013.1, on the reverse strand, counting down.
TAAGAAAACCCCAGTCACGGCATTTTCGACCATCAATTCTAAACGTTGATTAATGGATTCACTGCGATCGTACCAAGTGCCGACATTTACGTTTGGTGGCAGTCGACCGCTGTCCTGCCATTCTTGCAAGATTGCTTTGGCGGCCACAACGGAATTTGAAATATCACTGGTGCCTTTCGTTAATACTTGAATAGCAAGGCTGTTCTGGCGGTTGAAACGAGACAAAACAAACTCATCATCATCGTAGCCGTCACTAATACTGGCGACATCACTCAATAATAAAGTGCCGCCGTTATCGTTAGTTTGTAAGGGAATTACCGCAAACTGGCTTTTAAAATAAGCTTGTTCTGCGGCACTGATGCTCATATAAATATCTTCATCTCGAAGGGTAGCGACTTTGGTGGTGGAGGACTCGGCATTGATGGCATCTGCAAGATCATCCAGCGTTAAATTGTAAGCCTCAAGTTTGTTCTTATCGACATTCACCTTGATCATAGGATCAAGCCAGCCAGTTATAGAGGTGGCGCTAATGTCTTCACTGGCCAATAAGTCGGCTTCCAGCTCGTTGGTCAACTGCTGCAAAGTACGGCGATCAGCGTCACCGTAGAGCTGGATCCAAATAGAGTGCTCTTCACGCACATCTTTGGAGATTAACGCTGGGTCTGCGTCGTCAGGAAAAGACGTGATCTGGTCGATTTCAACATCAATATCGGCCATAAGAGTATCGATGTCGTAACCATCAATCATTTCAATACTGGCGGAACCTGAGCTGGAGGTAGAGGTGGTAGTGATATTTTTAATCCCCGGGATGCTCTGTAAAGCCTGCTCTATGGGGATCGCAATGCCTTCTTCGTTTTCTTTGGCTGAACCGCTGTCGTTGCTGACATAAACAGCGACCTTATTGGGTGAAAGGCTAGGGAACGCTTCTTTGTTGATGGACCCTACGTTTAAGACGCCAAGCGTGATAATAAGCACGAGTAATAGATTGGCGGCCACAGGGTTACCAGCAAACCATGGAATAATACCTTTAGGCTGATCGATTGGGCTCATGGCTGGTTACCCTTTTGAGAAGCATTAATATTCTCAATAGGGGCCACAAGTGCCCCTTTGATATAGCTGTTATAGGGTTTAATTAAGACTTGATAGCTTTTGTCACGCATCCCGACTGGCACATCAATGTAAACGTATTGGGTATCAACAAATTTTGGCGTGGTTTCAAAGGCTGCCAAACGACTGTCTTCGTCAAGATACCAAATTTCGCTTTTTTGACTGAGGGCAGTATTGGGCAATCGCCATAAATTATCGAGCGCTTTGCCTTCTAAGCTAATGGTGACAAATGAACCTAAAAGTAGAGGTGTGCTTTGCGTAAGCGGGTTATCCAGACCAATCACTAAACTGCGCATACGCGTTGTTTCATCAATATGCAGTCCGACACTGAGGATTTTGCCTTGCCACTGACTGTCATCATCAATACTGTGGATGGTGACGGGCCATTTTTTTTCCAGCAACGTAGAAGTATCAGGGAGCTTTAGCCAATCGCTGTTGGACAAATCGATCTGTATTTCTGCTCGATCAATGCTGTAAAGCGTTCCAACCTCACTGTCGCTGCTTAAATAGCGACCAGGAGAGATAGAACGTGCGGTGATGAGAGCATCAAAGGGAGCCTTTATTTTAGTATGTGCTAAATCTGCTTGAGCGTCTTTCAACGCTTCTTTTGCTGCATCAACTTCGGCTTGCGCCGCTGCTAACTGAGGCTCTCTTAAAACCAAATCTGAATCAGGGGCAGTATTAAACCCTGCCGCTTGCCACTCCGCTTTGGCTTGTTCACCTTGACGAATTTCTTCCTTTAAAGCTAACACTGCACTGGCGAGTGTATTTTTTGCTGAAGCAACATTACTGCTCAATTCACTGTTATTTAAGCTGGCAAGCAGGTGACCTTTTTTGACAATTTGACCACTTTCAAACTGATTAGATAACTGGCTTACTTCGCCACTGACTTGATTTGTGAGTGTGAGTTCATAGCGTGGTTCGACTAAACCAGAGGCGTTAATCTTGGCGGAGTAAGTGCCGGTTGTTGCCTCTATGACCGAAATCTGTATGGCTTCTTCAGGGGCTTCGGGGCGTGGTTTACGCACCTGACTATTTTTTTCTGCTATCGCGGCACTGATGTAAACATATACTCCCGCTAAGACAGCCAATGCCAAAACTAGAGCGATCCATTGTGGTAAACGTTTCATTGTTGCTTCACTCCAAGCCCTAAAGCGAGTCCTAAATCGACTCGATTTGATAAGTGTTGATAGATGAGATCATCGAGTTCTGCTTCGAGATCAAAAGTTGTCGTTTGTACATCGATTAAATCGCTTAATTCAACTAAGCCTGTACGGTATTTTTTCTCGTATTGTTTTAGATTATTTTGAGAACTGATGAGTGCGTCACGGGTGTATCTTTCTTGCAAAGCCAGTACATTTTCCTGTCCTAAAGCATTCTCAACCTCGTACACCGCATTGAGTAAAGTTTCACGGTAATCTTGAAAAGCTTGAGCGGTTTCTAACTTGGCAATTTCGGCTGCGGCTTTTAATTGTCCGCCTTGATATAAAGGCTGTGTCAGTTGTCCAAGTAAGGACCAGATAGGTGAACCAAATAAAGCTTTACTGGGTGATTCTGCTGTTTCACTCAAGGTTGCACTGAGACTAATACTGGGCAACATATCTTTGTAAGCCACCGTAGTGCTTAAGTCGGCTGCCTCAATGGCCAAGTAAGAAGCTTTCAGATCCGGACGTCGTTGTAAGCTTTGGTTCGGAAGGTTCAGGAATGTAATATCGACGCTAGGGTAGTCAATTTTTTCAGCTATGTTGGGTAGCTCATCAGTACCAAGATACAGTTGTAAATCACGTTTCTCGATAGCAAGTTCTTCTATGAAAGAGGCTAGGTCACTTCGGGACTGTGAGGTTGAGGTCCGGGCTTCATCTAGTGCCTCTAAGTCCCCCAAACCGTTACGAAAACGTTTCAGTATTAAGCCTTCATTCGCTTCTAATAAGGCTAAGCGTTGCTGCTCGATTTGAATGGCGCGCTGTTTGGCCGTAATGGCGAGCCATGACTTCATAACATTCGCGATCAAGGTGTCTCGACTGGACTGATATAATGCTTCATCACTGGCAAGTGATTTTTCTGACGCTTGTTCTGATACAGCCAATTTTTGCCATAAATCAACTTCCCAGCTGACCGTAATATCAGCGGTATAACTGCTGTTGGAACCTTCTGATTTTCCGGCAGAGAAACCCGCTTCCGCGGTCGGGAGTTGTTCACCATGCTCGCTCTTTATTTCCCATAAGCTGGCTTGTAGTGTGAGTAACGTCTTTTGCAAACTTGGGTTCGACGATAGGGCTTGTTGGATCAGTTGTTCAAGCAAAGGGTCATTGATAAGGTCTGTCAAATAGCTAACTTCCGCCACCTGATCAAGCTCTTCCCAAAGATAGGGTTTATTTTCGGTGATGTTGTCAAACTCTTGTTGAGCTAGCTCCGTGTAGTTGTCCCTACTTTGTGAACTGCTACACGCCGCGAGTATAAGGCATGAGCAGAGTAGCCCTAGCTTCCTAATGGCTTTGTATCCCATTTGGTTTATCCACTGTTATGAATGGTTGAGTTAAAGTGTGTGCTGAGTTTATGAATAGCTTAAACACAGAGTACCGTTATCATAGGATCTGATTATTACTGGAATTTTTTATGGATTTAAGTTTCTTTGCGTTTCTTTACATTTCAACTTGTTGTTTTTGTGACACATTCTCGAGCGGATTGAGGAATTCTAGCAATGCTGTAAAATTGTTCGAAAATATGGTCAAATGAAGCACATGTTAAGTAATGAAAAGTTAAATAAAAAGCTCAAGAAATGGCAAACTTGGCCGATATCATTAGTCACAAAGATGTAACTGGATAACATATGGCATTACCTCCGATCAACTCAACGGCGTCGAATCTATATTCTTCGCAATTGGCGACAAAGCAATACCAACAAACTTCTGCGTCTGAGGATAAAGAAGAAAAGGTCGTGCAAGTAGCCGAAGAAGCAGTTGAGGACGCTAAGGAAGTACCAGAAGAAAACAGCATCAAATCTTTTACCCACGGCTTCTTTGGCCTAGATAAGCCAGGTGAAGTGGTAGAAGAAGAAAAGAAAGACGATGCCTACACCGCTGGCAAAGTGATGAAAACCCTAGGTACTATTGGCAGCATCATCGCCATTATTGTCTAACCCAAGCTAATTACCCCTGTTCCATCAGCATTTCTTTATACGCCTCAGCAATCAAACCCACGCCTTTACTGGTTTTCTCCACATCACTGTCACTAAAGCCAATCCGCATACAATGACGGAATTTTCCGGTGGCTGAAAACAGTGAGCCCGGTGCAAAGCTAACGCCTTTTTCACGGCATAAAACCTCTAGCTTCATCGTGTCTATGTGAGGCTCTAACTCCACCCAGAGAACAAAACCCCCCACAGGAAAACTCACCCGAGTATGGTTTGGGAAAAAGTTTTTTATAGCGTTTAACAGATGGTCACGTTGTTTTTCATAAGCTTGACGTACGCGTCTCAGGTGCTTCTCGTAGCCCCCTTCACGAATAAACTTAGCGACGGCCAGTTGAGGAAAAAGCTGACACATAGAGCTGCTCACGTATTTGATGTGAGTAACCTTGTCTCGGTATCTGCCCGGCGCAATCCAACCCACCCGCATTCCAGGAGACACGCTTTTAGAGAAAGACGAACAGAGCAGTACTCGACCATCCTTATCATAGGATTTGACGCTTCTAGGGCGAGGAAACTGGTAGGCAATGTCGCCATAAATATCGTCCTCAATAATGGCGATGTCATAGCTTTGAGCCAAACGATAAAGCTGCTGCTTTTTTTCCTCTGGCATGGTGAACCCCATGGGATTATTACAAGTAGGAGTAATAAAAATAGCTTTTATCGGCCACTGGTCTAGGGCGAGTTCCAAGGCTTCTAAACTAAGGCCAGTCTCAGGGTGAGTCGGGATTTCCATGGCCTTTAGGTTGGCGGTTTTTATCGCCTGCATAGAACCATAAAAGCCTGGCGACTCTACGGCGATAATATCTCCAGGTGACGTGACAGCTCTAAGGCATACCGATAAAGCTTCTTGGCAGCCAGATGTTACAACCAGATCGTCTGGATGGAAGTGACAGCCGGATGCCACCGCAATGCGGCATAGCTGCTCACGTAATAGATGGGAGCCTCTAATGTCGTTATAGCCCAAGCCTGCTTCGGGTTGTTGTTTAATAATGTCTGCAAGGTTTTTTAATAACGGCTTCATGGTAGTAAGTTTCATATAGGGCATAGCATGCTGAAGCTGAATGTCCGCTTGTTGACCATTGTTCATTAGCAAGCCCAACACTTCCTCCCATTGAGAGACTTCTAACGGGCGTTGCGGTGGGCGTGAAATTCGCGGCAGCTTGTCTAGCGTATGGCGAGCTTTGTTTACAAAATAGCCAGACTTGGCTAATGCCTCCACCAGCCCTTCTTGCTCTAATTTTCGGTAGGCCTCCTGTACCGTTGAAATGCTCACGCTATGCTCTTTGGCTAACTGTCTGACAGAGGGCAGTTTATCCCCTTGTTTATAGAAGTGGTGCTCAATATGGTCACGTAGACGGTTCGCAAGCTCAATATAGAGGGCCATGGTGATCCTTATTTCGATATTTAGGAGAGCATCATTATAAGTAGAGTCTGTATGATTTGTTACCATACAGATATGGGATTATTTATCCATACAGACGGTTTTTTTGTTGTCTGTATGGAAATATAAGTTAATTTTTGAATCTGTATTGTGATTTCACTTTCTCTTAAAGTATTGGTTCATACAGTTGTTGGGTTTGAGGCAACACATCTTAGTAAGAGAAGGGGAATTGTTATGTTGATCATTAGTTTATTCGCTCATTTGCAAGCCTGTCGAGTGCGATACCAAACTCGCGCGGCTTTAAAACAATTGACCCCACAGCAAGTGAAGGATGTGGGTTTGTCTGCAGAGCAACACCGCCAAGAGGCCGCTAAATCCAATCCAGTTACCTTGATAAGGGAGCTGTGCTCACAGCGTAGGCAAAGGAGTGACAAGCTATGATGGATTTGTCCTTTCTTTTAACCTTTGCAGTGTACGCCTTTGTTATGTCGGGCATGCCTGGGCCAAATAATATTATGCTGTTAGCATCCGGGGCGCGCTTTGGCTTTCGGCGAACCTTGCCCCACATGATAGGGATAGGGGTTGGTATGGGTGTATTGATATTGTCTTCATTGTTAGGCCTTGGCACCTTATTTAGTTTGTTTCCGTCTTTGTATGTTTTGCTGAAATGGCTAGGGGGAGCATATTTGTTATGGCTGGCTTGGAAGATTGCCACTGCCCCTACCAATGAGTTTAGCGACTCGGGGCACCAGCAAGCTGCCATGCGCTGGTGGCAAGCCGCGCTGTTTCAGTTTGTTAATCCTAAGGCTTGGATGATGGCGATCAGCAGCGTGAGTACCTTTACGATTCAAGGAGAGCTGTTTGCACAATCTGGTTTTTGGATTATGCTAGTTTTCGCTTGTGTGAACTTCCCGACAATCGCTCTATGGGCTTGGCTTGGAGTAAGCATTCGACGCTGGCTAACCGATGTTCGGCGCCAACGTTGGTTTAATCGTATTATGGGGGCGACCACCGCGGCCACATTGGTATTGGTGATTAGCGGTTAAACCGTGAAGTGAGATAAAAATTTTAAAATTAAGGGAAATTATGACGGATCACACAAAGCTTGCGGGCGGGCGCTTAGAGCGATTGCCAGGCTATTTATATTTGTACTTTTTTTGTCAGTCGATCAATTTAACCGCGGCAGTGATCTCCGTTTCTATGGCCGCCACCGTCGGTAACCTCATCGCACCGAGTGAAAGTTTGGCGACTTTACCCTATGGCATGCAGTTTCTCATCTTGTTGTTCGCCACTTACCCTGTGTCTATGTTGATGGCCAAGAAAGGGCGTAAAGTGGGCTTTATAGTAGGGGCTGTGCTGCTAATTGCTGCAGGTGGTGTGGGGTACTTTGCCGTAGTCTATCAGTCCTTTATGTTACTTATGATCTCTCATGCCTTGTTAGGCGGTTTTACGGCTTGTGCCAATTACTACCGTTTTGCAGCGGTAGATAAACTGTCTGGCAAGGTGAAATCTCGAGCTGTGTCGTTAGTGATTGCTGGGGGCTTGGTGGCGGCCTTCCTAGGCCCAACACTGACTAGCCTGTTGCATGATATTGATGGCTTTGCGCTGTTTTCTTTAAGCTATGCTGCCTTGTCTGTCTTAGCGTTGGTGAATCTTGTATTGATTGTCTGGCTGCCTAAAGAGACGTTGGCGAGCAGCAAGCCAACGCAGGCTAAAGCGCCTCTAAAAGTACGTGAAATGCTACAAGACATTCCCCCCAAGCTACTTTTTGCAGTGCTATCTGCTGCGATTGGCTTTGGCATTATGAATCTCTTAATGATTCAGTCTTCGATCCAGATGCATCACATGCAAGTGCATTTTGATCACTCCTCCATGGCCATACAATGGCATGTAGTGGCGATGTTCGCGCCTTCGTTAGTCTCTGGTTATTTGATCAATTATTTTGGTCACCAAAAAATAATTGCTTGTGGTTTCTTACTCTTTATCGCCACCTCTGTGGTGAATTTAATGTCGGCCAGTTACTCTTCCATTGTGCTTTCTTTAGTCTTTTTAGGCTTGGCATGGAACTTCACTTATGTAGGAGGCAGTGCTTATATTTCAGTGATTCTTGAAGGCAATGAAAACGCCAAGCGTTGGCAAGGTTTGGGAGATACAGGGATGGCGATCTTGGCTATGTTGGGGGCTATGTCGCCCGCTTTATTAATGAGTTCTATCGGCTGGCAAGGCTCTAACATCCTAGCAGCCATGTGTGTGTTGGCTTGTATTCTTTATCAGTCTTATCTGTGGTTGAAGGACAAGCGAGCAGGCTTAGATCTAGAAAAAGAGTCATGAGCGATCAGGTGAAAGAACAGAAAACTTGGAGTGTGTACATCATTCAGACCCGTTTAAATACACTATACACCGGTATTACTACGGATGTTACACGACGCTTCAAGGAGCACCAAGGTTGTTCCGGTTCTGGTGCGAAATACTTAAAAGGCAAAGGGCCACTCGCTTTAAAGTGGCAAGAAAGGGTGGGCGACAAAAGCCGCGCGTTAAAACTTGAGTACCGTATTAAACAACTGAGCCGGCAACGCAAGTTACAAATTATTGCGGGGCAGCTTAGCTTAGATTCTTTGCTTGATTCGAGCGGATAATACTTGTTTTTTAGCGTACTGGTTCGTAGCATGAAACCTCTAACAAAGGAAAAGACACGGGTATTATGATTAGCCACATAGACCATATTGTTTTTACAGTTTCCGACATTGAGCGTTCATCGAACTTTTATCAGCAAGTATTAAATATGCCAGTAATCTCCTTTGGCGAGCAGCAATGTGCGGTTCGTTTTGGTGAGCAAACTCTCTATTTGCAACGCCTAGGAGATGAAGTGCGTCATCATGCTATGGAAGGCGCGGGGAATGTAGGTTTCGTCTCTGATTGGCCGATGAAGGATATTCTCTCTCACCTGCAAAAACACCAAGTGGTGGTGTTGGAAGGCCCAGTGGAAAAACAAGGCCCGCTCGGTGTCATGTCTTGTGTCTATCTAAATGATCCAGATAACAATCTTATTGAAATTCGAGTGCCTGTTGCGACAACGTCAGGCACTAATGATTGATGGCTAAGGGTTCTGTAACGCCTTTTCCACCGATTCCAATACTTGGCGATAGCGCCATTCCTCATAGTTTCCAAAGCCTGGCAATTGTCGGGCTTTTATTTTCGTAAGCAGTGGTTGGGTTAATCCTGTTAAAAATCTTGTATAGAGTACGGTGCTTGGGACTTTGGTTGGCTGGTAAGCCTCTAATGCTCGTTGAAGCCCTTGCATAAGGGGCAGAATCTCTTCCACTGGTAGGGCGTGCTGGGCTGATTGAGCGCTGAAAACCAAAGGTTTACCTCGACAAACCGAGCAATGACCGCAGTGTGATGGGGCATCTTGATCACCAAAGTAACGTGCTAGATTATGGTTGAGGCAACGCTCTAGCTGGAAAAAACGAATCATGGTGGCGATACGTTCAATTTCTGCTGTTTGCTTGTCTTCTACATAGCCTTGCAATTGCTTGATAAGCTGAGCAATTTGGTCCTTGTTTAAAGCAGCCTGATAGACCTCAGTTAAACCTTTGCTTTCTAAAATTAAGCTTTCTTGGTCGGCTGCGTATTCTAAAACTTGCAGCACATCGTTTCGAGATAGTCCTGCCTTTTCAAACAGCTGGGTAAAGTCCGGTGTCCCCCATATTTTCTTAAAATGAGTGGCGTTAGCGATGGCGATAAAGGTCTCCTGCATACTCTCTGGCAATCGGCCCGTTATGCTATCGAGATCCGTGAGCCACTTGATACGTACATCGGCATAGTAGCTGTATTGAGGGTTCATGACGTTCAGCAGCTCTAATTGCACTAACAAGGTTTTTAATGGCAGGCTGCGAATATTGGTTTGAGTCGACAAACTGTGTAGTTGTGTTTCCCAGCTTCTCCCTCCATGGCTAAGCGTGCTTTGCTGATCAATTAAGTAAAGTAACTGCGCTATGTCTTGGGCCTCGGGAGTATCTCCATAGACAAAGTTTTCTAAGGTGTTAAGCCCTTCTAAGCTAGCCAGCAAAACACAGCGACTGGCTTGATTGTCACGACCCGCACGGCCAATTTCTTGGCTGTAGTTTTCAATGGATTTGGGAAGATCATAATGCACCACAAGACGAATATCTGATTTGTCTATGCCCATACCGAAGGCAATGGTCGCCACGATTATTTGAGTTTCATCAGCCATGAACTGCGCTTGTATTTGGCTTCGCAGTTCATTGCCCAACCCAGCATGATAAGCCGCGGCAGAATGGCCATCGGCTGCTAGTTGTTGTGCAATGTCTTCGGCAGCTTTCTGCTGAGTAACATAAACAATACTCGGCCCAACGCTTTGGTTGAGTACCTGCTTGAGTAGAGAGTACTTTTGAGCCACCTGAGCTGGAATTAATTCAATGTCTAGGTTGGCCCGATAGAAGCCTGTTTGCACTATGTGCTGAGGTTGAATCGAAAATTTCTGAGCCATGTCTTTTTGCACTCGGCGGGTCGCCGTCGCTGTCAGTAACAGCACCAAAGGAATCGCCAGTTGTTGCTGGTAGTGGGGCAATTTAAGGTAATCAGGGCGAAAGTTATGGCCCCATTCGGAGATGCAATGGGCTTCGTCAACCACCAGCATTGAAATGGCAATATTATTAATAAAGCGACGGAAACGCTCGTTTTTAAAACGCTCCACGGAGATCATTAAAATTTTTATTTCGCCAGATCGAACTCGCGCCATCACGTCTTGGCTGGTAGCTTTGTCTTGACTGGAATCTAAACTGGCTGCGGCAATGCCTTTGCTGTGTAAAAAAGCCAGCTGGTCATGCATTAGAGCAATAAGCGGGGAGATCACCAGAGTAAGATGAGGCAATTGAGTGGCCGTAAACTGATAACACAGGGACTTACCCGATCCAGTGGGAAACACAGCTAAGGAAGAATGGCCGTCTAACAGTTGATTGATGGCTTGCTGTTGGCCTTGGCGAAATTCACTAAAGCCAAAGTGTTTCTGTAGGGTCTCTTGCAAGGGGGTCATCGACTAATGTGCCCCCATTCCTTCTCGCAATTGGCTAGCTCGTTCAAATGGTTTAGCCAATAATCTTCACTGCCAAACCAAGGAAAAGCCCGTACAAAAGCGGGGTCGTGCCAACGACTTTGTAACCAAGCCGCATAATGAATGACTCGAACAGACTTAAATACGTCGATAAGATCCAGCTCGCGAGTGTCAAAAGGTAAATAACTCTCGTAACCTTCAATAATTTCACTTAATTGCTGACGTGGGTTTTCGGTTTGAGTCAGGTGTAACCAGATATCTTGTACCGCGACGCCGTTTTGGCAGTCGTCAAAGTCCAGTAAGTGAAACTGTCCATCATGGAGCATTAGGTTGCTGCGATGACTGTCTCCATGAATTGGGCGTAATTTGGCTGGCCAATAGGCCTTGATTCGAGCCTCACAGCGCTCATAAAGTCGCTCGATTTGTTGCTTGTAGCGATCTTTTAAGGACGCGGGCAAGTGCTTGTTTTCTAAAATTAGCGTGGCGGCAGCACGTATTTGCGCTAAGGGAGAAACACTACTGCGGTGCTGGAATGGCCGACTGGACAGACCTTCATGAACCTGACCAATAAGCTCGCCCAATTGAAAAAGCTGATCAAGATTATCCGCTTCTGGGTGTTGCCCAACTAAGCGTTTGCTTAAGCAAAAATACAGTCCTTGGTGTTTTAGCAGGCTTTTGCCATCGAATACCATGGGGGCGACCACAGGAATGCCAGAGGACGCTAGCTTAAGCAAGGTGTCGTGCTCTTCTCGAATTTGTGCCGTGCTCCAGCGTTCTGGTCGATAAAACTTGGCAATGATAGGGGAGCCCTCTTCTATACCAACTTGATAAACACGATTTTCGTAACTGTTGAGTGGATAGATGCGCGAATCGCACCACAACCCTGTGGACTCAACCGCGTCTAAAATCACATCGGGCACTAATATTGAAAAAGGGTGATCTTGCTCGTTGGTGGAGGGCTGAGTTAGCTTGTTATTGCCTGTAGACATGATGAAAGAGCTCTAAATAGGGTGAAACGAAGTTAAATCGTAAAGGGTCATAACCCCATGATCTTACCCCGTCACGTTTTACGGATTGGGTAAGATCATGGAATAGTTTGCTTAGGTTAAAATTGAGCAACCATAACGCCTCGATATTGGCATTCAATATGATCTGTGTGTAAATGCATACCAGGGGTGCGATAAAGTACTTTGAGTTGCTGCACAGGGCAAGGAGGCATGGCTTGAAGGGGAATGTCTTCGCGATAAAACACTAGCCACAATCGGCTTGTGTGATCCGCCGAGGTTAGGGTTAAGGCAAGATAATCCCGCTCAGCTTCATTCCAGTCGTCGCTACTCATGGGCAAACCTTGCTCGTTTAGCCATGTGATCTGGTCGGCGGTTTTAAATTGATACAGGGCATCGTCCGCAAGGTGAATTTCCGCCAGGATAGGGTGCTGTTTGCGTAACTGAGTCAGTTGACTAATGGTGTCTTGCAACGCGCTGCGCGCTTGTGTGTCTTGCCAGTTGAACCAGGTGAGCTCATTGTCTTGGCAATAAGCATTGTTGTTGCCTTGCTGACTATGGGAAAGTTCATCCCCACCCAGAATGTGCGGCGTGCCTTGGCTGAGCAGTAAAGTGGCCAGAAAGCAGAGTTGCTGATTCAAGCGCTTTTGCAGAATTTCTGGATTATCAGTCACCCCTTCAACCCCGAAGTTCTGGCTGATGTTGTCCCCGTGGCCATCACGATTGTTTTCCATGTTGGCGAGGTTATGACGACGGTGATAAGACACCAGGTCATTCATGGTGTAGCCATCGTGATAGGTGATGTAATTTACCGAGTGTAGGGCGCTGCGATGGCCTTTGTGAAAGTAATCCCGCGAACCCATGAGGCGCGTGGCAAATTGTGGTACGAGTCCTTCATCACCACGCCAAAAGCGGCGCATGGTATCTCGATATTGATCATTACACTCGAAAAAACCGCGAGGAAATTGTCCCACTTGATAACCATTTGGGCCAATGTCCCAAGGCTCCATGACTAAGCAAATATTGCTCAGTATTGGGTCTTGTAAAATTGCTTGTAGGAGCGGGGCTTTCGGGGAAAAATCATGGTCGGTACGGCCAAGATCCACCCCAAGATCAAAGCGGAAACCATCTACCCCCAGAGTTTCGACCCAGTAGCGCATGCTGTCACAGATGAGTCGAATGCTGGCCGGACTATAGGTGTCGACACAGTTACCACAGCCTGTGTAGTTTAAATATTTGCCTTCTTGGTGGCGATAATAGTGGCGATTGTCTAACCCTCGATAACAGACGCTTGACTGGTCCATATCGCTTTCTGCGGTATGGTTGTAGACCACATCTAGAATCACTTCGAACCCTGCGGCTCTTAAGCCATCTATCATTTGTTGGAATTCTAAGGTGGCGTCTTGATAAGCGTAGGATGGCTCGACGGCAAAAAAACTGATTGGGTTGTAGCCCCAATGATTATGCAGGCCAAGTGCGTGCAAATGGCGTTCGTGTGCAAAACTAAAGCAGGGCATGAGTTGAATGGTGGTGATGCCAAGTGTTTGTAAATGCTCTATGCCTAGATCGCTGATGACACCAAGGTAGGTACCTTTTAAGTGTTCCTCAATGGGCATTTGTTGGCTAAAACTTTTAACGTGTAACTCATATAAAACCCGGCTAGCAGCACTTATCTTGACTCGCTCTGGACGATCGTTGCTTGACTCAATGGTTTGAACAATCGACTTGGGAACACAGTAGGCGGAATCTTGGGTATTGATTTGACCATCGTTAGATACCGCGGCTTGATCTTCATGCCAAGTTAATTTGCTGCTCAGGACTTTAGCGTAAGGATCAATCAATAATTTATGGACATTAAAGATCTGCATTTGCTCAGGCACAAAAGGCCCTTCGGCTCTCAGGCCGTATTTTTGTCCGGCTTTAAGGCCAACCACTTCCATGTGCCAAATGCCCCTTTGCTTGGTAACAAAAGGCAGCCTTTCTAGTTCATTTTCACTCTCATCAAATAAACACAGGTAGAGGGTTTGAGCGTCTTCGGAAACCACGGCGAAATTAACCCCTTGCGGGGTCACGGAAGCCCCTAAAGGAAAAGGTTGGCCGAGATTAATTGTGTAAGTGTCGCTCATTAGAAACCCTCGGGTAGTTTATTTGTCGCCAAGCCATTTTAATAAGATGCCTGCCAAAGGCGGCACTTGTAGCTCAATGCTCTGGTTTTTGCCATGGCTAGCAATGTTAGCGGTGATAAATTCGTCCGTTTTCACATAGCCACTGCCGGCATATTCTGAGCTGTCTGAGTTGAAGATCACTTGATAACGTCCCGGTTGAGGCACACCAATACGGTAGTTGCCTTGTGGCACAGGGGTGAAATTCACGACAGCAATGGAGTGTTCAAGACCGCATTTAGATTTGCGTACAAAGGCCAAAATACTGTTAGCACTGTCATCGTGACTGATCCACTCAAAACCGTGACCGGAATGGTCGAGATGCAAAGACGCTTCACTTTGGTAAAGGTGGTTTAAATCTTTGCTGAGACGATGCTGGCCTTGATGGTAATCTATCTCTAATAGGTGCCAATCCAGCGAGCGCTCGTGGCTCCATTCTTGGCCTTGGGCAAACTCGTTACCCATGAAATTGAGTTTTTTCCCGGGATGAAAAAACATATAACTTGAAAATGCTCGTAAGTTGGCGAATTTCTGCCAGGCATCTCCGGGCATTTTTTCTATCATTGAGCCTTTGCCGTGTACTACTTCGTCATGGGAAATAGGTAGAACAAACTGCTCGTCAAAGGCATATACCATACTAAAGCTCAGTTCACCTTGATGGTATTGGCGATGCACTGGGTCTTTTTTCATGTATTCCAAAGAGTCGTTCATCCACCCCATATTCCACTTAAAGCCAAAACCTAGGCCATCCATGTAGGTCGGTTTGGATACTCCTGGGAAGGCAGTGGATTCTTCCGCCACGGTAAAGCAACGCGGGTGGTTCAGGTACACGGTTTCGTTCAAGCGACGTAGGAAGCTGATGGCTTCATAGTTGTGATTGCCGCCGTCTTTATTAGGAATCCACTCACCCTCTTCACGAGAGTAATCGAGATACAACATAGAAGCCACGGCATCGACGCGTAAGCCATCAATGTGGAATTCTTCTAGCCAATACACAGCATTACTGATCAGGTAATTCACCACATGATCTTTACCAAAGTCATAGATGAGAGAGTTCCATTCAGGGTGCCAGCCCTTTTTCGGATCGGGATATTCATATTGTTTTGAACCGTCGAAATTGGCCAAGCCATGACTATCTGCTGGGAAGTGGGCAGGTACCCAATCCATGATGACGCCAATATTGGCTTGGTGCAGCGCATCGACTAAGGCTTTAAACTCTTCTGGTGTGCCAAAGCGTGAGGTCACTGCATACAAGCCAACTGGCTGATAACCCCAAGAACCGTCAAAAGGGTATTCAGTGACAGGTAAGAGTTCCACATGGGTGTAGCCCATACGGGTCACGTAGGGCACTAATTCATCGATCAGCTCCACATAACTTAACGGCTGGTTGTCTTCCTTACGACGCCATGAACCTAGGTGTAATTCGTAGATGCTCATAGGGGTTTCGTACAGGTCTACGACAGGGCGCTGGGTCCACTTATCGTCTTGCCATAAATGCTTGTTATCAAAACAGGTAATGCTGGCAAAAGATGGGTACTGCTCAATGCTTTGGGCATAAGGATCGCTGCGATGGGGCAGTAAGTCTCCATTATTTGCGCGGATTTCAAACTTGTAGCGGGCCCCATGATTTACATCTGGAATAAACAAGCGCCAAATACCATCACCATTACTGGACATGGGGTGAATGCGACCATCCCAACCATTAAATTCACCCACTACAGCAACGGAGCGAGCCGCAGGGGCGTACACCGCAAAGCGCGTACCATTGATAGTCAGTGTGGCGTTGATCTTAGCGCCAGTTTGGATAGCTCCTTGGCTCTTGTAGAGATTGGCCTGATGGTGCTCCGGGTCGTTAAAGGTGGTTTCGGCAAACTGATAGGGGTCAACAATAGTGAAGCTGTGTTGGTCAAATTGTATCTTCAAACGGTAATGAAAGGGTTTGGTTTTGGTCGGCCAATGGTAATGGAAAAGTCCTTCTTCGTTCACCGCTTGCATCGTGCCTAAACTGCTGTCACTGTCTATTGCCAATACTTCAATTGCTAATGCTTGTGGGTACCATGCAGTTAATTCAAGCCCTTTTTTGGTCGACTTGTGTAATCCTAAGCAGCCAAAAGGGTCAGCACAACGAGCCTGTGTAAGGTCGTTGATCAGCGTGTTTTTTAGTATATCCATTCACTTCTCCAGCTTGCTTTTAATAATTATGGCTGCTTGTCTTGTGTGTATTGTTGACTGTGTAATTTACTCACCGCCCATTTGAGATAACGATTCACCTTGCTTAAGGTCAACTGGGCAAATTCATCTAAGGCACCATCGGCCAAACCTTCTTCTGGATGGTTGGCTTGATATTGTTCACTGTGATCCATCGCGGCTTTGGACACCAGCACAGGCAAGTTCACTTCTTGATGGAACTGACAATCCTTATGTTGTTGGCAGAACTGAATGAAAGCATATAGAGCCTCAAAAATCAGGCTCTTATACCAGCTTGGGTGTATGTTTGAGGTTAATGACTCAATCAATATAGCAAAGCTATCTTCTCCCGGTGTCATGGAGTTGATAGCACGTTTACAATCTAGAGTGGTATTACTTTGCAAATCCCCAAACACTATCGTGTCCACATTACTTAAGCTTTCCCATAATTGCGCCAACATCGCATCAGGCAGTTTGGTAATCATGCCTTGTTCAGAGCGCCAGTCGAACCAATCCACGTCTTTAAGGCTCTTATTGTTGCTGTCTAAGCTGTCGTGGTAATGCACATGATTAGTAACATAGCTGAACTCATCGTTTTTATCTTCTAATACTTGCTTAAGGGTCTCATAAAGTTGGCTTGGTGAAACTTGGGCGAGTACTTCAAACATGGACTCATGTTCTTCTGGGTCAAATTTACGAGCACACAAAGAAATTAAGTTTTGAATGCGGATCGTGCGTACCCCGTAGAAGAAATCTGGTTGTACCTTGATCAAGGTACCAACAATGGCGATGACTTCATGGGCTATGACTAAGTTGAGGGGCGACCCCGAGGCCTTCTTGAGAACACTGAGTATTTCATCTTGATGCAAAGGAGAGCTAATAGTGACTTCTGTCTGTGGTGTTTCCCCAATTACTAATTGACGTTGTCGAACGGTAATGTCGGCAATGTAAGTGGCAAGATCAGTAGAAGGATTAATAATTTGCGAAAACAGTAGGCGTGCAGTGCGCCACTCTTCAAGAAAAAGAGCTTGTATGTAAACTGAGTTCAGCACTCGTTGGCCAGTAATCACGGGCACAGAACCCGGGATAGCATTCATCAAGGCTTTTCTGTTACCCAACGCCATTAGGCTGGCCAAGGCATCTTCTAAACAAGGTTGTTGAGCAAGGTGTGACAATAGGGTGCTGTCATCAAGCTGTTCTACATTGGTTAAGCTCGATGGTTTGTTAAGGTCTAATGGCCAGCGCGTTTCATGATGGGGTATGTTAAGGCTTAACTGGTTGGCTAGGCTCCCCGTCGGGTTACTGATACTGCGACGGTTACCTGACTTAAAGGCATTCTTAGCGGACTGAGGAATGACACGGAACTCTTCTAATTCACGCTTTTGTAATTGGCGAATAAAGGCGAATAGCTCGTCGCTACCATGCATTTCACTGATGGCTTCATCGATTAATACCGTGAAAACGGCATTGGCCCGGTAATACCAACCTTGGGCAATGGCGGTCAATTCATTGCGTATATGGGCTTGGAATAACGCAGGATCAATTTTTCGATAATCTTTGTCTTCGTTTTGAATCCAAGATAAGCACAAATAGCTTTCTTCATTGATCCGAAAAGCCTGACAAGTGGCCAAACTGTTTAAGGCACGATTAGGACGACCTGTTAAACCTAGTGGCTCAGAGTTCCCCAGTTGGCGATACGTATGAATAAGTTGCTCAGCACTTATCGCTTTGATGGGGGCAATTTCATCAAGGGTTTGGCAGAGGCAGCCAGCCGCAAGTAACTTCTCCTTGACCTTCTCGTTTTGCGCCAAAATCACCATAGACGTGGTTGCTTTATGGGCTTTATGTTGATTTCTGTGCAAACCAAGAGGGTCTAGATCATCCGTACGAATAAGTTCTTCATCCAGCATTTTACCCACCAGATACAAGCTTTGTGCCCAAACCAAGGGTAGGTTGTCGTTAGGTAAACGGGCTTGAGAACCTGGATTTTCTTTTTCCGCTAAGATGCTTTCCTGGGGGACATAGTAAAGTTCTGGTAGCAGCATTTCACCGTCTTTTTCCACCATTAATGTTTCTAGTTTATGGCGATAAAAGTTAGCGTTTTCCCAATCACGTGCGAATAAACGGTCAATGTAGAGGTAGGTGAAAAATAATGGCCATTCAGATTCTATGTGCTCAAAGTTGATGAGTTCATCGTATTCATAATAAATACGGCTTTGATCTTCGAGTACAGATTGGTGTCCATCCAGCAAGAAGCGTTTACAGCCGTATTCGCCGCCTAATTTGCTGATGATCTCTTTACGAGTACGGTGGGTGAGTTTCTCGTTATTAACGGCAAAAGCTGGGTAACTGATAATACTCAATACCGCTGCATCCACTTCTTTGGAGCGAGACTCTTTTGGAAGTAGAGACTCAAGTACGGAACCAGCTCGGGCTACTGCATCTGGGAAGGAATGGATAACAGACCATTCTGGACCATCTTCACCGAATAGGTTTAGACCGTCTAGGGCCTCCATGGCCGCTTTTGCCATGCCTACTGAGCTGGCATTGATTTCCGCCTTACCATTGTTGACCTTATTACCGCGTTCCCAAATACCGTAATCTGGGGTGCGGTAGGTGCGTGAAATGTAATAGATCAGGTTTTGAATAAAATTGTATTCGTCTCGGGTAAAAATAACCTTGGAGCCAGCTTTGGTCATTTGCGCCATCATCAAAAGGTAAAAGCTGGTGGCGTCAATTTGTAAGTGTCCCCAAGCATCGTCGGCAACCGCTTCTAGTCCTGTCTTAGTATCGTATTTGGCATGCAGGGCATCTTTTGGGTCGAGGCTGAATTTGAACTTCTCTACCTTGTGCGCTTGGCGCATCATGGCGAATAGTAAGCCACGCATCATTTTGATACAGGCGTACTCCAATTCATGGGTGCGTTTGTCCGGGTTTGAGGCGCGTTTATAGGCAAGGTGCAATGCCCAGACGGCCTGAATACTGTAAACGTTGTCTCGTACCCAAGCGTCCGTGTAGTTACCATGGTTGTTAATGCTGGTACTGGCTGGGAATAATCCGGTTACCGGATGTTGTCGTGAGAGTATTACCGCTTGGATGTGTTTATAAAGAGAATCTAGTTTTTCTTGCGTATCAAACGACATATAGGATCCCTTATGAAGACAAATGGCTTCAATGGTTAGTATTGCACTTAAGATACTAAGGCTATGTTAACGTAAAACTACTATACCCAATCGATCATAGGCACACAAAGCGCTTAGTTGGGTAAATTGGCTTCATTTACATTAAATTTCGATCTTCTGGGTTGTCTGGTAAAATTTTGTCTTAAATGATTATTTTAGGCTATTTTCTCCCAACCCATAATGTCAAAGCATCAGGCTGAATTCATTGAACAGTTTTATCGTTTTTATAACGGCTTTCTTTTCTGCCTCCATTTTACCTTTTGGCTCCGAAGCCGTACTTTTGTTTTATGCAAATCTTGAACCAAACAACTTACTTTTTTTATGGCTTTGGGCAACGCTTGGAAACACATTAGGGGGATTAACTAATTGGTTTTTAGGACGATTTTTAATAGGCTATGAATCTAGAAAGTGGTTTCCTATCAAGCAGGCACATAGATTGAAAGCACAGGGCGTATTTCAACGCTATGGGCTTTGGTCATTATTATTCACTTGGTTGCCTGTTGTTGGAGATGGAATTGCCTTAGTATCGGGAATGTTAGGAACAAAAATGCGCTATTTTTTACCCCTTGTTTGCATCGGGAAAGGCGCACGCTATGCGATAGTATTGTATGGACAAAATTTGTTCCTTAATTAACAGAGTCATAAATTTATAACAGTGAAGACTGGGGATATATAATGAACTTGTTGAAGGGTTGCATGGTAGTACTAGTGGGAACGAGCATAGTGGCTTGTTCGACCGATGGTCAAAATACCTTTATGGCATATCAAGATTTACAAGATATGGTGAAAGATCATGATCAAAAATGGCAGCAAGTTCAGCCACAATTAGAGCGTTTAGAAGCATTAGAGTTAGAGGTAACCGAGTTAAAAGAGAAAAATGCGGCACTGACAAACTCTGCTTCATCTGCAATGAATAGTGAAACGGCCGCTGTTAGTTCCACAGGTGTATCCTTTAGCCAACCTATTGAGTCTACTAGCATAGCATCTACTCCAGTAACGGAAGTGACTCCTGTAGCATCACCTGAACCTGTTACTGCTCCGGTCGTGCAAGCCCCTGTGATGGAAAAAACGGCTCCTGTGGCCAGCGCCCCCGTGGCAGCTACTTCCACTAGTAATTTCTACGGGGTGCAACTGGCTTCTTACAGCACCAAAGAAGAGGCTACCCGTGGCTGGCGAATTCTAAGCAAAGAGTCTCCGGAAAATTATGTTGACCTTGCCCCAAGAGTCAATACCAAGAGTATTAATGGCCGTACCATGAATCAGCTAAAAGTTGGGCCGTTTGAAAGCAAACCTTTTGCCACAGATTTTTGTAATATGCTCAAACAACAGCAAAAAGATTGTTTGGTTACCCGATACGATGGGGAACCAATTTCTAGTTATTAGTTCAGCTGGATGTTGTCCTTACTCATAAAAAAGCACTTCCATATTGGAGGTGCTTTTTTATGACACACTGATCACAGCTGTATAAATTTTCGCCATAAGACTAAAGTGGAATGGCCTGAACGGATGGATTCGTTATAGTGGTTTTAATTAAGCATCCTAACAATAAATTTAACAATGGAGCGTGACATGGAATCCAGTATAAGCAAAGCGTTACAAATGACAGCTGACAATGCAAATATCAGCCAAGCGGATTTTGAACAAAAATACCTTCAGTCGGTGAATAACCCTGACGATTTTTGGGCAGAGCAGGGCCAGCGATTAGATTGGTTTACGCCTTATACAAAAGTTAAAAACACCTCATTTGCACCCGGTAACGTAGACATCCGTTGGTTTGAAGATGGTGTGCTCAATGTAGCTTATAATTGTATTGATCGTCATCTGAAGGATAAGGCCGATAAAGTGGCTTATTATCTTGAAGGCGATGAAGAGTCTGATGCGAAACAAGCTATTACTTACCAGCAGCTCCACGATGAAGTAGGGCGTTTAGCGAATGCATTAAAGGCTCAGGGCATCAATAAAGGCGACCGTGTTGCCATTTACATGCCGATGATCCCTCAAGCGGTATACAGTATGTTGGCCTGTGCGCGTATCGGCGCCATTCACACCGTGATTTTTGGCGGCTTCTCAGCCAATGCCATTGCCGACCGTCTACAAAACTGTGATGTAAAACTTGTGATTACCGCAGACGAAGGCCGTCGTGCGGGCAACAAAGTCCCTCTTAAAAACAATGTCGATAAAGCCTTAGAAAACAATGCCTGCCCGTCCGTACAAAATGTATTGGTGTATCGCTACACACAAAAAGATGTAGCTTGGGTGGATGGGCGCGACCTTGATTGGGCTCAGGTAGTGGATTCTCAAAGTACGCAATGCCCAGCAGAACCCATGCAAGCGGAAGACCCGTTATTTATCCTTTACACTTCAGGTTCAACCGGGAAACCAAAAGGTGTGGTGCATTCCACTGGTGGCTATCTGGTGTATGCGGCCCTGACTCACGAGGTGGTTTTTGACCTTAAAGAAGACGATATTTACTGGTGTGCGGCAGATGTTGGTTGGATTACAGGTCATAGTTACATGGTCTATGGCCCGCTTGCTAATGGCGCAACCAGTGTATTGTTTGAAGGAGTTCCTACTTTCCCTAATTTCGGCCGAGTTGGTCGAGTGGTCGATAAATACAAGGTATCCATCCTTTATACTGCGCCAACCGCCATTCGTGCTTTGATGTCAAAAAGTGATGAAGCGATTTGTGATAGTTCCCGTGAAAGTTTGCGAGTGTTGGGCAGTGTGGGCGAGCCTATTAACCCAGAGGCTTGGTCTTGGTATCACTCGAAAATGGGTAACGGCAATTGTCCAATTGTTGATACTTGGTGGCAAACTGAAACGGGTGGCTTGATGATGTCACCACGTGTTGTGCAAACTCAAGTGAAGCCAGGGGCTTGTACAGGGCCTTTATTTGGAATTCAGCCTGCCTTGGTCAACGCTCAAGGTGAAATACAGGGTGCCCAAGGTGAGCAAGTTGAAGGTGGCCTTGTCATCACGGACTCTTGGCCGGGTCAAGCGCGAACCGTTTATGGGGATCATGAACGTTTTGAGCAAACTTATTTCAGCACCTTTGAGGGCATGTACTTTACGGGTGATGGAGCGTTACGTGATGCGGATGGTGATTATTGGATCACAGGTCGTATGGACGATGTATTGAATGTTTCTGGTCACCGTCTAGGGACGGCAGAAATTGAAAGTGCTTTGGTGGCACACCCTTCCATCGCGGAAGCGGCGATTGTGGGCTACCCCCATGATATTAAAGGCCAAGGTATTTACGTTTACGTAAGTACGATCGCAGGCGTGGAACCAAGCGATGAGCTGATGAAAGATTTGAAACTCTTTGTGCGCCAAGAGATCGGCCCAATTGCCACGCCAGATTTGATCCAATGGGCAACTAAGGGTTTACCAAAAACTCGTTCAGGTAAGATCATGCGTCGGATTTTGCGTAAGATAGCCGCAAATGAACATGATCAGCTAGGGGACACCAGTACTTTATCTGATCCAAGTGTGGTTGATGATTTAATCGAGAACCGTTTAAATGTATGATTAATTATACATTGTAAAAGGCAAGCTCGTGATATCACTTATTGTTGCAGATGATCATCCGTTATTTCGTAGTGCATTAACCAGTGCATTAATGGCAAAAATTGATAATCTGGTGATTGCTGAGTCGGGTGATCTCGACTCAACGCTTGATCATTTGCACAGTGATACCGAGTTTGACCTACTTCTACTGGATTTAAACATGCCGGGCAGTGGTGATCTGTATGGTTTAATCCGTATTCGTAAAGACTATCCAGAAGTACCCGTAGCGGTTATTTCCGGTAGTGAAGACAGTGAAGTGGTTGCCCGAGTGATTGAAGCGGGCGCACTAGGTTTTATTCCCAAAACCAGTGAACCTGCGACTTACGTTGCCGCAATCGATGCCATTCTCGCAGGTGAAATCTGGCTACCAGATTCCCTTCGTCAACAGCTTGAGCAATTACCCAAACCTGATTTGAATATGCAGCATAAGGTCGCCGAGCTCACGCCTCAGCAGTTTAAAGTGTTGTGCTATTTACACGAAGGTTTGCTGAATAAGCAAATCGCTTATGAATTGGACATTTCAGAAGCCACAGTGAAAGCCCAT
The DNA here is from genome assembly GCF_039940335.1 of Marinomonas sp. Classification (GTDB taxonomy): domain Bacteria; phylum Pseudomonadota; class Gammaproteobacteria; order Pseudomonadales; family Marinomonadaceae; genus Marinomonas. The sequence goes on along the minus strand of NZ_JBDVGW010000013.1, from coordinate 211,975 downwards.
ATTACGGCTATCTTCCGCAAGTTGGAGATTAATAATCGTACCCAAGCGGTATTGATTGCCAGTGATTTAAAACTACAGCTCACCCAGCGATAACCCCTAGACTTTAGGCTTGGTCATTCTTTTCAGAGGAGGAGCAACCACAGCGTTCTGGTACTGGGTCCATACCTCCTTCATGCCACGGGTGGCATTTCGACAAGCGTTTTGTCCCCAAATACACACCTTTAACAATACCGAAACGTTCTATCGCCTCTATCATGTAATGGGAGCAGCTAGGGTAAAAGCGGCAATTATTGCCCAGTAAGGGACTGATTAAAAACTGGTAGATTTTCACGAACGCAATAAAAATTCGTTTAAACATAGTGCTCTATTGTCTGCATTATTGGTCGAATGGATGGCATTTCGATGTAAAAAAAGCCCCCTTTTTGTTATCGTAAAGAAAAGCTAACAAAGAAATCATATTTTATGCCAGATTTATCTCTTACGCTTGATGCAACCAAGATTGTTGCCTATCAAGGTGAGCCGGGTGCTTACTCGCATCTCGCTTGCAATCATACCTTCCCAAACTGGAAAAGCGTCAACTGTGCCAGCTTTATAGATGCCTTGCAAATGGTTGAAAGAGGCGACGCTTACTATGCCATGATCCCTGTAGAAAACTCCACAGCTGGACGCGTTGAAGAGATCTATCGGGAATTAAGACGTACCCAACTTTATGTGGTGAAAGAGCACTTTGAACCGGTGAATCATTGTTTGATTGCACGGGAGGGCATCGCCATTGACGACATAGTAAAAGTGGGAAGTCACCCACAAGCCCTGGCTCAATGTGACGGCAATATTAAAAAAATCGGTGCCACCAGTGTGGCTATGTACGATACCGCCGGCGCGGCCAAGCATTTGGCAGAAGTAGACGAACCTGGCTTAGGGGTCATCTCTTCTGAGTTGGCGGCCAATCTTTATGGTTTAAAGGTTCTAAAGTCTAACTTTAACGACAGGTTAGGCAATACCACTCGTTTCTTGGTGTTTTCAAAGCAGCAAAAAATGCCCAGTTATGACCCTGCTCAGGTGTATATCACCTCTTTTATGTTTCGCGTGCGAAATATTCCCGCTGCTCTCTACAAAGCCATGGGCGGTTTCGCCACCTATGGCATTAACATGCTGAAACTTGAAAGTTATATGGTGAATGGCCATTTCACTGCGACGCAGTTTTATGTGGATGTGGAGGCGCATTTTCAATCTCCAGATCTACAGTCGGCGTTAGAAGAACTTAGATTTTTTTCGGAAGAGGTTCGTGTATTAGGAACCTATGTGGCAGACGATTACAGGGTGAAGCAAAGTTCATGATGGTTAGAGTATTTTCAGTTTTGTTAGGTTTGGTTAGCAGTGCTGCACTCGCAGAAGAAAACGCCCTGCTATCGTTTTATGACGATGATCAATGGCAAGATGAAGACGCTTTTGAGTTTCCTTTACCATCGGTCGTAACCCCTTCGCAAATTCCACAGCCAAGAGCGGACGTGTCTTCGACATTGTCAGTCCTTGATGGAGAATTTATCCGTCGGGTTAATGTGCAGTATGTGGAAGATTTATTGCAATTCGTGCCTGGCTTTATTGTCGCCCCCTATCACAACACCAGTGGCATTATCGCTTCATACCATGGTACTCAGCTGGACCGTTACCGCCGTATTCAAGTCTTGATCAATGGTCGCTCTGTTTACAGTACGGGTATCGCTCGGGTGGATTGGGCCTCCTTGCCTATCAATATTGAAGACGTCTCTCGTGTTGAGGTAAACCGTGGTCCGAATGCTGCCACCTATGGTGTGAACTCGTTCTTTGCCGTGGTAAACATCATTACCCGATCGCCCTTAGAAACTCTAGGGAATAGTATTTCTGCTTATTCTGGGCAACGAGGCGATTATCGCCTGTATGGCCAGCACAGTGGCTTAAATGAAGATTGGAGTTATCGTGCGTCAGCATCAAAAAGTAAGGTAAGTGGTTTTGATGAGGACTCATCTGGGGTAGCGCGTCATGACGGTCATATTCGAAAAGTAGGTAATGTCTTTATCCAAAAAGATACACAAGACAGCCATTTTGATCTCGACATAGGGGGATCGAAGGTTGTTAGTAAAGTAGACGCCGAAGACTATGGTAATGATTCCATGGATACCAATAAGCCATTGAATTACGCCGACAGAGAGCACATTAAGATTGGCTACAGTAAGCAGTTAAATAAAGAGCATGAGGTAAAATTTAAATATTACTACGACCAGTCCGAATTTCGGGAAAGGCATGAGGTCAGCTTATCGCCAGTTTTTTATTATGGGTTATTCAATCAATCTGCTTTAAGAGCCGCCAATATTGAATCGGCTTTTACGTTAGACATGGCAGAACAACGCCACGATATTGAAGTGCAAAGCATATGGACTCAAAGCGAGAAACTCAGAATTGTGACGGCTTTAGGGTATCGGAATGACCAAGCGGAATCCGATACGTATTTGTCGGGGAAAGTTACGGATGAAATCTCTCATTTGTCCAGCAATATAGAGTATCGATTAACGCCAAGTTGGATTTTTAACACAGGTTTCATGGTGGAAAGCAGCACCATGAACGATACCTACTTTTCACCGAAGGCAGGTGTAACCTATAAGCTTTCTGAGCAAGAGGCCTTACGTTTTAATGTTTCGAAAGCGGTACGTACCCCAGATATCGTCGATCAAAATTTCCATTGGACCTACACACTAGAAACTGGAGATACCTCTTTTGCAACCTATGCGTTAAATGGTGAAGAGGAAGAGAAAGTGACCTCTTATGAAGTGGGCTATTATCATCGTTGGCCACGTTTAGGCTTAACCATGGATGTTAAGCTCTATCATGATGTGGTGACGGGGCTGGCCACCAGCAGCAAGCAATTCATAACGCCATCTAGTCTCAGTGACTTACAAGATCATGTCATTGAAGAAGGAGAGACCATCGATGTGGACATTAATGGTGCTGAGCTAGAGCTTGACTGGCGAGGTCGAAATGGCGCCATCGCACGTTTTACCTATGCCCACCAGAATACCCTGTCGGATGACCACTCTTTGCAAAATTCCACCACACCTGTCATTGTATCCTTGTTCGGGAGTTTGCCGATGGGTGAAAACTGGTCGCTACAAGGCTATTATCTTTTTGCTGATAAACTATCGGACAGTGATTATGAATTGGTGAACTCTTGGTTGACTTATAAATTACCGCTAGGTGGTTACTACAAAGTCAATATGGGAATCGGCGCAGAGAAACGCATTGATAATAACTGGTTAGTTTCAGGCCGAAACGTCTTATTAGATGATAGTTATGGCTATATTTTTGCCAATATGACTTTCTAACTTGGTTGATGGGACAGTGAAAAGGATTTTTTGCTCATTACTCTTTGTGTTTATGACATGGTCTGCTTGGGCAGACATCTATGTTATTCATAACACGGAAGAAAGTACGATACGTTCTTTAACGTATCGTCTGTCTAATATGCTCTCGGTAAAGGAACCGGTGGTTCCCGTTCGCTTGCCGACTTTTTTAGCCAACACGGATTATTTCAAAGACGATGATATCTTTATTACCGTTGATCTAGAGTCCTTTCATCGAATTTGTGAATTACCCCTACCAAACGCTATGTTCGCAGCTTTTATAGGCAAAGAAGAGTACGAATTCGTTAAAGACCAATGCACTAAAGACACTTCGGCTGTCTTTAGTGGCGCGCCATTAGAAAGGCGCTTGGCGCTATTGAAGCGTATCTGGCTAGATAATAAGCCGATTTCGGTGATGTACAGTGACTCTCTAAAAGTGGATGAAGAGGCAATGAGCCGTTTGGGGGCAGAATATGGCTTTAAATTTCAATTCCAACAAACCCAAACAGATAAAGTATCGGTGCTAAGGACGGTGAACCATCTTGGAGAAAACTCTAAGGTGATTTTTTCTTTCGTAGATTCTAATCTGTATCGGGAAGATGTGGCTAAGGATGTTATAAAACTGCTGTTTAATATTCATCACGTGATGATTGGCCCTTCCTATCCTTTTGTCAGAGCGGGTGCTTTATTTGCCGTATATTCGCGTACTGATGAAAAACTTAAGCGCTTGGTGCGTATGCTGACCGCATGGCAAACAGAAAAAAACATGTTGCCAGCCAATTACCCGAGCGAATTACGCGTAAGCTTTAACCCCTATTTGATCAAAGCTTACGGTATGGTGCTGCCGACACCTGCTTCTATAAAACTGAACTTTGACCTGTGTTCAGAATCCTACTGTTAGCAACAATATCTGCTACTGCAAAAAACGTTTCAGCAAACTGGTAAAGGGCACAGGTTTTTCTGCATGTAGCCAATGACCCGTGTTCGGAATCATCTTAAAGCTCACTTGCTTGAATAAAGAGGTGATAGCATCTTGATAAGCACTGACAATATAATCTGAATTTTCCCCCTTAATAAAAAGCGTCGGAACCTCAATGGGCTCACTGATTTCAGGCTTTTTAAGAATAGTCGGATAGTTATCGGCAATGTTTGCACGAGCCATTTCCAATTGTAGCCCTGTTTCTGTCTTGACTAAATTTTTTAGCAAGAACTGACGAACGGGCAAACTGGCAACAAACTCACTTAGTATGGTATCCGCCTGCTTGCGATTACTTAGCTCCGCGTTATCAACGGCCTCAAGGCCTTTGAAAATTTCTGTGTGGCTAGCGGGGTAATCCACCGGAGCAATGTCGGCCACGATAAGTTTATAGATTGTATCGGGTGCTTGCGAGGCCATCTGCATAGCGACTTTACCTCCCATAGAATGACCCAACAAATAAAACCCATCTAAGCCTTGTTGTGCCGCCCAGTCCAGCACGGCTTGTGCCATATTAGGGTAGCTGGCATTGGCCATAGGGCTGGATTTACCGTGATTGGGTAAGTCGATGCAATGCACGCAAAAGTGCTCTGAAAGGCTCTGTGCGATAGAATGCCAGTTATCAGCATTGCCAAATAAACCATGGATGACAATAAGGTGAGGTCCTAGGGAACCATATTGCTTTGCGTGTATCATATAAAGCCTATGTATAAATATTTAGTCAGTATTGTAGCAAGTCCGATACATGTTGGCTCTTTAGAATGAGTGTATCCAGTTATGTTAGATCAGTTTTTCATTAAGCATTTAAAGCAGCCTTTGGCGAACCTTGCCCAGCAAATTGACCGTAGGGGTATCAAGGCGAATCAGATTACCTTTGCTGGCTTCTTTCTAGGCTTATTAGCCATCCCTGCCCTGAGTGTTGAGTGGTATGGCTTAGCCATGGTGTTTATTTTGCTCAATCGCCTTATGGACGGTCTAGACGGGGCGGTTGCAAGGGTGCAAGGGCCTACGGACTTGGGTGGCTACTTAGACATTACGCTGGATTTTATTTTCTACTCTGGGGTGATTTTTGGTTTTGCCCTGGCCAACACAGAGCAAAATGCTCTAGCGGCAAGTTTTGTCATTTTCTCTTTTATGGGCACGGGCAGTAGTTTTCTATCTTTTGCCATTATGGCGGAAAAGCGCAAGATCGAGCGTTTAGAGTACGGTAAAAAATCACTCTATTTTATTGGTGGTTTGGCTGAGGGCACAGAAACGATTATTTTCTTACTGCTGATCTGTGCTTTACCCGCGCACTTCACTTTGCTGGCCTATGTCTTTGGTAGTGTGTGCTGGATTACGACAGTGACACGCATTTATGCAGGTTATCGAACTCTGAAGTGATCTTTAGGCAAAGGCCGTCTAATCGAAAAAAGCGATTTCAATATCGCTTTTCACGATGGCACAGCAGGCGAGTAAATAGCCACTTTGTACCCATGCTAAAGGTTCGAAAGGGTAGCTGACTTGTCCCCATAATAGCTTAATGGAGCAAGAGGAGCAGTAGCCTTCGCGGCACTGGTATTCTACATGAATACCCGCCCGCTCTAGCTGTACCAGTAAGGGTTCTTCCTCGGTAACCAAGATTTGTTTCTTGCCAAGAAGAACCCGGTGAACAGGCTTATCTTTTTTTGCTGCTGTACTTGCCTTAAATGTCGAAGTCGTCAAAGTCCGATTCATCCAAGTCGTTGTCAATTTGGCCCACTAGATAAGAGCTGATTTCAGCTTCTTGTGGCGCCACTTGTACGTTGTCACTGACCAGCCAGGCGTTGATCCAAGGGATAGGGTTATGCTTTGTTTCAAAATGCGCTTCAAGGCCCACCGCCTGCATGCGTACGTTGGTGATGTACTCCACATACTGGCTGAGAATTTGTGCGTTTAAGCCGATCATGGAACCGTCTTTAAACAGGTAACCTGCCCATTCCTTTTCCTGTTCCGCTGCTTCAATGAAAATATTGCGCATTTCATCTTGGCACTCGGCGGCGATAGTGGCCATTTCTGGGTCATCTTTACCCGAGGCCATTAGGTTTAGCATGTGCTGGGTACCGGTTAGATGCAAAGCTTCATCACGAGCGATCAGTTTAATGATCTTGGCGTTACCTTCCATTAGAGTGCGTTCAGCAAAGCCAAAACTGCATGCAAAGCTTACATAGAAACGAATGGCTTCTAGTACGTTGACAGAAGCGACCGTTAGATAAAGAGCTTTCTTAAGCTCAGGCATGGAAATCTCAATATCGCCCTTGCCAGGAATATTAAAAGTGCCAAGGCCCATGGTGTTGTACAGGTTGACCATTTCGATCAGACGATCGTAGTACACAGATACACTGTCAGCACGTTTGGTGATTTCTTCATTCGTGACAATATCGTCAAAGATCTTAGTAGGATCATTTACAATGTTACGAATAATATGGGTGTAGGAACGGCTATGAATGGTTTCACTGAAAGACCAAGTTTCAATCCAAGTTTCCAGTTCAGGAAGAGAAACGATAGGCAACAAGGCAACGTTAGGAGAGCGACCCTGAACACTGTCCAACAAGGTTTGGTACTTTAAGTTGGATAAGAAAATATGTTGTTCGTGGGCTTCTAGGCGTTGGAAGTCTTTGCGGTCAGTAGAAAGATCGACTTCTTCTGGTCGCCAGAAGAATGACAATTGTTTCTCGATGAGCTTTTCGAATATGGGATGCTTTTGTTGGTCATAACGCGCAACATTGACATTTTCACCAAAGAACATGGGCTCTTTTGTACTATCGAAGTGTTTACGGTTAAAAGTCGAATAGCTCATTGCGTTGATATTTCCTCAAAGTATCAGGGCCTTTGAAATGAAGGCCGCTGTATTAATACGATGTTATGTTCAAAAAAGTTTAAACGTGGCAAAGCCCCATCGAAATGAGGCTTTGCGATTACAGGCGATAAAAGATTAGATCTTGCATGCGCCACCGGCGCAATCGTCCATATCTTCTTGTTTGTCGTCTGCACCATCACGAGTGTTGTGATAGTAAAGTGTTTTCACACCCAGTTTGTAGGCGGTGAGTAGGTCTTTCAAAATGACCTTCATTGGTACCTTTTGTGACTCAAATTTCTGCGGGTCATAGTTGGTATTGGCGGAGATAGCTTGGTCGACAAACTTCTGCATAATGCCGACTAGTTGTAAATAACCATCGTTAGAAGGGATGCTCCACAACAACTCGTAGTTGTCTTTTAGGCGTTCAAACTCGGGTACAACTTGCTTCAGAATACCGTCTTTACTGGCTTTGACCGAAACAAAACCACGTGGTGGCTCAATGCCGTTCGTCGCATTACTGATTTGCGAAGATGTTTCAGAAGGCATTAGAGCAGTTAGCGTCGAGTTACGTAGACCATGAGTAACAATCTCATTGCGCAGTGCTTCCCAGTCGTAGTACAACTCAGAAGAGCACACTGCATCCAGTTCTTTTTTATAGCTATCGATTGGCAGAACACCCTTAGCATAAGTTGTTTCGTTGAAAGCTAAACATGGGCCAAACTCTTTAGACAACTTGTTGGACGCTTTCAACAAGAAGTATTGGATGGCTTCAAATGTTTTATGGGTTAACTCGTTAGCGCTGCCGTCTGAGTATTTAACGCCATTCTTCGCAAGGTAGTATGCGTAGTTAATCACACCGACACCCAAGGTACGGCGAAGTTCTGTGGCTCTTTGAGCGGCTGGAATTGGGTAATTTTGATAATCCAGTAGGGCATCTAAAGCGCGAACAATCAGTTCTGCTAACTCTTCTAGCTCGTTTAGGTCTTCAATCGCACCTAGGTTGAAAGCCGACAGCGTACAAAGGGCGATTTCGCCTTCTGGATCATCAACACGGTTCAACGGCTTAGTCGGCAAAGCAATCTCTAGACATAGGTTACTTTGTTTAACTGGTGCCACCGCAGGGTCAAATGGGCTGTGCGTATTACAGTGGTCAACGTTTTGTAGATAGATACGACCGGTACTCGCACGCTCAGAGGCGAACAAAGTGAATAGCTCAGACGCTTTAATGGTTTGCTTGCGAATACTGTCGTCTTGCTCGTACATAGTGTACAAACGATCAAACTCTTCTTGGTCTGCGAAGAAAGCATCGTACAAGCCCGGAACATCTGAAGGGCTGAAGAGTGTGATGTTGCCACCCTTGATCAAACGCTGGTACATCAAACGGTTAAACTGCACGCCATAATCTAGGTGACGTACACGGTTTTCTTCTACACCACGGTTGTTTTTCAATACCAATAGACTTTCGACTTCTAAATGCCAGATTGGGTAGAAAACAGTGGCCGCACCACCACGAACGCCCCCTTGAGAACAGCTCTTAACTGCTGTTTGGAAGTGTTTGTAGAATGGGATACAACCTGTGTGGAAAGCTTCACCGCCACGAATTGGACTGCCTAGAGCACGGATAGCACCGGCATTGACACCAATACCTGCACGCTGGCTGACATATTTAACAATGGCGCTAGAGGTCGCGTTAATGGAATCTAGAGAATCACCACATTCGATCAAGACACAGCTACTAAATTGGCGAGTCGGGGTACGAATGCCTGACATGATAGGCGTCGGCAAGGAAATTTTGAATTGAGACACCGCATCGTAGAAACGTTTAATCAAATCCAAACGGCTTGATTTGTCGTATTCAGCGAATAGGCAAGCGGCCACAAGAATGTAAATAAACTGTGGGCTTTCATAGATGTCACCTGTCACACGGTTCTGTACTAAGTACTTACCCTCTAGCTGTTTTACCGCAGCGTAAGAGAAGTTCATGTCACGAGAGTGATCAAGCATGTTATTTAGGGTGTCGAACTCTTCTGCTGTGTAGTCAGCTAATAGGTGCTTATCGTAACGACCTTGTTCGACTAGGTTATTTACGTGCGCATGTAGGTGTGGGGGTTCGAAATCACCGAATGCTTTTTTGCGCAAATGGAAGATCGCAAGTCGGGCGGCAAGGTATTGGTAATCTGGTGTGTTTTCAGAGATTAAATCTGCGGCAGATTTAATTAATGTCTCATGAATGTCAGTGGTACGTATGCCTTCGAAGAACTGGATTTGAGCTTTTAACTCAACCTGGGAAACGGAAACGTTATCTAAACCTTCTGCGGCCCAAGTGATGACTTTGTGAATCTTTTCGAGATTGATTTTTTCGGTCTTCCCGTTACGTTTAGTAACTGTGAGAGTGCTCATGCCTTAACTTCCCATTAGTGCAAGTTGAAAATGTGGTCATTACCGTATCTAGTATGTTTATGTGTCCTTACATACTAGATGTAGTGATTGTCCTTAAGATGTAACGAACAATAGTGGTCATTGACTTTAAAATCAAGACTTGAAAAGCGTGCATTTTTCAGGTTCAAAAGGACGGCTAAGTGGTCACTTACTTGGTCTGCCTTAAGGTGCGTAAACTTGTGAATTGGCAATATGAGATAAGGCATTTTTATCTATTTTTATTTTAAAAAACACACTGATTTTGACTGCACGAAAACTAATCAAAGCAAGTAGTCGAGCACTGTTTTTGCACTTGCCACGAAAGCAAACAAAAATAGCTGATGTAGCAGATAGATAGGTAAGGCATGACGTCCTAATAGCGCCATAAATCGGATAATTGGGTGATCCGGAACAGTGCATTGATGTAATTTCACAAACCCGAGTAAAGGGCCCAGTAACACCACACCAATCCAAGGGAACGGAAACACTATGTCCAGTGTCCTACTGGGTAGGGGGATGTGTTGTGTGATGGTGTGAAAGGCATTAGGGAAGTGCAAGTAAGGGGTATAGTAATAACAGACAATAACGCCAGTACCAATAAAGCTTGCGACAACTGGGGTGCTCAGAAAAGGTCTAATTAAGATAGAGGCCAAGAAAATAAAATGCAGAATGCCAAAGTATATCCATTGTTGAGGGGCGGCGAGATAGGTCGCCAGAGATATGCCTAATGCGCAAATTAATAGCTTGCCATCTCGACGGTAAAAGGCCTTTGTACGCGACAGCCCTTTGCTAGGAGACATATGACTCACATAGGCAGACCAGCCAATGGCGGTGAAGAATAGGGTTAAGATCAGGCTGCGAAAGTGAACCCAGAAAGGGTCGAAGAGATGGTACTCTATGAAGCCGAAGTTGCGTAAGTCCCAGCAAAAGTGAAACACAATCATTAACAACACGGCGCTACCGCGATAGGTATCGAGCAGCAGACTGCGAGGTGTCTTAGCAAGGGGTGTTTGCATAGGAATCCAAGGTGTAAGAAATGACCGTAGCGCCATCATACCGATACTCATTTTTTAGCTCAAGCGGTGGCCCTTTATTCGCCACGTTAAAAACCTTATTGCCATGGCAGCAAGAGTCTTTAATGATGTTTGGTCGTCCAGTTAAAGTGCCAAGACAAGTCGCTTTTGTGGCTGATAAGGGCTTGTGTTATCGCTACACTGGTAAAGACCATTGGGGAACGGGGTGGCCAGAAGTATTATTAGCCATTAAGGCTGAGGCTGAGCATTTGGCAGGCCAAGAGTTTAACTGTGTTCTGCTTAACTGGTATCAAGATGGACATGACTACATGGGGTGGCATGCGGATGACGAAGCCGTGTTAGGCCCAGCCCCTGTGGTGGCCATGTTGAGTTTAGGAGCACCGAGAGATTTTCTTTTTCGGCTCAAGCACGCGCCCAAAATGAAACATAAGCTTTTGTTAGAAACGGACAGTTGGCTAATTATGGAGGCGGGTACACAGACCTTATGGCAGCATTCTTTACCTGTTCGTAAGAAGGTGCAGGAGGAAAGGATGAGTCTAACCTTTCGCCTCCTGCTGTAAAAACGAGATTAAGGGGCTTTACGGCTACGGACCCAAGAATCTCCTTGCTTTTGGTAGCATAAACGGTCGTGGAGGCGGCTTGGACGGCCTTGCCAGAATTCAATGAACTCCGCTTTTAGTAGGTACCCGCCCCAGTTTTCAGGGCAGGGCACAGGCTGGTCTTGTAAGCTTTGTTCTTGTTGCTCAAAGGCGGCTTGTAAGGCATCTCTATCCGCAACCACCTGGCTTTGATGAGAGGCACGGGCGGCTAATTGACTGCCTTTCGGGCGGCTAGCAAAGTATTGTTCAGAGACTTCGCGAGAAGTCTTGCTGATGTGCCCTTCAATGCGAACTTGGCGTGACAATGCTGGCCAAAAGAAGGTTAAGCAAGCCTTGTTGTTTTGATCAATTTGCTGGCCTTTATCACTGTCGTAGTTGGTGAAAAAGGAAAAGCCTTGCTCATCTCTTTGTTTCAATAGCACGATGCGAGCATGGGGTTGCAGCTGTTCATCTACGGTACTAAGTACCATGGCCGTTGGGTCATCTGGGCAGCTATCAATGGCTTTTTCTAGCCAATCGTCAAATAACAGGTACGGGTCGAGACCGACGTTGTCTTCTAACAAATCTTCGAATTGGTAGTCACGTCGAATAGAGTGCAGATCGCGGTTCATAATTAAATCCGATAAGTGGTTAACGTCATTACTTTAGAGACTTGTGTCATGATGGCCATGACAGGTTTTGGAAATTCTAGGCCACCGGACTGTAACGCGGCTTCTTTATGGAGCGCTTCGTCTATGTGCATTTGTCTCAAGATGGCTTTGCTTTTCTCATCTTCTTTGGGTAAAGCGTCTAAGTGTTTTTCCAGATGTAGGCAAACCTGATCTTCTGTGGCGGCCACAAAACCTAGGCTGAGTTTATCGCTGATTAATCCAGCCCCTGCACCAATAGAAAAAGACGCCGCATAGAAAAGTGGGTTTAAAATGCTCGGTCTGCTTTGCAAGTCATACAAGCGCTGCTCACACCACACTAGATGATCAACTTCTTCTTGTGCGGCATGTTCCATTTCTTCGCGGACGCTGTCGAGCTTGGCCGTGGTAGCTTGTCCTGCATACAAAGCTTGAGCGCATACTTCACCAGTATGGTTGATGCGCATTAACCCAGCCGCATGTTGGCGTTGGTTTTGGGTTAGTTCCACCTTTGGCTGATCATTCGCAGGGGAAGGTCGTTGGGCTTTGGCAACTTTTGGCACAAGAGTTTGTAATGCTCGATCCAGTTGCAAAATAGCTTTGTCAGCGATAGAGAACATAAAAAGTGTTCCTTATTAACCTGGAGGCCAAGTCATTGCTCGACCACCAAGTACATGCATGTGAATGTGGTAAACCGTTTGTCCGCCCATTTCATTACAGTTCATGGCAACACGGTAGCCGGCCTCACTGATGCCTTTTTGTTTGGCAACTTTGGCGGCAACAATTGGTAGCTTGCCTATTACAGGGGCGTCTTCATCGGTTAGATCATTTAAGGTGCTGATATGGCGCTTAGGAATGACGAGGAAGTGTGTTGGTGCTTGCGGCATAATGTCCTCAAAGGCAATAACATCGTCGTCTTCGTACAACACGGTCGCGGGGATCTCGCCCTTAACTAACTTACAAAATAAGCAATCCATGATTTTTTCCTTAGTCTTATATTATTCAGGGGAAGCACCTTACTATCAAGGCACAATCTGTTGTAAAGAATTGATCCGAGACAAGTTTGCGCGCTTTAATTTATCCCCTTTTGAAATTAATGCATTCAGTCTTGGCTCTAGCTGATCTTCTATTTCAGCGAATAGTAGTAGGTCATCATAGCCGAGCTTTTTCGCATAATCTCGAGATATTTTAGCATTGTTGGTGATCAAAATTGATTGGTCTTCCAAACGCATTAACGGTCGCACTTTCTGTTGGCTGATATGTGGAATGTGACCTCCATTATCAAAAACAACGATGACAGTGCCTCGTGTTCTCATTTTTGGCGTTGCCAAGTAATTGAGCAAATCATCCAGCGCGGTCAACTGTTCAATAACATTTTGTTGATGTTGTAAAACGGCTAAGGCTCTTTGCAATTCTCGATCATCTTGTCCAAATACAAGAATGTTAAAAGAACTTGTGGGTGTAGATTTCGTCGTTATCTGGCGCTTGTGAGATTGAATAGGTAAGCTAACTTTTAATGCTTGATGTTGCCCTCTAGGGATAACTTCCATGCCACCTTGTAGGTGAGACGTAATCAACTCCATGTATTTTAAGCCAAAGTCTGAACCATGGGTCTTATTTTGAACTCGAGTCGGCACAGGGTAAAAAGACACCTCAAGGTGAGTGAGCCCTTTTCGTTCTAAATACTGCAAAGAAACATCGACGGTAAGCACTTGGTCGGTGAAGTGCTTGAGTTCCATGAGAGCCACTTCAATGAAATGTTGAATCAGTGCTCCTTGGCGCAGTATTTCAACTTGTTCCAGCTTCTTTAGATTTAGCTCAATGCTGGCATTGTCTTGATCAATTTCTTGGAATTGATTGTAAGCATTATTGATCAATGTTTTTAACAGTATGCTTGGGGTATTCTTTTCTAACTCCTGTTCACCGATTGAATTAATAAGGTCAATCCGCTCAATTAATCCCTTAATATGAGTGTTAGCAACAGTTCCTGCGGCAAGAATTTGCTTCGCCTCGGACGATTGGTAGGTTTTAGCTCCCCAACTTAAGCTGCCATCAATGATGTTGGTTTGGCGACGTAAGCGGCTGGATAAGTCGGCGAGAAGCTCGTAAGTGTGAGTGCGGGAAGTGTCGCTGTCTCGACTGTCGCTTCTACGTAACGGATCTTTTTGAATTAACATGCCCAAATAGTGAACGATAGCCTCGCCGATACAAGCAAGGGTAAGTCCCCAATAGAGAATGGTCGGACTATCGAGTATTCCATAGACGGTGGTTAGCCATGAGAAATGGCCAATCAGCAAGATGAGTCGAGCAAATAAATAGAAACCTGCAAAAGGTATACCTTTTACCACAGCAACCACCGCGTGGACAGACAACGAAATCAATGTGGTGAAGCCAACCACGGAGAGAACTTTGATATCAAAAAAGCTCGGCTGGAGAGTGAAAATTCCTGCCAGTACTAAGACAATAAACCCCCACACTTTGAGGAGTTTATCGAGGTTTGGAAAATGTTTTTTTGTGTTCAAATAGAGTCTTGAGAAGAAGACAATCGCGCTGGTGCCCACAAAAGAAGCGAGGTTATAAATACGCTCTTGAAAGCCTGCTTCGTTGGATAAGTTCGCTAAGAGGCCGTGTAGCGACAAGTGGAAAAAAGCCACAGAAATTAATAGTAAGCCATAGCATAGGTACATAGGGTGCCGACTTTTTGCATAGAACAGAATGTTATTCACCAACAGCAAAGCCAAGATACCAATCAAGAAACCTGACGTTAAGAAATTTGCAAGCTCATCTGAATCTATGCTCGATAAGGTACGGATGGATATTTCGGCATTAATCGGCAGCTGGGACGCCAGTTTGAAATATACGGTAAACACTGCAGGAGGATTTGCAGGCACGGCATAGAGGTAGTGAGGGCGCTGAATAAGCCGCTGATTTTGAGCAGTTTCTTCTCCTAAACGTGCTAGGCGTGCAAGATTGTTTATCTGAGGGAAATAAGCATCGAGGTATTGCAGGCGATGGGACTTTACTTCCAGAAGAATCGGGCTTTTGGTGGTGGCACGGATAGCAATGTCCGAGCGGATCCAAATATTACCTTTTACTTGGCCAAACTGAAGAAACGCCTTATTAAGGGGGCGGAAGCGATTATCGTACCGCTCATTTGAAACTTCTTTGATTGTTAGGTTGGCGCTTTCGTCAATAAAATATTCACCACTTAACCCAAGGTTAAAAGCTTTGTTTGTGTCGTCAATGATCGCTAGGTCATAGGTGGCCCATGCGAAGTTGGAGAGAGCTAATAAAAAGAGTAAAATTATTCGCGGAAACAAACTGCTAGTCCAAGTGTCGAATCATATGGCTACCATTATTAACTAGATAGGGGATTGAATGCTATATCCAATTTTAGTCGAGTACTACGTTTACTTCGGCTTATTGTTATTAGGCGTCACTTGGTTTGCACGTCAGGCTAAGCCGAGCTTAAGAACGAATCTTTTTTATGGCTATGGCATGATAGTCGCGTTGGGTTTCTTACTGTCTTTGGAATGGGTTGCTGGGGTGATTTTTGGCTTGCTGGTACTGGAACTAGGCCGATTATTTAAAGCTTGGCTGGATAAGAAAGAGCAGCAACTTAAAAAATAACCTGCCCATAAAAAAGGCTTCATACTGAAGCCTTTTTCGTGTCATAAATACGTCTTAGCGAGAAGTAATTATTTTTCGCGAGCAATGGCTCTGTGACCAATGTCGGTTCTAAAATAAACTTTATCCCAAGAGATTTTATCCACTACGCTGTAAGCGCCGGCTTGTGCCTGGGCAACCGTATCACCCAAAGACACCGCACAAAGTACACGGCCACCGTTAGTCACAATATTGCCGTCTTTCTCTGCTGTACCTGCTTGGAAGACTTTTTGGTGCGCTGGTAGTGGTGCATCATAGCCTGAAATGATATCGCCTTTGGCGTAATCTGCTGGGTAACCACCTGCCGCCAATACAACACCTAAGCTGGCACGAGGGTCCCAGTCCGCTTCAACACTGTCTAGTTCGCCTTCAATCGCTGCAACACACATTTTCGCCAAGTCAGAGCGCAAGCGCATCATGATAGGTTGCGTTTCTGGATCGCCAAAACGGCAGTTGTATTCAAGTACTTTAGGTGTGCCATCAGAAGCGACCATAACGCCTGCGTACAAGAAACCGCGGTAACGATTACCTTCTGCGTTCATGCCTTTTACGGTAGGCATAATCACTTCATTCATGATTCGATCATGAATTTCTGGCGTCACCACAGGAGCAGGGGAGTAAGCACCCATGCCGCCAGTGTTAGGGCCTTTGTCACCGTTATCGCGTGCTTTATGGTCTTGGCTGGTGGCCATAGGCAAAACACTTTCGCCATCTACCATACAGATAAAGCTGGCTTCTTCACCGAACAAGAACTCTTCAATAACCACACGGTTACCAGCATCACCGAAAGCATTACCTTCGAGCATATCTTCGACCGCGGCAATCGCTTCTTCTTCGGTTTGCGCCAAGATAACGCCTTTGCCTGCCGCTAAGCCATCCGCTTTTACCACGATTGGTGCGCCATGTTCTTTTATGTAGGCTATCGCCGGTGGGATTTCTGTGAAATTACCGTAGAAAGCTGTAGGGATATTGTGACGCGCCAAAAAGTCTTTCGTAAAGGCTTTAGAGCCTTCTAATTGCGCCGCCGCAGCCGTTGGGCCAAAAATTGCCAGCCCCGCTTTTTCAAAGGCATCCACCACACCAATTACCAAGGGGGCTTCTGGACCAACGATAGTCAGGTCAATCGCTTTTTCTTGAGCAAAAGCAACCAGTTTATCAATGTCCGTCACGCCGATATCAACATTCTCTACTTTATTTTCAAGTGCAGAGCCTGCGTTACCCGGGGCAACATAAACTATTTCTACTTCAGTGGATTCTGCAGTTTTCCATGCCAAAGCATGTTCGCGGCCACCGTTACCAATAATAAGAACTTTCATTATCTGTTCATCCTTTTGGTTAATCTAGATTTGTATTAGTGACGGAAATGACGCATGCCGGTAAAGACCATGGTCATGCCAGCTTCGTCCGCTGCAGCAATAACTTCTTCATCACGCATTGAGCCGCCTGGCTGGATAACGGCTGAGATGCCCGCTTTTGCTGCAGCATCAATACCATCGCGGAATGGGAAGAACGCATCGGAGGCCATAACAGAGCTAATCACTTCAAGGTTTTCATCCGCCGCTTTAATACCTGCGATTTTCGCACTGTAGACGCGGCTCATTTGGCCTGCGCCAACACCAATAGTTTGGCCGGCTTTTGCGTAAACGATGGCGTTAGATTTCACAAATTTTGCAACCTTCCACGCAAATAACAGGTCGTTTAATTCTTGTTCAGTTGGCTGGCGTTTTGACACAACTTTTAGGTCGTCTAGTGTAATGCTGCCGTCGTCTCTGTCTTGAACCAGTAGGCCACCATTGACGCGCTTGTAGTCCAGTGCGGCAGGCTTGTCTGCTGACCACTGACCACACTCTAGTAAGCGAACGTTTTGCTTGCTCGCCACAATTTCAGCGGCTTTTGTGCTTACGCTAGGTGCGATGATGACTTCTACAAACTGACGATCGACAATAGCTTGAGCCGTTTCTGCGTCCAGTTCTTGGTTGAAGGCGATAATGCCACCAAAGGCAGATGTAGGGTCGGTTTGGAAGGCGAGGTCGTAAGCTTCTAGTTGGCTGCTAGCCGTTGCTACACCACAAGGGTTGGCGTGCTTAACGATCACACAAGCCGGCTCTTGGAAAGACTTAACACATTCAAGAGCGGCATCTGTGTCTGCGATGTTGTTGTAAGACAAAGCCTTACCTTGAAGCTGTTTCGCCGTACTGATAGAGGCTTCTTGTGGGTTACTTTCAACATAGAAAGCCGCTTTCTGGTGTGGGTTTTCACCGTAACGCATTTCTTCTTGCTTATTGAATTGCAGATTGAATGTGCGTGGGAAATCTTCACTGCCACCAGGCACTTTTTGGCCCAGGAAGTTAGCAATTGCACCATCGTAATGAGACGTGTGCTCAAACGCTTTTACCGCCAAGTCAAAGCGGGCGTCAAAGGTCAAACCGCCATCAGTTTTGATAGCGCTTAAAATGCCATCATAGTCGCTAGGGGAAACAACAATAGCCACGTCTTTGTGGTTTTTGGCTGCAGAACGAACCATGGTTGGTCCACCGATGTCGATGTTTTCAATCGCCATTGGTAAGTCACAATCTGGGCGGGCAATGGTTGCTTCGAAGGGGTACAGGTTAACAATGACCATATCAATTTCGTCAATGCCGTGCTCTTGCATGATGGCGCCGTCGATATCACGGCGGCCTAGAATACCTCCGTGTACTTTAGGGTGAAGGGTCTTTACACGCCCATCCATCATCTCAGGGAAGCCAGTGTAGTCTGATACTTCGGTTGCACTAACTTGATTGTCGAGTAGCAATTTATAAGTACCGCCAGTCGAAAGAATCTCAACGCCATGCGCTGTCAATTCGCGGGCAAAGTCGACGATGCCGGTTTTATCAGAAACGCTGATTAGAGCTCGTTTGATTGGAGTCACTGTATTTTGATTAGCCATCATGGTTCTCGCAATTGTTTAACACTAAATTAACAAGGGGTAAAAACGAATAAAGGGCGAAATTCGCCCCTTATTTTTATAACATGCCGTATTGCTTTAACTTCTTGCGCAGAGTGCCTCGGTTTAACCCAAGGATGGTCGACGCCTTAGTTTGGTTGTCTTTGGTATAACTCATGACCGATTCGAGTAACGGAGCTTCAACCTCTGCCAAAACAAGTTGGTATAGGTCGGAGACAGGTTGCCCATCTAGATGAGAGAAATAGTTTTGCAATGCTTTTTCAACATTATCACGTAGTGTTTGAGACTGCTCTGAAGAAACAGTTTGAAACGCTTGAGTATGAGTTTGTTCTACCACAGATTGACCTTCTAGTTTAAAGCTAACTATTTTATTTAAGTGCTTAGGGAAGCTGAATCAGGCTATTTATCATAGCTTTCATTACCTTTTAAACACTATATACAAACTTCACTAGCCGTTTGGCTAATGAAAAAATTATCCAATTCTTCCAGCTGTTGTGTCGCATTATCAATGCGATTAAACGTGCTGCGAAATTGAGTTTTATCCGCTAACGTTTGCAAGTACCAACCCACATGCTTACGTGCAATTCGCACACCTAGGTAATCACCATAAAATTGGTGCAAGGCTTTAACGTGCTGAATAACAAGTTGGCTAACCTCCGAAATTGAAGGCGGTGCTAACAATTCATTGGTTTGTAAATAATGATTTATTTCGCGGAATATCCATGGTCTGCCTTGGGCGGCCCGACCAATCATAATGCCGTCAGCGTTAGTGTATTCTTTAACAAATTTGGCAGACTGAGCATCTTTAATATCGCCATTAGCAAACACCGGGATTGATAAGTGTTGCTTGATCTCGGCGATCGTATCGTATTCTGCTTGCCCCTGAAATTTACACTCTCTGGTTCTTCCATGTACAGCAAGTGCTTGGACACCGATGTCTTGTGCCATTTTCGCAATGGTTAAACCATTTCTTTGGTCACGGCTCCAACCAGTGCGAATTTTCAGTGTGACAGGGACATTAACACTATTTACAACCGACTCCAGTATCTCACGAACCAGTGCTTCATCTTTTAGCAGGGCGGAACCTGCGGCTTTATTACACACTTTTTTGGCGGGGCAACCCATATTAATGTCGATGATTTGAGCACCAAGTTCGACATTCTGTTGGGCCGCTTGCGCCATCATGGCCGCATCGCCTCCGGCAATTTGGATCGATCTAGGGGAGACCTCTTTATCGTGAACTAAACGATGACGACTTTTACTGGATTGCCAGAGTCGCACATCGGATGTCACCATTTCGGAGACCACTAAACCAGCTCCTTGGTCATGGCAAAGACGTCGAAATGGCAAATCAGTAACACCGGCCATTGGGGCCAGAATAACTGGGTTGTCAACGCAATATGGGCCAATAGCAAATGCCATGATATTCCTGAATACTGGAGCGAATGTTAAAGATCGTCGACACTGTCGAGCGGGCGTGAATAATACCTATGCGATCAATGTTTTTGAAGTCTTGACAGCGTAAAAACTGACTATTTTTTGTGCTTTTTTTCAGTCTCAGGCAAAAAACGGCAAACTAGAAAGAACCGGTTCTCGCAGGCAAGGCTTTAAGTTGGTGAGTTACGGCCCGGGCACCTGGATCTTGAATTGGGATTACCACATGGATTGGTGTTTTTGGTGGCATGTAGGTGATATCGAGAAAGTCTTTGTGTAGGTAGTCGTTAGGAGCAAATAATCGTGCTGCAACGGGGGCGCCGTTTAAGTCAAAGAACTCTAATGCCACTTTTGGCATGGCTTGGGAAAACGGACTGGTGTTCGTCAAAATTGCATTGACCAATAATACATTCGCTTGTGAAGGGTGACTTTGGATTCTCACATGCTGAATACTGATGGCCTTGGTATCTTCAAAGACTGGTAAGGTGCAATCCGTGTAGGTACAAATGGTGCGATAGAAAGAGCGGAAAGTAGCGGAATG
The DNA here is from genome assembly GCF_039940335.1 of Marinomonas sp. GTDB lineage: Bacteria > Pseudomonadota > Gammaproteobacteria > Pseudomonadales > Marinomonadaceae > Marinomonas. The sequence goes on along the minus strand of NZ_JBDVGW010000013.1, from coordinate 191,542 downwards.
GCTGCCCGCTTCAAAAAAATGCATGGTAACTTGCCCCGCCAGTAATAACCCCCCGCTTAAAATACCGATTAGCCATAACCAAGCCAAGGCTGACTTGGGCTTTTTCTGGGCACTTTCTTCTTCGTCCAGTAGTGGTGCAAGATTTTGGTGTGCTGAAAGCTGTTCTAAAATAGAGTGTTGATCCGCGGGTTTCGCTTGTTTGCTGGAGGCCGTTTGAGCAAGGGAATGCAACGCCTGCATGTAATCAGGTTCTGGCTCTGGTTGAGTTTCCTTTGCGGGAGCTTGGTCCTGTCGATCTAAATCACTAGGCTGAAATAATACCTCTGGGCTAGGTTGAGGCTTTTTAAGCGGTGTTGAAATAGGTTTTGGAGCGGCACTCAATGCCGCTTCAACTTCTGCTAATTCTACTTCCCAAGGGGCAAGCTCTGAGTCGTTTTTAGCGACTTGGCTGGCTGTTGGTACTTTATCTAGGATAGAAACTTGCGCGGCGGCTGGTTTGCTGGGGGCTGGGGGTGTTGCTGCCTCAGTTGAAGGTGTTTTGTTGTTATCTTCATCGTCGAATAGGGTGTTTAGCCAATCTGGGTTGACTGGTAAATCTTCCAGTTCTATTTCTGACTCACGTGGTTTCGCTTTAGCCGGTGTAGGCGCTTCAGCTGAGATGTCACTCTCGATCGAATTCTCGATTGGTTGGCTTTGCTGGGAAGCTGTATCAACAGGTGTTTCTGTTGCTGCCTTGGGGTTTAGAGAGGTGCTGGGCGGTACCTGAGTGTTGGCTTTTTTCTGATGCTTTTGAGCATCAAAAATATGAAAACATTGACCACAACGCACTTTACCTTTTGCCATACTCAAGACTTCGTCGCTGACGCGAAATGCTGTGGAACATTTTGGGCAACGGGTGATTAAGCTGGTACTCATTGGTAAAGTGTCGTCCTTGTTTAATAACGGAATAAAGTGAGATTAAGCGTGTTTAGTGCCAACAATACGTACCCAGTCTTCAATCTCTACAATGGATTCTAGGGTGAACCACTCTTGGTAAGCTTCAACGACTTCTTTGGCTTGGTTAGCCAAAATACCGGATAACGCAAGTTGACCTCCGGTTTTCACTAATGCCGAGATAGTCGGGGCAAGCTGGGCAAGTGGGCCTGCCAAAATGTTTGCTACGACAATGTCGGCTTGCAGTTCAGACTCATAGGGAGGCAACTTCACCTCAATACGGCTTGGGTCTATGTTGTTTCGTTCGGCATTGGCCTGTGTGGCTTGAACCGCTTGTGGGTCAATATCAATGCCGACCATGTTGTTGGCACCCAGCAGTAAGCCTGCAATCCCTAATATGCCAGAGCCACAGCCATAATCGATAATACTTTTATCTTGGCAATCAATACTGTCGAGCCATTGTAGACATAAAGCTGTTGTTGGGTGAGTGCCCGTACCAAAGGCTAGACCTGGGTCTAGCATTAAGGTGACCGCATTTTCATCAGGAACTTCTCGCCAGCTTGGGCAAACCCATAGACGCTCACCAAATTGAATTGGATGGTAGCTGTCCATCCATTCTCTTTCCCAATCTTTGTCTTCAAGAATTTCGATTTTTAGGTTGAGTTCATGTTGACCAAGCGTTTGAGCTTTGTGTTCGATGATGGGTCGAATGCTTTCGATGTCTGCATCCGCTTCAAATAGACCCGTTACCTTGGTGTGTTGCCAAAGAGGGGTAGTGTTTAAATCGGGTTCATAAACTGGGTTGTCGTATACGTCTTCAAAGGTGACTACCATCGCACCGCATTCTAACAATGTGTCTTCGAAAGTAGGTACGTGTTCGGGGGTAGTATGAATACAAATTTGAAGCCAAGGCATAGCGTAAGTCCAACAAAATGAAAACAGGAATAGAATAGCGAAGCTAAGAGAGGGACGCGAGTAGAAAATAGCGATCCCTAGTGAATTTTACACACTAGGGATCGAATCCGCTTACTTAAAGACCAAGTTTTTTCTCTAAGTAATGGATGTTAACGCCACCAGCAATGAACTGAGCGTCATTGGCTAGGTCTTTCTGTAGAGCGATGTTGCTCTTAATGCCATCGATGAAGGTTTCATCTAGGGCGCCAGATAGGCGTTTTAGTGCAGCAGTACGATCCGGTGCATGACAAATGATTTTAGCAATCATGGAATCATACGTCGGTGGTACTGAGTAGCCACTGTATAGATGAGAGTCAACACGAACACCCATACCGCCTGGTGCGTGGAAGTATTCCACTTTACCTGGGCTTGGCATGAAGGTTTTAGGATCTTCTGCATTGATACGAGCTTCTACCGCATGACCATTAAGCTTGATGTCTTCTTGCTTAAGAGATAGAGGTAAGCCGCTGGCAATACGTAGTTGCTCTTTTACGATGTCAACGCCAGTTACCATTTCAGTCACTGGGTGTTCTACCTGAACTCGAGTGTTCATCTCGATGAAGTAAAAGCCACCGTCTTCGTACAAGAATTCAAACGTACCAGCGCCGCGGTAATTGATTTTAAGACAAGCATCAACACAGGCTTGCAAACAAGCTTGGCGAGATTCTTCATCTAGCATTGGTGCAGGCGCTTCTTCCAATACCTTCTGGTGACGACGTTGCAAAGAACAGTCACGATCGTATAGATGAACCGCGTTACCTTGGCCGTCAGCAAGTACTTGAACTTCTACGTGACGAGGGTTTTGTAGGAATTTTTCCATGTAAACCGTACTATCACCGAAGTAGGAGCCTGCTTCAGACTGGGTAATGCTGATAGATTTTAGTAGGCTGCCTTCGTTGTGAACAACGCGCATACCACGACCACCACCACCAGCTGCCGCTTTTACAATCACTGGGAAGCCGATTTCACGCGCAATGCGCATGCATTCTTCAGGGTCGGTTGGTACAGGGCCGTTAGAGCCTGGTACTGTTGGTACCCCTGCTTCTTTCATGGCTTTAATTGCAGAGACTTTATCGCCCATTAGACGAATGGTTTCTGCTTTAGGTCCGATGAAGGCGAAACCAGAATTTTCAACCTGTTCCGCAAAATCTGCATTTTCAGCAAGGAAACCATAGCCTGGGTGAATGGCTGATGTATCGGTTAACTCTGCTGCACTGATAATAGCAGGAATGTTTAGGTAGCTTTGCGCCGAAGGGTTAGGTCCGATACAAATGGACTCATCAGCTAAGCGTACATGGAGTAGGTCACGGTCAATTTTTGAGTGAACCGCAACGGTTTTGATACCGAGTTCTTTGCAGGCACGTAGAATACGCAGTGCAATTTCGCCTCGGTTTGCAATCAATACCTTATCTAGCATGGTGAAGCCTTTGTTTTAGATTAAACGATAGTAACGAGTGGTTGATCAAATTCAACTGGCTCGCCGTCACCAACAAGAATTGCGCCAATAGTACCAGACTTGTCCGCTTCAATTTGGTTCATCATTTTCATCGCTTCAACGATACAAATCGTGTCACCGGCATTTACTTTTTGGCCAACTTCAACGAATGCTTTAGCACCTGGTGCTGAAGATTGGTAGAAAGTTCCAACCATTGGAGAGTTAACAGTATGTCCCGTTACTGCTGCAGGCGCTTCTGGTGCCGCAGTCGAAGCGGCTGGGGCTGCAACTGGTGCGGCCGCTACTGGTGCTGCAGCAACTTGGGCAACCGCAACAGGAGCGCCACCACGGCTGATTCGAACGGCTTCCTCGCCTTCTTTAATCTCAATCTCGTAGACGTTTGATTCTTCTAAAAGCTCGATTAGTTTTTTGATTTTACGAATATCCATTTTTACTCTCTCTGTCGGTGTAAATTGACTAGTGAAGGTGACTTCACTAAATACTATTCATTCTTTGTGCTTTGCTGACTGGTTATTAAACCTCTATCTTAAAGTAGGTCTTGGAAGATTCTATGGTTAAGAATCAAGTCAGTAGGCGATCTATGCGGAAATTATCGGTAAAAAGCGCGATTTTGTCCAGTTATGTCGTAAAAAAACCTTAAACTGCCGTCTAAGGTTATTTTTTAATCATTTGTATACTTTTTGTTTTTGTATGATTATTGCAAAATATACTGCAAACGTGTGAGTACTTGTTCCTTGTTTGGCTCACCAATTAAAGAGAGCTCATCATTAGGTCTGTCAGCGTGCTGGTAAAACAGCAAAGAGGGTGGGCCAAAGAGATTAAAGTGGGCCATAAAAGCCTTATTGTTCGCTGAGTTTTCAGTCACATCGACCTTTACTAAACGTACTTGTTCTAACAATGGGTAAACCTCTGGGTCCATGAAAATTTCATCTTCCATTATTTTACAGCTAATGCACCAGTCTGCGTACAAATCTAAAACAATCGGTCGTGAGTCCGATTGTGCCAGTATTTTATCCAGTTCGGCAAGACTGCCAATATGGTGGCTAAATAACCCCTTATCGGTTGTTTTTAAAGTGCTATGGCTCGGTATGGGGGCAAATTGACGAGTGCTTGAGGTACTAAAGAACGCGTTATAAATAAGTCCAGCGCAAAGCAGCAGTGTGGTTAGTGCGACAAACCAGCGAATAATATGGGAGGCGACAGTGGCAATACGATGGAAAAAATAACTGCTGACCAACAAAGCAAGTGCTGCCCACAGTAAGTTAGTGATAAGCGCTGGTAACCAAGACGTCACCATCCAAATTGCCACGGCCAAGAGTCCAAAGCCCATTAGGGATTTGACTTCGTTGAGCCATTCTCCGTTTTTAGGCAGTACTCGAGGGCCGAACAAGCCAACAAGAATCAAAGGTGTGCTCATACCAATGGCCATCACAAACAACATGGCCGCCCCATACCAGGCTTCATTTTGGGTGCTGATGTAGAGCAAAATTCCTGCCAGTGGTGCTGAAACGCATGGAGATACAACCAATGTAGAGAAAATGCCGGCTAAAAAGCTGCCTAGGCTAGCTTTAGCGACGGACTGTCCACCAGCAGGGTTGAAATTGATTTGTTTGGATAAGAAGCTGGGTAACTTGAGTTCAAATGCGCCCAGCATAACCAGAGCCAGCAGGACAAACACAAACGCGCTAACCCCTAATAATATAGGGTTCTGCAACTGAGCTTGTAGATTCAAAGAAGCGCCAAAAGCGGCTACTAAGAAACCAATGGCAGCGTAAGTTAACGCCATACCTAGCACATACATCATGGTATAAAGAAATGCATTTAACTTAGAAGACTTGGTGCCTACCACAATAGCGCTCACAATCGGCACCATAGGCAACACACAGGGCGTGAAAGACAGTAGCAGTCCTAAGCCAAAAATTGTCACCAAGGTCAACCACAGATCAGCAGAATCCAATAGCTCACGAATATTACTGGCGGCAGAAGGGGCAATTTCAATCGCACCAGGTGTTACTTGTGGTTGCGATAAGGTGCCTTGTTGAGCGGTGTCTAGGGGCGGTACCACAAAACTAATAGGGGTCGTCTCTGGTGGGTAGCATAATCCTAAATCGGCACAGCCTTGGTAACTTAGTGTCGCTTGAATGCGGGTGCCAACAGGTAGATTAATATCATAATAAATAGCCAGTTCTAGCTCGTCACGATAAACCGTGACATCACCATAATAGGCATCATGGTTTTGCTCCCCGTCAGGAAAAGGAGCAAAGTACAAATGCTGGCCATCTTTTCCCCCCAAACGGAATTGCTTTTGATACAGGTAGTAGCCATCACTGATGATCCAGCTAGCTTTTAGGCGTCCATTTTCTGGGGCGCTGGTGGAAAGTTGGAAAGCCTGATCGACGGTTAAAAAAGCATTTTGAGTATTGGTGCTAGGAGCAAAGGTAAACGCCTGGGCAGACGAAAGGCCAAGCAGGCTAAGTAGCAGAATGATTAGACGCATAAATCTCTTCAGTTAAGCAAAACAAATAAGATCATGGAGGAAGAATCTTGTTTTTAAGCATTCCATCCATATAGTTAGGGCTATAGACTATCAGTCTGTTCAAAAGTTGCCAAAGATAAGGAATTAATTTGAATATAAGCACGATTGTTTTGCTAGGTTCTGCTCTTATATTGGCAGGTTGTCAACAAACTGTACGATCTTCTGACACGGCTGAGCCAGCGGTTGAGGCAAAAGCTGAGCTAGGCAAAACCGTCGAAGTTGCTGCTAAGCCAACTTTAGCATCAGAACAAGACAAGGTGCAGGTGGTTGAGAGCGAAACAAAGCAGGCCGAGGTTCCCGCTGTTAAAACATTAACAGCGGCTGAAAAAATCACCCAGCGATTGATCGTTAATGGTCGTATTGCCCTGGCTGAGCAGCGCTTATTGACGCCAGAGGATGATAACGCCAACTTGTATTTTCAGGCAGCCTTGGGTCGTGATCCGGGAAACTTTGATGCCATTCAAGGTATTTCTGAAATCGTTGAACAATACACTCAATGGGCTTGGTCTGCTGCTCAAAAAGGGCAATACCTGACCGCCAAGCGCTATTTGGGCTTCGCTCGTTTAGCTAACCCAGAGGATGTACTGATTGTTGAAGTGGAAGGGCGTATAGTGGATCTAAAACGTACCCGTACCCAACAAAAAACAGTTAAGCCTGTTGTATCTAATCCGCAGAGCCCACCATCTATTGGGGAATATTCTTTGCCTGCAAACCTCTTTAGTTTGAGCGATGAAGAGATAATTGAGAGAATGCAACCTATCATAGATAAGGTTGATGAAACGCAAGCCGCTATTGAAATAAATTGGCCAAATGATAAACAAGCTAGATTGCTTTATCAGATTATTAACAGCCGAGTCACAGAATTTCGTGTCCGTGCGATGATTTTCCATCGCACGGCACGCACGATTGAATTACAACTAGATTGAGGGTGTCAAAATGTCGTGGTTTACAAGTAAATTAGCTTCTATAAAAGAAGGCATTGACCTGTCTGGTTTGTGGAAGGGTATCGTGGCGGTGATTGCGGTGCTGGTTATCCTCTTGTCTATTCTAGGCATGTATTGGAGCAGTGAGCCGGACCAATTTGACGTGGTTGCTACCGCAAAAGAAAAAGCTGAACAGCAAGGCTATTTAAACAACAGTAAGAAACTTGTGGTGGGCTACACAACCGCCAGCACTTTACATACCTTGGTTGGCACCTTACTGGACAAACCGGGCGGCTTTATCACCAATGATGTAACACCACCCGGGGTGTTTATGGATAACATGCCTGCTTGGGAGTTTGGTGTGCTCGTGCAGTCTCGTGATTTAGCGCGTGCTTTGCGTAAAGAATTTAGTCGTTCACAGTCGCAATCCACAGAAGATGTGAACTTAAAAATTGCGGAACCACAATTTAACTTCGACACTCGCAGCTGGGCTTTACCTTCCAGTGAAAGTGAGTACCGTCGAGGTAATAAAGAGTTAATGAATTACCTGGACCGCTTAAACAGTACGGCCAGCGATAAAGCGCAGTTCTATGCTCGTGCCGATAACTTGTCGGACTGGTTGTCGGATGTAAATACTCGCCTAGGTAGCTTGTCACAACGTTTGGCGGCAAGTGTGGCGAATGTTCGTGAAAACACCGATCTTGCTGGTGAAACCAGTGCTCGCCAGTCAAGCAACTCTGGTGACTACCAATATGTGAAAACCCCTTGGTCGAAAATAGATGATGTGTTTTACGAAGCTCGTGGTACCAGCTGGGCCTTGATTCATATCTTGCGTGCCGTAGAAGTAGACTTTGTCTTTACCCTACAAGATAAAAATGCACTGGTGAGCCTGCGCCAAATTATTCGTGAATTGGAAGCAACCCAAACGGCTATTTGGTCGCCTATGATACTGAATGGTAGTGGCTTCGGCATGTTGGCTAACCATTCTTTGGTAATGGCTTCCTACATTTCTCGAGCGAATGCGGCGATTATCGACTTGCGCCGATTGTTAGAGCAAGGCTAAAAGATGTCGTCTTTGAATAACGGGAGCATACGTTCTGCACTTTTAGACGATGCTCCCGCTATTTTAGAGGCGTATAAAGCATCAGATAGTTTTTCGAGTTTGCATGCTCGGGAAAATCAAATTAGCTTGTTAGATGTTTTAGATTGGCTGGAAAATGCCTCGGATAAACATCCACTGCTAGTGTTTGAATACGACTCAAGAGTGGTTGCTTGGTGCTCTGTTGAGCCCTTTTATGGTCTGCCTGCATTTGACTCAGCCAGTGAGGTGTCTCTTTATGTATTACCCGATTGGCAAGGTTTTGGTGTGGGTCAGCGACTGCTTAATTACGTGCAAGAACAAAAAAAACACTTAGCGCTAACTCACCTATTGGCTTACGTTTACGGAAATAACACAAAGAGTAAGATTTTCTTTGAAAAACAGGGTTTTGCAGTTTGGGGGTACCTTCCTAATATTGCCCGGGGCCCATCTGCTTGTGGCGATGTATGCTTATACGGTTTGCAGTTAGATTAGCGCCTGCTTTATATGAAAAAGGCGACCCATTAGGGTCGCCTTTTTTGTTACATGGGTTCAAAAACTGAACCTAAGCTGGGTACGAAAAGCTTGTTGTACATACGGCTGGCGTAGTCATCCGTCATGGAAGACATGTAGTCACAAATAATGCGTAAGCCTGCTTGGGAGTTGATTTGTGACGCTTTATGCCATTCTCTGGCTATTTCACTGGGCAACAGCCTTTCTGGGTCAGCGCTGTAAGCTTCAAACATTTCTAGCAGCATTTGTTGGCCTTTATAGACCAGCATTTGCACTTCTGGGCGCTTGATAATGTGCTGCATTTCAAACTGCTTTAAGCAATCAAGGGCTTGTCGCTGAGGGCCAGGCAAAGCGATTTGGTAGCGTAATAAAGGATGCTCAAATGCCTCATTCTCTGAGATAAAGCAAGAGGTGATAAACCAGCTCACTAAGCTACCAATGGCTTCTTTACGCAAATGACTTTGCTTACTAAATAGCTGATGGCGAATGCTCTCTAAATTACCGCTTAAGTATTCACAATCTAGTGCCTGAAGCTTCGGTTCTAGATGCTCTAGCCACATATCCTTAGTCACCATGCCCAGCACGATAGCATCTTCCAAATCATGAACGCCGTAGGCGATATCATCCGCTAAATCCATGATGCTGGTGTCGAAGCTGGCATGACTGGCTTTTGCATGAGCCTGAGGTTGACTGCGCTTAGTATGTTGCAAGGTAAGCTTGTCTTGCTGACTAAATGGCTCTGTTATCCAGTTGAGTAGATCTGTTTCTTCTTGATACAGGCATTTTGGAGGTGACCAATGGGCGGCTTTAAACTGTCGAAAGTTGGAGGGTTTATTTGGGTACTCACCGACAACATCATCATGTAAAACTGGATACTTGAGTAACCCCAGTAAGGTTCGACGGGTAACATCCATGCCATACGTTGGCGAGTAGGAGCCGCGTTTCCCTAGAATACGTAATGACTGGGCGTTGCCCTCAAAACCACCATGGTCGAGCATCATAAAGTTTAAAGCGACTTCACCACCATGACCAAAAGGCGGATGACCAATGTCATGACTTAAACAAACCGTCTCGATGAGGGCTTCTTGAGCAAGCCATTTTTGAAAGGGCGCATCGTATGGTTGGCTGTGTTTAAGCTGATGGACAATACCGTTGCCAATTTGTGCTACTTCAAGAGAGTGGGTGAGTCGTGTTCGACTATAATCATTTTGACGTATAGCAAGTATTTGAGTTTTGGACTGGAGGCGTCGAAAGGCCGCGCTGTGAATGATACGCGCTCGATCTCTTTGATAAGGGGTGCGGTAATCATTCTCACGAGCTTGCTGGGCTCCGGATTGTCTTTCATGCCAAGGAAGCATGTCATCATACGCATTAGTCATGGTTGTATCTGCTTCACCTATAAAGCTTTAGTCTTCATCAAAAGCCGACATAGGTCAATGTTTGTCACCCACGAAGCAAGTAGAATGCATGTTCGATAAGGGAAAATTTATGCTAAATGTACAACACTTGTTAACGTTCAAAGCTTTAGTGAAAACCAATAGCTTTACAGAGACTGCTACGGAACTAGGCTTAACTCAGCCCGCAATTAGTCAACACATTCGTAAACTCGAAGAATCGTTAGGAGGGACTTTGTTTCAGCGTCATGGTCGACGAGTGGAAATTACAGAGTTAGGGCAAATTTTACTTGAGCACGTCATTAATCTTGAGCGTTGCCACGCGAGGTTTCTAGTCTCGTTAGATGGTTATAAACAAAGTCAGTATCAAAAAAAACAGGCTCATTAGTCTGCTGATTTGATACTGACCAAACAGATTTACTGTTGTGCAGTTGGTATTAGATTACCAATATGTAGGCCGCACTCTTTGTTCTCAGACTCTTCCCACCACCAACGACCTTCACGCTCATGCTGATTTGGCAAGACAGCACGTGTGCAAGGCTCACAGCCGATACTAGTAAAGCCTTTGGCGTGCAACGCATTGTAGGGCACATCAAACATCTTAATGTAGTTCCAAACATCTTCGGAAGACCATTCTGCCAGAGGGTTAAACTTAAACAGAGGGCTGTCTTCTTGGCTAAATGCTGTGTCTTCTTCCGCAAAGGCAAGAACGTTTCGTGTGCCAGGGCTTTGGTCTTTACGTTGGCCTGTGATCCACGCATCTAGAGTGGCAAGTTTGCGCTTCAGAGGCTGAACTTTACGGATGCCACAACATTCTTTGTGACCATCTTCTAAAAAGCTAAATAAGCCCTTTTTGCGGGTGAATTCCTCTAGTGCTTCCCGGTCAGGTGACAAAATCTCGATTTCAATTTTGTAGTGTGTGCGCACTTTTTCAATGAATTGATAGGTTTCTGGATGCAGGCGACCCGTATCCAAAGAGAAGACCTTTAGGTCTTTTTTGGCTTTAATGGCCATATCAATTAGCACCACATCTTCAGCACCACTGAAAGAAATAGCGATATTATCAAAGTGTTTTAGGGCGTTATGTATGATTTTTTGCGCTTCATCGGCTTTATTACTTTCGATAAAGGCTGCTAGGTCGAATGATGACATAAGATTCTAAACCAAATTCTTAATTAAATTAGGGCTACCATAGCAAGTTGCGGCACCGAAATAAAATACGAATCCACGCTAACCTTATAATAGAAAATAGGGACGAGAGGGAGATGACTAATCTCTGTCTAAGCTAGAAGAATCAATGGATGAGAGTGATTATTGTTTTGCTCTTATGTGGTTGGCTAAGGTTTGATAAAGGCCAAATAAAATTCCTGCTGTAACCCCCCAAATATGAATGTCTTGGTACTTTATTTCAAAGTAGCCCCGTGAGCGTTTATCCAATTGCTTGGTGCGAAAACGATAATTCTGCGGATTCAATAAATAGTTTAATGGCACCCAATGGACAGATTTAACTTCTTCTTCACACAGGCTTAATTCACTGCGACGGGTCATCTCTGCCACGATAGGCTTAATGCAAAAACCTGAGATAGTACAGTATTCTCCCAGCTCTCCTAGTAAGTCAAAACAGTCTGGCGCAAGGCCGACCTCTTCTAGGGTTTCTCGCAGGGCGGTGTACTGTATGCTGGTATCATCGGAATCGTGTTTGCCACCTGGGAAAGCAATTTGTCCTGGGTGGTTGCGCATGTGCAATGCTCTTTGAGTGAGTAGCACATAGAGTTGTTGATTTTCAGGGTCTTGCCAGATGGGAATTAAGACCGCAGCAGATCGATAATCTTGATTGTAGCCGGCGGGAAACATGTCTTCATCTGGGTTGTGAATTGGCTGATCATAGGGAGCTTTGTCTAATGCGTCACGAATTTCATCTAAACCTGTGATAATTGGTGGAGCGTTTAAAAACTGATCTATGTCAGACATATAAAAAGCCTACTTCAAAAATTCCTGTTCTAGAGTATGTGTTAATTTACCCACTTTGGTAAAGGTTTCTTGGTATTCATTTTCACAAGTCGAGTCTGCAACCAGACCACCTCCTGCCCAACAATGTAGGTTGCCGCGATCGGCCACCAGAGTTCGAATGGTGATGCTAGAGTCCATCTGACCATTGGCACTAAAGTAAACAACGGAACCACAATAAACAGAACGCTGATGAGGTTCTAACTCATCAATGATCTGCATGGAGCGAATCTTAGGCGCCCCAGTAATAGAGCCACCAGGGAAGCTTTGTTGGAAAGTCTGTAAGGCTTTTTCAGGAGTGTCTATGCGGCCTTCCACGGTGGAAACCAAGTGGTGAACATTGGCGTAACTTTCTAAGGCAAACAAGGCCGGGACTTTAATGCTGCCCGTTTCACATGTGCGCCCTAAATCATTGCGCAAAAGATCCACTATCATTAGGTTTTCAGCACGATCTTTGGCTGAGTTCATTAGGCTTTGGGCGTTATGTTGGTCTTCTTCTAGGGTTTTGCCTCGGCCAATGGTGCCCTTAATCGGTTTGGATTCAATACGGCCACTGTCACATAATAAAAAGCGCTCAGGGGAATGGCTAAGAATGCTTTGCCCGGTATCGAGTTCTAAATAGGCCGAGAAAGGTGTTGGGCAAACCTTGCGTAGGGCCTGATAAGCACTAAAGGTGTCTCCGTGATACTGGCTACTAAAGCGCTGGGCTAAATTGACCTGATAACAGTCACCCGCATGTATGTAGTCCTGTACTTGATTGAATTTCTTCGCATAGTCCTCTTCGGTCATATTGGACTGAAAAGGCGCGGTTAAGCGAAATTCTTGGCTTGGCTTACTGTAGTTGTCGGCTTGCGCAAGGCGCTGTTTCACCTTAGCAATATTTTCTTCTTCACTCAGTGGGCTGACAACTAATTGGGTTGTTTTACTCTTATGGTCGGTAATCACCGCCCAGCCATATAAGCCAATGCTAAGAGTGTCCAAGCTAATGTCATGAATGACAGTATCGGGTAATTGCTCAACATAATGGCCGCTTTCGTAACCATAGTAGCCCAATAAACCACCACAGAAAGGCAGCTCTTTTGGGGCGGATAACGCCCAATGCTGCTGGCAAAGCTCATTCATTAATTCATCCAACAGCTCCATGGGGTTAGTTGTAGATGCTAACGAAAATACCGGTTCTTTATGCCAAGTAATGGCGCTGGCAGACACCTCTGGATGAATGCGAGCTATAGGGTCTGCGACAAGGATATCAAAGCGGGTATCAGAAAAATCTTGATGATTACTGTCGAGTAATGCCGGGTAGGGCAAATCCCGTAACGCGGAGAAAAAATTTAACAGTGAAGGCTGATAAGGGAAATTTATCAGGGTAATTTCTGACATTGTGAATGAATACCTAGTAACATTACGGACGATATAAAACCATTGATTGTATTCTCTTAATTGGGATTGTCACAGGATAATTACAAGTGTCTGATGTATTTTTTCTTTCTCTACCGAACGCTCGTCTCGCTTACCGTCTTTATGAAAACCCAAATGCCACCAGCGAAAGCTGTTGCTTACTGCTGCATGGGGCAGGCGTCGCGGGTGAAATCACCTATGGCGATATGGTGCCGTATTTGACACCTTGGCGTTGGATGCTAGTGCCTGACTTGAAAGGAATGGGGGAGAGTTTTCATGAGCATGGCGAAGAAGCGCCCGTGCAGATTGAACAACTTAGTGCCGAAGTGAAGGCGTTGTTAGAGCATTTGAATTGGCAAGAGTTTGATATGGTTGGCTATTCCCTTGGGGGATTAGTGGGCCTACATTTGAATCAAACCCTCACTTTGCAAGGTAAGTCTCCTCGAAAAATGGCGTTGTTGGAACCCGCCTCGTTAGACCGAGAAGATTTATCGACCCTGATGACGGTGAGATTAAAATACCGTGAAGCCTCAAAGTTAATACGAGAAACCGGGGATGTGGAATTGGGCGTTGCTCAATTCATGGATGGCGTATCACCTAACCGACGCAAGCACCCAGTTGCTGAAGCGACGACACAATCTCGACTGGCTCATCGCGCTTTTGGTTTTGCTTATGCTTTGGATGCAGTGACTAACTATGTTGAAAAAATGCAGGAAAAACCGACCTTAAGAGCGGACATGCTAGCCTGTGCAGAGCAAGTATTGCTGTTTTCTGGCCAGCTAAGCCATCAGGATTTGCAGCAACATTATGACCGATTGAGTGAAACCATGGAGGGCTGGCAGCATGTGGTCATGAGCGCCTGTGACCATTCATTGCCTTTTCAAAAACCACGTCAAATCGCAAAGCATATTAATAATTGGTTTTCTGCAAAATGATCTTCTATCGTTGAAGGGAGCTTTTCGCTACCTGCATTCTCTAGCACAAGAAAACTAGAGTAAGCCAAAATAAAACAAGGAGGTTTTATGGGGCATCAACGAGGCTTTACGTTTTTTGAAGTGATGGTGGTTCTCTCCATATTGAGCTTGCTGGCCTATATCGGTTCTGCCCATGTGCGTGACTTCAGTGCCAGTCTGGCTGACAAACGTGCTTTGCAAGCCTGCTTAAAAAACCTTTCTGCAGGGCTAGTACAAGCCCGTCAGTTGGCCATAGTCAATGGGCAAAATAGCTTCCTTTGTGGCGGGATAGATTGCTCAGGTGATTGGTCTTATGGTTATCAAATCTTTGAAACACAACTATCTTCTTCACCCGTCCAGCAGGGCAGGTTCCCAGATAATCTCTTGGTTCGTTGGCAGGGCTTTCCTGCGCAAAAAAGCTTTATAGAGTTTAAAGCCAATGGCTTGTCTGCATATCAGAACGGCAGTTTTGTACTTTGTATCGGGCAGTGGCAGGCTCGTATTATTGTCAATCAAAGTGGTCGCTTTTATCTCGATGAAACCTTGCCTGTGACGGCTTGTTCCTAAAAGGCAGGAGCGGTGTGATGACAAGATTTCAAAGGGGCAAGCGCAATCAACAAGGCTGGATGTTGTTAGAAGTCATGCTTTGTTTGGCTTTGCTATCTATTGTGTTAGTAATGTTGCAAAAGCAGCAACAGATGCAATGGCAAAGCTTGGCACAACTGCAAGCAAATGATTGGCAAGAACAAACGCAAGAGCAAATAGAGCTTATAAATTCCTTGATGGGGTCACCTAGCTGGCTGTCTCATGTTGATCAACTTGCTAGTCGTGATACCTCCTCGTATCCAGATTGTGGTCTTTGTAGTGGCGCAGATTTTCAGCGTTGGTTTGTCGTGGCACAGCAATCGACAAGCGTTGGCGCAGGAATGGAGAGCACGCCATGATACAAAAGCGGCTATCGTCGAAAGGTAGTATCTTGATGGAGCTATTGGTTGCCTGCTTCGTGGTCAGTCTCGTGATGCCTTTTTTGATCAGCGCGGTGTCACGATTAAATGAACAGCAGCTGCGCACCAGTCAATATTTGTTAGCACAGAAGGTGGAAAATGCTCTGATCGACCACCTTAAAGCCCAGTGGTCTAGGTTAGTGCCTGTGGGCTGCTTGCCTCCTTCGCAAACCCTAACCATTCAATCCAGCGAGGTTATCCCTCTAAAACTCAAACGGCGCGCTCTTGATAAAGCATCCGATTGGCTTGGGGGGATAGATTATGGGCTTTGTCGCTTCACCATGACTGCCCGCAGTCAGCAAACACATCTTGTTGATGCCTGTGATTGGAAGTTGGGTGACTCAGTGACCTTCACCAGCTGTGAAGGGCGTTATTCCGCCAGCATTACCAGTGTTAATTCTCAAGGCATGGTGGTGAGTTTAGCCAGCCAAGATGGCATTGGGCAAAGTGGTATTCTAGAAAGTGAGCAAGCTTTTTATTGGTATGTGGCTGATGGCAAAAATGGCGCGTTGGCTTTGTGGCGAACTCCGAGTATCAGTGGACGTTCACTGGAATTGTGGGCAGGTCTAGAACGAATGGCCATTTACCCCCTGTTAGACACCAACCAGGATGGTTTGGTGGATAGCATAGACACTCGCCGTGGCGAGTATGCCCTTAATCAAGTAAAGGCTATTTGGGTGGAATTTATGTATCGGCTGCCAAACTGTGTGAGTGATTTACTACTGGAAACCACTTATCAAACCATGCGGGGGGAAATATGGTCTTATCAACCCCCTTGTACGAATGTCGGTAAGCGTATCATTCCTATTCAAGGAGGGTGACAATGCAGCGGCACATAAATAACGCACAACAGGGTTGGATTTCGTTGCCCATTTTAATCCTGCTATTGGCGGCAGGAAGTTTCTCGGTATATTTTCAGAAAAGTTTATTGGCCGATTGGAAATGGCGCCAAACCTTACAGCAAGCCCAAGCTTCATCCCACATCCCCAAGGCCTTTAAAGCGCAATATGTGCAACAGCCGAATTTTAGTCTCGCTCAGTCGAGTCTTTGTGTTGGCTTTTGTGAACTGACTGAAGAAAACAGTGGGAATCTGAGGCGCTGGGCTAACAACAACTTTCAAGTCTGGTACCAATGGTCCCAGTGGCAAAATGCCCAAGGAGGGCAGTTTCATCGTTTGTGTGCCAGCCTAAACCAACATATCTTTCATTGCTGGTGGTGGCGAGAGCAGGTGTTGCTGAGTCATGGTTGGGTCGCTCAGCAAGAGTAACTTATTGCTTATGGTAATCCTTTAAGTGCTCAGCACAACAAAAAGGCTTGGCGTCTTGGTCATGGACAGCATGGGAGGTGGGGGTGAACGCTTGGCATTGAGTGCAGCGCACCATGTTTTCTTGCTCGTCTTTTTTAGCCTTCGCAGACGATTTTTTCTGTGTAGAGGGTGCGTTATTGGTCTTTGCGTTGACAAATTGGCGGTATAACCACCAGCCAATGAAGAAAATAGCAATAAAAACGATTAAACGTACGATCATACACTTTACCTTGGTTGGGTAATTCCACGACAATAAAGGCATATTCTAACAGAGTTTATGAGATAGCAAACGTATGACATTAAGAATAGCTATGGCGCAACTGGATATGCTAGTTGGCGATATTACCAAAAACACACAAGCGGTGATTGATGAGGCCATCAAAGCCCGTGATGAGCAACACGCGGATGTGATTGTTTTCCCTGAGCTGACCCTGACCGGCTATCCACCTGAAGACTTACTTCTGCGCCCAAGTTTGGACACGCGAATTGAATCGGCGTTACAGCGTTTGCTGGAAGAAGTAAAAAACATCTATCTTGTGGTGGGCTACCCTCGTCGTATTGATGGTGAGCTATTCAACTGCGCCTGCGTTATCCATCAAGGTAAGATGCTTGGAGAATATGCCAAGCAGAAGTTGCCTAATTTCCTCGTATTTGATGATAAACGTTATTTCAGCGAGGGTAACCAAGCCTGTATTGTGGAGGTAAAAGGGGTCAAAGTGGGTTTGAGTATCTGTGAAGATATTTGGCACCCAGAGCCTTCTGCTCAAGCCAAGCAAGCAGGGGCGGAGCTTATTCTTAATCTCAATGCTTCGCCTTTCCATGTGGAAAAAATGGGCGAGCGTGAAGCCTTGTTGCATAAAAGAGCCACAGAGATCAATTTGCCCATTGTCTATGTTAACTACATGGGCGCGCAGGATGAACTGGTCTATGAAGGCGGCTCCTTTGTGGTGAACGCGAAAGGCCATAAAGTACGTCAAGCTCCTTGGTTTAAAGCCGGTTTGTATTGCGTGGACATGATAGTCAGCGAAGAACAAAACAATAAGGTAGAGCCCGTTGCGGGTGAAATTGCACCTTCCCTTAATGTGGAAGCAAGCGTCTATCAAGCAATGGTCTTGGGGCTTCGTGACTACATCGAGAAAAACCGTTTCAAAGGCATAGTTTTGGGGCTAAGTGGTGGTATTGATTCCGCCTTATCGTTAGCGGTAGCGGTTGATGCTATCGGTGCGGATCGCGTGCAAGCGATCATGATGCCTTACACTTATACCTCTTCTATGAGCTTGGAAGATGCGGAAGAAGAAGCCAATTTACTAGGGGTGAAATACAGTGTGTTGCCTATTGAATCCATGGTGACTGCGTTTAGTGATGTGTTAGCGCCAGAGTTTGAAGGGTTTGCTAAAGACACGACGGAAGAAAACTTACAAGCCCGTACACGAGGCGTTACCTTAATGGCCATTTCTAATAAAAAGGGCTACATGGTATTGACCACAGGCAATAAAAGCGAAATGGCAGTGGGTTATGCCACCTTGTACGGTGACATGGTTGGCGGCTATTCCGTACTAAAAGATGTCTTTAAAACATTGGTTTTCAAATTGTGCCGTTACCGCAACAGTTTAGGTTATGTGATTCCTGAGCGCGTAATAGTTAGACCACCTTCAGCGGAGCTCGCCCCAGACCAAAAAGACGAAGACTCTTTGCCTAGCTACGATATCCTAGATGAAATATTACATATGTATATTGAGCAAGATATGAGTGCGGAAGCAATTTTGGCGAGTAAAAAATTCGATCGTGATACCGTCTATCGTGTATTACGCCTTGTGGATGTGAACGAATATAAACGTCGTCAAGCCCCCACAGGTGTCCGTATTAGCGCTCGTGGCTTTGGCCGTGACCGCCGTTACCCCATTACTAATGGCTGGCACATCGGCGAGTAAATTCCGCTAAGTCTCTGATTTAATGAGGGTGTTGGTGAGTTACCACACCCTTTTTTTATTGTAATGAAGTCAACTATTGGCTTGTCACCACAATTTTGGGCGACATCTTATGGTGTATTTTTACACTTACCTGATCGTGCTAAATAGCTATACCCTAGTGTGCTATGGACTAGGGAAGGTACGAGCAAGTCCACTGGCTTCAGCGTGTGGACAAACCTTTATTATTCGAGGCAAGCTTTGAAGTCCAATATGAACATATTGGCAAGAAGATTAACAAAGAATAAAAAGTGTTTAGCCCACGCCCTTCGGGTCTTTCAGAGAAGCGGCCTCTCTGTGTTAAGAGTGATTGAAAGGTATTAACATTCCTGCTCACTCTTGCCTTGATAGACCGTTTCTCTGATAAGACTGAAGTTCAGAAGACTTAATCGCACCTTCCCTAAATAAAATGGCCGCAAAGCGTGGTCATTGGCGGGTTTCAGAATTCAAATTGCATCTTTTATCTTTACTTGGCGGATGGCCGGGGGCTATGCTTTCCCAGAAGTTGTTTCGTCATAAGGTCAGTAAAAAGCGCTTTCGTAGACTGCATTATCTAATGATCTTCATCAACCTTCTGCTCAGTGCCAGTGGTATTTATCTTTTGAGAACCGTGTTTTGACTGACCATCGAGCCTTCACAATAAGACACCCGCAAGTATCTTCCGTTGCTGATTAGCAACGCAGCTAGGGGACGTTATGGATAATAAACAAGTAACCATTGATTTAGCTGATGTGTTAGAACTCATGCTCGATGCGGTTTGTGTCGTTGATCGACAAGGACGCTTTGTATTTGTTAGTGCTGCCTTTGAGAAAATGTTTGGCTATCGCCCAGACGAAATTATCGGCAAACCTATGGTAAATCTGGTTTATCCAAAAGACGTGGATAAGACCCTCAATAAGGTAAGCAGCATTATTGATGGGGAGACAATGCCGCGCTTTGAAAATCGCTGGGTGCGTAAAGATGGACAGGTGGTGGATGTGTTGTGGTCAGCCCGTTGGTCAGAGAAACATCAAGTACGCATTGCGGTGGCTCATGATATAACTGAGCGTAAGCAAATGGAGAAAAAACTCCTTTATGCAGCTGG
Source organism: Marinomonas sp. (assembly GCF_039940335.1). Lineage (GTDB taxonomy): Bacteria > Pseudomonadota > Gammaproteobacteria > Pseudomonadales > Marinomonadaceae > Marinomonas. Next base: position 172,036 of record NZ_JBDVGW010000013.1, on the reverse strand, counting down.
CCATGACGCCCTCACGGATCTTCCTAATCGAACCCTTATTCTAGATAGATTGCAGTCTGCTTTAAGTCTTGCTGAGCGGGAGCAATCTTCCCTTGCAGTGATGTTCATAGATATCGATGGCTTCAAAGAAATCAATGACCAACAGGGTCATGGTATTGGCGATAAATTATTGCAAGGCATCGCCAAACGCCTGAAGAAGAGTGTTCGCAAGTCCGACACGGTAGGGCGCTTAGGTGGGGATGAATTTTTGCTGGTCTTTAACAAAACCCACAACGCAAAAAATGTGCAGAGCATAGCTGAAAAACTACGCGCAGTCATTGCTAAGCCTTTCGAAATTGACGGGCTAAGTTTGCAGGTTTTTGCCAGTATTGGCGTTGCCTCTTATCCTGAGCATGGGAATCACCCGCTAGATTTAGTGCAGTATTCTGATCAAGCCATGTATTTAGCGAAAAATAACGGCGGTGATAGTGTAGTTTTGTTTTCCTCTAGGGATTTTTAGCTCAAGGTTATTGAGCACAATAGAGGGAGCGGGTAATATCATCTGTTATTAAATCACCTTTTATCTGGGTGACAGTGTTCGATCTAATTCTCCAAATTTGCTTGTCCAAGCAAATGATCGTTTTTAAGTCGAATAATGGTCTGGTGCGGAACAGTCTCGCTGTTCGTTGCAGGGCTAAATGGTCTGGTTAATTTCAAAATAATTTACGATAAGGGAACAATAATGGCGGCTTTTGGTAGCGTGTTTATGCCTAAGATGGCATTAGCAACATTTGAAAACAATCTTTGGAGTAAAGCAGAGCTGGTATCGGCTGATAGTATTCAGATGCACCCTGGTGCTCACGTGTTACATTACTCAAGTACTTGTTTTGAAGGTTTGAAAGCGTTTCGCCACGCAGATGGAAGTGTCCATGTGTTCCGTATGGATCAGAACATTAAACGTTTTGCACAAAGTAGCCGTTTGTTGTCACTGCCAACCGTTGATGCAGAGCAAGTGGCGGAAATGATCAAGCAAGCCGTTGCTGAATATGCCAGTGATGTGCCTGAGCCACCTGGGTCTATGTACATTCGTCCTACCCACATTGGTACAGAAGCCGCTATTGGTAAAGCCGCAACGCCTTCTGTTAGCTCTATGTTGTATGTTTTGTTGTCACCAGTTGGCGACTATTTCACCGGTGGTGCAAAGGCTTTGCGTATACTATTGGATGAGACAGGCATGCGCTGTGCACCGCACATGGGGATGATCAAAAGTGGTGGTAACTATGCCAGTGCTCTTGGCCCCATTACTCAAGCGAAAGAAGAAGTACAAGCAGACCAAATCTTGTTCTGCCCTAATGGCGATGTTCAAGAAACTGGCGCGGCTAACTTCTTGCTGATTGACGGCAACGAAATTATCACTAAAGGTTTAGACACTAGCTTCCTACACGGTGTGACGCGTTCGTCTATTTTGACCCTTGCGGCGGATCTAGGCATGACAGTAACAGAGCGTGACCTTACCGTTACAGAGTTACTTGAGCGTGCGGCTAAACCCAATGTTGAAGCGGCCCTTTCTGGTACGGCTGCTGTATTAACTTCTGTAGGGACTTTCATCCACGAAGGGAAAGAATATCAAGTTGGCAGTGGTGAGCCTGGCCCGATTACCGATAAGTTGCGTCAAGCACTTAATGATATCCAATGGGGCAAAGCAGAAGATAAACACAATTGGTTAACAAAAATTGCCTAACTGACTTAGATTAGTCCGTTCGATAGATTAAAAAGCTACGCCTAGGCGTAGCTTTTTTTGTTGGAAATATTACAAGGATGACCAAGGGGTTAACTGTAGTTTTCGGCTACGAATTTTATAGAAAATCGCCATAAACACCCCGTAAGCAAATCCCCATACCACAGATTTATCAAATGCTGCTTGAATCGTGGCATCCTGCCCTAAACTGAACACGATCAGCATGATGCTGGTTAGGTAGATAAACGCGATCAGCACATTGAGATGGAAGTTTAAATAATATGGTGGCGGTACCTTGATACCAATGACTCGCAATAAACTGAACATAGGGGGTAAATAGTTTGAGCGCCAGACTTTACGCTCTTCAAGCTCTGCGTGAGCGGCTTGGAGTTTTTCTTTAAAAGACACAGGGTTCACCTTACTAAGTTAATAAAACTAAATTCAGGCATTGTAACGACTTTTTAAAACATAACGAAAGTTTTCCTTGAATTTAAACTGGCATAAAAAAGGCACTTCCAAAGGAAGTGCCTAGATAACAAGGATTAAGGAAGCTAAAACGCTTATTCTTCCATGTGTTTTTGCATTCTTTCTGCGCGCTTTTCAGCACGCTCTTGTTGTAGTTCAAGCAATTTCTGTTTTTGTTCTGGGGTCAAGATGCTAAGAATCTGGTGCTGTTTCTCTAACATTTTAACTTGGCGCTCGGCTTGATGCGTTGCCATTTCTAGAGCGATAGTATTTGCTTTCGATTGGTCAAAGGTATCGGCTAATAACAAGTCTGTAACCGCTTTATGTTGCTGTTTCATTGCTTCACTAGGGCCTTTAGGGCGAGCATCACGGGCCTCTTTACGCTCTTCTTTTGACGCTTTACGAAGCTCTTTTAACTCGATTTTTTGTTCTTCTGTCAAATCGAGTTTTTTTATAAGTTGCATATCAAGACCAATTTTTGGACCGTTGTCACGACCCTTGTGTCCTTTACCACCATCTGCCAAAACACTCATGGATCCAAAGGTTAAAGGAAGAACGACTGCTGCAAGTAAAATTTTCTTTGAAATCTTCATACTGATATTCCTATTGAGTTTGTGTTGCATTGATAGAAAGTAAACATCTGTGCTTACTTGGTATGGGAGTAGAATAGCGATTGCTTGGTAAAATGATGTCTGCGCAAAGTAAAGTAACGTAAAGCTATGACAGCCTTCAGTTTTTCTTAGTAAAATGTTTCTAAAGATAGCGTTAAACCATGGTTTTTAGCTCGCGAGGTAGCGAATGTCCCACATTTTAATTATTGATGACGATACAGAATTAACCGACTTGCTTAGGGAAGTATTGGATTTCGAGGGCTTTGATATTTCTACCGCAAGCGATGGCGAAATGGGCCTTGCCATGATGAATGAAGCGATTGATCTCGTCTTACTTGATGTCATGATGCCTAAACTTAATGGTTTCGATACCTTGAAGAAGCTTCGTGAATCCTGGGTGTCACCAGTATTAATGCTAACGGCCAAGGGTGAAGAGATAGACAGAGTGATTGGTTTAGAGCTTGGCGCGGATGACTATTTGCCTAAACCCTTTAGTGATCGGGAACTGATTGCCAGAATTCGAGCCATTCTGCGCCGCTCTCAGCTGCAAAAAGAAGTCTTAAAAGAAAAGCCTGCAGACAAGGGAGATTGCCTGAAGTATCAAGACCTACGTTTGTACCCCGGTAAATTGGAAGCTTACTGCAATGACACTTTATTAGAGTTAACCAGTACAGAATTCGCCTTGTTGCATCATTTCTTATTAAACGTTGGTCAAGTGATCACAAAAGAAGTGCTGAGTTTGGATGTATTAGGTAAACGCTTGGCGGCCTTTGATCGTGCGGTCGATATGCATGTTTCCAATTTAAGAAAAAAACTACCTGAATGGCCAGATGGCAAACCACGTATCAAAACCTTACGGGGTCGTGGTTATTTATTTGTTGAGGGTGAGTAATGCGGTTTCCAAAAATCACCAGTTTGTATGGGCGAATTTTCGCTATCTTCTGGTTTACCATTTTTCTAGTGCTATTGGCTGTAATGCTTATGGCGCATATCGACCCTCGTAAAGCCAAGGACATATCGCCGGGTCAACTTCATGAGCTGGAAGGTATGCGCGGCCAGATTGAGCGCCGCTTCGAGGGTGAAAACAATCTAGCTTCTATTCACGATTGGTTTAACAAACCATCGAAACGCAACGGCTCGGAAAAACGTAATTACGACAACGAACGCCCCCGCTTTTTCATCACAAACTTTGAGGGAGACATTTTAGGCGCCCCAAGATATAAAGATCAGTCTTATAAGGCGATGCGCAACTTTGCCACCACCATCGAAAGCCATGATCACCCACAGCAAAAATTGTATGGCAAATTTATGCTAATGGGGCCAGTACCGATTCATTTGGCAGGTCAAGATTTTCTGTTTTACGCAGGGCGCAAGCATCATGGCACTTTTTATTTCTTGATTCAGCTGTTTGAAAAACCCTTCCAGCTGCTGTTGCTGGTGATGTTGGTTAGTACACCCTTGTTGCTTTGGTTGGCTTGGGCGCTAAGTCAGCCAGCGAGACGTCTAGAGCTGGCCGCCCAGCGGGTGTCTCGAGGGGAGTTTAAAATGGACCCCATGTTAGAAAAAGGCTCATCGGAATTTCGTCAAGCTGGAGCTAGCTTTAATCAGATGGTTGAAGCAGTGAATCAAATGATAGGTCGCCAGCAAAGGTTGCTCTCTGATATTTCCCATGAACTCCGATCTCCCTTAACTCGATTAAGAATGGCACAGTCTTTAGCCTCGAGAAAACAAGGTGAAAGTCAGGAGTTGATTCGCATCGACACAGAAGCACAACGCCTTGAACAAATGATAGGCAAGCTTCTGGAACTGTCTCGAATGCAGGTAGACAGTCACCTTCATCATGAAATACAGCCTCTAAGTAGCCTTTGGGAGTCTTTGTTGGAAGACTCACAATTTGAGGCCGAGCAAATGGGTAAAAGTCTTACCTACAATGATATTCCAGATCGAACCATTGCCTGTCATCCGCAACTGTTGATGAGCGCTTTGGACAACTTAGTTCGTAACGCTATTTATTATGGTAAGGACCAAATTAAAGTCACCATGCAGGTAGTCGCGAACAAACTAGAAGTGCTCGTAGAAGACAACGGTGAAGGAGTGCCTGAGTCGGAGCTTGAAGCGATTTTTAGACCCTTTTATCGAGTTTCAACCGCTCGTGATCGCAACAGTGGTGGCACAGGTTTAGGTCTTGCTATTACGGAAAATGCGATTCGCCAGCACAATGGCACCATAGTCGCCAGCCCGAGTGAGCTAGGAGGTTTATTAGTGAAACTGAGCTTACCGCTAGATGCCTAAGGGAGCTGTTTTAGCGGCATGAAATAACGTATTATGAGGGTCTTTTTGAGCAACAATGCAGGTATATATGAAGCCCTTACTAAGAAAGTTATGCGCGCCGATTTTACAGCCTTTTGAATCGGGTCAAGGGGACTATGTATATCGCCCATCCCACCGCAAAATCCTCATCGTGTTAGGTTTGCTATGTATTTTAATTGCCAGTATTTCAGCACACTTTACCTTGAGTACAGGTGAACTTGGAGGACTGATTCCTATTGCGGTTTTTTTTGTGACAGGTTTGGTGTGTGAAATTGTTGGTTGGTTAGGGTCTGACCGAGCCGTGGCAAGAATCTGGAAAAGTAAATGAGTGACACCTCTGGTAATGAGCAGGTCATAATAGGCCTAACCAACCCTAAAAGTACCACCAATGTTGGAGCTGTAATGCGAGCCGCTGGCTGCTATCAGGCAGATCAAGTGCTGTATTCAGGAACTCGTTATGACCGCGCCACGAAAATGGCCACAGACACTAAAAAGGCTCACACCAATATCCCTTTGTTGCATATCGACAGTCTGGACGCGCAAAGCTTTATTGATGCTGTAGCAGAGGATGTTGCCATTGTCTGTGTGGACCTGATCCAAGGGGCGACGCCTTTGCCGGCCTTTGAACACCCAGACAAAGCGCTTTATATCTTCGGCCCCGAAGATGGCACCATTTCTCAACAAATCGTTAATCAGTCCGATCATGTGGTCTTTGTGCCAACGGTCGGTTGTATGAACCTCGCCGCATCCGTCAATGTATTGCTTTATGACCGTTTAGCAAAGTCTAGCCGTGCTCAAGCTGGTGATGAATGGATTATAAAGAGTAAAGATAGTAACAATAACGTCAAGGTACCTAAGCCGCGATAAAGAGTGCGCGTTTTTATCACGATGTTTGCAGTTCATAAACTGAATGCTGACTGTGATAGGCGGCATTCAATGTGAAAATGTCTTCTTAGCCTGGTGACAGCTTAGGGAGACAATCAATCATACGCCGTATTCTTATGGCGCCTTATTTTTAACAAGGTCTTCCTTTTGTCAGCTAAAAATACATCGGACAAATGGAACGTATTTCAATGTACCTTTTCAAGACTATTACCCTTGTTAGCCTTATATCCGCCATTCCACTTGCGGCGTTTGCAAAACCCCATAAAAAGCTCGATCCAATGAGCACAGAATTAGAATTAGGGGTGATCGCCACCTCTGGTAATACGGACAGCACCGCGTTAAAAGCCAAAGCCACCATCAAGCAAGACTTAGAAGAGTGGAAGAATGAATATTTACTAGACACTCTCTATCGCGAAAGTGAATACAATGGCGTTAGTGAAGACACCGCTAAGAAGTTATTTGTGTCCGCACAAAGTGATTACAAACTCAGCGAAGAGCACACCTCCTTATTTGTATACGGCTCTTACACAGACGATAGATTAAGTGGGTACGATTACCAAAGTACCGTTTCTGTGGGTTACTCTGGGCGGGTTTTTGGCGATAAAAAATCTTTCCTAGACTACAGCGTAGGCCCTGGTTTTTCCTTTAACAGAACGGATGATGGCGAGAAAGATCGTGTTGCTATTGTGCGTATGGAGGCTAAATATGAATACCGACTCAGTCGTCGAGCGAAATTTACGCAAGTGATCAGTAGTGACGCAGCATTAGAGAAAGATAAAAATACATTATCTAAATCCGAAACCGCTTTAAGTGCTAATATACGCGACGATTTATCCATGAAAGCAGCTTACAGTATCACCCACAATAGTGAGGTAGAAGAAGGCTTTGAAAGAACCGACGCGGTTACTAGCCTTACGCTGGCTTATTCCTTTTAGAGGTACATGGAGTTCATTGTCATAATTTTGGAAGGTCATAATGCGTTATCAAGGCATCAAAGTTTCGATCATTACAGGCTTCTTAGGAGCCGGTAAAACTACCTTAATTCATCAATTAATTGCACAAGCGCCGCCCTATGAAAAATGGGCGGTATTATTGAATGAATTTGGTGATATTGGCTTGGATAGCGCGTTACTCGGCTCTGCATTAGGTGAAAATTCAGCCGTCGCCATTAAAGAGGTGGCGGGCGGGTGTGTCTGCTGTGTCACCTCTGCGGCATTTGAGCAAGGCTTGAACCAGTTAATCCGTCAGGTTAACCCTGATAGAATTTTGATAGAGCCTTCTGGGTTAGGGCACCCTAAACAAATATTAGCAAAACTTCGTTCAGAATATTACCAACAGGTACTTGCCGTAACGGGGGTTTTCTGTGTATTGGATGCTCGCAAATTATCGGACTCACGTTATCTTCAACATGAAATATTCCGTGATCAACTCGCCATAGCCGACGGCATTATTCCCAGTCACGAAGAGGCATATAGTTCGGCTGATCAGCAAGCTCTTAAGGCGTTAGTAGGGGAGTTGAACGAAGAAAATAGTACCCAATGGATTGATCGTCAGCTACCGACACATCAGTGGTTAGATATAGGGCTAAAAGACACGCCCACCAATGGTTTAGCTGTGATGGATAGTCATAACAGCCACGACCACGGCAGCCATAGTAACCACAATCATGATCATGGTGAGCACCATCACCATCATCATGAACATCATTCTACGCAAGGTACTAAATCTGCTGTATTAGATAATGGCGTCCGTCATTATCGTAAACAACAAGACACCATGGCAGTTATGGGCTGGCAGTGGCCTGCACAAACGAGCTTTAAGCAAGCGTTCCTCATTCAGTTATTGACTGAAAGTTTGGCTCTAAAAGGTGTTTATCGACTCAAAGGTGTATTTTGTTTGCAAACCGGTGAGGCTTTATTTGTTAATGGTGCAGACGGGCAATTGCAAACCCATGTGGGTACTTGGTCCATGGAAAGTCGTCTTGAAATCATTGGCTTATCTCAGGCTTCATGGGAGCATAGCCTCAAAATAAATGCGCTCTAATATCATGCATTCTAGCCTTGTTAAGGTTATTTAATTTCCCCTCTAGTAAGTGACAAAATCCGCCACTGGTGAATTTTGTCACTAATCTTGCTTCGTTTTGTTATTGAGCAAAAACCTCTTTTGACCGAACCTTTCTAGCACAAAGAGGGTTTCTGTACTGAAACCGGTCGAGATAAAAACAATAAGAGGTCAAGGTCATGCCTGAATACAAAGCGCCCTTACGAGACATTAAATTTGTGACTGAAGAAGTTCTAGATGTCTACGGTCATTATGCAAAACTACCCGGTGCTGAAGAGGCAACTCCCGATATGGTGTCAGCCATACTCGAAGAAGGTGCAAAGTTTGCTGAGCGAGTATTATCCCCCCTCAACCGTGTTGGTGATGAACAAGGCTGTCAATTCAAAGATGGCGTTGTCACCACGCCAGAAGGCTTTAAAGAAGCGTATCAGCAGTATGTAGAAGGTGGTTGGCCTTCCTTGTCGCATCCTGAAGAAGTTGGTGGACAAGGCTTGCCTGAATCCTTAGGCATGATGGTCACAGAAATGATCGCGACTTCAAATTGGTCTTGGGGCATGTACCCAGGCCTTAGCCATGGGGCAATGAATACCATTGAACTACACGGTACCGATGAACAGAAACAAACTTATCTGACCAAGCTTGTATCAGGGGAATGGACGGGCACCATGTGTCTAACAGAACCTCATTGTGGTACGGACCTTGGCATGCTGAAAACCAAAGCCGAGCCTCAAGAAGACGGCAGCTATGCTATTAGCGGTACTAAGATCTTTATTTCAGCGGGTGAACATGACATGGCTGACAATATTGTTCATATCGTATTGGCACGTCTTCCTGAGGCACCTGCTGGCACCAAGGGTATTTCTCTGTTTATTGTGCCAAAACACAACGTAGACGGTGCAGGAGACGTCGCAGATCGCAATCAAGTTTCTTGTGGTTCTATCGAGCATAAAATGGGCATTCACGGTAATGCCACTTGTGTGATGAATTTTGACGGTGCCAAAGGGTATCTGATTGGTGAGGCGAACCGTGGTTTAAACTGCATGTTCACCTTCATGAACACTGCTCGTATTGGTACAGCAATGCAGGGCCTTGCTCATGCAGAATGGGCGTTACAAAACTCTGTAGCCTACGCCAAAGATCGTTTACAAATGCGTGCTTTGTCAGGCCCTAAAGCCCCAGAAAAAGCCGCAGATCCAATTATTGTTCATCCCGATGTGCGCCGCATGCTGCTGACACAAAAAGCCTTTGCTGAAGGTGGTCGAGCGTTAATCCACTATTGCTCAATGCTGGTGGACACAACGAAAAAAGGCACAGCGGACGAAAAAACCGAAGCCGATGAGCTAATGTCGTTACTCACCCCCATTGCAAAGGCTTTCTTAACCGAAACAGGCTTTGAATCTGCCAACCAAGGTTTACAAGTGTTTGGTGGCCACGGCTTTATCGCCGAATGGGGTATGGAGCAAAACGTACGAGATTGCCGTATTTCCATGTTGTACGAAGGTACTACAGGCATTCAAGCCCTAGACTTACTCGGTCGTAAAGTGTTGATGACCCAAGGGGCTACCTTGCGTCGTTTCACTAAGATCATTCATAAGTTCTGTAAAGAGCACAAAGGTAATAAGGCCATGAAGCCTTATTTAAGTGCCCTCGACAAACTGAACGGTGAATGGGGTGATGTCACCATGAAGATCGGTATGAAAGCCATGCGCAACAAAGAAGAAGTGGGTGCTGCCTCTGTCGATTACCTGATGTTCTCAGGCTATGTGGTATTGGCTTATTTCTGGGCTCGTATGGCGCTTACAGCACAACAAAAACTCGACCAAGGTACAGACGAAGTGGGCTTTTATACCGCTAAGTTACAAACGGCGACTTTCTACTATGAGCGCCTTTTGCCACGTACCAAAGCCCACGTAGCCGCAATGTTATCCGGTTCAGAAAACCTGTTGGCGATGGAAGAAGATAACTTTCTTTTCCTTAATGCTTAATTATTAATCCAACGATCAATTTTGGCACTCAGTAGAGTGCCAGCTAAAATAATAAAGAGAGAAAAAGTATGAGTGATGCAAAATCAGTATTTGAAGCAATGTTAGGTCGTTTTGATGCAGGCGAAGTGGATGATATGGAGGCGGTTTTTCAATTTGAAATTGAAGATAACGGCACATATTTCTTGAATATTGACGAGGGTAAGTGTGAAATGGGGGAAGGAGAACATGATGACCCAACCGTAACCCTTGAAATGGACCTAGACACGCTTAATGCTGTGATGGATGGCTCCCTAGATGGCATGGCGGCTTTCATGCAAGGTAAGATTCGCGCAGATGGCGATATCATGTTGGCAACAAAGTTAACGCAAATTTTCCCACTGTAGAAAACGAAATTTTTTAAGCTTTATCCGCCCAATAGCCTAGGTTATTGGGCATTTTGTATCATTGTTTTGTTCTCCTAAATAACAAAAACAAATGGAGTTTTTACATGACGACTATTTCAGCAACGACCGATGGTAGAGAACGAGACCATGGGCGTTTTGTGCCTGAGTCTCTAAATCCAAATAACTATCAATGCGTCACTCAAGTGCTTGATCGCGCTCAGGGTAAGTTCGCTAGCTTGCCTGCTTTTACCAGTGTTGGACGCACCATCACCTATGCTGAGCTGAATGAGAAATCTGACCAGTTTGCAGCGTATTTACAGCATCATACGGATTTGATCCCTGGGGATCGTATCGCCATTCAGCTACCAAATGTCATTCAATACCCTGTGGTGCTATTTGGCGCTATGAAAGCAGGTATGGTGGTAGTAAACACCAACCCTCTATATACCCCTACAGAGCTTGAGCACCAGTTTAATGATTCTGGCGCAAAAGCCCTCGTGGTGTTTGCGAACATGGCGGCGAATGTCGAAAAAATTCTTACCAAAACTAGTATTAAGCATGTCATTGTGACCGAAATTGCAGACTTTCACTCGCCAGTGAAGCGGGTTTTGGTGAACAGTATTGTCAAATACGTTAAGAAAATGGTGCCTGCTTTTAATATTCCCAGAGCTATCTCTTTAAATGATGCCTTGGCTAAAGGCGTTGGGAAGAGTGTTGTACGTGCGGTTAATAAACCTTCAGACATTGCTGTTCTGCAATACACGGGCGGCACCACAGGCGTTGCCAAAGGGGCAATGCTTACCCATGCTAACTTAATTTCCAATATGTATCAGTTAGGTTCTAGGTTGACATCCATTGTTGATGAAGCCACAGAAACCTATATTGCGCCGTTACCCCTGTATCATATCTATGCCTTCTTGATTCATGGATTAACCTTGCTAGAGCGTGGTGCTCACTCGATCCTTATTCCAAACCCAAGAGACCTACCGGGTTTTGTTAAAGAGTTGAAAAAGTGGCAATTTACTGGCTTCGTAGGGTTAAACACCTTGTTTGTTGGCTTGTGTAATAAGCCAGAATTTCGCGCTCTAGATTTTTCCCATCTAAAGCTAACCTGCTCAGGGGGTATGCCATTAACTCATGCCGCTGCCGACGAGTGGGAAAGCGTCACTGGATGCAAAGTCGTCGAAGGCTATGGATTAACAGAGACCTCCCCTGTGGTGTCGTTTAATCCTATTGGCCAAGAGCGTATTGGTACCATTGGTATTCCAGTGGATATGACAGAGATTAAAATTCAGGACCAAGAGGGCAACACACTTCCACAAGGGGAGTCTGGCATGTTGTGCGTTCGTGGCCCACAAGTCATGAAAGGCTACTGGCAGCGTGAACAAGCCACCCAGGAAGTGATGACGGAAGATGGCTTCTTGATCACAGGTGATATTGCCATGCAGCATCCCGATGGCTACTTGGAAATAGTGGACCGAGCTAAAGACATGATCATAGTGTCTGGCTTCAATGTTTACCCAACAGAGATCGAGGACTGTTTGTCTTCTCACCCAAGTGTTTTAGAGTCTGCTGCCATTGGCATAGAAGATGATAAAACCGGTGAAGCGGTGAAAGCCTTTGTGGTGCTCAAAGAAGGGGCAGAAGGCATAAACGTAGATGAAGTAAGAAGTTTCTGTAAGGAAAAACTGGCGGCTTACAAAATACCTAAAGCCATTATAGTGCGTTCTGAACTGCCTAAAACCAACGTTGGTAAAGTGTTACGCCGTGCTTTGCGGGAAGAAAGATCTTAAGCCTAACTTTCCTCATAGGAGATGAAAGTGTCAAAGATCCAACGTACCTTATTGCATCAACGTCATATAGAAACCCAAGGTTACCTTAGGGAAGACGGATTGTGGGACATTGAAGCGAGCATGAAAGACCTAAAAGCTCATGATGTTCGCAGAGAATTTAACAACCGTTTGCTTCCCCAAGGTAGCCCTTTTCACGATATCCACCTAACCTTAACCCTCGACGATACATTTTTGATCAAAGATGTATCGGTCACTATGTCTGCTTACCCTTTTCCGAATTGCGGTAACGCAGCCCCTAACTTTCGTAAACTAATTGGCTCGCGAATAACCTCAGGGTGGAATCGCTGGTTAAAAGAGAACTTTGCAGGCCAACAAGGCTGCACCCATGTTTTAGAGCTGTTGCCCGTTGCGGCAACCACGGCTTTTCAAACCATGTGGGCGCCACTTGGTGAAAAATATCCAAGCCAAGTACCAAAGGCGTTAAATAAGTTAGTGAATACTTGTCATGGTTGGGCGCAAGACGGCCCAATGGTACAAAAATTGGTGGACGAACAAGTCATTCGTTTGCCGGATGGAGATAATCCTCATGAGTGAATTTGTTACCGAAACGATTGAATCCAATGTACAAATATTGTGCTTGAATAGACCCGCTAAGAAAAATGCCATTACCTTAGAGATGTACCAAGCCTTAGCGGATGCTTTGCATCGGGCACAATCCAATAGTGAAATTAAAGCCACGTTAATTCATGGGGCAGGAGGGGATTTCTCATCGGGCAATGATATCAATGAATTTATTCATATTGCTCAAACCCCAGAGAAAATGGAACATACCATGGCCTTTCTGCAGGCCATAACGACTTACAAAAAACCATTGATAGCTGGGGTAGAAGGGCGCGCTGTGGGGGTCGGGGCCACCATGTTATTACATTGTGATATGGTGTTATCTTCCCGTGAAGCACGTTTGCAGTTTCCTTTTGTACAGCTTGGTTTGGTGCCTGAAGCGGCCTCCAGCCATTTGTTGCCACAATTAGTGGGTCATCAAAAGGCGTTTGAAATTTTGGCGTTAGGCGAAGTCATAAGCGCTGCCGAGGCCCACGAATTCCGTTTGGTGAACCATTTGTGTGAAGCAGGCGAAGCCTATGAAATGGCTTTTTCTTATGCTCAGAAGATCGCGTCCTTACCGGTTGAAGCGGTGGCACTGAGTAAAGACTTGCTGAAATATCGTGCTCAGGATGATGTGCAAATGGCGCTCATGAGAGAAGGGCGCATCTTTAAAGACAGGCTACGTTCCGACGAAGCCAGACAAGCTTTTATGAGCTTCCTTTCCCGTAGTAAATCCGCCTAACTGAGCCATAAAACCAGAGGCCCTTTCTTTGTTAAGAAGAAAGGGCCTTTTTCGTTTTTATCACAAAAAAAACGTTGGTGGTTTTTCAATTGATTGCTTTTGTTAGTTAACTGGCGTTTTTTTGTTATTGATGAAAAAACCTGAAGAACTAGTATAAGTCCTATACAAATTTTCATTCATCGTCTTTAGCATCATGTGCTTCACTCACTAAAGACCCGTTTAAGAATAATAATGAGGATCTTATGAAAATCTTAGTATCCGTAAAGCGCGTTATTGATTACAACGTCAAAGTGCGTGTTAATGCCGATAACACGGCAGTTGATCTAACCAACACAAAAATGTCCATGAACCCTTTTTGCGAAATTGCCGTTGAAGAGGCTATTCGCCTTAAAGAGAAAGGCGTCGCCAGCGAAGTCGTGGTGGTTTCTGTGGGTTCCAAAGCTTGCCAAGAAACCCTACGTACTGCATTAGCTCTAGGGGCAGACCGCGCCATTCAAGTGGAAACAGAAGATCACCTAGATTCCCTTGTGGTTGCCAAACTGTTAGCAAAAGTCGCTGAACAAGAAGCACCAGAGCTGATCATCATGGGGAAACAAGCCATCGATTCCGATAACAACCAAACCGGCCAAATGCTGGCGGCACTATTAGATTACCCGCAAGCGACCTTTGCTTCTGAAGTGATTATTGAAAATGGTGAAGGCAAAGTCACTCGCGAAATCGATGGTGGTCTACAGACCCTTATGATCACACTGCCCGCCGTGGTCACTACGGATTTACGTTTGAACGAGCCTCGCTTTGCTTCCTTGCCAAACATTATGAAAGCTAAACGTAAGCCACTGGATGTAAAAACAGCCGCGGATCTAGGCATTGAAGTGAGCTCAAATGTCAGTGTTGTTTCAGTAACGCCGCCAGCACAAAGAGCGGGCGGGGTTAAAGTTGGATCGGTTAGCGAACTTGTCGAAAAATTGAAAAATGAAGCGAAGGTGGTGTCATGAGTATTTTAGTAATTGCTGAACACGACAATCAATCTCTTAAAGGTGCTTCCCTAAATACCATCACAGCGGCAAGCCAAATAGGTAGTGACGTCCACTTATTGGTAGTTGGAGCGGATTGTGCCTCAGTAGCCGAGCAAGGCGCTAACGTTGTGGGGGTTGCCAAAGTCTTAGTGGCAAACAACGCGGCCTATGAGCACCAATTGGCAGAGAATGTTTCCAAACTAGTCGTGGAGTTAGCCCCAGCTTATAGCCATATCTTGGCACCAGCGACCACCACAGGTAAAAACGTACTGCCACGTGTCGCCGCTTTGCTTGATGTAGCACAGCTTTCCGATGTGATTAAAGTTGAAGCTGAGGACACCTTTGTTCGACCTATCTACGCTGGCAATGCCATTGCGACAGTGAAATCAACAGATGCAACCAAAGTTATGACGGTTCGCTCAACAGGCTTTGATGCCGCCGTTGCAGAAGGTGGTAATGGTCAGATCGAAGCGGTTAACAGCGTAATTAACGCGGATCGTAGCCGTTTTGTGGGTGAGCAATTGGCTCAATCTGATCGCCCAGAGCTGACCGCAGCGAAGGTGATTGTGTCAGGTGGCCGTGGTATGGGCAGTGGTGAGAACTTCCAGATTTTGGACGGGGTCGCCGATAAGCTTGGCGCCGCCATTGGTGCTTCTCGTGCGGCTGTGGATGCGGGCTTTGTGCCGAATGATCTTCAAGTAGGCCAAACCGGTAAAACTGTAGCACCTGAGCTCTACATTGCAGTGGGTATTTCCGGTGCGATTCAGCATTTGGCGGGTATGAAAGACTCTAAGGTGATTGTAGCCATCAACAAAGACGAAGATGCGCCAATCTTCCAAGTGGCGGACTATGGTTTAGTAGCAGACTTGTTCGAGGCCGTGCCAGAGCTAGAAAAAAGCCTGTAACTTGTATTTAACAAGCGCAGCAGCTATCGAACACAAGACCAAATAAGATTTTAATTATTGCAAACTGGTAGCGGTGCTGAGCACCGCAATCATAATAAAAACAAGTGGAGGCCAGAATGATCTTTGAAGGACAAGCCATCAAAGTAACGATCGATGATGTTGGAGTGGCAACGGTCACTCTCGATCTTGCCGGAGAGTCGGTAAACAAATTTAATAGCCTCACACTCGGTGAGCTAGGACAAGCCATTGATGCTTTAAAGCATACAGACGATGTGAAAGGGCTAATCTTTAGCAGTGCCAAAGATGTTTTTGTCGTGGGGGCAGACATTACGGAATTCATTTCTTGGTTTAAATTAGAAGACCAAGAGCTGACCGATAAACTACGCGTTGTTCACGACCTATTTGATGATATTTCCAACCTTCCTTATCCAACCGTCGCAGCGATCAATGGTATTGCTCTTGGTGGTGGTATGGAGTTGAGTTTAGCCTGTGACTATCGAGTGATGGCAGACAGTGCAAAAATTGGTTTACCAGAAACTCAGTTAGGCATTTATCCTGGTTGGGGTGGTACAGTACGTTTACCTCGCCTTATCGGTGCCGATAATGCTTGTGAGTGGATTTGTGGCGGTGCGCAAAAGCGTAGCGAAGATGCCCTAAAAGACGGCGCTGTCGATGCCGTTGTTCCAGCTGCTAAAGTCAATGATTCAGCCCGTCATCTCGTGCAACAGGTGCTGGATGGCAAACTGGATTTTCACGCTCGTCGAGATGAAAATCGCGCCCCTTTGCAATTTTCTCCCATTGAAAAAATGATGGTGTTTGAATCGGTACGTGGTGTAGTGGGGGCAAAAGCGGGCAAGCATTACCCTGCACCAATGGTGGCTATTAAGACCATGGAAAAAGGCATCAGCCAAACCATGGAAAAAGCCGCCGAAACTGAAATTAAAGGTTTTATTAAACTTGCCAAAGGCCCTGTGGCTAAATCATTAGTGACGCTATTCCTGAGTGATCAAGCGATTAAGAAAACCGCTGGTAAGTTAACGAAAGGTGTCGTGCCGGTTAAGCAAGCCGCGGTATTGGGTGCCGGCATCATGGGGGGCGGTGTCGCCTACCAATCGGTTTCCAAGGGCACACCGATTATCATGAAAGACATTCGTCAAGAAGCCTTGGATCTTGGCCTGAATGAAGCCAACAAGCTTTTCAATGGCCAGATTAGCCGTGGACGCAGCACCGCTGAAAAAGCCCTAAAAGCCATGAACGGCATTACTCCAGTATTAACCTATGGCGAATTTGGCCAAGTGGATCTAGTGGTCGAGGCCGTGGTTGAAAATGTTAAGGTGAAAAAAGCGGTATTGGCGGAAGTAGAAGGCCATTTAGCGCAAGATGCCATCTTAACGTCCAACACGTCGACCATTTCGATTACCGAACTGTCGAAAGACTTAAAACGTCCAGAAAACTTCTGTGGCATGCACTTCTTTAACCCAGTACATCGTATGCCGCTTGTTGAAGTCATTCGCGGTGAAAAAACCAGCGATGCAGCCATCGCTAAAACGGTTGCCTACGCACAAGCCATGGGCAAAACCCCTGTTGTGGTGAATGATTGTCCAGGCTTCTTGGTAAACCGAGTTTTGTTCCCATACTTCGCTGGTTTCTCATTACTGATGCAAGAAGGGGCAGATTTCCAACAAGTGGATAAAGCCATGGAGAAATTTGGCTGGCCAATGGGGCCTGCTTATTTACTCGATGTGGTGGGTATTGATACCGCTTATCATGCAGACCAAGTGATGGCAGAAGGTTTCCCTGATCGCATGCAGCATGAGGGTGTTAATGCGGTAGATCGCTTGTTTGAGTTGGAACGTTTTGGACAGAAAAACGGTAAAGGTTTTTACCGATACGAAGCGGATCGCAAAGGTAAGCCGAAGAAGATCTTTAACGACGAAATCAATGAGCTGTTAGCGCCAGTGGTGGCCAGCCAAACAGAATTGAGGGAAGAAGACATTATTGCCCGCATGATGATTCCACTGTGTATCGAGACGGTTCGTTGTCTAGAAGAAAACATCGTGGCATCGGCATCAGAAGCGGACATGGGACTCATCTATGGTATTGGTTTCCCTCCTTACCTTGGCGGTGCTTTGCACTACCTAGATCAAATGGGGCTGCAAGCCTTTTGTGAGCTTGCAGATAAATACAGTCACCTAGGTAAGTTGTACGAGCCAACCGCGAAAATGCGCGACATGGCGAACAACGCACAAACTTACTACGGCGCATAATTTCCCCATAGGGTAGAGGAGTATTTTCATGAAATTGAATCCAAATGATGTCGTTATTATCGACGCAGTACGTTCGCCAATGGGTAAAACCAAAAACGGTGTGTTTCGTCATGTACGTGCCGAAAACTTATCCGCAGAATTGGTTAAAGCGTTGTTTAAGCGTAACCCAAATGTTGACCCAAATGATGTGGAAGACTTGATCTGGGGGTGTGTCAACCAAACCCTAGAGCAGGGCTTTAACATGGCCCGTGCTGTGGCGTTATTGGGTGGCTTGCCGATCACCAGTGCCGCACAAACGGTTAACCGCCTATGTGGTTCTTCTATGTCGGCTTTGCATACCGCGGCTCAGGCTATTATGACCGGCCAAGGAGACGTATTCGTCGTGGGTGGTGTTGAGCACATGGGCCATGTGAGCATGATGCACGGGGTGGACGTTAACCCTGCGTTGTCTAAACACATGGCGAAAGCTTCCATGATGATGGGGGTAACAGCTGAGATGCTCGGTAAAATGCACGGCGTGAGCCGCAGTGCACAAGATGAGTTTGCGGTTCGTTCCCATCGTCTTGCCCATGAAGCTACACTAGAAGGACGTTTTGCCAATGAGATTGTTTCTCTTGAAGGCCATGATGCCGAAGGCAACAAAATCTTGGTTGAAGTGGACGAAGTGATTCGACCAGAGACGTCGATGGAGTCTTTGGCTGGGCTTAAACCGGTATTTATGCCAAAAGTGGGCACAGTGACCGCTGGTACTTCTTCTGCGTTGTCTGACGGTGCGTCGGCCATGCTAATGATGTCGGCACAGAAAGCTCAAGACCTTGGTTTAACACCAATTGCTAGAGTACGCAGTATGGGCGTAGCCGGTTGTGATCCTGCGATCATGGGCTATGGCCCAGTGCCAGCGTCGAAAAAAGCACTGAAACGTGCGGGCTTGACCATTGCTGATATTGAAATTGCCGAGCTAAACGAAGCCTTTGCTGCGCAATCCATTCCGGTTCTGAAAGATCTAGGGTTATTGGATGTCGTCGAGCAGAAGGTTAATTTAAACGGTGGCGCCATTGCCCTTGGTCATCCATTAGGCTGTTCTGGTACGCGAATTTCTACCACCTTGCTCAACGTTATGCGTGAGAAAGACGCAACCTTGGGTCTTGCAACCATGTGTATTGGTATGGGACAGGGTATCGCTACCGTGTTTGAGCGCATCTAATGAGCAAGTGATAACCCGCTTATATAACCAAAAAGCCCCATGTTCACAGAAGTTGAACGTGGGGCTTTTTAATGAGCTTTGTTATGTTTTAGAGGCTGTTGCTCACCCAAGGCTGGCTAAGAACTTTAGCAGGCTGGCGCTCAACAATGATTTCGCCTTTGCGAACCGACAGCAAAACTTCCCCTTGCTTGCGCAATACACTGTAGTCATCAAAGCCTTCTAGGATAATAAAGTTTGCAGGATTACCCACCTCAATACCATAGCCTTCTAAACACAGAGTCTTGGCGCTGTTATCTGTGATCATATCCAGAGCGCGAGCATAGTCTTGATAGCCCATCATTTGGCAGATGTGCATCGCGTAATCTAAAGTGCGCAGCAGCTTACCATTGCCCAAGGAATACCATGGGTCAAAGATAGAATCTTGCCCCAAACAGACATTAATATTGGCTTCTCTTAGCTCTTTTACTCGGGTGACCCCCCTGCGTTTTGGGTAAGTATCAAAGCGGCCTTGCAAGTGAATGCTCTCGGTAGGGCAGGAAATAAAGTTAATGTTAGAGTTTTTCAATAGACGGAAAAGCTTGGAGCAATAAGCATTATCGTAAGAGTGCATGGCGGTGGTATGGCTGGCGGTGACTCTTGGCCCCATGTCGTGAAACAACGCCTCACATGCTAGGAACTCTAAAAAGCGTGAATTCGGATCATCGATTTCATCACAATGCACATCCACCAAACAATCGTATTTTCTCGCTAGCTCTAGCAAGGTTTTTACCGACTTCTCACCCAGCTCGCGGGTGTATTCAAAGTGTGGGATACCACCCACCACATCGGCGCCTATCTGCAAGGACTCTTCCATCAGTGCCAAGCCATTTGGGTAAGAGAGCATGCCATCTTGTGGGAAAGCCACCACTTGCAGATCAATTTTATCTTTAAGCTCGTCCCGAAGGGCACATAAGGTGCGAATGCCGATCAATGAAGGATCGGTTGTGTCGGCGTGGGTTCGAATGGCTTGCACGCCATTTTGTACCAGCAGTTCAATAGTAGAGAGGGCGCGTTTACGAATGTCGGCTTCGTTCAGCATAGGCTTACGTTGACGCCATCTTTCTATACCTTCAAACAAGGTGCCACTCTGGTTCCATTCAGGCTCACCTGCGGTCAGTGCGGCATCAAGATGAATATGGGGCTCCACAAAAGGGGCGCAGAGCAAGTTGCCGTGGGCATTGATTTGGTCGTTTTGTTCTGGCAGGGCTTCGGCTTGAGGTTCAATGCTATGAAATTTGCCCTCTTTAATGGTTAGGGTGTGAAGATCATTGGTGTGGCGTAAACGAGCGTTAATAATTTGCATAAAAATCTCACTTAGAATAATCGGTAACTAGGCTCTGCTCATCAATACTATGGTGATGAAAAAGGACTTGTTCCATTAATAGAGCGTTCTGTAGGTTTAGACGTAAAAAAGGGTCTTGTAGAGAATAACCAAGCCGTTGTTCAATTTTATTAAGGCGGTAACTTAGCGTATTACGGTGAATGCCCATAGCATCGGCGGTCTGCTGTTGATGACCAAAATGGTTAAAGTAATGATTGAGCGTGACTTTCATTTCTAAGGTGGCCGGGTCTTTTTCAAAACATAACTCCCCTAGATATTGCTTACAAAAATCCGCGAGTAAGTTTCTTTGAGGCACCGCGGCAAAGAGTTTGGCAATGCCCAGCTGCTCATAGAAAAACAAGGTTTTGTGCTGATGCTTGACCGCAAATTGTAAGGCTTGCCGAGCTTGGTCCGTAGCAACAGACAGAGTATGTAAATCGTGCTGTAAATCACTGACGCCCATACAAACATCTACATCGTTAAAACTTTTTTGTAGAAGGCTTAGCATGCGTTCAAGTTCGTGGTAAAGGTCGGCGGTTTGATCATCATCCACGGGCCAAATAGCAAGAAAATCCTGCTGATAATTCAAGACTGGCCAATCAATGCCTCGACGTTTAAGTAACTCACTAATTTGTTGCTCAAGGGCTTGTCGTGCCTTTAATAGGGCTTGCGGATCATTGTTTGCGGTAGGTGTATCGCGTAAGCGAATGGCTAAGGTGGAAAAAGCGCGTGAGTCACGAATACCAAGCTCTCCCGCCCGTAAATGAATGAGCTCTGGAGCTTGGGCTTGGCCATTAATCAGCTTGGTTAAGAACAAGCGCACCGATTTACCTAAGAGGTTATCCTGCACAATGGCATTACTGATGATCTCTGTCACCAAGACCATTTTCAAATCATAGGGTTGCTCTAAGATCGGCAAGTTATGCTGGTTCGCCAGAGTGATTACTTGTTTGGGGATTTTTCGAATGAACTCAGGGCCAGTGAGGATCACCAGACCCGCCACGTGGCTTTCTATGGCTTCACTCACCAGCTGGCAAAGATTTTCTTCACTTCTTTTATGGTTAATGCCGGTGACAAATACCAGTTCGCCACCGCTCACCCATGGTTGGATCGTGTCATTCTCAGCCACATAAGGCCAACGCACAATGCGCTGGCCTCCTTGTAATCCGGCTCTAAAGGTAATGTTCTCCAAGCCGGGTAGGCGAGGTATATCTGCACAACAAATGGTCATTAATTATTAAGCACCGCTTTTGTGTTGGTTGAGAGTTTTGATGTTAACAGGCTATAGCAAGCAAAAGCGACGACGACTCCGACGATAGGAGGCATCACAGGAGAGAAATAAGCCGCCGCGGACGCTAACACATAGGACGCCAAACCAAGCCAGTTAAAGGCTGGAATTTGAGCCGTGCTCAAGATTGGGTATTGGCCTTTATGCTTGACCCAAAAGTCCGCCATGATCACGCCGCCAATGGGTGGGATAAAGGTGCCCAGCAAAATTAGGAAGGGGATCAAGAAATTATACATGCCAAAGATCGCCATGATCGTCCCGATAAGCGCGCCGATGAGCGTAATCAAGCGACGTTTGTCGGTTCGTAGTAAGTTACAACCTGCAGCTGAAAAGTTGTAAATGGTATTGTCTTGAGTGGTCCAGATATTCATGAACAACATTAAAACCGCCAGTACCATAAAACCTTGAGCGAGCATCACATCTACAATATCGGCTTGCTGATAAATTAAAGTACCGAGCGCGCCAGTGAGAACCATTAAACCGTTACCGATAAAAAAGGCGGCCATTGTGGCCCAAACGGCAATCTTGCCACTGCTGGCGAAACGGCTCCAGTTAGTGGCTTGAGTCGCGCCACTAACGAAGGTACCGATAATAATGGTGATGGCACTGGCAAAGCTCATGCTTTCACTTGGCGCTAAATTAAGTAGCTCTCCAATACCACCAATGTCTACAAAACCAGTGAATAAGCTAATCAAAATGAAAATAAGCATACTAGGAACTGCAATCCTGGAAATAAGATCTATGCCTCGAACACCAATGACTGCGGTGATACAAAAGGCCAGCCCAAACAGTACCATCAAAGGGGTCTGCCAAGTTTCGCTGATCCCCGTTACTTTAACCAAGACAATGGCCAAGGTTGCTGTGCCCCAGGCGTACCAGCCAATTTGGGTGAAGCCTAAAATAAAATCGGATAACTTACTGCCTAACTCACCAAAACTAAAGCGTGCCATCAAGACACTGTTCAAGCCACTTTTAAAGGCAATGTAGGCCAGTGCTGAAGCGTAGGCGCCCAATAATAAATTACCGACTAAGATCACCAGCAATAATTCGCTAAACGAAAAAGCTTTGCCTAATGTTCCACCCGCCCACATCGTGGCGGTAAAAAAGGTAAAACCTAATAGGATGACAGCCATAGGCAGTAAGCCTTGGCGCTCGCTTTTTGGCACTTCACTCAATGGAAAGTCTGATGGCTTCATTATTTTTTCCTTCGCAGGTTACATAAAAGATACCGTTAATCTCTAGCAACTAATGAACCAAATCCTTAGCTTACGGACTAACAAAGGTCTTTGTAGCCAGATGTACAAACATTCCAGCAAAACCTTATGCAAACTATACAAAGTGATGGCTTCATTATGTGGATAGCCGTGAATCTCTCGTCTATGTTTGTTCTTGGAAAGAGTTATGAAAAGGAGACAACTGAGCAACAGGGGGAGTCATAGTTTTGCTTTGCACTGTGGAAGGGCAAGGCGACTATCGTCTTGTTAGGATAAATTTATTAGAAAACCAATATCCTAGCGGCTATAACTATCACTACAGACTTAACAAAGTTAAAAAAGCAGGAGAGATATAAATGTCTAGCGAAAGTAAATGTCCGTTTAACCACGGCAGTAAAGGCAATAACCAAGCGGCTGGTCGTGGCATGTCCAATAAAGATTGGTGGCCAAACCAATTAGATGTGAGCATTTTGCATCAGCATTCTGTCAATTCAAATCCTATGGGCGAAGACTTTGACTATGCGGAAGCATTTGAAAGTTTAGACCTTGAAGCCTTGCGTAAGGATCTGTATGCCTTGATGACAGATTCTCAAGATTGGTGGCCTGCCGATTACGGTCATTACGGACCCTTTATGATTCGCATGGCATGGCACAGCGCAGGTACTTACCGTACTGCAGACGGTCGTGGTGGCGCGACGTCGGGTACTCAGCGTTTTGCGCCACTAAACAGCTGGCCAGATAACGTCAACCTTGATAAAGCGCGTCGTCTACTTTGGCCGATCAAGCAAAAATATGGCCGTAAGATTTCTTGGGCAGATTTAATGATACTTGCAGGTAACTGTGCACTGGAATCTATGGGCTTTAAAACCTTTGGTTTCGCTGGTGGCCGTGTTGACGTTTGGGAACCAGAAAACGACATCTACTGGGGTAAAGAGGGCACTTGGCTAGAAGAAAGTGGCGGTAAAGACAGCCGTTACAGTGGTGACCGCGACTTAGAAGACCCTCTAGCTGCCGTACAAATGGGCTTGATCTACGTCAACCCAGAAGGTCCAGACGGTAAGCCTGACACATTGGCTTCTGCCCGTGATATTCGCGATACCTTTGGTCGCATGGGGATGAACGACGAAGAAACCGTTGCTTTGATTGCTGGTGGCCACACGTTCGGTAAAGCTCACGGTGCAGGCGATGCGGCACAAGTTGGCGCAGACCCAGAAGCGGCGGGCATTACTGAGCAAGGTTTTGGTTGGAGCAACTCACAGGGTACGGGTAATGGCGCAGACACTATTAGTAGTGGCCTTGAAGGGGCTTGGACAAAAGATCCAATCAAATGGGACAACGGCTTCTTTGAAAACCTATTCGACTACGAATGGGAATTAACCAAGAGCCCTGCAGGCGCGTGGCAGTGGTCGCCAAAAGGTACAGCTGGTTCAAACAGTGTGCCTGATGCTCACGATGCAACAAAACGCCATGCACCTATGATGTTTACATCGGATTTGGCTCTACGTGATGATCCAATTTACGCGCCAATTTCTCGTCACTTCTATGAGAACCCTGAAGCCCTAGCGGATGCCTTTGCTCGCGCTTGGTTCAAGTTGACTCACCGTGACATGGGGCCACTAGCTCGTTACTTAGGGCCTTTGGTTCCGCAAGAAGAGCTTATTTGGCAAGACCCGATTCCTGCAGTAACGGGTGAACAAATTGGCGCGGAAGAAATTACGGATTTGAAAGCGCGTATTATGGGTTCTGGTTTATCTGTGTCTCAGTTGGTCTCTACCGCTTGGGCTTCTGCCTCGACTTACCGTGGCTCCGATATGCGTGGTGGTGCAAACGGTGCACGTATCCGCCTTGCGCCACAGAAAGATTGGGCCGTTAACCAGCCTGAGCAACTAGCGAGTGTATTGAGTTCTCTTGAAGCCATTCAAGCGGAATTTAATCGCGATAGTGACAAAACGGTTTCTTTGGCTGACTTGATTGTTCTTGCCGGTTCCGTTGGTGTTGAAAAAGGCGCGAAAGCAGCCGGTATTGAGCTTGAAGTACCTTTCACACCGGGTCGAGGTGATGCGACACAAGAGCAAACCGATGTCGAGTCTTTTGCTGTACTTGAGCCAATTGCTGAGGGTTTCCGTAACTACCAAGCAGGTCAGTACACAACGTCTACCGAAGAAATGTTGTTAGACCGTGCGCAATTACTAACCTTGTCTGCACCTGAAATGACAGTACTGGTGGCAGGATTACGCGTACTAGGCGCGAACACAGACGGTTCTAAGCACGGTGTGCTCACGGATCAGCCTGAAACTTTAAGTAACGATTTCTTTGTTAACTTGTTAGACATGGCAACTCAATGGCAGGCGACTTCTCCTGCTGAGAGTGAGTTTGAAGGTCGTGATCGCGTGACAGGTGAAGTGAAATGGACAGCAACCCGTGCAGATCTAGTATTCGGCTCTAACTCACAGCTAAGAGCCCTTGCTGAAGTGTACGCTTGCCAAGATTCACAACAACGTTTTGTGATCGACTTTGTGAAAGCTTGGACCAAAGTAATGGAGTTGGATCGTTTCGATCTTAAATAATCTCTGAGACTTCACGGTTAGTATTCCAGTGCTAATGTGATCAAAGCCCTATCATATTTTATGGTAGGGCTTTTTTGTTTTTAGTTATCTCCTTTGAGGTGGGATCAAGTAATCAATTATTGGATACCTTCGTAAAGCATTGGGGTAGAATGTTAACCATATCAACTTAATGTCATGTCGGAAGGTAATAAAAATGATTACAGCCTTATATGCGTCAGTTTTGGCCATTTGGATTTGTTGGTTGGTGATTAACGTGGTGAAGGCACGTTTGAAAAACCAAGTTGCACATGGTGATGGTGGAGTAGACACATTAGTCGTTGCGCGGTCTGCGCATTCGAATGCCACTGAAACCATCCCAATTGCTCTAATTTTATTGTTTGCTCTCGAGCTCAATGGTGGTCCCAACGCGTTGCTACATGTATTTGGTCTGGCTTTAGTCTTTGGGCGCTTTTTGCACGCTAAAGGGATCTTATCCAATACCTTAAAATACCGTAAGTTAGGTATGCAAATTACCCTGTTCAGTATTTTATTGCTGGCTGTGGCTAACTTTATTTTCCTTCCCTTCGATAAGTTGTTTGCGTTGTAAAATGACGATATAACAACGATAAGGACCATTATGAATTTAGATAAAGCAAAAAAGCGTTTGGCCAAAAAAGCCAAAATGGGTTTTAAAGGCTACCCGTTACTGTCATTGTCTTATTATGGTGAAACGGCAGAATTGGCCACCAAGGTCACCATTGCTTTTACCCTAGAAGAAGGCGCAGAGGCCCAAGAACAAAGTTTCACGGGCAGCAATGTTAAAGAAGACGAATCTATCCAGTCAGCTTTAGTGAAAATTCTTGAAAGAACGGATGCGAAAAGTCTAATTGAAGAGCCAGGTATCGCCATTCTCTAATCTTCGTGGTCAGGACGTTAGGCGCTAAAAGAAGAGCCTTTACCCCTTTGCTTTGCTGAGTATAATGCCTGCTTCAAATAGCTTTGTAGTTAATAGGGATAGGTATGCAAGGGAACAGTGATTTTTTTACTCGCCGGTATGTGGTATTTGCCTGTGCAGTATTGTGCACCATACTTTGGGGAAGCTCATATCCAGCCATAAAATCCGGTTATGAGCTACTGAATATTCCTAAAGGAGATGTCCCTTCTTTAATGGTTTTTGCTGGCATGCGCTTTTTGTTAGCAGGGCTGTTTCTTATCGTTATTAATAAGCTCCTTAAGCGTCCCAGCTTACCTTTGAATTGGCAGAACGTCCGTCAGCTTAGCCTGTTGGGTGCTACGCAAACCTGTTTGCAATATGTTTTTTTCTATATTGGTGTGGCGAACACCACAGGCGTTAAAGCCTCGATCATGAATGCCACTGGCACTTTCTTTAGCGTCATTCTTGCTCACTATTTGTATCACAACGATAAGCTCAACCAGCGTAAGTTAGTCGGTTGTTTAGTGGGTTTTGCTGGCGTCTTTATGGTGAACTTTAGTGACTCATTGTTATCCATCGATTTCACCTTAGCGGGAGAGGGGGCGGTGGTGTTTGCCGCCTTCATCTTGGCGGCGGCTTCTATTTACGGAAAACGTGTGTCGCAAAATATGGATGCCATGCAAATGACCGCTTGGCAGTTGACCATAGGCGGCTTTATCTTGCTGGTGGTAGGGTATGGATTAGGTGGTCAATCTGGGACCTTTGGTTTCTCGACGACAGCATTGCTCATGTATCTGGCTTTGCTTTCGTCTATCGCGTTTGCGGTGTGGAGCTTGCTACTTAAATACAACCCTGTGGGCATGATCACGATTTTTAACTTCCTGATCCCAATCTTTGGGACCTTGCTCTCTGGGCTTTTTTTGCAAGAAGCCTTCTTAGAATGGAAAAATCTCATTGCTTTATTACTGGTGTGTTTTGGTATTTACCTTGTCACACGAGTTGGGGCCAGCTTGCGATAGCCCCAAACGAGGCTCACATTTCAAAGCACCAAAAGTTAATGCTATAGGGGCTGACGATATTCAGTTTGGAAAGCTTAGGAAAATCCTTCAGCTTTACTTTGGCGTTTTTGAACTTGGGGCGAATACCGTTTATGCGCACTTTCTTACTGGTCAAGCTGTCTGCCGTTAGCTCGTAACGGCGTTTTTTAGCACCAAAGTGCTGAGCCTGAATGATCTTTGGGCTGGCTGACATATTAATAATCAGCAGGGTGCATTTATCTAATTTCTTCGCTTTATGACAATACACCAACACTTGCGGATCACTGCTGCTCACATCGTAAACGTCTTGTCCCATAAGCTTGTTCCACAGCCAGCTTACCCAATAATCTGGGTTTGGCTTTAGGTTACGCCGATTGATCAGCGCATAATCGCCACCAATTAGGCTTTGCCTGACCATGACTTGTTGCCCTAGCTTAGCACCACGGCCTAATTGATCCGCCCACCAGAAAGACGATACAAAACGGTCTGAAAGTTTCTTTTGTCCACCGCACTGAGCTGAGCCGGTTTCTCCTGTCCATAATTGAGCTTTTGGCCAATATTTATTACGTTGCACACTCAGTTCACCGCAGTACTTCTGATAGTCCAAGAAACACTTGGGGTTGAGCAGATTCCGTAACGTTGCGGCACGGGTTTTCACCGGTGAGCGGCTACTTTGAAAAGGGTAGTAATGCCAGCTAACAATATCAATGGGAGCAGGTAAGTGACTTAAAAAGGGAGCAGTCAGATTGCTAATAGGGCGAATGGTCTCGCCAATTTTTGGCCAAAAAGCACTGCCCGGCCCCGCAATAAGACTGTTTGGCGAATACTGTCGTATCGTCTTGA
This sequence comes from Marinomonas sp., assembly GCF_039940335.1. GTDB lineage: Bacteria > Pseudomonadota > Gammaproteobacteria > Pseudomonadales > Marinomonadaceae > Marinomonas. The sequence continues at coordinate 143,867 of NZ_JBDVGW010000013.1, read as the reverse complement.
TGAAAGTACCGTAATCTTGTGCCAGTTTATAAGCGCTGGGTTGGGCGGTTAAGCCATGGAACGCCCAATAAGCATTTAACTCATTCCCCAGTTCACACACTGCAATGTTTTGTTGGTGTTGCTGACTGTATTCTAAAAGAGCACGAACTTGATCGTCTTGCCAGCGACCATGGCGAAGACGTGAAAACAAACCGTATTTGAAGGTGAACATGAGGTCTAATGCATTGCGTTGGCAGAAATCGTGTAAGCCGTGCCACATTTCTTGGCTGAGATTCAGTGCATCGGCTTTGGTGTCTTGCTTAGACACAGAGGTAAAGTATGCCACTTTATCCGCTTCCGAGCCGCCAACTCGAACAAAAGCGGGTCCTAAGGCGGAGACCAGTTTATCGAGCTGAGGCTGATCTAAATCCAGTGGTGGTACTCGTTCTGTGCCTAAACCGCGTTTACTGCCAGTGCCACCTTCCCACCAAAAGCCTCCCGCCAAGACTGAGATATCAATCGAAAAAGATAGATATTGTGAATGTACACTGCCAATGGCTTGTTTGCTGTTTAAATTGATGGTGACATTCTTGCTGGTGAGGCGACGCCTTGGGGGAGTGGTTGCAACACGTCTAAATTGGCGGATAAGCAAAACAGTACCTTACACAGGAAAATAACCTCCATGATGCTTGGCGTTTATGACAAATTGATGATGTGTAGCTGATTTATCCCAAACCACAAGGCTATCCCTAGCTTGCTAAAATGTACTAGGATGTAGTCATTCAAGGTGAGGGTGATGCCAAAGCATGAGGCAATAACCATTCTACTCACCAAAATGAGATGGGAGCAGGGCATGAAATGGCTAGTGTACGTAATGACATTTGGTTTGATCGCCTGCTCCAGTCAATCTAATAGGTTAGACCCTATTCAGGAACAAAAAATACAGCCCTTCTTAGGAACTTGGTACGAAATCGTACGTCAAGATCATGCCTTTGAAGAGGGGCTCACTAACGTGACAGCCACCTATAGCCTGCAAAAAGATGACACTATTACTGTGCTTAATAAAGGCTATTCTGCTTTAGATCGTGATTGGCGCGAAGCTCGGGGGAAAGCCAGCTATGTTGCTTCTTCCAATGCTGGGCACTTGAAAGTGTCTTTCTTTGGGCCATTTTATGGCGCCTATGTCATATTTGAGCTCGACAGTCGCAACCCCCAATACGCGACGATTGCGGGCCCTAATAAAGAGTTTTTCTGGTTGTTATCTCGTCGCCCTCAAATGCCAGTAGGAGACCAGCAACGCATTTTAAGAGAAGCCATGTCGCTGGGGTTTTCGATGGATAAGCTGGTGCAGGTGAGTCACGCAAAAGTACCAACGCCAAAAACAAGCCTGAATGATTAGAAAAGTGAGCAGGTAATACTCTGTTTGGCATCGGGTTTAAGGCAAACACTTTCGTAGGCGTTGGGGTCATTAAGTAATTGATAGTGAGTATCTGAATCCCGACAACGGGCGATGAAGTTCGCATGTTGGCTTTCATATTTTGCCGTATTTAGCGTTTTCTCCATGGCTAAATCATCATCAAATATCGCACTGTCTTGTTGGGTTAGCTGTAAGCGTAAATCTGTTTCTAAATCGACTAAACGGTTATAGCGAATACGAATTTGGTGGCAATAGCTGCTGTTTCTGTCCACCTCTTGGCATTCATCCATCACATCTTGCAAGTCGGTCAATTCTACGATCACACTGTCTAATTGACCTGATTGGGCGTTGCTTTGTGATCTTTTTTGCCGTGTTTCAGAAGTTAAAGCATCTAATGTTTCTTTCGTGGCTGTTAGCTGAGCCTCTTTCACTAAACAAGCGTTACCGAATGCTATCAAATCCATGGCATTGGCATTGGTAGCAAAAAATGTCATCAACACAGCACTACTTACTATGAGGTTCGGGCAAAAAAGGCTGAGTTGAAACTTATACATAGTCTCTTTCCTTGAGTGTAAAGCCATTGGTGAGACAATAAAATGTCTGGATTGTATAAAGCCTTCAGTCAGTTTAGACGTATCTAAGGTTGCAATCAAAGGGATTTCAGCGAATCATTTACGGCTAAAGAATTAGCAGTAGGACTTAATTGTGAAGCATACCAATAACGCATACGGTTTGGATATCCATCCATTGCGCAATGCTCTGTACGCGGAATTGCACTCGCGACCATTCCAAGTGATTCCTAGCCCTGCTCACATTAGTTATTTGGCAGTGATGATAAAACCTGATCAGAAGGAGCAAGAGTTTGCCAACTTCTGTGCTTTGTATGAACGCTTCAATCTACAGCCGCCGTCACAAGATGGTGCTTGTTACGAGTTAGTCTGCCAGGGCTTAACAGTAAGGCGCGATAAACACTCCGAATTTACGTCCTATATGGTCATGAGGACGAATGTCGATGATAAAGTACCTTTCGAAGAAAATCCTTTGTCAAAATTGCCGCAAGACTGGCTGCAGAATATTCCAGGGTTAGTGATAGGGGCCTTTCATCTTGTAATTGCGGATGCAAGGGAGACTCCAGAACCAGAGCTAAGCTATGTCAAAGAGCAATTTGAAGGTATGCGCCTCGTAGGTAGTCGACCACAAAATGGCGATGCACAGGTATGGACTAGCTTTCAGCTCCATAGCGATGGTTGTGGCCGTTTCTTAATCTACAACAAAAGCATGAGTGACAGCCAACTAGGGCGTATGGTGCTTAGGGTAGTGGAAATCGAAACCTATCGCCTCATGTGTTTATTAGCCCTGCCCTTAGCGCGTAAATACACCGCCCAATTGGTCGAAATGGACAACAAGCTGGCAAAAATCACCAATGATCTGGCGGAACCTAATGACACCCTAGACGACTCAGCTTTACTTGGAGAACTGATCGACATGGCGGCTTGGGTAGAAGCGGCACGAGCAAAAACCAGCTACCGCTTTAGCGCCACCCGTGCCTACCATGATTTGGTTGTGAAGCGATTGGATGAACTAAAAGAAGACGAAGTGTCAGGTCACCTAACCATCACGGAATTTATGACTCGCAGGCTAACGCCCGCGGTAAGAACCTGTAACGCCACCGGTGACCATCTTGAAAGCTTATCGAAGCGCATTGACCGCGTCTCTGACATGATGCGTACACGAGTAGAAATGAGCATTCAGAGCCAGAACCAACACCTACTAACCTCCATGGATCGACGCTCGAAAATCCAGCTGGCAATGCAACACACAGTAGAAGGATTGTCTGTTGCCGCGATCAGTTATTACAGTGTGGGCTTATTAAAATTCCTGATCGAGGCTGCCTACAACAAAGGTCTGCAATTTGACAAAAGCCTCGCCATTGGCATTAGTGTTCCCATCGTGGTTGGTGGGGTATGGTGGGCAACTCGACGTATTCACAAGCGTTTTATGCTGTTAGCAAAAAAGCGTGAAGACTAGCGGCTATTTGGCGTCTTTTGCCCAGTGAATATCGGTAATGACCATATAGGTATAGCCGTTCTCAGCACTGGTGCGATAGGCGCCTTTGGCTTTTAGCAAATACGCAGTAATGGATGTCATGTCCCAGCCTTCGGCTTCGTTGGCATACCATTTGGCCTTGGTAAGCTCTTTATAGCGATGCTCTTCCCCGTATTCTTTGACCAGATCCATGCGGTTTTTTACATTTTCAAGAAACACTCCATTGGCCCAAGACCACAACCACGTTTTGGTTTGGTTAGAAAGGGAACCGACAAACTGCACCTTGGCGATCACCACAGGCTTGTCATGGTTAGAAAACACCAAGGTGCCATTTTCTTGGTCCCAATCAAAACGCTCGTAATCGCCAATCTTGTATTCTTTGATCAGACTTTTTTGACGCTTGGAAAGATACTCATGGGCTGTAGTGACAAAGGCCTTCCATTGAGAAGCCTTAGATTGATTGGCATTTAACGAGTCGTACAGGGATTTAAATAGCTTTTTCATAGATTCTCGAACAGATTACACTTGTATTTATAATACAAAATATACTATCTAGGCCAAGGGCTGAATACAACTCATAAACAGGCATTTGTTGCACTTAAAGCCAAGTCAGCATGGATTGATAAGACGCTTAAAAAGCTCGGTAAGATACAAGGCTAAGTCTCCCATCGATAAAGATAATCAAGTAGTATGGTTACATTCATTTACACGGATTAAATTCAAGTAAACTACTTACTTGCCAATGGAGAAAGAAAACACCATGGAAACCCCAAATTCCTCTGCGAATACATCCGCTAAACCTAAAGCATCTCCAACAAAAATATCCCCAACCAAGAAAAAGCCAAACAAAGGCTTTGAAGAAACCTTATGGGATACCGCCAATCAGTTGCGTGGCAGTGTTGAATCCTCCGAATACAAACACGTTGTATTGAGCTTAGTGTTCCTTAAATTCATCAGTGATAAATTCGAAGCCCGTCGTCAGCAGATGTTAGACGACGGTCAAGAAGCCTTCATCGAGATGAAAGAGTTTTACCAGCAAGACAACATCTTCTATTTGCCAGAAGAAACGCGCTGGTCTTATGTAAAAGTGCGTGCCAAGCAAGACGATATCGCGGTGATTATCGATTCCGCCTTAGCGACCATTGAAAAGAACAACCCAAGTCTGAAAGGCGCGCTGCCAGACAACTACTTTTCACGCCAAAACTTGGAAGTGAAGAAGCTTGCATCCTTGATCGACAGTATCGAGAACATCGACACGCTCGCCAACGAATGCGACACCACAGAAGAAGATTTAGTAGGCCGAGTGTACGAATACTTCTTGGGTAAATTTGCGGCCACAGAAGGCAAGGGCGGTGGCGAATTCTACACGCCCAAATCCGTCGTCACCTTATTAGCGCAAATGCTCGAACCCTACCAAGGCACAGTGTATGACCCTTGTTGTGGTTCTGGCGGCATGTTTGTGCAATCGCTGAAGTTTGTCAAAGAGCATGAAGGCCGCAGCAAAGACATCGCTATTTATGGACAAGAGCTTACCTCGACCACTTACAAACTGGCGAAAATGAACTTGGCGATTCGGGGCTTATCGGGCAATTTGGGTGAGAAACCAGCGGACACCTTTTTCTCGGATCAGCACCCTGATCTAAAAGCCGATTACATCATGGCGAACCCGCCTTTTAACCTAAAAGACTGGCGCAGTGACGCAGAACTTACAGACGACCCACGTTTTGCAGGCTATCGTACGCCGCCAACGGGCAACGCCAACTACGGTTGGATTTTGCACATGCTCTCGAAACTGAGCGAAACCGGCACCGCAGGCTTTGTACTGGCAAACGGTTCCATGAGTTCCAATACCTCAGGGGAAGGCGAGATACGCCAACAACTGGTCGAAAACGACCGCGTAGAATGCATGATCGCTTTACCGGGGCAATTGTTTTACACCACACAAATTCCTGTTTGCTTGTGGATCATCAGCAAAGACAAAACCGCCAATACCGCCAAAGGCTTTCGTAACCGCGAAACTGAAACTCTCTTTATCGACGCTCGTGAAATGGGCTCCATGATAAGTCGTGTACACAAAGACCTTACCGTGGACGACCTCGCGAAAATCGCCGACACCTTCCACGCATGGCGCAGTAGCGACGAGGCGTTAAAACAGCGTGTGGCAAGCGGCGATTGCAAAATCAGTGAATACCAAGACACGGCTGGCTTCTGCAAATCCGCCACCCTAGAAGACATCAAGACCAACGATTATGTTCTGACACCGGGTCGCTACGTGGGCGCGGCCGACATAGAAGACGACGGCATCCCGTTCGAAGTCAAAATGCGCGAACTCAGCCAAACCCTCTACAGCCAAATGAACCAAGCGGAAGAATTGGACAAAGCCATTCGCAAGAATTTAGAGGGGCTGGGTTATGGGGAGTAGCTGGAAAAAAACTTCTTTAATGGAGCTAGGTGTCGAATTAATAGATTGCGACCATAAGACTCCTAAAGCTGTTGAAAAAGGAGTCCCTTATATAGGAATTCCTCAAATGGATCGGGGTAAAATTAATTTTTCAGCTAATCCAAGATTGATTTCAGAAGACGACTTTTTAAAGTGGACAAGAAAAGCAAACCCCATGTACGGGGATGTTATTTTGTCGAGAAGATGTAACTCTGGTGAAACAGTTTATGTTCCAAAAGAATCAAAGTTCGCATTAGGGCAAAATTTAGTTTTATTACGGCCAACAGGTAATCGAATGCACCCAGAGTATCTTCGTTGGGCTGTACAAGGAAGAGAATGGTGGAACGAGGTTGCAAAATACCTGAATCCTGGTGCAATTTTTGAAAGCCTTAAGTGTCGTGATATTCCTAAGTTTAAGATACCTGAGCCACCTAAAAGCATACAGATTAAGATTTCTAAAATTCTTTCTGATATAGAAAATAAAATAGAACTTAATAGCCAAATTAACCAAACCCTAGAACAAATGGCGCAAGCTTTGTTTAAGTCTTGGTTTGTGGATTTTGATCCTGTGATCGACAACGCCTTAGACGCTGGCAATCCCATTCCAAACGCTCTAGCTGAACGTGCCGCACGTCGCCAAGCCGCTCGCGCCAGCGATGACTTTCAACCTCTACCAGATGACGTCCGACAGCTTTTCCCCAGTGAATTTGAAGACAGTGAACTTGGCTGGATTCCGAAGGGGTGGGGAATTAAAGCATTAAAAAAATTAGTTGATATATCATCATCTAAACGAATTTTTTCTAAAGAATATCAAGATAAAGGGATTCCATTTTATAGAGGTAAAGAGATATCTGAACTTTCAAAAGGGCGAAGAGTTCAGAGTGATATTTTCATAAGTGAAGATCGCTTTAACGAGTTTCAGGATAAATATGGAGTACCTAAAGAAGGCGATATTTTAATCACTTCTGTGGGAACAATTGGTAACACTTACCTTGTTGAAAAAAGTGATCGTTTCTATTTTAAAGATGGAAATCTTACTTGGATAAAAGCATATCATGATCTTTTTATTCCTCATTATTTTATTGAATGGTTTAAGAGTTCTCATGGGAAAGAAATTATTGAATCTATTAAAATTGGAACGACACAACAAGCGATTACAATCAATTCACTAAATTCTATTAAAATTCTGCAAGCGAATTCTTCTGTCCATGAACTATTTGAAGAGCATGTAAGGTCTATATTTTTAAAGGTCAGGTTGAATAATACTGAGAGTAATAACCTTGAAGATATCAGAGACACCTTACTTCCAAAACTCATTTCAGGTGAGTTACGGTTGGACTCTCCCGAAGTGGAACAGGCGAAAAGCTTGCTTGATGGTGAGTAAAACGAGACGGTCAATGGACGGTACAACGCCAAATGTAGAAGACTATTTGGCGTTGTATTACAGCCGGTAATTGAATAATGGCTTTTTCGCTATTGCTGCAAGGAGTGCGCAGGCTAGAGTATGTATCTTAATCAATTTTTTACCGAGTACGATGAGACCATCACTCAATCTTTAAATATTGACCCGTTAGGCATGACCATGATTTGGTCTAGCTTGGGTCAAGCCATTTTCAATAATCGTGTGAGCTCGATTTCGAATGATGTGCGCAATTACACGCTCAATCTCGTGCATCATTATGTGATAAAAAGCTTGGTCGACAGTACCGACGCCAAGTTAAGTGGCGAGCTAGAGAAAGTTTACGGACAGATAGACAGCTTGGCTTTCAAGCAAACGTGTTTGATCTTTCTCGAAAACGTGTTTGTCTTTTCCATGCTGGCAGCAGAATCCACCAAAGGTGTGCAAACACAAGGTATTTTGGGCGCATCAAACGCACGTTTAAAGATTTCTCAAGATACGGCCAAACGCACTCCTAACGCGCCTCTTCTTTTTACCCGTGACCCACAAGGGCAGCTTTTGGTTCGGCAATTGACTTTAGGTGTCAGTGGTCGATATAAAACCCCTTTTATCGAATTATCCTTTTTTGATAAGGCGCTTCGTTACCATCAACCTCACTCTGTTTCACAATGGGAAAACGCTCAGGCGTTTATTTCCTCTCATAACGGATTGCGCCAATTAGCCGAGACGTCCGTTGCGTTTTTAAAAACCTTGATTAAACAAACGCATTCTAAACCCAGTGTGGCTTGGCAAGACATTCCCGAAGACATAAAACGCCAGTATGTTGCCTGCTTTGCTTCTTCTGAAGTGGTGGGAAGTTACAGCAAAGACTTTTGGTTGAAGGTGACGGCGCTGGACCAAAACGCCTCTGGTTCACTTTATCAGGCCATTAGTGAATTAAGCTGTGACCATTCTTCTGCTCAAATGTGTTTTGAGCACGCTCTTGAATTAGAAACCGATGAGCAAGAAAAGAAGAAGCTCAATGATATTTGCCAAGTGGAGCCGTTTCTCGCGGAGTGTGAGCTGTTGTTTACCGTATTGATGAGTCAGAAGCTTCAGACAGAAACAGAGGTTTACGATACTTACTGTGGTTTAAAGCGACATGTGGACTCAATAATATCGCTGGCAAGTAGATTAACACATCTTGTCGGTTCCTTTTCTGGCTCGGCTTCGAGGCGTTTTAACGCATTGCTATCGTTGGGTAAGCTGAGCCATGAGGAGAGCCAACACACTATGACGGCCTTAGTGGATAGGTTGCTTGAATATCATGGTGAGATTATGGCGCAGAGAGGGCAAAGCCCTTGGGTCGAAAAAGACAGACAGGGAAATTATCGATGTTATGTGACGCTTCGAAGCCTTCCCGAGCCAGTGAAAAGGCCCTATAAATCTTGGCATCACAAGTATTATCTTGACCAATTTAGCCAGCTAATTCGTGGCTTAGAAGGAAAGGGTCATGACGCAAACATTTAAAATGACGGATGCCTTAACGCAGCAAATTAAAGGTTTAGGGACGCTAAAACGTGCTTGGTTTACCTCGTTTAATCTGAATGTGGACTTTTTCGAACGTCACGTTTTGTCTACATTGTTGGAAATGGAGCCTCCTCGAAGTCGGATTGATTTTGAACTGATGCAGCAAAAGCTTAATGGTTCCGTATCAGGCAATGGAAAAGTGGCACCGAGAATTGATGTTAAAGTGTTTGCCGATCAGAGAATGTACGATGCCAATGATGTTAAGCGCACGGCAATAGAGGTGTACGGCGTTGCTCCGGTTTCCATGACTGGCGTGAGGAAAAGTCGCCTTGATAAGCATTCGTTGTTTCACCCTAAGGTGATCTTTCTGCAGGACGATCAAGGCAAAGCTATTTTGGGGGTAGGCAGTGTCAATTTAACGCAAAGCGGCTGGTCAACGAACCAAGAGGTCTTCTCTTTTCATCAGGTCGAATGTGCCCATCAAGCAGAGGCAATACAACGTTTTTTTGAACCACTTTTCAATCTTAATAGGATCGAACACCAACTTACGTTTGGAAAAACATTAAGAAAGGCGCTAAGCCCATCCGATTGGTATTTTGTGCATACTTTTTTGGATGCAAAGCGTGGCTCTGAACACACTTCTCTTCTTGGGCATCTTTTGAATGCGCCAAATACAAAGGAGCTTGTGGTGTGGTCGCCTTACTTTCCGAGAGATTTAGCTGGGTTTATAGATCGCCTTCGAAGCATCCATCCCAGTGATGAGTTGACCGTGCATTTGATTCCAGATTTGGTTGAAAACAAACTGCGTACGGAGTGGTCTTCTTCCTTAAATGACCAGATTAATAATCACCAACTACAGTTCTATAAAAACCCTATTCAGCGAGATAAACGCAGTGAGCTGTGCCACGCTAAGGTCTGGATGACGGAGCACACATTGGCCATTGGTTCTTGGAACTTTACGGCGCCAGGTTCCAATATTGCACTTGAAGAGGGTGAATCTGGCCATGCGAATGTTGAGGCCGGTGTGGTGTTTAACCATACCCAGCCATTAACGGATGTGCTGATAAACTCTTTGGTCATGGGTGAAGGTAATTTCATGGACAACTCGGAGGTAAACGAGCACGCCCTTGAGGTGGCTGAACTTTTGCCTGTCAATGTGAGAGTGTCATTTGATTGGGAAACTCTGACTTACCACTTAACCGCTGAAAAGGTGGATGAGAGCCAAACTTTACGAGACGTAAAAGTCCATCTGCCTGATATTAGCGAACCCATATTGCTCACCTTTAGCGACGAAAAAAATGTCTTTGAACACAATGAAACATTGCCCAGTGAACCAAATGAATTACTGGTTAATCACACTTATGAGTTGGTTATAAATGATGATCAGCGAAGTCGGGGCTTCATTGTGGAGCGCAACACGTTAATGCGTCGTGTGGAGCAGTTTGAATCTTTAGATGAAATTTTTGACTGCTTGATCTCTGGTCAACCGCTTGTGAATCACCCAAATGCCTCATTGAGAGAGAGTATTTTAAACAATGACCATGATTTGCTCATTGAGCAAGAAGAAAGCTCTTTGGATTCCCAATCAGCGCCTTCGGCGTTAAGTTATTTCCGAATGTTTCAAGCGATGCATGAATACGAGAAGCGCATTGAGTTGTCGAAGTCAGACGTCATGATTGAGCAGTATGGCTTTGTCATTCCTGGGTGTCTCATTGAGATGAAGAACAGAATCGTGACGGAGCTAGATCGAGAGATGAATGTGTTCAATTGGTATATGGCGCAGGAGTTTAACCGATTAATTAAGTTGGCTAAGTGTAAAGCGAAAGCACCAAGCTTAGAGAAGCGCTTAAGTGCGCTTAGTCTCTGCGACTTGGATAAAGCAGAGGACATAGGCAGTCATGAATATCGTAAATTGATCAAGAAAAAGAGTGGTTATGACACTATCTAATTGGGCAAGGATTACCCCTCAAGAAGTATCAGCTCAGATGAGTTTTGTAGAAGGTGATACAGATTGGACATACAAAGCGGATCAAAACCATTCTATGGCGGCCAAGCAAGCAGAGGGTGTCGCTTACTTATGTCGATTGTTGCATCAGCATGGTCTTGCCTTACTCGCTGATGAAGTGGGCATGGGAAAAACCTTTCAAGCCATTGGGATTATTCGCCTGTTACAGCAGGTAAAATCGAATGCCAAAATATTGGTGATTGCCCCCAATAAAGATCTCTGTAATCAATGGATAGGGGAGTTTGATACATTCGCGAAAAGTCATTGGCGCGGAGGCAGTACAGAGCTTCTTAAGATCGCAGAGCCTCAATCCCAGCTTGAAGACATGGTTAACTTGATCGATAAAGAGCGTCATGTTTACTTTACGACGATTCATTCTTTTAGTGGCTTAGCGGACAGTGAAAACAAAGAGGATGTAAAAGTTGAACAGGCAGAGCGTGAAGCTAAAAGACTAAAGAATTCAGTGATGGAGTCTTTAGGTGGGGAAGGGTTTGATCTTTTAGTGATCGATGAGGCCCATTATTTACGAAATATAGAAGGCGGCTCGCAAAGAGTGGCCGCCGCAAAAGCGTTTTTTGGCGAAGGGGGCAAAGCGCTGGCAAAGCAAGTGTTGCTGATGACAGCAACGCCTACCCATTCATCCGTGAATGATGTCGCCAATATCCTCGGTTATTTTGCCCCTGACAGTGAATTGAAAAACAGTGAAACTCAAGCGCCTTATGATGCATCAGACCTGTTAACGAAGTACGGATTAAGACGGCACCGTCTTTTAGAAGGCGCTAGTGGTCGTCATTATGCCAAACAACATTATCGTAAAGAGACTGTACTCCCTGTTTCTTTTTCTGGGAATCAGAACGCAGAGCTCTTCTTCGGGCTTTATCAACGGGAATTAGTGAGGAAAGTTCAAGGCAAGGGAGCTAATCGACAGTTTCTCTATGGTTATCTTGAAGGGTTTGAATCCTTTGGCGAGGATAAAGATCAAGCTGATAAAGCTAAACAAGCGAAAAAAAAGAAGCAGGACAAAGAAAAGACTAATAATGCGTTTAAGGAAGCGGCAGACACTAAGCTTCTGGCTTGTTTGAGTCGAGAATATTATGAATGTTTTGGAGCGTTTCCAGAACATCCAAAATACAAAGCCTTAGTGGATCATTTTGTTCCAAATCAACTGAATCACACAAAGCTGGATAATATTAAACACCTTGTATTTGTCCGTCGTATTCCTTCTGTTAGGGAGCTTACCAAGCGGATTAATTCACGCTACGACACGGCATTGGGTGATCAAATATCCAAGGCACTTGGGTTAAGCCCAGAACAGCAGAAAGCATGGCAGAGTACTCAGTGGAGTCGGGTTTGGCTGAACAATCAGTTCAAGAAAGAAGGTGCTCCTACCGAACAAGATGCCTTGTCAGATGAAAAAGAAGACGGCGATGATCTTGATCAGTCGAATAACAGTGATAACTATTTACGGTCACGGATAACCGAATTGTTCGTTGTTAAAAAGCGTGATGAAACAAATCTGCAGGAAACTCAGAACACGGTGTGTACGAATATCGCGCTGCGCTTTAGAAAGCCTGAAAGTATTTTTTCTATGTTTTTGGAACCCGCTTTGGATTATCTGGAGGAAGATTATCCTTATTTTTGGGAGGCTCAGAGTAGTCCGCGTAATCGAGCGATGTACGCGACAGCGGCATTTTATCAGCGCGCTAAGAAGTATTCATTTGAAGTTACTGACTCTAAAGATGATGTGGAAAAGAAAGAAAAGCCATTGCCCACTATCTGGAAGTACTTAGTCAATAATTTGAACGATAAAGAAAAAAGTACACTAAATAGCTGGGACCCATTAACCAAAGAAAACTTTGCAAACTATTTTAAAGCGGGTGTTTTGTTTGCCAGCCCTGTTATGGTCGAGCTCTTTTGTTGGTTATATTGGTTTGATAACGATGTAAGTTTGCATAAGCGTGGTGAAAGTGCCCAACAGCGTTATGAGGATTTCATCGAGCATTCTGAAAGCCAACTGTCAGATTCAATGCTTCTGTGGTATTTCAAAGCGGCACTGACAACGTTTGAGGATGTGTGTAGAAAGGTTGCTCGTGTGGCGTTAGATAACATAGAGAATGACTGGCATGAGCTTAAAGCGCACAGCTCTCCTGCTGCCTATGCGAGTGGTGAAAGCTCTAATAGAAAAAATTTACAACTTGGGTTTAATACGCCTTTTTATCCGAATGTGCTGGTGGCGACGTCGGTTTTTCAAGAGGGTGTCAATTTACACCTTCAGTGTAATGAGGTGCATCATTATGGCCTGGCTGGCAGTCCTGGGAGTCACGAACAACGTGTAGGTCGTATAGATCGCTTATTCGGCAAAGTGAATCGCCAGTATAAAGATCAACAGCATAGTGAATTGAGAATAAACTTTCCGTATTTAGAGCATTCATTTGATGAAGATCAGCTGGCTTCTTTCCTAGAGCGTAAAATGAAGGCAGAAAGTAAGTTAGACAAATGTTTATTAGATGATGACGATTCACAAATAGGTACAGAGAAGTCGTATGAATGGCAGAGCTATTTAAAACAGCCCGAGTCTTCAGAAGAAAATGAATTTAAAGATCCGTATCCAGCTAAGTTCTATTGAGGTATTAGACTTAGAAATGGCTTCAAAAAAACCATGGCTTGTATTCTCATGAAGTAAAAGCAAAAAGCTTGCTTGGCTTAGTGTAAAGTGAGACTGTAAATAAATAGCATGACAGGGAAATAAAAGGAATTTGGAAGTATGTTGGCAGCAGTAGGCGACATTAAATTTACCGAAGCGAAATTAGAACAAGCCATTATCGATTTACTCGCAGAGCAGGGCTTTCCTCATGTTCTGGGGCAAAATGTTGAGCGAGCACAGCCATCGCAAGTGTTGATACTGGATGACCTTCGCGAATACCTTTCTAGTCAGTATCGCCAAGACGGCATTACCCCCAGTGAAATAGAGTCTATTGTCCGCCAATTGCAAAGTTTACCTGCCAGTGATTTATACCAAAGTAACAAGACTTTTTGCCATTGGTTAGCCAATGGTTTCTTGTTTAAGCGGGAAGACCGTAATCAGAAAGATTTGTACATTGAGTTGATCGACACTCAACACCTTAATCTTGCCTTAGCTGAACTGTTTAATACGCCACTGGGGGCGTTAACAGAATTACCAAAGGTTGCAGAAGCCGCACTTGGCTACGAGCATTTACAGGCAAACAAGCCAAACATACCAACCGATGCAAACATTTATAAGCTGGTAAACCAGTTAGACATCGAAGGGGTGGATGGGCAATTACGTATTCCGGATGGCATTCTCTATGTGAATGGCTTACCGCTGGTGGTGTTTGAGTTTAAATCCGCCATTAGGGTGAAAGACGCTACGGTTTATGATGCTTGGAAGCAAATTTGTATTCGTTACAAAAAAGACATTCCACAACTTTTTGTTTTTAACGCTTTTACTATCATTAGTGATGGCGTGAATAATAAGCTCGGTAACCTGTTTGCGCCTTATGAATATTATTATGCGTGGCGCAAAGAAACGGGTTTTGAGTCTGCCGAAAAAGACGGCATTAATTCCCTTTACACCATGATTCACGGTTTGTTTAACAAGACTCGCTTGTTAGATGTGGCGAAGAATTTTGTCTTCTTTCCCGACACCACCAAAAAAGAAATCAAGGTCTGTTGTCGTTATCCTCAGTATTACGCCGCTCGCAAGCTGTATTTTAATATTTTAAAAGAACGCAAACCCCAAGGTTCCGGCAAGGGCGGCACTTACTTTGGTGCGACGGGTTGCGGCAAAAGCTACACCATGCAGTTTTTGTGTCGCTTGATGATGAAGAGCATCGATTTTGAAAGCCCCACCATTGTCTTAATCACGGATCGTACCGATTTGGACGATCAGCTTTCTAAGCAGTTTGAAGACGCGACCAATTACATTGGCGACGAAACGGTTGTGTCTGTCACCAGTCGTGAAGACTTACGCGCTAAGTTGCAAGGCATTAAAAGCGGTGGTGTGTTTCTGACGACCATCCATAAGTTTACCGAAGACCTGCAATTACTCTCTGAGCGTACCAATATTATTTGTATCTCTGACGAAGCCCATCGCTCCCAAGTGAATCTCGATAAAAAAGTCGTGATCCAGTATCAGGAAGGCAAAGCCATTTCCGTTAAAGAAACCTACGGTTTTGCCAAGTATTTGCATGACTCTTTACCACATGCCACTTACGTTGGCTTCACTGGCACACCGATTGACGCCACGCTGGATGTGTTTGGTAATCCTATTGATAGCTACACCATGACGGAAGCAGTAAACGATGAGATCACGGTTCGTATTGTCTACGAAGGCCGCGCTGCAAAAGTCTTTTTGGACAACAGCAAATTAGCGGAAGTTGAAAAATATTACGACGATTGCGCTGCAGAAGGCTCCAGTGAACATCAAATAGAAGAAAGTAAAAAAGCCTCTGCCAATATGAATGCCATTTTGGGTGACCCTGATCGCATTGACGCTTTAGCCAAAGACTTTGTGTTTCATTATGAAAGTCGAGTGAGCGATGGTTCATCGATTCAGGGTAAAGCCATGTTCGTTTGCTCCAATCGAGAAATTGCCTACGAATTTTATAAAGCGGTAAAAGTGATTCGTCCCGTTTGGTTTGAAAAACGACAAACGGCGGATGATGTTGAACTGTCCGAAAAAGAACAAGAAGACTTGATGGCGCTTGAGCGCGTGCAAATGGTGATGACACGAGGGAAAGACGACGAAGCCGATTTATATGGATTAGTCGGCACAAAAGAGCATCGTAAAGAACTGGATCGTCAATTTAAAAATGCAAAGTCCAACTTTAAAATCGCCATAGTGGTGGACATGTGGTTAACCGGATTTGACGTGCCAGAGCTGGATACCATTTATATTGATAAGCCTTTGCAAAAGCACAACTTAATTCAAACCATTTCACGAGTGAACCGTAAATTTGAAGGCAAAGAAAAAGGCTTAGTTGTCGATTATATTGGCATTAAATCGCGAATGAACAAAGCGTTGGCAATGTATTCGAAGGCCGATACGACCAGTATGGAGGATGTGAATTTATCGGTTGTGGAAGTGAAAAACCACTTGGATCTGCTCAGACAAATGTTCCACGATTTTGATGTGTCGCCGTATTTTAGCGATGAACCGCGTTTGCAATTGGAATGCTTAAATCAAGGTGCGGAATTTGTCTTGCAAACTAAGAAGGGCGAAAACCGCTTTATGGGCTTGGTGAAGCGCCTAAAAGCAGCGTACGACATTTGTTGTGCCAGTGACCGTATTGATCAAGGTGAACGTAATTTGATTCATTTTTATATCTCCGTGCGCTCGATTATTTTTAAACTCACCAAAGGAGACGCGCCTGACACAGCGCAAATGAATAAGCGTGTACGAGAGTTGATTGCCGAAGCACTACGAGCCGATGGCGTAGAAGAAATCTATACCATTGGGGAAGACAAAGCTGAGGCCATCGACATCTTTGACGAAGAGTATCTGGCACGGATTAACAAAATCAAATTGCCTAATACTAAGATTCAACTACTGCAAAAAATGCTGCAAAAAGCCATTGGTGAGTTTAAAAAAGTGAACCAAGTGAAAGGAATGGACTTTTCTTCGCGCTTTGAAGCTTTGGTAGAGCAATACAATGAACGTCGAGAAAACGACGAACTGAATGGCGAAGAGTTTGATACTTTCAGTCAAGAAATGACCGACATGGTTTATGACATGGCAAAAGAAATGGGCTCTTTTGCTGAACTCGGTATTGACCAGATAGAGAAAGCTTTCTTCGACATACTCGAACACATGCAGAAGAAATACGACTTTAGTTACGATGAAGAGAAGCTTATTGAATTGGCTAAGGCCATGAAAGTGATTGTGGATGACGTTGCCAAATACCCAGACTTCGCCAAACGCGATGACATCAAAGCCACACTCAAAGTAGATTTAATCCTCCTACTACATAAATACGGATTCCCACCAGTCGCCAACGATGACGTATATAAGAGTGTGTTAGAGCAGGCGGAGAACTATAAGAAATACAGAGAATAACGGTAGGATTATTTATTATCAGACGTTTGAGTAAGGCCAGTTGTAAGCGACATGATTTTAAAAGTAGTGTCGCTTGCAACTGGGCGTAGTTTCCTATGTCGAAACGATAAAAACGAAACTTAATGATGCAGGATTTATTGTGAATGGAACTCATGGAAAAATTTTTAAAATAAAGAAGCATATCTGCCAAATAGATGAATTCATGATGAAGGTTACACGTCTTGAATTTGACGTGTTAGTGAACGATTTCAATCCATTCGAGCATAAAATTCCCGAGTCTAGAAACCATGAATATGGTTTTAATTATTTCTGGGGTGGTGCAGATGTTTTTATTACAGAGGAAGATGTTGATAGCCACTCTCGTCGAATAGTTATTTGCAGCACACCACATGCATATAGCGTTAGTGCTATTTATAGGTGGTGTATAAGAAACGAGAGCGGTATTTTTGATTACATTAATAGATATAAGTTTTTTGCTCACCCAGCTAACATGCTAAACAAAGCGCAGAATAATAGACAAGCTAGTTTAAGTGATGTAGAAGCACATCTTGTGATTATTGATGCAATAAAAAGTATTCTTTTAGAGTGGCGCTTAAAAGCGATTGATGAGCTAAACCCTTATTTGTGTGAAGAGTTTACTAATCTCTTTGGAGAGGCCGAAACTAATCCTTTTGGCTGGGAAATGAGGAGTTTCGAGGATCTTGGTATCTGGTTAACAGGCGATTCGGATGAACATCACATAGATGAATATTTTGGTGATGCTGTTAGTTTTTACGGTCTTGAGCCATTAAATTATCGTTTTTTAAGTTGTTCTGATGACAACCAGATATCTAAAAATCTACTTTCTTCAAACGTATCCGTTTTTCCTAAAAGATCTCTTATCCTAGGTATGCGTGATCCTCAAATGCTCAGCGTATCTTTACTACAAGATGTATTGGAGTCTAATAAATCGACTGCCTGTTTGATTCATAATGATCTTGTAAATGTCGATTGGTTGCTACTACATATAGCATATGAGCGCGAATGGTATCTATCGCAACTAAACGGTATAAGAAAGAAACGCTGTAACTTAAAGCATATCAAAGAGCTAAAAATTCCTTTGCCTCCAATCGAAAAACAGACATTGTTTGAAAGTATGGTAAGAGATTACAAGGAATTTATTAAATTACCTAGTGAGCGAGATGAAAGCTTAGTATTCAGTGGCTGTTTGGTCCCTAAAAAGCACAGACATGATTTATCGAGGTCTGAAAGGCAGTTACTGAATGAAGTTGAGACAACGCTTTTTGAAAATAGAGAGCTCTATGCCGCTTGTATAGAGAATAAGTTTATAAATAAAGGGAAGTAGAAATGAACTTTGTTAAAGAAAATACGATTTCTATCGTAGTGTTTGTTTTAGTCGCATTGTGTTGGGTGAGTGTTGTTGATCACTATGCAGAAGAATATATTGATGGCTCTATCGTAACTGCCACCGTTTCATTCGGTTTTGCTAAGGCTTTCAATGCAATTGTCTCCGTCTTATCAACGATTACTTTACAGGTCCCTCTTATCGGTTCTATCCAAATAGGTGAGTTACTTGACCCTTTGAATGATATGGTTGAAGATTTTTCTACTGTAATTAAATATGCAATCAGCTCACTACTGATACAGAAAATCATGGTTGAGATATTTCAAACGATTCATTTTAAATTGCTTTTAACATTAGCTGGTATAGCTTGTGTTGTAACTCACTATCACTATCGTTCATATCAAGCGATCACATATAAGGTTTTTATTATAGCTGTAGCTTGTAAGTTCTCTATAGCGTTAGTTGCGATAGCTTCAAGCATGGTATCAAGTGCTTTTGTTGATAAGCAGATTGAAGAAGAAAATAGCAAGCTAAAAACATTTCCTACCTCGCCAACGCAACTTGATCAGGCACTTGATCTTAGTTCTGAAATAAAAATTCAAATAAAGAAAGAAATGGATGATTTGAGTTCTGAAACTGAAGTTCAGAAAAAGAAAGTAGATGCTTTAAATATAGAAATTGAGGTGTTGGAAGCAGATATAGAGAGAGTGGAGGGGGATATTGAAGCTCAAACAGCGAATATATCTTTGATTGATAAATTTATAAGTGAAAGTAGTGCAGTTAAAATCTTGAAGATACAACGCAGCTCTCTAGATAACGAGGTTAGTAAAAAACAAGATAACCTAGAAGACCTAATTGATACGATTGAAGATAATGAAAAAGAATATCAATCATTAAAAGAAGATTATGAAAGTGATGAAGTTAGTACTTTTCAAAGTATCAAAAATGGCATTGGAACTCTTACTTTTGCAGCTAAAAAGAAAGTAACTTCGTTTGTTGATTCTTTGAACTTGGCTATCGAAAGCTTCCTGATGTTAATAGCTATGTATATCTTCAAAGTTATCATTATCCCGGTTGGATTTTTATTTGGTATGTATAAATTCTTTCGAGCAGTAGGGGGGATACCTATTGAGAAGTTAGAAAAAGTGAAGTGTTTACCTTTGGAAAAAATTAATCAAGCTAAAGAATAGGGGTAAACTATTCTAAAAAGTGCAAGCTACGTATGTTTTTTAACAGACGTAGCTTGCATTACGGTGACTGACAGCTCAGATAAAACTGCGTGCTATTTAGGGTGTGAATTGGTAGAACTTACAGAGCTTCTGTTTATTGAACAGGGAGCTTAAGTGTCCTTGACATGAATTGTCATATAGTGGGAATAAAAGATCATATAAGGGTTTATTTATGAACCAAAAGCTTGTGATTACATTAGATGAAGCAACGACTATTAAATATTTAGAGTTGGCTCAAAAACGAACCGAAGCTGAAATGAATGCTGATTGTGAGCCATCTGGTTCAAGCCTAAGAATTGATATATCACCAGATCCATATGATTCATATGTGAGTTGTGAAAATGATGACATCGGTGTCGCTGCAGTACAGCTCATTAATGTTTGATTCCTAATAAGCTAGTCTGACGTTCATGTTAAAGAGTAAAACTATGAATTCTTATAAAGACCTTGCTCAGATCCTAGATGAATTGAACTTTGGGCGTTTCTATCAAAATAAGATTCGTAACGCTGCGTCGGTCGTGAACTTTGGTAAGCGCAAAGGTGATATTAAATTTGATTGCATTCGATCTGCTTCTGAAGAGTACAGCTATAAACCGTCTGGCGAGTATTTGGTTAACATTGAACAGCAAATAAATTTCTCCGCAACAGTGTCAGAGAATGAGCTTATTTTGCAATGTGTAGAAATCTTTGACTGGGGAGGAGTTCAGTCCTCAAATATTATAGAGGCAATTACTCTTCATCGTAAAAGGGAATTGAAACCCTATCTTGCAGAGTGTAAAGCATGGTTTGAAAATGATCATGATCTCTTAATCGGTATCGAGAGTAAAAGCTGGTCTAGTGGCTGGACTAAAGTCTTCTCATTTATGTTTGATCGAACTGCTATTTATGACTCAAGAGTCGCTGCTTATATTAACTATATATTCGCCTGTTTCTACTATTCGCTTGAAGAGTCTGAACAGAAGGATGCGTTAACAGAGATAACAAAATATCTTGTTTCATTTAGAGGGGTGGCAGCCCGAGCTCGGTGTTTGAATAGTGAGTATCGAGCATTACTTGGTATTGATATTAAGTCACAGAATAATGAGCGCAACTTCAAGGCAAATAAAGTGGCATCGTGGTTTCTGAGGTACTTATGTAAGTTAGAGTATGGTGAAGTCACTCAAGAAAATTTTAGGAAAATTGATAAAGCAATGTTTATGCTAGGTTTTGATATTAAGCAAATCGATTCTACTGCTCCCTTTGTGTAGAAGCGGCCAGTGAAGTATTTAAAACAGGCTTTTAACACAGATTTTTTTGAAAGATTTGACTGAAATGGGGACAGTGCTAGGTAACTATCAGAGTTGAGAATTTCTGGGCGTAATCAACCTAGATAAAAGCCAAGGGTGAGCACAAGAGTTGAAGTTTACTTGGTAATACGTGTTTGAAAAACAAGACGGTTTCATCACAATCGGATTAAAAGCCAACGGGCATCATGGCGAGTGACGCAGAATTTATAGCGTCGATAAGTCGTAAAAATCTAGAAAAAGCTAAATATACTAAGCTAGGTCAAATATTTAACCTAAAAGTATAGGCTCAGGCTTCTAATGTTCGAAAAGCCTTGCGATACTTATTTTAAGGTAACTTTAGTGAAAGTTAATAGTTAATAGTTGTAAACCGTACTAGCATAACTATAAGGGAAATGAATCATGGCTTTATCCATAAAAACGCGTTTGATTTTGATGGGGACTCTGCTGGCTTTTGTGCCAACCATTATTGTTGGTTTGATTCTCAGTGAGAACGCTTTAAAAGAAGGCAGCGACGCCCTGAAAGCCAGTGCGAATAAACAACTCATCGTGTCACGGGAGCTCACGGCTCAATCTATTGAAACCTATTTTTCCTTTATTGAAAGCCAAGTGAGCAGTCTGGCGCAAAATACGGCCACTCTTGAAGCAACCACCAGTTTTCGTAAAGCCTTTCTTGAATATCCTTTAACCACTTCTTCTAGCACCGAGCAAAAACTCAAAGACTATTACACTGGGGCATTTGATAAACAGTTTAAAGAGTTAAACAGTGGTCAGACGAGTAATCCAAACCAATTGGTCGCAGGTCTCAGCCCAGTAGCTAAGGCTTTGCAACAAACCTACATCAGTGAAAACCCAGCACCATTAGGCGAAAAAGACAGCCTAACCACTGCCAATAATGGTGCTTTTTACGATCAAGTGCATGGTAAGTTTCATCCAAGTTTTCGAAATTTTCAGCAAGAGTTTGGCTATTATGATGTGTTTATTGCCGATGCTCAGACAGGGCATATTATTTATAGTGTGTTCAAAGAGTTGGATTTCGGTACTTCTTTATTAACTGGCCCTTATAAAGATACTGGTATTGCCAAGGCCTTTAATATGGCGGTGAAAGGTAATAAAAAAGGCGCTGCTTACTTAACTGATTTCTCGCCTTATGGCCCTTCTTACAACTCCGCCGCTTCCTTTACTTCATCCGGTATTTTTGAAAACGGTAAAATGGTTGGCGTACTCATCTTCCAGATGCCAATCGATAAAATCGAAGCGGTCATGTCCCATCATAAAAAATGGCAAGAAAGTGGCCTAGGCAAAACAGGCCAGACCTACATAGTAGGGCACGACTTGTTAATGCGCAGTAATGACCGAACTTTGCTAGAAGACCAACAAGCCTTTAATGCTAAGAGTCAGCAGCTTAATGTATCAGCCTCCACCTTAGAAAAAATTAATACCCGTGGCACAACCATAGAGTTATTAAAAGTTGAAACCGATGCAGTTAAGCAGGCTATTGAAGGTAAATCAGGTGTTATTGCTGACGCTAACTATTTTGGTGAAAAGACATTAAGTGCCTTTAGACCCCTAAAAATATACGGTATGGATTGGATTATCATTAGTGAAATTCATGAGGAAGAAGCCTTAGAATCGGTCAGCCAATTACAAACGGTCATTCATACCAATCTAGCGATTGTGTCTGTTATTACGTTGATCATCGGGGCATTACTTGGTTTGTTGTTGGCTAGGGTTATTGTGAAGCCGATTGATACCATGGTGGCTCTAATGCATAACATAGCTGAAGGTAACGGTGATTTGACTCAACGTTTGCCAGAGAAAGGTAACGATGAGCTAACCGAACTTGCCAAGGGTATTAATAATTTCACCGATCATATTGATTCGACCTTCTCTACAGTTTTGGCCTCGGTCGTAAGGCTGAAACCTATTTCCGGCGATATGGCGGATGTGAACTTTGAGCTTGCTGCCGCCACTCAGCAGCAAAAAGAGCAGGCGGATCTTGTGAATGTTTGTTTAGCCGATACCAATGATTCAACCAAGCAGGTAGAAGATGAGCTTAAGCTGATAGGTGAAGCGACAATTGAAGGTAATGAGACCGTTCATAAGAGTGGTCAGGTGGTCATTAAAGTGGCCGATGTGATGGCGGAATTGTCCGAAGAAATCACTCTGGCGGTAGATGCTCTGTCTACTCTGAAAGATGATACCGATAGAATCGCAGGCATTATTGACGTGATCAATGGCATCTCTGAACAAACAAATTTGTTGGCATTGAATGCTGCGATTGAAGCCGCCCGTGCTGGGGAAGCTGGCCGTGGTTTTGCCGTAGTGGCAGATGAAGTCAGAACATTAGCGTCGAAAACTCGTCAGTCCACCGATGAAGTCGCCGACATGGTAGGCGCGATTCAAAACGGTACTGAAAAAGTGGTCCAGCGCATGGAGAAGAGCAAAGAAAATGCGACTCGTTCTTCTGGCTATGCTACCGAAGCAACGGAGTCGTTAGCCAAGATCAAGGCGGCTATGGAAACCATTTCCGATAAGGTTGGCCATATCGATCTGGCGGTAGAAAACCAGCAGAAGAACTTCCTAGATGTTACGTCCCATTATGAAGGAATGCGCCAAAGCTTTATGCAAATTAATGAGCAGACAAGTCATTCTTCTAAAGTTGGTAAGGATGTTATCAAGCTTGCAGACAATATTATGGATAACATTAACCGCTTCCAAATCACGGATAACAACTGGTCGACTAACCGTCGTAATGAAATGCGTGACAACGAAGACGGACAGAACAGCTAAAATAAAGGCGTTAGGAGCAAGTTGCTTCTAACGCCTTGTGATTTAAGTGCTTAGCAGCACTGCCTTGCTTGTTATTGAAAGAGCTTTTTGATCAACCCAATCGCGTTATCCTGACCTCCAACATTGTAAGCATCTAACAAGGCTGAGCCTATAATAGCGATGTCGGCCTGACCCGATAGCTGCTCAATGTGTTGTCTCTCTCGTAACCCAAAGCCTACTCCAAGAGGTGTTTTTGTGTGTTGCTTGATATTTGCCAAGTAGCTTTCTAAAGAGGTTTCTGCAGGGCTTTTATAGTCGGAGTTGCCTGTCACACCAGAGCGCGCCACACAATAAAGAAAGCCTTGGCTTTGCTTGGCTAACATAGCGAGCCTGTCAGTAGGTGTGGCTGGGGTAACAAGCCAGATAGGGTCGATATTATTGTCTTGGCAAGCCTGGCGAAATTCCCCAGCCTGCTCGATCGGTAAGTCCGGTAAAATAATGCCAAGAATATTTTCCTCTGCAGCCCGTTGAGCAAGTTTCTCTAAGCCATATCGATACATTGGATTTAAATAGCTCATGAGAACCATACGACTCTGAGGGTATTGCTTGGCAAGTTCTCCTAGCTGCACTAAGCACGTTTCGACATCCAATTCTTGTTGCAAAGCTTGGTGGCAGGCCGCGACTATACTAGGGCCATCTGCTACTGGATCAGAGAACGGAAATTGCACTTCAATGAAGTCAACGCCTTCAGCCATGAGCCGAGCCATCCATTGCAAACTTTCTTCAATGCTTGGGTAGCCATAGACCACGTGGGTCATGGCTAGAATAGATTTTTGCTGACGCTGTTGATGTATAAACTGCGTAAGTTGGCTCATGCGATTTCCTCCGAGGTTTGTTCTGGGGTTTTATAGGTTGTTAGGTATTCACCCAAAAATTCTGGAAAGGTTTCGTCTTGTACAGCTTTGGCTAGGTTGAAAATGTCCTTATCGCCACGTCCAGAAAGATTGATAACAATACGGCTAGTCTTAGGTAAATTAGCCGCATCTTTAAAGGCACCAGCTAACGCGTGGGAAGATTCTAATGCCGGGATAATACCTTCTTTTTTGAGCAATAACGTGCAAGCGTCTATTACTTCATCGTCCATGGCATAGCTCATCTCAATACGACCTGTATCGGCTAGGTGCGCGATAATAGGTGAGACACCAACATAGTCTAAGCCCGCAGCAATAGAATGTGTCTCTTGTAATTGACCCGCTTGGTCTTGTAAAAACATAGTGGCAAAACCTTGCGCAATGCCCGGTGAGCCAAGATTGTGGGAAAGCCGAATGGAGTGCTCCCCGAGTTCTAACCCCTTGCCTCCCGCTTCAATGCCCACCATAGAGACATTTTCGTCCTCCACAAAAGGTAGGAATAAACCCAGTGCATTCGAACCACCGCCCACACAGGCATATAGGCGATCGGGCAGTTGACCGAATTGCGCTAGGCTTTGTTGGCGGACTTCATCGCCAATGACAGATTGGAAAAACGCCACCATTTCAGGGAAGGGGGCACAGCCACAAGAGGTGCCGATTAAATAATGGCTGTCTTCGTGGCTAGAAGACCAATCCCGTAGGGCTTCATCTAGGGCGTCTCGTAAGGTCTGGGCACCTGTTTTTACGGGCACAACCTTGGCGCCGAGTTGCTTCATCCAAAATACGTTTGGGTATTGTCTTGCGATGTCTTTCGCACCCATATAAATGGTGCATTCAAGGCCTAGTCGAGCGGCTACTAGAGCGGTGGCGATACCATGTTGCCCAGCCCCTGTTTCGGCAATCACGCGCTTTTTACCCATGCGCTTTACCAGCAAACCTTGGCCAATAACATTATTCATTTTGTGAGCGCCGCTGTGGTTCAAATCTTCACGTTTTAGATAAATTTGCGCGCCGCCAAAATGTTCCGTCAAATTCTCACAGAATGTTAATGGGGTAGGGCGGCCTGAAAATTGTTGCCACTGGGTATGCAAATCAGCAAGAAATTCTGGGTCGTTTTTAGCTTCTTCAAAGGCTTTTAAAATTTGCTGTTGGCTGGAATAAAGAATTTCGGGAATGTAGCTACCGCCAAACTGACCATAGAAACCATTGTTACTTTTCATGCTGATCTCCTAATTATTAATTTAACTATACCGTTTAGTTAATTTAGTGAATTTTCTGGTTCAGGTCAAGAGTGCTACTTCTAACTAAAATTGGTTGCTATGTGATACCGGTCATTTGTCGGTGCGTTGTCTGCTGTGGTGTCCCCGTAAAGTCTGTTTTGCTGTTAGTTTCTTTACGCGGCTTTACTCTTTACTGGCTTGTTGATCTGCGGACGCCTTGGGTAAAATTTTTCCACCTTAGTGATGTATTTTTTAAAAGAGACCAGAATGAATCAGTTGCTTTCTAAAAGTTCTTTAGTGCTGTTGTTTAGTGCCACTTTAATGGCTGGAAAAAGCTATGCTCACCATGGCGTTAATGGCCAATTTGATGAATCCCAAACCATTAAAGTTGAAGGGGTGGTGACAAAAAGCCGCTTGGTAAACCCCCACGCTTATATTTACTTTAATGTTTTAAATGCTCAGGGGAGTTCTGAAGAGTGGCGCTGTGAATTGGGCACAGGTAGTGTACTAAAACGCGCTGGCTGGACTTCTAGCACCTTTGCTAAGGGCAAGCAGATAAAAGTTATCGGTTCTCCTGCTCGTAATGAAGAGCATGCCTGTTATGTGCATACCATTACTTTCGAAAACGGTGTCACCATTGATCGCAACTCCGTTTTTGATAAAGCCGGTGAGCTGGTAAAAGAAGCGCGTAAAACCACCCTTGCAGATGGAACGCCAAATTTATCTGGCACTTGGGTGGCCCAACGCCAAAAACCAGAAGGTATGCCACCAGAAGGTATGGCATCAAAAGGTGGAGCAGGAGAGAGAAGACCCCCTGGGCCACCACCGGAAGGTGCACCGCAATTTGCAGGTGGTAAGCCATCTGGTGACCGTCCGCCACGGGGTGAGGGGCCGAATCGATTTGTCTTAACGGCAGCGGGTAAAGCCGCCGTAGCCGATTACGACTTTGATGAATCGCCGCGTTTACATTGCAGTGCGACCAATGTCATTGATGATTGGACCTTCGATCAGCTAGTTAACAAGATTGAGCAGACCAAGGACGATATTGTGATTAGCTATGGTTTCATGGACATCAACCGTACTATTCATTTAGATCTGGACGAGCATCCTGAAAATATTGAGCCAAGCATTAGCGGGCATTCTATTGGTCATTGGGAAGGTAATGTCTTAGTGGTCGACACGGTGGGCTTTAAGCCTGGTTATATTCATGCGCCGCCAGTTAAAAACGGTGCAGCTATGAACAGCGACCAGCTTCATCTAGTAGAGCGCTTTTATCTAAGTGACGATGGTCTAACCCTGTACCGTGAATACGAAGGTGAAGACCCTGTGTATTTGGCAGAGACGTTCTCTGGTAAGGACGAGGTAAAATTAACCGAAAGTCCTTATGAACCTTATGATTGCGCAGATTTAACCAACAAGGTTAAGTAACGGGAGAATGGCGGTGGAAGTTTTAGTATGGCTAGAAATGTCATCTATCGGCCTTTGGGTTTCCACCTCTGTGTGGGGCTATCCGATCGTTTTAACACTCCATACCTTAGGTATGGGGACCTTGGTCGGATTGTCCCTAATGATTGCGCTACGAGTTTTAGGAATGGGCAACGGTATCCCGCTAGAGCGCATTAATCTGTTTTGGAAATGGGCTTTAATAGGGTTTGTGGTAAACCTAGTGTCAGGCTCTACCTTGTTTATCGGTAATGCCAGCAGCTTTTGGTACAGTTGGCCGTTACGAATTAAATTGCTGTTAATTTGCGCTGGCTTGCTAATGACTCATCGGCTCGTAAACAGTGTGGCTAAAGACTCACAACGCATTATGAAACATAAAGCGCAAGCCATTGTCGCGATGGTTTGTTGGCTTGGTGCGTTAATAGCGGGCCGATTAATTGCTTATATTTTTTAAGGTCTGGGTATGTTGGGGTTAGAAGCACTTATCGCATGGTTGGGTTCATCGACACTGAATCAATACATTGTGAGCCATAGCTATGTTTGGCCTACCTTAGAAAGCCTGCATTTTATTGGCCTGAGTTTATTGTTTGGCGCCATGTTAGTGATTGATTTATCTGTATTGGGGCTTGTAGGTGAGGTCTCTTTTACTGCGCTAAAAAAGTTTGTGTGGGTGTCGATCGTAGGTTTCATGGTCAACCTAATTACGGGTATTGGTTTTATTTTTGGTGACCCAAGTCGATATTTCTCGAATCCTTCCTTTGTTTTGAAAATGTTTTGTGTGTGGATAGCCTTGCTAAATGCTTGGTACTTTTCTGCCAAGGTTCGAGGTTTATCTTCCCAGGATTTTCCTTTGTCATTAAAAATTTCTGCTGGCGCATCACTCATGTTGTGGTGCCTAGTGTTAATATTGGGTCGATTCATTCCTTATGTAGAATAGAGCAACACTTTATTCATTCCTTGTTGTTCATCTTGTTAGGAAACTCTCTCTTTCTTAAAGACTGGTGTGCCCTTTAGCGCCTCAGAGTCGCGTTTGTCAGTTGGCATAATCAAGGGAATACGTTATCTTGACAATTTATTGTAATACAAGTCGATTGAGCTGTTTGAAATCGCGTAGATGAGTATTTCCTGAATGTTAAAAAAGCCGTTTCAAAAAGCGATTTTATTGATCTTTTCCCCTACTGTGCTGTTGCTGACGGGCTGTCAGTCATTGTTAAACTTTGACTCGGCAGAGTCGGTACAAGAATTGTCTAAGAAGATTAAATCCGCCGAAAGCGTAGAAGATTACAAAGCCATAGCGGAACAATCCAAAGCAAGCTACGAGCTAATTCGTGCGGATATTAAAGCCATTAGAGCTTTGTATGCCGAGCTGGATGAAAAAGTGAATGAGCGCTGGGGTGAAAATAACACTGAACTGCCCGATAAGAAAAAATACGTTAAATACACGGATGATTATCAAGCTCGTACACTGGTAGACTTTGAACAAGGCACGGTGCGTGTTGAAACTCTGGAAAGCAGTAGCCCTTTAGTGAGCCTACAAGAAGCGGTCACCACCACACTTTTAACCACTTCGGACCCTAGCAAAACCGATATATTCTCCAGTGATGCCCCTAATGTAGAAGGCGTTCCTTTTTTATACCCTCAAGTGGTGGATCACGATGGCACCCTAGTGCGTTATCGTTGGCGTGCTGAGCGTTATGCTAAATATCTAGTGGAAAATAAACTTCAACAATACTCTCAAGATGGTAAACAGGTGTATGGGGTTGAGTTCAATTTGGTTGAACAGCACCAACATTTACGCCAAGAAAAATACAGCGAGTATGTGTTGGCGGCAGCCAACCGCTACAACCTAGAGCCCGCGCTTATTTATGGCATTATTGAAACAGAAAGTTCTTTTAATCCTTATGCGGTAAGCCCAGCCAATGCCTATGGATTGATGCAAGTGGTACCCGCCACCGCAGGTAAAGATGTTTACAATCTTGTCAAGAAACGCTCGGATGAACCAACCAAAGAAACGTTATTTATCCCAGAGCATAATATCGATATCGGTAGCGCCTATTTGTACATTTTACAGACTCGTTACTTAGTAAAGGTGACCAACAAACTCAGCCAAGAGTATTCGATGATCTCTGCGTACAATGGTGGCACGGGGAATGTACTAAAAACCTTTGATGCAGACCGAACCATAGCGATGGACAAGCTGAATCAAAATTCTGCCTCGAGTGTTTATCAAAAACTTAGATACGATCATCCTAGAGCGGAATCTCAGAAGTATTTAGAGAAGGTCACCAAAGCTAAAGCCAACTATGAAGGTTAGTAGTTGGCCTTCGTGTAATACATTCATGAGAGCTTTTAGAGCCAGATATTCTGGTATTTAGTAAAATTAAAATGAGGCGGTTATGGCCAGAGGTCGACCCAGTAAAAAAGCACAGATAGTCCAAGCCGCTTGCGAGCTCTTTATTAAACAAGGTTATCAAGGCACCAGTATCGACCAAGTGGTAGCCGCCGCCGCTGTGTCCAAACCGACCGTATACAGCAACTTCACTACCAAGTTGGTTTTATGGGAATCTGTCTTGGTCGAGATTATTCAGCGGGCAGAGCAAGACTTAGCTGCCGAAATAATGAAGCTAACCCACGCCAACAATCAAGATGCGCTAAGCGGTTGGTTGTCATTGTGGCACACCTGGTGCGCGCAGCCAGAAAGGTTAGCCACATATCGAATCCTGCTCGGTGAGCAGTACAAGATGAATAGCTCGACTTTGTCGCTTTTTGCTCAATTTGAAGAGGTTCTGCTCAGCCAGCTGAAGGCATGGTTAAAAATGGCCTATGGTCCAGAAAATGCATTTTTTTCCCTCACGGCAATTAGTAAAGAAGCGCTGTTAACCCCGGCGTTATTGCAAAAAGAAGTACTGGATAACACTTTGTTGCAGAACAGTTTAAAAGTATTCTTCAATCAAAAGTAGAGGGCTAGGGTTGCTTTAAAGCTAGTACTAGAGTCTTTCTCTTTGGATGCATTGAGTTCGTAGCCAAAGGATGAATTCTCGCGTCTAAAAATGGATAGGGAATGATCTTTAAAATCTTTGCTTGTGTAGTCTATTGAAAATAGAGAGGTTTTGTATTGTATTCCTGCATAGACTGGAAAACTTGATGATTCACTAATTTCGACACTGGGTAAAATGTAAAGTTTTGCTTTATTTATTTGTGTTGCCGCGCCAATAGCAAAACTAATAAGTCCTTTCAATTCCTGCTGAGGGTTCTCTTCAGCACCAACTTTTAATCGCCACGATGCTTTTTGAGATACAAAATCTATAGGGTTTATGGCTCTAATATCTAAGGCATCAATAGAGTGAATTTTTGTTTCCCCTGATTGTTGATATATCTCTATGGAGGCAACAGAAAGCTTTGATGAAATATTGCGTTGTTGTCTTTGCTCATGATGATTAAAGTCCACTGCAGATAGTTTAAGGCTGACACCTGCTTCAAACAGGGTTAATTTAGCAGAAGATATATTTGTACTGTCTAAGCTTGAATCTACTGGTTTGCTATGACTAGGAGGGGATTGCAGTAGAAAACTGTCATAGCCAAAAGTATTTAGTATGTTCGAATAGGTGCTATTTGGCTTGCCATAGGTATTAAAGCTTAACCTAGAGGCTAAGATAGCTGATTGCTCTACATCATGATTATATTTTTTTGGTGGAATATCGCCTTCATAATAGCCTTTGACAATAGACTTTTCTTTATTAGATAGCTCATTGTAGTGTTCGTGAAATCTAGAAAATAATGAGTTTAGTTCAAATTTATTATGATTATACGAAATCTCGTATATTTTCTTTTCAATAGATATTGGGGTGATAATGTGGGGCCCATGATCTAAGCAATTACAGCTGCTTTCAAGAGCTTCATAAATATACGTTGAGCAGTTTTGCGTAAAAAAGTTATATTTTATATCTCTGTTGGACAATTTTTCAAAATGCTGTATCAATTTTTCTTTATCAAATTCATCGGGAGGTAGTTTTATTAGTCTTAGCTCCCGAGACTCTTGGTTATTGTAATAATCTATTATCTGATGAAACGGGATGAAATTAACTTGGGCCTCTATTTCAGAGAAACCGCCTTTTATGATCTCTTCAAACGGAGTGAGTTCGTCTGTCTTGGCTAGAACAGAGAGTACTGGCGAAAAGTAGAAGTCATTTTGATCTAGGAAGAGAATCATCGAATGACCAAAGTAAGACATGGGGGACTTTAGGCTTTCACCAGCTAATACTAGATAGACATCCTTGTTTTTAAGAGACTCAAAAATATTTTTTGGTGGATTTTCTCTTTTGTCACAGTTTGCAAATAACTCGGTGAGATTTTTTCTTAGCTCAAAGGGGGTATTGATATCTTTGATTTTTTGAGACGTCAGTTGTTCAGAGGAGCAACCTAAGCGTATTAGTTGATATTTCAAACTTTCGTAAGCAAGCCCTGATTCAGAATGTATTTGAGAGATTATTGCAGAAGAGTTTTTTAGTAAAAACTCAGAAAGGCTTATGTCAAAAAAGGGTGTGTGAGAAAGGGCTTTATATGGAGAGAGCAAAGCTATCAATATAAAAATAAATTTTATGGGATGATAGCCTTGCTTCATTGTTGTTTACTGTTTAGGCGGCATTTCTACATAGATTGCGTTAGGAGCATATTCGTAAACAGCGCCAGTTATAAAGTCGGTGGTAGATAAATCCCAGAAAATATTAAGGACACCTACAGGGTCAAAAGATTTGGTTATTTCTCTGGTAACAGTGAGATAACCTTCTTTAGTAAACATAACAGTCTGAGCTTTGTTTTTCTTAAATGAAGCACTTACAGGGGTTTGACCGATTAATGCACCATCAACATAAACATTTACACCCTCAACATCAGAGTTAAAGGTTAATGTTTGATTTGTACCTGACATTACGGTTGCACAACCAGATAAAATTAGAGTAGTAAATGCTACCAAAGCAATTAACAATTTTTTCATTTTAGTCCCTTTAAAATTCAAGTTAAGATTTTTGAAAGCGTATTGTAAAGATTGTAACGTTTAATAACAACTGTGCTTGTTATCAAGTTATTAATAGATAACGAACTTTATTCTAAGCGACCTTTTTCCGCCCAATAAATAATGATCAATGCCAACGCTCCCATGGTCATAAAGCCTGTCGACATAGGTATTAGGGTAGTGTTGTACATTTGGCCGATAAAAGTACCTATTGCCATGGACATGACTGACGATACAGAACCAATCACTGCAGAAGCGATACCTGCAACGTGACCCATGGGCTCCATTGCAATAGCATTAACATTGCCAAAGAGTAAACCGAAGCAGAAAAATAAAACGGCGGCATAAATTAAAAACATCCACAGATTGATTGTGATGAAAGCATGTAGGCATAAGAAAGCCGCTGAGGTAATCACCACGGTAGAGATTGCTCGGAAGGCAATGGTTTTTGCGCCATAGCGTTCAACAATTCGTGAATTGATAAGGGAGGCAAAACCAAGCACTAATGCTAATAAACCGAAGTAAACAGAGAATAAGTTGCCTGTCTCAAATTGCACCTGAAATATTTGCTGGGAAGAATTGAGATAGCCGATAAAACTCCCAAAAAATAGCCCCATACAGATGGTATAGCTCGCGGTGATGCGATGGGTGATCACTTCTTTAAAACCGTCTAAAAATCCTTTGCGGGTAAAGGGAATTCGATTGTCTTTAGGGAGTGTTTCTTGAAGGCGAAAGCAGATCCATAAAATCAGTATGGCGGCGTACGCAAGGTACATTTCAAAGATGCCTCGCCAATCCGCAAAGAACATTATGGCTTGCCCTAAAGACGGTGCTATTGCAGGTACTAACACAAAAATCATCATAACCAGTGACATGACTCGTGCCATTTGTGCTCCATGATATAAGTCACGTACCAAAGAAATAGCGGAAATATAAGGTCCTGCAACCCCAAGTCCTTGGATAAAACGACCTATCATTAAAGCTTCTAAAGAGTCTGCTTGATGACAAAGTAATGTGCCAAATATATAGAGGGCAAAACCTGCAAATAAGATAGGGCGGCGACCCAAAGCATCAGATAGTGGGCCACATATTAGCTGTCCAATGGCCATGCCAAGAAATAACGTGCTAATCAGCAATTGAGGTTGGTTGGCGGTGACGGCACCCAGTTCGCTGCCAATAATGCCCAAAGCAGGCAATAAAGCATCGATAGAAATTGCTACGATCGACATCAGTAAGGCGACAAGGATGGTAAATTCCGTAGAAGAGATGCCTGAATGGTTGGGCCGATTATCCATATTATTTCCGTATAAGAGGTGAGTTAAGTCATGCGATAAAATTGCAGAGCAAGGCTTAATTGTTAGGCGCAGATTATACTCAGGAACAATCTGTCTTAGGCTGTCAGTATGTGTAAGAAATAAGGATAACGGATCGTAGAAGTGGAGGAAGCCTATTTAAGTGAGGGTGTTTGCCCATTGTGTTGACAGTCTGATTTTATCCAATAGCGGATAACTGGTATCCTTGCGCGATTAATTGAGATTAGAGTAGATAAAATGATTAGTGATAACCATGTAATTGAAAGCCTAGACGAGCTGGAAACCTTTTTACGCTTAATTGAAACAGGTGGCTTAGGTTTAGATAATGTTTCAGGAATTGCTCTGGCAACCAACAATGCTAATGGCCGTCCATTTGTTGCGGTATTGGATGATAATCAGCAGTTATTGTTGGGGCGTTGGGTTAGCCAAGAAGTGTTTGAAAACGGTAAAGATATGGTGCGTTACGGAACCAAGAAGCCTCATTAATAATAGGCTGTTCCGTTAATACCTAATAAAAACCACTTATCAGTCGATAAGTGGTTTTTTGCTTTATAGCATTATCTTTGGTGAACGCATTGACCTGCTGAGTAGGTGGCTTTGATGGCTCGATCGTCACCAATGGTCATGAATACGAACAATGTTTCTTCGATATTTTTACTCAGTGCCAAGCGAGACGTCAGTAACGGCGTTGCTTTTTTATCTAGGATAATAAAGTCGGCTTCAGTGCCCACCGCAAGGTTACCTATTTTGTCTTCTAAGCGTAGGGCTTTAGCGCCCCCTAAGGTGGCTAGGTAAAGAGATTTAATTGGGTTTAAATTCTCATTTTGCAGTTGAATCACCTTGTAGGCTTCGTTCATGGTTTGCAGCATGGAGAAGCTGGTACCACCCCCCACATCGGTTCCTAGACCAACATTTACTTGGTGTTGTTCCGCTGCGCTGAGTTTGAATAAGCCGCTACCAATAAATAGGTTCGAGGTTGGGCAAAAAGCAATCGCAGAACCGGTTTCATGGAGCCTGTGGTACTCGTGGTCGCACAAGTGTATGCCGTGGGCAAATACAGAACGCTCACTTAATAGCTGATGTTGATCATACACATCTAAGTAATTTTGGCTGTTTGGGAAAAGTTCTTGTACCCAAGCGCACTCATCTTTGTTCTCGGATAAATGGGTGTGTAGGTACACATCCTCGTATTCCTCTAATAGCTTGCCTGCCAATTGCAGCTGTTCATCACTGCTGGTGGGAGCAAAGCGAGGGGTGATGGCGTAATGCAGACGGCCTTTATTGTGCCAAGTATCGATTAGAGCCTTACTGTCTTCATAGCTGCTTTCAGGCGTATCCGTGAGGTAGCCAGGAGCATTTCTATCCATCATGACCTTGCCACAAATCATTCTTAGATTTTGCACTTCACAGGCTTCAAAAAAAGCTTCTACTGACACCTTGTGGACCGTGCCGAATACCAGTGCTGTGGTGGTTCCATTACGCAGTAACTCCGCCAAAAATCTATCTGCTACGTCTCTGGCGTGCTGCTTATCGCTAAATTTGCTTTCTTCTGGAAAGGTATAGGTATTCAGCCAGGTAAGCAGTTGTTCTCCATAAGAGCCGATCATGTCGGTTTGTGGGTAGTGAATGTGAGTATCAATAAAGCCCGGGGTGATAATGCCGTCAGGGTGATGCTCTATTTCAATATCTTTTGGCAGGTTAGGCAATAGCTCGTCCGTATGACCAATAGCGTGAACTTTGTCATTTTCTGTTACCAGCAGACCATCGGCAAAGTATTCGTAAGCGTTTTCAATCCCCACTTCTTTTGGGTCTGCGATACAGTGAACGATGGCTGCACGCCAAGCTTTTAGTGAACTCATTTATTGCCTCTTAGCCTATATGGAAAATAGCGGAACTGATATGTCTTGACCGATCGGTTTGATATTAACAGTTCTCGCTACGGCTTTCACTAGATCGAAGTATGAATCGAAATAAAGGATGGGTTATTTGTCAATAAACACTGCTCTAAAGTCATTTACATTGGTTAGGGTTGGTCCGGTGATAATAGAAAGATCAAGTGCCTGAAAGAAGCTATGGGCATCGTTGTTGTTGAGGTACTCTGTTGGCGACATGCCTTGCTGTGAAGCGCTGTCTAGGGTGTGTTCATCGATGATAGCGCCAGCAATATCTGCTGCGCCGTCTACACCGTCAGTATCTCCTGCTAGGGCGGAAATTTTCGGCATGCCTTGTAAACTAATGGCCAAAGAAAGTAAGTATTCAACATTGCGCCCGCCAACGCCATTACCTCTCATCGTCACGGTGGTTTCGCCACCAGAAAGAATCACACAAGGAGGCTGGATAGGTTGACCAAAAGTGCGAGCTTGACGAGCAATTCCCGACATCATAATGCCGACTTCTCGTGCTTCCCCTTCAATACTGTCCCCTAGAATAATACTGTTAATGCCTGCTTGCTTGGCAACCTTTGCTGCGGCTTCGAGGGCCATTTGTGGGGTAGCGATCATGCTGGTGGTGCAATTTTCAAGGCGTTTATCATCTGGCTTAATGGTTTCATAAAGACCTTTTTCTAGATTCTCCCGTATCAAAGCTGAGACTGGAATCTTGTATTTATCAATAATCCTCAGCGCATCTTCACAGCGGCTTTCATCAGCAACGGTTGGGCCTGAGGCAATAGAAGGTAGATCATCACCCGGTACATCCGAAATTAATAAACTGGTCACTTTAGCAGGGTAACAAGCCGCGGCTAAACGACCCCCTTTTATGGCGGAAAGATGGCGGCGTACTATGTTCATTTCGATGATGTTTGCACCACTGTTAAGCAGAGCTTGGTTAATTTGTTGCTTTTCTTCCAATGAGATGCCTTGCGCTGGTAAAGGCATTAGGGCTGATCCACCACCTGAAATAAGCACAATAACCTGATCTTCAGGGCTGAGGTCTTTGATGCATTCTAAGATGCGTTGACTGGCGGCCAAACCAGCTTCGTCGGGCACTGGGTGCGCGGCTTCCAAAATTTCAATGTGCTCACAATCCACTCGATATCCATAACGGGTCACCACCACGCCAGTTAAAGGCCCTTGCCAGTGTTTCTCTAGGGCGCGAGCCATTGCTGCCGAGGCTTTGCCTGCACCAATAACAATGGTTTTTCCTGAAGTCTTAGAAGGTAAGTAACGGGGTATGCATTTATCAGGTTGAGCGACGTCTAGGGCGGCATCGAATAGAGAGCGAAGGAAGTTGGTTGGTGAAGTTATTGTTGTCATTGGAGGTCCCTTACAGCGAATAATGGCAATTAGGTGTTCTTCAAATGATGCAGTTTTTATACCAGCCGTCAGTTTGTTTTAGAGCGAGCGATCTTCCCTTGGATGAGCCCTCTAATAATCGTGACTAGGATAACGCCCAAGGTATTGGCAAAAAAATCTAACCATTCACCATAGCGATTCACACTGGGCTGTATTAACTCAATCATACCGCCCCACAGTACTATACAAAATGCCATGATGGCAAAACGCCGCCAAGGACCGAAAGCACAGAGTAGCGCCCAACCACCAAAGCCTAATATGTGATGGAGTTTGTCGGAGCCTGGTGCTGGCGGTAGGGATTCAATAGGGGTTAAGGTAGCAAGGCTGATGATAATCGCCCCGACCACAAAGCCTGCGGTTTGCGCAGGCCTTGAAAGCAGTGTGGGGAGGATTAACTTAAGCATGATTAACGTAGAATGCGGGCGCGAATGTTACGACCTTTAATCTTTTTGTTTTCCAGTTCTTTGACCACAGACTTAGACACACTGTTGTCTATGGAGACATAAGCATGGAAATCAAAAATATCTATCTTACCCACTTGAGATTTGTCCAACCCCAAGCCTGCAGTGAGTGCTCCAAGAATGTCACCTGGGCGCAATTTATTTTTGCGTCCTGCATCAAATGCGATCGTGGTCTTTTGTGGAACCAAACGATAATGTGGGTCCGCGGCTTCCAGCTCAATGTATTGAGCGGATGTCTCAAAACGCTCCTCAATGTCTCGAACCTTATAGCTATCTTTTGAAGTAACAAGATTAACGGCTGTACCTGCTGCCCCAGCTCGACCTGTTCGGCCAATGCGGTGAGTGTGTACATCTGTATCACGTGTGGTGTCGTAGTTGACGACTAGGTCCACTTCTTTCACATCAATACCGCGTGCCGCAACATCTGTGGCGACCAACACACAGCTACTCTGGTTACTAAAGCGCACTAATACTTGATCTCGTTGGCGTTGTTCTAAGTCACCGTTAATGGCTTGGGCAGCCACTTTGTGATCACTCAAAAAGTCCGCAACCAATTGTGATTCGGCTTTGGTGTTACAAAACACAATCACCTGACGTGGGTCAAAATGCTGCAAGCAAGCCAATAGCGTTTCGCATTTATCGGCATTTTCACTGCGCACAAAGAACTGCTCAATGTTGGGTTTCAAATCTTCTTGCGCTTCAACCTTGATAGACACAGGTTTGTTTTGGAATTCTGCACTTAAAGATTCGATAGTGTCGCTGTAAGTTGCAGAAAATAGCAGTGTTTGACGATTGGCTGGGGTTAATTCAACGACTTCACGAATGCTGTCTACAAAGCCCATATCAAGCATGCGGTCAGCTTCGTCTAACACTAGAGTATTTAGCGCATTAAGACGCAAGGTTCCTTTGCGTAAATGTTCCATAAGACGCCCAGGGGTCCCGACCACTATGTGGGCACCATGCTCTAAAGAACCTATTTGTGGCCCAAATGGCATACCACCGCACAAGCTAAGTACTTTAATGTTGTCTTGAAAGCGGGCGATTTTTCGGATTTCTTTTGAAACCTGATCCGCCAACTCTCGGGTTGGGCACATTACCA
The DNA here is from genome assembly GCF_039940335.1 of Marinomonas sp. GTDB lineage: Bacteria > Pseudomonadota > Gammaproteobacteria > Pseudomonadales > Marinomonadaceae > Marinomonas. The sequence goes on along the minus strand of NZ_JBDVGW010000013.1, from coordinate 105,616 downwards.
AGGCTTGTACCCCAAAATAACGTGGATTGATCTTCAGTAACAAGCCGATTGCGAAGGCAATGGTTTTTCCGCTACCAGTTTGTGCCTGAGCAAGAATATCTTTGCCGTCAATGATGGCTGGTAAGCTTTGCTCTTGAATTGGTGTGAATGAGCTAAAGCCCATGTCAGCCAATAGACTGGTAAGTTTGCTTGGAAGTTGGGTGTTTAAAGTATGCTGGAACTGGGTCACAAAAGGCCTGTCTTGTTAATTGTAAATAATGCTCATAGGATACCAGAAATCTACCGCTGGGGTTGTCTTTTGTGCCGCCAGTAGCGCTTTTCCTTAGGTACTTAGTGACTGGTGAGCGCTCAAGAAGTTTTGTTGCTACTATTAGCGCTGTTTTCATCCTTTCGAGACAGTAAATCGGTGATGCATGACTTCATTTACAGATCATTTAAAAAGCAATAAAGCCGCTATTGTCGCTTTTTGCGTTGTGTTTCTGTTCGCCGTGGCGACATCCTTGACGCTTTATGAACAAGAAAGGGTAAGGGTATTGCATCAGCAGGCGAGCCATAATCAGATGTTCGCGGAGAAAATTAAGCAAGTGCTAACAAGCTATGGGGCAAATGTCTCAGCGATGGCTGCCTTGATGCAAAGTTATCATAATGACGTAACAGCCAAAGAGTTTGCGGATTTTAGCCAGCATTTGAAAAGTTCAAACAACCCAGGATTTAATCTTTTATTTGCCCGCTTTGTCCCAGCCAGTCAATTAAACGCCTTTGAATCACAACAAAGAAAGCGATCCAATAATCCAAATTTTCATGTTCATCCGATGGGTGAGCGTGATGAATATTTACCTCTGATTTATAGCTACCCACAAGTGTCATCCTACGGTTACGATCTTTTTCAAGTTGCTTTAGGGACGCTTGCAGTGGATATAAACAATGATAAAAAAATGCATTTTTTATATTTGCCATCCTCCCAAGTAGCGGTCCTACAAGGTGTGGCTCCCAAGTCACCCTACAAAGAAATTTTTATTCGTCAGGTTGTCTATGGTGATGTCCCATCTGGAAGTCCTCAAGATCGAAGAATAGCGTCTTTATACGGAGTGGCCGGAGCACACCTTACAATAGAGTCTTTATTGGAACAGTCTGCATTTCAAGAGCGGTCGAATTTGCATTACCGTTTGGCGGATATTACGAATACAGCCCGCTCGCCATTGTGGCTACAGGATTCGGCTGAGTCAGATGTGTTTTGGCGGGATGCAAATTTTGATCGGCTTAATATTGAATTTGCAGGTCGTATTTTTCGACTCGACAGTGCGTTTAAACTTCACACCAGTCATTACATGAACTGGGGGTTAATCCTGTTACCCTTTATTGGCTTTTTGGTGCTTGCTTTAGTACTAGCAGATTACTTACGCCGTTTATCCAAAATTTATCTTGGCGCCTTAAACTCGTTAAATCAGCACATTAAGGTAGATAAACTCACCGGCTTAAATAGTCGCAGTCAGGTGCAGGTGGCTTTAAATGAGATGATTCGACAATGCCGCAAAGATGCTCATAAAGTAGCGGTGTTACTTTTGGACTTAGATCACTTTAAAACCATTAATGATGCCTTTGGCCATGAAGTGGGAGATAAATTATTGATCAAGGTGGCCCAGCGCCTTGGGGTGACATTACCCGATAACACGCTTTTAGGTCGTCTGGGTGGTGATGAGTTTTTAGCGGCTTTCGTCATACCTACTAAGCAATTTGAGTCTCAGCTGCCAGCTATTTTACAAGAGACCATACGTCAACTTAGCCAAAGCTTCTTTGTTGAAAATCGTACTCTAAATATTGGTTGCTCCATAGGTGTCGCGTTATACCCAGCCTACGGGTTGAACGCTGAAACCCTAATTAAGAATGCGGACATGGCAGTTAGTAAAGCGAAAGCAAAAGGTCGTGCAACTTATCATTTTTATGACGGTGAAATAGGTAAGCGATTAGCACGTAATGTGTTAATCGAGACGCGCTTAAGAAAGGCTATTGACGAAAATCAATTGCAGCTTTTATTCCAACCAAAAGTCGATTTACAAACGGAGATTTGTGTTGGTATGGAAGCTTTGCTGCGTTGGCAAGATGATGAGCTTGGTAGCGTTTCACCCGCTGAGTTTGTTCCTATAGCAGAGCAAACAGGGATCATTTTGCCGTTAGGTAGGTGGGTGTTTGAAGAAGCCTTTCGACATATGCTGGCCTGGCAGAAGCAGGGTATAAGTGTTCCTCCTGTGGCCATTAATTGCTCAGCAGAACAGTTACGTCGGCCAGATTTTTTAGCGCAATTATTGTCGCTTTTGGATGAATACAAAATTGACCCCCACTTGTTGGAAATCGAAGTGACCGAATCCATCTTAATTGAGGATGCCGAAAATTGTGCCAACCTGTTGCGTCAAGTCAGTCGTTTAGGGGTGAAGTTGGCCATTGATGATTTTGGCACGGGTTATTCAAGCTTAAGCTACCTGAAAGATTTACCGTTCCATTACGTGAAAATCGATCAAGTCTTCATTCACGATCTCATTGAAGATTGTGATCATGCGGCGTTGACCCGAGCCATCATTAGTTTGAGCCATGATCTTAATTTAAAGGTTATTGCCGAGGGCATTACTAATGTAGAGCAACTGGCGAGATTGCGTGAATACGGCTGTGATATTGGCCAAGGCTTTTTGTTCAGTAAAGCCATTCAAGGAGGGGACATGTCAACGTCGTCATTGAAATTGCTGTCCATTGCGCCCATTTATGATTAATAACGTTTTTTACGCCCTCAAAAACTAGGTCATAGCTTTAATGAATTATTTTGCTCATCTGCACATCGCCTCTATTACCAAAACTTCTTGGGCGGGGAATTTGTTAGGCGACTTTGCTGTCGATGTACAAAGTTTAGAGGCTGATTTATGGGAAGGGTGGAACTTACACCAACAAGTAGACGTGATGGTGGATAAACACCCTTCTAGCTTGCTGTATCGTCAAATGCCTAGAAAAGGACGCAGACGTTTTGCAGGCATAGTCCAAGATATTGTGATGGATTATTGGTTGATACAGCACTGGTCACGATTCAGCTCAATTGACTTAGAGGTCTTTTGTGAACAGGCCGTTCAGGAACTGGCCGCAGACAAAGCAAGGTGTCCAAAACGATTGCAATCTATGATCGATTCTCTGATGCTGAATAATTGGTTAGGAAATTTGGGAACACAACAAGGGGTAGAAAATGCTTTGTACTCCATCATGAGGCGCTGGAAGCATGGTGCGCACTTACAAGATTTTGTCGATGAGTTGCCAGTTGTGATCGAACAAGGCGAAGCGCCATTTCTCGCTCTCTATCCAGATTTGTTGGCCTTTGTTATTGACTCTAAAACTGACAAGATCAACGCAAAATAGTTATTCTTAAACTATTCTTCTACTTATTATTCCAGCGTTTATCCCGTTATTTTCAATATCTTAGGGCGCAACTTGTGCTAGAATTCGCATCCGCAAAATTTTATAGCTTATTAAGAGAGGTGTTAGGGTGAGCGTTCAGTGGTATCCAGGACACATGAACAAGGCGCGTCGCGAGATAGAAGAGGTGATGACGCAAGTGGATATTGTGATTGAAGTCTTGGATGCACGCATTCCAGACTCCAGCCAAAATCCTATGTTGAATACCTTACGTGGTGAGGTGCCTGTTCTTAGATTGCTGAATAAAAAAGATCTTGCCGATAAAACTCGCCTTGATTTGTGGTTAGACCACTGGCGTGGCAGTGAAACAGTATTAGCTCATCCTTTCTCGACTCAAGATAAAGCGGATGTCAACAAAGTCAGCCAATGGGTCGCGCAAATGGTGCCCCATCGAGGCACAGCGGAAAAACCGATTCGTGCCATGATCGCGGGGATTCCCAATGTGGGCAAATCCAGTTTGATGAATGCTTTGTTAGGCCGCCGGGTCGCCAAAGTAGGTAATGAACCTGCGGTAACCAAAGCGCAACAAAAATTGAAAGTGACAAACGGTTTTCAGCTGTTGGACACACCCGGTATTTTATGGCCAAAAATTGAAAACCCAGACGCCAGTTATCGACTTGCGGTCACCGGTGCAGTGCGCGATACCGCAATTGATTACGAAGATGTTGCGCTGGTAGGCCTAAAGTTTTTTAAAGCGGATTATTTGGATGCTTTGGTCACTCGTTACAAATTGAAAACTGTGGACGATGATGCCTACGAAGTACTCAAGGTGATTGGCTCTAAGCGTGGTGCGTTACGTTCGGGCGGTAAGGTGGATATGCACAAAGCGGCGGAAGTTTTTTTAAGTGATGTACGCACTGGTGCAATTGGCCCATACGTGATGGAAACCCCTGAAATGATCGCCCGCGAAGAAATTTTAGTCGAAGAGGCAAAAGCCTTGAAAGAAGCTAAACGCTTGGCAAAATTAGCGGCGGCGGTGCCACAGCGTCAGCAACAACAAAACCGTGAATATCGTCATGATCAATCACAACCGACACCAACCGATAAACAAGATGACAATCAGTGAGGATCTAGGTCATGGATTATGAAATAGCCTTTGATCAAGAAGAAAATAATTACCGCATTTATACAGGCTACGAATTCGCTGCTATTGGTGAATGGGTAACTGAATGCGTGCGTGATCTAGAAAACATTCAGCGTGTTTTGGCCGCTGCACGTTTGGCCGAAAGCGAAAAAGAGGGCACTAGTTTCGTTCATGGCCCTTTTGACGTTGTCATCAGTGAAGAGGGCGTTTGTGTATCCCGTAAAGTGGATATGGCATCTGCTGAGGAAGAGATAAAAGCCATGTTTGATTCACAAGATAGCTTTTATCAAACGTCCACGGAAGGCATTCAAGCAGAATGTGGTCTAGAAGATTTAATTAATATGATAGAAAACTGGCACGAAGTGCTGCAATAGTTGTTCCTTGTGCTAGCTGGGTTTACACTAGCGCCTGTTATTCTTTTTATGCTTTTAGGGAGCCGATATGCTCATCGAATTGGAAAAAGCCCGTACTCGAAATAATGTTGTCCGAATTTTTCGTGAAGAGTTGGACGGACCAGACAGCTGGACTGATGGCTTTGTTGTGGCCGCCAATGAGGAAATGGTACTGCTCCAATTAGTAGATGATGGTGTTCATATTAATGGTTACCAAATTCTATTTTTAGAAGATATCAGCGACTTTGCTCACCCTGCACCGTTTAATGATTTCCAGAAGAAAGTATTGGCTTTGCGTGACGAAGAAGTCATTGACCCTGAAGTGGATCTTGATGATCTAGCAGTGCTCCTAATCGATATTAGTGAAGAGTACGGTTTGGTGACCTTGCACCGTGAAGAGGTTGAGCCTGATAGCTGTGAAATCGGTCGTGTATTGAAAGCCGATGCCGTGACTTATGAACTCGAAGAAATCGGTTCGGATGCTCGTTGGTTTGATGAAACCTTTGAATACGATCTTTACGATATTACGCGTATTGAATTTGGTGGCGCTTACGAAGAGGCGCTCATTCTAGCCAACGAAGACATGGGAGAAGACGCTTACGAGCTGTCGGAAGAATACCCTGAAGATTTAGATGCACAAACCGATCTAGACAGATAATTCAGAGTTTACCCTATCTAAAAACGCCCGTATGGGCGTTTTTTGTTTTTGGGGCGGTATTTTTATATAGTTAATTCATTATTACTCATAGGCAGTTGATTGCCTCGAAAGGGATTGCATTATGCGCAAGTGGCTGTCTATTGTCGGAATGTTGGTGTTATTGTCGGGTTGTGCCTTGTTCGCAAACCAGCAGTTAAGCCAAACTTACGGGAACGAAAGTGTAGAAAACCGCGTCACGCTAACCGATGCCCAAGACGATGCATTTTACTATGAGCAAGTGAAACCCATTTTAGATAACCGCTGTGTGTCTTGTCATGCTTGTTATGATGCTCCCTGCCAACTTAAACTGACGGCCCCTGCTGGTATCGAGCGTGGTGGTTCGAAAGATCTGGTTTACGACGGTACTAGGCTTTTAGCCTCTACGCCTTCGCGTTTGTTTGTGGATGGTAAAAGCACTGAGGAGTGGCGCAAAAAAGGCTTTCACCCCGTTCTCAATGAAAGATCCCAGTCGCCTGCCGCAAACCTTAATAACAGTGTCTTATACCGAGCGATCGCTCTACGCCAAAAACAAGGTAAATTTGAAGACCCCCTTCTGGATGATGATTACGATGTTTCCTTGTATCGCGATCAGCAATGCTCTAGTGCAGAAGAGTTTGCCGATTATGAAAGGGATCACCCTAAATGGGGAATGCCTTATGGTTTACCAGCGTTAAGTACCGAAGAATACAACACCTTAACCCGTTGGTTAGCAACGGGGGGTAAGATGCCCAAGGCACAGCCTTTACCAGAGAATCTACAGCAAGCCGTTGAGTTGTGGGAGTCTCGATTAAATGGCGAATCGCTTAAAGATCAACTCGTTTCACGTTACATCTATGAGCATTTGTATCTGTACAGTTTGTATTTGGATGACGGGGAAGACTTCCGCTTTAAGCTGGTTCGTTCTAAAACTCCTCCGGGCACGCCGATTGATCGTATTGCCACGCGCCGCCCCTACGATAATCCAAAGGTTTCGCGAGTGTATTATCGTTTGTGGTCTGACCCTGAGGTAAAGGTTCAGAAAAACCATATTCCTATGCAGTTGGATGAAGCCCGCTTTGCTCGCTGGCAGGCGTATTTTTACAGCACAGATTATGAGGTCACAACCTGGCCTGGCTATGATCCAGAAGTATCCACCAATCCATTCCGTGCTTTTAAGCAGATCCCTGCAGGGGCTCGCTATCAGTTTCTGTTAGATCATGCTCAGAACACCATAATGTCCTTTATAAAAGGCCCTGTTTGTCGTGGTCAGGTGGCGGTAAATGTGATCAATGAGCATTTTTGGGTGTACTTTGTTGACCCAGATACGGCTTATAACGATAGCGTAGCGGCTTTTTTAGAGAATCAGGTGCAACACTTGGATATGCCGGCTGAGAGTTCCAGTAATACCCTAGGCTTAGCTGCTTGGATTACTTTCTCTGAGCAACAAAAATCCTATTTGTCCGCTAAAGCTAAGTTAGTTGAGGATGCAACCGCTAAAGGCTTCCCAATTGATCTCAATTTGGTGTGGGATGGTTATCAGGTGAATGATAATGCTGCGCTTACTATTTTTAGACACTTTGATAACGCATCGGTAGTGAAGGGGATGGTAGGGCAAGCGCCTAAAACCGCTTGGCTAATCGATTACCCCTTGTTAGAACGCATTCATTATTTGCTGGTGGCAGGGTTTGACGTGTATGGCAATGTGGGTCATCAGCTAGTGACGCGCCTATATATGGACTTTTTACGAATGGAAGGTGAAGCGAATTTCTTATTCTTACTGCCTCAGGAAGAACGTAAGCATGTTCGTCAATATTGGTATCGTGATGCTAAGCAAAGAATTAAAGATTACATTTTTGCCGACTACATTAATATTAAAGCGCAAACGCAAATAGCTTACCAAACCGATGATCACCAAGGGGAGCTGTACGCTAAGTTGCAGCAATATTTACAGCCTGTTTTGGATCATCAACATGAGTTAAGCACAGGGCCTTTGTCACCGGCAGATGTCGCGGCATTGGTTTCTTTACAGGAGCTAGAGGGGCAGGGTTTACAATATCTTCCAAATAACTTTGTTGTGTTGGTGACCGAGCAAGGTGAACCCCTTGAAGTGTTCAGTGTGATACATAATAAAGCCCACTCGAATGTGTCCAGTTTATTGGATGAAGCATCCGCGCGCTTACCTGAAGAAGATAATGTCACCATGGTAAGAGGGGTGTTAGGTGACTATCCAAATGCCCTTATGCAAGTCGAGCAAAGTGAGCTGCAAGCATGGACTGAGCAATTTAAACAACTGCAAACTCTCGCGGACTATCAGGCCCTCATCGACAGTTATGGCATTAGAAGAACGCATCCAAATTTTTGGCGCGTAAGTGATGCGATTGCCAAGCTCAATGCACAAAAGCGGCCAAGAGCCAGTGGTATCTTGGACTATAATCGCCTAGAAAATCGTTAGTGTTTAGGCAATGTATGATTGCCTAATGCTTGCTTAATTCACGCCTTGTTTCTTGTAAAAGGTACCCAACATACAGGGTATCTTTTACGTTCACAGGAAGTTAACCATGTTACCCATTTCACTACTGGATCTAGCGCCCATTGCAGAAGGTGCTTCTGTTGCTGAGGCGTTACAAATGAGCCGGCAAATGGCCCAGACCGCTGAAAATCATGGCTATCACAGATACTGGTTAGCAGAGCATCATGGCATGGCAGCCGTGGCCAGCTCTGCAACGGCTGTGCTCTTGTCTCATATTGGTCAGGCCACCCGAAGCATACGCATCGGTTCGGGTGGTGTTATGTTACCTAACCACTCACCTTTAATCATTGCTGAGCAATTTGGCATGCTAGCAGAGCTTTACCCAAATAGAGTTGATCTTGGGCTTGGTCGTGCGCCCGGCACGGATATGCTTACCGCAAGAGCATTGCGTCGCAATATGGATGTAGCGGTAGAGCAATATCCAGAAGATGTTCGAGAGTTGCAAAGACTGTTGGGTGATGAGCAAACTGGATCATTACGAGCGGTGCCTGGTGCGAACACGAAAGTGCCCATTTGGATGCTGGGTTCCAGCTTATACAGTGCTCAAGTCGCGGCACAGTTTGGTTTGCCGTATTCTTTTGCTTCTCACTTTGCCCCAGATCAATTGCTGCAAGCATTGACAGTGTATCGTCGAAACTTCACACCATCTGCTGAGCTGTCAGTGCCTCATACTATGGCTGGCGTCATGGTGGTTGTGGCGGATACAGATGAAGAGGCGCAATATCTTTTTACTTCGGCTCAACAACAGTTTATGAATTTACGCCGAGATCGAAATCGCGCTTTTCCGCCGCCGGTGGATACAATGGAAGGGTTGTGGTCGCCCAGTGAAAAGCACATGGTTGATCATATGTTGCAATATGCCATGGTGGGCTCGCCTGCCTCGGTGGCTTTTAAACTATCGCGTTTTGTGGCACAAACTCAGGTAAATGAGTTGATTGTCTCTATGCCTATTCATGACCCTCAAGCGAGGTTGAAATCTGTGGCCTTAATGGCACAAGTAAAACAGAGTTTAGAGCAAGACGCCTAAACTCTATGGCCTAGTAAGGCGACGGATCGCCTTCTACCACTTGTGTTTTAAAGCGGCGGTGGGACCAAAAGTATTGCGCTTTTTTCGGTGCAATCACTTCTTCCATTAATTGATTCATTCTGGTGGCGTTTTCCACATCATCAGCGCTTGGGAAATTGGGTACTTCACGAAAGACTAAATGATAGCCTGTTGCTGTACGGCCATAATCGTAAAGGACGACAGGCGCATTGGTCATTTTGGCGATACGGCCAATGTGGGCAATGGTTGCACATTGGCGTCCGTAAAACGGGGCGAAAACGGAATCTTGTCGTCCATAATCCTGATCCACTGCATACCAAACTGGCTTGTTCTTTTTAAGAGACTTAAGCACTTCACGCATGTTGCTGCGCTCAATTGTCTTGGAGAAAATCGCTTTGCGTTGACGTTCCATAACCCAGTTCATTACAGGGTTTCTTTGTAACTTATAGATGGGATGAACGTCTACAAAGCGTGGTACTTGGCCACCACAAAGGTCCAATGAGGAAAAGTGACCGCTGATTAAAACGCAACCTCGGCCTCGGGAGAGCACATCGTCTATGACGTCTTGTCCTTCCATCGTGGTGCGGGAAGCAAAGCGTTCGTTGTCTTGAAACCATGAAGCAAACATCTCGAAAATGCCTTTCCCCATGCTCTCAAAATGCTCTTTAGTGAGTTTTTTGCGGGCCGCTTTGTCCATTTCAGGAAAACAAATCTGAAAGTTTACATCACAGATATGGCGGCGTCTCGGAGCCGCGTAATAAAGGCCAAGGCCAAGATACTTGCCGAAAATCTGCATGAGTGTCCAAGGCAAGAAACTAAATAGGTAGGCAACCCCCATAAAGAGCCACGAAGGCCAGTGTTGCGGGGCAATATAGTCACGTAACTTTTTATCTAGTGTGCTGGATTTAGCCACGGTATCCCTCCAAAAAGGCTTGCCATTGTGTTTGGCTGACAGAAAATTGTGGGTGTTTAGCCGTTTCTTTGTTGAGAGATCTTTCTAAACGGGCGATGTTTTCTTGCATCCATTGTTCTGTGATTGGACGCTGTTGGCATTTATCAAAATCGATAACCCATATTTTATTTTCTTTATCTATCATAATGTTATGACAATTAAGATCTGAGTGGTAGATGCCATTTTGATGAAACTTGTGAATCACTTGGCCCAAGTTGAACCAATCAACCGAGTCGCTTTTCCCAGCCTTTAAGACTTCAAATAAATCTTGAGCATTAGGAATCACCTGCGTGATGAGTTTTGCTCGATAAAAGCCACAGCTTCGCTCCACCAAGCCCCCAATAGGTTTGGGCACGGGTAAGCCTAAGTCGTGCATGGACTGTAATAAGCCGAGCTCCTGCCATGGACGAGTATGCTTTAAACCTGTGTATAAAAAGAACTGTCGATTAAACTTGGCAATTAACCCGCCACGGCGATAGTGACGTATCACAAAATCGCCATGTTCATTTTGAATGAACCAGACTGCACCGCGGCCAAAGCCTGTGCCTCTGAGGGCATTTTGTTGCTGCCAGTAGTCTGCATCGAACCAATTTGCATCCACAGGTAGATTCGGGTCGCAAGTTAATAACTGGGTTTGGTCAGAAAGAGAAACAGATTTGGGCATTATTCTCGCTTAATCGTATTAAGAAATGAGGCAGGATAAAATTGCACACTTTGTTAGGTCGCTATTCTATAATAATCCCCGAATTTAAACAGCCTTTGAGAAAAAGATGCCAGAAGAAAAGCCATTGCGCATTATGATCGTCCGTTTATCCGCCCTTGGGGATGTTTGCCATGCTATGGCGGTGGTGCAAGCTATTATGCAGCGTCATCCTAATGCTCAGGTGACTTGGCTGACCTCACCGCTAGAAGCCAAATTGGTGCGTTTGCTCCCCGGTGTGGAAGTGATCGAATATGACAAGCGCACTGGCTTTAAAGGTATGTTTGCCATAAAGCGTACTTTACGAGAGCGCTATTTTGATATTTTGTTGCACTTACAATGGTCATTACGGGCCAGTGTGTTAACGCGTATGGTAAAGGCTGGCAGAAGAGTTGGCTTTGCTCGTGCTCAGTCCCGAGAAAAGCAGCATTGGTTTGTCAATGAATTAGCGCCTCTGGCGCGAGGCGAGCATGTACTGGATTCCTTCATGGCTCAAGCAAGTGTGCTGGATGTCAGTCAGCCTAGCTTACCTTGTGAACTAAATTTACCGCCATTATCCGAAGAGCTTTCAATGCCTTATGTGGTGATAAACCCGAGTGCCTCTAAGGCAGAGCGCAATTGGACTGTGGCGGGCTATCAGGCGGTGCTGGATTACTTGAATGAAAAGGGCATCACAGTGGTACTAACAGGTGGCCCTTCAGAGCAAGAGCAGCAATTTGCTCAACAAATAATACCGAAAGGTAAATCGGGTGGTGTCATTAACTTGGTAGGTAAAACCTCGTTAGACAAGATGCTGAGCGTGTTGAAGCAGGCTCAGCTTGTGGTGGCTCCCGATACTGGTCCTGCACACATGGCGACCCTAGTGGGAACACCCGTACTCGGTCTTTATGCGCATTCAAATCCCGCACGAACAGGGCCTTATAATAACCTTGATCAAGTAGTGAGTGTGTATCAGGAATTAGCTGAGAAAGAATATCAGAAAAGTGTCGCAGAATTGCCATGGTCAGCGCGCGTGCATGACCCTAAGGCCATGCAGTCTATTCAAATAGAAGCTGTGCTCGCGCGCCTTGATACCATGCTTTAGATCAAAGCTTGTTCGGCAAGTTTAAGGTCCAGTGTGGCTTTTAGCAGTTTATAAAGCTGAATAGAGGCATCAATTTCTTCTTTACGGTTCGTTAAGCTTTCAATGTTTAACCCTAGTGGCACACCAAGTGGCAAAGCAGTTTCAATGATTTGCTCAAGCGCATTACGACAAATCTTAATGGATTCTGCCAACGGTGCCTCTGCATCAAGAATACGGTGCTTGGTAGCATCAGGAACGGAAATACCCAACCATTCCATGAATTCTAAGGTTTTAGCACTACCGCAAGGAGTAAAGGTTAGTATGATGCGCTTTGGCTTTTCGCCACGATCACGACAAGTACGAGCGTAACGACTTATTAAATCGGCTGTCGCTTGGTGATTGTAAACCGCTTGAGAAACGAAGAAGTCACAACCTGATGCCGATTTTTTCAACAGGCGTAAGTGTTCATCACCTTTCACCGCGTGACGCTCAGCGATGGTTACACCGCCTAGATTAAAGTCATGTTCGTTGTTGGCCAGTGTGTCATAGGCTTGTGGTAAGGGTAGTTTGATATCCCCTTGAGAAGAGGGTGACCCAACCAGCACTAAATCTTTAATACCATACTCATTCCACGCCTCATTAAGCCAAGCGGTAAAGGCTTCAGCGCTGCGAGAAGAGACAGATTTATAGGTAATAACTGGCTTACCTGACGCGCTGTTTAAGCGTTGTGACCAAGCTCTTGGGTCATGAGTTTCCGTGAAAGGGAAAGGGCGTGGTTTATCGATACGGCTACTTTCATCTTGGATATCGTAAACGATCAAACCATCCACTTCTAAGTCTTCAAGTCGTGCTAGTAATTTACCGCTGATTTCAGTTAACTGCTCTTCTTGCGTGGTCGACTTTGGTGGTGTTGTGCCAATAAAATAGACACCACGGCTGGGATCTTGAAACTTATCTGCTAGTTGCGATTTCATTGTCTGTTCTCTACATTACAGCGAGAGAGCAATGTATGGCTCAATCTCGATTAGGTTTATTTGATGAGGAAAGTATATCAGTGAACCGAATTCAAGATCACTCTAATGAACATGAATAATATAGATGTTTGAGTGAGGGCTATTAATTTATTCCAAAAGAGTAACCAGACTAATGCCAAATATTGATTTAAAAACTTTTACGGTGGAGCAAGGTGCCCCTTTGCCGCCCGTTCATACTTGGCAACCCGATTTTTGTGGCGATATGGATATGTTGATCAGAAGTAACGGTGATTGGATTCATGAAGGGCAAAAAATTCAACGTCCAGCCATGGTGAAAATGTTTAGCCGAATTTTATGGCATGAAAAAAATGAGCATTTCCTAGTTACGCCGGTGGAGAAAGTTCGCATCCAAGTTGAAGATGCGCCTTTTTTAATCACTTCTTGGGAAAACGTTGAGAGTGAAGAGGGCAGGGTGATCGTCTTTACCTCTATGACAGGTGATGTGTGCGTTTTAGGGGTGGATTGCGACCTTTGGCTAGGAGATTTTGAGAGCGAAGAGCGCCCCTATATAAATATGCGTTATGGTATGAAAGGGTTAATTGGCCGAAATGTTTTTTACGATTTAGCCAATCATTTAGTGCCCGTTAACACCGCTGAAGGTTGTGGTATGGGGCTGATCAGCGGGGCAAAGCAATATTTGCTTGTATCTGACTCATAAGGTGAAGATAAAAGCATCATTCCCCTTATAGGAAACACGCTTTATTGCCCAAGGCTGGGGTATAATATCCCCATTGAACGTACTAAAACGTACGTATGTTTTGTTATTTAAGGGGTAAATCGTTGTTATTCGAAGAATTTGGTTTTGATAATCGTATTTTAAAGTCCATTGGGCATCTTGGGTTTGAACAGGCTACTGAGATTCAATCCCGAGCGATTCCTGAGGCCATGTCTGGCCGGGACTTGTTGGCATCGTCTAAAACCGGTTCGGGGAAAACACTAGCTTACTTACTGCCAGCCTTGCATAGGGTGTTTAAAAAACGTGCCTTGTCGAAACGAGATCCACGTGTGGTCATCCTAGTGCCTACTCGTGAATTGGCAAAACAGGTGTACAGCCAACTGCGTTTGTTGCTGGCAGGAACGCGACTAAACTCCACCTTGATTCAAGGGGGAGAGAACTTTAATGATCAGCTTAAGCAGCTACAGAAAGATCCACACTTTATTGTCGCAACCCCAGGGCGTTTAGTTGACCATCTAAAGCAGCGAAATGTTTTCCTAGAAGGCTTGGAGCTATTAATTCTCGACGAAGCGGATCGAATGCTGGATTTGGGCTTTGCCCCTGCCATGCGAGCGATTAATCAGGCGGCCAATCATAGATTACGTCAAACCCTATTTTTTTCGGCGACTCTAGATAACACAGAAGTCAATGAGATTGCCGATGAGTTATTGAAAGAGCCTAGCCGAGTCGCAGTTGGGCAAGGTTTTGACGAGCACCAAGACATCGAGCAACATGTCTACCTTTGTGATCATCTTGATCATAAAGAAGCTTTGCTTAAACACTTCTTAGCCTCCGAAAGCATTAAGCAAGCGATCGTGTTTACAGCCACTAAGCTGGACACAGTGCGCTTGGCTGAAAGCATCCAAGAATGGGGCTTAACAACCCAAGCTTTGAATGGTGATTTATCGCAAAGTGCCCGTAACAAGGCGATGGAAAGCTTTGCGAAAGGTCAGTATCAAGTTTTGGTTTGTACTGATGTCGCCTCTAGAGGGTTAGATATTGCCAATGTATCTCATGTGTTCAACTTTGATCTGCCGAAACAAGCGGAAGAGTTTATTCACCGTACTGGTCGTACCGGTCGTGCTGGCTTTAAAGGGGATGCTTATTCTCTGGTTGGACCGAAAGACTGGCAGAACTTCAAAGCCATCGAGAACTTTTTGCAGCGTAAATTCGAGTTTCAGCAAGTGGATGGTCTAGAGCCGAAATTTAAAGGTTTAGCGCCTGAGAAAAAGAAAAAGCCTAAGTTTGCCCCTAAGAATGTTAAGCCTGTGGTGAAAAAAACTAAGCAAGCCCCTCGTAAAGGTAAAGCCAAAGCGAGTTTCCATGAAACGGAGCAACAAGGTTTTGATGCCTTTAAATTACCTCCTCGTCGCTTTGATAAAAAGCCACTTACGGATGACGAAGAGTAGGCTCTAAGAGCGTTTTGTAGATAAATGAGTAAGGAAGATTGACAAGTAGGGTCGTTACAAGCTATTCATCAATCTTTCTTATCTATTGGAGATAGGCTTATTAATCGTTTACCGCCATTAAATTCTCTGAAGTGTTTTGAGTCGGCTGCACGCCATGGCAGCTTTAATAAAGCTGCTCAAGAACTTTCAGTGACCCCCTCAGCGATTAGTCACCAGATTAAAGGCCTGGAAAGCTTTCTTGGTATCGAATTGTTTCGCCGTACAAAGCGAAAAGTTGTATTAACCGAGGCGGGTGAATTTTATCTTGGACCTATTCGCAATATCTTTGAACAACTGGAAAGTGCCACAGCAGAGCTGAAGAGCAAACAACAAATTGGCTCTTTGCGGTTATCTGTCCCACCAGCGTTTCTAACGCGTTGGTTGATGCCTCGCATGGGGCGTTTCCAAAGCCGTTACCCAGACATTCAAATTGAGATTAGCTCCTCAATGGGGGTGATCGATTTTGAAGCGGGCGATATTGATATGGCGGTATATTTTGGTAATGATGATTGGCAAGGTGTAGACACCCATTACTTGCGTCCGGCAAGACTAGCTCCTGTCTGTAACCCTAAGCTAATTAAGCCCGAGCAACCCATAGAAAAGCCAGAAGACATGCGCTTCTATCCTTTGTTACATGTCACTAAGCGAAAAGACGAGTGGCACGATTGGCTTCAACAGCATGATCTGGATCCAAAACTGTTTCGCCGAGGCTTAATGTTTTCTAGCGGCTCGTTAACTGCTGGGGCGGCGGCACAAGGCTTGGGTATTTCCTTAGCGGACCCTGAATTAGTGGAACCTGAAATTGAAGCTGGCACCTTAAAAGTTTTATTCGATGAGCATTTAATCACCGATCGATCTTTTTACTTAGTATATGAGCGCCGTCGTGCGGTGAGCCCTGCCATGTCAGCGTTCAAAGAGTGGATTATTGAAGAAATGGCCGGTAGTAGCAAATAGCTAAACGCACGGCTTAACCCTGTAAATGTATTTTTAACCCCTGTATAGAGATCGAATGAATGAGTGAAGCATTACAAGTAAACAGCTATTTTAATGATCAAGTGAAATCTATTGCCCTAAACAATGCAGAGGGTGTATCTACCCTAGGGGTGATGGCGGTAGGTGAATACGAGTTTGGCACCAGTCAAAAAGAATACATGACAGTGGTTTCTGGCTCTCTAACGGTTAAGTTGCCCGGCCAAGATGACTGGCAGACGTTCAACAAGCAAGAAACCTTTATTGTGGAAGCGAATCAAAGCTTTGAAGTGAAGGTAACAGAAATGACCGCTTATCTATGTCGCTACGAATAATCGTGATATTGCCATAAAAAAGGGGTCGATGTATCGACCCCTTTTTTATGCTTTGAAGAATGATATACGGCTTAACCGCCAACCACGTTCACTAATAGAGTAACCTTGTCACCAGGTTGCACATATTTTTTACTGCCAACCACAGGGTTCCATTTGCGAATATCACTGACGGATACCTTGAACTTCTGGGCTACCTTGCCAAGAGAATCGCCTGACCTTAAGGTATAAACCACTTTTTTCACCACACTTCGTTGGCTAGTATTAACTTGTTTTTTCGGTGTTAACCACACCACAAGCTTTTTACCCGGCATTAACGGGTCACCTAGACCCATGCTGTTCCAGCGGGCAAGTGTTTTACTGTCTGTGTCGTATTTGTTAGCAATTAACCAAAGGCTTTCACCTGATTTCACAACGTGATTGATCTTGATTCGGTTCGAGCTAGGTGCTCGAGATTGTTTGGCTAGAAGACGCTGATGAGAGCTTAAGGTGTAGCTTTCAATCTTATTGCCAGCAACCGGAATCATTAACTCCTGACCCACACGAATCAAGGTAGAAGACATCTTATTTACGTCTTGCAGAACATTGACGGTAGTGTTGTGATTCTTCGCAACCAATAGCAGATTATCGCCAGCTTTGACTGTATATCTTACCCAGGTAACGCGATCTTGAGCGGGAATTCCAGCAAGCTTGGTACGAAATTGTTTGGCTTTACTGACTGGCATCAACAAACGGTGAGGGCCTTCTGGTGACGTTGCCCATTGGTTGAAGCCAGGATTAAGTAGGTAAACCTCATCAATGCTGATGTCGGCCATTTCCGCTGCTTGTGCAAGGTCTAGCTGACCACCGATATTCACCACCTCAAAATAAGGTTTGTTGGCAATGAAGTAGGTTTCATAATTGTACTTAGCCGGATCTTTAATAATTTTTGCTAAGGCAATCAGTTTAGGTACATAAGCTCGTGTTTCCGCAGGTAAGTCCAAAGACCAAAAGTCTGTCGGCTTATTCGCCTTCTTGTTTTTGCGAATCGCACGCATCACCGTGCCTTCGCCGGAGTTGTAAGAAGCCAGTGCATGCAACCAATTGCCATCAAACATCTTGTTAAGGCGTGTTAAATAAGCAATGGCCGCTTGGGTGGAGCCGATAATGTCACGACGACCGTCATACCACCAAGTTTGATCTAAGCCATACATCTTTCCTGTTGAAGGAATAAATTGCCAAGGACCAGAGGCGCGACCATGGCTGTAGCCAAATGGGTCAAAACCACTCTCGACTATAGGTAATAGGGCAATTTCTGTTGGTAATCCTGCTTTTTCTAATTCTGTCACTATATAGTGAAGGTAGCGTTCACCACGTTTTGAAACTCTATCTAAATAGGATAGGTGTGAGCTGTACCAGCGTAGTTGGGAAAATAATCTTGGTTTGTCGTAATCTAAATCCAGTTGATAACCTGCACGTACTCTTTGCCAAAGGTCTTCGGGTTTCTTTGGTTTAGGAGCAACAACGACTTCGGGTTCGATGATTTCATCGACAGATTCTACGGCGTCGTCTGCGGTAAGGTCGGTTTCAGCTTGACTGATAGGTTCGACATTATCGATAAGTCCGGATGCTTCGTCTTCAATCTCAAGGACTTCAGCTTCTTCAAGAGATGTTGAGTCATCATTTTGAGTCTTCGATGGACTAAGGGCCTGACAGCCACTTAGTAGTAGGCTCAATAATAGTGCCCAAATTAACTTGTTAGTCATGAAATCCACATTTTTAATTAAGTTGGGACATTTTAAAGGTGTCATTCCTGAGGTCAACTAAAAGTATCTTTTGCTCTTCTCACCTGAGCAAAGGCCTCAATAGAAGCAGTAGCGGGTGTCTCGTTTAATTGCTGAGCCGCTCGCGTAACGATTGGGTGTAGGTGAGATCGCATAAAAGGGTTAGTGGCTTTTTCTAGAGCAATGCTGCTTGGCAATGTGATCGTTTGTTTTTCACGCAAGACTTGGCAGTCTTGGTTTTCTGCAATTAGAGTTTCATTTTCAGGTTCTAGTGACAAAGCAAATCGATAATTCGCTAAGGTGTACTCGTGGGTACAATAAACCAAAGTGTGATCAGGCAACTGTTTGAGCTTGTCCATCGCATTGAGCATTTGCTCTGGTGTGCCTTCCATTAGGCGGCCACAACCACCTTTAAAGAGAGTGTCACCACTGAGTAAGACCGGTGTTTCTGCATTTGAAAAATAGCAAATATGATCCAGTGTGTGGGCTGGGGTTTCTAGAGTCAGATATTGACGCCCATAGATCTCGATTATGTCGTCCTGCTCCACTCCACGGGTGATCAAATGGCTCAGGTGTTTAGGGCCAATGACTTGGCAGTCAAAGGTTTGCTTGAGCTTTTGTACACCACCTGTGTGATCCTTGTGGTGATGTGTAATCAAAATACCTTCGAGATTCTTTTGCTGGGATTGACAAAAATTGAGCACCACCTTGGCGTCTCCAGGGTCGACCGCCCAGATACCTGAGCTATCTTTATCCTCAATTATCCAGATATAATTGTCATGAAAGGCGGCTAATGGAATAAGAGTCATACGGTACCTGTAAGGCTGTATTAAGGGGCTATAATTGGCTTGAAACAATAATAAAGTCGCCAATCTTTGAAAAAGAGAACCCATTGTATGTTGGATGATCAAGCAAGACAATTTTTTCAAAAGTGGTACGAAAGCGAGCTAGGCGAGCAATTAAAGCAGCAAGAAACCACTCAAGTTGAAAGTGAGCTGGATAATGCCGTAGGTTATTATCTTATTGTGCAGTCACCTGTAAAAGATTTGTCTTTTCGCAATCATCGTATACGTGAGCAAATAATCGTTGCGCCAGATATTGAATTTGGTACGCCCGGTCATGCTGTAATCGCTAAGGCAAATGAATTGCCTTTCGAATCAGACGGGGTTGATTTGCATGTATTGCACCATACATTAGATTTATCATTAACGCCCCATGATGATTTGCGTGAAGCGGCTAGAACTTTATTGCCCAGTGGTAAATTGGTGGTGGTTGGTTTTAATCCATGGAGTTTTTGGGGCATCAGACGGCTTTTTTCCAAGCGTGTGAAAGCCCCTTGGTGTGGGCGCTTCATTGCCCACAAGCGGTTGGAAGATTGGCTGAAAGTGGCGGGTCTTACGTTAGAAAGGAAAGTCTTTTTGCATTATTCACCGCCTGTACAAAATCCAAAATGGTATCAGCGCTGTCAGTGGCTGGACAGGCTGCTTAAACCATTGAAATTGCCTTTTAGCGGCGTCTATGTACTGACGGCAACTAAACAAGTAAGGCATTTTATCCCAATAAAACCTCGTTGGTCTGGCGCTCGTGTTCGAGTACCACATTTAACGAAACCAACAGCAAAAGAGATGAAACATTGAAAAACGTTGTAATGTACACAGATGGCGCTTGTAAAGGTAACCCAGGTATTGGTGGTTGGGGGGCTTGGTTGACCTTTGGTGAGCACGAAAAGCGCCTGTGTGGTGGCGAATTAGAAACCACGAACAACCGCATGGAATTATTAGGGGCGATCGAAGGTTTACGAGCTCTGAAAGAGACTTGCCAAGTCACGCTTTACACTGACTCTTCCTATGTACAAAAAGGTATTACGGAATGGCTGGCGGGCTGGAAAAGAAAAGGCTGGAAAACGGCCTCAAAGCAACCAGTGAAAAATAAAGATTTATGGCAGGCATTGGATGAACAATGCCAGAACCACGAAGTGACGTGGAAATGGGTGAAAGGTCATGCTGGAATTGAAGGCAATGAAATTGCCGACCAATTGGCTAATCAAGGGATTGATGAATTAAGGGCGAAATCATGAGGCAGGTCGTACTGGATACTGAAACGACGGGTATTGACCCCAAACAAGGTCATCGCATTATCGAGATCGGTTGTGTGGAAATGATTGATCGCAAGCTTACTAAGCGTCATTTTCATGTTTACATCAATCCAGATCGAGAAGTAGAAGAAGAGGCGTTCCGCGTTCACGGTATTAGCAATGAATTTCTTGCGGACAAGCCCCGTTTCCATGAGATTGCCCAAGACTTTTTCGATTTTATTAAAGGGGCTGAGCTCATCATTCATAATGCTCCGTTTGATATTGGCTTTATGGATCACGAGTTTGCCAAGCTCGGCGGCTATCCGAAAACCGCTGAGGTGTGTGGCGTATTTGACAGCCTAGTGTTTGCGCGTAAGAAACACCCGGGTCAGAAAAA
The DNA here is from genome assembly GCF_039940335.1 of Marinomonas sp. Lineage (GTDB taxonomy): Bacteria > Pseudomonadota > Gammaproteobacteria > Pseudomonadales > Marinomonadaceae > Marinomonas. The sequence goes on along the minus strand of NZ_JBDVGW010000013.1, from coordinate 84,992 downwards.
CAACCTAGACATACTGTGTAAGCGATACGGTATTGATAACTCTCATCGCGAATTACACGGGGCCCTATTAGACTCCGAAATCTTAGCGGATGTTTACCTATTAATGACGGGTGGACAAACCAATCTTGGTTTAAGCAGCCATTCGGATTCAGGTTCTGGAGCAGAAGAAAGCGCTGGTGAAATTCGCCGTCTGTCTGCGGACAGGCCCATGCTTAAAGTCATACGCGCCAGTGATGATGAGCTTAAAATGCATGAAGAGCGTTTAGATCTTATCGATAAAAAGTCGGGGCAGTCTTTGTGGCGTATTAAGCACTAAAACGTGCGACAGAAAATAAAAAACCTCACTCCAATTAATTTTGAAGTGAGGTTTTTTGGTTTTATGGGCGTTTACCTCTAGTTATAGGAAGTAAAACACACACAAACCACCTACAAGGCTAAGCACGATTGTGTATGGCAGGGCCATCCACACCATTTTGCCGTAGGATAATCTTAGTAATGGTGCGATTGCCGAGGTCAGCAAGAACAAGAAGGCCGCTTGACCGTTAGGGGTCGCAACACTTGGTAAGTTAGTGCCGGTGTTAATGGCCACTGCTAGGGTGTTGAAGTGTTCACGGCTAATAGTGCCTGCATCTAAAGCCGCCTTAACTTCACTGATGTAAACCGTCGCCACGAATACGTTATCACTGATGGCAGAAAGTACACCGTTGGCAATAAAGAACATGATTGGTTGCGAATGTGTTGGCATGTTCAGTACCACATCAATGATGGGCTGGAACAAATGTTGCTCATGGATAACAGACACGACAGTAAAAAATACGACCAGCAATGCAGTGAAAGGCAGAGCCTCTTCGAAAGCATGACCAATTTGATGCTCTTCTGTGACGCCATTAAAAGACGTAAGCAAGACTATCACCATAAGACCAACCAAGCCGACTTCTGCTACATGGAAGGCTAGGGACAGAACTAAAACAACTGCAACAAGGCCCTGTATGATTAGTTTGGCTTTGTGTTTATTGGTACTGCGTTTGGATTCTTCTTCTTCAAAGTTTTTCAAAATGTTGCGTACATTTTCTGGCAGTATGGCGCCGTAATCAAACAACTTTGTCTTCTCAAGAAAAATAACTGTCGCCAAACCACAGAAGAAAACGGGCACAGATACCGGCGCAACGTGTAGGAAGAACTCAGCAAAATCCCAACCTGCAATTTTAGCGATCAGTAAGTTTTGTGGTTCGCCTACTAGCGTAGCGACGCCACCTAGAGCGGTACCCACGGCGCCGTGCATCAGAAGGCTACGCAAAAAAGAGCGGAATTGGGCGAGGTCTTCTTGGTTGACGGGGAGTATTTTATCGTCAACGCCGTGATTATGTTTCTTTTCTGTGGATTGGCCAGAGGCAACTTTGTGATAAACCGAATAAAAACCAACACTGACACTGATCAGTACGGCGGTGACGGTGAGGGCATCTAAAAAGGCAGAAAGAATGGCTGCCGCAAAGCTAAACACTAAGGAAATAGCCACTTTAGAGCGAATTTTTACCAGTAACTTATTAAAGATAAACAGTAGCATATCTTTCATAAAGTAAATGCCGGCGACCATGAACATCAGCAATAGAATGACGTCAATATTATGGACAACTTCCTTGTACACACCATCCGAATTAGTGAGTCCTAATAAAACAGCTTCTATTGCAATGAGTCCACCGGGTAAAAGAGGGTAGCATTTGAGCGCCATGCCGAGGGTGAAGATAAACTCGATAATCAATAGCCAGCCTGTTACAAAAGGCCCTAATACGGCCAGTAATATGGGGTTGACGATTAAAAATATGATGACGGCTTGTTTATACCATAAGGGCGAGGAGCCAAGGAAGTTGTTGCTAAAAGCTCTTGAGAGGTTGGAATGCATTGATAGTTCCTTGTTAAGAAAGGCTAATTTGAATCTTTACGAAAAATTTAATTTTCCGATAATAAGTGATAAACCATCCAGTATCTACTGAGTTTATGCTGTCTAACGCTTGTTTTTTGCGCGATGCGTCCCCATATTGAGGTCAACATAAGCAAATTTGTAAGGGTGCTAATTTGGATTTTTTAACGGAATATGCCGGTTTTTTACTGAAAACCCTGACCATAGTAATCGCCATTATTGTCGTGGTCGCAATGGTCGCTAATGGTAAGAAGAAGTCACGTCCTGGCGATCTGGTAGTCACTAAGCTAAACGACGGCTACGACGCTATGAAGGCTGAATTGGATCTTCAACTGTTGGATAAGAAGGCCGCCAAAGCGGCTGAGAAGGCTAAGAAAAAGCAAGCCAAACTTGATAAAAAAGCGGCTAAGAATACCAAAGAAGATGTCGCAGAAGTGAAAAAGCGTTTGTACGTAATTGACTTTGATGGCGATATAAAAGCTTCAGCAGTAGCCAGTATGCGTGAAGAGATCACTGCGATTTTAAGTGTTGCACAAAAAACTGACGAGGTGATGGTACGCTTAGAAAGTGGTGGTGGTGTTGTTCATGGTTATGGTTTGGCGGCTTCTCAACTTCAGCGTATTCGCAGTGCAGGCATTCCGTTAACGGTTTGTGTTGATAAAGTTGCTGCCAGTGGTGGTTACATGATGGCCTGTGTGGCAGATAAAATTATTGCGGCGCCATTTGCAATCCTTGGCTCCATTGGCGTGGTGGCTCAAGTGCCAAACGTTCATAGATTGTTGGACAAAAGCCTAATTGATGTCGAGCTTCATACGGCGGGCAAATATAAGCGCACTTTAACTATGTTGGGTGAAAACACAGAGGAAGGGCGTGAGAAATTCAAGCAAGACTTAGAAGATACTCATATACTTTTTAAGAGCTTTGTCTCTGAGCAAAGGCCTGTTTTGGATATTGATGCCATTGCTACAGGTGAAACCTGGTATGGTCGCCAAGCTCTAGATAATAAGCTGGTGGACAGTGTGATGACCAGTGATGCTTATTTGGTTGAAAACTATGCTCAAGCGGATGTTATTCAAGTTGCTTTTAAGCAGCCCAAGTCCATGGCAGAAAAAGTCGGACTGTCTGTTTTTAACGCAGTGGAAGCCAAAGCCGTTAGCTGGATTGGAAAGCTGACGCAGACACGAGGCTACTAACATTCGTTAGTCATTAGAGTATCGTGAGCGTTCATAGAAGGTAAGGTGATGTCACCTTGCCTTTTTTTATGTGGAATCTAGATCTAGTTGCTTAACTCGTTGGTGCTATTGAGCCTGTCATAGGTCAAGCTAGCACCGGTTTCAGCTGGCAAGGACTGCTGGGCGATTTGTTCAATAGCGTCTTCAAGTTCGATTGGCTCAAAGTAGAGTAGGGTGCCAAGAATCGGATGGTCGATATAGTTTACTTTTTTACTGGCTGTTTTATTCTTTTCACGAAGGTTTAACACCAGTGCTGGCTCAAATTGCTTAAATTGGGCTGGGCTTTCGGAAAACTCTGTTGTGCTATCCGTGTCAGCCGGTAGTGTAAAGCTATCAAACAAGTAATGTTTATAACGAATGTCCGACTCTAGGTAACGGCCTAGCTTAATTGAAATATCCCCCGTAAGTTCAGGGTAGCCGTCTTTGTTTTCGGGGCTGGTGAAACGTTTATGAATGACATCACCCCGATCTTTAAAGATCAGTGTCCATTTCTGGTTTGACAAAATCTGCACACGACTATCAAGCTTTTTATCAAAATCATCAAATACGCTTGGCAAGCTTTGGCTTTTTTGTTCAGCAGACAGTTCCTGGTCTAAATCCGTGTCTAGTGACTCACGAATCAAGCCATCTAGCGTTAGCACATTTTCATAGTCAACGTGTTCATTGGTGTAGCGCTCAGGCCACACAAAGGTAAGCAAGTAGCCTTGGTAGGCACGAGCTGTGTCCGGATTGATATTTTCCTCTTGAGCCATTAGGTGAGGGCTTAAGAGCGTTAGTAGGGCAAGCGTAATGGGTAATGATTTCAATGTAATAGTTCCAATGTCTTGGTCGTTTGTTGGAAACGATCTTCAGCGTTTAGCATGGGCGCGATAAATTTAAGTGTATCAGAGCCTATCAGCTTATAGCGATCTGGTTTGCTTTGAATCAAACGTATCAGCTTCATCGGGTCAACAGGTGTTTGGCTACTAAAATAGATTTTACCTTCCTTTTGATTGGCTTCAATCTTATTAATGCCCAGTTTTTCAGCCGCTAACTTAATACCAGTTTGGCGGAATAGATTTTTCGTAGCATCTGGTAGTAGACCAAAGCGGTCAATCATTTCGACTTGAAGCTCTTTTAAATCCTGTTCACTGCTGGCGCTTGCAATGCGCTTATAAAGGATAAGACGTGAATGTACATCCCCAAGATAATCATCAGGAATGAGGGCGGGTACGCGCAAATTAATGTCGGTTTGGCTAGGCGAAGTAATGTCGACATTAGGAGATTCGCCATTTTTTAGTGACTTCACCGCTCGATCCAACATGTCCATAAACAAAGAAAAGCCAACATGTTCAATGTGACCACTTTGACCATCCCCCAGTAATTCCCCTGTGCCACGGATTTCAAGGTCGTGAGTGGCAAGCGTAAAACCTGCCCCTAAGGTGTCTGCAAGAGTAATGGCCTCCAAACGCTTTTCTGCATCGGGTGTGACTTTTCTATCGTTCGGTGTCAGTAAATAAGCGTAGGCTTGGTGATGAGAGCGCCCTACACGACCACGTAGTTGATGAAGTTGAGCAAGGCCAAACTTATCGGCTCGTTCAATAATAATGGTGTTGGCGTTAGGGATGTCGATACCGGTTTCGATGATAGTGGAACACACTAATACATTAGCGCGCTTATGGTAGAAGTCGGACATGACTTGCTCTAATTCACGTTCGCGCATCTGGCCATGACCAACAATAACCCGTGCTTCAGGGATGAGTTCTTCTAACTCTTCAGCGGCTTTTTGAATGGTTTGTACTTCATTATGTAAGAAATACACTTGGCCACCCCTGTGTAACTCTCGCAAGATAGCTTCTTTGATGTTGCGCTCATCTTTTTCTTTTACAAAGGTTTTCACCGATAAGCGTTTTGCAGGTGGCGTGGCAATAATAGACAAGTCACGAATGCCGGAAAGTGACATGTTGAGTGTTCTTGGAATAGGGGTGGCGGTGAGGGTAAGAATGTCCACCTCAGCTCGTAAGGACTTAAATTGATCCTTTTGCTTCACCCCAAATCTATGCTCTTCATCTATGATGACTAAGCCTAAATTGGCGAATTTAATATCCCCTTGAATCAGCTTGTGGGTGCCTACAACAATATCCGCCTTGCCAGATTCTAAGCGCTCTATGGCAGCATTGGACTGTTTGCCAGAACGGAAGCGTGACAGCAGTTCAATTTCCACTGGCCAGTCGGCAAAACGGTCGCAGAAGTTTTCATAATGCTGTTGAGCTAGTAGGGTAGTTGGCACTAAAACCGCCACCTGTTTGCCATCTTGTACCGCTAAAAATGCGGCGCGCATAGCCACTTCTGTTTTACCAAAGCCCACATCGCCACAGACTAATCTGTCCATAGGTTTTCGGGCGGCCATGTCGGTTATGACGGCATCAATGGCAGTTTGCTGATCTGGCGTTTCTTCAAAGGGGAAGCCTGCGGCAAAAATTTCATATTGATCATCCGGCTTAGCAAAAGCATAGCCCACACGAGCTTCGCGTTTGGCGTATATTTCTAATAATTCGGCGGCCGTGTCTCGGGCTTTTTCTGCGGCTTTTTGCTTGGCGACACTCCATTTTTCTGTGCCTAATTTATGCAGTGGCGCGGTGTCTTCATCGGCGCCAGTATAACGAGAGATAAGTTGTAAAGAAGACACGGGGACATAGAGTTTGGCGTCATTGGCATAACCAAGGGTGAGCAGTTCGGTTTCTTGTCCATCGATTTGTAGGTTGGTGAGGCCAAGGTAGCGACCGACACCGTGATCAATGTGCACTACAGGTGCGTTTAATCTTAGCTCTGTCAGGTTGCGAATAATCGCATCTTCGTTGACATCGCTGTGCTTGTTGCGCCTTCTGTGTTGGGCAACACGCTCCCCAAGAATCTCACTTTCGGCGATGAGTATTATCTCATTGCGAATAACAAAGCCACGATTAATCGCGCCTTCGGTAATGGCCAAAGCTTGAGGTGTGTTTTTAAAGGTGAGCCAATCATTGACTTGTTTTGGTTTGATCTTGTGCTTTTTAAGTAATTCTAGCAGTGCTTCTCGACGCCCTGCTGTTTCTGCCACAATTAGTACTGGCGTGCTGGTGTTGTTCAGAAAGGCTTGTAGTTTATTAAGTGGTTGTGGGTGTTTTGAGTCGATTCGCACATCCACAGATTGTTCATAATGTGGGTGCTGACCTTGGGCAGAAAAAATCACATTGGCGTATTTATTCAAGTGACTAAAAAACTCATCCTCTTTTAAGTTGATTTCTTCAGGTTTTAGAATAGGTCGTTCAATATCGTAATTGAGGGACTCATGGCGGCTACGAAAATCCAGCTGTATGCTGCCAAGCTGCTCGTTTAGGGTGTCGGAGCGAACGATTATGGTGTCTGTTGGTAAATAGTCGAACATGCTCTCGGTTTGCTGAAAGAATAGAGGGAGGTAATATTCGATGCCTGCAGGAATAATGCCGCTGGAAATGTCTTGATAAATGGGACTAGACAGTGGGTCAATCTCAAAGCGCTCACGAAAGGCCTGTCGAAACTGTTGTATGCCTTGGGATGTCGCCGGAAACTCTTTGGCTGGCAACATTTTGATTTCTTTTACTTTGTTAATACTGCGCTGAGTTTCCGCATCAAACCAGCGGATAGAGTCAATTTCGTTATCAAACCAGTCTAGCCTAATGGGATTCTCCGCCCCCATGGGGAAAATATCCATCAAGGCGCCGCGGACAGAATATTCCCCGTGCTGATGAACATTGTCTACGTTCAAATAGCCTGCACTGGTCAGCTTGCTTGATAAGGCTTCTAGAGCAAGGTTCTGGCCTTCTTTTAGGTGAAAGCGCTGAGCATCAATGTGCTGTTTTGGGCATAATCGAGTCAAACACGACGCCACGGTTGTGAGAATGATCGGGTTCTTGCTTTCACTGAGTTTGGCAAGAGTTTCTAGGCGCTGGGAAATAATGTCTTGGTGGGGGGAGAAGGCATCGTAAGGCAGCGTCTCCCAATCACTAAAACGCAAAATCTCATGATTTTGCTGGTTGAGAAAAGCTAACTCATCTTCTAATTCATTTAATTCCGCTACCGTATTGACCATATAAAGAATGGGGGTGGTATGTTGGTCTGCGATATCAAGTAGTTGCAAGGCTTTGCGACTGCCGTCTAAACCTTCAATAAGGTTTTTATAGCCCGGCTTGGTATTAATGGATAAAAGATCTGACATGATACGAAATACTTTCCTAGAGGATTTTTTACACCGACTTCTAACGTTGAAAAAGGGGATCAGTGAGTGCGCTGTTTAGCGCCATACATTGTGGCTGTTTCAAACTGGCTTGGCAACTTTAACAGCCCATACGACTTAGGGGAGGGGGCTGATATTTCAATAAAATAACTAAGACAGCCATGTTTAAAATCCAGTAAACGCAAGGCATATCAAATTTACAGGCTTTTTTATCAGTCTCTTCTATACTGAATTTATGTTTTCTCAAGGAAGAGGAGATTCGACATGCCAATGCCTCGAAATCAGCAAGTTTGTGTTGAAGATACCCCTTATTATCATTGTGTTTCACGGTGTGTGCGTCGTGCTTATTTGTGTGGCGAAGATACTGTAACGGGGACGAGTTATGAGCACCGCCGTGGTTGGGTGGAAAATCGCTTATTGTTCCTAGCGGGAGTTTTCTCCATGGATATTTGCGCTTATGCTGTTATGAGTAACCATCTCCACGTTGTGCTGCATATTAACACTGAAAAAGCTGAAAGCTGGTCATCTTTAGAGGTGGTGGAGCGTTGGCATAAAATCCATCAGGGTACGCATTTTACTCGGCAATGCACTGCAGGCGAAAAACTCCCCAAAAGCGTGATGGAGTTTGTTGAGGCGTCGGTAATGGTATATCGAAAACGCTTAGCAGATATAAGTTGGTTTATGCGGGAATTGAACGAACCGATTGCCCGTAAAGCGAATATCGAGGATAACTGCACGGGGCATTTCTGGGAGGGGAGATTTAAGTCGCAAGCCTTGCTCGATGAGGCTGCATTAATTGCATGTATGGCCTATGTGGATCTCAATCCATTACGTTCTAATATAAGTAATGTGCCTGAAGAGTCGGACTTCACAAGTATAAAAAGGCGAGTGGGAGCCGCGGAGATGAAAACTCAACCAAAAACTCTTTTTCCTTTTGTGGGTAGCCCTCGTAAAGACATGCCAAGTGGTTTGCCTTTTAAGTTGGTCGACTATTTAGAGCTTGTCGACATAACAGGACGAATAATTAGAAAAGATAAACAAGGCGTTATCGATGTTTCTTGCCTATCTATATTGCAAAGGTTGAATGTTTCATCAGAAACCTGGTTGTGCATCGCTGCATACTTTGAAGCCCTAACAGGTCGTGTTGTTGGTCATGAACAATCCATTGATTGCTATTGTCAGTCGCACCAACGACATCGAAAGCCCAGCCGTGAGCAAATAAAACTGCTTGTCTAAAGAAGTAGTGTGGAACTAATAATTAATAGCCTATCGTGCTCTAGCCCTTTTGTGCCTAAATAACAGTGAATTAGACTAATTAATCAGTTAAATCCTAAGTTTCCTACCCAACTTTAATCATTCCGTGAATCTACCCCTAAATTTTTACATTCATATAAAACCTGTTTAGCTTTAGGTGCTGATAGTTATCGTAAGTCGACGTGTTTGCTGGTGTTTAGAGGTGGCTGTCTAGATTAGGTAGCCTTCATCACTCCGTGATTCTACCCCCTAAATTTTTACACTCATATAAACCCTGTTTAGTTTTAGGTGCTGATAGTTATCGTAAGTCGACGTGTTTGCTGGTGTTTAGAGGTGGCTGTCTAGATTAGGAAGTCTAGATTAGGAAGTCTGGTAGTTTTGTGGTCTATCTGATAGTCGCTTGGGATATATCTAGATTTTCCTTGGGTTATATACTGCTGGTAGGGGGGGCTTTATTTGTGCGTTTTTTGAGCGAGAATGTAGGAAAGCATCAAAAACACCTCAAACAATTTGCAAGGAGCGCTGCAAAGACTCTGTCATGGTGTAGTCAAGACTGGCAATGACCTCTATAATACTTCGGTTTTTTGGTGAAGTGAGTTTGTGTTTTACAGCTGAGTGAAATCGGTTGTGTGCTTATGCATGTTTTCCCGGAGGGGGGGTGTAAGCAAAATACTTAACGCTTTTGTGTTCAATTTATTGTTGGGCAGACATATGTATAAAATTACAAAAGGCCTTGATCTTCCGATTTCAGGCTCCCCCAATCAAGTGATTGAAAATTCGGCGGTGGTGAAATCCGTTGCTGTAATCGGCCCTGACTACCATGGTATGAAACCGACCATGTTTGTTAAGGAAGGCGATAAAGTTAAAAAAGGTCAGGTGCTCTTTACGGATAAGAAAACAGAGGGTGTTAAATATACCGCCCCTGCAGCAGGCGTTATCAGTGCTGTTAACCGTGGTGAGAGACGCGTTTTTCAATCTGTAGTGATTCAGCTTGAAGGCGATGAGGCAGAAACCTTTGCTTCATACTCTGGTGCACAGCTTAAAGATTTAGAACGTGAAAAAGTAGTAGAGAACCTTGTTGAATCAGGTTTGTGGACAGTGTTCCGTACTCGTCCTTTCTCTAAAGTACCTGAAGTAGCTTCTGCTCCGAGTTCTATTTTTGTTACGGCTATTGATACCAACCCTTTAGCAGCTTCTCCTGAAGTTGTGTTAGCGGATCAGGCTGAAGCTTTTGCTGATGGTTTAACTGTGTTAACTCGCTTAACGCAAGGCAAAGTATTCTTATGTAAAGAAGCGGGTGCAAAAATCCCAACGACATCTGATGTGTCTGTTGAAGAGTTTTCTGGTGTTCATCCAGCAGGTCTTGCCGGTACTCATATTCATTTACTTGACCCTGTTAGCGACAAGAAAACTGTTTGGTCAGTAAATTACCAAGATGTTGTTGCGATTGGTAAGTTGTTTGTTTCTGGTGAATTAAGTGTTGAGCGTGTTGTTGCTCTTGCTGGCCCACAAGTGAAGAAACCTCGTTTGGTACGTACTGTAGTCGGTGCGAGCCTAACAGATCTTGTTGCAGGTGAATTAGCAGAAGGTGATAATCGTGTGATTTCTGGTTCTGTGCTTTCTGGTCGTAATGCATTCGGAGCGTACGCTTACTTAGGTCGATACCACACTCAAGTTTCTGTATTGCTTGAAGGTCGTGAGCGTCAAATGATGCATTACCTTCGTGCTGGTGTAGAGAAGCACTCTATCATGAACGTCTTCCTGTCTAAGTTAACTGGTAAGAAGTCTTTTGATATGTCGACAACGACAAACGGTAGTGATCGTACTATGTTGCCGCTAGGTAATTTCGAACGCTTGATGCCTTTAGATATTCTTCCGACTCAGTTGTTACGTTCGTTAGTAGTGAATGACACCGAGCAAGCTCAAAAATTGGGTGCGCTAGAGCTAGATGAAGAAGATCTTGCTTTGTGTACTTACAGCTGTTCAGGTAAGTTCGAATATGGCCCGATCCTTCGGGATTGCCTAACTCTAATAGAGAAAGAGGGTTAATTCATGGGGCTTAGAAAAGTACTCGATAAAATTGAACCTGAATTTCATTCAGGTGGTAAATACGAAAAGTGGTACGCACTTTTTGAAGCTGTAGATACGATTTTCTACCGTCCAAGTTCTGTGACCAAAAATGGTTCACACGTTCGTGACGCGGTTGATATGAAACGTATTATGATCCTGGTATGGATGTGTACTTTCCCTGCCATGTTCTTCGGTATGTACAATATCGGTCTACAAGCCAATACTGCGATGGATGCAATGGGCGTCACTGCAGATGACTCTTGGCGTCACGGCATCATTGGTGCCCTGACTAGCTATAATACTGACAGCATCATAGACAACATGATTTACGGGGCAATGTACTTTTTGCCTGTTTATCTAGTGACCTTTGTTGTTGGTGGTTTCTGGGAAGTTTTGTTTGCTTCCGTGCGTAAGCATGAAGTGAACGAAGGATTCTTCGTTACCTCTATCTTGTTCTCCCTGTCTTTGCCAGCGACCGTGCCTTTATGGCAAGTGGCGCTAGGTATCACCTTCGGTGTGGTATTGGCGAAAGAGGTGTTCGGTGGAACAGGTAAAAACTTCTTGAACCCAGCTTTGGCTGGCCGTGCCTTCTTGTTCTTCGCTTACCCAGCTTCCATGTCTGGTGATGCAGTATGGACAGCAGTTGACGGTTTCTCTGGCGCGACGGCATTAAGCCAGTTGGCGGCAGACGGCGTTGCGGGTCTAACGGTTGCTTGGTCTGATGCCTTCTTCGGCTTCATTCAGGGTTCCATGGGTGAAACGTCAACACTGGCTATCCTAATCGGTGGTGGTGCCTTGCTTATCATGCGTATCGCAGCTTGGCGAATCGTCGCTGGTGTCATGCTTGGTATGGTGTTGACGTCTTTGTTGTTCAACCTTATTGGTTCAGACACCAACCCAATGTTCTCTACGCCTTGGTACTGGCACCTAGTTTTGGGTGGTTTTGCTTTTGGTATGATGTACATGGCAACAGATCCAGTTTCTGCTTCAATGACGAGTCGCGGTAAGTGGTTCTACGGTGCGCTAATTGGTGTCATGGTCGTGTTGATCCGTGTGGTTAACCCAGCTTACCCAGAGGGTATGATGTTGGCCATCTTGTTTGCGAACTTGTTTGCCCCATTTATTGATCACTTTATAGTTCAGGCGAACATCAAACGGAGGATTGCACGCAATGGCTAGTAATAACGATAGTATTAAAAAAACCATTATTGTTGCTCTGTCTTTATGCTTGGTTTGTTCTATTTTTGTTGCGGCAGCAGCAGTAGGTCTAAAGCCTATTCAGAAAACCAACCAAGACTTAGACCGTAAGCGTAATATCTTGTCTGCAGCTGGCATGCTTGATGCTAGTAAATCTGTCGATGAAATCTTCGCAACAGTTGATACGCGCATCGTAAGTATGGCTACTGGTCAATTTGCGACTGACGCTGAGCTTGAGCAAGCAGGTATTAGTCCTCAAACTTATAACCAACAAGCCGCGGCTAAAGATCCAGCTTTGTCTGAAGCTTTGGTAAATGATCCGGCGAGTATTAAACGTCGCGCTAAGTTCGCGTCTGTTTATTTGGTGAAAGCAGCGGATGACTCTATTGAGCGCATTATCCTGCCTGTTCACGGTTACGGATTGTGGTCAACTATGTATGGCTTTATCGCCCTTGAGAATGATTTCGATACCATTATTGGTTTTGGCTTCTATGATCAAGGTGAAACACCTGGATTGGGTGGCGAAGTAGATAATCCTAACTGGAAAGCATTGTGGGAAGGTAAAAAAGTCTACAACGACCAAGGTGAAGCTGTTATTCAGTTAGCTAAAGGTGGTGTTGATAGCGCTGATCCACAAGCAATACATAAAGTAGATGGTTTGTCTGGTGCCACATTAACGAGTCGTGGTGTCACCAATCTTGTTCAATACTGGTTAGGTGAAGAGGGCTTTGCGCCATTCTTGTCTACACTGCGTAGTGAAGGAGCTCAATAATGTCTAATGTAAAAGACGTCCTATTTGGACCAATCCTTTCGAATAACCCGATTGCGCTACAGATTCTGGGTATTTGTTCTGCTTTGGCAGTAACAAGTAGCTTGAGCGTAAGTTTTGTTATGGCGATCGCGCTTACTTTGGTAACGGCGTTCTCTAACTTATTTATCGCGGTCATTCGTAGCCATATTCCAAACAGTATTCGAATCATTGTGCAGATGATCATCATTGCCTCTTTGGTAATCGTGGTTGACCAAGTACTGAAAGCCTTTGCTTACGAAATTTCTAAGCAATTGTCAGTATTTGTTGGTTTGATCATTACGAACTGTATCGTAATGGGTCGTGCGGAAGCCTTCGCTATGAAAAATGGCCCAGCCATGAGTTTCTTGGATGGTATCGGTAACGGTCTTGGCTACAGCGCCATGCTTATTATCGTGGCTTTCTTCCGTGAGCTTCTAGGTGCGGGTAAATTGTTTGGTGTGGAAATTTTTGCAACGGTTCAAAACGGCGGCTGGTACCAGCCAAACGGTTTGATGTTGCTACCACCAAGTGCTTTCTTCGTTATCGGTTTGGTTATTTGGGCACTACGTGCTTACAAAACTGACCAAGTTGAAGCCCCAGAGTATAAGATTGCACCGAATTCACGTGCTCAGGAGGCGCTCTAAATGGAACATTTTATTAGTCTATTTATAAAAGCTGTTTTCGTTGAAAACATGGCTTTGGCGTTCTTCCTTGGTATGTGTACTTTCTTGGCCCTATCTAAGAAAGTTGAAACGGCCATCGGTCTAGGTATTGCGGTTGTTGTAGTATTGGCAATTACCGTTCCACTGAACAACCTTTTGTACCAAAACCTATTGGTTGATGGCGCACTAGAGTGGGCAGGTTTACCAGGTGTAGATCTAAGTTTCCTTGGTTTGTTGAGCTACATTGGTGTTATCGCCGCTGTGGTACAAATATTGGAAATGACGTTAGATAAATATATGCCAGCGCTGTACAACGCTCTTGGTGTATTCTTGCCATTGATTACCGTGAACTGTGCCATCATGGGTGCATCTTTGTTCATGGTAGAGCGTGACTATAACTTCAGTGAAAGTTTGGTTTACGGTGTTGGTGCTGGTGTTGGTTGGGCGCTTGCGATTGCTGCCCTAGCTGGTATTCGGGAGAAACTTAAATATTCAGATGTACCTGCTGGTCTTCGTGGTCTTGGTATCACGTTTATCACAGTAGGTCTAATGAGCTTAGGTTTCATGTCATTTTCTGGTGTGCAGCTGTAATAGGCTGCTCAGTTGGACAACCAAGAATAAGGTTTAACTAACATGGTCAACTTAGAGATTATTCTAGGTGTGGTAATGTTTACAGCTATCGTTCTAGCGTTAGTGGCAATTATCCTTGCTGCCCGCGCTCGATTGGTAAGTACTGGTGACGTTACAATTCGCATCAATGGTGAAAAAGAAGTTACTGCCCCTGCTGGCGGTAAGTTATTGCAAACATTAGCAAACAGCGGCATCTTCTTGTCGTCTGCTTGTGGTGGCGGTGGTACTTGTGCCCAGTGTAAATGTAAAGTGACAAGCGGCGGTGGCTCTATGCTATCGACTGAGCAATCACACTTTACTCGCCGTGACGAAAAAGAAGGCTACCGTTTGTCTTGTCAGGTTTCTGTGAAACAGGACATGGACGTAGAGGTACCAGAAGAAGTATTTGGTGTTAAAGCTTGGGAATGTACGGTTGAGTCTAACCCGAACCTGGCTACCTTCATTAAAGAATTGACGTTGAAATTGCCAGAAGGCGAAAACGTTGATTTCCGTGCTGGTGGTTACGTTCAGCTAGAAGCGCCTGTGCACACTGTGCACTACAAAGATTTCGATATCGAAGAAGAGTACCGTGGCGATTGGGATAAGTTCAATCTGTGGAAGTTCTCTTCTACCGTTACTGAACCTGTTATCCGTGCTTACTCTATGGCGAACTACCCTGAAGAAAAAGGTATCGTGAAGTTCAATATTCGTATTGCTTCGCCACCACCAGGTAAAGATGATTTGCCGCCAGGTCAAATGTCTTCTTACGTGTTCAGCCTTAAGCCAGGCGATAAAATCAAAGTATACGGTCCATTTGGTGAGTTCTTCGCTAAAGACACGGATGCTGAGATGGTATTTGTCGGTGGTGGTGCTGGTATGGCGCCAATGCGTTCACATATTTTCGACCAACTTAAACGTCTGAACTCTACCCGTAAGATGTCATTCTGGTACGGCGCACGTAGTGTACGTGAAGCCTTCTATATGGATGAATACGACAAGTTGCAAGAAGAGAATGAAAACTTCGAATGGCACTTGGCGTTATCGGATCCTCAACCAGAAGATAACTGGGAAGGTAAAACAGGTTTCATTCATAATGTCTTGTATGATAACTACCTGAAAGATCACCCAGCGCCTGAAGATTGCGAGTACTACATGTGTGGGCCGCCAATGATGAATGCGTCCGTGATTAAAATGCTTGAAGACCTAGGTGTCGAAAAAGAAAACATCCTATTGGATGATTTCGGTGGCTAGTAGTTGAAAATAAAGACCCACCAATTGGTGGGTCTTTATTTATTAATTTTGAAAAAGAAGATGTATGCGTAAAAAAATATGGTTACCCGCCTTACTGCTTATTATTCTTGCAGTGGTGTATCGTTTAACAAGTTTTACTCCAGAACTGGTGAGCTTCTCTGGCCCAACCATGGGGACAACTTATACGGTTAAGTTTTATACAACAGAAGAGATTGAAAACCCTTGGGGCATTAAGAGTGATGTCGACGACGTATTGTTGAGTGTGAACAAGCACATGTCGACCTATGACCCGAGTTCAGAACTGTCTAATTTAAATAAACTGCCTGCCAACTCAGTGCAAGATATTAGCTCTGGTTTGGCCTACGTTATCGATAAGGCGTTACTGATCAGCCAGATGAGCGGCGGTGAGTATGATGTTACAGTAGGACCATTAGTTAACCTTTGGGGCTTTGGTCCGGGTAAACGTGAAGATAAAGTCCCTACGGATGCCGAAATTCAGCAGGCAAAAGCGCGAATTGGTTATCAATCCATTCAATTGGAGAATAACCAATTAAGCAAGCAAAAAAATGTCTATATTGATCTGTCTTCTATTGCCAAGGGTTATGGCATAGACAAAGTGGCAGAAGCCCTAGAGAATCATGGGATAGAAAGCTATCTAGTAGAAGTGGGTGGTGAAATTAGATCAAAAGGCTTTAAGCCCGAAGGTGAGTCTTGGCAAGTAGCCATTGAAAGCCCAGCAGGCGGTCATACAATCGCTAAGAAAATCATAGCGGCAGATGACATTGCTATCGCCACTTCTGGGGATTACCGTAATTACTTTGAAAAAAATGGTGTGCGTTACTCTCATACCATTAACCCGATTACAGGCCGTCCCGTGACACATAGATTAGTGTCAGTGACGGTCATTGATAAGACCGCCACCATGGCAGATGGTTTGGCAACAGCCATTACCGTATTAGGACCAGAGAAGGGTCTAACGTTTGCTCAGGAAAATGGTGTTGCGGCTTATCTATTAGTAAAAACAGATTTTGGTTATGACGAACGTTCTTCTGATGCTTTTCAGCATTATCTGAATGACTAACCAAATAACGATTTCATTTTAGGGGATTTAACATGCTAACAATTGTACTGGCTTTCGCTCTTATGTTGGTTTTAGTGGCCGCGATGGCCGTCGGTGTTTTGATGGGGCGTAAGCCCATTTCAGGTTCATGTGGCGGTATGAGTTCGCTTGGCATGGAAGTCGCTTGTGATATCTGTGGCGGTGACAAAGGTAAGTGTGACGAAGAAAATCAAAAGTCCACTGGCACAGATACGTCAATGACTTCGTTTTACGATGCATCGAAATAATTTAATTTAAGGGGATGTTATGACGACGAGACATTATGATGTCGTAGTGTTGGGTACAGGGCCTGGAGGTGAGGGCGCTGCAATGAATGCTGCGAAAGCGGGCAAGCGAGTGGCCGTCATAGAGGCCAGTCCTAAAGTAGGCGGTAGTTGCACCCATTTAGGAACGATACCTTCCAAAGCCTTGCGTCATGCGGTTAAAGAGATTATTGCCTTTAACACTAACCCAATGTTCCGTGATATCGGTGAGCCGCGTTGGTTCTCTTTTCCAAAAGTATTGGATCGTGCTAATCGAGTTATTGATAAGCAGGTTATGGGACGTACCGAATACTATGCACGAAATCGGATAGATATCTTTTTTGGTCGTGGTAAGTTCAAAGATGCTAACACTATCGAAGTGAATACTTACGAAAGTGGTCCAGAGCTATTGGTGGCAGACAAAGTTGTGATAGCGACAGGTTCACGCCCTTATCGTCCTGCCAATATCGACTTTACACACCCTCGCATTTACTGCTCAGATACTATTCTGAGCTTAAACCACACACCACGCTCTCTTATCATTTATGGTGCGGGTGTGATCGGTTGTGAATACGCTTCTATTTTCTGTGGATTAGGTGTGCGTGTTGAGCTAATTAACCCCGCCAAGAAGTTGCTGAGTTTCTTGGATGACGAAATTACCGATGCCCTAAGCTATCACCTGCGTGATAACGGTGTGTTAATTCGTGATAACGAGACTTATGAGTCAGTTGAAACTTCAGAGCGTGGCGTTGTGATGAACATGGTCTCTGGCAAAAAACTGCGAGCGGATGCATTGTTATTTTGTAATGGTCGCTCCGGTAATACAGACAGTCTTGGTTTAGATGCTATTGGTCTCGATGTGAACAGCCGTGGTCAACTTGCAGTCAACGATACTTATCAAACCAAAGTAGACAATGTTTTTGCAGTGGGTGATGTGATCGGTTGGCCAAGTCTTGCTAGTGCGGCTTATGATCAAGGTCGAGCTGCCGCGGCAAATATGTTTGGTGCTGAGGGCGGTGAATTTATCAGTGAAGTACCGACCGGTATTTATACCATTCCTGAGATCAGTTCTGTGGGTAAAAACGAAGCGGAATTGACAGCGGAAAAAGTGCCTTACGAAGTAGGTCGCGCATTCTTTAAAAATACCGCTCGTGCGCAAATTACTGATGAAGCGGTTGGTATGCTGAAAATCCTCTTCCACCGTGAATCGTTAGAGATTTTAGGTATCCACTGTTTTGGTGACCAAGCTTCCGAGATCGTACACATCGGGCAGGCCATCATGAAGCAGCCGGGCGAGCAAAACACCTTGAAGTACTTCTTGAATACAACCTTTAACTACCCAACTATGGCTGAAGCCTACCGTGTTGCGGCGTTGAATGGTTTTAACCGAGTATTTTAAGAGTCTTAAGTCTACAGACATAAAAAAACGCTTCAATTTTGAAGCGTTTTTTTTGCGTATAAATTTTTGAGTGTAATTAGCTTAACTGCCTTTTACCGCGTAAATACCTTTCACGTTTCTAAAGAAACCTTTGTAATCCATGCCGTAGCCAAATAGGAAGCGGTCTTCAGCATCAGCACCAATATAGTCTGGTGTCATATCAACTTTACGATCGTGTAGCTTATTAATAACAGTTGCTGTGTAGACGCGGTTAGCACCTTGCTCTTCCAGCCATTTGATAATGGCTTGTAAAGTATGACCTTGGTCAAAAATGTCATCAACGACTAAAACATCACGCCCTTTAATGTCTGATTGTGGGTAGTTAAGCCACTTTAATTGAGCCGAGCCTTCGGTTTCCATGCCATAGCGAGTCGCGTGTAAGTAATCGAGCTCGAGTGGAAAGTTTAGTCGACTAATTAGGTCAGCTGTTGGAATTAAACCACCGTTCATGACACATAGCACTAAGGGTAATTTATCGGCCAGATCATCAGTGATCTGCGTGGCCATGGTGTCCAGGGCTGCGTTGATTTGGTTTTCGTTAATCAGGCAATCAGCTTCTGCTAAAAGAGTGTTTAGGTCGTTGATAGTGTTTTTCATGGGAGGCCTTGTTAAAAAATCCGCGCAATTTTACCTTAAACTTACCTTGATGCTAAGCCTTAATGTGGTGGAATGTGGCGCACAAACAAATTGAACCAAGAATAATTAACCAGGTTGACTGTAACCAGACTAAGAATATGGGCAGTGCGGCAAAGGCGCCGTAGACCACTTGATAGCTCGCAAAAAGCTGAGCAAAGGAGCTAAAAACTAAATTAAGCACGAGTAAACCAATCGTACCTATCGCCGCGGCACAGGCGGCCCATTTTATTGAGACATCTGCATTAGGGGTTAAGAAATTAAGGGTCAGGAGCATGAGGAAATAAAGTAATACTCGTCCAGCTTTAATAAGGTAATTAAGCAGTAGGTTTATTTCTTCTTGCTGAATCTGCAAAGATATCAAAGTGCCGTGCAGGCTAATAATAGAAGCGAACAAAATAGGGCCTAAAGTCAAAATGGCCCAATAGGTTAGTAGTCTTTCACGTATCTTTCTTGGTTTGGTGATGCCCCAAATGGATTGCACGCTGCCTTCGAAGCTATTGAGCAGTAACAGAGCGGTGAGAAATAGCATGATAAGCCCAGCGACAGGTAAGTTTTTAGCTTGCTCTGAAAACTGTAATAAATAGGGGATGACAACATCACTTGAGCCTGGCGCTAAATTTTGTTCAATCAGCTTAAAGAGCTGGTTTTGCATTTGTTCTAGGGTAGGGGTGAAGCTGAGTATACCAAGAATAATGGTCAGGATAGGTACGGCTGCGAGCAAGCTTGAAAGTGTTAGCTGGGCGGCTCTTTGCTGAGCGTTATTGTTTTTAAAGCGCTCATAAGCGCTCAAAGCAAAGTCTTTGATGGCGAGTGAGAAAGTCGCGTAATGAGTTGACATAAAATGGTGGCAGTATCCGTTAAGGGTTTCCACTAAGAATAACATAGAGTATTCGTTTAAGGTGCTTTTGAGTCTCTAAGGATAATCCCCGAGCGCCCACCTAAAGAGTCCAGTTGACGATATTTTAAGGCGAAACTTCACCTTTGTGGTGATAAACGTATTTTGCCTATGATTTATAGGCTTTTTTAGGTCAATTGGTTGACGATTCTTATTCCATCCCTATAATAGCCCACCACACGAAATGTAATGAGTTTCGCTCCGTTAGCTCAGCTGGATAGAGCAACCGCCTTCTAAGCGGTAGGTCACTGGTTCGAATCCAGTACGGAGCGCCATTTCAGCCCATTACTTTATGCGTTTAAATTTTTAGGTTTTGCTGATTTACGCTTGTTCAAGGTCCAAGTTACCTTGTCGTAAGATTGGCAAATAAAGCTAGTTCCCGTGAGGAAGTTTTATGCAAGTTTCTGTAGAGACAACGTCTCCAATTGAGCGCGTTTTAACCATTAGTGTTCCTGCTGCTCGTATCGAAGAAAAAGTAAGTTCTGAAGTGGCTAAAACTGCGAAAACAGTTCGTATTGATGGTTTTCGTAAAGGTAAAGTACCAGTAAGTTTGGTAAAAAAACGCTACGGCCAAAGTATCCGTATGGAAGCTGTTGAGCAAATTATGCGTGATGCTTACATGGAAGCTTTGCAAGCTGAATCTATCCAGCCTGCTGGCATGCCAAGCATTGAGCCAAAAAACTTTGCGGAAGGTGCTGATCTAGAATTCACTGCCAAAGTTGAAGTTTACCCAGAAATTACGTTAGCTGATGCTTCTACAATCGCTGTTGAGCGTGTTGTTTCTGAAGTAACCGATGCTGACGTTGACACAATGTTGGAAACTCTACGTAAGCAAAATGCAGACTGGTCTGCAGTTGAGCGTGAAGCAGCTGACGGCGACCAAGTGACAATCGATTTTGTTGGCTACCTAGGTGATGAAGCCTTTGAAGGTGGTGCTGCTGAAGGTCACAAATTAGTATTGGGTTCTAACACTATGATTCCTGGTTTTGAAGCCGGTATCGAAGGTGCTAAAGCAGGTGAAGAGCGTACGATCACTGTCACTTTCCCAGAAGATTATCAAGCAGAAAACTTGAAGGGTAAAGAAGCAAGCTTCAAGATCACAGTATCTGAAGTAGCTGAGCAAATTATTCCTGAAATCGACGATGCTTTCGTTGAAAAATTCGGCCTAGCTGAAGCGACCGTTGATGCTTTGCGTGCAGAAGTAACGAAAAACATGGACCGTGAATTGAGCCAAGCAATCAAAGCTAAGTTGAAAAACGCTTTGTTTGACGGCCTATTGTCTATTAA
The DNA here is from genome assembly GCF_039940335.1 of Marinomonas sp. Lineage (GTDB taxonomy): Bacteria > Pseudomonadota > Gammaproteobacteria > Pseudomonadales > Marinomonadaceae > Marinomonas. The sequence goes on along the minus strand of NZ_JBDVGW010000013.1, from coordinate 64,157 downwards.
CGAAGTTGAAGTTCCAGCGTCTGTTGTAGATCAAGAAGTTGACGCATTGCGCAAGCAAGCGGCTCAGCAATTTGGTGGTGAAGGCTTTGATGCTTCCCAATTACCTGCAGAATTGTTCCAAGAAGAAGCGACAAAACGTGCTAAACTTGGTCTTCTGATTTCTGAAGTGATCAAGCAAAACGAATTGAAAGTAGATGATGAGCGTGTTCGTGCCTTCCTTGAAGATATGGCGCAAGCTTACCAAGAGCCGCAGCAAGTGATTGAGTTCTACTTGAAGAATAAAGAGCAACTAGCTCAGGTGCAATCTGCTGTACTTGAAGAGCAAGTTGTTGATAAACTGTTAGAATCTGCTCAAGTTACTGAAGTAACTTTGGGTTATGAAGATGCTATCAAGCCAAATGCCCAAGCTGAAGAAGCTGGGGAAGAAGCATAAGCGCTAGCTTATCTTTTTAATAAAGGGCCGACATAGCAAATGTTATGTCGGCTTTTTTTGCTTTTAAGGAATGCAATATGAATTTGACGAATCCAACTACAGGCCCAGTTGCAATTACAAGTAATGGCCTTGTTCCTATGGTTATTGAGCAAACAGCCCGTGGCGAGAGATCTTTTGATATTTATTCGCGTTTGTTGAAGGAGCGAGTGATTTTCTTAGTTGGTCAAGTTGAAGATCACATGGCCAATTTAGTCGTGGCTCAATTACTGTTTTTAGAGTCTGAAAATCCAGATAAAGATATTCATTTGTACATTAACTCTCCTGGTGGTTCGGTGACAGCAGGTATGTCTATTTACGATACCATGCAGTTTATTAAACCAGACGTGAGTACTATGTGTATTGGTCAAGCGGCTAGCATGGGTGCATTATTGTTGACGGCTGGTGCAGAGGGTAAGCGTTATTGCTTGCCAAACTCTCGCGTGATGATTCACCAACCTTTAGGTGGCTATCAAGGCCAAGCGTCTGATATTGAAATTCATACGCGCGAAATTCTTAGTATTAAGCATAAGCTGAATGAAATTATCTCTTTCCATACGGGTAAAGACATTGAGACCGTTGCTATCGATACAGACCGTGATAACTTTATGAATCCGGAGACGGCAAAAGAATACGGCCTAATTGATGATATTTTACAGAAACGTACAGTTTAAAAAGGGTGGAATAAATGTCGGACGATAATTTTAGCCGTGGTGACCACTCAGATCGGTTATTGTATTGCTCTTTTTGTGGAAAGAGCCAAGACGAAGTTAAAAAACTTATAGCGGGACCTTCTGTCTATATATGTAATGAATGTGTGGACTTGTGCAACAACATTATTACCCAAGAGCTATCTCAAGCGACGGTTGAAGGAGGCGCAGCGGAAGATGAGTTGCCAACACCTGCTAAGTTGAGTGCGGCGTTGGATGATTATGTTATTGGCCAAGACAAGGCTAAGCGAGTGCTGGCTGTTGCGGTATATAACCATTACAAACGTTTGCGTCATCAAGGTAAAACTGATGGCAGCATCGAATTGGGCAAGAGTAATATCTTGCTAATTGGTCCAACCGGTAGTGGTAAAACCTTACTAGCGCAAACATTAGCGCGTGTCCTTGATGTGCCGTTTACCATTGCTGATGCAACCACGCTCACCGAAGCGGGTTATGTGGGTGAAGATGTTGAAAATATCATTCAGAAGCTTTTGCAAAATTGTGATTATGATGTCGAAAAAGCTCAACGTGGCATTGTCTACATAGATGAGATTGACAAGATTTCTCGAAAATCTGATAACCCATCTATTACTCGTGATGTATCGGGTGAAGGTGTTCAGCAAGCGCTATTGAAACTTATTGAAGGTACAGTGGCTTCTGTTCCGCCGCAAGGTGGACGTAAGCACCCACAACAAGAATTCTTGCAGGTAGATACCTCTAATATCTTGTTTATTTGTGGTGGTGCTTTTGCGGGCCTTGAGCGCGTTATTAGCGAGCGTACCGAGAAAAGTAGTATTGGCTTCTCTGCGAAGGTGAAAAGCAAAGATGAAGGTAAATCCTTCTCCGAAGCTGTACACCGTGTAGAGACGGAAGATTTGGTTAAATTTGGTTTGATTCCAGAATTCGTGGGTCGCTTGCCAGTTGTGGCCACGCTCTCTGAGCTGGATGAAGAAGCCCTAATGACTATTTTGAGTGAACCGAAAAACGCATTGACGAAACAGTATCAGCATTTGTTTGAGCTAGAAGGCGTAGAGTTAGAATTTACGCCTGAGTCTTTACGTGAAGCGGCAGGTTTGGCGCTTGAGCGCAAAACAGGTGCTCGTGGTTTGCGTAGCATTCTAGAATCTGCTTTGTTGGATTCCATGTACGATCTGCCGACCCGCAATGATGTCGTGAAAGTTGTGATGGACGGCCCATCTATTCGTGGTGAGTCTTCACCTTTGATGGTGCTGGAAAAAGAAGAATTAGCTAAGAACGGTTAATTTTTCGGTAATAGGCTTAATTAAAAGGCCGAAGTTGAGTGGAAACACTTAATTTCGGCCTTTTTTTGTGCTGTACTGAAAGTAATTCGATGTTCAAGCAAATTCAACGCGGATGAACGCTTGTATTTTCATTGTTCGTCCTTATCTCTTTGATAATCCTAGTTGAATATATAAAGTGCGCTTGTTTTGAGGCGCCCAGATTGGAAGAATATATGTCAGAAGTATCACGCATACCTATGCTGCCATTACGAGACGTGGTGGTTTATCCCCATATGGTGTTGCCTTTGTTTGTGGGGCGCGCTAAATCCATTGCGGCATTAGAGTCTGCTATGGAAGATGACAAACAAGTCTTCTTAGTGGCTCAACAAGACGCCTCTAAAGACGATCCTCTGTTAGAAGATCTTTATAACATTGGTACTGTTGCAAAAGTTATGCAGCTGCTTCGCCTACCTGATGGCACGGTAAAAGTGCTTGTAGAGGGTGTGAAGCGTGCCACCCTTGAATCCATGGAAGAGGGTGAAAAATTTGTTGTAGGTAATGTTAGTGATTTACTAACAGACGAAGAAGATCAGAGTGAATTTAGTGCGATTCGTCATGCTTTGTTAAAGCAGCTTGATGAATACGTCGCTGGAAGTAAGCGCATTCCTGCCGAAGTTGTCACCTCCGTTAAATCCATTGACGATCTATCAAAACTGATTGATAGCATTTCTAGCCACATGAGCTTGAAGCTTGAAGACAAGCAAAAAGTGCTTGAGATCGCTTCCTTAGTCGAGCGTGGCGAGTACTTAATTTCTTTGATGGATGGCGAGCTGGACATTGCCCATCTCGAAAAGAATATCCGTAGCCGTGTCAAGAAACAGATGGAGAAAAGCCAGCGCGAGTACTACTTGAATGAGCAAATGAAAGCTATTCAAAAAGAGCTGGGTGACATGGACGACGGCGGCAACGAGTTAGATATGCTGCAGGAGAAAATTACCGATGCTGGCATGTCCGAAGAAGCCACTGAGAAAGCGGAAGCCGAACTGAAAAAATTACGCATGATGTCGCCGATGTCGGCAGAGGCGGCTGTGGTGCGTGGCTACATTGATTGGTTAGTGTGCTTGCCTTGGAAAAAGCGTAGTAAAGTACGCAATGACCTAGCTTACGCTGAAAAAGTGTTGAATCAGGATCATTACGGTCTGCAAGATGTGAAAGAGCGCATTTTAGAGTTTTTAGCCGTTCAGCAGCGAGTTAAAAAAGTGAAAGGGCCAGTCTTGTGTTTGGTTGGACCGCCAGGGGTGGGTAAAACCTCCCTAGGTCAATCCATTGCTAAAGCAGTTAATCGTAAATATGTACGCATGGCTTTAGGTGGCGTGCGTGATGAGGCGGAGATTCGTGGTCACCGTCGTACTTATATTGGCTCCATGCCTGGTAAGTTGTTGCAAAAATTATCGAAAGTGAAGGTGAAAAATCCACTGTTTTTGCTCGATGAAATCGACAAAATGGGCATGGATCAGCGTGGTGACCCAGCGTCTGCACTGCTAGAGGTGCTAGACCCTGAGCAAAATCACACCTTTAATGACCATTATTTGGAAGTGGATTACGACTTGTCGGATGTGATGTTTATCTGTACCTCAAACAGTATGAATATTCCAGGTCCACTGCTAGACCGTATGGAAGTGATTCGCATTCCAGGTTACACCGAAGATGAAAAACTCAATATTGCGAAACGCTACTTGTTACCAAAACAAGTGAAGCTAGCAGGCTTGAAAGAAGCGGAAATATCGGTCAGTGATGATGCGCTAATGGATATTATCCGTTACTACACCAAAGAAGCAGGTGTGCGTGGTTTAGAGCGTGAGTTGAGTAAAGTGTGTCGCCGTGTGGTGAAGCAGCAAGCGTTGAGTAAAGCTAAGAAGGTCCAGGCTGTTGATGTGACAGTTGAGAACCTAGAAGACTTCTCGGGCGTGCGTAAATTTAGCTACGGCAAAGCGGAAGAGAAAAATCAAATCGGTCAGGTAACGGGTTTGGCTTGGACGTCTGTTGGTGGTGAATTATTGACCATTGAAGCGGCTGGTGTGGCGGGTAAAGGACGTCATGTAAAAACCGGCTCTCTTGGTGATGTCATGCAAGAATCTATTCAGGCGGCCTTAACGGTTGTACGCAGTAGAGCGTTAGGTCTTGGCATTGATGAAGATTTCCATGAAAAAATTGACCTGCATTTGCACGTGCCAGAAGGTGCGACGCCTAAAGATGGCCCAAGTGCTGGTGTGGCGATGTGTACTGCTATGGTGTCCGTGCTGGCGAAGATCCCTGTTAAGGCCTCTGTGGCGATGACAGGTGAGATTACCCTACGTGGTGAGGTTTTACCGATAGGTGGCTTGAAAGAGAAGCTCCTAGCGGCTCACAGAGGTGGTATTAAAACGGTGATCATACCGCAAGAAAATGCCCGTGATCTGAAAGAAATTCCAGATAATATCAAGGCTGACATTGACATTATTCCAGTAAAATGGATTGATGAAGTGCTGGACGTAGCATTAGAGTACATTCCTTCGCCAAAAAAGGTAGAAACATTGGCTTCTAAGGAAAAAACTGTTGATGAACAAGAAACTGTAAGTCATCATTAGGTATACTCTGTGTTGACAGGGAATAGGCTGGGCTTGTATAACTTCTAGCTCGGCCTTATCGGTAGCCTACATAGCGCCGAAAAAATAATACTAAGGAACCACAAAAATACTGAAGGGGTACAACGTGAACAAATCTGAATTGATTGATGCTATTGCAGCGTCTGCAGATCTATCTAAAGCTTCTGCGAGCAATGCTCTTGACGCTACTCTAAAAGCAATTGAAGCGGCTTTGGCAAAAGGTGACCAGGTTACACTAGTGGGTTTTGGTACTTTTGCAGTGAAAGAACGTGCGGCACGTACTGGCCGTAATCCTCAAACGGGTGAGGAAATTCAAATTAAAGCAGCTAAGGTTCCTGGTTTTAAAGCCGGTAAAGGTCTTAAAGACGCTGTTAATTAATTTTTTGGAGCAGTAGTTCAGTTGGTTAGAATACCTGCCTGTCACGCAGGGGGTCGCGGGTTCGAGTCCCGTCTGTTCCGCCATTAGATACAAAAGGTGTATTCCGAGCGGGATACACCTTTTTTATTTGTAAATCATGTTTAATTATGGAGGCAGTAATGCTCCAAGATATAAGAGATAAGTCACAAGGTATTGTGGTCAAGATCATTGTTGGTTTTATTGTTGTGACTTTTGCTCTATTTGGCGTCGATGCCTTGGTCAACAGTTTTACTACTTCCGATACGGTTGCCAGTGTAGATGGCACGGACATTACCCGTACTCAAATGTTGCAAGGTGCTGAAACTCAGCGTCGTCAATTAATTTCTATGATGAATGGTCAGATCAATCCGGCCCTATTAGAAGAGAACTTGCTGCAACGTCGTGCTTTGGATGAATTGGTCCAGCGTGCCGTACTCGCAAGCCAAGCTGATAAGCTTGGTCTAGGTGTCTCTGATGCCCAAGTCGATTCTTACATAGTGCAGTCTGAGCAGTTTCAGACCGCTAATCAGTTTGACCAAAACAAATATTTAAACTTTGTGCGTTCCTTAGGTTATACACCTTTGGCATTTAAAGAGCGTATAAAACAAGACGTATTAATTCAGCAGACTCGTAACGCGGTTGCTGGCTCTGAGTTTGTCTTACCTTATCAAGTGAATGCGGTGTCAGCATTGCAATCACAACAACGTAGTTATGACTATGTTACCTTTTCTCTTGCTGATGAAGCAGAGCAAACCAGCGTAACGGACGAAGAACTACAAGCCTACTATGATGCCCATAAAGAAAGCTTTAAAACGCCTGAGCAAGTCAAAATTGACTATGTAGTGGTGTCATCTGCTGATTTTTATGACGATGTGAACGTAACGGATGCTGAGTTAAATGAAGCTTACCAAGCTTCTTTAGCAGGAACGGTTCAAGAAGAAAGATTGGCTTCTCACATTCTGATTGAAACATCAGATCGCAGTGAGGAAGAGGCGGATCAATTATTGACTGAAATCGAAACTAAGCTAGCCGCAGGTGAAGACTTTGCCGCACTTGCAGCAGAATATTCCGATGATATCGGCTCTAAAAATGATGGCGGTAACCTAGGTTATATTACTAAAGGCAGCTTTGGTGATGATTTCGAAGAAAAATTATTTGCCATGGACAAAGGTGATGTTGAGTCTGTTGAGACCCAGTACGGTATTCAGCTGATCAAGTTAGTGGATATCGCCAGTGCTGATGCCCCGACTTTAGAAGATATGCGTCAAGAACTGACTGAAACATTGTTACAAGCGAAAGCTCGTGATGCGTTACTGACAGCCCATGAAGACATTACGGATTTGGCTTACGCCAGTGATCGTTTGGCGCCAATTGCTAATGAATATGGTGTAGAGGTTCAGCAAAGTGATTACTTTGGCCGTAACCCTTCAGGTAGTGAGCTGACTGATAACCCGTTAGTGATTGCGGCGGCTTATGGTGTGGCAGTGCTGGAAGATGGTCAAAACAGTGATCTAATTGAACTGAGCGATGATCAGGTAATGGTGCTTCGCCTTAACGACCACAAAGCAGAAGCGGTACAAAGCTTTGAAGAAACCAAAGAGTTGGTGGCTTCAAGTGTCGTTGAGGAAAAAGCGGTGACATCGTTGCAAACTAAGGCAGAGTCGGCCAAGCAAGCGGCGGATACCCAATGGACATCTGTTGAGCTGGCGAGTCGTGGGCAAGATGAAATGGCTTCTCTAGCCTTTACTCTACCTCACCCACAAGGAGAGCCTTCTTTAGAAGTTAAATCTCTTGCAAGTGGTGATCTGGTATTGATTCGACTTAATACAGTTGTAGAGGGTGCTGAAGCGCCTGAAGAGCAAGAGCAGTTGGCTTATCAAAATTATCTAAACCAGACTCAGGTTTCCATGAATACCTTGTCTCAACAAACCTTGTTAGAGGCGAGTGCAGAAATCGAGCGCTAACTCCTTGCGTTGTTAACGCATAAACAAAACCCTCTTAGGTTTGCACCTAAGAGGGTTTTTTATGTCTGATAGAAAAGTATGCTTTAGTGGCTTAGGTTTTCAAACCAAGAATTGGCTGGCACAAAGAACGCTTGCCCTGTGGTGGCGGTGGTGTACTTCATGAGGTGGTCTGTATGGCCATCTTCATCCCCAAGAACCATGCTTTCAAGCATCAGGTTAAAAGCTTGTGGGGTCTTGCTGTAGCTGGCAAACATTAAGCCTTTTTCTGCCAACGAGGCGAATGGCATGCTATGGCGCAGAATCTCAATAGAGCGACCCTCAGCATCTTTTAGTGAGGTGCGCTTGGTGTGCGCGTGCAGAGACTTTTTGTCACCAGGGTATTCTATGTTGTCCTGTTTAGTACGACCGTAAGTATCTTCTTGGCTTTTCAGATCCTGTTGTTGCCATTTTCCTAAATCATGAACAAAACGCATGAGGTTGAAGTAAGAGCCATGCTTGAAAGTAAGGTCTTCCTCTCCCACTAGGGCGACGTCTTTTTTGGCATCACCGGAAGGGTTTTCAGTGCCATCAACAAAGCCTGTTAGATCACGATTGTCCAAGTATTTAAAACAGCTAACTTCTTCAACCACAGTGACGCTGCCGGCAAAAGCATCAAACAGTTGTTGCGCTAGCATATAGGTAATGTCTTTGCGCTGAGAGCGTATGTGCCAAACGAGGTCCACATCGGTGGCGACAATATTAGCATCTGGGCCTTGATAGCTAGGAAAAGGTGCCAGATGCAGAGGACGTTGATCGTCTAACTTATCCCAAATTAAATGACTGATACCAAAGGCCGCGTGTAACTCTGCCTCTGGGTAGTCTTCTTGTAGTTGCTTCACGATTGCTGGGTAATTTGTTAAAGCGGACTTAATATCAGTTAGACGTTCATGGTCAGCGTTTAGGGTAATGAATAGCGCATCGCTGGATGCTTCAGCAATAATGCCAGTTTGGAAGGGGGCGCTCATGGTGACTAGTTCTACCTCTGAATTATTGAGTGATTGTTAAACCCTAACCCTTTTAGAAATTGGGATAAAGGGTTTTTAATTGGCTGGCCTGTGATGGCTTGGCTTCACCACTGGTAAACTCTTGCAATGCTTCGGCAAGGGGGTTGCCAAGCCACTGATGATGAGTGTTTTGTGAATACATCATCAGTTCGGCTTCCATTAATAATTGGGTTAGGCTGACAGAAGCGCTTAAGCGTTTAATGTCGTCAACACTGGTAATTTCTTCATCTCCCCAGCGATGGCGAGCCCATTCGAGTAGATGAGCGCGCAGTTCAGTCAACTGGTTGTCGCGACAGCAAGCAATAAGGTTCGCGTAAGCGCTTTTCTCGTCAGGTGTATTAAGGGGCGCAAAGTCCTGCAAAGTCGGTACATTCGGCTCGCTTGGGGAGCTAGGTGATTTGCGTTTTAGATAAAACCATAAGGCCACCATGGCAAGGGAAGAGGCAATTAGGGCGATAATAAGATAGCGCTTAATGTTGGATGTTGAACCAGTGGCTGCGACAACAGAGCTTGTGTCCGTTACTGTTTCCGTAACAGGGGGTTGACCCGTTACTGGATTAGGCTTGTTAAGGGAAATGGGGGCAACAGAGCGAGACTGGGGTGGCAAGGGTGTGGTGTTGGCCGTCGCTTCAGGAGATGGCGCTTTTTGCGAGCTATCTGGCAAAGGGTTGATGTGCAAAGTTTTAGTGCTGGCTTGGGCGCTTTGCATCACTCTTTGTTCTGTGTCCCAATAAGGAACCGTTATTTTGGGGAGCGAAATTTGCCCTTCTTCTGTTGGCACCACTTCAATGCTCATGTTGAGCTGACCGGTAATGCCTTGGGCAGTTTTGCGGGTGTTAAATTCCGCAGGCTTTGGGTAAAGCTTATAAGCGCGGGTGCTGTTAAAGGCCATGGTGGGAATTTGCTCTGGCAGCGCCCCTTTGGCTTGAATTTTTATATCCCAAATTAAGGTGTCACCCACCCTAGGTTGCTCCACTGTACTGGTTAGCTTGGTGGTGACGGTGACCGCCTCACTAGGCAGCCAATTATCGGATGGGTAACTGGCTGGAATAGGCAAAACCTGTAGAGCGAGAGGTTCGCTTTGTACCTTGATCATTCTCCTGCCAGTATTGGTATTGATCATGGCTTGAATGGTTTGTACCGGAATGGTTAATAAGCCGCTACGTTGTGGAAACGCCAAATACTCACGGGTAAGTACCTGATAATCCGTACCATTGATGGTTTCATAACTCATCTGGTCATCAACTAGTTGCTCGATGATTAAATCTGGATGAGAAGGCACAGACAGGTTGGCGTTTTGCAATGCCACTGAGGTATAGAGTTTGACGGATAAAATGACTTGCTGTTGCAAGTAGGGCTCGACTTCCGACACCTGAGTTTTAATCATGGCAGGAGGATTGCCATGACTATCTAAGAGCTGAGGAGAGTTTTTTACCGTCAGTTTTAAAGGGTTAGATTGATGGTCACCGATTTTGATGGCGGGAATGTCAATCACACCAACAGACTTTGGCATTAAGGAAACGATCCAATAACTCAAGGCCGTGTTGGTGCCTAGGTTAAAACTAAATTGACTGTTTTGGCTTTTGCCCAGAATCTCAAAATTCTCTTTTAAAGCGTCTAGCTCGGGGCCATTCCCAGTATTGGTGAAATCTGCTCGTAACGTCAGTTGCACCACTTCGTTTTCAACACTGGTGGTTTTGTCTAATGAGGCGGTAACGCTTGCGGCATAACTTGCTTGACCGACGCTAAGTAGAAACAGCAAAATCAGTACGCGGTTGGGCAAACTGAAGATGAGTGCTTTTACTTTGTTAAGTTGGGGGATTACCACGGGTTTTGCCCATCCTCTTGTCTGTATTGCGAAGTGCTGCGTTTTTCTTGATGTAAATACCAGAGCTTACGCTGTAACAGTGAGCCTGGATCATCTTGTATCTGTCTTAACCACTGGTTAAGCGCTTGGGTTTGCTCTTTATCCAGTGTTTCATTTGTTGCTTGTTCAGACTGAGAGGCCTGTTCATCCTGCTTATTATCCTCTGACCCAGACGGCTTGTCTTGTTTTTCATCATTTTTTTGTGAGGAATCCTCTTGGTTGTCGCTGTCAGAGTCCTGCTGGTCCTTATTTGAGGGCTGCTGGTTTTGTTGCGAGTCACTTTGGGAAGAGTCTTTGGAGGATTCTTGTGAGGTGTTCGAGTCCTGTTCTTGTTGGGATTGTTGCGCTTGTTGGTCTTGTCGTTTTTGTAAGTACTCTAGGTTTTCTTTCGCCTGTTGCAAAGAAGGGTCCAGCTCCAGTGCTGTTTGGTAAGCCTTAATGGCTTGCTCGATATTGCCATTTAAAGCAAAGGCATTGCCTAGGTTGTAGTGTTCGCTGGCATTTTTATTAAGCCCTTGTAGCGCGTCGATACTTTGTTGGTAATCTTCTAGCGCATAGGCTGAAGCCGCTTTCCATTTAGGGGCTTCAAAGTGTTCTTGAGCGGCTTGCCAATTTCCTTGGTTGACTGCTTGTTGGCCTTTTTGATCTGGGGTTAAAAACCAGTCCAATGGGCTGGCCAATAGCTTATCATTTGGGAAAGATAGTAGCCCAACAAACAGGATGATAAACATACCTTTGCGGAACGCTAAGGCCAGACAAAGTAATAAAGGCAGTGCAAACCAATGGCCTTGGCTTTGCCACTGAATGCTGTTGGTATGGCTTTCTTCAAGATGTTTAGATGGCAATAAAGGTTGAGTAATGGCGCTGATTTGTGAAGGGGAGAGCCTTGCTTGATAGAAATTCCCGCCTAGCTGTTGGGTAAAATCTTGCAGGGCATCGATGGGAGTGCCAGCGATAACAGCTTGACCGTTTCTTCTTAGCAGGCGTCCATCGGGCAGCTTGATACTGGCCCCTTGTTGGCTGCCAATGGCAATCACATCTATAGTGACCGAGCGATCTTCTAGTAATGGCTCGATGCTTTGACGGTCTTGAGCATTAATATCATCGGTAAAGACAATCAGGTGAAGAGATTCGTTCGGATCCGTGCTTAGCTTCAAAGCGGCTTCTATGCCTTGGCTAAGTTGGCTGCCATAAACTGGCATGATCAAGGGATCGAGAGCCAGCAAAAAGTGCGTGATGGTTTCCCTATCTTGACTAAAGGGGCTGATCACATAGGCTTCGCCGGCAAAAGCGACTAAGGCAATGTCGCCTTCTTGCGTGCGCTCTAAAATATCCCGTACGGTTTGCTTTAGCTGAGTCTGGCGATTTGGCTTGGCATCGGTAGAAAACATGGATAGGGACTGATCCACTACTAATACCGTTTTGCTGGTGCTTTCGTATAAGGGGGTTGAGGCCTTGGTCCAACTAATGCCTGCCAAACCAAGGCAGCAAAGTAAAACACTGACTAAGGTAAGGCGCATGGGGAGTTTGGTCTGAGTATTGGTCAGTTCTAGATGGGTTAATAGTTTATGGTCCACCAGCTTTCGTAAGCCATGAGTTGTCTGGCTTTGTCGTTGGCTAAGCAAGGCTATGATTAAAATAATGGGGATGAGCCATAACCATAAAGGGTGTGAGAAATGTAGGCTATCGAATAGTGTCATGAACGCACCTTTAATCGCCATTGGAACTGCTTGCTAACCACTAAAGCAAGCGCAAAAAATATTAACGCCAACATCGCTAAATAACGAAAAAAGTCGGTTTTTGGTCTTTGCCACAAATCTTCCGATGGTGTGGGTTCTAAATGATCCAAAATGTTGTAGATGCTTTGTAAATCAGCAGTACTGCGCGCTCTAAAGTATTCTCCACCAGTTTGCTGAGCAATATTCTTCAGTAAGGCTTCGTCCAAATCGGCGGAAGGGTTGATGCTTTTAGGGCCAAAAAATCCTTGCACCTGCATCTGATCAGCACCTATGCCGATGGTGTGGATCTTAACCTGCTGAGAGTGGGCGAAATTCGCTGCTTGTTGGGGCTGAACTCGACCAGCGGTATTGGCGCCATCTGTCATCAAAATTAAAACTTTCTGATCCGAGGGTTTGTTCTCAAGCTGCTTTATTCCCAAACCTATGGCGTCACCAATGGCCGTTTTCTCTCCTGCAAAACCGATTTGAGTTTCTTGTACCAGTTGGTTGATGGTGGTGGTGTCAAAGCTTAATGGGGCTTGTAGATAGGCTTTTGAACCGAACACTATGATGCCGACGCGGTCGCCACGACGACGCTGTATAAAGTCCGCTAGTACAGACTTAGCCACACTTAATCTATCTGCGCTTTCTCCATTAAGACTCATGTCTGTTACCTGCATACTGCCAGATAAATCCAATGCGATTAGAAGGTCTCGGCCTGATGGGGTAACTTGCGTCGGCTCACCTAGCCAACTTGGTCGAGCTATTGCGAATACTAAGGCGATCCAAGCCAGAGCCAGCAAAAGCAGGCTGGTATTAAACTTGGGGCTCAGTTGAGTTGCTTCTTGATGTTGAGCTAAAAGCTCCGTGCTGGGCCACCAAATGCTGCTTTGTTGTTGGTTCTTGCTAGGTAAGAAATACATCAGCAAGGGCAGAGGAAGGATAATAAGGAACCAAGGCCAGTTAAGTTCAAGCATGATGTTTCCTTATCCAATCTTGGGTGGTTTGGATAATAGCATTACGTTGCGCTTGAGATAGCTCAAGGTGAGGGCGATACGGGCCATCAATAAAACTTGGGTCCAAGTCGGCAAAACGCTTTCCCGATTTGAGTTGCTGATCAAGGTGCTCAATGAGTTTGGGGGCAGGTTGAGAGGCCAGATCCATCTTGCTCTCAGTGACTAAACAGCGGCGAATTAATTCATGGCACAGCACTATGGTGTCACGATTGGATAAGCTCATCTGCGCTTGGCTTAATTGGGTCAGTGCCTCACGGCGATAGCCGCGTTTTTGGTGGCGACGAAGCAAACCAAAGACCATGAGTGCTATGAAGAGGATGAATGTCAACAAGACGAGCCAAGTCCACCAAGCGGGTGGCCACATCGGAATGGCTTCAGGCAGTAGATAAGCCTTGTGAGGTAATTCTAAGGTCTGGTGCATTTGTGAAGTTGCCATCAGCGCAGCGCTCCTTGCTTGAGTAGACTGCGGGCGATGTTCTCAGGAGGTTCGTTAATATCAAATAGCTGATAATGCACCCCCATGCGAGCAAGCTTTTGTCGCACCTTGGTATTCTGCGAGAAATAGTTCTGTTTGGCTTTTTGTTGACTAGAGCGATTCACCTGTACCGACTGAGTCCCTTGCGGGTCAGCAAATTGATAGTGCCCTGAGGGCAAGTTGAACATCTGACTATCAATGATTTGCACCCAATGTACATGATTGTGCTTGGCTAAAGATTGCAAAGCTACTTCACTTGCAAGAGGGATTTCTTGGTGGTCAGTCAGGATAATAATGTCTTGATTGTGGACCTTGCTGGTGATCATGGGGTGCTGCCAGATAGCTAAGCTTTCTTTTGTCGATTGTCTGTGATGGACCCGACACGCATCGACTAATTGTTGGATTAAGGTGGCGATGCCTTGCTTGGCTTGTCCATAAAAATCCTTCTGCCCGTAACTGAGGCGATAGCCTAGTTTGTCCCCTTGTTGCATGGAGCGCCAAGCAATCAATCCAGCCAATTGATTTAGGCGAGTGGCGATAAAAGTATGGCGGGTTGCAAAATAGGCATTATGAGAGAGATCCACCAGCAACATGCGCTGGTGGTCATTCTCTTGAGCATATAAACGGGTATGGGCTTGCCCTGTGCGTGCGGTGACACGCCAATCAATATGACGTAAATCATCACTGGCTTGGTAGGGGCGTAATTCTAGCATTTCCATACCATGGCCTTTTTGGCGAGACCTGTGCTCGCCCGTTTTCATCGACAAGCGTCGGGCTTGGGGCGCGCGACCGAGTTGCTTGGCGTAATGGGCCAATTTTGTAAAATGGCTTTCATCCAGTTCAGGTGAAGGAGGAGATAATAAATCACTCATGATCGACTTTTAGGCCTAATTACAAGGTGGGAACATGGCTGATCAAGCGTTTTAATATATCGTCTGGGCTTAAACCGCTGGCTTGAGCTTCAAAGCTGGTGAGAATACGATGACGCAGTACGGGCAATGCCACTTGTCGAACATCATCTGGGCTCACAAAGTCTTTGCCATTCAGTAGCGCATTGGCTCGAGCACAGCGATCGAGGGCTAAAGTGCCTCGGGGGCTTGCGCCAAACTCAATAAGCTTGCGGCTGTTGTCTTTATCCCCCAAAAACATTTCTGGGTGGCGTGTGGCCATCACCAGTTGAACAATATACTGCTCAACTGACTCCGACATATAAAGCCCCAGTGCTTGTTGTTGCAGCTGCAAAATTTGCTCTGGCTGACAAATAGCGGCAGGGGTGAATTGTTGTGTCTTATGAAGGTCTTGCTGACGCACCAGTCTTAACACATTAAGTTCACTTTCTGCACTTGGGTAGCCCAGCACTATCTTCATCATGAAACGGTCAAGCTGAGCTTCTGGTAATGGGTAAGTACCTTCTTGTTCAATAGGGTTTTGGGTGGCTATCACAAAGAATAATGGTGGTAATGAGTAGCAATTATTACCCACGGTGACTTGTTTCTCACCCATGGCTTCTAACAAAGCCGATTGGACTTTGGCTGGGGCACGGTTAATTTCGTCCGCCAGCACAATTTCATTCATGATGGGGCCAGGAATAAAGCTAAATTGCCCAATCTCTTGCTGATAAATGTCTGAGCCGGTGACATCGCCAGGTAATAAATCTGGGGTGAACTGTATGCGTTGGAAACGGCCAGCGATGCCATTAGCAAGGGCTTTCGCAGCGGTGGTTTTGGCGATGCCTGGTGGTCCTTCCAGTAACACATGGCCATTGGCAATCAAGGCTACGAGTAATTCGTGAGTTAAATCGGGCTGGCCGAGGATGGCGTTGTTCAAGTGATCTTTTAACTGACTAATTACGGCTTCCATTAAAGCTAGATTCCTCATACTTCTGTCAAAAAAGGTGTCAACACAATATAATAGCGGCCATCTTAGCGGATTCAAATCTTTACGCCCAGACTCAATCTTGTAAGAGAAGCGTAAGTGAAGGAATTTTTATGGCAAAATTAATTTTAAATGTCGCCTTGCCCGCTTACAAGTATGAAGCCATGTATGCCGGAGCGGCCCAAAATTTAGTGGCCACAAGCCTTGATGGACGCAAAGTGCAACTGCCTTTGTCTGCGTTTGTACGTTATGTTACGCATCAGGGCATTTATGGTCTGTTTGAAGTAGAATTTGATGTCAACCACAAGCTGGTTGCTGTAACCCAGCTTGAAAACACTCTTTAGCCTTATCAATTACCATTAGGAGCTTTACCAATGTACAACCTTGCTCGCTCGTTACTGTTTAAATTAGATCCAGAAGTATCCCATGATCTTTCTTTGGATTTATTGGCAGCAAGTGGTCGCCTAGGTGTTTCTAAATTGTTGAAAGGTTTGCCAAGTGCTCAACCTGTTGAAGTCATGGGGCTACGTTTTCCCAATGCGGTAGGTTTGGCGGCAGGGCTTGATAAAAACGCTGATGCATTTGAAACGCTAGGAGCGTTAGGCTTTGGTTTTGTCGAAGTCGGTACCGTAACGCCTAAAGGTCAAGCGGGTAACCCTAAGCCTCGTTTGTTCCGTTTGCCAGAACATGAAGCCATCATTAACCGTATGGGCTTTAACAACAAGGGTGTAGACCATCTGGTATCGCGCATTAAAAGCCGCCGTTATCCGGGTATCTTGGGTGTGAATATTGGCAAAAACTTGTCTACTTCCGTTGAGGACGCTGCGGCTGACTACTTGTCTTGTCTAACGCAAGTGATCCCTTATGCCGACTACATCACAGCAAATATTAGCTCTCCGAACACACCGGGCTTACGCAGCCTGCAGTTTGGCGAAAGTCTTGCGCAATTGATCTCACCCTTGTGTGAAGCAAGAGATCGCTATGAAGCCGAGCATGGTAAGCGTGTGCCATTAGCCGTGAAAATTGCACCAGACATGTCCGATGATGAAATTAAAATGGTCGCGGATACGCTCGTGGAACAAGGAGTTGATGGTATTATTGCCACCAACACAACTTTGTCTCGGGATGCGGTTGCTGGCCACATACACGGGCAAGAAATGGGCGGATTAAGTGGTGCCCCAGTGAAAGACGCAGCGACCCATGTGGTACGAGTGTTGGCGGAGCATCTAAAAGATCAACTGCCTATCATTGGCGTGGGCGGTATTTCCAGTGGTGCCGATGCGGTCGAGAAACTGCAAGCTGGCGCACGCTTAGTACAAATTTATTCGGGCTTCATTTATAAAGGTCCAGAATTGGTTACCGAAGCGGTTGCCAGTACGGATGCTTATTATCGTGAGCGTGAATTAGGTTTATAAAGGAAAATCATCGCAGCTTAGCTGAATTGTTTTCCCTATCGTGAATAACGAAGCAAGAGGCGGGATAGCACCCCGCCTCTTTAATTTTGCAAGATCGGCACAAATTTAGATCAGGCAAATTCATACATTTATTGAATAAGTAATTTTAAAATGACAACAAATCAATCGACCGTCGAGTCTGCCCAAACGCTTTATGCGCTAGAACTTACTTGCCCATTAGGGCTTGAAAATGTTTTAGAGAAAGAGCTGCATGAGGAAGGACTCACTCAAACCCGACTAGGGGAAGGTCAAGTTAAACTGACAACGGATCTAACCGGTATCTACACGGCGTGTTTATGGTCAAGAGTCGCCACTCGTGTGATGCTGCCTATTGCCCATTTCAAAATTGAATCTGCCGACGAGCTATACGCAGGGGTAAAGGCTGTAGAATGGTCCGACCATTTGTCAGTGAACGATACCATAGCCATTGATTGTCACGGTACTAATCATCACATCCGTAATACTCAGTTTGGTGCGGTGCGTGCTAAAGATGCCATTGCCGACTATTTCGTAGCATTGACTGGTGAGCGCCCCAGTGTTGAGAAAAGTCAACCGGACGTGCGCATAGCACTACGAATTAAGCGTGATCAGGTCACTGTGAGTATTGATTTGTCAGGAGATAGCTTACATCGCCGTGGTTATCGTCAGCACGGTGGCATGGCGCCACTTAAAGAAAATCTTGCGGCTGGCTTGTTGCTTAGAGCAGGTTGGGGGAAAGATTGTGGCATGACCCAGCTGATCGATCCTATGTGTGGCTCAGGTACCTTTTTGGTGGAAGCAGCATTGATGTCGTTAGACATCGCACCGGGATTGCGTCGTCAATACTGGGGCTTTAAAGGCTGGAAACAACACGATCATCGCCTGTGGCAACAACTGATGGATTTCGCGCGCAATCGCAAGCGCGATGCGGCTGAGTTAGGTTTAAGTTTTCAAGGTACGGATCGAGAGCAGCGCGCGATTGCCGCCGCCCGTGAAAATATCAAGCGCTCAGGTTTGGTCGGCATAGTCGAAGTGGCCATGACACCTTTTCAAGAGCATGATTTTGTAATCCCGGAAGGCACCAAGGGGCTGGTCATTACCAACCCACCTTATGGTGAGCGTTTAGGGGATGAAATGGCCCTGATTGCACTGTATCGCCAATTGGGTGAGTGGGTGGTGAGTAATGCCCGCGGTTGGCAGTTTATGATGCTAACCAGTAACGATCATCTGGCCCGCCAAATTCCTGTTCGCCCTGAAAAAAGCACTCGGGTGATCAATGGTGGCATTGAATGTCGTGCTTACCGTTTTCCTCTGTTGGCAGGCAATATAAAAGAAGATGTGGTTGCCCAGTCGGTGATGACGCCAGGGGCGCAGATGTTTGCCAACCGTCTGCAGAAAAACATCAAGAAGATGCGTAAGTGGGTAGAGAAGAATAAAATACAATGCTACCGAGCTTATGATGCGGACATGCCAGAATATGCGGTAGCGATTGATGTCTATCAAGATTGGGCACACGTGCAAGAATATCAAGCGCCTAAAAGTGTCGACCCTGAAAAAGCCAAACAACGTTTGTTTGAAGTGGTGTCAGCGATTCCTACGGCTTTGAATATTCCTGAGTCTCAGGTAGTCGTTAAACATCGTCAGAAGCAAACGGGTAAAACTCAGTATGAGAAGCTCGATCAGTCTCAACATGAAATGGTGGTAGAAGAGTACGGCTGTGATTTCATTGTTAACTTGAAAGACTATCTGGACACAGGTTTGTTTCTTGATCACCGCCCTGTTCGCAAGCTAATTCAACAAAAAGCCAATGGTAAGCGCTTCTTGAACTTGTTCTGTTATACCGCCAGTGCGTCGGTACATGCAGGACAAGGGGGCGCTTTCACGACGCTAAGTGTCGATATGTCCAACACTTATACGGATTGGGCGCGACGTAACATTGAGCTCAATGAGTTCTCTGAACGCGACCACAGAGTGGAAAGGGCAGATTGTTTTGAATGGTTACGCCAAAGTCAGGATGAGTTTGACCTTATCTTTATGGACCCTCCGACTTTCTCGAACTCCAAGAAAATGGCGGATGTGTTAGACATACAGCGAGACCATGGTGACCTAGTACGCTTGGCAATGGCCAGACTATCATCCGCTGGCGAGCTGATCTTCTCCAATAACTATCGCCGTTTTGTTTTGGATGCAGATCTTGAGCAAGAGTTTGAGGTAGAGAACATTACCCAGCAAACCCTAGATCCAGATTTTGAGCGTAATAATAAGATTCACCAATGTTATGTTATCCGCCATCGTAATTTGGCGTAACAAAATTCTCAATTCGAGATTAATACGAAGCGCCACATTGATTGTGGTTCTTGTTAAGAAAATGATTTTAAAGGTTGTAAGTTTTTAGTATGAGAAAAACATTTCGTCTAGTGATTAGTTGTCCCGACAGAGTGGGGATTGTAGCCGCAGTGAGCCAATTTTTGAATGAGCGCCAAGGCTCTATTGTGGAAGCAAGTCACCACACCGACATCGAACAAAAGTGGTTTTTTATGCGCCATGATATTGACGCAGAAAGCCTGAACATCGATGTGGAAACCTTCCGCGAAGAGTTTGCACCCATTGCCGCTGAATACAACATGCGTTGGTATGTAAAAGACAGTGACGATCGTCCAAAAGTTATGTTGATGGCAACGAAAGAATCCCATTGCTTGAATGACATTATGCACCGCTGGCATACAGGTGAGTTAAACTGTGAAATCGTCGGTGTTATTGCAAACCATGAAGAGCTTCGCTCTATGGTGGAATGGTACAAGATTCCTTACCACTGTATCTCTGTACCAAAAGAAAATAAGATGCCGGCTTTCCAAGAAATTGAGGCTTGCATTGATGCGGCTCAAGCCGACACTATCGTTCTGGCGCGTTACATGCAGATCTTTCCAGAATACCTATGTGAGAAATACCGTCATCGTGTGATCAATATTCACCACAGTTTCTTACCATCCTTCATCGGAGCTAAACCTTACCATCAGGCAGCTGTGCGTGGGGTTAAGCTGATCGGAGCAACCTGTCACTATGTGACAGCGGATTTGGATGCGGGACCTATCATTGAACAAGACGTGATTCGTGTTCGTCACAGTCACGCAGCGGAAGACATGGTTCGATTAGGTAAAGACATTGAAAAATTGGTCTTGTCTCGAGGCTTACGCTATCACTTAGAAGATCGTGTTCTCGTGCATGGTAATAAGACAGTGGTGTTTGCTGAATAAGACAGGCTTAATACTTAAAAAGGCGGGTTAAATCCCCGCCTTTTTTATGCCTACAAGTTAGCTTTTGATGTTCCATTGCTGAGATAAAAAGTCCAACAAGGTGGCTAGTTCATCGTATTTCGGTGAGCATAAAAGCACACGCCCTTCACGTTTTTGTTCCAGTAGACCCACATTAATGAGTCGATTGATATGGTGGGAGAGGGTAGAGGCTGGAATTTTCAGCTGATTCTGGAGCTCTCCCACCGGTATGCCTTTGACATTTTTTTGGGCAAGGTAGCGCAATATCTCTAGCCGAGTTGGATGACCAAGCTCGGCAAGATATTTTGCACTGGTTTGAATATTCATAATGTTTGATCAACTGTGCAGCGTTAAAGTGGCCAGCATAATATTCCAAGTATCCAGCCAAGGCAAAATTCAGTCTAGATGAAATATTAATTTTGTATTAAAAATAGACAGAAAATTTTTGTTCTGGCTAATTTTGACTATAGTTAAAGCTAACGAAACGAGACGGCCGTACGAGGGATATTATGAAACTCAAATTAACGCCAACTCAAAACTTATGTGTTGGCTTTTTAGAATCCGGTTTTAAGTTGGTGCAGCTTGATGATCAATATTATTTTGTGAAAGGTGATCATAGACAAAGAGTGTTATCTAAGACACTTGATGCCCTGATCAATCGAGGCGCCTTAGAATATACTGAGCATGGAGATTATCTGCTGACTGAAGCGTTTGTAGAACACAGAAAAAAAATGCGAGTGGCGAGCAAGTCGCCCACCAAACATTAAAGCCAATCCTCTTTAGACACAAATTCATGATGCTTAAAGAGGGTTTTTATTAATCTATCCAGCTTGTTAACGGGCGTGGCTTACCAAGGAAGAAACCTTGGCCATAGGTGACACCAATATTTGTTAACTCATCCACATCTTGCTGGGTCTCCACATATTCAGCCACGGTTTCTTGGCCTTTCAAATTGGCGATTTCTTGAATGTATTTGATCACGGCTTTGTCGGTAAGATCCGTGTGCATGTCTTTCACAAAGCTGCCATCAATTTTGACCACATCGAAGGGCAGGCTTTTTAAATATTCAAAAGACGCCATGCCCGTACCAAAATCATCCAGCGCTAATCCAATTTTCTGTTCTTTCAGCCAGGAAATAAATTTATTGGCACTGTTAAAGCTACCAATGGCGGAACTCTCGGTGATTTCCAGTTCGAGTTTTTCCCATGGGAAGTCAAAGTGAGCAATCGCTTGCTTCACTTTCTCTTGGAAGTCCGGGTTATTTAAACTTGAGCCAGCCAAGTTAATATGAGCCGAGTGTAATTTTGCAATGTGTTCAGGGCTTTGGGTGACGATTTCAAGGTAGGTCCAAAGCACATGAGCGTCGATATCACTCATTAATTGGTAACGCTCTGCTGCCGGTAGGAAGTCTCCAGGGGAAATAAAGTTATTATCCTTGTCCCACATACGAATCAATATTTCGTAACTAATTTGTTCTTTGGTTTCTTGCAGTGCCACTATGTCCTGGGCAAACAGTTCAAAACGGGTCGGCCCCCCATGCAGGGCTTCTTTGATCATCCTTGCGGTCTCTGTCTCAATGGACACTCGCTTGGTTTTTTCATCGCTTGGGTCATAAATATGAGACTTGTTTCGACCCTTCGCTTTTGCCGTATAAAGTGAGGCGCTGCTGATTTTTAGAAGCTCTTTTAGCGTGAATTCAAAAGGCTTGAAATACACTAAAGATATCGAGGCAGATACACTGTAAGTTTCGTTATTAGTGGAAAAACGGAAATCGTTCAGTCGTTGTAAGCTTAAGCTGAGGAAGTCATTACCAAAGCCTTCCGTGCAATTTTTCAATAGCACCATAAATCCATTACCGTCGACACGAGCAAAGGTCCCGTGGCTGGGCAAAATACCTTGATAGTGGCTGACAATCATTTTTAGCAACTCGTCGCCGGCCTGATAGCCAGCCGAATCATTGATCAACTTGAACTGATCCAGATCGATATACAACAAGTTGTAACCACAACGGGTTTCATCTTTAAGTGCTTGAGAGATGAGCTCTTCCATATGGTAGCGGTTGTAAATGCCTGTTAGGGTATCGTGAGATGCTTGAAATTTGAGCGCCTTGGATGACTGTGAAATTTGTTCCATTTGCTGATTAAAGCCGTCAAACAACTCTTTGATTTCGTTTTCCGACTTGGTGTCTACGGTAACAATGGCGTTATTAGTCGGGTCACTTTTCTTCATCGCATAAAGCAATTTGATGAAGGGATTGGTGTAACTCTTACTTAAGAAGGTGCTTAAGATAAGTCCGAACAATAATGCAAAGGGGAAAATCGCTAAGATGGTATTGGTGATCTCTTTTTGTTTGACTCGAAAGGTATCCAGATTGACGTCTAGTATCACCATGCCAAATTGATAGCCTTCGGCCTCAATGGAGGACTGGATTAACAGGTTGGCTTCAGTGAAAACACTGGTGCTTTGTGTTACCTGGGGCTTTTCTGCAGTTATGTTTTCAGTGTCTTTAAACCGGTAAATAGCACGACCGCCTTCGTCGTAGACCATCGCCCCTTGGATATTATTAAAGGCAGATAAGCGAAAGGTAATATCCGATAAAGAGTCAGCACCAGGGGTTAGTAGGTATTTTACAAAATCATTATTCAATGAAGCACTGATACTGTTTGCCTCATTGATCGCCATTTCCTGCGTTTCTTGCTTTTGGATGTTGAGAATTAGAAGTAATGTGGCGGCCTCAACCACCACAATAATACACGACATGAAAATGATAAGTTGTCGCTTAATACTAAGTTTGTACCACATAGGTTGCCCTTGTTATTGGCCTGAAGGGTTAGTAATGGGTAGGTTTAAATCGTTGCCCCATTCCCGCCAAGATGCGTCATAGTTAGCGACATCATAACCCAGTTCGCGAAGAGCAAAATAGTTGGTTGAAGAAACACGACCAATCGCACAGTAAATAATGACTTTCTGATTAGGGTCGATATTTTGATAGGTGCTTTTTAACTCATTCAAATCTTTTAGTTTCGACATACCATTTGAAGAAGCAATATTGTGAGTCGCTGGAATGTGTTCTGCCTGAGGAATATGACCAAAACGCTGGGCGGTTGATATTATGCCTTGGTAAGCATCGGTAGTACGGGCATCAATTACCACTTGCGATGGGCTGCGTGAAGCGATTTGAGTCGCAAATTTAGTGGCTAACTTCTTGTTGTCAATGGAGGCAATATACTGGCTAGGCTCTGGTGTTATGGCTTGAGTGCTGATTGGTAAATCAAGAGATTGCCACTCATGGTAGCCACCATTGAGAAGCTTTACATTGGTAAACCCATACACTTCTAGAGACCAAAATAGTCTTGCGGCATCAAAGAAACTGCCATCATCGTAAATGGCAATGTTGTCATGGATATCTAAGCCTTTTTGCTGAATGAGAGACTGCATTTGGTTAGGTGGGGTAATACGTCCACTAATGGTCAGGTCATCGAAGGTGAGACTAGCAGGGAAATTAACTGCGCCTTTAATATGGCCTTCAAGGTAAATTTGCTCATCACGAACATCAACAATGGTGAAGCTTTCTGGATTACTGGCGATTTCAGAAATCTCGACGCGTAAACTCTCGGCATTAGCAAACATGGCGCCAAACAAACTAAACATGATTAATAATTTTTTCACAACACCCTCTCTTGGCCTCTAGCTTCAATATGAACGGACCGTCAACTAAGTTTCTGTATTTTGTAAATTTAGCACGGAAATATGCCAACAAACATGCTTAGCCTCAGTAAATACAGCGATTAAGGGTGCAAATAACATGCAAACTGAGGCTAAGGGCGGTTTAGTGAAGATTGCCTGGGGTTTGTGTGAAGATATGGTTCACCGCTTGCGCCAGTTGTGAACTAATATGCTGGCTGCGCAGTAGTGTCCATAATGGCTGGCGAGTCTCTGGATGCTGGCTAAGTTCAGCTGTGATTTGCTTAAAGGCAATGTAACCATCTTGTCGATGGGCCAGCTTCTCCATAATAATACGCAGCAATTGAGGGTTTGACGCAAGCCAATGAGGGCATTTTGCGGCCAATGCGGCAATGCTGTGGGTGTCTTCGTCCTGACACTCGACTAGACTGCCTAATAGCCCAAATAAGGGTAGCAACAGTCGATTATCAAGAGAGTTACGAGAAAGCGCACGGATAAAGCTGGCTTGCAAGAATGGATCTTGATTCTCTTCTAGTTGTTGGATCAGGACGTCTTGAATGCTGTTTGGCAGTGTTTCATGCTCTAAAGCATGACAAAGTGCACTGATAACAGCGGGGTTTGCCTGTTGGATCGCTTTAATAATGAGCGGAGTATATGTTGGTTCATTGGCTCTGGCGGCTAACTCTGCAATGCCTTGAATACCAAGTTCTTGCCATTGCTCTGGGTTGTCTTCGAGAGGTGATTTTAGGTAATCAATTACGCTATCAAAAAAACTGGAGGTCGATGTGTTGAGCTGCTTACCAAGAATGGCATGAAAGCTGGCCATACGTTCTTGATCAGGCTTAAACGCATAGGGGCTGTCTTCTAATGCTTCCGATAAGCCTTGAGCTTCCCCTTTGTGCAAAATTTTATCCACTATACTTTTGATAAAATGATCTCGGGTGCCCAAGTTTAAGCAACCCGCTTCATCCAGAGGTAGTTTTAAAAACCAGATGACTCCGTTTTCTAGCAAGCTTTTAGAAGCCGTTTGGCTGTCTTTTAATAGGCAAGCTAACCAAGCGTGCTGGCGAAAAGGGAAAGGGTAGGCCTGCTGTTTACGATCAAACTGTATAGCTTGTTGCGGGGAAATTTTAGTAATATGGCGGCCAAGATCATAGTAGGTGACATCGCAGCCAACCATTTGAAATAAGTCAGAAAGAGATTCTATTTTGTTCATGGTAGATATAAAACTCAAATGAGAGATGGCTTGCAATGTGAACGAAGGGGCCATCATTAGTAAAAGTTGGCCTATATTACCGTTTTCTAAAGGAGAAATCAGGTTGCCAGAGGTTTTTTCGAAACAACCAAACTTACAAGCTTTGCTTAAAGAGCTTGAAGCTTGTATGGCGCTATGTGGTGAATGGTCGACAGGCCAGCCAAGCGCACAAGCCATGATGAGTACAGAGCCTTTTTGCATTGATACCATGAGCTTTGCCCAGTGGCTAAGGTACGTGATGATTGCAAGGTTTAACGCGTTACTTGATAGCGGAGCGCCGTTACCGACTCGTTGCCATGTTGCTCCCATGGCGGAAGAAGCTTTTAAACATAAATCCCCTGCAGAGGTGAGTCGGCTGGTGGTATGTTTGGAAGCGATTGACACCTATTTGAGTGAACTTAAGTGACGATTACAGGGCTACAGCACCCTTATGTCAAGGATTTGGCTTGGCTTATTGCAGGCTTTTACATAGAGCAAGATTGTAATCTAGCCAATTATTGGCATCATGATGTCGAGGCTAAATTACAAGCCCTTGAAGATGACCCAGTACCCCTAATTGAAGCGATTAACGCTTGTAAATCGCATTTTCTGGGCAGCTATTTTGAAACCCTGTTTTCATTTGCCATTAAACACTTTTCATCCCTTGGTATCGTTAAAGAACACTTTCAAATTCAACAAGAGGGTAAAACTCTTGGTGAAGTTGATGCTTTGCTAAGAGACCCACAAGGGCGACTTTTACAGTGTGAAATCGCGGTTAAATTTTATTTACAGCGTCCAGACCTTGCACCCCATGATTGGATTGGCCCTAACAAACAGGACAGCCTAGCGAAAAAAGTCGCTCGAGCACGACAGCATCAGCTGACGTTGCTAAAAAGTCCAGCAGGGCGACAAGCCGTTGATCTTATTCTTGGCTCTGAAAACGAACCGATAGCCGATCAACTGTTAATTTTTGGGCGTTTATTTTTCGATTTAAATCTTGCGAAAAATTGGCAAGAAAAATGCGCTGAAAACCCTGTGCAGCAAGAGCTTTGTGGTTGGTTAAAGTTAGAAAACCTAGCCTTGCTAGGGGAGCGTTATGAGTACGCTAAACTGATGAGTAAACCCCATTGGCTAGCCTTACCTGAATTCACACAAGGTATTGCCATGTCTGAGCTATCGAATTTTCTGAGGGACAAGTTTCTGCTTGATGATCGGCCCATTAACCTATGTTGTTGGAGTGAAAAATCAAATCAAATACCCGCCAATATTTTTGT
The DNA here is from genome assembly GCF_039940335.1 of Marinomonas sp. Taxonomy (GTDB): domain Bacteria; phylum Pseudomonadota; class Gammaproteobacteria; order Pseudomonadales; family Marinomonadaceae; genus Marinomonas. The sequence continues at coordinate 37,840 of NZ_JBDVGW010000013.1, read as the reverse complement.
TGTGCCAAATGATTGGTAACGCTTAAAAACCTATGTGGTAAGCTTTGTTAAATAAATTGTAAACATTGTTGAATTGTTTTTTTAGTTTTTTGATTTGGCTTGTTTATCCCCTGTGGTGTTAATAAAATAACACCTATCCCCCGACCTTAATTAGGAACACTGTGTCTAAGCTGGAAAATTTATCCTGTCCGATGGATGCCTCACGTCTTGAGCTTAAGCAAGCGAGTCTTGTTTGTGCCCAAGGACACACTTTTGATCTGGCCAAGACTGGCTATGTGAACTTACTCCCCGTGCAGAATAAGCGCTCTAAAGATCCGGGCGACAGCAAAGAAATGGTTGCGGCACGGCAAACCTTTTTGAATCAGCAACATTATTTTCCAATCGTCAAAGAGATTGTTACTAGTGCACCAGCCGGTTTTTTGCAGCAAGAGACGGTGCGACTTTTGGATGCCGGTTGTGGGGAAGGCTACTACTTACATCAGTTAGGCCTGTTGCTGGCTGAACACGACAACTCGATTGAGAGAATCGGTTTAGATATCTCCAAATGGGCGGTTATGGCCGCCAGCAAAAGGGATAAAGCGGTGAGTTGGCTGGTGGGCAGTAATGCCGCTTTACCTATGCCAGAAGCCCGTGTAGACGGCGTATTGTGCCTGTTTGGCTTCCCAGTCTTCTCTGAGTTTTCACGTGTTTTGGCAGAGGGCGGATACTTGCTCCTCGTGGAATCAGGCGAAGATCACCTTATTGAGTTAAGAAAAATTCTCTACCCTGCCATTCATGACTATAAAGCCACTTATAGTGATGGTGTACCAGGCTTCGAATGTCTTGGAGAGCATAAATTAAATTACAACTTTGATTTAACATCTCAACTGGCCATTCAGCAATTATTGAGTATGACTCCTCACATTCATAAAGCTTCTTATGAAGGTCGTGAGGCCGTTAAGGCATTAGAGTCCATAAGTGTCACCGCGGACATAAAACTTCGCTGGTATCGTAAAAATTAGAGGAAGGCAGAATGTCGAATAGCTTAAGTAATCTTTTCACGAAAAACCGAGAGTGGGCTGCCAAGGTCAATGCGGAAGATCCTGAGTTTTTTTCCACGCTTTCAAAGCAGCAAAAGCCTGAATACCTTTGGATAGGCTGTGCAGACAGCCGTGTTCCGGCCAACCAAATCGTTGATCTATTACCAGGCGAAGTATTTGTACACCGTAATATCGCTAACGTGGTAGTGCATACGGATTTAAACTGTTTGTCTGTTATTCAGTTCGCAGTAGACGTTCTGAAGGTAAAACATATCATGGTAGTAGGCCATTATGGTTGTGGTGGGATCAAAGCCGCCATGGGTACAGAAGAGCACGGTATGATAGATAACTGGCTACGCCATATTAAAGACGTGTATCGTTTACACAAAGAAGAAGTAGATGGTATTGCGGATGACTGTAAGCGCTTTGATCGCATGTGTGAGTTGAACGTGATCGAACAAGTAGCCCATGTTTGTCAAAGCAGTATTGTACAAAATGCCTGGAAAACGGGGCAGGAACTTCATGTACACGGTTGGTGTTACAGTATTGATAACGGCCATATTAAAGATTTAGAAATGACCGTGTCCAATGCAGAAGAAGCTGCGGTACGTTTAGAAAATCTTTAAGTTACCTATTAATAAGCCACTCAGTGTAGTTTCGTAAAATCCCCCTAAGGTTGTGGCCTTGGGGGGATTTTTTTGTCGGTTACTTTATAAATTATTGCTTTATAAATTGTTGCTTTCGGCAATGGCTTTTGAACAACCTGCAATGGTTGAGCGTAGCCAAATATGTCCAGGGTCATGCTGTAACAAAGGGCTCCAGAGCATTTTTAATTCGATTGGTGGGACTTCAAACGGTGTGGGTAGCACCACCACCTTATCGTTACCTTCCATGAGTCGCGTAGCCAAAGAAGGTAAGGTTGCGATCAGGCCTAGCTGTTCGGTAGCCCGCATGGCCACATTGTAGTTACGGGTAAATAGGCGAATGTTGCGTTTAAAACCAAGGTCCGCCAGCGTGCCATCAACCCAGCCAAGCTTTTGTATTTCTTCTGGCTGTATGCCAACCCCAACCCCAAATCCAGTTTTGCTCACCCATACATGGGAAGATGAAAGGTAATTGGTGAGATTAAAGTTTTTTGCGAGATCCGAATCCGCAGGCACTAGGCAAGAGAAATGGTCAATCCAGACAGACTTTTGGTGGAAAGACTGAGGGAGTGTATCAAAACGGTTAATAACGAGATCTACCTTGCCTTTTTCAACGTCATGAAAGCTCACATCACTTGGGTTCATAACGTCTAAAATAACGTTGGGCGCTTCACTTTGTAGCTTTTTCATGAGAGGGGGAATCAGCGTTGCTTCCGCATAATCACTGGCCATGATGCGAAATACACGAGAACTTGATTCAGCCTCAAAGCTTTGACCTAGATGCAGTACTTCATCAACAGATTGTAAAATGTTCTCAACTCTTGGCTGCAATTGGATGGCTAGGGCCGTTGGCATCATACCATCGCTGGTTCTCACTAGGAGTGGGTCGTGAAATAGGTCACGTAAACGTCGTAAACCATTGCTCATAGCGGGCTGGGTAATGCCCAGTTGATTGGCAGCGTGAGTAACATTTTGTTCGCGAAGTAGGGAGTCTAAATAGCGCAGTAAGTTGAGATCTATTTTATCTAGTTGCATATAAGATGGGGCCAGAATTCAAATCGTAGTGGTTAATCATACTGCATTTTGTAAATTAAGAGTATATTTATGGCAAATGGACGGCCTTGGGTGAGGGTGCCGCCACATTTGCAAAGAAAACTAGTCTTAATGTATAAGGGAGCTATTCGGCTGGTTGCATACCTTGAAGGCTTAATTGATCAATGACTTCATAGCATGCTCCCATGGTATGGTAATCGGTTTTCCCCGCCGGGCTTTTGCAGTCATCGTAAGCTTGGTTATCTTGGGTGAGAATGCGAAACCAGGCGCCGTATTGATGATCTATCATGTGCTGCCAACTGTATTCCCAGAGTTGGTTGTAATAATGCCAATACTCTTCCTTGTTGGTCACTAAAGCGAGCATGGCCGCCGCTGCGAAAGACTCCGCTTGAACCCAAAAATACTTATCGCCATCACAAATATTGCCTTCTGGGTCATAGCCATAACATAAGCCTTTATGCTCAATGTCCCAGGCTTTTTGCCACGCGGTGTTAAAGAGTGTTTCTGCTTTGGGGATGAGCCAGTCTTGCGGACTTCTTTGATGTAGCAAAATAAGTAATTTAGCCCACTCGATTTGATGGCCGGGTTGAAAGCCCCAGGGGCGAAACAAGTGTTTTGGGTCATCTTGATTGTATTGCCAATCAATTTTCCAGTCTTGGCGGTAATGTTCCCAAATTTCACCTCCGCCCAAGTCTGCTTGGCGTTGACAAATATTCTTCGCAAGCAGCTCAGCACGGTCTAAGTAACGGTGATCTTGGGTGGCATCGTAAGCGGCCATGAGGGCTTCACAACTGTGCATGTTGGCGTTTTGGCCACGATAGGAAGAGGGGGTTTGCCAATCGGCGGATATCTCATCTTGGTACAAACCAAACTCAGGCTGCCAAAGATGCTTTTCCATCAATTCAAACGTTTCGTTGATCCAAGGCTTGGATTCACTAACACCTGCTTTATAAGCGCTTGCATAGGCCAACAGTACGAAGGCTAAACCATAGCAGTGGTTGGTTTCGTCAAGGTTAGAGTCGCCCTCGAGTAGCCAAACATAGCCGCCATTTTCTCGACGATGTCGATTTCTAAGGTAATCTACACCATGTCGAGTCGCTGTCAAATACTCTTCTTTGCCTTCTGCTATAAAAGCTTTGGCATAATTAAAAACAAAGCGGGTACTGCTGACTAAATGACGAGTTTCCCTGTCATAGATTTGCCCATCGTCTTTAAAGAACTGGAAGTAGCCGCCTCGTTCATCAATACAATGGGGGTGATAAAACGCCATGGTGTCTTGAATGTGTTGCTTAAGAAAAGCAGCGGATTGAAAGTCTGGGCTCGCCTGCATGGTGATCGTCCTTTGTGGTCAATTATTTTAATTATGGCGTTAGGATAGCCCTTGCGGCTTTAATAAATCAACTAGATTTATTAATTATATTGGTTAGACTGCTAACCAATTAAAAAGGTAGCTAAGTATGAAAGTGTCAGGCAGCACCGCCGAGCAGGGGCGCATTTACAATGAACGTATTATTCTGCAATTAGTGAGGCAGAATCCGCAAATCTCTCGGGTTAAACTGGCGGAACTAACGGGGTTAAGCAGCCAAACCATCTCAGTGATTACCTCTTCTTTATTGAAACGTCAGCTCTTAGCTGTCACGGGTAAAGTTAAAGGCCGTCGTGGACAACCTTCTATAAAGTTGAGCATTAATGCACAGGGGGCTTATAGCCTGGGTATTAACATCGATAGGGGGCATATCAGTGCAGCACTGCTGGATTTCACAGGACACTGCGTGCTGTTACGAGAAAAGCTAGTGTCTTTTCCCACGGAAAAAGTCGCTAAAAACATCGCTCAAGAATTATTGTCTGAGGTGAAGCAAACTCTTGGAGAAGACTGGTGCAAAGTACAGGGTATAGGCCTGACTCGACCAGGTTTTATGGATGCTTGGTTGGAAACTCTGGTAACAGATGCCGAGCAACGCAATCAACTCAATGACTTAAAACTGGAGCTGAGCTATTGGCAGTCTGATGCTTTTGAATTGTGGCTAGAAAAGACGTCGGGTGTAGCTTGTTATTGTGAAAACGACGCAACTGCCGCAGCAACCAGTGAAGTTCTACTGTCCGCTGATACTTTTAAAAAACACCTGTTTTATATTTTTGTCAGTACTGCCTGTGGAGGAAGCTTTGTTGCCGATGGCGAATGCTATATTGGCGCTCACGGTCAAGCGGGTCGATTTGGTATGATCGCGACCGCCACAGGTAAGCATGGCAAGTGGACACTAGAAGCTTTATCGTTATCTTCGTTACGACGTTACTTTGAGAGTCATCAAACACACTGGCCACGCCAAGAAAGTGACTGGGACGGCGTTAAGTTACAATCTCTTATTAAACAATGGTCTCAAGAAGTGATTGCAGAAATCACCCCTGCTTTACTCGCCGTTTTAGCACTATATGATCCTGCGGATATCATTTTGGCTGGGCGGTTACCTACCCAGGTGAATAGAAGCTTGATAGACGAGATGCAAACCTTGTTTAAGGAGCAGACACTGCTCGTCGCGCCAGAGATTACCGCCGCACAGACAGGTTATTCCGCAGGGGTAATGGGGGCGGCGATCTTGCCTTTATATGAGATGTTTTCCCCTCAACGTGACTTGCTCCTGTTAAGTTCAAAACCCAGCCTAGCTGAATAAATAGATTAGGGTGAGAGCGCCCGAGGAGAGTAAAACGTGGCGATGAGGCTTGAAATTCAGTGTGAAGATCGAATCGGCATGATACGAGAAGTATTGGATTTATTTACCCCTTATCAAATTGATGTGCGGCTCATTGAGGTGGATACCCTTCGACGTTGTATTTACTGTGGCTTTAGTGATATCGCTTTTTCCAAGATCCAAAAACTGTTGGCAGAAATACGCAAACTTGACGATGTGGAAGATGTGAAGACGGTTGCTTTTACTCCATCGGAACGAGAAACAAACGCCTTGTATATGTTACTAGAGGCCTTGCCAGACGGGGTGATCTCGGTAGACCTGAAAGGCGTGATCACCATGGCAACCGAGCTTGCTGCAGAAGATTTACAAGCCAGTGTTGCAGGCTTATTGAATCAGCCTTTACAGCAATATATTAAAGGCGTGAATTTTGCCAAGATACCATGGCAAAGCATGCCCTCAGGGTTAAGTAAGCGCATTAAGATTCGCAGTAAAACACTCTTGTTAGAAATGAAGCCGATTTGGGTGCAGAGTGACGATGGCAGCCAAACCCCTGCAGGCAGTGTGATACACCTTAAATCTGAGGCGCGCTTGCAACGGCAAACACAAAGTTTAAAAAATGCCTCTAAGCCCATTAATGGCTTGGACAAATACTACCGTGAGTCCGTGCTACAAAGTCCTGTCATGACGGGGCTTGTGTCTCAGGCTAAATCCTTAGCGGACCTTCCCGTGCCGCTGTTGTTAGTGGGCCAAGTAGGCACTGGTAAGCGGGATTTCATTCAGGCGCTATTTCAATTTTGGTATGACAATCAGTTAGAACGAGACTGTCAGATTGTTATGAAATCTGCCGAGGATATAAACCTTACAGATATTCAAGCGTTGGATTCATTCTCTGGCTGGTGGGTGATAGAACATATTGAACGCCTCAAAGAAGAGGTGCAATTCGCCTTGTTAAGCTGGCTTGCCAAACAAACCGATGAATTAACCAGCTTACGATACAGTGCCCGTTTAGTGTCTTTATCTTCCTTAACTCAAGAGCAATTGATCAACCATGCAACGCTCAATAAATCGCTCTATTTCGAACTGTCTACCTTGGTGCTAACAATGCCAGAGCTGGCTCGTCGACGAGAAGATATTGCGGGACTTTTGGAGCAAACTCTAGAGGATATTGGTGGGCGCTATAACCTTGCCCTGCCGAGTATTTCAAAAGGTGCTTTGGCAAAGCTCTCCTTGTACTCTTGGCCGGGCAACTTGAAAGAATTGCACAGTGTTTGTTTGCAAACGCTATTGGCTAATCCCAATAAAGAGTGGCAGGCAGAAGATCTAGGCTTAGCGTCAGACAACACGAGTTCAGAGATGGTGTTACAGGAAGGGTCCCTTGATAAAACCGTGAAAGCCTTTGAGGCCAAGCTATTAAGGCAACTTTATCCACAATATCCAAGCACCAGACGCTTAGCAAAAGCCGTAGGGCTTAGTCACAGTGCGGTAGCGAATAAGCTCAATGAATATAATATTGCGTTAAAATGAACACCTAGAAACAACAAAGCAGACCGTTAAGTCTGCTTTGAATTTTAAGATGAGTCACAATTAATAATCTTGTGGATGACGCTTGTTGCGAGTCGGCTGCTTTTTGATCTTGATGGGTTGCAACTTCGTTTTTGGCTGAGAAAACTGTGTGTATAGACCTGCTGCTAAGAAAGCCATTAGTGCACATACAGCCGCAAAAAGTAAAAATTCAAACATGGCGTTTCTCCATTTGGTTGTTCTTATGATTCTAGAATGACCTATTCTGACGCTGTCGTAAAGCCCAATATGTTGTCTTATTGTTAATAATGAGGTGAATGTCTAAGAATTCAACCCAAGCTTAGAGATCATATCTTTGTCTTAAGAAGCGTGCGACGCCATCTTCATCGTGATGGCCTATTACTTTGTCCGCGCTCGCTTTTACCTCTGGGTTGCCATTATCGGTGGCAAAACATTCATCTGCCATGGCGAACATGGACAAATCATTATCTCCATCGCCAAAGACCGTGAGGTTAGTGGCACCTAGCTCAGCCTTGAGTTCCATAAGAGCGGAACCCTTGCAGGCATTGCTGTGATGAATATCGAGCCAATAAGCATCTGGATTATAAATACCACCACCAGAGTAAGCGGTTAGGTGCTCATGGTCCTGACTGTCATTAACAATGTTTTGCACATGCTCAGGGCGGCCCATGGCGCTAATGTTGGTGATCCTTGCTTGTGCTGACATTGCTTCAAGAGGATGTAGGCTCATTTTATCGTGGTTGCCCAACTCGTTGGCAATGTGGTCACACAGTTGGCCTTGTAAAGGCGCGTGATAAACCCGCTGTAAGCCATCTTCTTCGAGGCAAAAAATAAATGGCGTAACCTTATGCTCCGCAAAAGATTGCAGCATATTGGTAATGTGCTCGAGTTGCAGAAGGTTCTTGTAACGGTAGCTTTGTAGACTAGGGTCCCACCACTCAACGCCGTTTTTGAAGATTTGTACGTTTGGGAACTCATGGCCAATTAGGCAAGGCTTGGCCGCTAAATGGGTACGTCCTGTTGCGACGGTATAATAAATACCTGCGGCTTCCATACGTCGTAGAGTTTCTAGAGTGTACTCGGATAAGCGCTGCTGACGGTTAAGCAGGGTGCCATCTAAATCAAATGCCACTAATTCCATATAAACCTCTGGGCTGAGTCGAAAGGGGCATTAAACCCTTTTTATTGGGTTTAATGCCAATGCCAAATCATGCTCGCTTGGCGAGCAATGCTCGTTAAGCTTTAAGGGTAAGTGGGCTTGTGGGGAAGCTCACTCCTTGCCAGCCATGAATCATAAATTGGCGAATGTTTTGGTGGTCTTGTGCTTCAGGGTGTTGCAGAACATCAACTCGATAGTAGTCCCCGAACAGCTGTAAGCTTTGTTCTGGAGTAAGTTGATTAAGCTTAGCAAAGGCTAAAATTTTGCAAGAGCCGTTATTTTCGTTGGCTTGATTTTGCTGCTCACCGTTCGTAAAAGCACTGGGAGTGAAATCGTAGTCACGATCAATAACCTCAATAACACTTTTAAATTCAACTTGTTCTGGGGTGGATTGAACAAGATCAATGAGGCTTTGAGTATTTAACATTTGGGCTCCTAAAAATGATTAGAGATTGTTTACGCTTTGCTTAGCGCTGTAATTGACAACAAACTTATAGCAAGCGAAGGATAAAATACCACAAATGGCCATGGTCGCCACCATAGGTACGAAGGTACCGTTATGCAACACACTGATGATGACACCACTTACTGCGCCTGCACCAAAGCGAGAAGCGCCTGCTAGGGCTGTGACACTGCCATTGTTATTGCCGGCGTTTTTCAGCGCTCCCGCCATGAGGCCACTGCCTAAAATTCCTATGCTGCCCATAAATGCCATGCCACTTAGAATAATAAAGATAAAGGGCGGTTGCGCCATAAAGCTAATAATGACCATAACAATCGCGGCACAAAAAACCACATGAGCAGCGTATTTGGTGAGGGTGGCGCTGCCTAATCGTTCAACACAACGGTTATTGATGGTGGAGGCAATCATGATGCAAATGACATTTAGGCCAAATAGGAAGCCAAACTGTGCAGGAGGGACATGGTAGAGCTCGATATAGACAAAGGACGATCCGGTGATAAAGCACATCATGCCAGCAAAGTGGAAAGCGCCCGCGGCAATATAGCCGGTGACAGAAGGGTTCTTTAATAGCACTTTGTAATTATGTAAAGCGCTTGCAAAAGATAAACGGGTGCGCTTTTCAACGGGTAGAGTCTCCGGAATAGTGATCAGGAATAGCACCATTGCGATCGCCGCCAAAACCGCTAATAGAGCAAAAATATAATGCCAATCCAGCAGTGTTAAAATAGCCCCACCAATGATGGGGGCTGCCAACGGCGCTAAGGCCATGACCAGCATGACCATGGACATGGCTTTTACAAATTGATCTGCAGACAAGCCATCTTTTACCAAAGCCGGCACACATACGGCCACCGCGGCACCACCAATGGCTTGAATAGCCCGACCTATCATCAACACTTCGTAGCTTTGAGAAAGGCTGCAGACAATGCTGCCAACCATGAATAAGCAGAGTCCAGTCACGACGACTTTGCGACGGCCTATCGCATCAGAAATGGGGCCAAAGACAATTTGTAATGAGGCAAAGACCACCAAATACATGCTCAAGGTCATTTGAATGAGGCTGACATCTGTCCCCATGTAGCGAGCGATGGTGGGTAAACTCGGTAGGTAAGCATCAATGGCAAAGGGGGTTAATCCTGCCAATAATCCCAACACTAAAACAATCGGCAAAGTTAGCTTCATTCCGTAAAAGACCTTTGAATTTAGGATGACAAGAGGCGTCATCACAGGGCTGTTGGTTATAAGCTCATAATTATAATATTTTATCGCTTAAAAAACTGGATCGAATAATGAAAACAGTAAGATAATTAATCCGTCTGTGTTGGTTCTAGGCAATAGTTAAGCTGGTTTTAAAAGGGCTAACATGTTTCAATTTCGCCTCAAAATTAGGATTCGGTCATCTTGGCTAATAAGCAACTGCCTGATCATTTACTGACTGGGTTATGACCAAAGAAAAAAGGAAAGGTATGTTAAAGTTTTTTGAGAAGTGGGTGGGGGCTTATCCAGATCTAGAGACCTCTCAGCCACCGACGGGGTTAGTGGCTTTCTGTCGATATTATTCACGTGGTGTCGAGGTGCCATTGATCTTAATGTCGATGCTTACCGCCATGATAGCTATCCTAGAAGTAACCTTATTTAGCTTTATGGGGCAACTTGTTGACTGGTTGATTACCAAGAATCCAGATACTTTTTTTGCGGAAGAAGGCGGTCATTTGTTGCTAATGTCTTTGATGATATTAGTCGCCATGCCGCTGATTTCCTTACTGCACTCAGCCATTGTGCATCAAACCTTATTGGGCAACTACCCTATGCGTATTCGCTGGTGGGCCCACCATGCCATTTTGCGCCAGAGCATGTCATTTTTTCAGGACGAATTTGCGGGGCGTATTTCCACTAAAATCATGCAAACCTCTCTCGCTGTGCGTGAAACCGTGATGAAACTTCTGGATGTTCTTGTCTACATCGGAGTGTATTTCATTTCTATGCTGGTGCTGATCGCCAATGCGGATTACCGCTTAATGCTGCCATTAGTAGGCTGGTTGGTCTGTTATGTGATGTTGCAGCTCTATTTTGTACCTAAGTTAAAACGTGTTTCCAGCGAACAAGCGGATGCTCGTTCAAACATGACAGGGCGGGTGGTAGACAGCTACAGCAACATTTCGACTGTGAAATTGTTTTCCCATAATCATCGTGAAGCCGACTATGCCAAAGAAGGCATGGATGGCTTTTTGAAAACGGTCTACAAGCAAATGCGCTTGGTGACTTGGCTGAATGTGGGGGTGCAATCCTGTAATTACCTAGTGGCCTTTGTGATTGCTGCCTTGTCGATTTGGTTGTGGACCGACAGTGTTATAAGTGTTGGGGCGATTGCCATTGCGGTGAGTCTTGCTCTGCGTTTGAACGGTATGTCTCAGTGGATCATGTGGGAAGTCAGTGCCTTGTTTGAAAACATCGGTATGGTGGCTGATGGTATGAAAACCTTATCCAAGCCTGTGGAAATTCAAGACAAAGTCAATGCGCAAGATTTAATCATTGAGCAAGGGACGATTGATTATCAACAGGTGTTTTTCCACTATGGGAAAGAAGACGCCAAGGTCATCGAAAACTTGAATTTGTCGATCAAAGCGGGCGAAAAGGTCGGTTTGGTGGGGCGCTCTGGAGCAGGTAAATCAACCATAGTGAACTTGCTCATGCGTTTTCACGATGTGGAGTCCGGCAGCATTTGTATTGACGGGCAAGATATCAGTGAAGTACGTCAGGACTCCTTACGTGCTGGCATAGGTATGGTGACTCAAGATACCTCTTTGTTGCACCGTACCGTAAGAGAAAACTTATTGTACGGTCGCCCTGATGCCACTGACGATGAAATGATCGCCGCGACGAAAAAAGCCGAAGCCCATGATTTCATTCTGACCCTGACCGACCCATTCGGTAACACGGGTTACGATGCGATGGTTGGGGAGCGAGGCATTAAACTTTCTGGTGGTCAGCGACAGCGTATTGCTATTGCTCGTGTGCTGTTAAAAGACGCACCTTTACTGGTATTGGATGAAGCAACATCTGCTCTAGATTCTGAAGTAGAAGCCGCGATTCAAGCGAGCTTATACCGATTAATGGAAGGTAAAACCGTGATCGCCATCGCTCACCGTTTGTCGACCATTGCAGCGATGGATCGTTTGATTGTATTGGACAAAGGTCATGTGGTAGAACAGGGCAGTCATAATGAATTAATTCAGCAAGCCGGTATTTATGCCAAGCTGTGGGCTCACCAAACAGGCGGTTTCTTGGCGGAAGATCTGGATTCTTAATGCCATTACAGACAGAAGTCTTAACTAAGGAGAGGGCGTAAATGATCACTTATGTGTTGTTGTTTTTAGCCGTTGTAGCGGAAGTGATAGCCACCTCGGCCTTGAAAGCCTCGGACTCTTTTACTCGTATTGGACCTGTGATCATTCTGGTGCTGGGTTATGGTATTTCTTTTTACCTGTTAAGTATCGTCATGCAATCTATGCCCACAGGAGTGACTTACGCCATTTGGTCTGGTTTAGGCGTGGTGCTGATTTCTTTGTTTGCTTTTTTCTTTAACGATGAAAAATTGGATATGGCAGCCTGTTTAGGCCTGTTCTTTATCGTCTTAGGGGTCGCTATTATTAATATCTTTTCTAAAACCGTTAGCCACTAATGGACCCAAAAAATAGCCCGTCCTCTTAGCAAAGAGGGCGGGCTATTTTTATATCACCTACTCTTAGCTGTTCTTGAGTCGCCCACGCTTATTAGACAACCAGATAAACTGATAAGGCATCAGAGTGATTTTCGCCAAGTGATCTTCGTATACCTGCTCTGTAATCAAATCGACCCAATCGTCGGTCGCAATTAAGTTCAGCTCAGATAAGTTAAAGCTCTTCGGTTGATCGGTCATATTGTATACCGCAAACAGGCTTTGTCTTCTGTCTAGGCTTTGTCGCCAGAACGAGAATAGGTCTTCGCCCATGTGCAACACGTATTGGGTTGCATTTGGGTGGAAGGCCGGTTGCGCACGGCGTATTTGAGTTAAGCGGGTAACGTTTTCAAAGACTTTTTGGTGATGAGTTGGCGTATTGAGAACATGATTTAAGTCCTCCATATCCCAAATATGGCGGTTAATTGAACGGAACTGACCGGTATTATTGACCCGATCAATGTCATTCTCGGTGCCAAACAAGCTATGAATGTAGAAAGCGGGCACCCCTTCTAATGCCATCATGACACCTGCAGCACATAAGAAGCGCGCCAGTTGCCATTGGTCTGGCCCTTGATGCACAGAACCCGCTAGGGCATTCCATAAGCTGATATTGATCTCATAAGGTTTTGCTTCACCTTCAGGTGTGGTGCGAGAGCTGATCTTGCCACCAAAGCGCTTCATGGTGCTAATTAGGGTTTCTAGCTCCCACTCAGACAGTAAGCCTTCGGTTGGGCGCAAGCCAATACCATCGTGAGAAGCCACAAAGTTAAGGTAGGTAGTACCTTGCTGGGCAGGCGGCATACTCATTAGCCATTGTTTCAAGTGGCTGCTGTTACCTGTCACCAAGCTATTAATCAACAAAGGTGGCAAGGAGAAGTTATAAATCAGGTGTGCTTCGTTGGCATTACCAAAATACGTTAAGTTCTCTTGGTTAGGAATGTTGGTTTCGGTAATGATGACGGAATCGGGTGCATAGTGCTCAATCATCAATCTGAGCAAACGTATCATTTCATGGGTTTGCGGCAAGTTGATGCAATTGGTGCCGGGGATTTTCCACAAGAAAGCCACCGCATCTAAACGGAACCAACGAATGCCTTTTTCTAGGTATAAGCGGATGATGCGCAAGAATTCGAGCAGTACTTCGGGGTTTTCAAAATTAAGGTCAACCTGGTCATGGCTAAAGGTACACCAAACATATTTTTCGCCATTTTTAGTTTGTACTTCCCTGAGTAATGGTGAAGTGCGTGGGCGTACCACGGCACTTAAGTCCATACTCGGGTCACCCTCATAAAAGAAAGAGGCCCCTGGATTAACCCCAGCCTTATAGTTCTCAAACCACATGCTCCGACTAGAGCAATGGTTGATGACGAGGTCACCCATCACCTTCACATGTTTAGATAGCTCACTAACATGATCCCAATTACCGCAAGAAGGGTTCACTGTCGTGTAATCCATGACACTAAAACCATCGTCAGAGCTATAGGGAAAGAAGGGCAATAAGTGAACCGCAGAAATGCTGGCAGAAAGCTTCTTTTTAACAAACTTTGTTAGGGTTTCTAGCGGTGCTTCATTTTCGCTACGCAAGGTGTCGGCATAGGTAATGAGCATAATATCCGATTGATCCCAAATGTTACGATGAGGGCGAGGCGGTTCTGTCGCTGGGTCTAGGTGAAACGTTTCAAGGCAGGTGCGAGCAAGCGAGTTAGCATCGAGCTTAGGGTAGAGGGTTTGAAGGTGAGCGACGAGCCGTTGCTCTAGGTGAGAGGGCGTTGTGTTATCCATATGACCTGCCTATCTATCAAAATGTGGAAAAACGAAGCCCGCTTGAGGCTTCGTTTCAGGGTATAAACCAAGCTATTCCAAATGGGCTATAGGAGCAGCTGTGGGAGGTTAGTCTTTTGCTGGCCCAAATTCAGCCATATCAAGCTCTACGGCTTTGGCTAATTGTTCCATGACGCCTGGAAAGGCACTTTGTACTCGGTTCCAACTTGGAATAAAGGGTGCTTCCATGGGTTTATCTAAATATTGGTTGCCGGCTTTCATGATGTTGCCAGCAAACAGCTCAACGGCTTGTTCTTCACTGTGAACATCCAGTTTTAAACCATTAATTTCCGCATCATTTCGATACACCTCGATGAAATCAAGGGCAACACGGTAGTAGGTTGCTTTCACTGTACGGAAGGTTTCTTGATTGAAAATAATGCCATTAGTGGCCAGTTTTCTGAAAATGGCCTTCGTAATGTCGATGGACATTTTGGATAGGCCGCCATCATCATTGTCCGCTGACAAGTCTTGGTGTTTGTGATCGTACACATCGGCAATATCTACCTGACATAGACGGTTGGTAGAGTAGTTACGGTGCATTTCACTGAGTACGCCGATTTCTAGGCCCCAGTCGCTTGGGATACGAATGTCTGTCATCACATCTCGACGGAAGGAAAACTCTCCGGCCAGTGGGTAGTGATAGCTATCAAGGTAATCTAAGTAATCTAGGTTGCCAAATACTTTTTTCAGTGAGTACAGTAATGGCGTTACCAATAGGCGGCTGACACGACCATTCATTTTGCCGTTAGCGGTACGGGCATAGTAGCCTTTAGCAAATTCATAGTTAAATTTAGGGTTGGCCACAGGGTAGATAAGTCGAGCCAATAACTCTCTGTCATAAGTAACAATGTCACAGTCGTGCATGGCGATAGATTCTGCTTCGCCTGCTGCTAGGTTATAACCCATACAGAACCAAACATTACGGCCTTTACCAGGGTTAGAAGGGGATAAATGTTCACCTTTTAAGACACCATCAATTTCTCTTAAACGCGGACCATCGTTCCATAGAACGCGGTGCTTTTGTGGTAACACGCTAAAAAATTCTAACGCGTGGCGATACTGTTCTTCCGTGGCTCTATCTAAGCCAATGATGATCTCACTGAGATAAGGTACTTCCTTCAAATGCTTGAGGATGTTGGGCATAGCATCCGTTTCAAGCTCTGAATATAAGCAGGGTAAAATAAGAGACATAGGACGAGATTTTGAAAATTCGCACAGCTCTTTTTCCATATCTTCTAAGGGGCGGTTAGCCAAATTATGAAAGGTAGTGATGATGCCATTTTGATGAAAGTCACCCATAATATTTGTCCTAATTTAAAATGTAATGCTAAAAGTTTGAAATTTTTAAGTCACGATACCTTGCTTGATGAGTATGCTATCAATGGCTTCCGTCCAGCCTGCAGGACCGTATTCATTTGTTAGATACGTATCCAAGCGGTTTTCAATAACAGGTGGCTCATGGGCTGGGGAGCGAATAACCACAGGGAAGTCTGCTTTACTGATCATGCCAATATCGTTTTCTCCATCCCCAAGAGCGACCGTTGCAATACTGTCATTTCCTTGGTTGAGGTAGAGCTCTTTTAGCCAGAGCATGGCATTGGCTTTATCGCATTTTTCTCCCATCAGGTGGGCAAAGCGACCCCCTCTTTGAATTTGTATGTGCGCGTCTTGTAGTCTTTCTCTTAGATCGTCCAGAGCGCTATCGGAATCTTGCCATAACATGGGCTCAGTAAATTCTCGCTGCATCGCCAATTTGGCATCGTCTTCCTCAAGACCTGTGATCTCCATTAGGTCTTGATGGCTCATGTCGCTAAAAGGCGTGAAATGATAAATTTCTTTTTGTTGCTTGCTTAGCTGCACTAGGGTACTGCGTTTCGGTCCAAAGGCTTTTACCCAAAAATCGCCGCTATCTTCTAGTTGTTCCGTCAATTTTAGGTTGAGGTGTTTAGGGATATAGACCGCAGAACCGTTCTCCACTATGAAAGGGTCGTTATGATTTAATGCTTGGCGGAGGGATAGTAGTTCTGCGAAGGTTTTACTGGTATTGAGCACACAAGGTATGGAAAAAGTTTTCAGGGTCTGTAGTGCCGGTAAAGCCGGTTGGAAACTGTAAGTGTGATGGTCAAGTAAAGTGCCATCAAGATCCGTAAAAATAATCAAAGGTGTCATAAATAAGTCCATTATCAGGTGTGTCTCTCCACACTAATTAAGTTAAAACTTGCAAATCCAGTGCCAGTCATTAAAGTGAACGATCATTCAAGTACGATACACTGATTAATATTAGAGGCTGTTTTAAACAAAATGATGACAAAAGAGATCCGCTTATTTTTCTATATAGCCTTAGCATTAATTGCGTTTGCTGGTAACTCTATTTTGTGCCGTTTGGCTTTGGCAGAAGGCCTGATCGATCCAGCCAGTTTTACGCTGCTTCGCTTGGTGAGTGGCGCCTTTACTCTGCTGCTGTTGTGTTTGTTTAGGCTGGCAAAAAGCACCAATGGAGGGGTGAAAAACGTTTGGCAACAAGGCAGCTGGTTGTCTGCTCTGGCACTGTTTCTGTACGCTCTGGGGTTCTCTTACGCCTATGTGTCGTTGGGCACGGGTCTGGGTGCCTTGATACTTTTTGGTGCTGTTCAGCTCACATTAATTTTATTAGCCATTCGAGTGGGGCAGAGGTTAGCGGGCCTAGAGTGGTTAGGCTTGGCGGTGGCGTTTTTAAGTTTTGTTTATTTGATATTGCCAAGCTTGCAAGGCGAAAGCACAACCGCTATGCCTTTACTGGCCGTTGGATTAATGGTGATGGCAGGGATCGCTTGGGGGGCTTACACCTGGTTGGGTAAAAAGTCGACAAGTCCACTTTTTGTGACCACCTCAAACTTTATTAGAACCCTACCTATGATAATGATTTTTATTGTCTTTATAGGTTTGGAAATGTCGTTATCATCCCTTGGGGCGATATGGGCGATACTGTCTGGCGCTGTTATGTCTGGGCTGGGGTACGCTCTATGGTATGCCTTGCTACCGCAAATCACTACGACTCTAGCGGCGGTACTGCAACTGCTAGTGCCTGTTATTGCGACGATTGGAGGTGTGGTTTTTGCCAGCGAAGCGGTTACTGCACACTTGATTTTGGCCAGTGCTGGAGTATTGGGTGGGGTATTAATGGTGATTTTAAGTAAGCGTAAATCTGCCTAGTTTTGCGCTGTGGTGGTGCAAAAATTATCCTGTGCGCCATTTTGGTGGTTTGCAGTGTGCTAAAATGGCATTTTTCATAGAGAAAATAAAACAACACTTTCTTAGCGTCTAAGAAAGTGTTTCATGGTCGTTAAACTTGTTCTGTGTCTTCGGCCAAGGCGGCATAAGCAACGGTAAAGGCACCTTCTTGAAAAGCTCTTAGACCTGTTGCCTTGAAAGGAATAGGCATAGGGTTCTTTTGAAGTATGTCTTTAATACGAGCACTGTTAAAAAGCTCTACCTGTATATCTTCAATCAATTGGATAGTTGCTTCGATTTTAAAACCAACGGAACTTCCAGCAAACTTCCCCTTCGTTAGGCGTTCACGAATGACTACTTTCTCGACTTTATAGTCTTCGAATAGTTTCTTCATTAGCTGGTAAAATTTACGCATGTTCGCACTGTCATTAGCATTGCTCAGGGCGTGGCGTATTTGGCGACAATCTGTGATTTGAAACAGACCATCTTGTTTGCTCAGTAGGCAAAGAATGGCTTCGCTACCTTTTATCTCTATGCCGCATGTAATCATGGCGTTTTCCTAGTTAAATAATGTCGGGCATTATTACATATCTGGCGACATTAGGCAGAGTAAAAAAGACTGCTTGTATTGAGGGTGGTGCGTTAGATCTAGGGCAAAGAATCTAACTTATAGTGTTATCTACTGTTTTGTTGGAATACTCTATTTTTTAATGAAGAATATTGTATTATTGCGGAATATTATTTTGTGAAAATGCTATTTTCGATATTTTTCACTGCGTTTGGTAAGTTTCTTGTAGATGCCATTCCTTGTAATCCGTTAACTCTATTAGGCTGTAAAGATTATGACTGCTCCGTCGCCAATGGGTATTCCTCGCCCCCAGGTGAAATCACTCGATGAAATCCTTCCCCACGAACCCTTATTAATGATGGGCGCAGGCCCGGTACCTATCCCTGAACGAGTGGCCAAAGCCAACTCTGTTGTAATCAACCATTTGGGTGGGGTGATGGCGCAAGTTATCGACCAAGTAAAAACCATGGCCCGCTATGTGTTTCAGACGGAATCGAAATGGGTGCTAGGGGTGGCAGGGCCGGCCTCAGCCGCAATGGAAATGGCCGTTGCAAATTTAATGCAACCCGGTGAATCCATTCTTTGTATTAATAATGGCTTTTTTAGTCACAGAATGGCGGAAATGGCGACCCGAGTCGGTGCAGATGTCCATGAACTTCATGTGCCTGTCCATCAAGCCGCAGACCCGGAGAGAGTGCGACGCGCGATTGAGGAAACCAAACCTAAAGTGCTGACCCTTGTGCAAGGGGAAACCTCCAATACAGTGTTTAACCACTCTTTAGAGGAGATTGCCCGAATTGCTAAGTCCTATGGTTGTCTAGTCGTCGTGGACGCGGTGTGTACCTTAAGTACCATGCCTTTAAAAATGGACGAATGGCAGATCGACGTGGTTATTACTGGCGGACAAAAAGGATTGTCCTCGATTCCAGGTGTTTCTTTGCTAGTGTTTTCCAATGATGCTTGGGCATGTGTGAAGAGTCGTACTGTCGCCACCGCTCAATGGTGCTTTGATGCTCAATTGGCAGAAAACTTTTGGCATAAAGATGGTTACCACTATACGGCTCCAGTATCTGGAATTATGGCTTTGCATGAGGCGTTAAAACTTGTCTGTGATGAAACCCTAGAGCAGCGTTTTGCCCGTCATTTACGTTGCTCAAAAGCTCTGCAAGCAGGCATTGAAGCCATGGGGTTAAACTTGTTTGTAGAGCCGTCATCAAGACTGAATTCTGTAGTGGGGATTTGTATACCCGAAGGGTTAACGTCCGTACAAATTTGTCGTCACATTTCAGATGTATATCGTGTCGAAATTGCAGGTTCTTTTGGGCAACCCATCATACGCATCGGGCAAATGGGTGAGCAATGTCGCGAACATAACTTGTTCCGTACGCTTCATGCCCTAGGCAGTACCATGCGCGACCTAGGTGTTAAGGTAGATCAACCCAACGGCATGGCGGAAATGGAAGCTTATTTACAGCAGGTACCAAGACAATTGGTGAATGTTGCCTAACGTGTGATTAGTAAACTTGGTTTAGATGAAATCCCCATAGGCGAGGCTTATGGGGATTTTTTTGTGGGCATAACACTGGCAAAGAGCGCACCAAGCGTGATAAAGGCGCAGGCAATAAACTGTGCTTTGGTAAGCGGAGCATTGGTAAAAAGCACTAGCCATGCGGTTGATAGGGCTGGGGTGGTATAAGACAACACCCCTAGTAAGGATAAATTACCGCGCTTCACACCAAAATCCCAACAGAAAAAGGCAACGCCAACGGGACCAAGGCCCAGTGCAAAGATGGCTAACCATGTACTTGTTGAGAACTGGTAATTCTGCTCTTCCAAGGCGAGGTGAGATAGGCCAGCTAGGAACGCGGTAATAAGACAATACCAAAGCACACCGCTAGAAGGCACGGACTGATAGCGACGGTTGAACACGGAATAACTTGACCAGATAAATGCGCAGGCGATGGCGGCCCCATAACCTGTCCAATCATAGTCTAGGTTACTCTCAGTGAGGCTTACTGAGTCTTTGGCAAACAACATTATGCCGGTGCCCGCAAAAGCTACCAGTGCGCCCACTACATGAGGCCAAAGTAACCGATTGTTGGGGCCTAATCCCGCCATTAAGACAATCAGTAGCGGCCATAAATAGGCAATCAATCCTGCTTCTACCGCTGGTGCATGACTAAAAGCATAAAAATAAAAGAAGTGATAAGCAAAGAAGGCCGAGCCACATATGAGCATGGCGTTGATTGGGGTTTTCTGCCAAGCCTGCTTTATCTCTCCTTTAATTATATACACCAAAAAGAAAAGGGCGCTGGCAATGGCAAACGTTAACGTGAGTAAGAGTAAAGGCGGCACTTGATTCGCTTGCGTGGTGAAGAGTGCCAATATGCTCCACAGCAAAATGGCAATGCTACCAACCCCTGTGGCTATCGGTGAATTCGGCATTTAGGTGTCTCTATCTGTCATGTTTAAGAGAGGAGTAGAGTAACGGAATAATCCCATTACTGAGTAGGCAAAAATCGTTAATTTTATCGGCAAAAATGATGATTTTGAGATTTTGATGACAATAAAATAACGCGATGACAGGCTAGTGACAGGTTTGCAGGGTAATGTCTTGGGTATCAAATCACAGTTAACGAATTAACTGCGTGCTTTGAGTAAGCAAATAAAACAACAAAAATAACAAGCAGGAGATCATAATGCTTAATTCCTTATCCTTAAAGTCTGTTCTAATTTCTGGCGCTGCAGCCCTAACGATTGCAGGCCAAGCCTATGCTTTTGAACCCGCTCGCTCTGCTGAATGTATTGCCCCTGCCAATCCAGGTGGTGGTTGGGATTTTACCTGTCGTAGCGTAGGTAAAGTTTTGGTAGACCAAGATTACATCAAAGGTAATGTTAAAACAGTTAACATGAGTGGCGCTGGTGGCGGTGTGGCCTTTGCTCACACAGTAAGTAAGCGTCAAAAAGATGCCAACTTGATTGTTGCGGCCAGTACAGCAACTACAACCCGTCTTGCTCAAGGCCAATTCCCTGGAATGAATGCTGACCAAGTGAAATGGGTAGGTACTTTGGGGGCTGATTACGGTGTAATCGCTGTTGGTAAAGACTCAAAATACACCACTTTGAAACAAATGATGGACGCACTACGTGAAGACCCAGGTTCTGTTAAGTTCTCTGGTGGTAGCGGTTCAGGTGGTTGGGATCATCTTAAAGTCTTGATCACAGCACAAAAAGCCAATGTATCAAACCTTCCTAAAATTCGTTACCTAGCTTTTAGTGGTGGTGGTGAAGCATTGGTTCAGGTTGTTGGTGGTCACGTTGATGCTTTTACGGGTGATGTTTCAGAAGTAAAAGGTTTCATGGACTCTGGTGATCTTCGTGTCTTGGCTGTGTTGTCTGAGCAACGCTTGCCAGCGCCGTTTGATCAAATCCCGACTGCTATGGAGCAAGGGATTGATTCTGTTGCGCCAAACTGGCGTGGTTTCTACGTCCCAGGTAATGCTGAAGAAGCCTCTTACGACTGGTGGGTAGACACTATGAATGGTCTATATGAAACACAAGAATGGAAAGATATTATGGTGAAAAATGGTTTGATGCCATTCCATAAGTCAGGTGAAGAATTTACTCAATTCGTTAAAAACCAGACTCTAGACATTCAAATTCTATCTAAAGATATCGGCCTAATTAAATAACTCCTAGGCGATCTTTTAGAGAGGAGCATCGTTCCTCTCTTTTTAACCTTCCTCTTTTAAATTAACAAATTCGGAGCAACGACATGCGTATTAACGATCGTGTGTTTGGCCTGCTGATGCTTCTGTTGGCCATGGCATATGGCTGGGAAGCAACGCAGTTCCCCATCCCATTTGGTGGACACGAAAGTGTTGGCCCTGAAACATTTCCTATCATGCTCGCTATTTTATTAGGCATAAGTGCCGTATACATGATAGTGCGACCAGACCCTGATGAGCCTTGGGCTCCGATTCCAATGTTAATTGAATTGAGTGTCGTTGCTTTGTCTATTATGGCCTTTGCTTGGGCAATTGAGCCGCTAGGTTTCTTATTGTCAGCTGCTTTAGTCGTTAGCTTCTTAAGCTGGCGTATGGGCTCAAGTATTGCGAAGAGCTTGATTACAGGCGTGACCAGCGCGGTAATTATCTTCTTCCTATTCGATTACGTGCTTGAACTGGCACTTCCTCTAGGTCTATTGGAGTTTTAACTATGGATACTATGAGCTTATTATTGCAGGGCTTTGCCGTTGCATTAACCCCTGAAAGCATTATGTTTGCCATTATAGGTGCGATATTAGGTACCTTAATCGGTGCTTTGCCGGGCCTTGGTCCTGCTAATGGTGTAGCTATCTTAATCCCTCTGGCCTTTAGTTTGGGCTTGTCACCGACGTCATCTTTAATTCTATTAACGTCCGTGTATGCAGGGGCCATGTATGGTGGCCGTATTTCTTCTATCTTGCTGAATATTCCGGGTGATGAGCCCGCCATGATGACCTGTTTAGACGGGTATCCGATGGCCGTAAAAGGGAAAGCCGCAGAAGCGTTAGCAATTTCCGCCATTGCCTCTTTTATTGGTAGTTTTATCGCGACTATTGGCTTAGTTATTCTTGCGCCAATTTTGGCGAAATTTGCGCTAAAATTTGGCCCTTCTGAGTACTTTGCACTCTTTGCGCTAGCGTTTGCAACCTTGGGTGGCATCACAGGTAAGAACCAGTTTAAAACCTTGATGGCCGCGGCCATAGGTTTAATGATTGCAACAGTAGGTATTGATTTATCGACAGGTGTTCAGCGCTATACATATAACACGTTAGAGCTGTTTGAGGGTGTTGATTTTATTATCGCGATTGTAGGCTTGTTTGCGATCAGTGAATTGTTCTTCTTCTTGGAAAGACATGCAGGGGATGGCTTAAAACAAGTTGCGATCAATAAACTAAAACTGTCTCCCAAAGATATTATTAAAGTCTTACCGACCTCTATTCGTGGTGCTGTGCTAGGTTTTGTGGCGGGTGTATTGCCAGGAGCAGGCGCTTCTTTGGGCAGTTTTATCAGTTACACCTTAGAAAAACGTGTATCCGATAAAGGCGAATTTGGTAAAGGTGACCCTCGTGGTGTTGCGGCTCCAGAAGCAGGCAATAATGGCGCAGCCTCCGGTGCACTCGTGCCTATGTTGACGCTAGGGGTTCCGGGTAGTGGTACGACTGCGGTACTTTTGGCGATGTTAATCTCCTTGAACATCACTCCGGGTCCTATGTTGTTTCAACAAAATGCTGACCTAGTATGGGGTGTTATTGCGGCGATGTTCGTTGGTAACCTTGTGTTGCTTTTATTGAACATTCCGATGGTCGGCATCTTTGTTAAGTTGTTGAGCATTCCACCAAAATACTTGATGCCAGTGGTAACACTGATTGCTTCTGTGGGGATTTATTCTGTCAGCCATAGTGCGTTAGATCTGTACTTCATGGTGGGCTTTGGTGTTGCCGGTTATATTTTCCGTAAGGTAGATATTCCATTGGTGCCAATTATTTTGGGTATGCTTTTAGGGCCTGAAATGGAGAAAAGTTTGCGCCACGCCTTGGTTCTTTCTGATGGTGACTGGAGTGTACTACTTAATAGTGGGTTGAGTATTGGTCTATGGATAGTGGCTATTTCAGGTCTTGTTTTACCTATGATCATTGGTCCCATTGTACGTGCCAAAATGCGCAATGCTAAAACTGCGGAGAAGGATGCGTAAAGGTGTGATACATGCCGGCATTCACTAAGCAAATCCGAAGTGCTAGAGTTCGAGTACCCTAATAGGGGGCTCGAACTTTTTTCGTTTCTAATGTGATGACAAAAATAATACGGTGACATAAAAGATGCGCATATTGGTGGTGGAAGATACACAAGTGTTAGGGCAAGCGATTTGCGATCGACTGACCAGTTTAGGTCATGGGGTAGACTTGATCGCGGATGGGAAAAGTGCGGACGAACTGCTCAAGTACCAAGACTTCGACTTGATTTTACTGGATTTAAATCTACCAGGATTGTCTGGCTTGCAGTTGTTGCAAAAATTGCGACAAAGGGAAGACAGTACCCCTGTGCTAATTCTTACCGCGCGCGATCAAATAGAAGATAGGATTCGTCTTCTCGATGAAGGTGCGGACGACTACTTAACTAAGCCTTTTGATTTTGGCGAGTTAGAGGCAAGGTGTCGTGCACTACTGCGACGTAAGCAAGGTTATGCCAGTAACGTGACGGAGCATGGTAACATTATTGTGAATCGAGATAGCCGCCAAGTATTTGTCAATAGTGAGCTAACAGGGGTCACCAATCGCGAGTTTCGCTTGCTGGAAATTTTTTTAGGCCATCTTGGTCGTGTGTTGAGCAAGGATGAAATCACGGATCATTTATTTAACTTCGATGAGACTCCAGGGCAAAATGCCATTGAGCTCTATGTTGGGCGCTTACGCAAGAAACTCGCTCAAGGGGATCTGCAAATCAGTACATTAAGAGGAATTGGTTATGTGGCGCAAATTGCCCCATCCAACCCCGACTAAGTTAGGGGCGAATCTTGATGGCCGTTCTTTGGATATGTATTTGGAAGAGCAGCAGGCATTAAAAAAAGCCCCGTCACTACGATTCCGCTTTATCTTGGCCGGGGTCTTAGTCATTAGTGTGATCGCGGCGTTGGCGGTAAATCTAGTGTTTGATTACAGTCAAAAGCTGGCCGATTTATCCTATGACAGATTGTTACGAAGTGCGATTTTGCAAATGGATGAAAATGTTGGCTGGATTGGTGATGAGGTTAGCATTGATATTCCTTGGTCGGCTTTTGCGACGTTGGCGCAGGCCAATGAGGACCGAGTTTTCTATAAGATAGAAAGTGTTCAACAAGGCTTTATTACGGGCTATCAAGATCTGGTCAGTCAGCCTCCTAATCCACCAGAAATCGATCAGATTCAGTTTTACGATCAAATGTATTCAGGAGAACTCGTGCGTTTTGCATGGCTGGAAAGCCAACTTACTGAGCCTGAATCAGCGCAAACAGTGCGAATTATTCTCGGGCAAACACGACTATCAAGGGAGCAGATGGCTTCTGCTGTGACCCGAAGGGCGGTGGAGGTGGTTTTGTTGATTGCTCTAGTTGCTATCTCACTGATCATTATTGGCAGTCATTTGGTTTTGCGGCCTTTACACCGTATTGAGCGGGCGTTAGAAGAGCGCTCTTTGGGGGATTTATCACCCATTACCATTAATACACCAAAAGAAACCCATCACTTAAAAGTGGTGATCAATCATTTTATGGCGCGATTGCAGAGCAACTTACAGCAGTTAGAAAACTATACGGCCGATGCAGCCCATCAATTGCGCACCCCCTTAGCCAGCTTAAAAGCCTTGGCAGAAAATGCTCGTGATCAAACCTCTCCAGACACCCAACAGCAAGCGCTAGAAAACATCGTTCAACAATGTGACGCGTTGAGTAAAACGGTGACTTTATTGCTCAATCAAGCCGTTGTCTCTCACCGTTTGCAGACAAAGCACTTGGAAGCAATGGACTTATTAGAAGTGGTGACCTTGTCCTGTCGAGAGCAGGCGCTTATGGCGCTTCACAAAGGCATTAGTTTGTCTCTGGAGACCCATGTTGTCAGCGCTTGGGTATTGGGAGACAGTTTTGCTCTTCAGCAAATGATGCAGAATCTCATTGAAAATGCGGTTCGCTACAGTGCACAAGATAATCACAAGCCAGATGAAGTGGTGGTTCGCCTTGAAGAGCATGAACGCTATTTTCGAATTTGCGTAATTGATTTTGGTGAAGGCATACCACAGGCAGAAAAAGTCCGAGTGTTTGAGCGCTTCTACCGTGGCCGGTACGATGTATCCGGCAGTGGTGTGGGGTTATCCATGGTGAAAGACATTGTAGATTATCATTCAGCCAGTATTGTCATTATGGATACAGAGCCGACCGGTACAAGTATACAAGTGGATATTCAAAAATATACTCAGGGGTCAGCACGATGATGAAATTTCTAGTAGGCATAATGCTCTTTTGCAGTCCAGCCTTATGGGCTAATCCTGTTTGGTACGGAAATGCCAATGCTACCAGAATGTTGCACATTCATTCAGCGATGGATCTGGAATCCTTTGAGCCTTTGTTGGAGGCCTTCATTGCCTTGTACCCACAAGTGAAGGTGGCGTATCAAGATATCAACACCTTAGAGCTCTACCATCAAACCATCAAAGAAAAAGAGGCACCTCAAGCCAGCTTAGTGATCAGTAGTGCCATGGATTTACAGCTTAAATTGGTTAATGACGGTTTCGCGCAAACTTATCAATCAGAAACCACTGAAGCCTTGCCTAGTATGGCGAAATGGCGTAATCAGCTGTTTGCTTTTTCCTATGAGCCGATTGTGATGTTGGTGAATAAAAAGCTGTTTCCAGGGTCTTTACCTCAAGATAGGCAAGATTTGTTGCGCACTATACGTCAAAATGAGCTGGCGATGACGGCGCGAATTGGCATGTATGATATTCGTAAAAGTGGCGTGGGTTATCTTCTGGTCAGCCAAGATGCGCGACAAGCGGATGCGACTTGGGGGCGTTTACTGGAAGCTTTTGGTAGTCATGATGTACAAACCTATTGTTGTACTCGGGACGTGATTGATGATGTGGCGTCTGGAAAATTGGTGCTGGGTTATAATCTACTCGGCTCCTACGCCTCACAAAGGGCCAGTCAAGACGGTAACTTGGAAATGATCTTGCCCAAAGATTACACCTTGATGTTAAAGCGAGTCGCCTTAATTCCTAAAAAAGCTCCGAATGCAACGGACGCGGGGTTGTTTCTAGACTTTATTTTGTCTGAATCAGGGCAAGAAATGATGCAGCGCAGAGGGCTGTTGTTCCCCATTCAAGCGGATGTGTCTTCGCTGAATTCCCCTTATATTATCCAAGCCTCAGGCCCGACGCGTACGATTGAACTGGATCAGCAACTATTGGTTGGCCGTGACTATGCCAAGCAGAAGAGGCTTATTCAAAGTTGGGAAAGTGCGTTGGAAATTCCTCAAGAAAATTAGTCGTGTTTAAGTGGGTTTAGACGCTGGGATTGATATTGTCGAGGGGTGAGTTGTAGCTGCTGCCGAAACAGGCGAATTAAAGCATTCGCATCCGTTAGGCCAACTTTTTCGGCGATCTGCTCTAAGCTCCATTGCGTTGTCGTTATATGGTATTGAGCTTTTTCAAGGCGAAGCTTAAGCAGATATTGCTTAGGTGTTAAGCCTAAAGAGCGTTTAAATAATACGCTTAACTGGCTTTGACTAAGGTGAATCTTTTGCGCCAATTCTGTCATAGTCCAAGGGTAAGCAATGTCTTTTTCTAGCAAGGCTTTTGCTCCGATGAACCGTCTATCTTGATGGGTCAGCGACTCGGCTGGTAAAGGTAGCATAAGCTCAAGCATGTTCATGGCTTGAGGGAGCATAGGATGGTCAGGCTCAAGGCCATCAAGATGCGCTAAAAACTCCAAATATCGTTGTGCAATGGGGGTTAAAGTAACAAAGGCGGATGCGCTGGCCACTTCATGGTTCCAGCTCGATAAAGCGTTAATCACCACGCAGCGATTGTTCAGCTCGGCATAATGGGTATGGTTGAATTCTTTGGAAATTAAACAGGCCTGGCCTTTTTTGATCAAAGCTTCTTGACCCTCTACTTGTAACGTCAACTCACCACTAATCGGCATCACTATCTGGGTGTGATGGTGGTGATGGTCAGGAGCAGAAGATTGGTAGGATATGACTTCAATTGGCTTGCGCATAGCGTGCTCAATAAACAACAGAGGAAATTATTATAGCATTTTTTGTTGGTTATTTGATGAGGGTATGTATTGAAACCTTATGTGTTATAAAGACCATAAATCATTAGAATAGGGAAATAAGATGAAATTAGCGTTGACCAGTGACAATATTGCCGGTGCTTGTGAAGCGGTAGTGGCTGAGATGATAAAAGCCGCTCAAGGGGAGGCTATGCCCTACGGTGGTGATCCTTTAACTGAACAAGTGACTGAGATGTTTGCCGAGCTGTTTGAGTGTGATGCGGCGGTGTTTTTAGTGTCCACGGGCACGGCGGCAAATGTGTTGAGTCTAGCGGCGCTAACGCCTCCTTGGGGGAGTGTGTTGTGTCATCCTGAAAGCCACATTATTAACGATGAGTGCTCCGCGCCAGAGTTTTACACCAATGGTGCGCGGTTAGTCGGTGTGGCTGGCGAGCAAGCAAAAATTTCTGTATCCGCTTTAGAGGAGGCATTGAACAAACGTATGGGGGACGTACACTCGGTACAACCTTCTGCTGTAAGTCTTTCTCAAGTCACCGAAATAGGCAGTGTTTATAATCTTGCTGAGCTGAAAGAAATTACCCAGCTGGCTCACAGCAAGGGGCTCAGAGTGCATATGGATGGGGCAAGATTTGCCAATGCTCTAGTGTCTTTGGGTTGTACTCCTGCACAAATGACCTGGCAGTCCGGTATTGATATCGTCTCCTTTGGTGCCACCAAAAACGGTGCTATGGCGGCAGAAGCTATTGTGGTGTTTGATAAGAGCCTTGCCCAGCAATTGGCTTTATTGCGTAAGCGTGGCGGTCATTTGCATTCAAAAATGCGCTTGTTATCGGCACAAATGTTGGGCTATTTGTCAGATGGTGTTTGGCTAAACAATGCTCGCCATGCCAATGCCATGATGGCTTTGTTACAGGAGGGGATGGCCAGTATAGCAGAGGTAGAAATCATTGCACCGGCACAGGCAAATATGCTGTTTTGCAGGCTCCCTGCTGGCATGGCTGAGGCGTTATTGGCGCAAGGTTTTAGTTTTTATACTGGGCGCTGGGAGGAAGGTGTGGTGCGTTTTGTGACGTCATTCCAAACGCAACAAGCGGATGTTGAAGACTTTATTGCTTGCGCAAGAGATCTTAGTGCTTCTATTACTAAGACCTCTTTAAACAAGGTTAAGCGTTTGCTTCTTTAGGGTTTTTATTGGGTAGTGCCATGGAAACAAGACTGGTGACAAACAGGAAACCAAAAGAAACCCAAAGACAGCTTTCGAGGCCATATTCTTGATAAATCCAACCGGACAGAAGGGTGCCGATTAAGCGGCCCATGGCGTTGGCAGTGTAATAAAAGCCAACGTCCATGGAGGCGCCATCTTGGCTGGCAAACTGCACAATTAGATAACTGTGTAGCGAAGAATTAATGGCGAATACGGCACCAAAAGCGATTAAGCCCGTTAACAGTATGCTTAATGGATGATCGGAATAGCTCAATCCAAGTGCAATGACCGCTGGAATCAGCGCCAGTAATAATGCCCAAAACGTCGCGACGTTTGCTCCGGGTACTGTCTTGCTGTTCTTACCGGTAATATAGGGTGCAAGGCTTTGTACTATACCGTAAGCAATGACCCAAATGGCTAAGAAGCTTCCCACTGTCCAATGGTCCCAGTTGAACTGGCTGCTTAAGTATACTGGCAGAGCCACGACAAACCAGACATCCCGCGCGCCGAATAAAAACATGCGGGCGGCAGATAAAATGTTGATCTCTCGGCTCTTAGAAAAAATCTCCGAAAACTTAGGTTTGCTGTTGGATTTACCTAGGTCTTCACCCAGTTGCCATAGGCTGAACAACCACACAAACACCAAGGCAACTGCCATAACAAGTATCGCTTTTTGGAAACCAACGAGACTTAGTAATAGCCCGCCTAAGAAAAAGCCTATGCCTTTTAAGGCGTTTTTTGAGCCTGTTAATAGAGCAACCCATTGATAAAGCTTGCCTGTCTCATTTTTTGGTACCAGCACCTTAATCGCACTTTTTGCACTCATCTTGTTGAGATCTTTGGCGATACCAGATAAAGCTTGGGCGCACATTACCCAAAACACAGTTAACCAAGTGGTGGGCACCAAAAGCATGGCCAGGGCAACGATCTGTAACCCAAGACCAATGTTCATTGTGCGATTTAGCCCCCATCTGGCGCCTAGCCACCCTCCCAAAAGGTTGGTAATAACACCGAAGATTTCATAAAACAAAAATAACAAGGCGATATCGAGAGCACCATAACCAAGGCCGTAAAAATAGAGCACCACGAGCATACGTAGGGCGCCATCGGTGAGGGTAAAACACCAATAGTTGCCAGTGACGATAAGGTACTGGCGCACACTTTTAGAAAGCTGAGATAACATGTTTCAATACCAGTGGTTATTTAGCATTAATGATTAGTTTGAAGATCGAGTTGACCTACTTTGCGCATAAGTTCCGCGGTGCGGTTGGCATAGCCCCACTCATTGTCATACCAGACATAAAGCTTCACTTGAGTATCATTAATGACCATGGTGCTAGGGGCATCGATAATGCTCGAACGAGGGTCTGTTTTATAGTCGATAGACACTAGAGGACGTTCTTCATAGCCTAGAATGTCTTTCAGTGTCCCAAGGCTTGCTTCACGCATTAGCTGATTTACTTCGGTTTCGCTAGTAGCGCGTTCCATTTCAAAGACACAATCTGTTAGGGAGGCATTGGTCAGTGGGATGCGCACTGCATGACCGTTTAACTTACCCTTCAGTTCAGGGAAAATATGAGTAATGGCCGTGGCTGAACCTGTGGTGGTAGGAATAAGGCTGCTGCCACAAGCACGTGCGCGGCGTAGATCTTTATGGGGTGCGTCGATAATGGTTTGAGTGTTGGTAATGTCATGAATGGTGGTCATGGAGCCATGTTTGATGCCGATGGATTCATGCAATACTTTCACCACGGGAGCTAGGCAGTTAGTGGTACAAGACGCTGCGGTCACGATTGGGTGTTTAGCTGGGTCATATTGGTCGTCATTAACCCCAATGACAACGTTAAGGACGCCTTCTTCTTTAACAGGTGCTGTGACCACTACGCGCTTCACGCCTTGATCAAGGTAGGCTTGTAATAGAGTTTTGGTTTTCATAACACCAGAAGCTTCAATAACAATGTCGCACTGTGACCAGTCTGTTTCGTTGATTTGGCGATTTTTAGTGCAGCGGATGGTTTGGTTGTTAATTACAATGTTGCCGTCTTGGCCTGTGGCATTGTGGTGCCAACGACCATGTACAGAATCAAAGTTCACAAGGTGGGCGAGTGTTGCTGCGTCCCCTGCAACATCATTGATTTGTACAAACTCCACATCGTCCCAGTCAAAGGCTGCGCGAAAAGAAAGACGCCCCATGCGGCCAAAACCGTTAATACCCACTTTAATTGTCATAAAAATACCTTTTGCTGTATCGAGGTTAGAGTTCCGAATGTGAATGTATCGGATGAGCATTGATGGCGCTATATTAGTCGAATTTTATTATATATGTAAAATCATATATCCATAATTTCAGATATTTAATGGGATTGTAATATTTGGGGTAAGGTGCCTGTTTAGTTGCGGGTAGGCTAAACAGGCGAGAAGAAGGAAATATTATCGCATTATGAGTAAGGGGGTTGGGCTTTCAATGATCATTCGCGATGTGTTGCTGCCCACAAAAAATTGTCTGACTTTGGAGTGGGCATACGCGCCCATGACCATTAGCTCGATTTTATGTTGGTCTCTGTAGTGGCTGATAACGGAAAAAATACTGCCAGACTCTAAATAAGCAGTCACCTCAAAGCCTTCCGCTTCCAGAATTTGTGTTGCTTTGGCTAGCTTTTGTTGTCGCTCAGGACTGTTTTCACCTGCCATAACCAGATGGCAAGGCAGTTTTTTTAAGAGTGGGCTTTTAGCGATTCTTTGTATTGCATTGTCAGCGGCTTCGCGGCCATCGTAAGCGATCATAAAGTTTTTAGGGGGGTGAAACTCACCAACACTGATCAGTATTGGGTTATGGAGTGTTCTAGCAACGCGTTCGATATTGGAGCCTACCGTATGAGCATCTATTGAATGGTTGCTACCCAGGCGTCCTAAGACGATTAAGCGGGTTTCATCTTTGAGGTCAGTTAGGGTTTCTATTAAATCCCCGTGACGCTGCAAAGATTGGATGTGCTCCGCGCCAGCTTGTTTGGCAAATACCTCGGCATTCTCGAGCACAAGCTTGCCATGTTCTAGGGCCAGCTTAGAACGTTTTTCTTCAAGTGTGATTAATTCATTCAGCAGGTGTTCACGACTGCCGAAGCCGATAGACCCAGATAGGTCTTCGGCGGTTCGGGTGGGAGGTTTTTCCAAAGAGTGCAAAAGAGTAATGGGGCTCCGCATGGTAAGGGCAGCCCAAACCGATGCTGTGGTTACATGCTCAGATAAACTAGAACCGTCAATACATGCGATTACATTACTCATAATGCTCTCCAATCGTAATTAGTGGCCTTCCATCAACTTAGCAACTTCTTCAGGTTTGTTGTGAACCCCAAACTTATCTACCACGGTTGCACTGGCTTCATTCATGCCAATTAAGTCGACCTCAGCGCCTTCACGTCTAAATTTGATAACAACTTTATCTAATGCTGATACGGATGTGATATCCCAAAAATGAGCAGAAGATAAATCGATAGTAACCTTCTCTACGGCTTCTTTAAAATCAAACGCAGCGTTGAATTGATCTGCAGATGCAAAGAACACCTGGCCGACAACTTTATAAATACGGTGGTTACTTGCTTCTTCGAAACTGTTTTTAACCACCATAAAACGACCAATTTTGTTGGCGAAGAAAAGTGAAGCCAGCAATACGCCAACAAATACACCGATTGCCAAATTATGTGTCGCCACCACGATGGATACCGTCGCCAACATAACAATGTTAGTTGAAAGTGGGTGTTTCTTCAGGTTAATGACAGATTCCCAAGAGAAGGTGCCGATAGAGACCATGATCATAACAGCCACTAATGCAGCCATTGGGATCTGACTAATCAGGTCGTCAAGGAAAACCACCATGATCAATAGTAATAAACCTGCAATGAAAGTCGATAAACGACCACGGCCACCGGATTTTACATTGATAACCGATTGGCCAATCATGGCACAACCAGCCATGCCGCCTAAAAGGCCTGAAGCAATGTTTGCAATACCTTGACCTTTACATTCACGGTTTTTGTCGCTGGTGGTGTCGGTGAA
This sequence comes from Marinomonas sp., assembly GCF_039940335.1. Lineage (GTDB taxonomy): Bacteria > Pseudomonadota > Gammaproteobacteria > Pseudomonadales > Marinomonadaceae > Marinomonas. Next base: position 4,886 of record NZ_JBDVGW010000013.1, on the reverse strand, counting down.
TTCATCAACAATGGTTGCTGTCATCATGGATTCAAGCAAACCAACCATGGCTAAACCAATAGCATAAGGCAATATGATCATCAGGGTTTCTAGGTTTAGAGGGACATCAGGCCATAAGAAAATAGGTAGAGTATCTGGCAACTCGCCCATGTCGCCAACCGTGCGGATATCTAATCCATAAACCATAGAGAACATGGTCAATAAGACGATACACACTAATGGAGAGGGTACGGCTTTACCTATAGCAGGTAGTAAAGGGAATAAGTAAATGATGCCAAGGCCAACCGCCGTCATAGCGTACACATGCCAAGTAACATTGGTTAATTCTGGTAATTGGGCCATGAAAATCAATATCGCCAGAGCATTCACAAAGCCTGTCACCACAGAGCGGGAGACAAACCGCATTAAGGTTCCGAGTTTGATGTACCCAGCGATGATTTGAATGACACCCGTGAGCAACGTTGCTGCGAGCAAGTATTGCAAACCGTGTTCTTTGACGAGCGTCACCATCAATAGTGCCATGGCACCAGTGGCCGCAGAAATCATTCCTGGTCGTCCGCCTACAATAGAAATAACTACAGCAATACAGAAAGAAGCGTATAAGCCTATTTTAGGATCTACCCCTGCAATGATAGAAAAAGCAATGGCTTCTGGGATCAAGGCCAGTGCCACAACCGTACCTGCTAAAGAGTCGCCCTTTATGTTTGAGAGCCAATCTCGTTTTATTGTGTCGATCATTATTACCTTCTGAGTGCTGAAAGAATTTTGGAAAGGAGGGGAATAAATGCGTAATCGACGATTAAATTAAAAAACGGAACGTTTACACAATTTATAAGTATAAAAAATATTTATGCCTAGACTGCGCTTGGCTAAATATTAGTTGATGCGGATTATAGATTGAGAGGTGGGTGATGGCAAATAGGATGATGGCCCATACGCAGGTTTTGTTTGTTTGTAAAGAAAAATAAGTGTTTCAAGTGTTCTGTTGTGTAACGATGGGTACAAAACTGTACCAAAGTACAATGTGATTTGTGTGTTTTGGTTTGTACTATTAGTAGTAATTATGGAACTAATTTTTTTACCAACTTTAAGGTGAATGTTATGAGCGACAATCAAACTCCAATTACTGACGCAAATGTTAAGCCTATTGGCTACTTAGAAATTAATAACGGTAGTGTTGAGGTTCAGTCTGCCAGTGGTGAGGTAAGAACCGTACTTAATGGTGGGGTGATTTTCTTTGGGGATAAGTTTGTTGCGAATAATACCACAGGAGGAAAAATTGTTTTCTTTGATGGGGTGACTGAGGACGTACTGTTCGGAACCAGTGATCTCATTGATATTAATGGTGAAGTATATAACCAAGGTGATCTAGACGCGCTTGCCGCAGAGTCTGCCGCAGAGGCTGAAGCTTTACAAGATGCGATATTGCAAGACGGTGCTGACCCTACCCAAATACAAGAAGCTCCAGCGGCGGGTGAAGAGTCGGGTGAATATGACGATGAAAATGCCGTTAATGTAACTATTGCTCGTAATCAAGGTGAGGGCTCAATAGGTGGTGGTTTTGATACACTTTTCCAACCTGATTTTGGTTACGACACGGATGCGGTTTATACGGCACGAGTTAGCTTTACTTATAATGGTGCAGACAGTGAAGCTGGTAGTCGTTTTGGAACATTAGCCTCTCTGTCCTCTGATGATAGTGAGGCCGCTGAAACGGCTGCTCCTGCTCCTATCTTTACCAGCTATTTTGTCGACGGCCTCGTCAACGGATTAACTTATACCACGTCTAGTGGCTTGACTGGCTTGACTGGTGCGAATGGTGATGGATCTTTTGATTACCGCGAAGGAGACACCATTACTTTCTCAGTAGGTGGTGTCGTCGTTGGTAGTGTTACTTCAGATGAAATTGAAGGTCAGTACTTGTTCTTGCAGGATATTGCAGATACAGAATTAAGCGATGTGAATAGCAATTATGTTGAGAATATGGCGATCTTTTTGCAAGCCATACAAGAGGGTTTGAAGGATAGTGATACAGGAGCAAACGATGACGATGGCGTACTACAAACCAATGATTTAGTGAATTATGATGAAGTTAGTGGTGTTATTTCTATTTCTGAAGCAACCAGAACGGCTTTGGCAGATGTCGACTTAAATATTGAAGAAATGGATAAAGAAGATCTATCTGATCTGTTGGCGACCTTGAGTATTGAATTCACACGTGAATCTGAGATAGCAGATGGCTTAGATGTTAACGAGTTTGAAACCATTGCTATGGAACATGTCGCTGAAAATATTGAAGCTTTCGCTGCCGACGACCGCACGCCAGAAGAATTCGATGAAAGAACGCCAGACACCATTGAGTTTAACCAAGGCACAGTTGAGTACAATTATAGCGATGTGAAATCAAATGGTGAGCTTACTTTCAAAGTGTCAGATCTGGTGAATGGTGTTGTGGTGAATCAGGTGTTTTCTGAAAACCTTGCTGTTACCGATGTGTCCTTAGGGGCAGAATTTGAAGGTTTGGGTGAGCTTGTTGATAATGAAGACGGCACTTACACTATTCATATTGACGATGAAAAGCTTGAAGAGTTAACACCTTATGACTTGGAAGGCTTAAATTTTGATTTTACTGTTAACGACTGGACGGCTTCATATTCAGAAAGTTCTTCAGCGGCCGTAGATCAAGAAAAATCTCACCTATCTACCAATATTACAACCCCAGTATCAGAAGGCGATGATTACGCTCAATTTACCTTGAGTAGTACGCTCACTTTTAATGAGGCTCAATCTCTTAATGTAACCTTTACCAGTGAATTGTTAAGTGGAGAGCTTGGCAAGCAGATTGCCGAATATGCTGACGACTTTAGTATGCCCTTTGAATACTCCACTGACGGTGGGGAGACCTGGTTGTCGGCCACACTTAATTCTGTTGAGTTTATTGGTGATGTGGCTTGGCCTACCTTCGGTGTCGAACTACCCGCTAACGCCAGTTCAATAGAAGTGCGAATTCCTCTTTTTGATGATGTAGAGCTCGAAGGTACTGAATACCTCAATGCCGTCATCACAGGGGAGCACTTCTACGACGAAGAAATTAACATAGAGATTACTGATAACGACACTGTTGATACGACAGATTCTGTTGTTTCCATTGATTATGTTTATGCAATAGAAGGTCAAGAGTACGCAGAATTTACTGTATCCCTAAGTACTCCTTCTGATACGGATGTGACAGTTGATTATGATGTGCTGGGGATGGGGGCGACAGCTGGAGAAGACTATGAAAATGCCAAAGGAACCGTGACCATTCCTGCAGGGCAAACATCTGTTGTCATTCAAGTTCCAATTATGGATGACCTTGATGTCGAAAACATGGAAATGGCGTTTGTTACTTTATCAAACGTAACAGGCGAAGCTGTGCTTGGTGATATGCAAGGCTCGTTGCGTATCTTTGATAATGATGGTGAAACAGCGCTTACTGTGAGCCTGTCGCTAGATGATATCACCGAAGATAATATATTGAATGCAAGCGAAACCGCAGAGACATATGCGGTGACGGGAACCTTAAGTGGTGACGACTTCGCTTTGGCAGTGATTAGCCTAAATATTAATGGTCAAGCATTCAGCGTTAACACATCCAGTGATGGAGTGTTCTCAATTGATGTGCCAACAGAGGTGCTGATTGCAGATGGTGATCTAACAATTGAAGCCAATGCTATAGCTTATAATGAAAATGGAGATAAAGGTGTAGCTTCGATTGATCATGCTTATGAGATTAACTTGGCGCCAGAGGCTCAGGATGCCGTTGCAACTCTCGTAGAAAACGAGATATCACTAGGAACGATTGATGTTACGGATACCGATCTTGTTGATCAGGGCAACTTGACATATTTTGTTGCAGGAACTGCTCCTGCAGGGTTTAGTATCGATGAGTCTGGTAATTACGCACTTGATACTGCCTCTTATGACTACCTTTCGGCAGGTGAAGTACAAGACATTCTAGTAAACATAGTAGTAGAAGATACTATGGGTAATCAGGATGTTGCCCAGCTAACATTTACCGTAACCGGGACGAACGATTTACCAAGCGTTGAGGGATTGTCACAGTATGTACTTGAGACATCTGTATTTAATGGAAGAGTAGATGCAGAAGATGTGGATTTACCTACAGGTGAATCACTAACCTATACTCTAAGTGAAGATATTACTGGTTTAACTATCAACTCTGATGGTAGTTACAGCTTTGATGCGACAGATTACGCCTATTTGAAGACAGGTGAATTATTAAGTCTTAGCACGACTTTGACTGTTACAGATGAGCAAGGTGCTTCAGCTACCGCAAGTCTCAACTTTAATGTCATAGGTATTAGTGTTGGAGCAATTATTGCTGGTACAGATATTGGTGATGTAACAGAGGATGTTCTGTCACTTGTCACTGGCACATTAACAATCAGCGATGATGATGCAAATGAAGCAAGCTTCGTTGAGCAAAATGATGTTTCGAGCACCTTTGGTACGTTTTCAATTAATGATAATGGTGAATGGACTTATAACCTAATAGACTCTCCTTCTGTTCAAGGGTTGGGTGTTGGGACAACACTTACAGATACAATTACTGTTACTTCAGTTGGTGGTGATACGCACTCGGTTACTATTACCATTAATGGTACAAACGACGCCCCAACCATTGCTGCGAGCGAGGGTTCTACCTTAACCGAGAACCTAGCGAACGCAGGGGATACGGTGGCGACCTTCACTGCCACTGACCTAGATGGCGATACGGTTACGTTCAGCATCAGCAGCGGCAACGAAGAGGGTTACTTTGAGATCGACCCAGCCACCGGTTCGGTGACCTTGACGGCACTTGGTGCGGCGGCGGTGAACAGCGA